>NZ_JAJGNP010000010.1 GCF_020782245.1 Sphingobium soli
ATCCGAACCCTACCAGAAGATCGACGGTGGCCACCCTCTCAGGGAAACCTTCCTACACCACCCCGCGGGACACGACCTTTGTCGCTGCCCGCAAACCGCGCCGAACTGCCGCGTTCTCACGCCATAGCCGGATCGCGGCTCTCAAACTTTTGCATTTCGGAATGTGTGGCTGGGGCGGCAGGATTCGAACCTGCGCATGGCGGTACCAAAAACCGCTGCCTTACCGCTTGGCTACGCCCCAGCAGCGCGCCGGCATCACCAGCGCGGACCGCCATATAGCGGGTGCTGCGCGAAAGGAAAGCCTAGTCATCACAGTTTCGCGACGCCAATATGGCGCCAACCTTTTTTATCCGGAACATCGCTTTCATGGCTCCGCCTTCCTCCGCTTCCCAAATCAGCCCAGCCTCGCCGCTCTTCCTGCGCGAGGATGAGATACGGCGCGGCATCGAAATGCTGTATTTCGGCTATGGCGCACTGACGCGATCCATTGACGAAGGGCTGGCGGCGCAAGGATTGGGGCGGGCGCATCATCGCGCACTCTATTTCATCTCGCGCCAGCCCGACCTGACGGTCAAGGATTTGCTGCGTTTGCTTGCCATCACCAAGCAGTCGCTTGGCCGGGTGCTGAACGACCTGATCGATCGCGGCTATATCGAAACCCGCGTCGGCGCGAGCGACAGGCGGCAAAAGCTGCTACGCCTAAGCCCTCAGGGCGCGGCGCTCGAAGCCGAGCTGTTTCGCGCATTGCGCGAAAAAATGGCGGCGGCCTATGCGCAGGCCGGCCAGGGGTCCGTCACCGGATTCTGGCGGGTGTTGGAAGGCCTGATACCCGAAGACGATCGATCGATGGTCTTTGGCCTGCGTGGCAGATGATGACGGTCACGCAACTTTATCGGCGCTGCTGCGCTTGTGGCTGTCTACGCAATGGAAGAGAGGAACCATCATGCGCACTGCAATTATCGCCGGTATGACCCTGATCGCCGCTGCGGGCCTGTCGGCCTGCTCGGAAAAGACGCAGGACAATCTGGAGCGGACGGGCGATTCCATGGGGAACGACATCAGCCGCGCCGCCGATGATGCGGGCGATGCCATCGACAACGGGCTGGACGACGCCGGTCAGGCGATCGATCATGGTGCGGACCACGTCGGCGCCGCCGCTGACGAGGCGGCTGCCGACGCCAAGCGCGAGACCGGCGAAGCCAAGGACGATGTCGGCGACGCGCTGCAGGATGCCGGTCGCGATCTGAAGAACGACTGACGCTTTCCAAGTCAGGCCCAAACACGGGTAGTCAATGCCGCGAGGGCAGATAAGGCGGTCCGGCTCCTTAGGAAGATGCCGGGCCGCTTTTCCATTGGCCCTGCATCCCTGGTCGGAAGTCTCGGACCGCAGCGCGCTGGCGCTTTCCGGGTCAGCCCGCCAGAAACATCCTGCACAGTGCCAGGAACCGCGCCGGCTGGTCGGCCATTACCATATGACCACTGGGCCCGATGGGCTTGAGCACCGCCCCCTTGGCGCCGGCATAGGCCTCGCGGAAGCGGCGGGTGATGGCAGCGGCCTGCTGCGCATCGGACCCGACAGCGAAGACGACATGAAGCGGCACTGTCAGGCGCGACAATTGTGGGCCGAGATCGAGATTGGCGAGATCGCGCAAGGCGTTGGCGATCACGTCGGGGTCGCTGGTCTTTGCACCGGGCGTCTGTGCGACAATCTGGGCCAGATAGCGCCGGCCGGCCGCCGTGCCGGTGAGGTAGCTGCTGAGTTGGTCGGCAAGAAAGCCCAGCCCGCTTGCGGTCCCGCCGACCATCGCCGCGCCGGCCGGCAGCATGTCCACCACCATCACACGGCCCACCCGGCCGCTCAGTCCCAGTTTCAATGCCAATGTGCCGCCCATGGAATGGCCGATGACCGGGGGGCGGTTGAGGCCCGCAGCGGTGATGTAGCGCGCAATCTCATCCGCCAGCGGCTGGATGAGCGGGCCGCTTTGATTGGCCTGCGCGGGAAGTCCGGCGAAGCCGCGCACATGAATGAGGTGGAAACGATAGCCCGGCAGCGCGCTCAACAAGCCGTTCCATATGCCGGGGCCGCTAGCGAGACCCGGGATCAGCACCACGTCCCGTCCTTCGCCTCGCACCGTCACGGCGATCCGGCGCGACGCATAGGGCGCGGCGCGCACCGTCCCGCCCCAAAGCCCCAGTGCCGCCGCGGCGCTGCCCGACAGCAGAGCCCGCCTGTTCATGATCATGGTCATGGTCATGACGCGGCTATTGCCCGGTCGCCGCTGAACCGCAACTGAGCATTGGCGGTCCGGAATCAAGAGGTTGCCGCCGCGCTGCTCCCTCTATCGCATTTGTGGACTCATTCGTCGCATCCATCTTGAAGGCTGAGCCCCAGCCAAGGCCTATGGGCGCATAAGTTCGGGGAAAATCATGTCGTTCAAAGAAAAGCGGGGGGCAGCGGCGCGCCTTGTCCTGTTGATCGCGGCCTTGTCCGCCTGCGTCAGCGCGCCCGAGCGCCCGCGCGCCATGGCCGCCGCCGCCAGCCCGCAAAAGCCGCAGCCCACCACCAATAGCTGGCCGATCCGGCAAGTCGCCAATCCGCCCCTGCCCTATCGCGATATCGACCAGAATGAGGCGCCGCCCACTGCGCTGGTCAGCGTCATCCGCAGCCTTGGCCAAAGCTTCAAGGGCAAGGTCGGCATCGCCGTGCGGCGCATAGGGGCCGACTGGACCGTCGCCTGGAACGGCAATTCCCTGTTCCCGCAGCAGAGCGTGTCGAAACTGTGGGTCAGCATGACCTTCCTCGACGCGGTCGACCGGGGCAAGCTGCGCCTGACCGACACGACCACGCTGACCCGCAACGATTTGACACTGTTCCACCAGCCCAGCGCAGCGCTGGTCGCCAAGCAGGGCGGCTGGACCACCAGCTATTCCGATCTGATGCGCCGGGCGATGACGCAGAGCGACAATACCTGCAACGATGCGCTGCTGCGCGCGGCGGGCGGGCCGGACGCGGTGCGTGGGTTCCTGGCGCGGCGGATGATCAAGGATATTCGCTTTGGTCCGGGCGAGCGGCTGCTGCAATCGGCGACGGCCGGCCTCGATTGGCGACAGGATTATTCGCTGGGTCGCAATTTCTACGCGGCGCGCGCCAGGCTACCCATGTCGGTGCGGGTGAAGGCGCTCGACAATTATCTTGCCAGTCCGCCCGATGGCGCCGCGCCCAGTGCGATCGTCGCGGCGCTGGCGAAACTCAAGCAAGGCGACATGCTGTCACCTGCATCGACCAGGCTGCTGCTTAATGTCATGAGCGAGGCGAAGACGGGTCCGCAACGGGTGAAGGGTGGCGTGCCCGCCGGATGGCATTATCTGCACAAGACTGGCACGGGCCAAGATCTGGCGCCGCGATCGACCGGCTATAATGACGTCGGCATCATGACCGCGCCCGACGGGACCAGCTATGCCGTTGCGGTGATGATCGGATCGACCACCGTGCCGATCCCCGAACGCTGGGCGCTGATGCAGGCGGTGTCGAAGGCGGTCGCGGCCAATCACGAGACGCGGTAGCGGGCTGGAGGGTCGCGCGGATACAGGCTATCCCGCTGTCCATGACCCAGAATCACCTCTACCTCGTCGACGGCTCGGGCTATATTTTCCGCGCCTATCACCAGCTTCCGCCGCTGACCAACCGGCATGGCCAGCCGGTGGGCGCGGTCTATGGCTATACGACGATGTTGTGGAAGCTGGCCGAGGAACTGGGCAAGGCGGAGGGGCCGACGCATCTGGCCGTGATCCTGGACAAGGGATCGCACACCTTCCGCAACGACATGTACGACCAGTATAAGGCGAACCGCCCGCCCGCGCCGGAAGACCTGGTTCCCCAATTCCCGATGATCCGCGACGCCACCCGCGCCTTTTCCCTGCCCTGTATCGAGGAAGACGGGTATGAGGCCGACGACATCATCGCCAGCTATACCAGGGCGGCCGTGGCGGCCGGTTGGCATGTCACGATCGTCAGTTCCGACAAGGACCTGATGCAGCTGATCCAGCCCGGCGTCGACATGTACGACACGATGAAGAATGAGCGGCGCGGGGCCGATTATGTCATGGGCAAGTTCGGCGTGCAGCCAGAACAATTGGGCGACGTGCTGGCGCTGATGGGCGATAGCGTGGATAATGTGCCGGGCATTCCCGGCATCGGCCCCAAGACGGCGGCGAAGCTCATCACCGAATATGGCGGGCTGGAGGCGGCGCTGGACGCCGCGCCTTCCATGAAGAAGTCCAAGATGCAGGAAAACCTGATCGCCCATGCCGATATGGCGCGACTGTCGCGCAGGCTGGTGGCGCTGCATGATGCGATGGACCTGCCAGAGCCACTGGAGGAATTGACGCTCAAGGGCATTCCGCCCGAACCGCTCCAGACGTTTTTGGAGCATCATGGCTTCAAGACCTTGCTCAATCGGCTGGGCGCGCCGGCGGCGGCGGTTGCAGTGGCGGCAGCGGCGGCCGCAGCGACGGACGAGGCCGCGCCGCCGCCTCCCGCCTTTGCCGACGAACCCGCGATCGACCGAAGCCTTTATGAAACGGTGGTGACGCAGGACGCGCTCGACCGGTGGATCGCGGCGGCGCAGGCGGAAGGCGTGGTGGCGGTCGACACAGAAACCGACATGCTCGATTGCGTATCCTGCGGTCTTGTCGGCATCAGCCTGGCAGTCGCACCAAACGCGGCCTGTTACATCCCGGTCGGCCATGGCGGCACGGACATGTTCGCCGAGCGACCCGCGCAACTCGACAAGGCATTGGTCCTCGCAAAGCTCAAGCCACTGCTGGAAGATAACGCCGTGCTTAAGGTGGGCCAGAACCTCAAATATGACATGACGGTCCTGCGCCGCCACGAGATCGAGGTCGCGCCCTATGACGACACCATCGTCATGAGTTTCGACCTGGAAGCGGGCAAGTCGCTGTCGGGCCATGGCATGGACGAAGCCGCGCGCCAGCATCTGGGCCATGAATGTATCAGCTTCAAGGAGGTCGTGGGCACGGGCAAGAACCAGATCAGCTTTGCCGAAGTGCCCCTGCCCCGTGCGACTGAATATGCGGCGGAGGACGCCGACGTGACCCTGCGCCTGTGGAAGCGGTTCAAGGCGCGCATCGCGAATGAGGGCGCGAACCGCGTCTATGAACTGGTCGACCGGCCGCTGGTCGGGGTGATCGCGAAGATGGAGCATCAGGGGATCAAGGTCGACCGCGAAGCCCTGTCCCGTCTTTCGGCCGAATTCACTGCCGGCATCGCCGCGCTGGAAACCGAAATTCACGAGATCGCCGGCCAGCCCTTCGCCATCGGCTCCACCCAGCAACTGGGCGCGATCCTGTTCGACAAAATGGGGTATAAGGGGGGCAAGAAAGGCAAGTCGGGCGCTTATTCGACCGACGTCACCATATTGGAGCAGTTAAAGGCGCAGGGCGCGCCGATCGCCGCCAAGGTGCTGGAATGGCGGCAGCTCTCCAAGCTGAAATCCACCTATACCGATGCCTTGCAGGCGCAGATCAACAAGGATAGCGGCCGCGTCCATACCAGCTATTCGCTGACCGGGGCGCAGACTGGACGGCTGTCATCCACCGATCCCAATTTGCAGAATATTCCGATCCGCACCGAAGTCGGCCGGCAGATCCGCCATGCCTTCGTCGCAGAGCCGGGCCATGTCATCCTGGCGGCCGACTATAGCCAGATCGAATTGCGGCTGGCGGCCCACATGGCCGATGTGCCTGCGCTCAAGGAGGCGTTCGCGGCCGGCGAGGATATTCACGCCGCCACCGCCGAGCAACTGTTCGGGGAGGTCAATCGTGAGACGCGCGGGCGAGCGAAGACGATCAACTTCGCCATCCTCTACGGCATTTCGCGCTGGGGCCTTGCCGGCCGGCTGGAAATCAGCGCGGATGAGGCGCAGGACATGATCAGCCGCTATTATGAGCGTTTCCCCGGCATCAGCATCTACATCAACGAGACGATCGAAAAGGCGCGGGAGCGGGGCTATACCGAGACGCTGTTCGGGCGCAAAACCTGGTTTCCGCGCATCAAGGCGTCGATCCAGCATGAGCGCCAGGGCGCCGAACGCGCGGCGATCAACGCGCCGATCCAGGGCACCAGCGCCGACATCATCAAGCGGGCGATGGTGCGTATGGGACCGGCGCTGGAGGCGGCAGGGCTATCTGGCGTCCGGATGCTGCTTCAGGTGCATGACGAACTGGTTTTCGAAGTGCCGGAGGGCGATGTGGATGCGGCCAGCGCGGTGATCCGCCGCGTGATGGAAACGGCGGCCGAACCGATCGTGACGCTGAGCGTGCCGCTGGGTGTGGAAATCGGCACCGGACCAAGCTGGGGCGCGGCGCACTGAAGGACGGCAGGTGAGATGCCCGCCTTCGCTGGGATGGATGGCGGGGGTTTTACGACGCGTCACCCCGACGGGCTGAGATCTCCCTTGCGTCCGGTCAATCGAACAATTCTTCCAGAAAGCTTTTCTTTCGCTTCTTCTGGAAGCTTGGACCATGATCATAATGCGCGCGGTCGGGGCGGTAGCTGGGTTGAGCGGCAGGCGGAGGCGGCGTCATGCCGACTGCCGACCGCTCGATGATCTTGTCCAGTTCGCCCCGGTCAAGCCACACGCCCCGGCATTGCGGGCAATAGTCGATCTCGACGCCCTGCCGATCCGTCATGGCGAGGCCGACATGACAGACCGGGCAAAGCATGGCGGACAGCTGCGCTGCGTCCCGCGTCATTCGCGCTCACCGGTCAGGCTGAGCAGCATCTGGAACAGGTTGACGAAGTTCAGGTAGAGCGACAGCGCGCCCATCACCTGCATCTTCTGCGCGACTTCATGACCGGCATAATAGAAATATTCGGACTTGATGCGCTGCACGTCCCAGGCGGTGAGGCCGGTGAAGACCACCACGCCGATGATCGAGATGACCATCGCCATCGCCGAGGAACCGATGAAAAGGTTGATAAGGCTGGCGACGATGATGCCGATCAGGCCCATGATCAGGAAGCTGCCCATTTTGGTCAGGTCGCGCTGGGTCGTATAGCCCCACAGCGCCATGGCGAGGAACATGACCGCGGCCGAGAAAAAGGCCTGCGCGATGCTGCCGCCGGTGAAGACCAGGAACACGCTGCCCAATGACACGCCCATCACCGCCGCGAAGGCGTAGAAGGCGGTACGCGCGCCAGCGGTCGTCATCTTTTCGATGCGGAAGCTGAAAAAGAACACGAACGCCAAGGGCGCAAAGATCGCCACCCATTTGAGCGGCGTGCCGTAAATGGCGGCGGCAAGCGCCGGCGTGTTGCCGACCAGCGCCGCGACCAGGCCGGTGATGACCAGGCCAAGGCCCATATTGCGGAAAACGCCGAGCATATGCGCGCGCAGGCCGGCATCGGTGTCGACCGACCGGCTGGCGCCATAGCCCGGCATGCGAACGGGATTATTCATGTGTCAAACTCACTCCATCCAATCCATCTGGTTCGAGTGAGCCCGGCGCGGTCTTCTGTGGCACGTGAGGGGGCAAACGCCACAAAACCTGCACCGGGCACACCCGATGCGGTCCGACATCGCGACGGGATGCAAGGGGTGAACATCCACGTCGCCAGAGGGGCCCGGCCCGCATCATCAATATCGGGCAGGACGTGCGCCGCTGCAAGATGTCGTGCGTCTCGCAACATTATATTACAAATGCGCAGCCTACGCCTGAGGATTGACCCCGATCGCGTCTCGCGACATGGCTGGCCGCATGTCCCAAGACCAGCCTATCGCCGCGCCCTTGCGCCTGTTCAACAGCCTGACGCGGGCGGTCGCGCCGTTCGCTCCGATCGAGGACGGGCACGCGCGCGTCTATAGCTGCGGCCCCACCGTCTATAATTATGCCCATATCGGAAATTTACGCGCCTATGTCTTCACCGACACTTTGCGCCGCACGCTCCTGTGGAAGGGGCTGTCAGTCACGCACATCATCAACATCACCGATGTCGGCCATCTGACCAGCGACGCTGACGCTGGCGACGACAAGATGGAGGCGGCCGCGCGGGCGAGCGCCAAGAGCATATGGGATATCGCCGCCCATTATACGCAGGCATTCAAGCAGAATATCGCGGACCTCAATATCATCGCGCCCAGCGAATGGACGGTCGCGACCGACTATGTTCCGCAGATGATCGAATTTGCGCAGAAGATCGCCGACGCGCATTGCTACGAACTGGAGAGCGGCCTCTATTTCGAAAGCTCGACCGTGCCAAATTATGGCGCGCTGGCCGGCGGTCGCGACGATGCGGCGCATGCGCGGATTGACCCTGTGGCGGGCAAGCGCAACCCAAGCGACTTTGCGATCTGGCGCAAATCACCGCCGGGCGAGCAGCGGCAGATGGAATGGGACAGCCCGTGGGGCAAGGGCGCGCCCGGCTGGCATCTGGAATGTTCGGTCATGTCCCAGGCGCGCCTTGGCCAGCCATTCGATATTCACACCGGCGGCATTGACCATCGCGAAATCCATCACCCCAATGAAATCGCGCAGAACCAGGCCTTTCATGCCTGCTGCGGCCCGGAAATCGGCGCAGCGGAGGCCGGCTTCACCGGCGCGCGTTGGTGGATGCACAATAATTTCCTTGTCGATCGACAGGGGAAGATGAGCAAGTCGAAGGGCGGTTTCACCACGCTGTTCAGCCTGATCGACGCGGGCGTGCATCCCCTCGCCTATCGCCTGTTGTGCCTGGGCGCGCATTATCGCAGCGAACTGGAATTCAGCGCCGACAATCTGGCGGCCGCGCTCACGCGGTTGAAGCGGTTGGTGATGGGCGTGGAGGGATTGAAGGCGCGCGCACAAGGCGTGACTTGGCAGTCGCCCCGGCTCGATTATCTGCGCGCCAACCTGCACCCCAAGCTCACGCCGCTGCTCGAACAATTTGACGCAGCAATCAGCGATGATCTCATGACGCCGCGCGCGCTGCCGCTGTTGGAAGACGCGATCGGCATGAAGAAGGTCCCGGCGGATGAAAAACTGTGCCTGATCGCGGCGTTCGACCAGGCACTGGGCCTCAATCTATTGAGCCTGACGCGTGCCGACTTGAGGATGCGTCCCAAGGACGCGCAGCTGACGGCTGATCAGGTCGAGACAGAATTGGAACGCCGCGCAGCCGCGCGCGCGAACAAGGATTTCGCCCTGTCCGACACGATCAGGGACGAATTGATCGCCAAGGGTGTCGAGGTGATGGACGGCGATCCGCTGCGCTGGGACTGGCGGCCTGCGCTCGGCTCTTGACGGCGGGGATGGCGACACCGCAAAGGACGGGCGGGGCAGATCACTGAGCGGGGGCGATGGTGAAGCGATTAACGCGGCTTGGGATATTGCCGGTTTTGCTGCTTGCAGCATCGCCGTCACTGGCGAAAATGCCGGCATTTTCGCCGACCGATCCCCGCCATGCCGGGCTCTACCGGTTGGAGGCGGCCGCATCGGCCCTCTATGACAGCGACGATTATGCGCTGTCCATGTCGCAGCAGACCCGCGACGCGTGGATGCGGCTGCATGACGCAGCGCTCAAGATCCGGACCAATGGACACCCGCATCCATTGGCGGGCGTCGCGCTCGCCACGCTGGCGTCCATGGACCAGCTGGACGGCAGAAATACCGACGCGTTGCGTCGATCGGACGAGGCGCTGATCCTGCTCGCGCCATTTGCGGATGCCTATCCCATCGCCTGGATGCAGGGGCGGTCCGTCAAGGGCTATGCGCAAATGGCGCTGGGCGATGTATCGGGCGGCGCTGAAACCCTGGCGCAGGCGAGCCGCACGATGGACGGCTATGTCGCCAGCCTGCCCCCTGACGGGATCGATCGGGACGTCCATATGCTGCGGTCCAACATCGCCTTCATCCATGCGCAGGCATTGATGCGGCTGGGCCGGAACGCCGAAGCGGTGGTGGCGCAGAAAGCGTGCATGGACGCGCGGATCGCGGCGGTGGGGCCGAATAGCGCGGATGCGATCGGCGCTTACTATACCTATGCCCAGATGCTCCAGCGCGCCGACCGGGTCGAAGAGGCCGAACATTATGCGCGGCTGGCGGTGGATGTCGCAACCGACCATGTCGACCGCAAGCATCCCAATTACGCCCGGGCGCTGGAGGCGCTCGGCCTGCTGCTGTCGCGCACCGGACGGCGCGCCGAGAGCCTGAACTATCTGCAGCGCGCTATCGCCATCAAGCGTGAGACGGTGGGAACCGACAGCCTGTATTTCCATTTCGCCCTGCAAAATCTGGGTTCCGTGCTGTTGGCGATGGAGCGCTATGCCGACGCCGAGCCGCTATTCATGGAGGCAGAGCGCGGCTTCCGAGCCTTGGAGGGCGAGAATAGCCCACAGTCGGCGCGCGCGCTGGCCTGGGCCGGCGCGGCAAGTCTGGCCGAAGGTCACCGCGACGACGCGATTGATCGCCTGAGCAAAGCCATCAGCCGGGTGCAGGCCGGGTCCGACAAGGACAGGGATATCGGCCAGCGCGCCTATCCCTACCTGATCGCCGCACTGATCGAGGCGAAGCGGATGGATGAGGCGCACAGCGCCGCCGCCGCCTATGCCAGGGAAAGCGCGCAACTCGACAATGCCCCCGCGCTGCCGCTGGCGCTGGCGGCGATGGTGCTGGCGCGCACCAATCCGGGAGGCGGAGACATCAGTGAAAGCGCGCACCGGCTCGTTGCGGTGGTGCGCGCCGATGCAGCGGTCAACAATGACGGCGAACTCAATGAGGAACAGCGGCTGGCGCTCGACATCGCGTTGGGAACGGCAGCAGAGATCCAGGATGGCGAGCTGGCGCTCAATGCCATGGCGATCATGGCAGCGTCGCGCATCGCTCATGCCAATCGGCTGGTCGCGCAAAGACTGGTCGAGGATCCAGCGTTGGCCGGCCGGGTGCGAACATTGCAGGATTTCGGCAGAGTGCTTGAGCGGGCGGATCGCGATGTGTTGAAAGCGCTGGCGGTCGATAGCGGTATTGCCGAGGCCCGCGATCGCCACGCGGCCGCCGCCGCGGACGTGGCGGCAGAGCAGAGCGCGATCGCCCGCGATTTTCCCCGCTGGGCGGAGGCGCGCGGTGTTGAGCATCCCGACCTGCCCGCGCTGCGCCGCGATCTGGGCAGGAATGAGGCCTATCTGGCGGTCATGCCGGCCTTCAGCGGCGTCTACATGCTGGCGATCAGCGACACCGCCCTTCGGATCGAGCGGGCTGGCATGAGCAGGGCCGATCTAATCGCGCTGGTTGGCCGGCTGCGCGACACGCTGTCGCCGGAGGAATTTGACGGACAGGCGGCCTATCAACTGCATGAGCAGATACTGACGCCAGGGATCAAAAGCATCCTTGCCAAAACGCGGTCCTTGCGGATCGTGCCGACCGGAGCCTTCGCCTCCGTGCCATTCGCGATGCTGCCGCAAAAGCCGGTAACGACGGCGCGGCGCGACACGCCTTGGCTGATCCGGCGCTTCGCGCTGACCGTGCAGCCAGGCTTCCTCACGGCCCCTGCGCCGACGCGACAAACAGCGATGAGGTATCAACGTTTCCTGGGCATTGGCGCCCCCGCTTTCGCCGACGCAGCGTCGATGCCGGCGACCAGGGCCGGCGGACCTTTTCGCAGCGGAAACGCTGCGACGCTGTCGGCGCTGCCGGCCCTGCCCGGATCATCGGCGGAATTGCAGGCGGTGGCCGCCCGGTTCGGCCCGGCACGCGCGACCCTGCTGACAGGCGCGGATGCGAGCGAGAGTGCGCTGCGACGGATCGACCTAACATCCTATGGCGTCATGCTGTTCGCGACGCACGGACTGGTCAGCGGCGAGATGGAGGGGCTGACTGAGCCGGCGCTGTTGCTTTCCCCCGGTGAAGGCGACGACGGGCTGCTGACAGCGTCGGAAGTGGCGACGATGCGGATCGGCGCGGACTGGGTGATCCTGTCCGCCTGCAACACGGCAGCGGGTGAGACGGCGCAGGCGCCCGCCTATTCTGGCCTGGCCCAAGCGTTCCGCTATGCCGGTGCGGGCGCGCTGCTGGTATCGCACTGGCCGGTGCGGGACGATGCCAGCGCCTTCGTCACGCTGGAGACGGTGAAGGGCGCGGATCGCGGGCTGCCGCGCGCGGTGGCGTTGCAGAAGGCGATGCTCAAGCTGATGCAATCCGGGCGACCGGATGCGGCCCAGCCCTATATCTGGGCGCCGTTCATCCTGATCGGGCGCTGAGCGGTCAAAGCGCCTCCAACGCTGCGCTCGCTTCCATCCAGACCTCCTCGGCCGCTTCCAGCTTCTTTTCGACCGCAGCGCGCTTTACCATCAGTTCGCTGGTGGTCATCTTCGCTTCCGCGCCGGTCGCCGCCTTGGGATCGAACAGCGCCTGGTCGATGCGGCTGCGTTCGGCGGCAAGCGCCGCCATTTCCCTTTCCGCCTTGCTGACCGCGTTCTTCGCCGCCTTCTGCTTTTCGCGCCACTGGGCGGCTTCGCGCTTTTCCGCCTTGCGGTCGACCTTGGGCGCGTCGCCACCACCTGCCCCATCCGCGCCATTGCCGTCGGATTTGCGCAGGATGATGTCGGTATAATCGTCGAGGCTGCCATCGAATGGCTGGGCCGTGCCATTGTCCACCAGCACCAGCCGGTCGGCGACCAGTTCGATCATGTGCCGGTCGTGGGACACGATCACCACCGCGCCTGAATAGTCGTTGAGCGCCTGCACCAGCGCTTCGCGGCTGTCGACGTCGAGGTGGTTGGTCGGTTCGTCGAGGATGAGGAGGTGCGGCGCGTCGCGGGTGATGAGCGCCAGCGCCAGCCGCGCCCGCTCGCCGCCCGACATGCTCCCGACCTTCTGCGTCGCGCGCTCGCCCGAAAAGCCGAAGCGGCCGAGCTGGGCGCGCACCGCGCCGGGCGTCGCCCCCTTCATCACGCGGGTCATATGTTCGAGCGGGGTGTCGGTGATGTCGAGTTCCTCCACCTGATATTGGGTGAAGTAGCCGACATTCATCTTGGCCGAACTTTGCATCGTCCCTTCCATCGGGGCGAGCTGCGCGGCGATGAGACGGGCGAGCGTGGTCTTGCCATTGCCGTTGCGGCCGAGCAGCGCCAGCCGGTCGTCGGGGTCGATGCGCAGATTCACCCGGCGCAGAACCGGCGTGTCGGTATAGCCGACCGAGGCCATGTCCATGGTGATGAGCGGCGGGCGCAGTTCGGGCGGGCTGGGAAAGCCGAAATGCAGCGTCGGATCCTCGATCGCGGCGGCGATGGGCTGCATTCTGGCCAGCGCCTTGGCACGGGACTGCGCCTGCTTGGCGGTCGAGGCGCGGGCCGAGTTGCGCGCGACATAGTCCTGGAGTTTCTCGCGCTCGGCCTGCTGCTTGGCGCGCGCCGCTTCCTGTTGGGCGAGCCGTTCGGCGCGCTGCCGCTCGAACGCGTCATAGCCGCCGGGGTAGAGCGTGACCTTCCCCCCTTCCAGATGGAGGATATAATCGACGACATTGTTCAAAAGGTCGCGTTCATGGCTGATGACGACCACGGTGCCGCGATAGCTTTTGAGGAAATTTTCGAGCCAGAGCGTGGCTTCGAGGTCGAGGTGATTGGACGGTTCGTCGAGCAGCAGCAGATCGGGATTGGAAAAGAGGAGCGCGGCCAGCGCCACGCGCATTTTCCAGCCGCCCGAATAGCTGTCGAGCGGGCGGCCCTGCATTTCCTCGTCGAAACCCAGGCCCACGAGGATGCGGGCGGCGCGGGCCGGCGCTGTATAGGCGTCGATCGCGGTCAGCCGCTCATAGATATGGCCGAGGCGATCGGGATCCTCGGTCGTTTCGCTTTCGGCCATCAGCGCGGCCCGCTCGGTATCGGCGGCAAGCACGGTGTCGAAGGGGGTGGCGGTGCCCGAAGGCGCTTCCTGCGCGATATAGCCGAGCCGCGTGTCGCGCGGCATGTCGCATGAGCCTTCGTCCGGGTCGATCTGGCCGATCATCACCTTCATCAGCGTGGATTTGCCCGCGCCGTTGCGGCCGATAAGGCCCACGCGGCTGCGCGGCGGCAGCGCGGCGGCGGCGCGATCGAGAATGGTGCGGCCGCCCAGGCGCACGGTGATGGCATTGAGGTTCAGCATGGCGCGCGGCCTAGAGCATTTTACGCGACGCGAAAATGCCGCGCTGCGATTTTGTTGGCGCGCAACGATAAGTCCGCACCGGTTGCCGGAGGCGACGCGCCGGCGAGCGTTTTGCAAGGCCGAGCGGCTTTGCGAAGTTCACACCGTCGCAGCCCGCACGCAAAGCCGCCAAACGGACCGGTGGCGTCGATTTCGCAATAGGAAAATTTCTGCAAAATCCGCGCGCCGATGCGAAGGGCGGCGCGAGGTGGTGGAGGCGCGGACGATGGAAGGAGCCGGGGGGATGATGGCATGGCATGGGGGGTGTAGGACAGGGGGTGGGGAGTGGGCGGGGAGTGTTGTGGGTGCGACCCAAATGCAGTCATGTGCGGTTGATCCCGGAAGCCCGATAGCGGCAATTTATGCGGCTCAGCGATTTTTGGCGCTGCTGCAACAGATCACGAATCCGGATTCCCTTCGCGGTTTAAATGTGAGATTCTCCTGCACAGACCAGCACCTTTTCACGGATATCCTGGCGGTGCGCAACGAGAGAGGTCGAAACAAAGCACTGGAATGGCCGAGAATAGCGCGATTGAATGGACGGATGCGACGTGGAACCCGGTAACGGGCTGCACGAAGATCACGGCGGGTTGTGACAATTGCTATGCAGAGCGCTTCTCAGAGCGTTTCCGCGGCGTACGCGGCCATCCTTTCGAAAATGGGTTTGATCTGAAGCTCAGGCCGGAGCGCCTCGACCAGCCACTTCGCTGGCGGCGCGGCCGCATGATCTTCGTCAACTCGATGAGCGACCTGTTCCACAAGGAAATTCCTACGTCGTTCATCAACCGGGTGTTCAACACGATGGAGGCAGCCGACTGGCACACTTACCAAGTGCTGACCAAGCGAAGTCCCAGAATGCGCGATTATCTCGCAGCCAGATATGCAGACCGTGCTCCGCCGTCGCATATCTGGACGGGCGTGTCGGTAGAGGATTGCCGGGGGGCCGCGCGGGTTGAACATCTTCGTGCCGCACCATCGGCCGTCCGCTTTTTGTCGGTCGAGCCGTTGATCGGGCCGGTCGGCGATATCGACTTGAGCGGCATCCATTGGGTGATTGCGGGGGGCGAGAGTGGTCCCAATGCGCGTATTATGCACATAGATTGGGCGCGCGAGATTCGCGACGCATGCCGCCGGCAAGGCGTGCCCTTCTTTTTCAAACAATGGGGCGGTTTTCGGCCCAAATCTGGTGGTCGCGAACTCGACGGTCGCGAATGGAGCGAGTGGCCGCAGATGCAGCGGGTGATCGGCTGAATGCTGAATCCGGGATGGTACGAGGGACGCGAACAGGCGCTCGTGAAGCATACCTTCCTCGACACCTACATGCCGGCGCAGATCCCAAAGATCGTGCGTTGGGCAGGCGAATTTACATATGTAGATCTGTTTTCCGGACCGTGGCAGTCGAAGAGCGGCGATTACTCGGATACCTCTTTTGGCATAGCGCTGCGCCGCATGACCGAAGCCAAGGCCACGCAAGCCAAGCTCGGCCGCAAGGTTCGAATGGTCGCACACCTCGTCGAGAAGGATACACACAATTTCGCTGCATTAACCGAGGCGGTGAAGCGCTTTCCCGAGGTCGAGACCTTCTGCTATTCCGGTGTAGCCGAGCAACATGCCGCCACCATCGCCAGTCTGATCCCAAAGGAGGCTTTTCGCTTTGTAGTTATCGACCCCAAAGGCGTACCAGATGTCCGCACGTTCAAATGTCTAATTCAGCCTGACAAAACCGAAGTCTTGCTAAACTTCATGTTTCAGTTCGCTAATCGCTTCGCCAGTTCACAGGACCGTATGCCGCCGCTTGAAGGATGGCTTGGTGGTCTATCCGATGAGGAGGGGGGATGGCGAAGGGATTTTCTAATGCTAAAGGGTGCCGAGCGCGAGGCGGCGATCACCGATCGGGCGCGCCAAGCGCTACGCAAAATGGGCAACTATGCCTACGCGCCAGCCCTTACAGTCGATGAGACGGCAGCCGAACGCCCACTCTACAAGCTGATCTTCCTTTCACGACACCCGATTGGTTTGCTGGTGTTTCGCGACGCACATGTGAAAGCGTTGGAGACGCAGGCGACCTACAAATCAGTGCGACGCCAAGAGGCGCGACGTCAGCAGAGTGGCATGGACGATCTCTTTGCCGACCCCACCGCTATAAACCCCGGAGAGCGCAGCGCACTAGAAATCAGCGACGGGCTAAATGCCGGACGAGAGAAGGTCTTGGAATTGCTCGCTCAAAAGCCCGAAGGCTTGCAATGGAAAACCGTCTGGCCCGCTGTTCTCGATGCCTGCGTAGTCACATACAATCAGATTGGGGATTGTGTCCGCGAGCTGCGCGAAGCGGCTCAAATTGAAGTGCCAGACTGGACCAGCTCGGCGATCAAGCGACCGAAAGACGATTATTGGATACTGCCTGGGCGTTGAGCTACTGCCTTCTGTCCTTCCCGCCTGAAGGCCGACGGTTGAGCAAGTCCCCTACCAAGTCATAGATGAACGTCCCATCGTGAGGTTGGCAAAGCCTCCGTCGAACTCGCATCAGGAGCGCCCCCCTCACCCCTGCCCGAACAGCTTCGTGCCGGCGACGCCTATGACGATCATCGCCATGAAACCGGCCTGGACCAGGTTCACCTTGTCGCCGAAGAGGATCATGCCGCCGATGATGACGCCGACGGCGCCGAGGCCGGTCCAGATGGCGTAGGCGGTGCCGGCCGGGTGGCGCGCATGGCCAGCGCGAGGAGGGCCATGTTGAGGAAGCTCAGGGCGATGGGGACGATCGACGCCTGCCAACTGGCGATGGTCGCGGCCCATTTGAGGCTCAAGGCCCAGCAGATTTCGGTGAAGACGGCAATGCCCAGGATCAGCCACGCCATGCGTGTCCCTCTTTCTCTCTCGCGGGCTCGGGAAAGCGACGACAGGCCGGCGGAAACCCGGAAGAGGCGGCTGTCGAAGGGGGTGGTGGACGCACTAGGGCTCGAACCTAGGACCCGCTGATTAAGAGTCAGCTGCTCTACCAACTGAGCTATGCGTCCACACTGGCCTGTCTGTTTTCCGCCCTTCGCGAAAGGAAAGGCGACCGCACCGGCCGGTGCAGTGGTGGACAGGGCTGGATTCGAACCAGCGTACGGGAAACCCGGGCAGATTTACAGTCTGCTGCCTTTAACCACTCGGCCACCTGTCCAGTGCCCTGCACGTCGAAGAAAGGCTTCCCCGCCGCGCTGGAGGCGGCCTAATGGCGAATGGAGGCTTGCCTGTCAATGGCCTGATGTGAAAAGAGCGGAGCCATGAAAAAGACGCATCGTTCCGCCAAGCCCAAGGGCGCCTTCCCCCGCTTCTATGGCCGCCACGCCGTGACCGCGGCGCTCGCCAACCCCAACCGCACCGTGCGCAAGATATGGGGCACGCGCGAGGCGCTGGGCGCGCTCGACCTGCCGCCGGTGCTGCCCATCGTCTATTCCGACGTCGCCGACATGGGACGGATGGTCCCGTCCGACGCGCCGCATCAAGGCATCGTGGCGGAAGTCGAGCCGCTGGACGATGTCTGGCTGGGCGATGTGCTGGAAGAGGGGCAGGACGATAAAAGGCCGATCCTGGTGCTCGATCAGGTGACGGACCCGCATAATGTGGGCGCGATCCTGCGGTCGGCGGCCGCGTTCGACGCGCTGTGCATCGTGACGCAGGACCGGCACGCGCCGCCCGAATCCGGGGTGCTGGCGCGCGCGGCTTCGGGCGCGCTGGAGATCGTGCCGTGGGTGCGGGTGGTGAACCTGGCCCGGGCGCTGGATGAGATCGCCGAAGCGGGCTATTGGCGCATCGGCCTGGACGGCGAGGCGGACACGACGATCGGCGAGGCGATCGGCCAGTCGCGCGTGGCGCTGGTGCTGGGGGCCGAAGGCGAAGGGCTGCGCCACAACAGCATCGCCCATTGCGACATCATCGCCAAGTTGCCGATCAGCCCGCGCATGGAGAGCCTCAACGTGTCCAATGCAGCGGCGATCGCGCTCTATGCGGCGACCAACCGCCAGGACCGGTAAGGCAAGAGGGGGACAAGGGCATGCGGGGGCTGGTTCGGATCGCAGGCGCACTGTCGGGACTGCTGACGCTGTCGGCATGCCTGGTGACGCCGGGTCGGTTCGAATCCAGCCTCGACATCCGCGCCGACCGCCGCTTCGCCTTTGCCTATAAGGGCGAGATACTGGCGTCGGACATGAGCCCGGCGGGATGGACCGGCGGCGATCGGGACGCGGATACGCCGGACGACGAGGCGGCCGAGCCGACGCTGTTGCCCGTAGCGGCGCAGGCGCAGGAGGATTTCAGCGCGGATGGCGCGGACGATGACGATGCGCAGATGCAGGCGATCGCCGCTGCCCTGCTGCGTGAAAAAGGGTTCCGGTCCGCCCGCTATCTGGGCGACCATAAATTCGAGATCGACTATGCGGTGAGCGGGCGGCTGGACCACGCCTTCCTGTTCCCGTTCAATATCGACGCGCAGATCATATTGCCGTTCGTCGCGGTGGAATTGCGCGGCGACGAGCGGGTGCGCGTGAAAGCGCCGGGCTTTGCGACCGGATTCGACAAGAGCCAGGGACCAGGCGGTCTGGGCGGCGCGGGGGACAAGGCGGCCAAGGCGCTGAACGGGCGCTTCACGCTGACCACCGACGCGCAGATCATCAGCCAGAATCAGGAAGAGGGCGCGCAGGACGCGCAGGAGGGCAAGCGCATCGTCTGGACGGTGACGCCGCTGACCAGCGATGCGCCGATGGCGACGCTGCGCCTGGCCCCCTGAGAAGCGATCAGTCCTCCGGCGCGATGGTGACGCGCAGGCCGTCCAGTGCGTCGCTGAGGACGACCTGGCAGGACAGGCGGCTGGCGTCGGTGCGATGGTCGGAACTGTCGAGCAGGTCATTTTCGTCCTCGCTCATCGCTGGCAATGCGTCGGCAAAAGCGGGATCGACATAGACATGGCAAGTTGCGCAGGAACAGCAACCCCCGCACAGCGCCAGCAATTCGTCAAAGCCATTGTCGCGGATGACTTCCATCACCGACAGGCCCTTGTCGCCATCGACAGCCTGTTCCTCACCCGCACGGTTGACCACGATCAGTTTCGGCATCTATCCAGTCCCCTAGAATTTTCTTCGCCGCTGTGGCGGAGGGACGCCGCGAAATCAAGGGCGCGCTGGACGCAAAGATGGTAACTACGGCAGAACAGATGCGCGAAAGCCTGGACGTGATCGCGGCGCTGGAGCCCGGTTTTGCCGCAGCGATCGCGCGGGTCGGCTATCCCGCGCCGCGGGTGCGTACGCCCGGCTATGAGACATTGTTGCGCACGATCGTGGGGCAGCAGGTGAGCGTTGCGTCGGCCGCCGCCGTCTGGCGCAAGCTGGAGGCCGAACTGGGCGAAGGCTGCGCGCCGCAAGCGCTGCTGGCGCGCGATTTCGACGCGCTGCGGGCCTGTGGCCTGTCGCGGCAGAAGCAGGGCTATGCCCGCAGCCTGGCCGAGCTGGTGGTGTCGGGCGGCATCGACCTGCACGCCCTGCCTTCCGATGACGAGGAGGCGATCGCCCAGTTGGTGCAGATCAAGGGCATTGGCCGCTGGTCGGCGGAAATCTACCTGCTGTTCGCCGAAGGCCGCCCCGACATCTGGCCGGCGGGCGACCTGGCGGTGCAAATCGAAATCGGGCGCATCCTGGGTCTGCCCGAACGGCCGAGCGAAGCGTTGACCCGACAGGTGGCCGAGGGTTGGCGCCCGCATCGCGGCGCGGCGGCGATCATGGCCTGGCATCATTATAACACCGAGGTATTGTGAACCCATGACCCTGCCCCACGCCCGTTATATCGTCCTGCAGCATGAGGGCGTCTGGAAGATCAACCTCGACAATAAATATTATGGCCCCTTCCCCACCCAGGCGCAGGCCGTCGACAGCGCGAGCGGCACCGCGCGCAAGGCGGCGGACGCGGGTTATCCTGCGTCAGTGATGGTGATGACGGGCACGGATTTCGAAACGGTGTGGACCAGCGTTCAGCCGTGAACCGAATGTTCAGCCCGATGACCGATTTTGAGCGTGCAGCGGGAACCATAAACCTGATCGCGCTGTTGTTTCGCTCCAAGGGTGTCGTCGGATAGCAGAATGCGCAAAAAAGTTCTCATCGTTGAAGACGAGATATTCGTCGCTTTGGAGATCGAGCAGATCGTGGAGGATGCCGGCTTTGGCGTCGGCGCGATCGCGGCTGACCGCGCCGCCGCCCTGGCGCATGCGCGGGATTGCGATATCGCCCTGGTGGACCTCAATTTGCGCGATGGCCCGACAGGCCCCCAGATCGGCATGGAGCTGGCCAGCCAGCATGGGGTGCGCGTCATCTATGTCACCGCCAACCCCGCACAGATCGGCGAGGCAGCCGTGGCGGCGCTGGGCGTCATCACCAAGCCGTTTCGGCCCCAAAGCATTGCTGCGGCGCTTGAACTCGCGGCGGCCGAGCAGCCGGAGATCATGGCGGCGGAAATTGCCGGCTTTACGCCTTTTCCGCCACCCGGCTCATGGAACGGGATGGAATCCAGAGGGTAAGACACAGACCGTCGGAGCGCCAGTCGCGCTCAAGCCGGCCGCCCAGCTGACGTTCGACGCTTAGCGTCATCAGCCGACTGCCGAACCCTTCCGTATTCGCAGGCGCCGTTACCGGGCCGCCCTGTTCGCGCCATTCCAGCCGCACATCGTCCCCTTCACGGGCTATGTGAAGATGCACGCGACCGTCAGCCACCGACAAGGCGCCATATTTGGCGGCATTGGTGGCAAGTTCGTGGAAGAGAAGCGCAAGCGGGGTGGCGGACCGGTCGTCGATCGCGGGATCATCGCCCGACAGCAAGATGCGCGATCCGTCGATGTTGCGATAGGGCGCGAAAATCTGGTCCAGCACGCCCCATAAATGCCCCTGCCCCTGACCGGCGCGCGGCGCCGATTCAGCAATGTGCGGTCGCACGAAATCATGGGCGCGGCCCAGCGCCAGGATACGATCGCGCAGATCATCGGCGATGGGTCGGATGGTCGGGTGTTCGCGAGCGGACAGACCGACAAGGCCCGCAATCACCGAGAAAATATTCTTGATCCGATGGGACAGTTCATGCGCGATCAGTTCGCGCTCTTCCATCATCAGCCTTTGTTCGTGGATGTCGGTGCAGGTGCCGATCCAGCGAATGATTTGACCTTTGGAATTGCGGATCGGCAGGGCGCGGCCCAAGGTCCAGCGATACTGGCCGCTATGATGGCGGAGCCGATATTCAATTTCATAGGGCTGGCCGGTTTCCAGGCTCTTGCGCCACCTGTCCCAAGCGGCGTCCTGATCGTCGGCGTGAAACATGCCGCTCCAGGCGGCGCCATCCGTCGATCCGACAGGCACGCCAGTATATTCGTACCAGCGGGCATTGTAATAATCATGATAGCCGTCAGGGAGCGTTGACCAGACCATTTGCGGCATGGTGTCCGCAAGCGTCCGGAACATCCGGTCGCTGTCGGCAACGGCGGCGGCGTCCAGACGCTGCTGGGCGATCATGTCGCGATCGCGTCGGCGGCCTTCCAGTTCCATCATCACCTGACGCGCCAGCAGTTCCAGCCCTTGACGCTGAAGCGGCGTCAGGTCCGCCCGTGGCGCCGTATCGATGACGCAGAGCGCGCCGAGCGGCTCGCCATCCCGTCCGATCAGCGGAGCGCCTGCGTAGAAGCGGATATGCGGATGACCGGTAACCAGCGCATTGTCCGCAAAACGCGGATCGGCAGCGGCATCGGGTACGATGAAAATCTGTTCGCCCAGCATCGCATGCGCGCAAAAGGACACGTCGCGCGGCGTTTCCTGCGCGTCCAGCCCGACCCGCGCGAGGAATCGCTGCCGCACATCTTCGACGATACTGACCAGAGAAATGGGAGCGTCGCAGAGATGTGCCGCGAACGCGGTGATATCGTCCAACGTCCGGAAGCCTCCGGCATCCAGGTCATACAGCGCCAACAGCGCTCCGCGATCGGTAGTCAGCCCGGCGTCAACCATCGCCGACGCGTTCGATATCCGCGCCGACCGCCGAAAGTTTTTCCTCCAACCGCTCATAGCCGCGATCAAGATGGTAGACGCGGTTGACGCGCGTTTCCCCCTGCGCCGCCAAGCCGGCGAGGATGAGGCTCATCGAGGCGCGCAGGTCGGTTGCCATCACCGGCGCGCCGACCAGTTGCGATACGCCGCGCACCACCGCCGTGCGCCCGTTGACCGCAATATCCGCGCCCATGCGCGCCAGTTCGGGCACGTGCATGTAGCGATTTTCAAAGATTGTTTCGGTCAGCACCGACGCCCCGTCCGCCAGCGTCAGCATCGCCATGAACTGCGCCTGCATATCGGTCGGGAAGGCGGGGAATGGCGCGGTCGAAAGCGTCAGCGGCCGCAGCTTGCCATCGGAGGATATGCGGATGCCCTGCTTGTGCGCGTCGACCTGGACCCCGGCATCGCGCAGCCCCGCCAGAATGGCGTGCATGTCGTCGGCATTGGCGCCGATCAGATCCAGCGACCCGCCAGTGATCGCCACGGCGCAGGCATAGCTTCCCGCCTCGATCCGGTCGGGCATGACGCTGTAAGTCGCGCCATGCAGACGCGGACGGCCCTGGATGACCAGCCGATC
Source organism: Sphingobium soli (assembly GCF_020782245.1). Lineage (GTDB taxonomy): Bacteria > Pseudomonadota > Alphaproteobacteria > Sphingomonadales > Sphingomonadaceae > Sphingobium > Sphingobium soli. Next base: position 22,814 of record NZ_JAJGNP010000010.1, read on the forward strand.
GCTGCCAATGCCTTCGATCTCCGCCCCCATGGCGACGAGAAGATTGCACAGATCGACGATTTCCGGTTCGCGGGCGGCATTTTCGAGCGTGCATTCACCCTTGGCCAGGACCGCCGCCATGACGGCATTTTCCGTGGCGCCGACCGACACCACGGGAAAGGTGTACATGCCCCCCGGCAGGCCGCCATCGGGCGCGCTGGCGCGGACATAGCCCGCGGCCAGCTCGATCTTCGCACCCAGAGCCTCGAGCGCCTTCAGATGCAGGTCGATCGGGCGGTTGCCGATCGCGCAGCCGCCCGGCAACGACACCCGCGCTTCGCCGGCGCGCGCGAGCAGCGGCCCCAGCACGAGGATCGACGCGCGCATCTTGCGCACGATATCGTAGGGCGCTTCGGTTGACGTGACCCGCCCGGCGCGCAGCGTCATGACACGGCCGAAATCTTCGGGCCGCGCCCCCTCGATCATCGTCGAAACGCCGAGTTGGTTGAGCAGATGGCCAAAGCTGTCGACATCCGCCAGACGCGGCAGGTTGCGCAATGTCAGCGGCTCATCCGTCAGCAGCGCGCAGGGCAACAGCGTCAAGGCGGCATTTTTCGCGCCGGAAATAGGAAGGCGGCCGTTCAGCGCGTTGCCGCCGCGAATATCAATGCGGTCCATTCCGCAGGGTTAATAGCGGCAAACGCGCCATGTGCAAGGCAACTGAGACGGCGCGATGAGCCTGCCTCATGAACTGCGGAAGGAAATTTTCGAACGCGCTCGGGAATTGATCGAGTTTAGTGCAGAAGCTGAAAATGCAGCCAAAAGGCGCTCAAGGCGTTTTGCCATCGTAACGACTATTTTTTACAAGAAGGTGTGTTGGTGGCAGAAAGCTGTTTTGCAGAGCAGTTGTCGCGCCATTTGCCCTTGACCGACGCGGAACAGGCGGCATTGGCGAGGCTGGAGGAAAATCCGCGCAAGGTGAAGCGCGGAGCGGTCATCCAGCGGGTCAACGATCCGATTACGGAGTTATTCGTGTTGCGCGAAGGGCGGGTGATGAGTTTCGTCATCCTGCCCGATGGCAGCCGGCAGATATTGCGCGTCTATTTTCCGGGCGACTTTATCGGATCGGCCAGCACCATCTATACGCGTGCGCCGGAATCATTGGTGGCGGTGTCGGATTCGGTGATCTGCCCGTTCGACAAACATGCGCTGCGCCGCCTGCTGGAAGAGCATCCGCGCGTCGCGGCGCTCTTGTTCCTGCTCTCCAATGCCGAGCGCGTATCGATGACCGACCGGCTGGCGTCGCTGGGCCGCACGTCCGCCAAGGCGCGGGTCGCGGCGTTCCTGCTCGACATGTTCCATCGGCTGCGCGTAACCGACGACAGTATCGAGGACAGTTTCGATTTGAAGCTGACCCAGGAAGAGATCGGCGATTCGATCGGTCTGACATCCGTCCATGTGAACCGCATGATTCGGCAGATGGAGCAGGAAGGCCTGATCAGCCGCACCAATGGCCGGTTCCGGATGCTGGACATGGAGCGGCTGGAGGATATCGGCCATTATACCAATCGACACAGGGACATGGACCTGGATTGGCTGCCGGTCGGCTGACGACAACAGAGACCGCTTTCAGGCGAGCAGTTCGACATCCCAGTAGAGCCAGTCGTGCCAGCTTTCATGCAGATAGCCCGGCGGAAAGCCACGACCATGTTCCTGAAGCTGCCAACTGGTCGGGCGGATCGGCTGCACATGCAATTGCATATGCGCTTCCTTGGGCGTGCGGCCGCCTTTTTTGAGGTTGCAGGGCGAACAGGCGGTGGCGACATTTTCCCATGTCGTGCGGCCGCCCGCGCGGCGCGGCACGACATGGTCGAAGGTGAGGTCGCTGGTCGCACCGCAATATTGGCAGGCGAACTTGTCGCGCAGGAACAGGTTGAACCGGGTGAAGGCGGGATGTTCGGACGGCTTCACATATTGTTTGAGCGCGATGACCGACGGGATCTTCATCTGAAGACTGGGGCTATGCACCTCTCGCTCATAGGAGGAGACGATATCGACCCGTTCCAGAAACACCGCCTTGATCGCCGTCTGCCAGGGCCAGAGGCTTAACGGATAATAGCTGAGCGGCGTATAGTCCGCATTTAAAACCAGCGCCGGACAATTTTCCGGATGTCGTATCAGGTCGGGATGGTACATAGAAAAACGTCTACCCCCTTGCCGAAGCCGCTGATCCACCAGCAACATGACGCGCACATGACAGCATTAACGAATATTGTTCGTCAAGAGCCAGTATGACACGGCCGGTCGCACCACAGCATATGGTGACGCGCTTCGCGCCAAGCCCGACGGGGCGGCTGCATGTCGGTCATGGCTGGTCCGCGTTGATGGCGATGGACCTGGCGCGCGGCGCTGGCGGGACGATGCGCCTGCGGATCGAGGATATCGACGGCACGCGCAGCCGGCCCGAGCATGTAGCGGGCATTATCGAGGACCTGCGCTGGCTGGGCGTGGAATGGGACGGCGACATCCTGTTCCAGTCGCAACGGATCCGCCTTTATATGGCGGCGCTGGATCGGTTGCGGGACATGGGCCTGCTCTACCCCTGTTTCTGCACCCGCGCCGACATTCAGGCCAGCCTGACCGCACCGCACGGGCCGGAGGGGCCGGTCTATCCCGGCACCTGCCGCGCGCTGGGCGCGGAGGAGCAGACGCACAGAATCGCGGCAGGAAAGGCGCATGCATGGCGGATCGACATGGCGCAAGCGACGGCGCGCGCGGGGCCGCTGTGCTGGCATGCCTTTGGCGCGGAGGGCAGCGAGGTCATTGCGGCCAATCCGGCGGTCCATGGCGATGTGGTGCTGGCGCGCAAGGATGCGCCGGCCAGCTATCATCTGTCCTGCACGCTGGACGATGCGGCGATGGGTGTGACCCATGTCCTGCGCGGTGCTGATTTGCGCCATGCGACGGACATTCACCGGCTGCTCCAGGCGGTGCTGGACCTCCCCTCCCCCGCTTATCGCCATCACCCGTTGCTGGTGGACGCGCAGGGCCAGCGGCTGGCCAAACGCAGCGGATCCCTGTCGCTGGCGCAACTGCGGACGCAGGGCATCGACCCGCGCGTTCTGGCTGCCGACCTGCGTGCGCGGCGCTTTCCGGTTGGCATCAGCGGCGGAAAAGCATAGGCTGCGTCCATGAATACGGTCCTTGTCATCGCCCTCATCCTCGCCATGATCGCGACGCTGGTCGCTCTGATCCGGGGGGTTATTGCCTTCCTCCAGACCACCAAGGAGGATCTGAACGCGCCCGAAGGCAGCGGCCCCAGCCCCGCGCGCCTCAAGCAGAACCGGATGATGATGAACCGCGTCCTGTTCCAGGCGGCCGCGATCATCATTGTCGCGATCCTGTTGATGGCCAAGGGACATGGCTGAACGCAGCGGCCGGACGCCATGGTGAAGCTGAACAAAATCTACACGCGCACGGGCGATGGCGGCACCACCGGGCTGGCGGATGGAACGCGGTTGCCCAAATATGCCCCGCGCATGCAGGCCGTGGGCGATGTTGACGAGGCCAATAGCGCGATCGGCCTTGCCATCGTCGCCATGGACGCACGGCCCGAGGCCCAATGGCTAACCACCATCCAGAATGACCTGTTCGATCTGGGCGCGGACCTGGCGACGCCCATCCCGGAGGGCGACGACGAACCCTGGGCGCTGCGGATCGTGGCGAGCCAGGTCGCGCGGCTGGAGGCCGAAATCGACCTTATGAACGCCGAATTGGCACCGCTCGACAGCTTCGTGCTGCCGGGCGGGTCGGCGGCCGCCGCCGCCGTCCATTTGGCGCGCGCAATTACGCGGCGGGCTGAACGCAGCGCCATGGCCGCCGCTGCCGATGTCGCGCTCAACCCCCAGGCGCTGGCCTATCTCAACCGCCTGTCCGACCTGCTGTTCGTGCTGGCCAGGCGGTTGAACGACAATGGCGCAGACGACGTCAAATGGGTTCCCGGCGCCTCGCGCTGACCGGGCGCCAGTCCACCGGACTCAGGCAGGGAACGGGTTGCCGCATCCGCTGCGATTAACCCTCTTTCTTCAAAGAGCCTTCAGACTCCGCGCAGATGTCTCCTTGCGGTCATATCACGGGATCGCTCATGCAATTCTATCTTGCCACCTCCTTCATATTCCCGCGCTCATTGCGCCTGCGCCTGTTCGCCGTCTGCTTCGTCGCCACCCACCTCCCCCTGCTCTGTTATATCGGGTGGGGCGCGGCCACCGGGCGGTTGGCGCTGGCCGAAGTGGTCATGCTGACGCTGGCGACGGTCGCGGGCACCGGCCTGGCCCTTTACGGGATCGGCGCGCTGCTGAGCCCGATCCACACGCTGGCCGAAGCGCTGAACGCGCAGCCCGACGATGGCAAGTCGCTGCCGCAGGTCGGGGACGTCATAGCCAATCTCTACGCCGGGGTGCAGCGCGCGGCCGCGACGACGCAGGCCCATATGAACGACCTGGCGATCGCCGCGAACGAAGATCCGCTGACCGGCGTCGCCAACCGGCGCGGCTTCCTGGCGCAGATCGATGCGCTGCCGGCCGGGCTGCGCAAGGGCTGCATCGCGCTCATCGACATCGATTTCTTCAAACAGGTCAACGACATCAAGGGGCATGACGAAGGCGACCGGGTGCTGGCGGCCTTTGCCGACCGGCTGGCGTCGCATGTGCGCCGCGCCGACCTGGTGGCGCGCTGGGGCGGCGAGGAATTCGCCATTTTCTTTCGCGATGCGGCGGATGATGAGGCCAGTTGGGCGCTGGCGCGCATTGCCCAACAGATGCGGCGCGAGCCGATCGGGCGGGTCAATGGCCGCATCATCAGTTTTTCCGCAGGCTTGAGCCGCTGGTCGGGGGGGCCGGTGGAAGAGGCGCTGGCGGCGGCCGACGCCGCCCTTTACGATGCCAAGCAGGCCGGACGCGACCGCGTGTGCCGCGCCGCGGCCCCAGATGCGGTCCCCTGCCCCTAAGGGAAGGGGAACCGTTACGCCTTCCATGCGCTTTTCCACCTTGGAGCGGAACAAACGTACGGAAGGGGCATGAATGGCCAGAAGCTGGGGCGATGCCCGCCAGAATGATCTGGTGACGCGATACCGCGACGTTCGACATATTACGCAGACCATCGCCGCGCCGCTGTCGGATGCCGACGCAACCGTCCAGTCCATGCCGGACGCGTCACCGGCAAAATGGCATCTGGCGCACGTCACCTGGTTCTTCGAAACCTTCGTGTTGCGCGATCATGCTCCGCGCTATCGCCCGTTCGACCAGCGCTACGCCTATCTGTTCAACAGCTATTATGAGGCCGAAGGGCCGCGCCATGCCCGCCCGATGCGCGGCATGCTGACCCGTCCCGCGCTCAGCGACATCATGGCCTATCGCGCCCATGTGGACGCGGAAATGGAAGCCATATTGCCCAATTTGTCGCCCGCCGCCCAGCAGCTGGTGACATTGGGCCTGCATCATGAACAGCAGCATCAGGAATTGATGCTGACGGACCTGCTGCATCTTTTCTCGCTCAATCCGCTGGAACCGGCGCTGTTCGAACCACGCAGCGCGAATGCGGTCGATCTGCCCGGTCCGCTGCACTGGATCGAAGGGCGGGAAGGACTGACGGAAATCGGCGACGACGGGCGCACCGGCTTTGCATTCGATTGCGAAGGACCGCGCCACCGCGCGCTGCTGCATCCCCATGCGCTGGCGCATCGTCCGATCACCAATGGCGAATGGATCGCCTTCATCGAGGATGGGGGCTATGAAACGCCCTCGCTTTGGCTGTCGGACGGTTGGGCCTGGGTGCAGAAGGAGACCGTGAAGGCACCGCTTTACTGGCAGCAAGGCGAACAGGGCTGGACCCGTTTCGGTCTCGACGGCCGGCAGCCGGTCAACCCAGCCGCGCCGGTAACGCATATCAGCCTGTATGAAGCCGACGCCTATGCCAGTTGGGCGGGCGCGCGCCTGCCCACCGAAGCAGAGTGGGAAAGCGCGGCGCAGAATATCGCACCGGGCGGCGGCAACCAGTTTGACGGGTCCACCTGCCCCCGTCCCTATCCTGCCGCCCCCACCGATGCGCTGAAGCAGATGTTCGGCGACGTATGGGAATGGACCGGCAGCGCCTATCGTCCGCATCCCGGTTTCCGCGCCGCAGGCGGCGCTGTGGGCGAATATAATGGCAAGTTCATGTCGGGCCAGTTCGTGCTGAAGGGTGGCAGTTGCGCGACTCCGCGCGGCCATATGCGGGCCAGTTACCGCAATTTCTTTTACCCCCACCAACGCTGGCAGTTCACCGGGCTGCGGCTGGCAAAGGATCTGTGACGATGCTGCTGACCGAGGATGCCCCCGCCCGAACGCAGAGGATCGACCCGGCTTTTCGCCGGGATATATTGGAGGGGCTGGGACACGAACCCAAATCGACGCCGCCGATCTGGTTCTATGACCGGCGCGGGTCGGAATTGTTCGAGCAGATTACCGACTTGCCCGAATATTATCCGACCCGCACCGAAACCGCTTTGCTCAAGGCGCATGGCCCGGACGTGGCGCGCGCGGCGGGTGCAGGGCGCGCGGTGGTGGAATTTGGCGCGGGCAGTTCGCGCAAGACGCCCCATTTGCTGCGCGCAATTGATCCGGCCGCCTATGTGCCGATCGATATCAGCGGCGATTTCCTGCGTGACAGCAGCGCTGAACTGGCGCGCGCTTTCCCGCAATTGCCGGTCCTGCCGGTGGTGGGCGATTTCAACCAGCCGCTCGACCTGCCGAAGGAAATAAGCAGCATGCCGCGCCTGGGTTTTTTCCCCGGCTCCACGATCGGCAATATGGAGCCAGGAGCGGCGGTCGACCTGCTGCGCGCGATGCGGCGCTTGCTGGGCGAGGACGCGATGCTGCTGATCGGCATGGACCGGATCAAAGATCGCGACCGGCTGATCGCCGCCTATGACGATGCGCAGGGGGTTACGGCGGCATTCAACCTCAACCTGATCGAGCGGATCAACCGGGAGCTGGACGGCGACATGCCGATTGACGGCTTTGCCCATCGCGCGGTCTGGAATGATGAGAAGGCGCGGATCGAAATGCATCTGGAAGCGGTGCGGCCGCTCAATTTCCAGGTCGCGGGCGCGCGCTTTCACATGGAGCGTGGCGAGACCATCCACACCGAAAGCAGCCATAAATATGGCACACGCGACCAGCGGGTGCTGCTGCGCGCGGGCGGCTGGGACCCAGCGGACGAGTGGACAGATGCTGAGGGCCTGTTCGGGCTGGTGCTGGCGCAGGCGGCCTAACTTCCCTGTCGGTCCCGTTCAGTCCGTTGCGCGGAGCAGGTCGCGCAGATCGGCAAGGCTTGGCAACACATGCGCGCAGGCCAGCGTCAGTTCCTCGGTCGGGGGCAGCAGGTCGGGCACCATGACGGTGGCGATCCCCGCCGCCGTCGCCGAGCGGACGCCGGCATGGCTGTCCTCCACCGCGACGCAATGCGCAGGGTCGATGCCCAGGCGGCGGGCGGCAAGCAGATAGGGTTCGGGATCGGGCTTTGGCCGTTCCACATCGCTGCGCGTCACGATGACATCGAAATAATGGATCAGGCCGCTGCGTTCCAGCCGCTGCTGCGCGAAGGGCGCGGCGGTGGACGTGGCGAGCGCCATCGGGATGCCGGCGCGCGCCAGATGATCGAGCAACAGGTCCGCGCCGGGACGAAGCGGAATGCCGGCATCCTCCGCCGCCTCGAACAACGCGTCACTGTCGGCATAAAATTGCGCGAGTGGGAAGTCCGGGCCAAGCCGCTCTGCCAGAACCCGCTGATTTTCATCGCGATGGATGCCGACCATCGACAGCAACAGGTCTTCCCCAAGCGGCCAGCCCAGCGCATGGCCGGTATCGACAAAGGCCCGGCGATGCGCGGATTCCGTATCGATCAGCGTGCCGTCCATATCGAAGATAACGGCCCGGACCGGATCCGGGAGGGTCGTAGAAGGCGCGGGCGCGGTCAGGATGTCAGAAGCCATGTCTGACATATAGGCGCGGCCCGTGTCGCCGCCATTGCAAAGAGCGCAGCGGTAATTGTCAATCGCTGACCTGCGCCGACCAGGTCCTGATCCAGTGCCAGGCGCCGCGGCATTCGCCCATGCTGGTCGCTTCGGTCAGGCGGAAGCGCGATCCGTCCCAGACATAGGTTTCGCTGCCGCCGCAATCGCCGATGCCGCGGCCCTTGGCAAAGCTCGACAATTCCGACTTTTCCGGCACCCATCCGGCGTTGACCAGCATCGGCTTGGCTTCTTCCTCGCTCCAGCCGGGTTTATAATCGAAGGGCGCGAAATGAAAGGCGCGACGCCCCGCGATGCCGGTGGCGATCACGGGTATGGTCGTGAAATTATAGGCACCGCTGCCACAGGGGACGAGGATCAACGTCTCCGTCCTGGACAGACGATGGAGTTCGGGCGGTTCGGCGTCGCGCATCTCGTCCGTGCAGCCAGTGAACGTGCCAAGAGCGGTTCTTTCCTCCCGCCACAGCGCGATGGGCGCGCCGCCAGTGGGAACCGGCGCGCGCTTGATGATCGGGGCGGGCGGCGCCGCGCGCACGGCGAGCGGGCCGAGCGGCCCTGTCGCGACGAGCGCAGTGCTGGTCCCTGCCCGGCCCTGCCGGGCGTCCATGTAGCGAAGCGCCGCGCCCGACCCGGCGAGCGAGGGCCGGCCCAGAAGGCGGCCGCCGGCCCGCAATTCCATCTGGCTGCCCTGCGCCATGGCGATCGCCAGCGCAGCGGCCTGCGGCCCGCGCACCATGGCGTCGCCATTGCGGCTGCGCGCCGTGGCAAGACGGCGACCATCGATGATGAAACTGACGTCGCCGTCGCCCTTGGCGTCTCGACTGACCCAGACCTCGGCTTCGGCGTCGGGTCCGGCTTCGCGCACGACACCAATCATGACAGGATTGTCCGGCCATTCGCCGCCTTCGGGCAGCAAGGCAACGGCTTCGCAACGATTGCGATTATCGCAGCCGATCGTCCAGTCCTTGTAGGTTTCCAAGGTGCCGGGCGTCGGCGCTTGCGCCGCGCTCATGCCCGACCAGCTCAGGGCCGCCAACGCAGCCGCAAGAAAAGTGTTTGCCCCCATGGCGTTAACCATAGCCTAGTTGAGGCGAAAGAAACAGGGCTTCTGTTACGCTTTCGTCCCGATCGGGCTTAAAGGCTCAACATAAGGCCTGCCAGCGCCGCGCTCATCAGATTGGCGAGGCTGCCAGCGACCAGCGCCTTGATGCCCAGCTTCGCGATCATCGGCCGCTGGTTGGGGGCAAGATTGCCCGTCACCGCCATCTGGATCGCGATGGAACTGAAATTGGCGAAGCCGCACAGGGCAAAGGTGACGATGGCAATGGTGGTGGGCGACAGCGCACCCTGAACCTGACCCAGATTGATGTAGGCGACAAATTCGTTGAGCACGACCTTCGTGCCGAACAGGCCGCCTGCCACCTGCGCTTCGGTCCACGGGATGTTGAGCAGATACATGACCGGGGAGAAGACATAGCCCAGCAGCATCTGGAAGCTGAGATCGGGATAGCCGAACAGCGCGCCGATGCCGCCCAATATGCCGTTGGCGAGCGCCACCAGCGCCACGAAGGCCAGCACCATCGCGCCGACCGCGACGGCGAGCTTGACACCTGTCTGCGCTCCTTGCGCGGCGGCCATGATGATGTTGGCGGGGCGTTCCTCATCATGGGTGGCAGGCGGCATGGGCTCGCCCGGCGTCGTCTCGCTCATCAGCGCGGCCGGGCCGGCGCCGCTCATCCGCGCATCGGGCAGCGGCAGATCATGATGCGACCCCAGCGGCAGTTCGGGTTCGCGTTCAGGCTCATCGGGCATGATGATCTTGGCCATCAGCAAGCCGCCGGGCGCGGCCATGAAGCTGGCGGCAAGCAGATAGTCGATCCGGATTCCCATGGAGGCATAGGCGGCCAGAATGGTGCCGGCGACCCCCGCCATGCCGCTGGTCATGACCGCGAACAACTGGGCGGGGTTGAGCGCGGCGAGATAAGGGCGGATCACCAGCGGGCTTTCGCTCTGGCCGACGAAGATATTGGCCGCCGCGCACAGGCTTTCGACCTTGGAGACGCCCGTCACCTTTTCAATCGCGCCGCCGACCCAGCGGACGACGAACTGCATGATGCCCAGATAATAGAGGATCGACACCAGACTGGCGAAGAAGATGATGACCGGCAGCGCGGCGATCGCGAAGCTGGCCCCGCCGATATCGGGACGCGCGAGCGGCCCGAAGATGAAATCGGTGCCCGCCTGCGCATAGCCGAGCAGGTTCGACACACCCCGCGACATGCCCGCGATGATCGCGCGGCCAGCCGGTACGTAGAGCACCAGCAGCGCGATCCCCGCCTGCAACAGGAAGGCCGCGCCCACCACGCGCGGACGAATGGCGCGGCGGTTGGATGAAAGGGCGAAGGCGATGGCGAGAATGAGGACGATGCCGGCGAGGCCGATGAGAAGATGCATGAAGCGCTTTCGCGGGAATAGGGCAAACGCCACCGACTATATGGAGAGCGGCGCGCGGAAGCCAGCCTTTTGGACGCTTGCTATGCCGAAGTGGCATCCTCCCCGCCAAAGGCGATCGACAGCCATGAGGTCATCGCGTCCACCGCCAACGGCGTCAGGCGCATGATCCGGCGGCGTTGGCCACGGGGCGACAGACTATGTTCGGCCAGCAGGCCGCGCCGTTCCAATATGCCGACATGGTTGAGCATGACATTCATCGACAGGCGCAGCGTTTCGGTGAGCTGTTCCAGTGTCATCGTGCGATCTTCCAGTTCCGCCTGGAAGAGGGCCAGCAGCAGGTCCCAAGCCGGGTCGGCGAACAGCCCCTGACCAAAGAGCATCGAGCGCGCCCGCCGCGCCTCGACATAGCGCGCGAGCATGGTGAAGCCATCGCCATCCTGCCCGTCGAGAACCGGTGGTTCTTCCTGCAACGCATGAAAACGGGTGAGGCAGCGTTGCAGCGCGACCACCAGATCGACGGCCTGCTGGCTGGGCATCGCGCGTTCAGGCGGCATATGCGCGGTCATGGCGGGCCTTTCGGTCGAGTTCGATGCCGATGATGGTGAAAAGCAGGAGCGGGATGACCCAGACCGTGCTGAGGCCGGCGTAGATGCGGTCGGAAAAATTGCTGAGAAGCAGCGTCACACAGTGGGTGAGCACCGTCAGAAGCTGACTGGCTGCGGCCCAGATCGGCCAATAGCAGGTCGCCCGGAGCATCAGCCACACCAGGCCAGCCAGCAACAATATGTCGACCATGGCCAACCAGAATTGCGTGGCATGCCAGGATCCGGCCAACTGTGCCGGAATGGTGAGCACCACGCTGGAAAGGAACAATCCGACAAACCATCGCCCTTCCCGGCCGCCAAATATGGCCGCGAAGAGGCAGGCCATCACGGTCAGGAGCCAAAAGGAAGCCGCCAGCATTCGAATCTCCGTTTGTGAGAGGGGTCAAACATCCGGTCGAACGCCAGCGACTTCCCGCCCGGTCAGGCGACCAGGGTCAGGTGATGCGCGGTTTCGCGCTTGTCTTCTTCCTGCTCGAGGCCGATCGGGCAACCGACGGACGTCACGGGAATGGCGCTATGTTCAAGGCAGCGGGTGAGCAGTGCGGTGGCGCGGATCATGTCTCCGCGGCCCTCGATGATCTTGGTCGCGCTTTCGTGAATCTGCTTAAGAATGCGCTGACTTTCGCTCGCCGTGAGGCCTGACCCCTGGGAAGCGGCAAGAAAGGCAGTGGTCAGTTGGGCGGCATCGACAAGCGCGGTATCCAGCGCAGCGAAGGCCTGACGGGTCTGGGCGGCGACAGCCTGTGTCTTGACGGGGTCGAGGTTCAGCACAAGTCTTCTCCTTCGCACACGCCAAGTGAAGCGGTGCGTTCTATCAGCAGGGCATTTCAGGAAAGATCAGGCCAACAGCCGGAACGCTCCGGCGAGCAACAGCAGCAAAGCGACGACGCCGACCCCGGTCAAAATAGCGGCCCGGACCATCGCCAATATGCGGCCATCGATACTCAGTTCATTGGTCGATCCCCCTAGCGGCGGGCCGAAGGCGAGGATGCGTCGCAAGAGCGTTCTGGGCTGCTGCTCATCATCCGGCCTGTCCGGCTGAGCACTGGATGACGCAGGTTCGGGATCGGAGGCAAGCGGTTGCGATTGATATATCAATGGCTGATATGTGCCGTTCTGGGGCGATGGTTGTTCAGCCGAAACGAAAAGGCGCGCCGCTTCCTTGCGCGAAGGCACGTTGAATTTGCGCAAACTGGTGCGCACGCGCTGATCGACCGTATGCTCGGACACATGCAGCTGCCGCGCGATTTCCTTGGAGTTGAAGCCCTGCGCGACAAGGCGCAGACACTGCTTTTCTCCCTCGCTCAAGGCTGGCAGGGTCTCCGCCACTCCGTCTTTCCTCCTGCGTGCGGCCATGGTGCCCAACGATCATTGGCGATCATAGCACCCGTCACGCAACTTGCTTGCAAAAGCATCGGTTACGATTCGGTTCGCTCTAGGGCGCAAAGATGACATGACAGGGCAAGCGGACGCAAATGCGCGCGGCCATGCGTCCCCTGACCTGTCCCATTTTGAGTCGCGCCGTAAAAATGAAGGGGCCGGCACTTTGCGGCGCCGGCCCCTTCGAAAATCAATCGCTGATCAGGCGGCCGCCTTCGCCCGGCTCATGCGCTTGCGCTCATTGGGATCGAGATAGCGCTTGCGCAAGCGGATGGTCTTGGGCGTCACTTCGACCATTTCATCATCGTCGATATAGGCGATGGCCTGTTCCAGCGTCATCTTCTTGGGCGGGGTCAGGCGGATCGAGTCATCCTTGCCGCTGGCGCGGAAGTTGGTGAGCGCCTTCGACTTCATCGGGTTGACTTCAAGATCTTCGGGCTTGGCGTTCTCGCCGATGATCATGCCTTCATAGAGGGCTTCGCCCACGCCCACGAACAGGATGCCGCGTTCTTCCAGCGGACCCAGGGCATAGGCATTGGCTTCGCCCGCGCCGTTCGAAATGAGGACGCCGTTCTTGCGCCCTTCAATCTTGCCCTTGTGCGGGCCATATTTTTCGAACAGCCGGTTCATGATGCCCGTGCCGCGCGTGTCGGACAGGAATTCGCCATGATAGCCGATCAGGCCGCGCGACGGCGCAGAGAAGGTAATGCGGGTCTTGCCGCCGCCCGAGGGGCGCATGTCGGTCATTTCCGCTTTGCGGATGTTCATCTTGTCGACGACCGTGCCAGAAAATTCATCGTCCACGTCGATGACGACGGTTTCATACGGTTCGGTCTTGCCGCCGTTTTCGTCTTCGCCAAACAGCACGCGGGGACGGCTGATCCCTAGTTCGAACCCTTCGCGACGCATGGTTTCGATGAGAACGCCCAGCTGAAGTTCGCCACGGCCGGCGACTTCGAAACTGTCCTTGTCTTCCGATTCGGTGACCTTGATCGCTACGTTGGATTCCGCTTCGCGGGCCAGTCGATCGCGGATCATTCGGCTCGTCACCTTGCTGCCCTCACGACCGGCCATCGGCGAATCATTGACGGCAAAGCGCATCGACAGCGTCGGCGGGTCGATCGGCTGCGCCTTGATCGGCTCGCTGACCTGCGGGTCGGCGATGGTGTTGGCGACGGTCGCGACGGTGAGGCCAGCAAGGCTGATAATGTCGCCCGCCTTGGCTTCGTCCACCGGCACGCGGTCCAGGCCGCGGAAGGACAGGATTTTCGACGCGCGGCCGGTTTCGATCACGTTACCGTCCACATCGAGCGCGTGGATCGGCTGGTTGACCTTGAGCGTGCCCGACTGGACACGGCCGGTCAGGATGCGACCCAGGAAATTGTCGCGGTCGAGCAGCGTCACGAGGAAGCTGAACGGCGCATCCTCGTCCAGCGCCGGCGGCGGTACATGATCGACGATCTTCTGGAACATCGGCTCCAGCGTGCCTTCGCGGCGCTGCGGGTCTTCGCTGGCATAGCCGTTGCGGCCCGATGCGTAGAGGACCGGGAAGTCGAGCTGTTCGTCATTGGCGTCCAGCGTCACGAACAGGTCGAATACTTCGTCCAGCACTTCCTGGATGCGCTCGTCCGGGCGGTCGACCTTGTTAACGACGACAATGGGCTTCAAGCCCAGCGCCAGCGCCTTGCCGGTGACGAACTTGGTCTGGGGCATCGCGCCTTCCGACGAATCGACCAGCAGGATAACGCCGTCGACCATCGAGAGGATGCGTTCCACCTCACCGCCGAAGTCGGCGTGGCCGGGGGTGTCGACGATGTTGATGCGGGTGCCGTTCCATTCGACCGAGGTGGGCTTGGCCAGAATGGTGATGCCGCGTTCCTTTTCCAGGTCGTTGGAATCCATCGCGCGCTCTTCCACGCGCTGATTGTCGCGGAAGGTGCCGGACTGGCGGAAAAGCTGGTCGACGAGGGTGGTCTTGCCATGGTCGACGTGCGCGATGATGGCGATATTACGCTGGGACATGAACGGCCTTTGGGATCGGGTTTCCCGGTTCGGCACCACGCCGGGACGGGACTATCGGGCGCGCCCCTACAGGAAATGCCGCGCTGCGGCAAGGGCAGGCGCATCGGTGGAGGGATGAGACAGAATAACATGGATAGTTGCACAGCCGTATAACTGCTTTATGGAAGCAACACAGGATCGCACCATCAGAAAGGACCATTTGCCCATGCGGCTGCCTATCTCCCTGACTCTTGTTTCTCTGGCTGCGCTGGCGTCTCCCGCGCTTGCGCAGAAGGACGCGCCCGACGCGCTGAAGCAGCATGCCGAAAAGGTCGCCGAGGCGGTCGCGGCCAATTGGGCCAGCGCGCCGGTCGAGGAAGTGACGCAAAGCGGCAAGGGGACGGCGCGGGTGGATGGCAAGAGCATCGCCTATACCCAGACGGCGGGTACGCTGACCATCCGCGATGAACAGGGCAAGCCGATGGGGAGCATGTTCTATACCGCCTATACCGCGGCCGGAAAGAACCGCCCCGTTACTTTCTTCTATAATGGCGGCCCGGGGTCTTCGTCGCTCTGGCTGCGCATGGGAAGCTTCGCGCCGATGCATGTGCGCACCACCGACCCGCAGGCGGTCAAGCCCGCGCCGTTTGACGTCGGTCCCAATAATGACAGCCTGATCGGCAGCACCGACATGGTATTCCTGGACGCGATCGGGGCGGGCTATTCGCGCCCGATTGGCGACACCAAGGGTTCGGACTTCTACGGCGTGGATCAGGATGTGGACGCCTTTGCCAAGGCGATCATCCGCTACACGACCAAGAACGGCCGCTGGGGCGACCCCAAATATATTTTTGGCGAAAGCTATGGCACGACCCGATCGGGCGCGCTGGCGTATCAGCTGGAGGATCGCGGTCTGGCCCTGAACGGCGTGGTGCTGCTGTCATCGATCATGAATTACGGCATCCGCCAGTCGGGGTTCGACACCATCCATATCGGCTATCTGCCAAGCTATGCCGCCACCGCATGGTATCATAACAAGGTGCCCGGCGGCCGCCCCGCCAGCCTGGAAGCCTTTGTCGAGGAAGCGCGGGAATTCGCCAATGGCCCCTATGCCACTGCGCTGCTGAAAGGATCCGACATCACGCCGCAGGAGACGGACGAGATAGCGCGCCAGCTCAACCGCTATACCGGCCTGTCGGTCGATTATCTCAAGCGCGCGAATTTGCGCGTCAACCTGTCGCGTTTTCGCAAGGAATTGCTGCGCGACGAGCATGCGACGCTGGGGCGGTTCGACAGCCGCTATACCGGCATCGACGCTGACACGGCCGGCGAGGAACCGGAATATGACCCGTCGAGCACCGGGATCACCGGTCTCTATGTCGGCAGCTTCCTGGATCAGGTGACGCGCCAGATCGGCTACAAGACGGACTTGTCCTATCGCCTGAGCGCACGGGAGGGCGGCGATTTCAAATGGGACTGGAGCCACCAGCCGCCCGAAGGGGGCAAGCAGAATGTCGCCGACGTGACCGCCGACCTGTCGGCCGCGATGCGCACCAATCCGCATCTGCGCGTGCTGTCCCTGAACGGCTATTATGACATGGCGACGCCCTTCTTTTCGACCGAGCGCGACCTCAAGCACATGATGCTGGAGCCGCAGCTGCGCGGCAACTTGCAGTTCCGCTATTATCCGGCGGGCCACATGGTCTATCTGAATCCCGAGGCGCTGCACCAGATGCGGCTCGACATGGAGCGCTATTACGCGGAAGGGGCGCGCTGAGCCCCGCGGTCAATAGCGCAGGCGGGGATACCAGTCCGGGGCGCGTCCGTCCGGCGTTAGATCGAGGATGGACCAGAGCGGCGCGATGTCTGGCGCGTCACGCGGGTCCTGCCCCGGATCGGCCATCTCCATCCGCATTTCGCTCTTCCAGAAAAGACGGACTTCGTCTCCGTCGCGGCGGAAGACCACAAGGGCTGGGTTTTCGGTGCCGTCGTCGTTGATCAGGCCAAGGTCTCGCGCATAATCGTCGCCGACGGTCTGCACGAAGTCGAGGTCGCGCCACTGACGTTCCTGCGCAAACAGGAACTGCCGCTCGACCGGACTGCGGCCGATGATCTTGAGCGCGACGCGCTGCTTGATGTCGGCTGCATTGCCGTTCACCGCGCCTAGCCAGTTGGTGCACATCGGACAGGGCCGATTGCGTTGCGGTCCGAACATCCAGAAATAGGCGACCAGCGTATCATGCTCTCCAAACAGGTTCACCAAGCCGGTTTCGAAGCCCTGTTCGTCGAGAAAGCGATAGTCCTTTTCGATCACCGGGCCGGGCGGCAGTGCTTGTCGCTGCGCCGTAAGGCGCGTCATGTGGCGGCGAAATTCGATTTCCTCCACCAGTAGCGCTTGTCGCGCCTGCGCATAGGCTTCACTTTCGCCGGGGAAGGCAGGCTTGCGGTGCGCAGCGAGGTCCCGGGCGGATGGTAGCGGTTCGGTCATGGCGCGGCCCTTTCTCCAGTGGTCAATGATCGCTGGCGGCGAAGGCGCCAATGCCGGTTTCGGCGCGGACGCGCTGGGCTGGATAGCCCGCCTTGTCGATCGCCGCGCGGGGCGAGCGGTCGACTAGCGAAATGAGCCAGATGGCGAGGAAGCCGGCGGGCACCGAGACGATCGCGGCCGAACTATAGGGGAAAGGCGCATCCCCCAGCCCGAAGGTCGTCGTCCAGACCGCCGGCGACAGCAAGGTCAGCACGAAAGCCGTGAGCAGCCCGATCGTCCCGCCCCAGGCCGCGCCGCGCGTGGTGCATCCGCTCCAGAGCAGGGACAGGATCAGCACCGGGAAATTGCCCGACGCGGCGAGCGCGAAGGCGAGGCTGACCATGAAGGCGACATTCTGCTTTTCAAAGACGAGGCCGAGCAGCACGGCAAGCGCGCCGAGCGCCAGCGTGGTGATCCGCGACACGCGCAGTTCATCGGCCGAGCTGGCCTGCCCGTGGCGCAGGACGGTGGCGTAAAGATCATGGCTGACGGCAGAGGCGGCCGAGAGCGTCAGGCCCGCGACGACAGCGAGGATCGTGGCGAAGGCGACCGCCGAAATGAAGCCGAGAAAGGCATTGCCGCCGATGGCATGCGCCAAATGGATCGCCGCCATATTGCCGCCGCCGCGCAAGGCCCCCTGCCCGTCAAGATAAGCGGCATTGGTGCCAACAAGCAGGATCGCGCCGAAGCCGATGATGAAGGTCAGGATATAGAAATAGCCGATCCAGCCGGTCGCCCAGAGCACCGACTTGCGCGCCTCCTTCGCGTCCGGGACGGTGAAGAAGCGCATCAATATGTGCGGCAGGCCCGCCGTGCCGAGCATGAGCGCAAGGCCGAAGGAGATGGCGGACACGGGGTCCTTGATGAAGCCGCCGGGCGCCATGATGGCGCGGCCCTGCTGGGCTGCCTGGTCCGCAGACGCGCCGGTGGCCAGCGCGGCCTGCGTCTTCACCTCGACGGCGCGGGCGAACAGGGTTTCCAGGCTGAAGCCGGCCTGCGCCAGCACCATCACCGCCATGAAGCTGGCCCCGCCCAGCAGCAGCACCGCCTTGATGATCTGGACCCATGTGGTCGCCCGCATGCCGCCGAACAGGACATAGAGCATCATGAGGCCACCGACGATCACCACGGCGGCGGCATAGGGCAGGCCGAACAGCAATTTGATGAGTTGCCCCGCGCCCACCATCTGCGCGACGAGGTAGAAGCTGACGACCAGCAGCGTGCTGACCGCTGCGAAACTACGCACCGGCGGCTGGGCGAAGCGGTAGGAGGCGACATCGGCGAAGGTGTAGCGACCAAGGTTCCGCAGCCGTTCGGCCATCAGGAACAGGAGGATCGGCCAGCCGACGAGGAAGCCGGTGGAATAAATGAGGCCGTCATAGCCATCCGTGAAAATCTGCGCCGATATGCCCAGGAAGGAGGCGGCCGACATATAGTCGCCCGCCATGGCGAGGCCGTTCTGGAAACCGGTGATGCCGCCGCCCGCGGTATAGAATTCCGACGCGGTACGGGTGCGCGCGGCCGCCGCCTTGGTGATCCAGAGCGTCAGGCCGACAAAGGCGACGAACATCGCGATCGCCACCCAGTTGATGGGCTGGCGCTGCACCTCCCCCTCCAGCGCGGCGGCGAAGGCGGGCGTGGGCAGCAACAAGGCCCATGCAGCAAGCAGCGCCTTCATGCGCCATGATCCCGAATTATGGCGGCCATCTGCGCATCATGATGGCGATTGGCCTGGCGCACATAGAAACCGGTCAGCGCGATGGCGAGCAGGATGAGGCCAAGGCCGAGCGGAATGCCAAGCGAGGTGATGCCCGTCCCGACCGGCGTCGCCAGCAGCGCAGGGCGAAAGGCGATCAGCAGCAGGTAGCCGACAAAGGCGATGAAGATGACCGCCGAGAGCGTCCAGCCCAGCCGCGACCGGCGCGCCACCAGCGCTTCATAGCGTGGATCAGCCGCGACAGCCGCCACCAGCCTGTCCTGTTCGTCCTGCACCCTGCCCCCTTCCCATCATGCGGCGAGCGTCGCCATATTGCGGCCATGCTAGCCCGGCGGCGGGCGATTGCAATGGCGGGGGCGCAGGCCTTATAACAGGAGCTGGAAAAGTTGCGCAGACTTGCGACTGACTGTTTTATGCACATATAACAGTTCGTGCCGCCCTTGGGCTTATCAGGAGATGACATGGCTTCGACCGCGCCCACCGCTACCGCTGACCCGCTCAACCTGACGCCGCCCGATCCAGTGCCGGCGGTCGCGCCTGACAAGGCCGCGGGGCTGGTGCCGATCGACGAGGAGAAGAAGTCCAAGCTGGACGAGAAGGTCGACGCCTTTGTCGAGGATCTGGTCGCGCAGGACGCCAATTCGCCCGAATTCGGCAAGCGCGTGGATCAGCTCACGAATATGGGGCGCAAGGAAATCGCCGAGGCGGCCGGACACAGCAACCGCTTCCTGGACCGGCCGGTGCGCGCGATGGACAGTGACAGCAAGGTCGGCGCCGACCTGGCCGAATTGCGCCGCACGGTCGAGGATCTGGACCCTGGCAAGCGCGGCAGCCTGCTCGCGCCCAAGAAGCTGTTCGGCATCATCCCCTTCGGCAACAAGATGCGCGACTATTTCGACGGCTATAAAAGCGCGCAGGGCCACATCAATTCGATCCTGGGCAGCCTTGCCAGCGGCAAGGACACGCTGATCAAAGATAATGCCGCGATCGATGTCGAGCGGCAGAATATGTGGGCCACCATGGGTCGCCTGGAACAGATGATCCATATCAGCAAGACCATGGACGCGCGGCTGGAAGCCAAGGCGATGGACCTGGATTCCACCGATCCGGCCAAGGCCAAGGCGATCCGCGAAAGCGCGCTGTTCTACATCCGCCAGCGCACGCAGGATTTGCTGACGCAGATGGCGGTGACGGTGCAGGGCTATCTGGCGCTGGACCTGGTCAAGAAGAACAATGTCGAGCTGGTGAAGGGCGTCGACCGCGCGAGCACAACGACGGTGGCGGCGCTGCGGACGGCCGTGACGGTGGCGCAGGCGCTGGTCGGGCAACGCCTGGTGCTGGAACAGATCACCGCGCTCAACACCACGACCGCCAACATGATCGACCGGACTGGCGAACTGCTGAAAAGCCAGACCGCGCAGATCCATGAGCAGGCGGCGTCGAGCACGATCCCCATCGAGACGCTGCAGCGCGCTTTCCAGAATATCTACGACACGATGGACAATATCGACACGTTCAAGATGAAGGCGCTGGAGAATATGAAGACGACAGTGAACACGCTGTCGAACGAGGTGGAGAAGTCCAAGGGCTATATCGCGCGGGCGCAGGGCCAGGCGCAGGCGGCGCAGGAAGCCCGCATCGACAATCCGCTGCTGAGCGCGATCGAGGGGTGAGCGGGATGCGCGCTGCTTCCTTCCGTTCGGTTCGAGCCTGTCGAGAACTGTTCCCGACACGCCGTCTCGGCAGGCTCGACGGCTACTCGAACCGAACGGAAACGGGACAAGCATGAGCCGGTCCGACCGCGTGCTGGCCGATGCCGAGGCGGTGCTGCGCCGCCATAGCGAACGCGGACGCAGCCTGTCGGCGCGGGCGCGCGACCGCCGCAATGCGTCGATCATGCGGCGGCTGGGGCGCATTGGCGGCGCGATCTTCGTCATCCTGATGGGCGCGATGATCGCCGGATGGTTCCTGCCGCTGGGCACCAATGGCGTGATGATCGTGCTGGGGCTGCTGCTGATCGCGACAATGTTTTTCGCATTGCTGCCCGGCGACCGTCCGGTCAGCGCCGACACGCTGGCGCAGACCGAACTGCCCGCCCTCCCCCTCAAGACCGAAATCTGGCTGGAAACGCAGCGCAAGGCCCTGCCCGCGCCGGCCGTGACCCTGATCGACAGCATCGGCGTGCGGCTGGAGACGCTGGCGCCGCAGTTGGAGCGGCTGAATGAACAGGACCCCGCGGCTCTGGAAATCCGCCGCTTGCTGTCGGATCATCTGCCTGAGCTCGTCACCGGCTATCAGTCCATTCCCGCGCCCATGCGGCGGGAGGAACGCAATGGTCGCGTGCCCGAAAAGCAGCTGGTCGAAGGGCTGGGCGTCATCGAGGCGGAAATTGCGCGCATGACGGAAAATCTGGCCAGCGGCGACCTTGACAAGCTGGCGACGCAGAACCGGTTTCTGGAACTGAAATATCAGGAAGCCAAGGATCTGGGCCGCTAGTGCCGGCCTGATCCCGTCATGATCCACCTGACCCTCATCATCGTCGATTTCCTGACCGGGCTGCTGGCGGCCGGGGCCTGGGCGCTGGCGTCGGCGGGGGGGGCTATAGCGGCGGTCGTGGGTGGCGGATTTCTGGGCCTGTCGATGGTGCGGAGGTGGCGGCGCAAGAGCTGATCAGCCCTGGTGCAGCACCCGTTCTATGACAGGGCCGGGCAGCGCCGCATCGAAATGAAGCCCGAACCGCTTGCCGCCTGCCCATACGACCCGGCCCGCAACACCCAGACAATCCGCATCGATCAGCACACGATCGCCCGCGCCGAACAGCGTATCGCTGTGGCACAGCGCGCCGGTTGCCGACAGGTCGAGCAGATGCCCGCGCACGGATGCGCCATCGCGCCACAGGGAAACGGGTTCGAATAATTTATGGCGCGGCGCGCGTGTAGGGCCGAAGGACAGCTCTGTCCTGGGTTCACTTTGCGTCATGCTTTACCTCCCGGATGCCTACTATAACGCATCGGCAGGGACATGGGATCATCCTTTCAGCCTGATCGCCATATTAACCCTGTGATCGCTGGTTGATCGCGCAGGGGATGATGGCGGACGGATCCGGGCGCGCCACAATGCGGCGGAACCGCGCGAAATAGCCCCCAGCCGTTGGTTTGGGGATGAGTTCCTCCATGCGAAAACCCATGGTCGCGAGTTCGCACGCCAGCAGGCGCGGCGGCGTACCGTGCTGATCAGTCGGCCGATCCGCATCGACGACGATCAATTCGCCGTCGGGCTTAAGCGCCGGGCTAAGATGCCAGAGGAAGGCGTAAGGCTCTGCAATCTCATGATACATATGGACCATCAGAATGCGATCGAAGCTGTTTTCGGGCAGGCGCGGGTCTTCGGGCGCGCCCAGCTTGACGCTGACATTGTCCCATTCCTCACGCGTGATGCGCCGCGAGAGCGCCTCTATGACTTCGGGCAATATGTCTTCGGCCAGGACCCTGCCGGTGGGGCCGACCCTTTGGGCCAGACGCACCGTATAATAGCCTTCGCCGGCGCCGATGTCGGCGACGGTCATGCCGGGACGGATGCCCGCCCGGTCCATGATGTCTTCCGCCTCATTGACGCGATCGCGCGCTTCCTCGCTGGACCAGCGGGTCGATACGATCGGCGCCACCGGGCGATCGGCGCGGGGAAAATCACGGGCGGCGACAGGGCGCTGGGACGCATTGCCGCCGCTCAACTGATCGCAGGCGGACAGGAGGACAAGCACGCCCGCCAGTGCCGCCCGGATCATCAATCGACATCCTCCACATCGACCTTCTCGCCCGTCACCTTCTGGCTGAGCGCGGCCGCCATGAAAGGATCAAGCGCGCCATCCAGAACATCGTCTGGCGAGGTCGAGGTGACGCCGGTGCGCAGGTCCTTCACCAGCTGATAGGGTTGCAGCACATAGGAGCGGATCTGGTGGCCCCAGCCGATTTCGGTCTTGGCCTGATAGTCGCTCGACGCGGCTTCCTCGCGCCGCCGCAGTTCGGCTTCATAGAGGCGGGCCTTGAGCATGTTCATCGCGGTGGCGCGGTTCTTATGCTGCGAGCGGTCATTCTGCGACGCGACGATGATGCCCGAGGGAACGTGGGTGATGCGCACCGCGGAATCGGTGGTGTTGACGTGCTGCCCGCCCGCGCCCGATGCGCGATAGGTGTCGATCTTGAGGTCACTCTCCTTGACCTCGATATCGATATCATCGTCGATCACCGGATAGACCCACACGGATGAAAAGCTCGTGTGGCGGCGCGCGCTGCTGTCATAGGGGCTGATGCGGACGAGGCGATGGACACCGCTCTCTGTCTTGGCATAACCGTAGGCGTTTTCGCCCTTCATCAGGAAGGTCGCCGACTTGATCCCGGCCTGGTCGCCGGCCTGATAGTCCACCAGTTCGACCTTGTAACCGCGCCGTTCGGCCCAGCGGCGATACATGCGGCTGAGCATTTCGGCCCAGTCCTGGCTTTCCGTGCCGCCCGCGCCGGCGTGGATTTCCAGATAGGTGTCGTAGCTGTCCGCCTCCCCCGCAAGCAGCGCCTTGATCTTGTCCTCGTCCGCCCGGTCGGCCAGCGCCTTGAGCGCCGCGACCGCTTCGTCCACCATGCCTTCATCGCCCTCGGCCTCGGCCATCTCGATGAGTTCGGCAGTATCGGACTTTTCCGCCTCGATCGCGCGGGTCGCGCCGATGGCGCTGTCGAGCCGGGTGCGCTCGCGCATCACCTCCTGCGCCTGCTTGGCATTGTCCCACAGGGTCGGGTCCTCGACGCGGGCATTGAGTTCGTCCAGCCGGCGCAGCGAGCGGTCCCAGTCGAGCGACTGGCGCAGCAGGGCAAGCGCGGCATCGATACGGTCGATATATTGCTGCGCTTCGGCGCGCATGGTCATGTCTCCAATAGGCGGCGCAAGGCCGTGTGCGGCCGCTGTAGCGGGTTGCGGCCGTCTTGTCGAAAGCGGGTTACTTCGCGATACGCGGGCACTTCGTCAAGGGTCAGCCCTGTGTCACGCTTTCGAGCACCGCGGCGCGCAGTTCGGGCAGACCCATGCCCTTCTCGCTCGATGTGGCGATGATGTCGGGATGAGCGGCCGGGCGCTTGCGGATCGCGTCGGCGGTCTGCTGCGTCACGGCGGCGAGCGCGCTCGCCTTGATCTTGTCCGCCTTGGTGAGGACGATGCGGTAGCTGACAGCCGCGCCGTCCAGCATGTCGAGCATGTCGGTATCGACATCCTTGATGCCATGGCGGCTGTCGATCAGCACCAGCGTGCGCTTGAGCGCCGCGCGGCCGCGCAGATAGTCGTTCACCAGGAATCGCCATTTCTTGACCATGTCCTTGGGCGCCTTGGCATAGCCATAGCCCGGCATGTCGACGAGGCGGAAACGCAGCGGATCGCCGACGTCGAAGAAATTGAGTTCCTGCGTGCGGCCGGGCGTGTTGGACGTGCGCGCCAGGCCGTTGCGGTTGGTGAGCGCATTGAGCAGCGAGGATTTGCCCACGTTCGAACGGCCCGCGAAGGCGACTTCATTCACCGCCATGTCGGGCAGGAATTTAAGATCCGGCGCGGACTTGAGGAAGGCGATCGGCCCGGCAAAGAGCTTGCGCGCGTCCTCGATCAGGTCGGGATTGTCTTGGTCGGTCACAGCAACATCCGTTCGGTTCGAGAACCCTGAGCCTGTCGAAGGGCGAGAACCCCGTGCGCCGTTCTCGACAAGCTCGAACCGAACGGAGGTAGGCGTTGGCGCTATTTCGCCGGCACTGCGGCTGCGGGCACCGGGTGCTTGCGATAGAGCCACCATTGCTGCGCCATCGACAGGCAGTTGTTGGTGATCCAGTAGACCAGCAGGCCCGCCGCGAAGGGCGCCATGATGAACATCATCATCCAGGGCATGATGCCCATGATCTGTTGCTGCATCGGGTCCATCTGCGTCGGATTGAGCTTGAACTGGAAATACATGCTGATGCCCAGCAGCAGCGCCAGCACGCCGATGCCCAGGAACGCGGGCGGCGTGAAGTCGAGCAGGCCGAAGAGGTTCAGGATATGCAGCGGATCGGGCGCGGACAAGTCCTTGATCCACAGGACGAAGGGCTGGTGCCGCATTTCGATCGTCAGCATCAGCACCTTGTACAGCGCGAAGAAGATCGGGATCTGGATGAAGATGGGCAGGCAGCCGGCGAGCGGGTTCACCTTCTCCTGCTTGTACAGCTCCATCATCTTCATCTGCAGCTGCTGCTTGTCGTCCTTATGCTTTTCCTGCAGCGCCTTCATCTTCGGCTGGAGCGCGCGCATCGCCGCCATGCTGGAAAACTGGCGCTGGGCGATCGGGAACATGATCGCGCGCACGACGAACGTCAGGCAGATGATGGCGACGCCGAAATTGCCGATATGTTCAAACAGCCAGTGCAGCAGCGCGAAGATCGGCTTTTCGAACCAGTAAAACCAGCCCCAGTCGATCGCCCGGTCGAACAGCGGCACGCCGGCGTCCTGATAGGCTTCGAGCGTCTTCACTTCCTTGGCGCCGACGAACAGGCGCTGCGTCTGCGTCACCGCCTTGCCGGGCGCGACCATGTTGGAGCCAAGCGCGACATCGGCCTGATATTGCGTGCCCGCGCCCTTGCGGAACTGGCCGGCAAAGTCGGCGTCGGCAGCCGGCACGAGAGCAGACAGCCAATATTTGTCGGTGAAACCGATCCAGCCGCCCTTGGACTGGAAGCTCTGGACCGACGGTCCCTTGTCGAGATCTTTGTAATTGACATCGTAATTGGCCGCGCCGTTGAAGACACCCATGGGTCCGACATGGATGGTCCAGGTATCGGGATCCTTGGGAATGCCGGTGCGGCTGATATAGGCATAGGGCTTGACGCCCACCGTGCCGGTGCCGGTGTTCGACACTTTCTGCGCGGCAGTGATCATGTAGTTGTCATCGACCGACAGGCGGATTTCGAAGAGCTGCCCCGCGCCGTTGTTCCAGCTGAGCGTTACCGGGCTAGTCGGCGTGAGTGCGCTGCCCTGCGCGGTCCAGAGCGTGTTGCGATCGGGCGCGCGCAGCCCTTCACCCTGCCAGCCGAAGCCTGCGAAATAGGCGTCCTGCGTGCCCGACGGGCTGTAGAGACGAACGGCCGGCGAATCCTTGGCGATCGTTTCCTTGTAGGTCGGCAGGACGATGTCATCGATGCGCGCGCCCTTGAGGTTGATCGAGCCGGTCAGCTTGGCCGTGCGGATGGGGATGCGCGGACTTTCCCTGAGCACGAGCGCACGGTCTCGGATCGCGGCCGGGCTGTCGGCGGCGGGGTCCGCATCGGGCCGGGCGACGGGGACCTGCTTGCCGCCCTCAATCTTTGTGGCGGGCGGATTGGCCGTGGGGAAGAAATAGTTGGAGATATAGGGCCAGCCGAACAGGATCGCCGCGGTCAGCAGCACCGCCAGGATGATATTCTTCTTGTCGTCCACGCTTTTGCGCTCCGCCGTCTTGTGATCTGTCGTGTCAGGGCACCGGATCGTAGCCCGATCCGCCCCATGGGTGGCATCGCATTAGCCGCTTGAACCCCAACCAGCTACCCTTGATCGCGCCATATTTGCGCACGGCCTGAATCGCATATTCTGAACAGGAGGGCGCATAGCGGCAGGTGGGCGGCAGGATTCGCGACGGACCAAGTTGCCAGAAATGCGCGATCAGGATGAGCAGGCGCGCGATCATCGGGGGCTGCCGGGACTTTTCGCGCGCGCAGGCTTGCCCTTGCGGTGCGCGGGATCGCGCGGCGCATCGACCGGCCGCGTCATGATCTTGCCAAGCGCCTTTTCCAGTTCAGCACGCAGCAGGGAGAAA
This sequence comes from Sphingobium soli, assembly GCF_020782245.1. Lineage (GTDB taxonomy): Bacteria > Pseudomonadota > Alphaproteobacteria > Sphingomonadales > Sphingomonadaceae > Sphingobium > Sphingobium soli. The sequence continues at coordinate 49,397 of NZ_JAJGNP010000010.1, forward strand.
TCCCGCTCAATCCCGCCTTCCCGGCCGATCAGCACATGATCGGCGCCGGCAATGCCAAGGGCGGGCAGCAATTCGCGCGCCAGAACGCGAAAACGGCGCTTCATCCGGTTGCGGATGACAGCGCCGCCAATCTTTTTCGTGACCGTGATGCCATAGCGCATCGCCGGATCACCGTCGCCGCGTTCGCGCACCAGCAGGACAAAGCCCGGCATCGGCGCACGCCGTCCGCGATTCGCCGCCAGAAAATCTGCGCGCCGGACCATGATGGCCGGCGCGACAGGCTGATCCGGCGATGATGTCAGGCGCAGAGATTCTTGCGGCCGCGGGCGCGACGGGCGCGCATCACATTGCGGCCGCCGGGGGTCGCCATGCGGGCGCGGAAACCGTGACGGCGCTTCCGAACCAGATTGCTCGGCTGAAAGGTGCGCTTCATCGTTCATTCCTCAAAAACAACAAGAGAATCGGGTGTGACAAAAAAGGGCCGCTTACGCAGCGGCCGCCAGTCAGGGGGCGTCCGATAGGGAAAAGGGATGGGGAAGTCAATGGCGGGAAGGCAGGCAGTCCGGCAATCGGTATGACTTACTTGCCGCGCGCCGTTGCCACACCTTCCTTGAGCGCGTCATAGCCGACCGCGCCGCTCAGCACCTGATCGCCGATGACGAAAGTGGGCGTGCCGGTCGCCTGCAATTTCTGGGCGAGCGCGATGTTCGACTGGATTTCCGAATCATATTTGCTGGACGCCATCGCCGCTTCGGCATCCGCCTTGCTGATGCCGGCCTTTGCCGCTGCGGCTAGGATGGTGTCGCGCGTCACGCGCCCGGCAGCGTAGAGCGCCTTGTGATAGGGCATATACTGGCCGCGCTCGGCCGCGAGTAGCGACACCTTGGCAGCGTCGCCGCTTTCTTCCGACAGGATCGGCAACTCGCGATAGACGACCTTCACCTTCTTGTCCGACCCCACCAGCTTGCCTAGATCAGGCAGCGAGGCACGGCAATAACCGCAGGCATAGTCGAAAAATTCGACCACGGTAACGTCGGCGTCCGCCGCCCCTTCCCATGCGCCGGCATAGGGGGTTTCGAGCGCGCTGCGGCTGGCGTCGATCACGCTGGAGAGGCGCTTGGATTGCAGCTTCTCAATCGCCTGTGGAATGATTTCGGGATGCTCCAGAATATAATCATGGACGATCTGCTCGATCGCGGCCTTATCGGTCGCGCCGACGCTGGCGGGAGCCTGAACGGCGAGCGCGGCGCCGGCAGCGGCGGCGATGAAGGCGAAAGCGCCAAGGGTCATCTGGATGGTCCTGTTGGAAAGGGCCGCACGAAAGCTCGGCCGGTTCTGATCTGTCATTGCTATCTTTTCTTCCGCTGCTGCTCGACCGCGGCGCGCGAGGTCATGGCGATATCCTGCGCGCGCAGATAGTCAACCGTGCCGGGCTGCAATCCCTGCACCGCAACGTCGGCGCTGCGCAGCGCCAGATTATGATCGCCCATCATCGCATAGCGTTCCGCCGTGGCGAGAGCGGCGCGCGGCGTGTCGCCGCGCCGCTCGTAAACGACACCCAGCTGATACCAGGCAAAGGGATTTTCGCGGTCACGCTGCACCGCCACGCGCAACACCTGTTCGGCCTCCGCGAAATTGGCCGGGTCCTCGGTCGCGATGAGCGCGTGAGAAAGAAGCACGGAAATCAGCGGCTGATTGGTGATCTTCACCGCTTCGCGCAGCGGCGCAATCGCGTCGGCGGGCCGCCCGCTCTCCAGCAGGATCTGGCCCTTCAATTCCAGGAAATAGGGATCATGCGGCGCGGCGGCGAGCAGCGCGTCGGCCTCGGCCAGCGCCTTTTGCGGATAGGCGCTTTTGTGCCAGGCATAGGCCCGGGCATAATGGGCGGGGAGCGACTGGTCGCTTTCGGGATATTTGATGAGCGTTTGCTGCGGTTCGGACACGAAGCCGATCAGCTTCGCCTTGATCCGCTCGAACCGTGCCTCCAGCTGCGGGTCGACCGGTCTGTCCCAGGCGGGATCGACCTCATAGACCTCCCGCAGGACGCTGATGCGTTCGCCCGACAGCGGGTGGGTGCGCCCATAGCTATTGTCCTGCGGAATGGCCAAGCGATATTCTTGATTTTGCAGCTTCTTGAAAAATTCAAGGCTCCCCCGGCCACTGATCCCGGCACTGTGGAGATAGCGCGCGCCGGCAAGGTCGGCGGAGCTTTCCTGCGCACGGGAGAAGGCAAGGAATTTGCTCATCGCGGCCTGCTGGCCAAGGCCCATGATACCCATGCCCGCTTCCGCGCCGCCCGCCGCGATCGCCGCCGCGCCGAGTACCAGGCTGAGCAGGGTGACGCTTGTCGCGTCCTTGATCCCCTCGCCCGAGCGGATGATGTGCCCGCCCTCGATATGTCCCAGTTCGTGCGCGACCACGCCCTGCAACTGATTCACATTGTCCGCCTGCGCGATCAGGCCGCTATGAACCCAGACATATTGGCCGCCGGCGACGAAGGCGTTGATTTCCGGGTCGTTGATAACGAGGACCTGGACATTTTTCGGCGTCATGCCCGCCGCCTTGACCAGCGGCGCGGACATATCGCCCATGAAGGCTTCGGTTTCGGCGTCGCGCAAAATCTGCTGAGCGAGCGCGGGGCGGGTCATCAGCGCAAGCGACGCCAGCGCAAGAGCCAGAAACTGGAGCAGACGGGCCATCACCCGCCGCCCTTGCCATGGCCGTCCTGAACGCGCCGTGAAGCGCGCCACAAGGAAAAGCGCCGCTGCGCACCGGGGGAACCGGACGGGCAGCGGCGCTTCATCTTCCAACTCTTCGCGTGCTTACTGACCGAAGGTGCGCTGCCACCAGCCGCGACGGGGCGCACCATCGGCGTCCTCGCCTGCTGCATCGTTGTCAGCAACGGCGGCATCGGCAGGCACCGGTTCCGCCGAAGCGGTCGGCTCGGGCTGCGCGACAGGCGCAGCGTCAGCCGGGACCTGCGGTACAGCTTCGACGGCGGGCTCCGCCGCCTCTGCCTCGGCAGCGACCACCTTCTTGCGGCGCGTGCGCTTGGGCTTGGCTGGCGCGGCATCTGCGTCGGCGGCCGGCGCATCTGCTGCCGGCGTATCGGCTTCAGCCGCCGCGCCTTCGCTCGCCACCGCCTTCTTGCGACGCGTGCGCTTGGGCTTTGCCGGCGCGGCATCCGCTTCGGGCGCAGGTGCAGGCTCTTCCGTCGCGACCGGAGCGACTTCGGCCGGAGCGTCGGTCGTTGCCGCTGCCTCGGCGGTGTCCGTGTCCGCTTTCTTGCGGGCGCGGGGACGACGACGCGTCTTGGGCGCTGGTTCGGCCGCTTCCTCGCTTACCGGCTCAGCGGCAGGGGCTTCTTCGGCGACCGGTTCTGCAACCGCTTCCTCGGCGTCGGCCGGGGCCGTTGCATCGTCCTGCTCGATCGCGACGGTTTCGCCCGCTTCGCGCCGACGGCGGCCACCGCGACGACCACGACGGCCGCGACGGCGCGCGCCGCCTTCTTCACCATCGGCATCGCCCGCGTGCGCGGCGACATCGCGATCCTCGGCTTCATCGCCGTCCTCGGCGTCGGTCTCGTCACCGGACTCATTATCATCCGTTTCCGCTTCGGAGCCGGCATCGCGCTGGTCCTCGCGCTGGCCGCCCCGGCGACGGCGACGGCGACGGCGACGGCGGCCGCCTTCGCGATCCTCGTCCCCCCTGTCGCCCCGCTCCTCGCGCTCGGTGCTGTCCTCGGCGTCCTCGACCTCTTCGATGTCGTCTTCATCCTCGGGCAGGTCGATATCGTCATCATCCTCGACCAGCGGCGCGTAGGTGACGACACGCTCCGGACGGGGGCCGCTGGCTTCGACCGACATGCGCGCACCCTCAATCTCGCCATCGGGCAGGATTTCGATGCGCACGCCATAGCGCAGCTCGATCTCGTCCAATTCGCGGCGCTTGTTGTTGAGGACGTAAAAGGCCGCTTCCTGGCTAGCGCGCAGGGTGATGAGGTTGCCGCGACCGCGCGCCGCTTCCTCCTCCAGCATGCGCAGCGCGCTGAGGCCCGCTGACGACGCCGTGCGGACAAGGCCGGTGCCCTCGCAATGCGGGCACTGGCGGGTGGAGGCTTCCAATACGCCGGTGCGCAGCCGCTGGCGGCTCATTTCCATGAGGCCGAAGCCGGAAATGCGGCCGACCTGGATGCGGGCGCGATCGTCCTTGAGCGCCTCCTTCATCGCCTTTTCGACCTTACGGATGTTGGAGTTCATCTCCATGTCGATAAAGTCGATGACGACGAGGCCCGCCATGTCGCGCAGGCGCAGCTGGCGCGCGATTTCGCGTGCAGCTTCCAGATTGGTGGCGACGGCGGTCTGCTCGATGCCATGTTCGCGCGTCGACCGGCCGGAGTTGATGTCGATCGACACCAGCGCCTCGGTCGGGTTGATGACCAGATAGCCGCCGGACTTGAGCTGCACGACGGGATTGTACATCGCGGCGAGCTGATCCTCGACGCTGGCGCGCTGGAACAGCGACACCGCGTCGGCATATTGCTTCACGCGCCGGGCATGGCTCGGCATCAGCAGCTTCATGAAGTCCTTGGCGGCCTTGTAGCCATCCTCGCCCTCGACGATGACTTCCTCGATATCCTTGTTGTAGATGTCGCGGATGGCGCGCTTGATCAGATCGCTATCATTGTGGATCAGCTCGGGCGCCGACGCCTGGAGCGTCTTTTCGCGGATCTCGTCCCACAACCGCGCGAGATAATCGAAGTCACGCTTGATTTCGGGCTTGGTGCGCTGAAGTCCCGCAGTGCGCACGATGCAGCCCATGGACGAGGGCAGGTTCATCTCCGCGATGATGGTCTTCAACCGCTTGCGATCGGCGGCGTTGCTGATCTTGCGGCTGATGCCGCCGCCATGCGACGTGTTGGGCATGAGCACGCAATAGCGGCCCGCCAGCGACAGATATGTGGTCAGCGCCGCACCCTTGTTGCCGCGCTCTTCCTTCACAACCTGGACCAGCAGCACCTGGCGGCGCTTGATGACGTCCTGGATCTTGTAACGGCGACGCAGGGCCATGCGCTTGCGACGCAGTTCGTCCGCAGCATCGTCGCCATTCTTCCCGCGCTTGCGGCGGCCACCCTTGGCGGCTTCGGGCGCCGGGCTTTCGGCATCCGCCTCGGCCGCGTCCTCATCCTCATGATGATGAGTCGCCTCGACCAGCTCGACGCCGTCCTCGCCCGCGTCCTCGTCATCCTCGATCTCGGCGCGCAACGCGGCCTCTTCCTCGGCATGGGCGCGCTCTTCCTGCAGCAGCGCCTCACGGTCCTCGCGCGGGATCTGATAATAATCGGGGTGAATTTCGCTGAAAGCCAGGAAACCGTGACGGTTGCCGCCATAATCGACGAAGGCGGCCTGGAGCGAAGGCTCCACGCGCGTCACCTTGGCGAGATAGATATTGCCCTTGAGCTGCTTGTGCTCGGCCGATTCGAAATCGAACTCCTCGATCCGGTTACCTTTGACGACCGCGACCCGGGTTTCTTCCCGGTGGCGCGCATCGATCAGCATACGCATTGTCATTTATAAGTCTCCGGCGTGCGCGGGCTGCGGCATGAAGCCGCGCCGCCACGCGATAAGAAAAGAATGCCGGCCGGCGCGCGCCATCGGGCGCGGCGCAGGCAAGCATCCGGTTTTGAAGGAAAATCTGCGCGTCTGCTGCATCGGCAGGGCCGGACAAGGCGCCGGGCCGCACCATCCACACCGCCATGCCCGTTACCGGGGCAAGCGTGGATGGAAAATCATGCCTCATGCAGCGTCAACCTGTTCTGTCTCGCCCGCACAACAGCGGGCGCTCGTCTGACCTGAAGACTGACCGAACATACGGCAATTCTTGCAGGAATGGGAATGGTTAGCAGTCAATAGCCCGGGCGGCAACGGTTGGTCGAAATATTATGCCTTTGCGCCGCCTCCGCCATCGGCGTCATGCGCCAGCATGGTGAAGATGTCGTTAACCAGCTCATTTTACCGGGTTAAAAGAGGGCGATGCTTAATCGGGTGTTCAGCGTGGGGACGCTGGACGGGTCAACGTCGATGATATTTGGCTGGACGGCCGACAGGCCTGCGGTGCACAAGCGGCGCATGTTGCAGAGCCTTGCCTTGGCAAGCATTCTTCTTTCCTCCCCCGGCCAGGCGGGCGGCATCGCCGGCGTCGATGTGCAGGGGGACCGGGTGGTGGTGCGTTTCGATGAGCGGGTGGAGGGCGCGTCCGCCTTCCTGCTCGACGGACCGCAGCGCATCGCCCTTGATATCGATGGCGCGCAAACGGGGCGCTTTCCCTTTTCGCCGGGCAATGGCGCGGTGGCGAGTGTTCGTCAGGGACAATTGAGCCCGGAACGCGCGCGGGTAGTGCTCGACCTTGCCAGCCCCGCGACACTGGCCGACGCGCGCATCGCGCCGGACGGCAAATCGCTGAGCTTCGCTATTAAGGGCGTGAGCGACAGCCGCTTTCGTAGCGAACTGGGCCGCGGCCGCATGGCGTTCGACGCGCCGGCCGACATGGCCGCGCGCCCGCAAAAGCGAATGCATTCGATCACCGTGCCGATCCCGCCCGCCGCGCGCGGCGTTGCCCTGCCCCCGGTGCAGGGCGTCAATGACGGCGCGCGTCCGCTGGTGGTGATCGATGCGGGCCATGGCGGCCATGATCCCGGCGCGATCAACAAGGATAATGGCAAACGCGAAAAGGATGTGACGCTGGCGATCGCGCAGGCGATCCGCGACCAGCTGGTCAAGGGCGGACGGGTGCGCGTCGCGCTGACGCGGGACGATGATCGCTTCTTGGTGTTGCAGGAACGCTATGGCATTGCGCGCAAGATGGGCGCGGACCTGTTCATTTCGATCCATGCCGATGCCGCGGAAAACACCGACGCGCATGGCGCGACGGTCTACACATTATCGGAAACCGCGTCGGACCGGGAAGCCGCGCGCCTGGCCGCGCGCGAGAACAAGGCCGACATCATCAACGGCGTCAATCTGGGCGGCCAGTCGGGCGATGTGTCGTCGATCCTGATCGACCTGACACAGCGCGAATCGCTGAATATCTCCTCCAGTTTCGCACGGCTGCTCCAACGCGAAGCGTCGCCCTATGTACCCTTCCGCAGCGCCTATCATCGCTTCGCGTCGCTGATGGTGCTCAAGGCGCCGGACACGCCGTCGATCCTGTTCGAAACCGGCTATATCAGCAATGAAGCGGACTCCGCCTTCTTGTCCTCACGCGAGGGTCAGCAAAAAATCGCGCGGGGCGTTGCAAAGGCGATCGAAGTGCATTTCGCGCGCAAGCTCGCGATGAGCGGCGTGGCGGCGGGCGGCTGATGGCGCGGCCCGTCGAAACGCCACTGGCCTTGGCGGCGATTTGACCCTAGAGCCTCTTCCCCATGGAAGAGGCCCATTCCGATACCGCCCCGACATCCTTTGCCTATCGCCTGCGCCGTGACGCGGGCGGCGCCATGGCGCGGCTGCGGCCGCTATGGGGCCGGCGGCTGTTCCGCTGGCTGGCGGTCCTGCTGGGCGGATTCCTGCTCGCGATCTTCCTGTTCTGGCTGATCTTCGCGCGCGGCCTGCCCGATGCGGCGACCCTGCTGGAATATGAGCCGCCGCTGCCCACCATGGTGCGCGACATCAACGGGCAGCCGGTGCACAGCTACGCCCGCGAACGGCGGGTGCAGTTGCAATATAGCGATTATCCCCCGCTGTTGATCCGCGCCTATCTGGCGGCGGAGGACAAGACGTTTTTCGAGCATCATGGCGTGGATTTTCCCGGCTTTGCCGGCGCCGTCGCCGACTATGTCAGCAAGCTGGGGTCGGGCCAACGCGCGCGTGGCGGATCGACCATCACACAGCAGGTGGCCAAGAACCTGCTGATCGGCGACGAATATTCGCCCACGCGCAAGGTCAAGGAGATGATCCTGGCCTGGCGCATGGAAAATGTGCTGTCCAAGCAGCAGATATTGGAACTCTACCTCAACCAGATATTCCTTGGCCGCAATGCCTATGGCGTGCAGGCGGCGGCGCGCGCCTATTTCGACAAGGATGTCGCCGACCTCAGCCTGCCTGAAATGGCCTATCTGGCGATCCTGCCCAAGGGGCCGGCCAATTATCGCCCCGAAAGCGAAACCGGCCACGCCCGCGCGATCGAACGGCGCAACTGGGCGCTGGGCGAAATGGAGCGCAATGGCTGGATCTCCGCCACGCAGCGCGCGCAGGCGCAGGCGCAACCCCTGGGCACCGTCACTGTGCGCGGATCGAGCTTCGACGCGCGCGCAGGGGGCTATTATATGGAAGAGGTGCGCCGTCGCCTGATCGACCGCTTCGGTGAAAAGGCGCAGGACGGCCCCAATAGCGTCTATGCCGGTGGCCTGTGGGTGCGCAGCCCCTATGATCCCGTGGCGCAGGAACGCACCAAGGATGCACTGCGCAACGGATTGCTGCGCTTTGGCGCGGGGCGCGGCTGGTCTGGTCCGGTGGGCCATATCGATCCCGACCGGGGCTGGGAGCGTGAACTGGCCGCCAGCTATGTCGGCGTCGATTATGAGGGCTGGCGCATCGCCGTCGTCATCGATCGATCATCGTCCCAGGCGCAGATCGGCTTTTCGGACGGCAGCACCGGCACCCTGCCCGCGTCGCTGGCGCAGACACCCTATCGCCGAACCGGCGGCCCCGCCTTTTCCGCGTTGAAGGCCGGCGACCTGATTGTCGTGGCCAAGAATGGCGATGACTGGGCTTTGCGCACCGTCCCGGAAGTGTCAGGCGGCATGGTGGTGCAGGAAGTGCATTCCGGCCGTATTCGCGCGATGCAGGGCGGGTTCGATTCCCGCCTCTCCTCCTATAACCGCGCGACGCAGGCGCAGCGCCAGCCCGGCTCCACGATCAAGCCCTTCGTCTATGCCGCCGCGCTGGACAATGGCATGACGCCCGCGTCGATCATCGTCGATGGGCCGCTCTGCGTCTACCAGGGCGCGGGATTGGGGCAGAAATGCTTCCGCAACTTTTCGGGCGGCAGCGCCGGGCCGCAGACGATGCGCTGGGGCGTGGAACAGTCCCGCAACCTGATGACGGTGCGCGCCGCCAGCCAAACCGGCATGGACCGGGTCGTACGCACGATCAAGGCGATGGGGATTGGCGATTATCAGCCCTACCTCTCCTTCGCCCTGGGTGCGGGCGAAACGACGGTCGAGCGGATGGTCAATGCCTATGCAACGCTGGCCAACCAGGGAAAACAGAATCCCTCCAAGGTCATGGATTATGTGCAGGACCGGCGCGGCAAGGTGATCTGGCCCGAACGCTGGCGCCCATGCGACGGGTGCAACATGGCCAATTGGGACGGCAAGCCGATGCCGCGCTTCGGCTTTGAAGGGCGGCAGGTGATGAACCCGATGACCGCCTATCAGGTCGTGCATATCGCCGAAGGCGTGGTGCTGCGCGGCACCGCCACCGTGCTGGCTGATCTCAAGCGCCCGCTGTTCGGCAAGACAGGCACCACCAATGGCCCCACCAATGTCTGGTTCGTGGGCGGATCGCCCGACCTGGTTGCGGGAGTCTATGTCGGCTATGACAAGCCCCGGAGCCTGGGCGGATGGGCGCAGGGCGGCCGGATCGCCGCGCCGATCTGGAAGGCGGCGATGGCGCCGATCCTGGAAACCATGCCCAAGACGCCCTTTGTCGCGCCGGCGGGCATCCGCATGGTCACGATCGACCGTCGTTCGGGCAAGCGCGTCTATGGCGTGTGGCCAACCAACGATCCCAAACCCGCGGTCATCTGGGAAGCGTTCAAGCCCGAAACCGAGCCGCGCCGGTCCATCCGCAAGGAAGAGGCCGAAGCGCAGGCGAAGGCGGCCGATGCCAAGGCGGCAGCCGCCGTGGCGCGCGGGCGGCAGCGCACCGACGCCGACTTCCTGCAGGATCAGGGCGGGATTTACTGACGGGCGCCTTCGTGCGGAGGCGCCCGCTTCATTTGTACAGGATCGTGTCGGAACCGGACACCATGAGCTGGGACAACTCATATCCCGGCGGCGCATCCGTCAGGTCGTGCTGGCGGCTGATGAGCGTCCATATGTCGCGCGAAAAGCCCGCCGCCTTGACGTCGCGGTAGAACATGTCTGCCGAATAGCGGTTCAGCGTGAGATATTCCTTCCACATATGACCCAGGATCATGTTGGGGTGCACAACCGACTGCTCGTGTGCCGTCTTTTCAATGATGGCGCGCATCGCCGTCCTGTCATGCGTCAGATGCGCGAAAGGCACGGGGATGAAATCCGACAGGTGACTGCCGAAATAGGAATGGAACCAGGGGAAAACCTTGATGAAGGCGACCCCGCCTGTCCTGAGCACGCGCTTGATTTCGGCCAGCACAGCGGGGACATCGGCGACATGCTCCATGACGCCCCAGCAGAATATGATGTCGAAATGCGCGTCCGGAAACGGCATGGATTTGCCGTCATAGACGACAGCGGTGACACGATCCCTGAAATTGTCGGCGTCGGGGAAACCGCCATCGACCAGGGTCTTGAGGCTTTTGTCCGGGTCCGGCGTGGTGATATCCAGACCGATGACCTGCTCGGCGCCGCGCGAGGCGAGGCCATAGGTCATCAACATCTCGCCGCACCCCAGGTCCAGGATGCGTTTCCCCTCCAGACAGCCGATAGCCGCGACAAATTCGTCGACGACGCCGACATAATGGTTGCGGACCCATTCGTTCATGTCCGGCAGAAAACTGATATCGTCGTCAGTGCTCTTTTGCTGGTCGGGAACGGGCTGTCGCTCCGTTTTCGCTTCACCACCCTTGAATTTGCGCGCAATATGGCGTCGTATCGATGATAGTCGCAATCGTCATTCCTTCGTGACCCGCCAAAGACAGCCGGACAATACAGACATGTCCCTGCCAGCCCCAGCATTATGAACGATATGCCTTTTTTCCGATCGGGATGAAATGATCGCTGACAGCCGCCCCCGCCGGATCGCCCGCGCCGTCCTGGCATTGGCCTATCTGATCGCAGGGGTAGCGCATTTGCGTTCGCCAGGGGGATTCATCGCGATCACGCCCGACTGGGTGCCCTATCCAGCCACTGTCATCTGCCTGACCGGCATCGCCGAAATCGCCGGGTCGATAGGCCTGATGCTGCCACCCTTTCGCCACGCTGCGGGCATCGGACTGGCGCTTTATGCGCTGTGTGTATGGCCGGCCAATATCCATCATGCGCTCAGCGACATTCCGCTGAACGGCGTGCACCTGAGTTGGTGGTATCATGGACCGCGGCTGGCGCTGCAACCGGTCATCATCTGGTGGGCGCTGTGGGTGAGCGGGGTGACCGACTGGCCATTTGCGCGGCGGCGCTAAGGCGGTTGTCTTTGCCGCCCGCCCCCCTAGGGTGAGGCCAAAGTCCTGAACAAGCGGAGCAAGGCGGCGTGACCCGGCATATTCCCTGGATAGTGACAGCCATTATCGGCGTCCTGGCCCTGACCGTCGTGGCGATTTCACGGGGGGAAAGCGTCAACGCCCTGTGGATTGTCGTCGCGGCAGTCAGCTGCTTTCTGGTCGCCTATCGCTATTATGCGCTGTTCATCGCGCGGCATGTCATGCGGATAGACCCAGCACGGCCCACCCCCGCCGTGCGGCGCGCCGATGGCCTGGACTATGTCGCGACCGACCGCACCGTCCTGTTCGGCCATCATTTCGCCGCGATCGCGGGCGCCGGGCCGCTGGTAGGGCCCGTGCTCGCCGCACAAATGGGCTATCTGCCCGGCACGCTGTGGATCATCTTCGGCGTGGTGCTGGCCGGCGCGGTGCAGGATTTCATGGTCCTGTTCATTTCCATGCGCCGCGACGGCAAGTCGCTGGGCGAACTCATCCGCATGGAGATGGGTCAGGTTGCCGGCACGATCGCCCTGTTCGGCGCGTTCATGATCATGGTCATCATTCTGGCCGTGTTGGCGCTGATCGTGGTCAAGGCGCTGGCCGAAAGCCCCTGGGGCATGTTCACCGTTGCGGCCACCGTGCCGCTCGCCATGGCAATGGGCGCCTATACGCGCTGGATCAGGCCGGGCCGGATCGGCGAGGTGTCGGTGCTGGGCCTCATCGGCCTGATCGCCGCGATCATGTACGGACAGGCGGTGGCGCAATCTCCGACCTGGGGGCCGGCCTTCACCTTCACGCCGATACAGCTTTGCTGGATCCTGATCGGCTATGGCGCGGTGGCGTCCGTGCTGCCTGTCTGGCTGTTGCTCGCGCCGCGCGACTATCTGTCGACCTTTCTCAAGATCGGGGCAATCGCCGCGCTCGCCATCGGCATCGTCATCATGGCGCCGCCGCTCCAGATGCCGGCGCTGACGCGATTCGTCGCCGGCGACGGGCCGGTCTGGGCCGGTGGCCTGTTTCCCTTCTTGTTCATCACCATCGCCTGCGGCGCAGTGTCGGGATTTCATGCGCTGATTTCCAGCGGGACCACCCCCAAGCTGATCGCCAGCGAAGGCGACGCGCCCATGATCGGCTATGGCGCGATGCTGATGGAAGCGTTCGTGGCGATCATGGCGCTGGTCGGCGCGTCAATCCTGGACCCGGGCGTCTATTTTACCATGAACAGCCCGACGGCATTGATCGGCACTGACGCCGCCAGCGCGTCCGCCGCCGTCACCGCCATGGGTTTTCCCATATCGGCCGATACCATCGCCCAGACAGCGCGGGATGTGGGCGAACATACGATCATCAGCCGCGCGGGCGGCGCGCCGACGCTGGCCGTGGCGATGGCGGAAATCTTCAGCCATGTCGTCGGCGGGCCGGCGATGAAGGCTTTCTGGTATCATTTCGCCATCCTGTTCGAGGCGCTGTTTATCCTGACCGCCGTCGACGCAGGCACGCGGGCGGGTCGCTTCATGTTGCAGGATCTGATCGCCCTTGTCGTCCCGGCCTTCAAGCACAGCGACAGCCACATGCCCGGCATCATCGCCACTGCCCTGTGCGTCGCGGCCTGGGGGTTTTTCCTCTATCAGGGCGTCACCGATCCGCTAGGAGGGGTGAATACCTTGTGGCCGGTGTTCGGCATTTCGAACCAGATGCTGGCGGCGATTGCGCTGATGCTGGGCACAGCCGTGCTGTTCCGCATGAAGCGGGACCGGTTCGCCTGGGTGACGATGCTGCCAACCGTCTGGCTGCTGATCTGCACATTGTCAGCAGGCTGGCTCAAGCTGTTTTCCGCTGATCCCAAGGTTGGTTTCCTGGCGCATGCCGCGAAATTCAGCGAAGCGGCAGAAGCCGGCACGCTGCTTAGCCCGGCGAAATCCATGGGCGAGATGCAGCGCATCATCTTCAACGATCGAATCGATGCGGCGTTGGTGGGCCTGTTCCTGGCGGTTGTCCTGGCGATCCTCTATTTCACCATCCGCACCTGTATCGCGGCCCGGCGCAGCGCCGCCCCTACGGCATGGGAGATCCCGGCCAGTCTGGCACCGGCGCGATGACGGGGTTTATCAAAAAGCTGCGGCAGGCGGCCCATATGATGGTTGGCATCCCCGATTATGATGCCTATCTGCGCCATATGGCCGATCACCACCCCACCAAGCCGGTGATGGACCGCACCAGCTTTTTCAGAGACCGGCAACAAGCCCGTTATGGGGGACGCAATGGAGGCCGGTGCTGCTAATCTTGCAATTATATTACAAAGATTTGCAATTTTACGAATATAAAGTTTAATAGATTGCCCGTTTTTCTATTGCTGTTTCCCGGCGCTCTGATACGGGGCGGCCGTCACTGGTGCCCGACAGCTTCAGGACACGCCCCCTGCCCATCCCTTGCGGCGGGGGGCGCCCATCCCTAACCCTTTGCGTTGAAACCCGCAATCATGCCTGCCGTGATTGACAGGGCGATTTCTGCGGGACCGATCGCGCCGATATCCAGCCCTGCCGGGCCGTCGATTCGCGCAAGCGCATCCGCGTCAAACCCCGCGGCGGTCAACCTGTCGAGCCGCGCCGCATGGCTGCGCCGCGAGCCCAGCGCGGCGATATAGCCGGTCGGCGCGTTCAACGCGGCCGTCAGCGCGGGGTCGTCGATCTTGATGTCATGGCTGAGCGTCACGACCGCCGTCGATTCACCGGGATGGCGCGCGGCAATGGCGTCATCGGGCCAGCGATCGTCCAGTTCCGCGTTCGGGAAGCGTTCCGCCGTCAGGAAGCGGCCGCGCGGGTCAATGACGATGGGCGTCACGCCAATCGCCTGGGCCAGGGGAACCAGCGACTGGGCGATCTGCACCGCGCCGACGATCAACAGGCGGCGCGGCGGATCGTAGCGGTTAAGGAATGCGCCCTCCCCATCGCCCTCGCGCGTCTGGCCAGTGGCAAGATCGGTGGCCAGCGTTGCAGCCCGTCCCACTGCGCTGGCCTTCGCCACAAGGTCGAACAGATGGGGCGGAAAGCCTGCGTCCGATACCGGCTGCACCAGCACTGCGATCTCGCCGCCGCACGGCAAGCCAACATCCCAGGCATCGCCGTCGGCAACGCCATAGCGATGAACATGCGCGGGCCGGCCGGCAATGACCTCCGCCGCGCGTTGCAACACGTCGGTTTCCACGCACCCGCCCGAAATGCTTCCTTCCAGTCGGCCATCCTGGTGCACCAGCATATGGCTGCCACGCGGGCGCGGCGCGGAACCCCAGGTGGAAATCACGGTCGCCAGTGCCATCGGCGCGCCGCGCCATTCGATCGCCTTGCGAATCACCGCGCCATTGTCGTTCAAAACATCCTGCTCCCGGTTCGTGCCCAGCATCGCGCTGCCGCCAAGCAATGGGGATGAAGCGGGGCTAGTGCAAGCGCCGGCCCGTCCATACGACGCGTCCGACGATGTCGACCAGTGTCGGGTCGATGTCGGCCCAGTCGGGATAATGGGCATTGTCGCTCAAGACGCTGAACCGACCCCGCAGCGGCCCCATGGCGATGCGCTTCACCATCAATACGCCATCCAGCCGCAGCACATAGACGCCATCGCGCAACCGGTCGGCGTCATCATCATGATCCACCATGATGTCGTCCCCGTCGCTCAGCGTCGGCGCCATCGATTCGCCATCGACGCGAATGATCGAGACGCGCTGCGGCCGCACCCCCAGATGGCGGAGCCAGCGCGCGTCGAAGGCCATGACGCCGGCCGTACGCTCATCGTCATCCAATGTGCCGCCGCCGGCCGACGCACCCAGCGCCAGCCGCGGAACGGAAACGACGGCGGGCAGACCGCGACCGCGCAAGGGCGCAGGAGCGGCGGACGCCACCCCCCCCAGCATATCTTCCGACACACCGAAATAGCGCGCCAAAACACGCCGATCATCCTCGTCCAGCTTGCGCGGCGTGCCACGCTTGATGAACTGCTGAATATAAGCGGCGTTGCGGCCGATCAGGCGGGACAGATCAGCATAATTGTCCCCCCGGTCGGCAATCAGCCGTTCCAGCGTGGCGCGGGCGTCCTGCGGTTGATCCATTATCTATCCATTATCGATAAGATTTTTCCTAGACAAGTAGGAAAATCGCGCAGAGGAGATAGGAATATGCATAGCGGCTCGCATGGGGCGAGTCGCCTTTAACGGGGAGATACGGGCTGATGCTGCTGCCATTGATCGAAACTTTCCTACGTCAACACGACATGCCGCCGACGCGTTTCGGGCGGGACAGCGCGCGTGATCCGCGGTTGGTGTTCGACCTGCGGCATGGTCGCGAGCCCGGCGCACGACTGACGAGACGTGTAGAACATTTCATGAACACTTATCGCAGGAGCCATGGCCAATGACAAGCATGGATGCACATTTCGGCCGCCCCAATCTGCTCCGAAATAAAGATATCCGCCGCCGTGGGGCCGATCCGCTGCCGCTTCTGCTGGCGCAATTACTGCTGAGGGCAGGCCGTCCGACGGTGATCGATCGCACGACCAGCCGCCCATGGGCCAGCGCCCTGTTCGAAGGGCAGCGCCATACGATCTGGCTGCGCTTCAGCGGCGCGGAGGCGCAGAAACAAAAAGATCGGCTGCTCGCTGGTCTGGACGACGCGGAATGGACCCTACCCGGCCATTTTGTGGCAGACATCGCAGTCGATGGCGAAGGGGTTGCGGATCAGGATGTCTGGGTCCGGTTGTCGGCCCTGACCATCCGTGACTGGTAGCCGCGCGGATCAGCGCCGCCGTTCCGCCATCGTGCGCAAGGTGCCGAGCGCCGCGCGCAAGGCTTCGTCCGCGTCAGGTGCGACGCTGTCGCGCACCGGCACGGCCGGTGCTACCGGCATGTCGGCCAGCACGGGCGCAGGGGTGGCGCGGCGGCGGGACGCCAGGCCCCGTTCCAACCGATCGGTCAGTTCGGCGACTGACAGGCCATGCGTGGGCAGCGGTAGCGGCGCGGGCCGGGCTGCCTCGACCGGCTCGTGATCGGCAGGTTCATCGTCCCGAAGCGCTGCGGGCTGTTCTGTATCCGCCCGAAACGCGGACGGTTCGGCCGTTGGCTCGGCTAGATCAACCGGGCGCGCAAAGGCCGGTACGGGTTGATCCTCTTTCGCCATGTCATCAGGCGAACGCGCGGCAAAACCCTGCATCGGTACGACAGAGCGCGCCTCTGGCTCGGGCGCGACGACCAGGGGGCGGCGCTTGGCGTCGGGCCGGGCAAAAATCTCGACCCCGTCAAAGTCGCGGCTGGCGAAGATGGGCGGACGCGGCGGCGCGTCGGGATGCGCGTCGGCGCGGCGAAGCGCCGGGGCCTCCGCCACGCCGGTCGGCGTAGCGCGGCCCCGCGCAAGGGCTGTCAGCTTGGAAAAGGCGAAACCCATCTGTCTTGCTCCTTGGGCGCTCTGCTGTCGCCCGTCCGTATCCCGTTCATCCTCGGCCTGGCGCGGATCGCGGACCGCCGCGACAGCCCCTGCAATCAATAGGCCCACAAACCCGGCCATCATCAGCCGCGCCGTCACCCCGAGTGGCGGCGCGGCTGCCGGCACCGCTTCGCTCAGGCCACTCGAGGCCACCAGCATTTCCAACAGGCCGACCGGCGTCGCCAGCAAGGCGACAGCGGCAGCGACGCCTGCCAGCGCCGCCATTGCCGTTCCCCGTCTGGCGCTCGCCCTGTTCAACCTCTCGACCTTCGTTTTCGTTCACGCCGCCGCGCGACTCTCACGCGACCGTGCTAGCAACAGTTGGTAAACAGGTTCGTAACGCAGAATATTGGATGACCAGTTCCGTTCACGCTCGACATAGGCGCGCGCGACCCGGCGGCGTTCATCCCATTGCGCGCGATCGGCGAACAGGGCGGCAAGCGAATCGGCGATCGCCGCCGGATCGTCGGGGGCGAACAACATGCCCGTCACCCCGTCCTCAATCAGTTCGCGATGACCGCCGACATCGGAAGCAGCCACCAGCCTGCCCTGGGCCATCGCCTCCAGCGGCTTGAGCGGCGTCACCAGATCGGTCAGCCGCATCGCCTTGCGAGGATAGGCCAGCACATCGACCTGCGCATAATAATGTTCGACCTGATCATGCGGCACGCGGCCGACGAAGGCGATATGATCGGCGAAGGGCGACGCCATCGCCTGCGCGCGCAACGCCTGCTCCATGGGTCCGCCACCGACCAGCAGCAGCTTTGCCTGCGGCCGCGCGCGCACGAGTCGCGGCATGGCGGCGATCAGGTCGTCCAGCCCCTCATAATCATAGAAGCTGCCGATGAAGCCGACCACGTCCGCGCCGTTCAGCCCCAGCTCTGCCGTCAGGCCGGGATCGCGCGGCACCGGCGCCCCGAACTGATCCATATCGACGCCATTGGGCGACACGATGATCTTGGACGAATCAATGCCGCGCGCGACAAGATCGCCGCGCAGGCCTTCGCATATCACCGCGACCGCATCGGCATCCCGCACGGCGCGGGTTTCCAGCTGCCGCGTCAGCCAATATCGGGGGCTGCCTTCCCGCCCCGTGCCGTTGCCGACCGCCGCATCCTCCCAGAAAGCGCGGATTTCGTAGATTATCGGAATGCCGTGCCGCCGCGCGACGCGCTGCGCGGCGATGGCGTTCAGCACCGGCGAATGCGCATGGATCACATCGGGCCGCCATCGCTGCACCAGGGCCTCGATCGCTTCGGTATGGGCGGCAAGATCGCGCCACTCGCGCACCAGTGCATTGCCCGCCGCCGGCGTTCCAGGCGTGCGGTGAAAGACCAGACCGTCCACCATCTGCTCATCCGGTCCGGCGGCACTATGCCGCCGCCCGGTAATCCCGCGCACATCCCACCCCTTGGCGATCTGCGCACGCAGGATCGCCCGGGTCCGGAACGTATAGCCGCTGTGCATCGGCAGACTGTGGTCCAGCACATGAAGAATGCGAGTCATAGCCGGTCCTGTCTGCGGCAAAAGGTTTAACGGCCCGTCAACTCTGTCAGGCTAGGACACAGGTCCCGAAGCGATAATGCAAGCGAGCCATGATAGACACTTTGTCCCTGTTGATCAGCCATGGCGTCATCCTGCTCGCCGCCTGGCGGCTTTTGCCGCGTGCCGATCTGGATCGCGATCCGCCGGCGCAGGAGCCGCATGGCGATGCGTGACCTGTTCTTCATCGCGTTCCTTGGCCTGTTCGGGTTGATGGGGCTGCGACGGCCGTTCCTGCTGGTCGCGGTCTATGCCTATATCGACATCGTTTCGCCGCAGCGACTTTCCTATTTCCTGCTCAATTCGATTCCGATTTCCGCAATCGCCTTTGCGATGATGGTGGGCGCATGGCTGCTGGTCGATGACAAGAAGGATTGCCGTTTTTCCGCGCGACAGGGATTGCTGCTGCTGCTGCTCGCCTGGTGCGGCTATACCACGCTGACGGCCGATTTCCCGGTCGAAGCGCTGACCAAATGGAATTGGGTTTGGAAGGCGATCATCGCGGGCGTCTTCCTGCCGCTGGTGCTGCGCACGAGGCTGCGGATCGAGGCGCTGGCCCTGTTCATGGTGCTGTGCGCCAGCACGATCATCATCAATGGCGGCATGAAGACGGCCCTGTCGGGCGGCGGCTATGGCGTGCTCAACCTGATGGTTGAAAATAACAGCGGCCTCTATGAAGGCAGCATCATTTCCTGCGTGGCGATCTCGCTGATCCCGCTGATCCTGTGGCTGTCGAAACATGGCACCGTCTTCCCGCCCGACTGGAAGGTGAAGACGTTTTGCTACTGCCTGTGCCTCGCTTGCCTGCTGATGCCGGTCGGGACAGAGGCGCGCACCGGCCTTGTCTGCATCGTCATTCTGGCCGGGCTGATGCTGATGCGTTCGAAGCGCAAATTTGTTTACGGCCCGCTGATGCTGCTGGCGGCGCTGATCTCCATCCCCTTCCTGCCGGCCAGCTTCACGCAGCGGATGCAGACGATCGAAAATCACCAGGGGGATGAAAGCGCCTCTACCCGGGTCGCGGTGTGGATGTGGACGCTCGATTATGTGAAGGAGCATCCGGGCGGGGGCGGCTTCGACAATTATCTGCAGAACAGCTTTACCTATTTCGCGCAGAGCACGGTCACGGACAGCGGCGGCACACGAGTCGAGCGGCGGTTGGTGACCGACCGGGGCCGCGCCTATCATAGCGCCTATTTCGAACTTTTGGGCGAGCAGGGCTATTTCGGCTTTGCGGTGTGGGCGTTGCTGCACCTCATCTGCTTCATCCGTACCGAAGCGATCCGCCGCGCCTATCGCAAGCGTGATGGCCCGGACGATGCCTGGGTCGCGCCCTTCGCGCTGGCGCTGCAACAAGGCCACATCATCTACATGATCGGATCGCTGTTCGTGGGCATCGCCTATCAGCCCTTCATCTTCATGATGCTGGCGTTGCAGATCGGGCTCGACACCTATCTGACGCGCAAGCGCAAGGCGGCGGCCAAACAGCAACTGGACAGAGCCATCGCTCAGGGCAACGGGGCGATGGCGTGAGGGGCGATATGACGCCGCTCACCGCGGCACACGGACTGCTGCTTGGCCTGTTCCTGGCCTTGCCATGGCTGGGGCGGAGCGAATGGCTACCCTGGGGCGCGGAGGTGCTGTTCCTGGTCGGCGGATTTCAGGTGCGGGTGGCGGATCGGCGCTGGAACGCGCGTGCCGGCGCACTGGACTGGATCAGCCATATCCGCATGGCCCCGGCGCGGCTGCTGCCCTGGGGCGCAATGGCGATCATTGCCGTAATCGCGCGTCGCCCGCAGGATGCGCAGGCGATAACCCTGGCAGCGATCCTGAGCGAAACGCTGGTCTATCCGGCCTGCGCTCGCCTGCTGAGCAAAACGACCCGCGCCATCGCCGGCGCACTTTTGTTGATACTGTTGGTGGCGCTCGGGATGATGGACGGCAGCAATGCCCGCTTCGCCCTGTCATTCATCGCGGGCGTCGCGACCGGTATCCTCTGGCTTCGGGGACCGGACGGCGACCTTAGGACGACCATGCTGGCCATCACAAGTGTCGCCATCGCTGTCGGCGTGGCAGTCACAGTTCCTCAACTGGTGCCGCTCGCGTGGCCGTTGACGGCCATCAGCGCGACATTGGCGCTGGCGCATCTGTCGATGCTGCGCCGCCGCCCCATGCCGTGGCAATCAGGCGGCGACGCTATCCGTCGATTCAGGCGGGGACCGCAGCCCCTTGCGTCACCGCCTTCTTGAAGGCGTCGACAAAGGCGGGGATGTCGTCCGGGTTCCTGCTGGTGATCAGATTGCCGTCGACCACGACTTCCTGATCGACGACCTGCGCGCCGGCATTGGCAAGATCGGTACGCACGGACGGCCAGGATGTGACGGTCTTGCCATCGACGCAGTCTGCTTCAACCAACAGCCAGGGACCGTGACAGATGGCGGCGACGGGCTTGCCCGATGCGACAAAGTCGCGGACGATGCGCACGGCGCGCTCATTGGTACGCAGCGTGTCGGGATTGGCGACGCCGCCGGGCAGCACCAGCCCGTCATAGTCCTCAATCTTGACGGACTCCAAGGTCATGTCGGGCGTGATCGTATCGCCCTTTTCATCATGCTGCATGCCCTGGATCGGATCAGTGGCGGGCGACGCGAGCGTGACCTTCGCACCGGCGTCGATCAGCTTCTGGCGCGGCTCGAACAATTCGGACTGTTCAAACCCGTCGGTGGCGACGATCAGGATGCGGCTCTGCTCAATGGCTGGCATAAATCTCTCCTTCGTTTGGGGTGAGATCCTTCAACGGGCGAGCGCCCCCGGGGTTGCGGAACGAAGCGACGAACGGCGGGTTTTGCGGCATGAGAAGGAAAATATGGCCCAGTCCGCACTCGTCCACACGAATGATACAAGCCCCGGCATCACGCGACGCGCGCTCAAACGCGGATGGGCCTATTATGATGGTGATGGGCAACGGATCACCGACCGGGACGAAATCGACCGGCTGAACGCCATCGCCCTGCCCCCCGCCTATCGCGACTGCTGGTTCTGCGCCTCCCCCTTTGGCCATATCCAGGCGACGGGATATGACGACAGGGGACGCAAGCAATATCGCTATCATCCCGATTTCCGCGCAGCGCAGGAGGCGGCGAAATATGCCGGCTGCCCGGACTTCGGCCGCGCCCTGCCCAGGTTGCGCGCGCAGCTGGACAGCGACCTGTCGAAGCGTGGCCTGCGCAAGGACCGCACGATTGCCGCCGTCGTCCGTCTGCTGGATCTGGCCAAGCTGCGCGTGGGCAATGAACATTATGCCACCACCAACAAGAGTTTCGGCGCCACAACGCTGCGGCGGCGCCATTTCGACATCGCCGGACGCAAGATCATGCTGCGCTATCGCGCCAAATCGGGCCAGGATCGGGAACTGGCGGTGACGGATACGCGGCTATTGCGCTTCGTGCGGCAGGTGCAGGACCTGCCCGGCCAGCATCTGTTCCAATATCTGGATGAAGACGGCGACGCCCGTCCGATCAATTCGTCCGACGTCAACGCCTATATTGCCGAGGCCATGGGCGCGCCCTTTACGGCCAAGCATTTCCGCACCTGGGGCGCGTCCGTCATCGCGTTCGAACAGCTTGCGACCGGCCCGGTGTCGCTCAAGGCAATGATCGCGCCGGTCGCTGAAGCGCTCGGCAACACGCCGGCGATCAGCCGCAAATCCTATATCCATCCCGCCCTTATCGCCTTGTGCAAGGATGGCCAGGAGGATTGGCGCAGCACGCTGCGTCTGCCGCGCCGCACCCGCTATCTCTCCCGCATGGAACGGGGCCTCATCGCCTTCCTCGACGACATCGCCGATTGTAGCCCATTGGCCGCAGCGGCTTGAACCCGACCACCGTCATGCTCTACCCCCGGAGCTAAACCGGCGGGTCCGCGATCCGCCTCGATATTCCAGCCAGCAAGACAGGACAGGCATGGCCGACGCAAAAGACCCCGCCCTCCCGACAAAAACCATGCGCGCGCCCGACTTTCAGGCGATGTGGAGAGATACGGCCGACTGGTTTGCCGTCCATTATATGCAGATACTGATCGCCATCGGCGCGGCCGTCGTCATCTATCTGCTGCTCGCCACGCTCAAGGGACTGGGCAAGCGGTACAAGGGCAGCCGCGGTGATACGATCGGCTACACCAATGTGCTGGGCCGGACAGTCGCAAAGACCACGCATTTCTTCATGGTGATGGTGTCCGCCCGGCTGGTGGCGGGTTATGCCGACGCGCCGCCCGTCGTCTATCGCACCATCGTTTTCCTGTTCACCATCGCCACCGTCTTGCAGGGCGCGATCTGGGCGCGCGAAGTCATATTGGGCCTGATCGAACGGCGCACATTGGCGGAGGATGGCCAGGGCGAAACGCTCGCCAATGCCATGGGCCTGATCCGCGTGCTGGTGACGGTGGCGTTGTTCGCGATCGCAGGGATCGTCGTGCTCGACAATCTGGGCGTCAACGTCACCGGCCTGGTCGCGGGCCTTGGCATCGGCGGCATCGCGATCGGCCTCGCCGCGCAGGGGATTTTTTCCGACCTGTTCGCGGCGCTGTCGATCATTTTCGACAAGCCGTTTCGCCGGGGCGAATCCATTTCCTATGATACGACGACCGCCACAGTGGAAAAGATCGGCCTTAAATCGACCCGGCTGCGCGCGTTGACGGGCGAGAAGAAAGTGATTTCCAACGCCAATCTGCTGCAAAAGGAAATCACCAGCTACCACACGCTCGACCATCGCCGGCTGAAATTCGCCATCGGCGTCATTTACCAGACCGCCCCGGATGTCGCCGAACAGATCCCCGACATCCTCAAGGGCATCGTCGATGATCTGGGCGGCACCTTCGTTCGGTCCGGCTTTGTCGGATTTGGCGCGTCCAGCCTTGATTTCGAGCTGGAATTCGAAGTCTATCTGCCGGGATGGGACGATATCTACAACATCCGTCACAATATCGGCCTCGCCATCCTGCGTCAGTTCAACGAGCGCGGCATCGAGTTCGCCTATCCGACACAGACGACCTTCACCGCTGCACCGGACGGCCGGATGATCATGCCCTATGCGGAAGTGCAGCCGGTCAAGCGCGTCGACCTGGAGGGATGACGGCAGTCTGGCGCGCAGGCGACTCGCCTCATCGGCGCGCGCTTGCTGGGGCAAGGCTGACTCCCTAGCGGCCTTGATCATGAAGATCATGCCATTCCTGTTCGCTGCCGCCGCTTTTGCCGCGCCTCAGGCCGCCTTGGCCCAGGGGTTGGGCGCTGAAATCAACTATGGCCGCGCCGACGGTCATTGGGGCACCGAAATCGGGGCGGGCTATGCCTTCGACATGGCCGGTTTCAGCCTGACGCCCGGCGGCGGTGTTTATCTTCGCGATGGCGACACCAAGCTCTATGGGCGGGTGGAAGCGGCCTATACCATCCCCCTATCAGCAAGGATCGGAGCTGGTGCGCGGATTAGCGGCGACGACGTCCGCCCCTACGCCACGGTCGCCATGCCATTGCTGCCCAAGGTTCGGGCCAAGGCCAATGTCGGGCCAAAATATTATGCTGTGGGCCTGACGCTGGGTTATTGAAAGACGACCGCTAAGATACTGTCACAGGCCGGTTGTGTTACCGCAATTGCGTGCCGGATCATCTTGCACCCTATGCGCGCGCCGCATGAACGGGCATAGAGTCGCCGCCTTGCCTGCATCAGGAGATGATTGTCCGTGACGTCCCGTGAGCTTACCGGTTTCCTGCCCCTTGACGACAGGCACTTGACGGACGCGCAATGGTCGCGCCGGCTGTCCGACATGGCGTGGCGCATCGGTTTCGGGGCGATTGGCTGGCCGTGGCTGCTCGCCAGCCTGTCGGGCGGTCGCAAGGCGGACAAGCGGGCCTTGCTTGACGATTTGGGTCTTGCCCATGACGCCCTGCCGCATCTGGGAAGCTGGAAGGCGGATGTCGGCTTTTTACGGCATATTGTTCGGGAAATTGCCCGGCTGCGCCCGGCCCATGTGGTGGAACTCGGCGCGGGCGCGTCATCGCTGGTGGCTGCGCGCGCTTTGCAACTACATGGCGGCGGGCAATTGCACAGTTTCGACCAGCATGGTGGGTTCGTTGATGCGACGCGGCAATGGCTGGGCGACCATGGCCTGTCGGTCGACATTCGCCACGCTCCGCTGACTCAGGACAGCAGCGACTGGCCGGGGCGCTGGTATACGCTGGACGGGGTGCCGGACCAGATCGACCTCATCATCATCGACGGTCCGCCCTGGAGCGTGCATCCACTCGTGCGCGGCGCGGCAGACAACCTGTTCGCACGATTGTCCCCCAATGGCGTCGTACTGCTGGACGATGCGGCGCGGCCCGGCGAACGACTGGTCGCGCGCCGCTGGCGACAACGCTGGCCCCATATCGACTTTCGGCTGGTAAAGGACGGGACCAAAGGGACGCTGGTCGGCCGTCGACGCGACACCTCTGTGCCGGTCGCCAATGACAACGACCGCGGCCGGACCTGGCGTCATATCCAGCGCGCCGCCGGGATCGCGGCTTTGATCGGCGCGGGTTGGATCGCGCGCGGCGAACTGGGCGAATTTCCGCAGGCCGCGCAGGCCAGCAGCTTCCTTGACGAAGCCGCCGCATCGCGCCGCGCGGGACTGTTGCGTCAGGCGATGGTGTCGCAGGTCGAAAGCGCCACCCTCAACCCGCAGGAGATCGAGAACGCCACCGGCATCGTCCTGCCCGAACTGCCGCGCGATTGGCGCATTACGGACGTTCAGTTGTTCCCGACGTCCGACAGCCCGGCCATCGCCATGGCGCTGGAAACGCCGCGCGGCGAACATCTGTCCTTTTTCGCCGACCGCGCCGAAACACCGGCCGAGGCCAAGCCCCTGATCGAACGGCGCGCCGCCGACGTCGTCGCCTATTGGGAGGTCGGGAACATGGCCTATGCCCTGACCGGGCAAGCCGCGCCGGCGCGGATCATGGAACTGGCCGGGGCCGTCGCGCCGGCGGGCTGAAGGAGCCATTGAGGGCGACAAGGCAGGCTGCTAAGCGCTCGTCATGGCGGATGACAGCAGCATTTCGAACACGCGGCCGGCGCTTGGCAATCTGGCGATGCTCTGGCGCTTCGCACGTCGTTATCCCGGCAGGATCGCGGGCGCGCTGATCGCCCTTATCGTCTCATCAGCCGCGACGCTCGCCATTCCCAACGGATTTCGCCTGGTCATCGACAAGGGGTTCATGGGCGGCGGCGACATTGGCCGCTGGTTCGAATATCTGCTGATGATCGTCATCGTGCTGGCGCTGGCCAGCGCGCTGCGCTTCTACTTCGTATCCTGGCTGGGCGAGCGCGTCGTGGCCGACATACGCTGTGCGACGCAGGCCAATCTGCTGCGACAGGCACCCCGTTTCTTCGAGGAAAACCGCCCGTCGGAGATCGCGTCGCGCATGACGGCGGATACCGCGATCGTGGAGCAGGTCGTCGGCTCCACCGTATCGGTAGCACTGCGCAACATGGTCACGGCGATCGGTGGCCTTGTCTACCTGTTCGCACTCGCGCCGAAACTCGCCGCGCTGCTGCTGCTCGGCATTCCGGTCGTCCTGCTGGTGCTGATCGGCCTTGCCCGGCGGGTGCGCACCCTTTCGCGGGCCAGCCAGGACCGGCTGGCCGATATCGGCAGCGCCGCGACCGAAGTGCTGGGCGCGATGAAGATCGTTCAGGCGTTCGGGCAGGAAGAGCGGGAAGCGGCCCGCTTCCGTGCGACGGTGGAACGCGGCTTTGCCACGGCGCGGCAGCGCATCCGGCTGCGCGCGATGATGACGGCGGTCGCCTTCGCGCTCATTTTCGGCGCGATTACCGGCGTCATGTGGCTGGGCGCGATCGACGTTGCCGCGGGACGGCTGTCGGGTGGCAGCATTGCCGCCTTCGTCCTGACCGGGGGCCTTGTTGCTGGCGCGTTCGGCTCGCTGTCGGAAAGCTGGGGCGACCTGCTGCGCGGCGCAGGCGCGGCAAGCCGGCTGGGCGAACTCATGACCGCTGCGCCAGAGATCAGTCCGCCCGCGCGGACGCACATGCTTCCGCCGATGGAGCGCGGCGCGCGCCTGACATTCGATCAGGTGCGGTTCCACTATCCCACGCGGCCCGACCAGGCGGCGCTTCACGGCATCGATCTCGACATCCATCCCGGGGAGACGGTGGCCGTGGTCGGACCTTCGGGCGCCGGCAAATCGACGCTGATCCAGCTGGCGCTGCGCTTTTATGATCCCGATGCCGGGGCCATCCGCCTGAACGGCGTCGCCCTGCCTGATTTGGCGCCGGCGGATCTCCGCGCGATGATGGCGATGGTGCCGCAGGACAGCGTCATCTTTGCCGCGTCCGCGCGCGACAACCTGCGCTATGGGCGCTGGGATGCAACGGATGCGCAGATATGGGACGCGGCGCGGGCAGCCAATGCCGAGATGTTTCTGCGCGACCTGCCTCAGGGGCTGGACAGCTTCCTGGGCGAAGGCGGCGCGCGATTGTCCGGCGGCCAGCGACAACGTATCGCCATTGCCCGCGCGCTGCTGCGCGACGCCCCCATCCTGTTGCTGGATGAAGCGACGTCCGCACTGGACGCTGAATCCGAACGACTGGTGCAGGACGCGCTCGCAACGTTGATGCAGGGGCGGACAACAATTGTGATCGCGCATCGGCTGGCGACGGTCCGGTCGGCCGATCGCATCATCGTGCTGGACGAAGGGCGTATCGTCGAACAGGGCAACCATGCGGCCCTGATCGCGCGCGACGGCCTTTACGCCCGACTGGCGCGATTGCAGTTTCAGGATGGCATGGCCGACTAAACGGCCGGGGTCAGGCGTCGGCCTGCCGCCGCCCGATCTGCACCACATGATCCAGAATTGCAGGGTGTAACGGCCGTTCGAAGCTACAGCCTGATTCATGCCCGCGGGTCCACAGAACACGCGCGCGCCGCCCTTCAAAGCCGGGCAGCATGATCCAGAGATCATCGCCAGGGCGCAATTTCATGAAGCTTTGCAGGCGAAAGCCGGTAATCGACAAATCCGCGATGTGGCTGCTGAACCAGGTTTCGCCGGGACGACGTACCTTAATGCCGATCTGGACAGCGCGTCGTTCGGCAGCGCGGCGTTTGCGATCCTGTTCGAATTGCGGGTTAGCGCTCATGATCAGTCCTTTGCGGGACATTAGCGCGCACGGGTAAGCAAAATGTTAAACCGCTACGCGCCATGGCTTGACGATAAGGCGCAAAAAAAGGGCCGCCGATGGCGACCCTTGATCCGTGCAATCTTTATCCAATGATCTCAGGCAAGAAGCGCGAAGGGGAAGTCCTTGCGAAGCGCACCGCGCCTGAAATCAGCCGTCAGAAATTGCCATATTGTTCGTTGCCGACGAAACCCAGCTTGGTAACGCCTGCGCGCTTGATTTCCGCAAGCACCGAATCGACGACCACATAACGGGTCTGCGCATCGGGCTGGAACTGGAGTTCCGGTTCGACCGGCAACCGCAGCGACTGCTGCAGATACTGACGCAGGGTCAGCAGGTCGATCGGCGATCCGTTCCAGGTGATGACGCCACCGGCATCGATCGCGACCTTGTTCTTGACCGGGTCGATGACGCTGTCGGAAGGCGGCGCATTTTGCGGCAGGTCGATCTTCACCGCGTGGGTCTGGATCGGGATGGTGATGATGAACATGATGAGCAGAACGAGCATGACGTCGATCAACGGCGTCGTGTTCATTTCCACCATCGGTTCGCCATCTTCGGAGCCGGCACTCATTGCCATGGGGATTTCTCCTTCTTCAACCGATCAGAGGCGGACGGTGCCCGAACCGGGTTCCGGTTCGGAGATGAAGCCCACGCGGGGGAAACCGGCGCGCTGCATCGTGTAGATGGTGCCGCCAATGCACCGATAGGGTGTGTTGATGTCACCGCGGATATGCACTTCGGGCAGATCTTCGGGCTTCAGATTTTCGACGCCACCCGCCTTCTTGATGTCCGCTTCCAGCTTTGCGACGGCGCGATCGAGCAGTTCGCTCGACGTCACCGGCGTCATGCCCCAGAAAACCGCACAGCTGCCGTCGGCGGCTTGCGTGATCGACAGGGAAACATTTTCCGGCTTCGTCGTGGTCGGCTCGAACTCCACCTTGGGAAGCTGCAGCTCAACCGTCTGTACGACGACCGGGACCGCGATGAGAAAGATGATGAGCAACACCAGCATGACGTCGACGAGCGGCGTCGTGTTGATGTCGGACATCGGCTTGTCGTCACCGCCGTCGGAGCCAACACTCATTGCCATTGATATTATCCTAACCTTGGTGTCGATGGCCGCCCATCAGTCTGGGAGACGGGTATGGGAGCCATGGTCGGCGGGGAACCGGGCGGTCGCAGCCGCCACCCGATTCCCGCAACCGTCGTCTTGAGACCGATCAGGCCTTGGTCGGCGTGGCGGCCGGCTTGGCAACCGGGGCGCCGGGCGCGGCAGCAACGGTCGGCTTCACGGCACCGTCCGAAACCAGATAGGCCAGCAGGTCGACGGTGAAGCCGTTCAGCTGCTCGGCGATCGCCTTGTTGCGGCGCTGCAGGAAGTTGTAGGCAAGCACCGCGGGAACGGCGACGGCCAGACCCAGAGCGGTCATGATCAGCGCTTCACCGACCGGACCGGCAACGGCGTCGATCGAGGCCTGACCGGCGGCGCCGATCTTGATGAGCGCGCGGTAGATGCCGATAACCGTACCGAACAGACCGATGAACGGCGAGGTCGAACCCACCGTGGCGAGGAACGCCAGGCCGCCGTTGAGCGACGAGTTGATCGCGCCTTCCGAACGGGCGAGCGAACCGTGCAGCCAGTCATGCGCTTCGACCGGATCCTTCAGCTTGCCATGCTCTTCCTGCGCCTTAATGCCGTCGTCGACGATCTGCTTGTAGGCCGAGTTCTTTTCGAGCTTGGCCGACGCTTCGCGCAGCGAGGCCGAACGCCAGAAGGTCGCGCGGACCTTCTTGCCCTGGCTGATCACCTTCTGCTGTTCGATCAGCTTGGTGAACAGGATGTAGAAAGTGCCGACCGACATGGCGCACAGGATGATGAATACGGTCCAGGCGATGGTGCCGCCCTGTTCAAGGGCTTCCATCAGGCCGTACGGGTTTTCGGCCTGGGGAGCCGCAGCTGCGAGATACATCAACATGTTCAAGACTTCCCTCTCAATGAGATCAAGCTTGGGAAAGGCGGCGCCGGGCGCGCGCCTCGCCCATTTGGATTATTCCGGCAGACGCCAGGTGATGCGCCCGGTGTAAGTGTCGGGCATGTCCTTACCATCGGAACCCTTCGCCGGCTTGAACCGCGCGCGGCGCGGCAGCAGGCGACAGGTGGCCTCATCGAGATCACTATGACCGGTCGAGGAGGTGATGGTGCAGTTGGTCACCCGACCGTCCGCGCCGATGTCCAGGCGGAACCCAGCAGTGCCCGAGCGTTCTTCACGCTGAGCGCGGCTAGGATAGTCCGCATCGCTCAGCCACGAACCCGGATTGCCACGTGGCGAAGCACGCGATGCAGCAACGGGCGGCGGCGGTGGAGCCGGCGGTGGCGGTGGCGGTGCGGCGACCGGAACCGGGTTGAACACCGGGGGCGGCGTCCGCACGGTCTGGATCGGCGGCGCAGGCGCCGGGGTCCGAACGATAGGCGGCGGGGCAACGACCGGCGGCGGCTCGACCGGCTGGTCTGGCGGCGGCGGCGGCGGTTCCTCGTCAGGTGGCGGGGGCTCCTCCTTCACGTCGATCACGTTCAGCTGTTCCGCCGCCTTTTTGACATATTTCATGCCAAGACCGGTGACGAAGGCATAGCCGAGAACAGCGTGAATCAGGGCGACGATGACGATCGATATCGTGCGACTCGATCCTTGCGAGTGGTCAGCATAGGCCATTCGGCAACGACACTCCTTAACTCATCTTACCAGTGGTTTATACAAATCAGCCAAAAACGACCCAAGCTGTCCGGGCTGATCCCGGCCACCTTTGGCCCCTGTCCGTTCATTTGCTACCGAGCGAACTCCTATCGCGACGCATCGTGGCACGCAAACGCTTTATCGTTATCTTCATTTGCGTTTACCATTTCCTATCAGAAACACTTGCCTGTGACATCCGCGCCACGGGCTGAAAATACAGGACGAAGCAGTAGATGAAACCCGCCACTTGCCCTTGCAGACTGATGCTGGCCTGCCTCATTTCCGCCGCAACTGCCGGGGTTTCTCCGGCATTTGCTCAGGACGCTCCAATGGTAACGTCATCATCAGGCGCGTCAACGCATGATGTCGGCGGACTGACCTATGCGGATATCGTTGATCTGGCCGAACAGGCCCCGCTGGTCGCCCATGTGCGGATTCGCAACAGCATCGCGCTGAAGCCTGAGCGCGCGACGGGCGTGCCGCAGGGGCATCGGCGCGTCTATATCGAGGCGGAAACCATAGGCCTGATTCGCGGCGAAGGCGGCATCAGCCCTACCGTCACCTATCTCTACGACGCGCCGCTTGACGCGCGCGGCAAGCTGCCCAAGCTCAAGAAGGATGAGGTGATCATCTTCGCCCGCGCCGGAAGCCGGCCTGGTGAAATCCAGTTGGTAAGCCCCGACGCCCAGGTCCCGGCGACGCCTCAGGCTGTCGCGCGCGTCCGGACGATCCTGTCCGCACTGGTTGCGCCCGATGCCCCGCCCCGCATCCTGGGACCGGGCGAAGCCTTCCATGTCGCTGGCACCATCGCGGGAGAAGGCGAGACGCAGATATTCCTGCGAACGGAAACGGGCGATCCAGTGTCGCTTTCCATCCTGCGCCGGCCGGGGCAGGCGCCGCGCTGGGCGGTCGCGCTGGGCGAGATCGTCGACGAGGCCGCCCGCCCGCCTGAGGAGGGCAGCCTGCTCTGGTACCGTCTCGCCTGCGGACTCCCCCCAGTCCTGCCGCCACAATCGGTTCGCACCTTGTCGCCCCCCGATGCCCAGGCCGCCCGCGCCGATTATCAATTGGTGATCGCCGCGCTCGGCCCCTGCCGCCGGAGCCGCAGCGTCCAATAAGGGCGCTTTTCCTTGGACAGGCGGGCAGACATGGCTATCAGCGCGGCATTGGGAATTAGAAGGGAAGCCGCCGCCATGACCAATCTGCACCGCCATGCCCCGCTGCGCGTCGCGCTCGTCGGTCTCGGCACGGTGGGCGGCGGCGTCATCCGGTTGCTGGAAACCAATGGCGCCCTGATCGCCCGCCGCGCCGGCTGTCCGATCCAGATCGTCGCCATTTCCGCGCGCGACCGCAACAAGGATCGCGGCGTCGACCTGTCGCCCTATGAGTGGGTCGACGACATGACCACGCTGGCGGCACGCGACGATGTCGACGTGGTGGTCGAACTGATCGGCGGCGCGGATGGCCCCGCGCTGACCCTGGCACGCCAGTGCCTCAACGCGGGCAAGCCCTTCGTGACCGCCAACAAGGCGATGCTGGCGCATCATGGCCTTGACCTTGCCCGGCTGGCCGAAACGGGCGGCATCGCGCTCAAATATGAAGCGGCAGTCGCGGGCGGCATCCCGGTTATCAAGGGCATGCGCGAAGGCGCGGCGGCCAATGAGATCAGCCGTGTCTACGGCATCTTGAACGGCACCTGCAATTACATCCTGACCACCATGGAGAAGGAGGGGCGCAGCTTCGCCGATGTGCTCAAGGAGGCGCAGGATCTCGGCTTTGCCGAGGCCGATCCCGGCATCGACATCGACGGGGTGGACGCCGCGCACAAGCTGTCGATCCTCGCCAGCCTGGCGTTCGGCACCGAATTGGATTTCGATGCGGTGGCCACCACCGGCATCCGCCATGTCATCGCCGCCGACATCGCGGAAGCTGCGGCGCTGGGCTATCGCATCCGCCTGGTCGGCATGGCGCAGAACGCACCGGTCGATGGGCCTGACGGCGGCCTGTTCCAGCGCGTCCATCCCATGCTGGTGCCGCTCGATCATCCGCTCGCCCATGTCGACGGGTCGCTGAACGCGGTCGTGGCAGAGGGCAATTTCGTCGGCCGCCTCTTCTTCCAGGGGCGCGGGGCTGGCGATGACCCCACCGCATCGGCGGTCGTCGCCGACCTGATCGACGTGGCGCGGGACGAATATGGCGACGCCTTCGCCATGCCGGTCGCCGCGCTCACGCCCCATCAGTCGGCTGACGCCGGCGCGCGCCTGGGCCGCGCCTATCTGCGTTTCCGGGTCAAGGACCGTCCTGGCGTGCTGGCGGAGATCGCGGCGGCGACGCGCGACGCGGGCGTGTCGATCGAGAGCATGATCCAGCGCGGCGCCAATCAGGAAGATGGCGTTCTGGTGGCGATCGTCACCCATGCGGGCGCGGAACGGTGCGTGCGCGAAACGCTGGAACGGCTCAGCGGATCGGACAGCCTGCTCGAAGCGCCGATGGTGATGCACATTCTGGACTAGGCACGGGGTCAGCGCGGCGTTGCGCCCCGGAAACGATCCGGCAGTGGCGGCGGCGGGGCCAAGTCAGCGTCCGCGTCGACGATCGCGGTCGCGGCTTTGCCCAGAACATCAACCACCTGAAAGACCGACAGGCCGCCGGTGCAGCCCGCGCCTTGCCCGCCGACCACGCCGCACGCCCCCTGCCGCACCGGCGCGGCCGAAGCGCGTGGCGCGTCGCCCGGAAGGATGCGGTCTGCATCGGGCTCGCGCGGCAATGGCAGCCGCTGACGCGCGTTGCGCTCCGCCCGGTTGCCGCACACTATGATGCCTCCGCCGCTGCGGTCGCATGGCTTTACCACCTGCGTTTTCGCGCGGTAGGCCACCATCGGATCGGGCTCGTCCTGCGCCAGCCCCCTGCTCGGCCACAGCAGCATCAAAGTGAAAAAAAGGGCTGCTAGGCGCATGCGACCACAGGATCATCCGATCATGGCGGAATGATGGCCATGCTCGACAAGGCGGCAGCGACCGCCTATCGGCTGGGCGACAAAGAAGAAAAGAGGATGTGATGGAACAGGCAGGCGCGAATCTGGACCGGGTGCTGGTTCTGGAGATGGTCCGCGTGACCGAAGCAGCAGCGATCGCCGCGTCCCGGCTGATCGGGCGCGGTGACGAAAAAGCCGCCGACGCCGCCGCGGTCGAAGCCATGCGGCTGGCCTTCAACGATCTTTACATGGACGGCACCGTCGTGATCGGCGAAGGCGAACGCGACGAAGCGCCAATGCTCTATATCGGCGAGAAGGTCGGCAGCGCGATCGGCAAGGGGCCACGGATCGACATTGCGCTCGACCCGCTGGAGGGCACCACCATCACCGCCAAGGCCGGGCCGAATGCACTGGCCGTGCTGGCCATCGCGGAGGAAGGCGGGCTGCTCAATGCGCCCGACGTCTATATGGACAAGCTGGCCGTGGGTCCCGGCTATCCCGACGGCGTCATCGACCTGGACCGGTCCGTCCGCGACAATGTCGCGGCGGTGGCGGCGGCCAAGGGCGTCGAACCGCATGAAATCATCGTATGCGTGCTCGACCGGCCGCGTCATGAAAAGCTGATCACCGAACTGCGGGCGATCGGCTGCGGCATCATGCTGATTCCCGATGGCGACGTGGCCGGCGTCATCGCAACGACCGACCCGGAAACCAATATCGACATCTATATGGGATCGGGCGGCGCGCCGGAGGGCGTGCTGGCCTGCGCTGCGCTGCGCTGCGTCGGCGGCCAGTTCAAGGGCCGTCTTCTTTTCCGCAATGAGGATGAGCGGCACCGCGCCCGCAAATGGGGCATCACCGATTTCGACAAGGTCTACGACCTGAAGGACCTGGCGAAAGGAGACTGCATCTTTGCCGCGACGGGCGTGACCGACGGATCACTGCTCGACGGGGTCAAGCGGCTGCCCGGCGGCAAGCTGACGACCGAAAGCGTGGTGATGCGCGCCAGCACCGGCACCGTGCGTTGGGTGAAGGGCGAACATCGCGTCCGCACCACGTCGGGCGAGGAATGAACCAACGGTGCATAGCGCCGGCCAGGCGCTAGTGGCTGGCCCTGTGATTGAGATCATGGCCAAGCGCCAATATGCCAACGCCGATCAGCGTGTAGACGCTTTCCTGCAACCCATGATCCATGGTCAGCGCGCCCGTCATGACGCCCAGACCCAGCGATCCGACGGCGGCCGGCATCATGAAACCATGGACGATCGCGCCATGCCCCAACGCGATCGCCCCCAGTGTGATTGCGATCATCAGGCCGGCTTCATGAAAGATCGGACTTTCGAAAATCCCGCCGGCGGACGCGAGCAAACCAAGCACGACGGCGGTCACGAAACAATGAGCGACGCACAAGCCCGATACGGCGATCGCCAGGCGATCCAGTCGTCCCGAAATAAGGGCTTGGCGAAGGCTTTGCGACATGGTCCCGGCTACATAGGCCAGTTCAAACCAAGTTACAACATATCATTGAAAATTTACCGGGGCTTAAAACGCCCGGTCAGGCGGCCTGACGCAGGCAGTTGCGGCCGCTATGCTTGGCGTCATAGAGGGCGCGGTCGGCGGCCTCCAGCATCGCCGATCGGGTCGATCCGCCATTCAGTTGCACCAGTCCGGCGCTGAACGTCACGGCGATCGCATCGTCCTTGTCGTTGACGCGGATCGGTGCCGAAAGCCGCTGGCGCAGCCGGTCGCACAACTGCGCGGCGGCGCGCCGGTCGCAATCGACCAGCAGGATCGCAAATTCTTCTCCGCCCAGTCGGCCGATGCTGTCCCCGTCCCGCAGTTCGGGCTGGATCGCCTGCACGAAACCGGTCAGTACGCGATCTCCCCCGCCATGGCCGTAACGATCATTGACCGACTTGAAATGATCCAGGTCCATCAGCAGCAGGCTGGACCGCGCGCCGTCGGCGGCGCGCAGCATTTCGGCGTCCAGCTTGTCCAGAAAGGCGCGGCGGCTGTCCGCGCCGGTCAGCGCGTCGCGTGCGGCGACCTGTTGCAGGGCGCGCTGACGCGCCTTGTGCCGGGATATGTCGCGGATCATGCTGACGACACCAACCGGCTGGCCGCGTTCGTCCACGACCGCGCGGCTGACCATCTCGCAACAGTCCAGATCGCTCAGCGCCGTCAGCGGGCGAAATTCCGCCTGATGGACGCTGCCGGGATGCGCCAGTGCGCTCTGGCATATCGCGCGCACCATTTCCCGATCCCGCGCATCGGCCAGATCGGTCACGCCCTGGCCCACCAGAAGCGCGGGCGCGCAGCCCATCTGTTCCAACGCAGACGGAGAGGCATATTCGATCACGCCGGCAAGATTGACGTTGAGCACGACGTCGCCGCTATGTTCGGCGATGGCGCGAAAGCGCGATTCGCTTTCCTGCAACATCTGGAACAGGCGACGACGCCCGTTCAGCTCGGCCGCGACGGGCATCGACAACAGGAAGCTGAGCGCCAGATAGAATTGAAACGCCAGCACCCGCTCACCCGTCGAAAGTGGGATCAGCATCAGCGGGCCGGTGTCCGACATCGTCGCCACCCCCCCTATCACCGCAAGGATCACGATAGAGGCGGCCGCCCCGACATGCCCCACACGAAAGGCTATCAGCACCAAGGGCAGCATGGGCGCGAACAACATGGGATAGCGCGCCCAGTAGAAGACATGGACCGTGACCAGCGTGAACAGGGCGAGCAAGATCAACGCTTCGATCTTCACGGCCCTGGGCGTATCGCGCAGCCAGCGGGACCATTCGCCCTGGAGCAACAGGATGACGACCGGGGTGCATGTCAGTCCGCCCAGCGCATGCCCAGCATACCATTGCAGCCAGGATGCGCTGAACCCCACCGGCGTAGTCGCCGACGCAACGGATGCGGCCGCCAGCCCGGTGACAATGTCCGCCACGCCGCACAGGGCCAGGATGAAGACAACCAGCGGTCGGACCGACCCTGTGACGATATCGTCCTTGAGGAAATAGCGGCAAATCGCCGCCACGATCAGCGATTCGCTGACGTTGATGAAGGCCATTGGCACAGCGGCGGCAGGACCGATCCCAAACAGGGCGGTCGCTACGGCACTGGCGAGGGCACAGGCAAATACCGCGCGTGGCCAGTAGGACATGCGGGTGGTCAACAGCTCCGCCATCAGGAACGCGTTGGCGATCCAGATGAAAGCCAGCCCCCCTTCGAAGCGCGAAATCGACACAGTGAAACTGGCCGCAGCAAAATAGACGCAGCCTGTGATGACGGGCGCAAAAGGAGAGTTCGGGCTACGAAGAGAGAAGCGCGACATGGTAGGATCGGATTTAGGACGGCATCCTTAATTTTTCGCTCATGATCCCCCGGTCGCGGTCCGCAAAATGTCGTTCCAATTCCCAAGCCGCGCCGCCCGCGTCGGCGCGGTCATGCGGGGTTTGAAACACTGCCGGATCGGCATCGCCGCCGCCGCATCGTCCAGCGAAGCATGCAGTCCTGCACCCACGGCCGCCAGCATTGCAGCGCCACGCGCGGTGGTTTCGACATCGGCGGGTCGCTCGACGGTGAGGTTCAGTATGTCGGCCAGGTCCTGCGCGATCCAGTCATTGGCACTCATGCCCCCATCGATGCGCAAGTTCGTCCAGGGCGCGCCATCAGCCGCGAAGGCGCCGGCCAGATCATGAACCTGATGCGCCATGGATTCGAGCGCGGCCCGCACGATATGCGCACGGGTCGTCCCCTGGGTCAGCCCGGCGATCACCCCGCGCGCTTCAGGCCGCCAGTGCGGCGCGCCAAGGCCGGACAAGGCAGGCAGCAGGGATACGCCGCCATTGTCCGTAACGGAACGGGCCAACGCCTCGGTCTCTTGCGCCGCGCGGATCAGCCCCAGTTCGTCCCGCAGCCACTTGATAAGACTGCCCGCGACGAAGATCGACCCTTCCAGGGCATAGTGACGGCGACCGCCCTGCTGGCGCAGGATCGTGCCAAGCAGCCGGTTGTTCGATCGGGGCAGGACAGTCCCGGTCGGCGCCAGGATGAACGCGCCGGTGCCCAGCGTCGCTTTCGCCGGGCCGGGCGACAGGCACCCCTGCCCGATCGTCGCGGACTGCTGATCGCCGGCCAGGCCGCAGATCCGAATCGCGCCGCCCAGCAGGCCGGGGCTGGCCGCGCCGAAATCCCCTTCATTGTCGACAATGTCGGGCAACGCGGCGACCGGCACGCCGAACAGGTCGCATAAGTCCCTGTCCCAGTTTGCGCCATCAAGCGCCAGCAACTGGGTGCGGCTGGCATTGCTGGCGTCGCTGATATGCAGGCCGCCGGTCAGATTCCAGACCAGCCAGCTTTCGACCGTGCCCAGCGCCAGCGCATCCCCGGCCTGCGCAACAGCTGTTTCATGGTCGATCAGCCAGCGCATCTTGCTCGCGGAAAAATAGGGGTCGATGACTAGCCCGGTCCGGTCCTGGATCATCGGTTCATGGCCCGCGTCGCGCAAGGCCCGGCACTGGTCGGCGGTGCGACGGTCCTGCCAGACGATTGCAGGGGCGAGCGGCCGACCGTTGCGTTTGTCCCAGGCGATGACGGTTTCCCGCTGATTGGTGATGCCGATGGCGGCGATCCGGTCCGCGCCGCCGGCCTGGGCCACCATGTCGCGCGCGCAGGCCAGGCTTTGCGCCCATATCTCGATGGGGTCCTGCTCGACCCAGCCGGGGCGGGGATAATGCTGGCCAAGGTTGCGCTGCGCCGTCGCCATGCGCGTTCCATCGGGAGTGTAGAGCATCGCGCGCGTGGACGTGGTGCCCGCGTCCAGCACCAGCAATCGGGCGTCCGTCATTGGCCCTCCCTTATCCAGCGGTCCAGCCGGGCCACCTGGTCCGGGGCGAAGCGCAGGCCCAGCTTCGTCCGCCGCCACAGCATATCCTCGGCGGTGCGCGCCCATTCACGCTCAATCTGCCAGATCGCTTCCGCCTGTGTGAAGCCGACGCCGAAAGCGACACCCAGTTCGCTCCATCCCCGCGCTGTCCCCAGCCATGTCCAGGCATCGGCGCCATAGGCGCGGCCGATGCGATCGACACTGGCGGCATCGAGAAACGGATAGTCCTGCGCCAGCCTGTCCAGCAGCGCCGACAACCCCGTCATGGGAAAATCCCCGCCAGGCAATGGGGCGTCCGCTGTCCAGTCGCCGCCGCGCAACATGGGAAGGTGCGGCTTGAGCATATCGACCGCCTCGGCGGCCAGATGCCGGTAGTTGGTGATTTTGCCGCCCA
The DNA here is from genome assembly GCF_020782245.1 of Sphingobium soli. Lineage (GTDB taxonomy): Bacteria > Pseudomonadota > Alphaproteobacteria > Sphingomonadales > Sphingomonadaceae > Sphingobium > Sphingobium soli. The sequence continues at coordinate 88,028 of NZ_JAJGNP010000010.1, forward strand.
GCACGTGCAGGGCCGGGGCTTCCCCCTTCCCGCCCTGGTCAAGCTCCAGCCGATAGCCCCGCGTCGCCGCTTCCGGCCGGTCGGAGCCATCATCGATCAGCGGCCGCACGCCGGCATAGCTCCACACTACATCGTCCGGTGTCACTGGTCGTGCGAAATAGCCGCTGGCGGCATCGCAGAGATAGGCAATTTCCTTAGCGCTCGCCGCGATGCTGTCGGTTTCGCTGTCATGATCCTGGTCGGTCGTGCCGATCAGCGTGAAATCACGCTCATAGGGAATGACGAAGAAAATCCGGCCATCGGGCAGCTGGAAGAAATAGGCAAAGTCGTGATCGAACAGACGCGGCACCACGATATGCGATCCGCGCACCAGCCGCATCTTGCGACCCGCCAGCCCTTCCCCGCCCCCCGGCAGAGCCAGCACCGACGGCCCGGTCGCGTTGACGATCGCGCGGGCGTGGAAACGCAGGCCCGCGCGATCGGCCGCACGCGCGTCTATCGCCCACAGCCCTTCTTCCCGCGTCAACCCGACAACCTGCGTCCGGGTCTGGATGGATGCGCCGTGTGCAGCAGCGTCGCGCGCGTTGAGCAGCACTAGCCGGGCGTCATCGACCCAGGCATCGGAATAGCAATAGCCGGTGGCAAAGCCCGGTTTCAGCGGCACGCCGGCTGCATGACGGCGCAGGTCGATGCCCTGCGTCGCCGGCAGGGCACGCCGTCCGCCCAGATGATCGTAAACGAACAAGCCCAGGCGCAGCAGCCAGCGTGGGCGCAGCCCCGGCGTCCATGGCAGGACGAAGCGCATCGGATGGATGATATGCGGCGCGATGCGCCACAGACGCTCCCGCTCGGCCAGCGCCTCGCGCACCAACCCGAATTCGCGATGTTCCAGATAGCGCAGCCCGCCATGGATGAGCTTGGTGGATGCGGAGGATGTGCCCTGCGCCAGGTCGCCTCGCTCCAGCAACAACACCTTCGCGCCCCGGCCCGACGCATCGCGGGCGATGCCGCATCCATTCACCCCGCCGCCAATCACGGCCAGATCATAGAGGGCGGCTGGTGGGCTCTGCTGGGTCACGCCATCGGGTGTAGGCGGACGCGGCAGGCATGAAAAGAGAGGAGCGCCTCGGTCTGTCAGTCGACACGGCAAACATGGTCGATCAGCGGGTCAGACAGGCCTCGCCAAGATCTGCAGCGAGAGCAGGACCCATGTGGCTAAGCGGATATGGTCAGGCCTTCTCCAGCGTGCACTGAAGCGGGTGCTGGTTCTGCCGGGCGAAATCCATCACCTGGTTCACCTTCGTCTCCGCGACTTCGTAGCTGAAGATGCCGCAAATGCCGACGCCGCGCTGATGGACGTGCAGCATCACCCGCGTGGCTTCCTCCATGTCCATGCGAAAGAAGCTTTGCAGGACATGCACCACGAACTCCATCGGGGTGTAGTCATCGTTGAGCATCAGCACCTTGTAGAGCGACGGCTTTTTGGTGCGGGTGCGCGTGCGGGTGGCGATGCCGACATTGGGACCGCCGGGGCCTTCGCCCTGATCGTCCTGGTCCCGGCCCGCCATGTTCACGGGCCATGATGCGGTGATGAGACTGTTCATGATGCGCAAGGATATGGCGATTCGCCCTGATATGGCAAGGGGGCGACGGCGCCGTTCGCCGCTCGTCCCGCCTCCAAAGGACAAGGGCGCCCCCTTCCAGCGGAAGAGAACGCCCGTGACTCAATGGATTTTAGCGGATCGCGCCGATCAGGCGGCGATCGACTTCACCTTGTCGGTGACCAGCGACATGCGCGCGGTCAGCGGCTGGGCAACGTCGCCGGCCAGCTTCATCATCGCTTCGCTGTTCTTCGCCGCTTCCTTGGTGAAGTCGTCGAAGCTGCTGGAAAACAGCTGGCTCTGCAGCTGGAAAAATTCGGTCGGCGTCTTGGCGGTGGCCAGGCTCTTGAACGAAGCCGTCGCCTTTTCGAAATTCTTGCGGGTGAAATCGACGGCTTCCTGGCCCATCATTTCCATGCCCTTGGCGGCGATCTTGCCGGATTCGACCATGGCTTCCATGTTGCCCTTGGCCATGTCGCTCATTTCCTCAACCGCCTTGGTCGACTTTTCGACATGGGCCTTGGCCTTGTCGTTGAAGTCTGAATAAGCGGTTTCAAACTTCGCCTTGGCGTCTTCGGCGAACTTCTTTCCGGTTTCCATAACGTCGTTCATCATCTTGGTTCCTTCTATCGGGGGCAGCGGCTGGGTGCTGGCGGTTGCGGCCATTTCTGTCGGGCTCTTGATCATGCTGGAGGCGGGCGCGGCCGGAGCAGGCGGCGGCGGGGGCGCAGGCGGCTCCACCGGCTTAGGCGCAGGTTCCGATTGCGGGTTCGTCTCAACCGGCTTGAGCGCCCCTTCCGGTGCTTCCTTGACCGGATTGGCGCTGGCCGCCTTACGCGGCGCGGGCTTCTTTCGCGCTGGCTCTGTGCCAATGGCGGCTTCGGCCGCCATCAAGGCTTCTGCAGCCGACATCGTGGTCGACCCTGCTTTCGCGCGCGCTGTATTCCTCGGTCCCTTCGGGGTATCGGCCATGACCATCCTCCGTTTGCTGCACTGCACAATATAGAAATCAGGTTGCCGTTGCAAGGCCTGTTGTGCGGTGCAGCAAAAATGTGCCAACGGTTCGTCGTATTTTTCTCGAAGTCTGACTTTCGCTACGGAATCATAGCGTTTACCGGGCCTTTACATATCGGCCCGGCGCATCTTCGATAGCTTTCAGACGGCCTTTCCCGGGCACCCGGGCGCCTTCAACAGGCGCCATGTGCGGATGGATAGCGCCGAGCCATGCACGCCAGTCCGGCCACCAGCTACCCTTGGTTTCCTTCGCCTGTTCCAGGAACTGCGCCAGGGATGGCTGCGCCTCCTCGCACGCCCAATATTGATATTTGCCGGCCGCCGGCGGGTTGACCACGCCCGCGATATGGCCCGACCCGGCCAGCAAAAACCGCACCGGCCCGCCAAAATGTTCGGTCAGCTTCCACACGCTGTCCAACGGCGCGATATGGTCCTCCCTGCCGGCCTGGACATAGGCCGGGGTGCGGATGGCGCGCAGGTCGATCGGCGTGCCCGCGACGCTGATCGCTCCGGGCGAAACCAGCAGATTGTCGCGATAGAGTTGCGTCAAATAATCCTTGTGCCAGCGGGCCGGCAAATTGGTCGTGTCGCCATTCCAGTAAAGCAGGTCGAACGGCGGATAATCCATGCCGAGCAGATAATTGTTGACGACATAGTTCCAGATCAGGTCCCGCCCGCGCAGCAAATTGAAGGTCGCGGCCATATAGCGCCCATCGAGGAACCCTTGCGCCGACAACTGATCCACCAACTTCATCTGCTCATCGTCGACGAACAGGCCAAGGTCGCCGGCCTGGCTGAAATCCACCTGCGCGGTGAAGAAGGTCGCGCTCGCCACCTTGTCCGCTTCGCCCCGCGCCGCGAGCAGCGCCAGCGTCGCGGCCAATGTGGTGCCGGCCACGCAATAGCCGATCGTGTGGACGCTCTCCACGCCCAGCAAATCGCGCACCGTGTCGATCGCGTCGATCTGGCCGCCCAGGATATAATCGTCCCAGATAAGGTCCTTCATCGAGGCGTCAGCGGATTTCCACGAGACGAGGAAGACGCTGATCCCCTGGTCCACCGCCCATTTGACGAAGCTTTTTTCCGGCGACAGGTCGAGGATGTAGAAGCGGTTGATCCACGGCGGGAAGATGATGAGCGGCGTTTCCAGCACCTCTTGGGTCGAGGGCGCGTAGTGGATCAACTGGTAGAGTGGGGTTTCATGGATCACCTTGCCCGGCGTCGCCGCGATATTGCGCCCAAGCTCGAACGTCGTGCCATCGGTGTGGGTGAGTTGCCCCTTCTCCATGTCGGCCAGCATATGCTTAAGGCCAGTGAGCAGATTTTCGCCGCCGCTTTCGATTGTCTTGCGCATCACCTGCGGATTGGTGAGCGGGAAATTGCTGGGGGCCATCGCATCGAGCAGCCCGGTAGTGGCGAAGCGCAGCTTGGCTTTCTGCCGGGGATCGACGCCATCGACCGCATCGGCCATCTTCATCAGATAGTCGGACAGCAGCAGATAGCTCTGGCGGATAAGGTCGTAGAAGGGATGCTCGGTCCACGCCGGATCGGCAAAGCGCCGGTCCCTGGAGGCGGCCGGGCTGGTGGCCGGCGCGGGATCGGGCCGCTCGCGCAGCAGGCCGCCGGCATCGAGAAAACGCTGCCACAGCGCCAGCCCTTCGTCGGCGAAGCTTGTCTGGATGCGCGCAACGAGTGCGGGATCGAACGGCAGCGCCTGGCCGGTCGATCCGGCCGCCTGCTCCAGCATCAATTGCTGGGCGCGGCCCAGCACCTGCGTCCATTGCTGCATCTCTTCCAGCGTCGGCAGGCGGGGCTCCATGACGTTGCTTTTTTCCATGGCCACCATCCTCTTCCTGGCATTGCGCGCGTCGCGGCTTTCGCTGGCATGTCCCTATCCGGCCGGTTATAGCCCGATTATGACACGCCAGAGGCGCGTCACGCACTATTCCCTACAGGATGCTTTCAGGAAAGCCCCAATAATGTCCGAAGAATTCTACCGCATGAAGCGCCTGCCGCCCTATGTCATCGCTGAGGTCAATGCGATGCGGGCCACGGCGCGGGCGGCGGGCGAGGATATTATTGACCTGGGCATGGGCAATCCCGATCTGCCTCCGCCAGACCATGTCATCGACAAGCTGGTCGAAGTGGCGCGCAAGCCAAGCGCCCATGGCTATAGCCAGTCGCGCGGCATCCCTGGGCTGCGCAAGGCGCAGGCCAATTATTATGGCCGCCGCTTTGGCGTGGACATCGACCCGGAAACCGAAGTCGTCGTCACCATGGGATCGAAGGAGGGGCTGGCAAGCCTTGCCACCGCGATCACCGAGCCGGGCGACGTCGTGCTGGCCCCCAACCCCAGCTACCCGATCCACACTTTCGGTTTCATCATAGCGGGCGCGACCATCCGGTCGGTGCCGACCACGCCGGACGAAAATTATTTCCGCTCGCTTGACCGGGCCATGGCCTTCACCGTGCCGCGCCCGTCGATCCTGGTGGTCAACTATCCGTCCAACCCGACGGCCGAGACGGTCGACCTTGCCTTTTACGAGCGGCTGGTCGCCTGGGCGAAGGAGAACAAGGTCTGGATACTCTCCGACCTCGCCTATTCCGAGCTTTATTATGACGGCAATCCCACGCCGTCGATCCTGCAGGTGCCCGGCGCCAAGGACGTGGCGATCGAGTTCACATCCCTGTCCAAGACATACTCCATGGCCGGCTGGCGCATGGGCTTTGCCGTGGGCAATGCCAAGCTGATCGCGGCGATGACGCGGGTGAAATCCTATCTCGACTATGGCGCCTTCACCCCCATCCAGGCGGCGGCCTGCGCCGCGCTCAACGGGCCGCAGGACATCGTGGAGAAGAACCGCCTGCTCTACCACAAGCGCCGCGACGTGCTGGTCGAAAGCTTCGGCCGCGCCGGATGGGACATTCCTGCAGCGCGCGCATCGATGTTCTGCTGGGCGCCCTTGCCGCCCGCCCTGAAAGAGATGGGCAGCCTGGAATTTTCCAAGCAATTGCTCACCCATGCCAAGGTCGCGGTCGCGCCGGGCGTGGGCTATGGCGAGGACGGCGAAGGCTATGTCCGCATCGCCATGGTCGAAAATGAGCAGCGGCTGCGGCAGGCGGCGCGCAACATCAAGGCCTATCTCAAATCCATGGGCATCAACACGCCATCGTCCAAGGGCGCGGCCTGAGCTTGGTATCGGAGCCGATCGCATGAGCGGCATGATCCTGCTTCCCCAGGTCAGCCAGGTGGCGGCGACCATCCAGCTGGCGGTCGCGCCGGTGTTCATGCTGGCGGGGCTGGGCGCGTTCCTCAATGTCTGCGCCGGGCGGCTGGCGCGCGTGATCGACCGGGCGCGCAAGGTGGAACAGAGCGTGCTGGTGACGCGCGGGCGCGAACATGACCGGCTGGTTGCGGAAATTCGCGTGCTCGACAAGCGGATGAGCGTGGTCAACGGCGCGATCTTTCTGTCGGTCGCATCGGGCTGCGCCATCTGTCTGGTCGTCATGCTGCTGTTCGCCGCCGAATTGTTCAACGCGCACCTGGGCACGGCGATCGCGTTGATCTTCATTTTCGCGATGCTGCTCCAGACCGCCGCCTTCGCCACCTTCATCCAGGAAATCCGGCTGGCGTCGCGCACCATCCACATCCGCAACGAGGTGCTGTTCCATCAGGCCGAGGATGAGGATGATAGCGAGGCTCCGACCGGCGCATGACCAAATTCACCGTTAACGACCGGCCGGTCCAATATCGCATGGACCCCGACACGCCCTTATTATGGGCGTTGCGCGACGCGTCCAACCTGACCGGCACCAAATATGGCTGCGGCACGGGCGATTGCGGCGCCTGCACGGTCGACATCGACGGGGAAGCGGTGCGATCCTGCCAGCTCAGCATCGCCAACGCCGAAGGGCGTTTCGTCACCACCGTAGAAGCCCTGTCGCCTGACCGCGGCCATCCGCTGCAACAGGCCTTTGCCGCCGACAATGTGTCGCAATGCGGCTATTGCGTGCCGGGCGTCATCATGGCGGCTTCCGTTTTGCTGCGGCGAAACAGCAATCCAACCGACGAGCAGATCGACGCTGCGATCACCAATATCTGCCGCTGCGGCATCTATCCCCGGCTGCGGGGCGCGATCAAGCGCGCAGGCCGGATCATGCGCGGCGAGGAACGGATCGCCGCCGCCCCGCCGCCTGGCATCACGCCGGAGGAAGCGGCGCGCAGCGTGCCGGCGCTGGGTCGATCCGCCAGCCCGCCAAAGCGGCAGCCGTAAAGCATGGCGTAGCCCCGGCGCAGCGGGACTGCGCCTCGCTCACCCCTGCTTTCCGATCACCGGCTCCAGCGCCTGCGCCAGCGTCGCGCCCGAATAGGGTTTCTTGACCAGCGTCACATGCTGAAAACGCGGCGGCAGTTCCAGCCCGTCGCCATAGCCGGTGGCAAAGATGAACGGCACGCCCCGCTCGGCCAGCAGGTCGGCGATGGGCAGGCTGTTTTCATGGCCAAGGTTGAAATCCAGCACGGCCAGATCGACGGGCTGAAGCGCAATCGCTTCGCGCGCGCGTCCGACGCTGGCGGCGGTAAACACCTCCGCGCCCAGATCGCGCAAGGCGTCCTCGCCATCCATGGCGATGATCATATTGTCTTCGACCAGCAAAACATGGCGATCGCGCAGCAACCCGGGCATGGGAGCGGCAGCAGGCTTTACGCGATCGCGTCCCACGCTGTCAGGCAGCACCGACACGACATGGCGCGACGGGATGCAGAAGTGCGCCTCGATCCCCGCCAGGCGATAATTGATCTCCGCATCGCCGCCCAGATCATAGGGGATGGACCGTTCGATTACGGTGGAGCCGAAACCGCGCCGGGTCGGCGCGACGACCGGCGGCCCGCCGCTTTCGGTCCAGTCTATCAGCAGGCTGCCATCCGCATCCACCCGCCAGTCGATCGCGACGATGCCGCCATCGGACAACGCGCCATATTTGGCGGCGTTGGTCAGCATTTCATGAATGACGAGCGCCAGTACCGTAAAACAGGCAGGGGTCAGCAGGACGTTGGGGCCGGTCAGGCGTACGCGATCGCTGCGCTCGGCCAGATAGGCGCCGGCTTCTACTTCAATGAGGTCGATGAGCCGGGCCGGGCTCCAGCGGTCGGCGGTGATCTGGTCATGCGCGCGGGCCAATGCATGGACGCGACTTTCCAGCGTGCCAATAAAATCTTCGACCGACTGCGCGCTCTCCCGCGTCTGGGAGATCAGGCCGCGAATGAGCGACAGGATGTTGCGAACGCGGTGATTCAATTCGGCGATCAGCAATTCCTGCTTCTCGTTTGCCCGTTGCCGTTCCGCGTCTGCCGAATCGGACAGGCGCAGGATGACTTCCAGCAAGGCGGTGCGCATCGCCTCCGCCACGCGCAGTTCGGCGGGCGTAAAGGGTCGCGCGGTGCCTTTGACCAGTTCCGACCATTCCTCGAAACTCTTGCGCGGCGTCAGGCGCGGGCCGTTGGGACCATATTCAATATGCTTGTCCTGCTTGCCCGCCCACCGCACGGAGCGCAGCTGTTCGGCGCGAAACAGCACGACATAATCGCGTGGCCGGCGGGAAATCGGGATGGCCAGTACCCCCGCCGCCCGGTCGGCATGACGGGCCGCATCGGGCAGCAGTTGGGACAGGTTGTCCGTGGTGAATATCTGGCTCGCCGCCGTTCGATTGAGCATCGACACGATCGCGGCAAAAGCGTGTTCATCCGGCGTCAGCCCAGACAGGCTGATATGCCCGTCAATATAAACGCCCACGCCATCGGCGGGAATGGTGTCGAACATGATGTCGCCCAGCCAGCGCGCGTTGGACAGCAGGTCATGATCCTGCGCCACCGCCGACAGCAACCGGTCAGCCACCTGCCGCGCCATGCCTTCATAATGGGCGGTTTCCGCCCGCTCGCGGCTTTCGAGCATCATCGAGAATATCTGGCCGAACAACTCAGCGGCGCTGCGCTGCGCAAAGGTCGGCAATCGCGGTTCATAATGGTGGCAGGCGAACAGCCCCCACAGCTTGCCGCCGACGATGATCGAGATCGACAGGGATGCGCCGACGCCCATGTTGTGCAGATATTCGATATGGATGGGCGATACCGCGCGGGTCAGACACAGCGACATGTCGAGCGCCGCGCCATGGGGGTCGAGCGCGGGCAGGACCGGCACCGGCTGCGCCTGCACATCGGCGATGATGCGGAATATGTTGCGCAGATACAGGGCGCGCGCCTGCGAGGGAATGTCCGACGCGGGGTAGTGGAGTCCGAAAAAGCTTTCGATGCCGGGCCGCAACGCTTCGGCGACGACCTCGCCATCGCCGCCATCGGCGAAGCGATAGACCATCACGCGGTCGAACCCGGTAAGCGCGCGCACCTGCCTTGCGCCATCGCGCAGGAAGGCGGACATGGATTCGGCCTGCGCCAGGCGCGACACCATGGAGCGAACCGTGCTGCTCGCCTCCATCTCGTCATGGCTGGCGGGTTCCGCCTCCACGATCACCATCGGACCGGAAAAATGCACCGCCACGTCGAAGGCGGGGCCATCCTTGATGAGCGGAAGCGAAAAGAGCCGCTCCACCGAATCAGGACCGCGCAGCAACGTGATGCGATTGCGCAGCGCGTGGATCGCATCTGCTTCGAAAATATCAGCGACCGGGCGGCCCAGCATATCGTCGGGGGACAGACCGATAAATTGCGCGCTGTTGGCGGACGCGCGCGCCACCAGCCAGTCGGCCGTCAGGGCGATGAGAAAGCCGAACGGCTGCACCGCACCCAGAATATGGATCGGCTCGCGATCACAATTGCTCAGGTCGACGGCGAAACCGGGGTCGGTCGCGTCGCTGCCGGGATCGCCTTCAGCCATGCGCCATCGCCTTCTGCGCCGCCGCGCCGGCGGCAAAAAGGGCGAAGGCGGCGAGCGCGCCCTGCACGGCGTCGTTCAGCCAGCCTTCGCCGCCTTCCGCAGCAGCGCCGTCAAGCGCGCGCTGGAAGGCCAACCATTCCCCCTTGTCATGAGTCGCGGAAAGATAGGCGCTGGGGAGCCCCGGTCCGACCCGGCGGGCGAGGAAGGCGCCGCCAAGGCGGGACCCTTCCAACGCATAGAGCAAGCCCCAGCGATACCCGTCGCCCCCTGCGGATTCGAGGCTGAGCGACTGCGGCGGCGCGACGCCCAGAGCGGCGAGATCCTGCGCCAGAAACGGCATACGCGTCTGGTCCGGCTGCGCCGCCGGCTCCAGCGCCGACAAAGCGCGGCTGTGCGCGCTTAGAAAATCAGCATAATCCCGAGCGTTATCGAGGGGAAAGTCCGCAAACAGGGCATCAACCCGATCATGGCTCGCCATCGTCGCTTCACGCAGGGCCTGACGGGTGCGGCCAGCATCGGGGGATTTCGTCACTCGGTGGTCCTAAGAGGGATGGGAGAAAATGTCTTTAATCTGCATCAGCTTCGGTCAGCCCCGGGGTGGCTGCGCTGACGCACCAGTCTTGCACCCTACGTAAAACCTTCCCCAAAGACCATATTGGGTCGCAAGATTCTTTCGCAATGCTGACATGAAGGTTCAGCGATCGCTCACCACCATGTGCCTATAACCTGATCATTAGGGGCGCTGTGCCCCGTATCAGGAAAGTGCTGGACCCATGTTCAAGAGGATCATGCTGGCAGGATTGATGAGTGCGACGGTGCTGGGCGGGATCGTGCCGGCCTATGCGCAGGAACGTGCACCCCGTGGCGAACGCGGCATGCGTAATGGCGATGGCGCCGCCGTGTCGCGCGGAAATCGCATGAACCAGCCGCGCGGTGACGCCGGCCGCGCCGCCGGAACGCAGCCGCGCGCCCAGCCGCCGCGTCAGATGGCGCCGGCGCAACCCGACAATCGCCTGCGCGGAAACGCCGCCCGCGCGGTCGAGCAGGCGCGCGAACGGCGCGAGCAGTGGCAGGCCGGGCGCGCCGAACGTCGACCGGGCATGGATGACCGGCGCGGCGATCGTCGCGATGGCAGGCAGGATTGGCGCAACGAACGGCAGGACCGACGGGCCGATCGTCGGGATAACCGGCAGGACCGGCGCGCGGATCGCCAGGATGATCGTCGCGACTGGCGTTCCGACCGGCGCGACGACCGGATCGATTGGCGCAATGATCGCCGCGATGCCAGGCCGGGCGACTGGCGCTGGACAGGCGGGCGCGAACGGGTCGATGTGCGGCGCTTTGACGAACGGACACGGTGGAATAACCAGCGGCGCTGGGACAATGGCTGGCGTCAGGACCGCCGCTATGACTGGCGCAGCTATCGCAACCGCTATGGCGATCGCTACCGGGTCGGGCGCTATTATGCGCCGCGCGGATGGAGCTATGGCTATCGATCCTTTTCGGTCGGGCTTTTCCTGAACGACCTGCTCTACGCCAATAATTATTGGATCAACGATCCCTATGCCTATCGGCTTCCTCCCGCCTACGGCACGCTGCGCTGGATCCGCTATTATGACGATGCGCTGCTGGTCGATGTTCGCGACGGCTATGTCGTCGACGTCATCCGCGACTTTTTCTGGTGACGCGCCGGTTTTCTGAATTCGCGGCTTCCTGAACTGGCCTTCAGGAGTCCCTGGCCCCGGCGCGGCGACGCGTCGGGGTCTTTTCATCGCCGTCCTCCCTGTGGCAGGGAAGGCCTATGACCGGTTCTTTCGATGCAGACGCTGCCGATGACGGCGGCATCGCCTCTCCTGCTCGCGCCGCCATAGGCGATGCCGTGCGTGCGCGGCTGGAGCGCAACCCGATGGTGAGCCGTATCGATACGCCGCACCTGGAGATATTTGGGCGACAGGATTTCCTCAGTCCGGAAGAATGCGCCGAACTGCGCCGCCTGATCGACGCGAATGCGCAGCCGTCGACGCTTTTTTCCGGCAGCGCCAACGCAGACTATCGCACCAGCCACAGCGGCAACCTGTCGCCTCGCGATCCGCTGGTCGAACGGATTACCGAGCGCATCTGCGCGCTGACCGGATTGCCGGCGATCAGCGGCGAGACGCTTCAGGGACAGCGCTATACCCCCGGCCAGGAATATAAGGTCCATTGCGACTATTTCCCGGCGACGGCGGACTATTGGCAAAGGATGCGCGGGACGGGCGGGCAACGCACATGGACGACGATGATCTATCTGTCCGCTGTCGAGGCCGGGGGAGAGACGCATTTCCCGCAATGCGAATTCATGGTCCCACCGGTCGAAGGGATGATCCTGATCTGGAATAATATGGACCGGGATGGCGCGCCCAATCGCTTCAGCCTGCATGCTGCCCTGCCCGTGGAGCGCGGCACCAAATATGTCGTCACCAAATGGTTTCGCGAACGTCCCTGGGGCTGAGAGGCTGATACAAATTGCGACATAAATGACTGGAATCTGACGGCGCCATTCCCGGTCCGTTCAGATGCGCGGGGCCATATCTCTCTTCACTGGCGCAGGAACCGGAAAGCTAAAGATCGGTTCGACGCCAAGCTGAATGGGAGACCAAAGATGCGTAAACTGATCATATTGGGCCTGCTGGCCGCCACCGTCGCCCCCAGTGTCGCTTCGGCCCAATCCTATGGCGAAGCGCGCCGCAGCGAGCGGCAACTGCGCGAGGAAAAGCGCGATCTACGGCAGGCGCAGCGCCATGGCGACCGCCGTGATGTGCGCGAACAACGCCGCGACGTGCGCGAAGCCCGCCGCGAAGTGCGCGAGGACTGGCGTGACTATCGCCGCAGCCACCGCAACGTCTATCGCGGCGGCAACTGGCGCGCGCCCTTCCGCTATACCGCCTGGAACACCGGCGCACGGTTGCGGCCGGCCTATTATAGCTCGCGCTATTATATCGCCGACCCCTATCGCTATCGCCTGCCCCGCCCGGGCGCGAACCTGCGCTGGGTCCGCCACTATAACGACGTGCTGCTGGTGAACGTCCGTACTGGACGGGTGATGCAGGTGCATCGCGGCTTCTTCTGGTAAACCAGAGGGCGCAGACGCAGCGGCCCCGTTCCAGATGGAACGGGGCCGTTTCTGTCGTGCCGTGCAGCCGACGAGGGTGTACCGCCCTTGGCCGCGCCGCCCGTTGCCAGGCGCACGCGGCCGATAATGCGCGCGAGGCGCATCATCAGTCCGAAAGGGGGGTGGACCATAGGGGCAAACGCCGTTTTATGGCCATTGTTCCCCATTTTTCCGCATCAGGCGGCCAGCGCCTCCGCGATCAGTTTGCGGCTGTTTTCGATGCCGTAAAGGGCGATGAAGCTGCCCATGCGTGGCCCCTGATCCGCGCCTAGCAGCGTCTGATACAGCGCCTTGAACCAGTCCCGCAGCTCGGCGAATCCGAATGCTTCGTCCTTGCCGATGGCATAAACGATATTCTGGATGTCCTCCGCGCTGGCATCGGCCGGCAGCGCCGCCAATTCCAAGTCCAGCCGCTTGAGCGCCGTTGCCTCGTTCGCCTCCGGCGCGCGGCGCTGGAGCGTCGGCGCGACGAAATCGCGGTGATAGGCGAGCGCATGACCGATCAGCCCGTCGAGTTCGGGATAGGTGTCGACGCTCGCGCCCGGCACATAATTTTGCAGATAGCCCCATACCTGTTCGCGGCTGGCGTCGCCCATCACGCCGACCAGATTCAGCAACAGGCCGAACGTCACCGGCAGCTCGCCCTGCGGCAGCTTGCCGTCATGGATATGATGCACCGGATTGCCGAGTTGCTGCTCGATGGTCTGGCGCGGATAGTTGCCGCGGAACTGCCAATATTCGTCCACCGCGCGCGGAATGACGCCCATGTGCAGCTGCTTCGCCTTTTTCGGCTCGCGATAGGCGTAGAAGGCCAGGCTTTCCTGCGGGCCATAGGTCAGCCATTGTTCGAGACTGAGGCCGTTGCCCTTGGACTTGGAGATTTTCTCGCCCTTTTCGTCCAGGAACATTTCGTAGTTGAAGCCTTCGGGCGGGCGTCCGTCCAGTGCGCGGCAAATCTTGGACGACTGCGTGACCGAATCGATCAGGTCCTTGCCCGCCATCTCATAATCGACACCCAGCGCATACCAGCGCATCGCCCAGTCGACCTTCCATTGCAGCTTGGCACCGCCCGACAGGATCGACTGCTCGATCGTCTCGCCATCATCCTCGAAGCGCACGAGGCCTGCTTCCGCGTCGATCACCTCGACCGGCACCTGGAGCACGATGCCGCTTTTGGGCGAAATCGGCAGGACGGGCGAATAGGTTGCCTGCCGTTCCTTGCGCAGCGTCGGCAGCATGATGTCCATGATTGCCTGATAGCGCCGCAGCACCTGCCGCAGCGCGTCGTCGAAAGCACCGGCGCGATATTGTTCGGTCGCAGACACGAACTCGTAATCGAAACCGAAGCGGTCGAGAAATTCCCGCAGCATCGCATTATTATGATGGGCGAAACTTTCGAACTTTTCGAACGGGTCGGGCACCTGCGTCAACGGCTTGCCCAGATGCGCATTGAGCATCGCCTGGTTGGGCACATTGTCGGGCACCTTGCGCAGCCCGTCCATGTCGTCGCTGAACGCCACCAGGCGCGTGGGAATATCCGACAGCGCATGATAGGCGTTGCGCACCATCGTCGTGCGCAGCACTTCGTTGAACGTGCCGATATGGGGAAGACCCGATGGGCCGTAGCCGGTTTCGAACAGGATATGCCCTTTGTCCGGCGCGCCGTTCGGATAGCGCTTGAGCAGCTTGCGCGCTTCTTCATAGGGCCAGGCCTTGGACGCCTGAGCGGCGGAGCGGAGCGGATCGGGGATAGTCATAATGCACAGCCCCTAGTCCTGACGGCAAGGAAAGAAAACGCCTTTTGATGACAAAGGCCGACAGGAGCACGCGCCGCTTTGCGTCATCGATGTACAATATGCTATAGATGTGTGAAGTGGAGGCGATATGCACATACAACGCAGCCATCAACGCGTGTCTGTTGAGATACCTGTCGTCGTGACAACCGTGCTCGACTATCAGGATGGGGTGGTGATAGATCTGAGCGAGGGCGGCGCGCAGGTGGCGGGGTGTTCCCTGCCTGCGGGAATGTCCTGCCAGCTGGATCTTGATGGCCACATTACCTTTGGCCTGGTGCGCTGGTCCGAAGAGGATCGCATGGGCATCCGTTTCCCCTATCCGCTGGCCGAAGGCCCCTTGTTCGACAAGCTGATGCTGGCGCGCGCCGCGCGCACCGAGGCAATGACTGTGCCGCCTCGCGTGCAGGGTGCTGGTTTTGGCCGCCGGATGGGCTGAAACAGGTTTTCCTTTTGTTCCCGCTGCTCTAAGCCGGCGGGGTGATTGACCCCGCCTCCCTGCCAGCGCTCCACGCCAGCCATGGCGGCATCTGGCTTCGTGAAGAGGGCCGCACGATGGGCCTGGCAAAGGGGCAGGCCATCGCTCGCGCGGCCGAAACGCCGGTGCTGTTGCTCAACGCGCCCCTGACCGGCCAGCGCCTTGGCTATCCCGAACTCAACGGCCTCGATCTGCTGGAGCTATGGGCCTTTCTCCATCCCGCCCGCTTTCTGGTGCCCACGCCCAAGGGGCTGGCGGCAGCGCTGGGACTGCCAGCGCCGCCGCAGGAGGGCGACATTCCCGCCTTGCTGCAACAGGCCGCGACGCTGTTGCTGGACCGTCTGGACGCGCCGGACTGGCTGGAGCGAGAGGGCGGCTGGACCGCGGCGCAGGCGCTGCACCGTTTGCGCTGGCCCTGGTCACCGCTGGTCGCGCCGCGCATCCCGCGCCCCAAGGACGCTGAACGCTGGCTTTTTTCCAAATTGCCGGAGTGGGAGGAGGCGCAGCCTCGCCCTGCCCCGCGCACCATCAGCCTGAACGAGGATCAGGTGCTCGCCCGGCTCGACGCGCTGACGGGCGCTGGGGCCGAGCCGCGCCCGGGCCAGCGCGCCTATGCCGCCGCCGCCGGCGATGCCTTCACCCCCAAACGCCATCGCGACCAGCCCAATATGCTGCTGGCCGAAGCGGGCACGGGCATCGGCAAGACTTTGGGCTATCTGGCGCCAGCCTCCCTCTGGGCCAGCGAAGCGCAGGGGACGGTATGGGTATCGACCTATACCAAGGCGCTGCAACGCCAGCTCGATCGCGAATCCCTGCGTTTGTTTCCCGACCCGGCGCTCGCGGCAAGGCGGGTGGTCGTGCGCAAGGGGCGTGAAAATTATCTCTGCCTCCTCAATCTGGAGGATGCGTTGCAGGGCGGCTTTTCCGGGCGCGCCGCGATCCTGGCGCAACTGGTCGCGCGCTGGGCGGCTTTTACCAAGGATGGCGACATGGTGGGTGGCGACCTGCCCGGCTGGCTGCCGACGCTGTTCCGCCGCAATGGCTCCACCGCGCTCACCGACCGGCGCGGCGAGTGCATCTATGCCGGCTGCCCCCATTATCGCAAATGCTTCATCGAACGATCAGCCCGGGCGAGCGCGGACGCCG
This sequence comes from Sphingobium soli, assembly GCF_020782245.1. Taxonomy (GTDB): domain Bacteria; phylum Pseudomonadota; class Alphaproteobacteria; order Sphingomonadales; family Sphingomonadaceae; genus Sphingobium; species Sphingobium soli. Next base: position 104,101 of record NZ_JAJGNP010000010.1, read on the forward strand.
ACATCGTCATCGCCAATCATGCGCTGGTCATGATCAACGCCGCGCGCGGGCGCGAAACGGGACAGCGGCCCCAGCGCATCATCTTCGACGAAGGTCATCATCTGTTCGACGCAGCCGATTCGACCTTTTCCGTTGCCCTTTCCGGGCAGGAAGCGATCGAGTTGCGCCGCTGGATCATGGGGCCGGAGGGCGGATCGCGCGGCCGCAGGCGGGGCCTTGCCGCGCGTCTGTCAGATCTGGCCAGCTATGATGAGGAAGGTGGCCAGGCCATCCGCGCCGCGATCGATGCAGCGCAGGCGCTGCCGGCCGACGACTGGTTGAAACGCGTCGTGGCGGGCGAGCCGTTCGGCCCGCTGGAGGCGCTGCTCGCGGCGGTGCGCGGCACCGTATACACCCGCGCCGCCGATGCGGGCGAAGCGGATGCGGGCTACGGGCTGGAAACCGAACTGGCCGAACCCGACGGGGCATTGGTGGAAGCGGCGCAGGAGGCCGCGCTTGCGCTCGATGCGCTCATCAAGCCGCTGGTGCGCCTGGCCCGCCGGCTGGAAGCGGTGATCGAGGATGCGCCCGACTGGCTGGATGGCGCGGCGCGGGCGCGGGTCGAAGGCGCGATCGCATCGCTGGGCTGGCGCCGGGATCTGATCGCGGCCTGGCTGGCGCTGCTGGCGCGGATCGGCGGCCCGGCCGATCCCGACTTTGTCGACTGGATGACCGTCGATCGGGTCGAAGGGCGCGAATATGATATCGGCATCCACCGCCATTGGCTGGACCCGACCCGTCCGCTGGCCGAAACCGTGCTGAAGCCCGCACAGGGCGTGCTCATCACCTCGGCCACGCTCAAGGGTGGGGGCGAATGGGACAATGCCGAAGCGCGCGCTGGCGCGATCCATCTGCCCCATGGCGCCCAACGGTTCGAAGCAAGCAGCCCGTTCGACTATCCGGATCGCGCCGAAGTGCTGATCGTGACCGACATCAAGCGAGGTGACATCGCCGCGCTGTCGGGCGCCTATGGCCGTTTGATCGAGGCGGCCGGCGGCGGGACGCTGGGCCTGTTCACCGCCATCCGTCGGCTGCGCGCGGTCCATGCCCGCATCGCCGATCGACTCGCACGCGCGGGCCTGCCGCTTTATGCCCAGCATGTCGATCCGATGGACACAGGGACACTGGTCGATATTTTCCGCGACGATCCGCGCGCGTCCCTGCTGGGCACCGACGCGCTGCGCGACGGGGTCGATGTGCCCGGCCATTCGTTGCGACTGGTGGTGATGGAGGGCGTGCCATGGTCCAAGCCCACGGTGCTGCATGCCGCGCGCCGATTGGCCGGCGGGGGTAGCGCCTATGACGACCGGCTGATCCGGGCGCGGCTGGCGCAGGCCTTTGGTCGCCTGATCCGCCGGGCCGAGGATCGGGGCAGCTTCGTCATCCTGTCCGCCGCCATGCCCAGCCGCCTGCTCTCCGCCTTTCCGCCCGGAACGCCGGTGCGTCGGCTGACGCTGGATGAAGCGATCATCGCCGTCAGTCGATCCGCCCGGAGCGAAAGCCTTGGCGAACGCGCCGCCATCGGGCATCAGGGGCACGAATCCGGCTTGCCCCGACAGGAGTGACAATGAAGCGGCTGACCCTGTTGCGCCACGCGAAGTCCGATTGGGACGATCCGGTGGCGCGCGATTTCGATCGCCCGCTCAACCAGCGCGGTGAAAAGGCCGCGCGGCTAATGGGAAAGTTCGCCGCGCGCCAGGGGATGCGTTTCGACCAGCTGGTGGCCTCCCCTGCCGAGCGTGTGGTGCAGACGCTGGACGCCTTTTTCACCGGCTATGGCGAAACGCTGGAGGCCCGCTGGGACCGGCGCATCTACCTCGCCTCGTCCGCGACGCTGTTCGACGTGGTGCGCGACCTGCCCGAAACGGCGGAAGCAGCGCTCATGTCAGGTCACAATCCCGGCTTTGAGGAACTGATCCTGGATCTGGTGCCCGACGACGGCAAAAGCGCCCTGCGCGACGATGTGGAAGTCAAATTCCCCACCGCCAGCCTGGCCGTCATGGACTTGGCGATCGAGCACTGGGCCGATGCGCGGCCCGGCGTCGCCACGCTCAAAAGCTTTACGCGGCCGCGCGACCTTGATCCTGCGCTCGGGCCGGAAACGCGCTGACGCGGCGCGCCGGTCGGTCAGACGCCGAGCGCCCGCGCCAACATGGCGCGCACCGTTTCCAATTGGCTGAGCAGGGTTTCGGGCGCGGCGTCAACCGGCGCAGGCGGCATGCTGCCCGCGCCCTCGCTCAACGCCTTCTGCGCCCCCTTTACCGTGAAGCCCTCGACGCTCAGCAGATGATGGATCCGCCGCGCCAGCAGCACGTCGTCGGGCCGGTAATAGCGGCGGTTGCCGGCGCGTTGCAGGGGCCGCAAGGCCGGAAAGCGCGTTTCCCAATAGCGCAGGATATGCTGGGGCACATCGAGTTCAGCGGATAATTCGCTGATCGTCAGAAATGCCCCCTCCGCCTTTTTCATGACTTCAATGTTGCACCCGCCCCCACTAGGGCGTCAACCGCAACCGACGGCGTCCGACAGGAAAAAGCGGCGGATAATCCTGCGCTTTGCGCTTGTCAGGCGACGCGATCGCGCATGGTCTGGCTGGCGCGGAATGTCAGCACCCGGCGCGGCTCGATCGGCACTTCCACGCCGGTCTTTGGATTGCGCCCCATGCGCTGGGTCTTGTCGCGCAGGACGAAGGTGCCGAAGCTGGAGATTTTCACATTCTCGCCGCGCTCCAGCGCGTCCGACATATGATCCAGAATGGATTCGACCAGCGCCGCCGCTTCCGCGCGCGACAATCCGACATGACGGTTGAGGCTTTCCGCCAAGTCCGCCCGCGTCAAAGTGCTCATTTCGCCCATATTGGTCCCCTCTCGACCGATTGCGTCAGTCACCCCCCGATGACCAAAGGCAAATTTGACCGATTCCTGCTGATTCGGCAAGCAGCACCAATGATCATAGACGTAAGACGCAGGCACCCCAGGTAAAGCCGCCGCCCATGGCTTCCAGCACGACGAGGTCGCCGGCTTTGATCCGCCCGTCGCGCATTGCAAGGTCGAGCGCCAGCGGAACCGACGCAGCCGACGTATTGGCGTGCCGGTCGACCGTCACGATCACACGCTCGGCAGGCAGCTTGAGCTTGCGCGCGGTCGCATCGAGAATGCGGGCATTGGCCTGATGCGGCACCAGCCAGTCGATGTCGCGCGCGTCCAGGCCAGCCAGGCTCATGACTTCGTTCAAGACCGAGGCCAAATTGACCACGGCATGGCGGAACACTTCCTGCCCCTTCATGCGCAGCTTGCCCACAGTGCCGGTGGTCGAAGGGCCGCCATCGACATAGAGAAGCTGATTGTGCCGACCATCGGCATGGAGTTTCGACGCCAGGATGCCCCGTGCGGAGCGGGGGTCGGTGGCCGCGCTTTCCTCCGCGCCCAGCACGATCGCGCCCGCGCCGTCGCCGAACAGGACGCAGGTCGTGCGATCTTCCCAATCGAGGATGCGGCTGAAGGTTTCCGACCCGATCACCAGCGCATGCTGCGCCGCGCCCGACTGGATCATGCTGTCCGCCACGGTCACGGCATAGAGAAAGCCCGAACATACTGCTGCGACGTCGAACGCGACACAATCGTCGATGCCGAGCGCCGCCTGCACCTTGGTTGCGCTAGCGGGGAAGGTCTGGTCGGGCGTCGCCGTCGCCAGGATGATGAGGTCGATGTCCTGCGCGGTCAGGCCAGCCGCTTCCAGCGCAGCCTTGGCGGCATCGGTCGCCAGCGTGGCTGTGGTTTCCCCTTCACCCGCGATATGGCGCATGCGGATGCCGGTGCGCTCGACGATCCATTCATCGCTGGTGTCGACCGTCTCTGTCAGTTCGGCATTGGTGACGACGCGCTTGGGCAGGGCGGAGCCTGTCCCCAGGAGAATAGAACGGCGGATCACTTGACGGGCTGCTCCAGCTTCGATGCGACGGCGCCCAGCCCCTCGACGCCCGCCATGTCGGCGGCGATGCGGCGGGTAATATCCTCTTCCAGCAACCGCGCGGCGACATGGACGGCATTGGCTACGCCCTTTTCGTCCGCGCCGCCATGGCTTTTCACCACGACGCCGTTGAGGCCCAGGAACACCGCGCCATTATGGTTATTCGGGTCCAGATGATGTTTGAGCATATACATGGCCGGCTTCGAAATGAGGAAGCCGATCTTGGACCGGATGGAGCTGGTGAAGGCCTTGCGCAGGACGTCGGTGACGAAGCGGGCCGTGCCCTCCGCCGTCTTGAGCGCGACATTGCCGGAAAATCCGTCGCACACGATGACGTCGCTGTCCCCGCGCGCGATCTTGTCGCCTTCGGTGAAGCCGTCGAACTGGAGCGACAGGTCATTGGCGGCGCGCAGAATGGCCGCGGCATCACGAATTTCGTCCGTGCCCTTCAATTCTTCGGTGCCGATGTTGAGCAGGCGCACGCGCGGCCGGTCAAGATCGAAGGCAATGCGGGCATAGGCCGCGCCCATCACCGCGAACTGGACGAGGTTGCGCGCGTCACATTCGGTGTTCGCGCCCAGATCCAGCATGATGGCGTCATTGTCGCCCAGCGTCGGCAACATGGCGGCCAGGGCCGGCCGATCCACGCCGGGCATGGTGCGCAGCGCCAGCTTCGCCATAGCCATCAGCGCGCCGGTATTGCCGGCGGATACCGCAGCGCCGGCATCACCCGCCTTCACCGCGGCGATCGCCATCGCCATGGAGCTGCTCTTCTTGCGAATAGCGACGCTTGGCTTGTCCGAACCGTCGACCACGCTGTCGCTATGAACGACATCGGACGCCGCCCGCAAATTGGGGTGACGGTCAAGCGCGGCCTTGATCCGCACTTCGTCGCCGAACAGGGTGAACCGCAGGCCTTCGTGCCGATGGCGGGCCAAGGCGGCACCGGCCATCATCACACGCACGCCTTCGTCCCCGCCCATCGCGTCGATTGCGATTCGCGGTTGTCTGGACACTGTCAGGTCACCCCTTTGCGGAGTAGAGAATGGGCTCAGGCCCCGACGGCGACGACTTCGCGGCCGTTATAGTGCCCGCAGGCGTCGCACAGATTGTGCGGGCGCTTGAGTTCACCGCAGTTGGAGCATTCCTGATAGGCCTCGACGCGCAGCGCGTCGTGGCTGCGGCGCATGCCGCGACGGGAGGGAGAAGTTTTCCGCTTGGGGACAGCCATGTCGGCACCTTGTTCCGTATAATGATCTGGTTGTGCGACTGGCCGGTTTCCGATGGGATGCCGACGCCAACGGCGCCGCAGACCCATGCGGCCCGGGTGATCGCGAAGCCATGCGCCTATAGCGCTTTTTGCCGTCCACGCAACCCCTTCCTTCCTTTGCGCTTGCCCACCCGGCCCCGCGCGATAGGGTGCGCACGTCGAGATACAGGGGAATGCCGGATGCTGCTGCCGATCACGTTGACCTTTGCCGCCGCCTGCGCGCTGCTCAATCTGTGGCTGGCGATTCGCTGTGCGCGGTTTCGCATTTCGGACAAGATCATGCATGGCGATGCCGGTCATGCGCTGCTCGCCAAACGGATGCGCGCCCACGCCAATTTCATCGAATATACGCCGATCATCCTCATCCTGTTCGCGCTGATCGAACTGGCGGCCGGGCCTTCGCTGTGGCTGTGGATCGGGGCGCTGGCCTATATCCTGGCGCGCGTCGCCCATGCCATCGGAATGGATGCGGACAAACCGACCCTGTGGCGTGCGGGCGGGGCGCTCGTCACCTGGGGCGTCATGGTGCTGCTTGCAGGCGCCGCGCTTGCCCTGGCCTATCACCAGACGCGCGAAATGCCGGTGCCGCCAGCCTTGGCGGCGCAGGCCTAGATCAGCGCGCCAGCACCGAATCGGCCACGAACGGATTGGTGCGGCGTTCATGGGCGAAATTGCTCATCGGCCCATGTCCGGGCACGAAGGCGGTTTCTCCGCCCAGCGGCCACAGCTTTCCCGTGATGGCGTCGATCAGCTGCTGGTGGTTGCCGCGCGGGAAATCGGTGCGGCCGATCGCACCCTGAAACAGCACGTCGCCCACGATCGCCAGCTTGCTGGGCGCATGGTGGAACACGACATGGCCGGGCGTGTGGCCAGGGCAATGATAGACATCCAGCGTCAGATGGCCAACCGTCACCTGGTCGCCATCCGCCAGCCAGCGGTCTGGTTCGAAACTTTCCCCCGGCACATTCCAACGCTCGCCATCCTGTGCCAACCGCTCGATCCAGAACCGGTCCTCCTCATGCGGCCCCTCGATCGGGACGCCCAGGTCGCGCGCCAGAACGCCCGCCTGCCCGCAATGGTCGATATGCCCGTGGGTGATCAACAGCTTCTCGATGGTCACGCCATGTTGCTGCGCTGCTTTCTTGAGCATGGGCAGGTCGCCGCCCGGATCGACGAATGCACCCCGCATCGTCTCCGTGCACCAGAACAACGTGCAATTCTGCTGCAACGGGGTGACGGGGATCAGGGCGGCTTTGAGCGGCGGGTTGGTCATGCCCCCGATGTGGCGAAACCGCACGCGCCGCGCAAGGGTCAGTCCTCCGCCGCCAGCGGGATCGGCTCGGCCAGGCTGATGCCGTCCAGCACCTTGGCCGTCTCGTCGCGCACGCGCAGCATGATGCGATGCAGCCGGCACTCGCTTTCGGGCAGGCAGTTGGTGCAGCTTTCATGCGCGAAGCGGCTGGCGCAGGGCGTCAGAGCCAGCGATCCGCGGGTCAGCCGGACGATATCGCCATAGCTCACATCGACTGGTGCCAGCGCCAGCCAATAGCCGCCGTCCCGGCCGCGCTGCGTCGCCACCAGCCCTTCGCGCGACAATTCGGACAGGATCACGGTCAGGAACTTGGCCGGAATATTCTGCCGCGTGGCAATCTCGTTCAACGGCACAGGGCCTTGGCGGTAACGGTCGGCAAGATGCTGGAGAGCGCGAATGGCATAACGGGTCTTCTGGGACAGCATGATCCCGTTATTCGCCCGCGCCCGCCATTTGACAAGCGCTTAGGGCGCGGCCGTCATCGCCGCGCGCGCCTGCCCTGGAAAGTCGGTGAAAAAGCCATCGACCCCGGCTGCGACGATCGCGCGGACATAGCCGGCAAAGTCACCGCGCCCTTCGGGATCATCGCCGCGCTGATATTGGGTGGGCAGGAAGGGATTTTCCATTCGCAGCGTCCAGACATGCACCTGCAAGCCCGCATCATGGGCGCGGCCAACCAGCGCCGTCGCGCCTTCGGGCGCGATCACCTGCGCGGCGGACGGGCCGATGCCATCGGCATAGGTCGCGATCTCCGCCAACCCCTGGACCGTCAGCATGTCGTCACAGCTGGTGCCCGGCATATCGGCTGGCCCGCCCTGCGCATCCACCAACTGGATGAGGCGCAGCCGGGTGGCGGCGCGCAGCGCCTTCAGATTGCCGACCTCGAACGACTGGATGAAGACCGGATCGGCCTGCGTCATATAGCCGTAGCGGCTGAGCAGATCGAGCAAGGGTGCCTGGTGGGGCAGGCCGATGCCCGCGAAATAGCTGGGGTGCTTGGTTTCGGGATAAAGGCCGATCCGCCGGCCGGTCTCCGCTTCCTTGGCGCGCACCAGCTTCAATATCTCCTCGAATGTCGGGATCTGGTAGAGCGCGTCAAAGCGCTTGTTGGCCGGGCGCAGGTCGGGCAACCGTTCGCGCGCGCGCAGCGTGCGCAGTTCCGCCAAGGTGAAGTCCTCGGTGAACCAGCCCGCCATTTCGACGCCGTCAATGACCTTGGTTGTCTTGCGATCGGCAAATTCGGGATGATTGGCGACGTCCGTCGTCCCGCCAATCTCATTTTCGTGGCGGGCGACCAGCACACCGTCCTTGGTCAGCACCAGGTCGGGTTCGATATAATCCGCACCCTGGTCGATCGCGCGCTCATAGGCGGCCAGCGTATGTTCGGGCCGTTCGCCGCTCGCGCCGCGATGCGCGATGAGGATGGGGTCCGCGCCGGGCGCAGCCCGGGCCATCGAGAGAGGGAGGAGGCTCATCAGAACAATCAGCCCTAATCGCGCCAGCCTCCGCACGCTCATGCCTTCACGCCATGCAGCGCATTTTCGTAGGTCGTCGCCTTGAACCCGACGATCGTACCCTTGCCGGTGTCCAGGATCGGGCGTTTGATCATCGAGGGGTTGGCCATCATCAGCAAGATCGCCTTGTCCGCATCGATATGCGCCTTGTCGCCCGCGTCCAGCGCCTTAAAGGTCGTGCCGGAGCGGTTGAGGATGGTTTCCCAGCCATGCTCCATCACCCATTCCTCCAGGCGGTCCTTGTCGACGCCCGATACCTTGTAATCGTGAAAGCTGTAGGGGACGCGCTCATTGTCCAGCCAGTTGCGGGCCTTCTTGATGGTGTCGCAATTCTTGATGCCGTACATGGTAATCATGATGCTGTGCTCCTGTCACCCTTTGAACGCGGTGACTTCGATCTCGATCTTCATTTCCGGCTTGACCAGCCCTGCGATAACGCAGCTTGCCGCCGGGCGGATGTCGCCGAATATGGGGCCGGCGATGTCGCCCATCACGTCCCAATAGGCGGCGTCGGTGATATAATAAGTGACGCGCACCACGTCGGCGAAGGAAAAGCCCGCTTCGTCGAGCGCCTTGCCAATGGTCTTGAATGCGTTGCGCCCCTGTTCGACCACATCGCCTGGCATCACTTTGGTATCTGGGTCCATGCCCGTCGTGCCGGCCACGAAGCACCAGTCACCTTGAACGACGGCGCGCGAATAGCCGACCTGCGCCTCGAAGGGCGAGCCGGAGGAGATGAGCTGGCGAGGCATGAAGGATTCCTGCTGCGGTGCGAAAGGATCGCAGGGCGCTTTGCCCCCTCCTCTGCGCCCTGTCCAGCGCTTTTCCCGGAACAGCCGCCCCGGCCGGCCGTTCATCAAGGCCGTATAGTTGACAGGAGACGCATCATGGACCGCCCCACCCCCGATCGCGAGATGGAAGAGAATAGCGAACAGGCCGAAGCCGGCACCCAGGCGCAGGACGTGGCCGATGACGCCGCCACCCGCAGCATTGACCTGAGCGAAGACAGCGAGCGGGGCGGCAAGACCGATCCGGCGCAGCTCGTGCCAGACGACACCGAGGATCTGGTAGAAAAGATGAACGCGATGAACCGTTCGGGTCGGCTCGACATGGATGCCTATGCCGGCGAACCGCAAATGGACGACGAAGAGGACGTTCTGGGCGATACCGAGGATGCGGATGACGAGGACGGACTGCCCTGATCGGTCTGACCCGCATCCAGCGGCAGATTGATCATGCCCCGGGCGAGGTGGCCCAGTGCTTGCGCCATGGCATCACCCATGGCCGGGTCCAGCCCGTCTTGTCCGGCGATGGCGCAGGTCATCGCCGTCGCCCATTGATCGGCCAGCGCCGGGGTCACGGGAAAGACGCGATGCAGCGTCATGATGCAGGGGCCGCGTTCGAACCAGTCTCGCGGACCGCCGAGCCATCCGACGATGAATCGCGTCAGGCCGTGCCGCACCGGCCCCGGGTCCGCCGCATGAATGCCGCGTAGCGCCACGAACCGGCTGTCCTGTTCCACCAGATCGTAAAAGCGATCCACGATCGCTCTCACGACGATCTCACCGCCGCTGCGGCCATAAGGATTGGGTACCGACTGGGGCGATGCGGCGGCGTTCATGGACTGGCTCCAATCTGGATCATCATCCCATGGTAGCACCATCAGCAAGCGGCGCTTTGACCGTGGTCAATTCCTGTCTGATCCACACTCGCGGAGAGATGGCGCAGTCTTAACCTCTCCTTTCCCGACGCCATGGCACAACAGGGCATGGCAACAGGATTTCTCCGGACCAAGCGGCAGTCACGCACACGCGATGCGCATAATAGCTGGTCGCGCAGCGGTGCTAACGCCAGACTCCAGCGCAAAGCGGTAGATCGCAGCGTCAGCGGCCCTGCGCTCGTTTATATGGTTTGCCTGGGGCTGTTGCTGGGTTGGTATGGCCCCGGCTGGCTGGAAGCCGCCCGGTTATTCGATCACGCCGGCGAGCATTCGCCCGCGCGTCCTGCGGCATCGGCCGACATGCTGACCGCCAGCTTCGGCTTCTGCCACAGCGGCGGCGGGACAAATTGCGTGGTCGACGGCGACACCTTCTGGTTCCAGGGGGCCAAATATCGCATCGCCGACATCGATACGCCCGAAACCCATGGCCCCCGCTGCCCGGCCGAAGCGGCGCTCGGCGCGCGGGCAACCCGTCGATTGCAAAGCCTGATGAACGCGGGCGCGTTTTCACTGGAGCAGGGAGATCGCGATATGGATCGCTATGGCCGCTCGCTCCGCATTGTCACGCGCAGCGGAGAGTCGATCGGGGCCATTTTGGTCGCCGAGGGGCTGGCGCGAGACTGGGATGGCGCGCGCCATCCCTGGTGCTGAAGCGGGAAGACGTTACGAACCCTAACCCCTTCCCGCCGTCTCTTCAGCGGCAGTTCAATCCGCCACGATCAATTTCCCGGCCTAGCAGGGCGCCGGCACCACCACCGATCAGCACACCCGCGATGTTGGACTGACCCCGATCAATCTGGCTGCCCAGCAGGCCACCCAGCGCCGCACCGACGATCAGGCCGGTCGTGCCGTCCGAACGGCGGCAATAATAGCGATCGTCATAGCCGCGATAGATGCGCGTACGGCGATCGACACGGATCGGCGCGTACCCGGTTCGATAATAGCGGTCCGGACGATAGAAGCGACCATAGCGCGGGTCGGGCCGGTTCCAGTCATAGCGATAGACGACCCGGCCGGGCCGGCGATAAGCACCGCGACGGTCGCCCCGCCAGTCGCGCCGCGCCTCGCGCACGTCCCGGCGATAGTCGCGCTGCGCGCGGCGCTGATCCTGCACATAGCGTCGCTGCGCCTGGCGGCTGTCGCGGCGATACTCACGGCGGGCATCGCGGACATCCCTGCGATGTTCGCGCGCCTTATGGCCCGGCTGGGCCAGCGCAGGCACGGCGGTGATGCCGGTCAGCGTCATCGCGCCCAGCGACAGGGCCGCAAGGGCGCGCTTGAACGGGGTCATCATGGCTCGAAGCTCCTTGAATCATATCATGGCGACAGAACTCGCTGTTCTGAAACATGTTGCATGAACGATACAAAACCTGCCGTTCAGGCAGGGGACAGTGCGACCTAGCTTTACGGGGACCGCAGGGGGGACGCCCTGTTCCCCAAAACCAGGATGATGGCTTCAATCAACGCCTCCTTCGGGCGCGGCAAAGGTGGTTGGGCTGGTCAGCACCACACGTTGTAGCCGCGTGCGATCGTCACAATGCTGGCAATGGGCCTGATCGAACAGCGTTTCGATAACCCAATTCTGCGCCGAGACATCCCATATGACCCGTGCATCGCGCGCGACATGATCGCTGCCGCAGATAGGGCAGATATAGGCGTGGCGGATTGGTCCGGACAGAGGCATGCCTCCACCTTATCGCCCTTACCGCCGAAATGGCGGCAGTTTGCGCCATTTCGGACCTGATTGCGCACCCCCACATCAGACCGTCCGATTTTTCGGGAAATCGGGAACATCATGGGTCGGGCTGCCTTCCGGTCATGATATAAGCACGACTCACAAGGAGACGACGCATGACCATCGCACGTTTCGAAGATCATCCTGCCGCAGACGTCTGGACCCCGCTGTTTCAGGCCTGGCAAATCCCGTGGCAGATGACGCTCCAATGGTGGGACTTCTATGCCGAGGCGCTGCAGGTTTCCGGCATGCATGTTCCCTATGGCAGGGCGCCTGCAATGCCCAAGGACCAGGAACCGCTGCATGTGGAGGAGGCGGAGGGGCTCTGCGCCTGACGGCGACCACCCCGACCGATTATCCCCGCGCGACCTGAAATCCCGCAAAGGACTGGCTTACCGGCATCAACTCCAGCCGGTTGATGTTGAGGTGCGGCGGCAGCGTCGCGACCCACAACAGGGTCTGCGCAATATCCTCTCCCGTCATCGGATCGGCGCCGCCATAAAGCGTATCCGAAGCATCCTGGCTACCGGTGCGCACGAAGGTGAATTCGGTTTCGACCATGCCCGGTTCGATCGAGGTGACACGCACCCCCGTGCCGTGCAGATCGGACCGCAGGCCAAGCGAGAATTGCTGCACGAACGCCTTGGTCCCGCCATAGACATTCCCGCCCGCATAGGGATAGGTCGCCGCCACCGAACTCAGATTGATGATCGCGCCCTTGCGCTCCACCAGACGCGGCAGCAGCTTGTGGGTGATGGCGATAAGCCCGTTTATATTGGTGTCGATCATCTGCCGCCATTGCGCCAGGTCCGCCTTGTGCGCCGGCGCGGTGCCGAGCGCCAGACCGGCATTGTTGATCAGCAGGTCGATGGCCTGAAATTCCGGGGGCAGCGATGCCAGCGCCCCGTCGATCGCCGCCTCGTCGCGCATGTCGAAAGCAAGCATGTGCATCTTAGGGCCAATTTCGGTCGCCAGCGCTTCCAGCCGTTCGGCCCGTCGGCCCGTGCCGATCACGCGCCATCCCGCTGCTGCAAAGGCGCGTGCGGCCGCTTCGCCAATGCCGGCGGTGGCGCCGGTGATGAGAACGGTCCGGTCAGTCATGCGGTCTCCTGTTGGCAAGGCGGGACCGGCGAATATCAGCCATCCCGCGTGCATCGTCGCGCCTTATGTGGCGTAGCGATGCGCGCGAGACAACCGCTCACGGCAGGGCTCAGGCGACAGGCTGATCACTGATCGGACTTTCCATCGCGGAGGATCGAGTTCCTTTCGGATGCAAATTCCTCGTCGGGGTCCTCCGACGGACTGCCAGCCGGGCCGGCCCAAGGCGCATCATCACGTCCCCGCACCAAACACTCCGCCTGCCGTGGCGGCCGCATCGAGTTACCGGTTGTTAACGATTGACTGCCAGATTCGGCTCCTTGCCATCGTGGCGCATCAGGGCTGCGGGCGTATTTTCGGAGGTGCCGGACAATGACTATCACCGAATTGGCAGCACGTTTCGATCGGCGTCGCCATGCGCGCTTCGTCACCGCGTTCGAAGCGGATTTGCTGGAGGGCGAGGACTGCCGCAAGGTCATCGTGGGTGACGTTTCGGCGGGCGGGTGCCTGCTTGAACATCGCGATGGCTTCCGCATTGGGACCACGGTTCGGCTGCGGGCCAAGGATATCGACATGGAAGCGCGCATCATGTGGTCGCGCGGCGACCTGTGCGGCATGCGTTTCGCCCAGAGCGTCGATCCCTGGCAGGTTATCCGCGCCAATGTCGATGGTGCCGCGCGGATTGAGGACATGATGAATCAGGCGGCACGCCTGCGGCCTGAACCCACCCGCTAAAATCCTAGCGATCCTCCTCGTCGCTCAGGATGCGCATCGCTGCGCCGTCCGGATCGTCGAACTGGCCCGAGCGCAAAGCCGCGAAAAAGCCCGCCAGCGCCACCCCGCCGCACAGCAGCGCAAGGGGAATGAGCAGCGCCAGCCCGGTCATCGGGCGGCGCCATTGAGCCGGAGCGCGTTGGCGACGACGATCAGCGACGACAGCGACATGGCGACGGCAGCAACCAGCGGCGTGACCTTGCCCGCCACCGCCAGCGGAACGGCCAGGATATTATAGCCGATCGCCAGCGCGAAATTCTGCCGCACGATGTGAATGGTACGCCGGGCCGCGCGCAAGGTGATGCCGACAGGCGCCAGGACATCGCCCATAAACACCACATCCGCCGCCAACTGACTGGCGTCGCTGGCGCAGGCCGGGGCCATGCTGGCATGCCCCGCCGCCAGCGCCGGTCCGTCATTCAGTCCGTCCCCCACCATCAGCACCCTGTGCCCCTGGCGCTTCATGCGTTCAACCAGCGCCAGCTTGTCGGCGGGCCGCAAATGCCCGATCGCGGTGGCCCCAGTCGCGCGCGCCACCGGACCCAGCGCCTCAGGCCGATCGCCGCTCGCGATCACGATCCGGTAGCCGGCGCTCTGCAAGGCTGGCAGGATTTCGCCGGCGTCCCGGCGCAAGGCATCCGAAAATCGCAGCAGGTGCGCCTCCGTCCCGTGCCGATATTCGCTGGCAAGGCCGAACAGGCTGACAAGGCCGCGCGGCCGCGCCAGCGATACCGCAACCCCCGCATGACGCGCGAACAGCCCCTCCCCCGGCACGTCCCGCAGATCGTCCAGCCGGGCCGCCTCTACGCCATGCGCCTCCAGCGCCTGCCGCAGTGCGATGCTGAGCGGATGGCGACTGGCGCGCGCCAAGGCCAGCAGGATCGCCCGATCCTGCCGCGCCATCGCATCCATTCCCTCGGGCACCGGACGGCCCAGCGTCAGCGTGCCGGTCTTGTCGAAGACGATGCTGTCCACCTCGGCCATGCGCTCGAGCGCCGACCCATCCTTGACGAGGATACCCCGGCGCATCAGCGCGCCGCAGGCGACGACCTGCGCGGCGGGCACCGCCAGTCCCAGCGCGCAGGGGCAGGTGATCAACAGAACGGCAATGGCGACCAGCATCGCCTGATGCATTCCGGCCCCGGCCATCATCCATCCCGCAAAGGCCAGCGCGGCGGTCAGGTGCACGGCGGGCGCATAATAGCGCGCGGCCCGGTCGGCGATCCGGACATGCCGCGACCGGCCCTGCCCCGCTTCGTCCATCAGCCGGGCGATATCGGCAATCACCGTGTCCGGCCCAGCTGCCGTCACCAGCACGGTAATCGGGGCCTCGACATTAAGCGCGCCGGCCTGCACCACGTCGCCCGGCCCGACACGGACGGGCGCGCTTTCGCCGGTCAGGAACGCGATGTCCATGCCCGACGCCCCTTCGACAACGCGCCCGTCCGCGGCCAGTCGCTCCCCTGCTGCGACCAGCATCCGCATCCCCGGCTGCAACTGCGCCGCCGCCGTCCAGCGGCTTTGTCCGCTGTCGGTCAACACCAGCGCGCCGGGCGCGCCATGTTTCAGCAGCGCCGCGACGCTGGCGCGGGCGCGTCCGCGCATCATCGCATCCAGGCTCCGCCCCGCCAGCAGGAAGAACAGCAGCATCACCGCGCCGTCGAACCAGGCGTCCGCACCCCCCGTCGCGGTTTCATACAGGCTCATGCCCGTCGTCAGCAGCACGCCGATGCTGATCGGAACGTCCATATTGGTCCGCCCCTGCCGTGCCGCCGCCCAGGCGGACCGGAAAAAGGGCTGACCGGCATAGGCGATCGCGGGCAGCGCGATCAGCGCGGAAAGCCAGTGGAACATCTGCCGTGTGCCGCCGTCCGCCCCGGACCACACCGAAACCGACAGCAACATGATGTTCATGGCGGCGAAACCCGCCACCGCCAGCGCGCGCAGCAGCGCCCGGCCTTCCGCCGCCGCCAGATCGACGCCCGGATCGGCCAGCGGTTCAGCGTCGAACCCCAGCGCCACGATCGCCGCCTTGAGTGCGGGCGGCTCCATCGCCGGATCATGGCGCACGGTCACGCGCTTGGCGCTCATGTTGACGCGCGCGGACGCGATCCCGTCGATGCGCGCCAGGCCGTTCTCGATCTTGGCGATGCATCCGGCACAGTGAAGTGAAGGAACAACGAACTGGCTCTCGATCAAGGCGGCCTCAGCCGGAGCGTCGTCGATCAGGGGCTGGGTCGCCATCAGTCGATCTCCGCCATCAGATGCCGCTGCTGGCGATCCCGCGTTACCGTCACGCGCAGTTGCCATCGCCCGGCTGGCAGGACGCGATCGCTGACATAGCGCCCCGGCCGTTCCTCCTGCATCACCAGGGCGATATCGGCGGCGCGTCCCAACGGATGCTGGGCGACGGCACGCACCATGGCCCCCTTCACCGCCGCGCCCGCTTCGTCGTCCAGCCACAGCATGACATGCCGGCCCGCATCCGTCGCGATTTGCTGGTGCCATCCCAGTGCGGCCTGCGCCCTTGCCTGCCCCAGATAGGCGTTGAACTTCTGGCTCTCGACATAGCTGTTGTCGACCACGGTCCCGCCGAAGCTGCGGACCGCGACCGTCGCCATCACCATGTTGACCGCGATCACCACGACAAAGAAGCCGACCAGGATTGCGGTCATGTGCCAGCCGGTGAACCGGCGGGAGGAAACTGCATCGCGCATGTCAGGGCCTTTCGAAACGAGCATCTTCGCTGTCGCCGCCGCCTTCGCGATCGGTCGCCCGCACGATGAAGCGGAAATCCTGCCGCTGCGGGCCGACGGCCGGCGCGGCAATGAACAGGCGCAGCTTGGCGACGCTGTCGGCCGGCACGGTGGCGACGATCCGGCTCGATGCGTCGTCCCTGGGCGTCGCGTCGGTCCACAAGGCAGCCCCGGCCAGGCCATCGGTCGATACGGCAACCGGGCGCGGCCGCGCCTCCATGTTGCGGATCTTGATGGTATAGGCGTTGCGGATGGCGCCATCCGAAAGTCTTACGAAAATGGGGTTGCGGTCCTGCTGCGCCGCGATGTCGATGCGCGTTCGCGCGCCCAGTGCGAACAGCATCGCCGCGCCGATCGCGCTCCACGCTGTCAGATAAGCGATCGTCCGGGGACGCAGCAGCGATTGCGACAGGGGTCGCGGCGGGCTGCCCTGCTTTTCCGCTTCGGCGTCGTCCTCGGTGCAATAATCGATCAGGCCCCGGAGCCGGCCGACCTGCGCCATCACCCGGTCGCACGCATCGATGCACAGCGCGCAGGTGATGCAGCCGATCTGCGGCCCTTCGCGAATATCTATGCCGGTCGGGCAGACCGCGACGCACTGGTCGCAATCGATGCAATCGCCAAATTGCTGCGGATGGGCGGCAGCCTTCTTCAGGCTGCCACGCTTTTCGCCCCGCCAGTGCTTATAGGTGACGACCAGCGACTTTTCGTCCAGCATGGCCGTTTGGATGCGCGGCCACGGGCACATATAGATGCAGACCTGTTCGCGCAGGAAACCGCCCAGCAGGAACGTCGTCGCTGTCAGCACCGCTGTCGTTGCATAGGCGACCGGCGCGGCCGTGCCGTTCCAGAAGGCGCGCTGCAGGGTCGGCGCATCGGCGAAGTAAAAGATCCAGGCGCCTCCGGTCAGAAAGGCGATGACCAGCCAGACGCCCCACTTCGCCAGCCGCCGCGCCAGCTTGCCCGCGCTCCATGGCGCCTTCGCAAGCCGGATCTGCGCATTGCGATCGCCATCGATGAAGCGTTCGACATGCTGGAACAGGTCGGTCCATACGGTCTGCGGACAGGCATAGCCGCACCAGGCGCGCCCTACCGCCGAAGTCACAAGGAACAGCCCGATCCCCGCCATGATCAGCAGACCCGCCACATAATAGAATTCATGCGGCCAGATTTCGATCGCGAACATGTAGAAGCGCCGATGCGCCAGGTCGACGAGCACCGCCTGGTCGGGCGCATAAGGCCCCCGGTCCCATCGAAGCCACGGCGTCCCCCAATAGATCGCCAGCGTCACCGCCATGACCGCCCATTTGAAACGCCGGTAAAAGCCATCCACCGCCTTGGGGTAGACACCCTTGCGCTTCTCGTAGAGATCGCCGGAACCGGCAGGCATCAGCATGACATCTTCCTTCAGGGCTGGGCGGCGGCATTGTCCGCAGGGGCTGGGGCGGCCGCTGGCAGGGCTTCGCCGCCACCCAGGCTGTGCACATAGGCCGCCAGCATCCGGATCGTCGCCTTGTCCAACTTGTCGTTCCAGCGCGGCATGACCCCCTGGCGGCTGTTCCATATGGTCTGCCGGATCGTGTCTGCATCGCCGCCATACAGCCATATGCCATCCGTCAGATTGGGCGCGCCCAGTTCGCGACTGCCCGTGCCGCCCGCACCATGGCAGACCGCGCAATTGTCGGCGAACAGCTGCGCGCCCCGACGCGCTGCGTCGTTCGGCTTGTCCTGGTGGCTGATGACGCGAACATGCGCGACGACATCATCCACCTGCTGGGGCGTCAGCAACTGGTCGCGGCCAAATGCCGGCATCATCGACTGGCGCGTGTCGGCATGGTCGGGGTTGCGGATGCCATCGGTGATCGTCTTTTCAATGGTGGCGAGATCGCCGCCCCACAGCCAGTCGTCATCGTTGAGATTGGGATAGCCGTTCGATCCGGCCGCCCCCGCCCCATGGCATTGGACGCAATGCACCTTGAACGCCGCCCGACCGCCTTCGACCGCAACGCGCATCAATTCCGGCCGACCGGCCAGCTTCGCGATGGTGGTGGCGGCGATCGCCTGATGCACAGGTGCCAGTTGCGCATCCCGCGCGGCCAGCTCGCTCGCCAGCGCCCCCCGACTCGACCATCCCAGCATTCCGCGCGTGGCGCTGTCGATCATGGGCCAGGCGGGATAGGCGATGGTGTAGCCGATCGCGAACAGGATCGTCGCGTAGAAGGTCCACAGCCACCAGCGCGGCAACGGCGTGTCCAGTTCGCGGATGCCGTCCCATTCATGCCCCTTGAAGGGCGTGCCGGTCGCGGCATCGACGGCTTTTGTCGGTTCGTCAGCCATGTTCGGCCTCCGTCGCTTCACTTTCGCTTTCGAAGATCATCGTCGCGGCGCGATGGCTGTGTCGTCGCCCGTGCGGCAGGAAATGCCACCCGATCAGCAGCCCATAGGTCGCCCCCATGAACACCAGCCCCCAGCTGTCCGCGAAATGGCGCAGCGCGTCGTAGCTCATCGCCCGTCCTCCTTCGGCGCGACCTGACCCGGCAGGGATTCCTGGGGTCGGGCGGCATCGACATCGACCAGCGTGCCGATCATCTGGAGATAGGCGACCAGCGCGTCCATCTCGGTCAGGCGGCTCGGATCACCGTCGAAATCGCGCGCCTGCGCCTTGGGATAGCGTTTGAGCAGGTCGGTCGTGTCGGCATCGGGATCGGCCTGCGCGGCCAGATCGTCATTCGCCTTGCTGATGTCGGCGTCGCTGTAGGGAACGCCCACCCGCGTCAGGGCCTTGAGGTCGGCGCGCATGTCCCCGGGCTTGAGGTCGCGCTCGGCGAGGAAGGGATAGGTCGGCATGATGGATTCGGGCACGACCGCGCGGGGGTCCTTCAGATGCTGGACATGCCATTCGTCGGAATAGCGGCCGCCCACCCGCGCCAGGTCCGGCCCGGTGCGCTTCGACCCCCATTGGAACGGGTGATCATACATGCTCTCGGCGGCCAGGCTGTAATGCCCATAGCGTTCCACCTCGTCGCGAAAGGGGCGGATCATCTGGCTGTGGCAGTTATAGCAGCCTTCGCGAATGTAGATGTTGCGCCCGGCCAGCTCCAGCGGCGTATAGGGGCGCATGCCCTCCACCTTCTCGATCGTGTTGTCGATCCAGAAGAGCGGCGCGATCTCCACGATGCCGCCGATGGCAACGGTGATCAAAGCGGCAATGCCCAGCAGGGACACGTTCCGCTCCAGCGTGCCATGGTTGAAAAATTTGGAAGCCATGTCCTGTTTCCCCTTCAGGCCGGGCGGGCGATCAGCGGCTTGTCGGCCGCCATGTCGTGCGACGCGCCGTGCATCGGCTTTTCTTGCCGCAGCGGGCTGCCCGCGATGGTGCGGCCGATATTCCAGGCCATGATGATGGCCCCGCTCAGATAGAGCAGCCCGCCCGCCGCGCGGATCAGATACATGGGCCACATCGCGCTCACGACTTCGGAAAAGGCGTAGACCAGGTAGCCGTCGGCCCCATATTCGCGCCACATCAGCCCTTGCATGATGCCCGCCACCCACATCGACGCGGCGTAAAGGACGATACCCACGGTCGCGAGCCAGAAGTGCCAGTTGACCAGCCGCAGGCTGTAGAGCCGCTCGCGCCTCCACAGGCGCGGCGCCAGATAATAGAGGCAGGCGAAGGTGATCATGCCGTTCCAGCCGAGCGCGCCCGAATGCACATGGCCGATGGTCCAGTCGGTATAATGGGACAGGCTGTTGACCGCCTTGACCGACATCATCGGCCCTTCGAAGGTGGACATGCCGTAGAAGGCCAGCGCCATCACCATCATGCGGATGATCGGATCGGTGCGGATCTTGTCCCAGGCGCCGTTGAGCGTCATCAGGCCGTTGATCATCCCGCCCCAGCTCGGCATCCACAGCATGATCGAAAACACCATGCCCAGCGTCTGCGCCCAGTCGGGCAGCGCGGTGTAGTGCAGATGGTGCGGCCCCGCCCATATATAGAGGAAGATCAGCGACCAGAAATGGATGATCGACAGGCGATAGCTGTAGACCGGCCGCTGCGCCTGTTTGGGCACGAAATAATACATCATGGCCAGGAAGCCGGCGGTCAGGAAGAAGCCGACCGCATTATGGCCGTACCACCATTGGGTCAGCGCATCCTGCACGCCGGCAAAGGCGGCATAGCTTTTGGACCCCAGCAGGCTGACCGGCATCGACAGGTTGTTGACGATGTGCAGCATCGCGATCGTCAGGATGAACGCCAGGTAGAACCAGTTGGCGACGTAGATGTGCGGTTCGGACCGTTTGACGATGGTGCCGCCGAACACGACCAGATAGGCCACCCAGACGATCGTCAGCCACAGATCGACATACCATTCGGGCTCGGCATATTCCTTGCCTTCGGTAATGCCCATCAGATAGCCGGTCGCGGCCAGCACGATGAACAGCTGATAGCCCCAGAAGACGAAGTCGGCGAGTTTGGGCGCGAACAGTCGCGCGCGACAGGTGCGCTGCACCACATAGAAGCTGGTGGCGATGAGGGCGTTGCCGCCAAAGGCAAAGATCACCGCCGATGTGTGCAGCGGCCGCAGCCGGCCGAAGCTGGTATATTCCAGACCCAGATTGAGCGCCGGAAAGGCGAGTTGCAACGCGATATAGAGTCCGGCGAGAAACCCCGCCAGCGCCCAGGATACCGTGGCAATCACGCCCCAGCGGATCACATCGTCATAATAGCGCCCCTGATCGGCCGGCATCTTCAGCAGGCCGCGGGCAACGGCTGCATAATCGGCCCGGCGCATGGCGATGATCGCCAGCCCCAGCGCGACCAGGCTGACAATGCCCATATGAACGGCAAAGCCGCCATCGCGCGCAGCCAGCATCGCTGCAAAGGCGACCAGGGCCAGCGCGAACCAGCCTCCCGTCCGCAAAACCAGTCTATCCATGGACCTTTCCCCGCTTCACGTCCCGGTCCGCGCCGCGCGTCAGAAAAAGCAC
The DNA here is from genome assembly GCF_020782245.1 of Sphingobium soli. Classification (GTDB taxonomy): domain Bacteria; phylum Pseudomonadota; class Alphaproteobacteria; order Sphingomonadales; family Sphingomonadaceae; genus Sphingobium; species Sphingobium soli. Next base: position 125,277 of record NZ_JAJGNP010000010.1, read on the forward strand.
GCGGCGTGTCCTGGGATTGCTGTGTCAAATGCAGGAAAGCGGGTCTTTACGGGAAAGTGCGTAGGCGCCTGGTGGCAGTGGCGAAGCTCCCCATTCCCGCGGCTTCTGCCGTGCGAGGGGGCTGCTCCACGCGCCCGTTCGAATGTCGTGCGATGGCGGCTGCGTCAAAACAGGCTTGTCGATGACGGGCGGCTCAGGAAATTTCGGCGAGGCGCTCCAATGCGGCCTCATCCACCAGCCGTACGCCCCTGCGCCCGACCAGGTCTATCAGCCCCTGCCGCTTCATGTCCGTCATCTGACGCGATACGGTCTCGATCGTCAGTCCCAGCACATCGGCAATCTGCTGGCGCGACAAGGGCAGCGCGATCACGCCATCGCGATCACCGCGCAATCGCCGCCCGATGTCGATCAGGAAAGTCGCGACCTTTTCCCGCGCGCTTTTTCGACCCAGCAACAACATCCAGGCGCGGGTGCGGTCGAGCTCGTCGAGCGTGCGTTGCAACAGGCGGTGCTGCAACGCCCCATGACCTGTCGCAAAGCCATCGAAGCTGCCGCGCGGAAAAAGACACAGCCGCGCGTCCGTTAGCGCCGTGACGCTGTGCGGCGTGCGCGCGCCGAAAGGCCGGCCGATGAAATCCGATGGATAGACCACGCCGACAATCTGTTCGCGCCCGCCTCCGGTCGATGTGGACAGCTTGAGCGTGCCTTCGATGACATTGGCGACGATGCTGCTGTCGTCGCCTTCCCACATCACCGTTTGCCCGGCCTTCACCGACACGCGCCGCCCGATCCGGCTCAAGGCCGCACGATCCGCGTCGCACAGGTCGGCGCAGATTGCCGCGTCGCGCACCAGGCAGATGGTGCAGGCGTCAATCGGACGGGGCCGAAGGGCGGCGGGCGCGGCGCCATTTTGCGCCAGGTCAAATCGCATATCCATGGCTGCTGCATGACGCAGCGGCAGGTCGCGCCCTATCCGTAATCGTCCCTATGCAGGCGGCGCCGTCAGGCCAGCCCCACTTCCTTCAGCGGAATGGCCGGGTCGGCCAGTTGCTGCGTATCCAACGCCGCCCCGGACAGGACATGGGCGCGGCCCTGAACATAATCCTTGACCGCATTGACGCAATCGAGCGCGATCACCTTGCCGCCCTTCAGATACACCACGGAAAAACTTCGGCTGTCGGGATCGCCGCGCACCACCACATCATCAAAGCCTGTGGATAGGCCGACCGTCTGAAGCTTCAAATCATATTGGTTCGACCAGAACCAGGGCACGGCATTATAGGGCTCGCCCTTCCCGACGATGTGCGAGACGGCGGTCTTCGCCTGATCATTGGCGTTCTGCACCGATTCCAGCCGCATCGTCGCGCCGCCCGCAAAACGGTTGGCATGCGCGGCGCAGTCGCCGATCGCATAAACGTCAGGCAGCGATGTGCGGCAATATTCATCGACATCGACGCCATTGCCGCCAACCGCGCCCGCCGCGATCAGCGGGCCGGTTTCCGGCACGATGCCGATGCCAACGATCACCATGTCGGTCTCGATCCGTTCGCCATCGGCCATCAGCACGGCTGTGGCCTTGCCGTCGGCCACCTCGATGCAATCCATCTGCGCGCCGGTGCGCAGGTCGACGCCATGGGTGCGGTGTTCCGCCTCGTAAAAGCGCGACAGCGGCTCGCCCGCAACACGCGCCAGCACCCGGTCCAGCGCTTCGAGCAACACGACCGTCTTGCCAAACTTGGTAAGCACAGCCGCCGCTTCCAGCCCGATATAACCGCCCCCGATGATGGTCACATGCCGGACGCTGTCCATCTTGGCCATCATCGCGTCGACATCGGCGCGGCGGCGCACGGCGTGGACGTTATCGGCATCCGCGCCATTGCAGGTCAGCATGCGCGGGCTGCCGCCCGTGCACCAGATCAGCTTGTCATAGCCGATCTCCCGATCGCCCACGGTCACAAACTTGCCCGCAGGATCGACGCTTTTCACCCGCTTGCCCAGCAGCATGTCAATCTTGCGCTCTTCCCAGAAGGCGGCGGGGCGGATCAGGATGCGCTCGAACGGCTTGTCGCCAGCGAAATATTCCTTGGACAGCGGCGGACGCTCATAAGGCGGGTCCTTTTCGTCGCCGATCATGCCGATCGACCCTTCAAACCCCAATTGCCGCAGCGAAATCGCCGCCTGGGCGCCGGCATGGCCCGCACCCACGATCAGAACGTCATAAAGGCTCATATGCCCGCAATCCTCTTCACCTTGCCGCCTTTTGCGGGGGTGATTGGCGCGCTTTGACAGCCGAAGCAAGGCCGATATGCGAATGAATGGGGAAAATGGGGAGGAGGGACTCAAACTAGTTCATTGAACTAATTGATTTTATTTTTGAATAACGGTTCGACCGTTTACCGAGGCCCCCAGAAAGGCCCTGAAAAAACTGGCCTGAAAAAACACTCGAACCGCCGACAAGTGGCGTCTGTCATGCCGTCTCCAACTATCAGCCAAGGTCTGCCACGGTCTGGCGTCGAGGTCAAACAAGGCGGCAGGATTGTAGGTGCGACCGAAGGGAGCAACTTGCGCTCGGGTTGGTGGGTGGGTGGCAAAATGTGGCCGCCCCAGACAGGGGCGGCCTCGATCATCAACGGCCTTTGCCGCCTCTCTAATCGCTTCGGGGTTCGCCAGTTGGTGAAGATAGGCAACGGCGCGCTCCGCATGGGCGGCGGCCTGCACGATGGCGCGGGTGTCGTTTTGCAATACCTTGATTAATCGCGAGGTACTGATAATGTGAAGGAACGCGGCTACCCGCCTGTGTCGGCGCCGTTAGCGCCTCACGCTCCTTCGCATTATTTCTCGACACAGCCAAAACCTGCGAGCCCCGCGTCCATCCACTGCCATTCAGCCTGGGAACGACAACTGCCCGAAGCGTACGCCGTTCAGCGACTATGCTGTTGCTCACGTGCGAGATCGATCGCGCGTGGCAGGTGTGCGACAATCAATCTTGCTTTGAAGGCTTGGCCGTCGCTGGCTTTAGAACCGGTCAGCACATCCGGAATAACGCCTGACACCTCGTTCGATCCGTCCGCGCGGAATCGGACGCAGTCAGGTAATTCGAGAGTCGCGCCGCTGTTTTTCAGGATGGTGGGTGTCCCGCCGTTAGTATGACCGCAGCCAGCACCGCCTGTGCGGCTTCCAATAATCACGGCGGCGCGGTTGTCCTGCAAAACTGCGGCAAATTCTTCAGCGGCTGACCAAGTCTCGTCATCCACAAGCACCAGTAATGGGCCGGACCATGCGCTATCATGATACGGAAACCGTGCGATGCTAAATACCAGGTCGGCCCACGGTTTTCCCGCGAATGTGCCCGCTCGCGCACTTCCAACCAAACCGGTCGAATATCCGGCGCGGCCGACTAGCGCACAGCCGCCCGTGCTTGCGCAAGGCTGGCTGGCGTCTCTTTGCGCCTCTTCCGCCTCTTTTGCCCAAGCGCTTAGCCGGACCTGATCTGTCACGGATGCGGAGACAGCAGCGTCCCGCAATTGGCGGGCCAAGGCGCCCCACTGCGCGGACCAATGAGGACCGCGAACAAAGCCGCGCCGCTCCGAGGTCAGCATTTTAGGACTCAATATGCGAGCAGCAGCTTCAGCCCATTCGGTCCCGCCACCATTATTCGTGATGTCGACGAGCAACACGGTGGCACCAAGGGAATGCAGTGCCCGTGCACGTTCTTGCAACGCATTCGTGAGACGATCGTAGGACCAAGTGAGGATTTCATCCTCGCACTTATCGTCACAGGGGCTATCGGCGCTGTGATGGAGCGCCTGCAATGCCGCTTTGCAGATTGAAGGGCTACCTGTTGATTTCCACTGAGAAGTGACCCGGGTTTTCCATCGAGAAGTGACCCGTCTGCGGATTATGTTTCGGGTGTCA
>NZ_JAJGNP010000011.1 GCF_020782245.1 Sphingobium soli
CCAGAACCCAAAAGAGAAAACCACGGGTTGACCCACCCGTGACACCCGAAACATAATCCGCAGACGGGTCACTTCTCGATGGAAAACCCGGGTCACTTCTCAGTGGAAATCAACAGCACTATAGGGCATCACGGCCGTCGCGCCCCGCTGATTGCGTAAATAGTCGATGAAAATCTTGCCCGTGCGTCTGGCCTTTGCGAGGGCGGCGGTAAAGCGGTCGGGATCGGCCTGCGCCAGAGCCAACGCGAAGCGATGGGCAAAATCCTTGACCTGCGGCCATTCCGCCGTCGGCGTCAGAGGCGCGATCACGTGAACCCCTTTACCGCCCGTCACCATCGGAAAGGTCACCAGCCCCATCTGCCCCAGCACATCCTGCAGGTGGAGAGCAGCGGAGGCGACATCCTTGAATTCCAGTCCTTCATCAGGATCCAGGTCAAAGACGAGGCGATCGGCCTTTTCGACATCCTCGATCCGCGCGCCCCAGCCATGAAACTCGACGGTGCCCATCTGAACGCAGGTGAGGAGGCCTTGCGCCGAATCCACAAACAGATAGGGCTCCTCATGGCCATCCTTCTCCAGGATCGCGACCTGCTTGACGCTGTCGCCAAAGCTCCCGGCATCGTGCTTCTGGAAGAAGCATTTCTTAGCGCGACCCTGCGGGCATCGTACGAGGCTGACAGGGCGGCTTCCGGCCCAAGGCAGCATGATATCAGCCACGGCCTCATAATAGTCAGCCAGTTCACCCTTGGTCAGCTTGCCTTCTGGGAATATCACCCGGTCCCTGTTGCTGATCCTGACGCCGCTGGCGATCGCCGATCGCGCCGCGGTCGTAACAGGGCTCTCAACTTCCAGCACAACAGCTTCGGGCTTCTTGTCCTCCCGCAAACCCAGATAGCTTGAATGCCGCAGCACACCCTCTTCAGTGAACTCGATATAGGCGATCTCGGCAACGAGCCGAGGCTTGATCCAGGTCGCCCCCCGCACGGCGGCCCGCGGCGCATCAACCGTGGGTCTTTTCTGTTCAAGCGACGCCATAAGCGCCATTAACCGCTCGACCTCGCCACCGCTAAAACCGGTCCCGACCTTACCGGCGTAGCGCAGCTTTCCTTTTTCGTGAACGCCCAGCAGAAGCGCACGGAAACCGCGCTGCTTGTCCGACGGGGTCCAGCCCACGATGACGAATTCCTGACGACGAATACATTTGGTCTTGACCCATGAGCCCGATCGCGAGCCCGTGTAGCGTGCATCGTTACGTTTGGAGATGACGCCCTCCAGCCCGGCGCCGCAAAAACTATCGAACAACTGCTCGCCCCGCCCGCCTATGTGGTCCGAATAGCGGATATGGTCCCGGCCCTCACCGATCAGCGCAGCCAGCTTCTCCTTCCGCTCAAGCAGCGGGCGGCCTGTGAGGTCTTCACCATCAAGCGCCAGCAGATCGAAAGCCATATAGTCGATTTTGCCCGGATCGCTTTTCAGCGCCGCCTGAAGTGCCTGGAAGCTCGTCCGTCCATCAGGCAGGATCACGACAGCCTCGCCATCGATAAGCGCGCTGCGGGCGTCCAGCGTCACGGCGTCTGCGATGAGGCTCGCGAACCGGTCGGACCAGTCGAGGCCCGACCTTGTATAAGCCCGTCCCTCTCCGCCGCCGATCGCCAATAAGGTGCGATAGCCGTCATATTTGAGTTCATGGAGCCATTGGTCTCCCGCCGGGACATGATCGACCAGCGTTGCCAGCTGTACCGGCCGAAACGGAGGCAGTGCCGATTTGCCCCTCCGGCGTGCTTTCGATGCTGCTGTGGCAACCGGCGCGGCAGAAAGCCTGGCAGAGGAGCCCCGCGCCGTCTTCCGCTTTGGCACGGGCTTTCCGGCCGCGATCTCTTCCATGGTCCGCCCGGTGTCGACGCTGGTGAGATGCGTGCCCACGAGATCGTCCGAACCACCCGCATGAGCGTCATTCACCTTCCTGAGAATCCAGTTTTCGCCCTTTTCCCTGCCGCGGTGCTTCAAGCGGAACAGGATCCATTCGCCTTGCATGCGTCGCCCATGAAGAATGAAGTGAAGATGCCCTTCCGGCAACGTCTTGCGCGCATCCTTCCCGGCAATCGGTTCCCAGGTGCCATTGTCCCATAGCATGACTGTGCCGCCGCCATATTCACCCTTGGGGATGGTGCCTTCGAAGCGCGCATAGTCGAGTGGATGATCCTCCGTGCGTACCGCAAGCCGCTTGTCATCCGGGTTTGCACTTGGACCCCGGGTAACGGCCCAACTGAGGAGAACGCCGTCCAGCTCCAGTCTGAAATCATAATGGAGACGAGACGCGGCGTGTTTCTGCACGACGAAGCCATTGCCAGCTATCGGTGCGCTCGCGCCGGACGGCTCTTTGGTTCGCGTAAAATCCCGTTTCGCACGATAGAGTGCGAGACTGTCGTCCGCTTTGCGCGTCGAAGCTTTAGCCATCTTCTTCTTCCAAGCTACCGCCGATCAACCTGCAGCACGAGCAAGTCGTTCCACCGCATAACGCAACGACTTTGGTCCCTTCGCTTGTCGCTATTACCTTGCACATGCTTGCTTGTTCGCCATATTGTGCAGTGCAGCATAAACGCCCTCTAGGACGATCTCATGCGCTGCCGGGCAACGGGAGATATCCGCGTGACCAAATTATCTGCGACTATTGCAAAGCTCACCGTTATGCGCGGCGTGACAGCCGCTCCGGCGAATGCCGTCGGTGCAAGCCGTTTGAAAGATCTGGAGGGCTTCGGCGCCAATCCGGGCGCCCTGATGGCCAGAATTCACGTGCCATCAAGGCTCCACGAAAAACCCGCGCTCGTGGTGGTTCTTCATGGCTGCACCCAGACCGCTGACGGCTATGACCATGGTTCAGGCTGGTCGCACCTTGCCGATGAACAGGGTTTTGTGTGTCTGTTTCCAGAGCAGCAGCGAACGAACAATCCCAATCTCTGCTTCAACTGGTTCTCTCCGGCAGACAATCGCCGAGACAGAGGCGAAGCCCTCTCCATTCGCCAGATGATTGACGCCACGGTGGCGGCCTATGATATCGATCCTTCGCGCGTTTTCGTGACGGGCCTTTCGGCTGGAGGGGCCATGACGTCCGTCATGCTGGCGAGCTATCCTGAGCTTTTTGCAGGCGGCGCCATCATCGCAGGTCTCCCGCATGGGTCGGCGGACAATGTCCAGCAGGCCTTGCAAGCCATGCGCGATCCGGGCGCGATCAACGCGAAACAGCTCGGGGATCTAGTACGCAAAGCGTCGCGCCATGAAGGATCCTGGCCGCGCATTTCGATCTGGCACGGTAGTGCAGATCAGACGGTCAGCAGCAAGAATGCTGATGCGATCCTTGCTCAATGGCTGTCGGTTCACGATCTCGATCCCACGACCGCCGCCACCGAAATGATCGGGCAGCATCGCCGCCGCGTCTGGAAGGACGGCTCTAGCCGCCCCCTGGTCGAGGACTTTCGCATTGCCAAAATGGGCCATGGCACGCCCATTGCGACTACCGGGCCGGAAGCATGCGGTAGCGCAATGCCCCATATGCTCGACGCCGGCATCTCCTCAACCCGGCGGATTGCATCTACCTGGGGTCTGCTTGGCGCCGATCAAACGGCTCAAGCGGCCTCTACCTATAAGCGCCCAGATGAAACGCCCGCGCATTTGCCGGCGGTGAAGTTCAGCCGACTCGATCCTATGGCATCTGAGACTTCACCCCCTGCCGGGTCCGCGAGGGCCGGCGTTGAAAAAGTCATCCATGACGCCCTTCGCGCAGCCGGTCTTATGCGGTAACCGCGCATCTCGGTCAGGCTGGCAGGGAAGCAGAAGCGGATCAGTCGTCTGACGCCATATCTCGAGCGAACCGGTAGCTGGTCTGCTCGAACTTGAGCGCGCGGAAGAAATTATGAGCGTTGCTGATTGCAATATCGCTCATGGCTTCAATTCGACTGCAGCCCAGTTTGCGAAGCGCTGCGCAGGCTTCGTTCAGCAAGGCGCTTCCGACCCCCTGCCGCCGCTGGCCCTTGTCCACTAACAGCAGGGTTATGCGACCGATGAGGCCATGCTGGAGCGTCTGGATGCTGGTCCAACAGCAGCAGCCGATGATCTCGCCTTTCTCAGCGACGCAAGCCCCGCCGCCAGCCTTGCGCAGTTTCTCAAGATTTCGCGCGATGCCCAGTTCGTCCGCGTTACCGGCTGCAAGCTGGCGCAGCAGCCCTGACAGTCCTGCCGCATCTGACGATTTGGCGATCCGTATTTCAAGGGCGGTGGGGGCTGGCTTGGCGGGGGCATCTGCCTGTCGATCATGCTTTCGTGCAGCCGCGGCGGTGATTTTGGAGCGCCTGCGCGTAGCTGGTTTTGCGCTTTTGTCCGAGGCACGCGAAACCGGCCGGCTCGCGGCCGCCGGGGCCGACGCCGTTTCTGTCGGCCCAGGCCCTCTCACTCGGTCTGTGGCCCCGCGCCGCCGCCGAATGACTGGCTCCTCGTCCGGTTCTTCATCCTGCGCGCGCGCTTTGGACGGATGTGGCGGTCGGGCGGGCGTTGCCTCCGCCGACGCTTTCCAGGTGCCGGTGGCCCCCTTTCGCAGATACGCCTCAATGTCCTTTGGCGAAGCGGTCAGCCCCTTATCGCTGACGCCCAGCAGAGCCTTGCCCTCAGCGTCCGTCAGTCCGAATTTCCCATAGTCGCCGCTGCCGGGCTTGCGTTTGCGAGACTTCAAAAGCTTGAGGCCCCGATGCTCCGCCATGTCCCGCAGCTTCTGGTCGATCGGTTCATCTGTCATGATGCCATAAACCCGCTGACCATGCGCAGGTTCAAAGAGCGCGCCATCATCAACCCGCCATCCCGAGCGTGCAAGTTGGCGTTAGGGACTTGTTGAAGGCGGAACCGTCCTGGTTATTCAAACGCTCGATAGCCATGCGCGCCAGACGTCTAAACTCCTCCATGATCGACCGGATCGGATATGACGAGGATCAACGCATCCTCATCGTCACCTTCCGTGATACCGGAAAATATCTATACCATGATGTTCCGGTCTCGACCTTCGAAGCGTTTTGCGAGGCGCTGTCCGCAGGCGCCTTTTTCAACTTGCATGTGAAGGATCGATTTCGGTGCAGCCGCGACCCGGACAGGAAGCGCTTTGGTCCAAACGCATGAAGATCGTTCAGGTGTCTCCCAGCGCGCGATAGACCGACATGAGATGACGACCCGCTATCGCACGCGCCCGCGGCGAACGGATCGTCTCCTCATTGGTTTCGTGCAGCGTTGTCAGCATGTCGAGCAATTCCTGCCGGGGCATACCGGTTTCCAGCATGTGCGTACCGATCAGCGCCACAAGATTGCTCCATAAAGTGATGGATGCTTCGGCAAAGGCTGTATCGCTTTCATCATCCTCGCCGCGCAGGGAATTATCGTTCACCGCGTCAAGCCCGTTTCCTGGCAGGAGCCTTGCGCGTCGGCTTAGCTGCCGATTTTGTCGTCGCCTTGGCGGACGCTTTGCCCGTCCCTTTTTTGGCCGGTGCCTTGGCTTTGGCGGCACTCCCACCCGCAGGCCCGATCGATTTCTTGAGCGCCGCCATCAGGTCAACGACATTGCTGCCACGAGGGTTAGAGCCGCCGTCATCATCGCTGTCGATATTGAGGGTCTTACCCTTTTTCTTGCGCTCGATCAGATCCTTGAGCGCATCGACATAGCGATCATGAAATTCGCTCGCATCGAATTTGCCCGTCTTCTTGTCGATCAGCGTCGTGGCAAGATCGAGCAATTCTTCATCCGGATCACCGTCGCCGATCTCACGGAAATAGCTGGCAGCCTTGTTTACCTCGTCGGCATAGCGAAGCGTTTCCATGACCATCCCGCGCCCGCAAGCCTTGATGCTCACCACATATTCGCGGCCGCGCATCGCTAGTTGGCCAAGGCCGACCTTGCGGCTACGGCGCAATGCTTCGCGCAAGACGATGAAGGCTTCTTCGGCCAGATCGTCTGCGGGCACGACATAATAGGGCTTTTCGAAATAGATCATGTCGATGTCTTGAGCATCGACAAACTGGGTCAGTTCTAGGGTCTTCTTGCTTTCAAGTTTAACCCCTTCGATTTCCTCTTCATCTAGGAGTACATATTCGCCCTTGGAATATTCAAAGCCCTTGACGATCTCGTCGAGGTTGACCGGCCCGATGCCGGGGACGACCTTCTCATATTTGATGCGCTTGCCCGATGGTTCGTGAATCTGGTTGAAGGCGATCGTCGCGCCGCTCTTTGTCGCTGCATAGATTTCGACAGGGATCGAGACTAGAGCCAGCCGGATCTGGCCTTTCCAATAGGGTCGCGCAGCCATGAACGCCTCCTGACGGCTATTACCGTCACAACCTCTCAGCCATTTGTGTGTTCCACTGGCCCGCTGGGAGGCGACCCACGATCCGCAGAACGCGGCTATGAAAGCACGCGATGGTTGGCGCAGGCGCCGAACGTCGCGCCATCATTACCACCCTCCAGAAGCGCGGATCATTCGCTACTGAAGACTTGAAACTGGCAGAAAATGGGGGCCGCTGCGACCGCTATCGATGGAGCAGAGAGCTGGATTACCTTCGGCTTTACTGCCTAAGCGCCTATGTTACTCTAGCGATCGACGAAACATATGGAGGAACACCCCATCTGTAATCTGTTCACCGTGCGCAAGAGCGCCGCAGAGGTTGCAGCGCATTTCGGCGTCACTCTCCCTGTTGCACAGTTCAACGCTCCCGATGAAGTTTATCCCGGCTATCCCGGAATGGTGGTTCGCGAGCAGGGCGGCGAGCGCGTGCTGCAAAGCATGACATGGGGCTGGCCGGTGCGGCTCAAAACGATGAAGCCGGAATCCAAACCCAAGCCGGTTAACAATATTGCCGATCTGAAGAAGCCTTTCTGGATTGGCGCAGCGCGTAAACCCGAGTTTCGGTGCCTGATCCCGGTCACGCATTTTGCGGAAGCAGAAGGCCCCAAAGGCGCGAAAACAAGAACCTGGTTCTCCCTTCGCGACGGCGCTGTGTTTGCATGGGCCGGGCTTTGGCGCGACAGCGCTGAGTGGGGGCCGGTGTTTTCAGGGGCGATGACCGACTGCAACGATGCGATCCGCCCCGTCCATGATAGAATGCCCGTGCTGCTGCATGAGGATGAATATGAGAAATGGCTGCGCGGCAGCTTCGAGGACATTATCGGCTTTCAGAACCGGTGCTTTCCTGACGACCTGATCGTGATGGAGCGCACCACCGAGGCCTGGAACAAAGCAAAGCCAGCCCCGTCGGCTCCTTCCTTGCTGTGACGAAAGAGCAGGAAAGATAGGCCGAGGCACTGGCCATCGAACGACGGTACGGCGGGAATGCGCCGGATCATATTGCCACGAGAGTCACCGAACTTGCACTTGCTGGCGATGAAGTAGGTGTGCAGCGATGGATAGCTATTGCAGAGCGGTTCGACCAGCTTCAGCCCGACCAACTAGGTTCGAGGCAGTAGCATCTGAAGAACGCGGCTAAGCCAACCTAGCAGACGGAAGTTCAAATGCGCGTTGCGAGGGTGCAGATGATGTCGCTTCGTCTCGCCTGCACAACGAGGCGGCGGCTCCGCTTTGCGAGCACGCCAAGCCCGCCCACACCTCCAAATCCCGACATGAACGTCTTGGTATCGGCGCGTCCAATCTGCCGTGCATCTGCGCTGCTGCTCTGACCTCTCAACTGAAGACGTGATCTGAGTGATTCGCGAAGAGCGCCTCGTCACTCGCGATCCGCCCCGTTTATCGCTTGAATCGCCGTTCCAGCGGCGCCTTATTGCGAAAAGCGGCACTGAGATGCCGCTTTAGGCACTTCAGTGCCGCATTCGGCATCTCAGTGCCCTCCCTATTGCGGCAAACCGCACTGTCAGCACTACTCCGGTTCATCCCGAACGGGGGCGCTGATGTGAACGCTCAATTGAGCAGATGAAGATAAGCGCCTCAGCCCCCTGTCGGTCCGACAAGGCATCGTGCCTTGAAGAAAAGGAGACAATCCGATGTCGGCATTTCGCCCGGCCATTCTGGCTGGATTGCTGCCTGCCGCCTTGCTGACCGCGCCAGCAGGAGCGGCCGGCCACAAGGCTGAAAATCAGAAGCCGTCCAGGCCGCAGCCTCTGCAGACCTCCCAAACGAACGGGGATTTTTTCGTACACACCGTTAGCGCCGCAGTCGCCATCGACACGCCGATGATCACGCTGGGTCAAGGCATTCGATTTGACGCAGCTTTATTCGGACCGCACTTACAGTTGGACAAGGATCTGGGCCAATGACCCCTCCCTTATCGCGCCATCGGTACATGATCGCCGCATTCGCCGTCATTGCCGCTCATTCCGCCTCCGCAGCCGAAAGTGAGCAACTCAAAACCGATCTGGCGGCAACCGCACGTGCGGCAGAAGCGCAACTTCATCAAAGTTTTGCCAACCTCCAGTTCGAGGATTTCGGTCCGGCGCCCGTCACGGGTCCGCTATTCCAGGCAAGCGCTGGTGGCCGCATCCTCTATTATGCGCCCCAGAGCGACCATCTGATGTTCGCCACCATTTACGACCGGAACGGCGTCAACCTGACCGCCCTCGCACAGGATGCCAGCGCGCGGAGAAAGCTCGGCAGCCTCGATCCCACCCAGGCGCTCACCATCGGACCGCCAGGGGCACCCACAGTCATTGAGTTCACCGATCCCGACTGTCCCTATTGCCGTGCCCTCGACCGCTTCTGGGCGGCGAAGGCCGCCGAAGGCAAGCCAGTGCGCCGCCAGATTTATTTCGTGAGCGGTATCCACCCTCAAGCGGCATCCAAGGCCGAGCATATCCTCTGCTCGAAGGACCAGGCGGCTGCCTTCCGCGCCACCTATGCCGGTGAGGCACCAAAGCCCGTGCTTGCCTGCAAGGATGGCGCAGCGCACGTCGCCAAAAATGCCGAGGCCGTCAAAGCCATGGGCATCTCTGGAACCCCAACGGTCATCCTTGATGGCCGCGTCATCTCCGGCTTCCAGCAGGCCGAGATCGAAGCCTGGCTCGATGAGAAACAGGCGCCCAAGAAGCCGCCCAGCTGATCCACTCAAATTTGGCGGGCTCATGGCGACGCACGAACAAGCGCCGACGCCCTGAGCAAGAGATGCCGGCGATAGGGCCCCGATTTTCGAGGAGCCACCCATCCCTTCGCTGGCCGTCAACGAACACCCGCGTCGGTGCCGGCAGGCATTCACAGGGGACGGCTCCTTATTGCCTGGAGAAAAGCCCATGCTCAAACTTGCTTCACTGCCCGTAGCCTCCCGGAACCGGATGCGCCGCCTCTCTTTTGCGTCGGCCGATGCCGTGGGAACCCTGCTGATCGCGATGACCCTGGCATCGGCCGCCCACGCCTTCCAGGCGCCGGCCGCCGGCGACCTTGGCTACGATATCTACGACATCGTGGTGAACCAGGGGGTCAAGGGACCGCTCGGCTTCGTGGGCGGCGTCGCCGCCTTCCTGTTCGGTGTCAGCCGCCTCTTCTCCAACATCATGATCGGCATCCCGACGATCGTCGCCGCGGTCTGCCTGATCCGGGCGGATTCCATCCTCCAGACCTTCGGCATGATGGTCTGAAACCCGCCTGAAACAGGGACTGGCGCGGGTCTGGCTGTCCACCCCGCGCCGGAAATGAGGAGCGAATGGTCGCTCCTCGTAACAATCACGCCTGGTCCAAGCGTGATGAAGCAAGGGAGAAGGACGTGGACGAGAGACTTCCACAATTTCTGCACAAACCGGTCCAGATCCTCTGGTTCGACGCGCAGGAGTTCATCGTCGTGGTGTCCACCATCTTCGTCGCCGTCATCGTCGGCGGGCTGGTGGGCTGGTCGCTCCTCGGCGTCCTTCTCCTCTTCATTCCCTGGAAGCGAACCAAGCCGCGCGGCTTCATGCCGCATCTCGCCTGGCGCTGGGGGCTGCTCAAGCTTCCCCGCTATCCCGGCCCGACCCAGACCCGCTTTTGCGAGTGAGGTATCCCATGTTCGGCAGATCATCCACCCGAGAAGCCAGCGATCCGCTGCTGGAGAAGCCGGCGAGCTTCGGTATCCATCGCTACCTTCAGGGGTCATCCAACCTCTTCGAAGAAAACCGGCTCCTCAAATTCTCGATTGCAGGCCTGTTCGGGATCACTGCTGTGCTGGGCATTGCCCTTTACACGACTGCTCAAAATCAGCGGACGGTCGTGGTCCCCTTTGGCGCAGGCGGCGACCTTTATGTGACCGGGGGCACGCCCTCCCCCGCATACCTGCGCACCATGATGCGCAATATCGTCGCGCTCTCGGGCACATATTCCGCGCTGTCGGCAGACCGGCAGTTCCAGGAACTGCTCAGCATCGTCCACCCGACCGCTTATAATGGCATCCGCGACAGCCTGAACGCGATCCTCGACGAACTCGCCAATAACCCGACGCTCTCGATCGCGACCTATATCCGACCCGACCAGCCCGTCACCTGGACCGATCGCCAGATCCTGGTGCCCGTCGAAAAGGTGCGCGTCATCGGCGGCGTCATCCGCAAGTTCCGGGGCAATCTGCGCATTCGCTACACGATCGATGCTGGCCGCTTCTGGCTCCTGTCTCTCACCGAGGAGAATTTCGATGCCGACCTTCGGTAAGCGCCTGCGCGCGCCGGCGGCGCTGCTCGCCGCCTGTCTTCCCGCCATCGCCATGGCTGAGACGACCAGCAATGCCATCATGGCCCTGCCCGATCAGACCAGCAGCATCCGCCTCTCCAACCGGGACATTAATCATTTCGTCTGCCAAGGCGGCGAAATCGAAGACGTCAAATTCTCGGCCGAAAAGGCGATCGCGGTCGAGAAGGCCGGGGCGGACGCCTGGGTCAAATTCCTCGTCAGGGAGAGCGATGACGCAGGCCAGGTAACGCGCAGTTTCGTCACCACCCCTTCGGAATTCTTCGTAACCTGCAATGGCGCGATCTATCCGCTCTATGCCGAGCCCTCCGATATTCCCGCCCAGACCGTGACGCTTGCGCCGGGCGCCAGCCAGCGCGCCCGCTCCAATGGCGAATTGCTGGGACCGCTGGTCGAGGAGGAGCGCGCCGTCTCGATCACCCTCTCGATGCTCCAGGACCGGGTGCCCGCCAGCTTCACCGAGGTCGCTGTTTCACCAAGGCCGCTTGCGCTTGCCGCTGCTCCCGCGCTGCGCATCACCGAGCGCCGCCGCGTCGCGATCGAAGGCACGGGGCTTTCGGCATCCGAATATTGGATCGAAGCGAGCGCCGATAGCGAGGTCGACGAGCGGCTGTTCCTCGACACCGCCATGGGCGCCCGGATCTTCAGCGTCACCCTTGATCGCTTGTCGCTGCGCGCTGGCGAGAGCGCCCGCCTCATCCTGCTCCGCCGCGGAGACGCGCTATGAGCGGCGGCGACAATCAAGGCCCCGGTAACAAGGGTACGGACAACAAGGGCACCAGCAGCGGCAATCCTGCCCAGCGCCCAGACGCACCTCGCAAGCATGCCGGGATGCAGGGCTATTCCCGTCCACCCAAACGAGCCGGCGCCAGTGAGGGCGACGACAGACAAATCGTTCCCCTGCGCGGCCCCGCGCTTCTCGACCTGAAAGCTCGCTGGGCAAACTTGAGCGCCAAACAGCAGCTGCGCGCCCGGCAGGCCGGCGTCGGCGTGGTGATCGCGATGTTCGGCTACGGCCTCTATACCGCCTCGACCGGATCAAAGGACGAAGCGCCGGCCGCGCCGGCAGCATCGCGCCTCGACATGGGCGCGGGTCTTCGCGGCGACAGCCTAGAGACTAAGGTGCGCGGCGATCTCAAGAAAATCCTCGATGGCCAGGCGCTGCTGGGCGACCGGGTAACCGCGATCGAGGAAGGAAAAATCGCGCCGGGTTCGCGATCGTCAACGGACACAGCAGGGGGCGACCTTCCAAGCGCCATGCCCGGGGACATCCCGGCCTTCCCGCCCAGCCCCAGCGCGCATGAACTGGAAAGCGCAGACGGTAGCCTGCCACCACCGCCCGTGCCTTCGGCTCCTGCTGCACCGCCCGCCCCGCCGGTCGAGCGCCAGGTCGGCTCGATCGGAACCGCCACCGCCGCGCTTACTTCCGATGCCGGGGACAAGGGGCCAACAAGCGTTAAAAAAAAGACCCGGACGATCTATTTGCCACCTGGTTTCATGAAGGCGCGGCTGCTGACCGGGATCGACGCGCTCGCCAGCCGGGACGCGACCTCGAACCCGGAACCGCTGATCGCTCGCGTTCAGGCCCCCGCCGTACTGCCCAATGACGTCAAGGCGAACCTGTCAGGCTGCTTTGTCGTCGGCAACGCGACGGGCAGCCTTGCCAAGGAGCGGGTCGAGGTCCAACTCGTCTCCCTCTCCTGCGTCGACTTTGACGAACGCTCGGTGGTCGATCAGCCGATCAAGGGCTTCTTCGTCGATACCGACGGGAAGAAGGGGTTGTCGGGCCGCGTCGTCACCCGCGCCGGCGCAGCGCTCGCCCGCAGCTTCATTGCCGGCACGATCTCAGGCATGAGCCAGAGCGTCGACAACACATTCGGAGACACGTCGGTTTCCGCGCTCGGCACCGTCCGATCGCTCGATGCGGGCGACGCGGCCAAAACCGGCATTGCCGGCGGCCTTTCCAAATCCTCCGACAAGCTCACCGACTTCTATCTCGATCTCGCGCGCCAAGCCGGTCCCATCGTCGAGGTGGGCGCCGCCAAGGATGTGGTCGTGGTGATCCAAGAAGGCGTCGCCCTCGAAATCAAGCCGACCGCGGGAAGCAAATTCTGATGCGCCCGCCCCTCACACAAGGAGACCCGCCCATGCCGCTCCTCGCCTTTCCATCAGCCTCGTCCGTACGCCGCGCCGGCGCGCCGCTGCTGATGCTCGCCTGCCTCCCCGCTTGCAGCACGATCGGATCGGTCATGTCGCCCTACCCAGAAAAGTTCAGCTGCAAGAATAGCGACCATGGCCAGTGCATCCACCCAGAGCGCGCCTATGAGGACGCCGTTGCCGGCGCTGTTTCTCGGTCCGATCCCAAGGTGACGAACGACAGGAAAATGCTGAAGGGCAGCACCGCAGCCACGGCGTCCGGTACAACCGGAGGCAGCCGGGGCAAGGTGACGCCCCCCCTATCTCGGCTATCGCGACAGCGTCTATCGCGAATTGCAGGGTCTGGTCGAAGCGCCGGTGACGCCGATGCTGCGCCCCGGCCGCACGATCCGCACCCTCATCCTCCCCTATGCCGACCGGGAACGTCCCGACCGGCTCTACATGCCCCGCTATGTCTATTCGATCCTCGACAAGCCCCAATGGGTGGTCGGCGATTATCTGGTGACCCCTGTCAATCCGGCGGCCCGCGTGCCGGTTCTGGAGCAAGTGAAGGCCAATCCCGCGTTGAGCGAGGGCAGCGACATTCCCGCGCCGCCGCAGGAGCAGGGCCAATGAGGGCGCCTGGCACCCGCCATGGCGGCGGCATGACCTTCGAGCGGCTGCGCCAGAGCGTCTCGCGCGATTCCTATTCCGACTTTCTGCCCATGGTGGCTTGGGTCGAAGAGGAGAACGCCTTTCTCTGCATCGATGATGGCTGGGGCCAGGCCTGGGAACTCATCCCCTCCGCCTATCTCTTCGCCCATGTCCATCAAGCGCTGCTTGGCCTGCTCAACATCCAGTTCGCCACTGGCACCGTCGTCCAGCTCCACTGCTTTGCCGACCCGCTGATCGATGATGCGCTCGACGCGTTCCTCGATTTGAAATCCCGGCCCGATCCGCTGATCCAGGCCTCGGCGCGCAGAACCCGCGACTATCTGCGCGAGGGAACGCAGGGTCTCGACGCTCTCCATGGCATTCCGCTGCGTAATTTCCGTCTGCTGCTCTCGATCAAGACCCGTAAACCGCTGGGCCATGATCTGCGGCGTCAGATCGAGGAACAGCTCTCCAAGCTCGGCATCACCCGCCTTGCGCCCGACGCACTGGTCACCTTCTATCGCCGCATCTTCAACGGCGTGTTCGAAAATGCGCCTGGGGTCTTTTCCCAAGGCAGCGAGGACATGCCCGCGCGCCCGGTGCGCAAGCAGCTGATCGATGCCGGCCCGGATCTCGTCTTTGATGGCCCGGAACTCTTTCTCGGCGATCAGGTCGCGCGCTGCCTGACCCCCAAATCCCCGGCCCGGCGCGTCACTGCCGAGCGCTGCAACCGGCTGCTGGGCGGCATGCGCGGCGCCTCGGAGGATAGCGACCAGATTGGCGGCCCTTTCCTCTATACGCTCAACATCCTTTTCGATCATTCGAGCTTCGAGATCCACAAACGCGCGCAGATCCTCTCCGCGCAAAAGGCCGCCGGCAGTTTCGCGGTCGAGGTCGGAAAGCAGATCGAGGAAATTGGCTGGGTGCTCGACGAGGCGGGGAACAGCCGCTTCGTCTCGGTGATCCCGGTCATCTGGGTGTTCGGCCGAGACAGCGCGCAGGCCCGCGAGATGGCGGCGCGCGCCAAGCGGCTCTGGGAAAGCGAACCGCTACCCTGGATGATGCAGGAGGAGAGCTATCTCAACCCGGTCCTGCTGCCGATGGCGCTCCCCTTCGGCTTCTATCCCGACCGGTGCACGGTCAGGATGTTGGAGCGCGACCTTCCTATGCCCGCCAAGGCGGCGGCGCTGCTGGCGCCCGTGCAGACCGACTTTCGCGGCGGGGGCCGCCCCGCCCTTCTCTATGCCGGGCGCAAGGGCCAGCTCATCACGCTCGATCTCTTCGATCAGCGCATCAACAATTATAATTTCATCGTCTCGGCCGAGAGCGGCGCGGGCAAGAGCTTCCTCCTCAATAATCTCTGCCAGCAATATTATGCGCAAGGCGCACTCATCCGCATCATCGATATCGGCGGAAGCTACGCCAAGCTCTGCACGCTATGCTCTGGCCGCTACATCGACATTGGCGAAGAGCATCTCGTCCTCAATCCCTTCGACATGGGTTTTGCGCTCGACGGCGACGATCGCCAGTCGGCCATTTCCATGGCGGTCGCGATTGTCGCGGAAATGGCCCATGCCGCGACCCGCAAGGGCGTCAGCACCTCGGAATGGAATCTCCTCAAATCCGCAGTGCAGTGGACGATCGACAGCGGTCGGGCCGAGGCGGGAATCGATGCAGTGCGCGACTGGCTCGGCGCCTATCCCGCTTATGCCACAAGCGATCTCGACAAGGTCGATCATTTGATACCCGCCGCCCGCGAACTGGCGTTCAATCTTCGCGATTTCGCCAGTTCGGGCGCCTATGGCCATTATTTCAATGGCCCTTCGACCTTCGACATTTCTGCCGATGAATTTGTCGTACTCGAGCTTGAGCGCCTGAAAGCCATGCCCGATCTCTTCAATGTGATCGTGATGGTGGTGGTAAACGCGGTAACGCAGGAACTTTATCTTTCCGCGCGCGACCGGCCCCGCTTTGTCCTGTGCGATGAGGCAGCGCAGTTCATGACCCGGACCGACGGGCAGGACCTGTCCCGCCTCGCAGAGGTCTTCGGCCAGGGCTACAGGCGGGCGCGCAAATATCAGGGAAGCTTTGGCGTCGTCCTCCAGTCGATGAGCGACCTGCTGCTGTTCGGCGGGACGGGACAGGTCATCCTTGAAAACGCAGCCACGCGGTTCCTCCTTCAGGGATCAACCTATGACCGGGCTGTCGAGAACAAGATCCTCGATTATTCGGGCTTCGTCCTCGAGCTCCTGAAGTCGGTTCGCAACAACAAGCCCAACTATTCCGAGGTCTTCATCGACTCGCCTCTTGGCCTGGGCATCGCCCGCCTCGTGGTCGATCCCTTCTCCTACTGGATCAACACCAGCGCGCCACAGGAGGTGGCGGCATTCGAGGCGCGGCTGCGCAGGGGCATGTCGCCGCTCGAAGCAATCTGCGATCTGGCCGGTGTCGATGCGACCGAAATCCTCGGCTCTGGCTATACCGGGGAGCCGCTCTGATGCGCACGCCTCCTGACCCAAAACAGACCCTCTTCGACTTCGATCCGGACCCGAAACTGGAAGCCTTGATCGAGGCGCGCGCCGCGGCAAAAGCAGAGGCGCAGGCTTTCCAATGGCGTTTTCGGCTCGTGACGATCGAGACGATGATGCTTGGCTTTCTCGTCGGCGCCGCCGGGATCGCGCTCCAGAAGCCGCCCTTTCTGATCTTTCGCGCAGCGGTCATGGTGGCCGCGGGCTGCTTTGCGAGCGGCATATTGCTAATCGGCATGACCGGCGCTGCAGACAGGTCGGCCAAATGGCTGCGCAACTGGTGGAACCGGCGATGAAGGGCATCCTCAGCGCCGCCCCGGCAGCCGGGCCGATCCGCCTTCTGGTGGGCACACAGCTAATGCTGCTCGTCCTCACCATATTGGTGCTCGAAACACCCGGCACCCTGCCGCTGCGCCTCCAGGGTCTGCTGCTCGCCGGCTGGGTGCTCGGCGTCTCGGCGCTCATCTGCGCGATCCGCGGCGAAAGCCCTGAGGACAAACCATGGTGGAGACTGCGCCATGACCGTTGAGCCGCGCTATCCGCACCGCGCCCGTCACGCGCTGATCGGCGCGCTGATGCTCGCCCTAGCCTGCGCCGAGACGGCAACGGCCGCGACTTCCACGATCGGCCGGACCTGGCCGATCGCCGAGCCCGACGCCATGGCGGAGATCGAGTCTCGCGCCGCAAAGGCGCCCAGCCTCGCCTCCCGAATTGGCCCGCGCTCCACCTGGTCGGCGCTCCGAGCTGCGCAACTGGGGCAGGCCAAGGTCGATCGGGTCCGCAGCCTCATTCCCTTCTACACGGTGGAGGACGACATTCGCCTGCCCGATGGTCGGCTGCTCTATCCCAAGGGCTTTACCTTCAACCCGCTCGACTATGTGTCACTGCCCCAGCGCCTCGTCATTATCCATCCCCGCGATCTTGGCTGGGCATTGAAGCAGGCGCGCTTTGCCGATTTCATCCTGCTGACCGCCGGTGACGCGCTGGACCTTTCCGAACGGAGCGGCCGGCCCCTCTTCATCCTGGAGGAGCGGGTCAAGGAAAGGCTCGGCCTCACCGTCGCGCCGGTGATCGTCGCCCAGCAGGGCAAGAAGCTCGTTCTCACCGAATATGCGCCGCTCCGCGCCGCGGGCGGGAGTGCACGACCATGAAGCGGAGGCTTTTCACGCGCATGGCGCCGCTCGCGCTGGCCCTCGCCGCCGGTAGCGCCTCGGCGCCCGCCGACGCCTCCAAATGCGAGGCAGGGACAATCTTCAATCCCATCACCAAGGTCCGCTGGAACTGCATCTTCCCGATCACGATCGGCGGCGTGCGGGTGGGCAGTTTCGACAAACTCGACAAGGAGCTTGATGCCCAGTCTGCGTCCAAGCCGCTCTGCGCCTGCCGCAAGGGCGCAACCTTCTGGTTCGGTGTGAAGGTGAGCTTCTGGTCGCCCAACCGGATGATCGACGTCGTGACTGAGCCCGGATGCATGATGGCGCTGGGCGCCGATCTCTTGCCGACCGGCGGCGGGCTGCAAGGCAGCCAGTCTGGAATCGCGGACGGCACCAACAGCCAGAAGATGTTCGCGCAGATGCATTATTATATCTCGCCGGTCTGGAAGATGCTCGACATGTTCACCGACCTGCCCTGCATCGAGGATGACGGGTTCGACGTCGCCATGATCACCGAAGTGCTGCCGACCTGGCAGTCGGGGACACTGGGCGCGATCATTCAGCCTGAGGGCATTCTCTTCGGCAATCCCGCTGCAGGCCTAGCCTGCATGGCCGACAGCGCCGCAGCGGCTGCCGGCAAGGTCATCGATCCGCTTTTCTGGTGCATGGGGAGTTGGGGCGCCACCTATCCGGTCGCCGGCGACATTCATTTTGGCGACAGCGTCGAAGCCTGGGCAGGGCTTGCCGCGCGCGGCACCTTCATGATGGGCCGCCTTGGTGCGCTTACCATCAGTTCCGCCGACGGCTGCTCGTTCAAGGCCCAGCCGATCTGGACCAAGAGCCGCTACAAGCTCCAGATCATGGAGCCGGTCAAGGGCGGCAAATGCGTCAATATCGGCCGACCGGGCGCGCTCTGGTCCTCGGCCAAACATGCGCCGGGCAAGGACAATGCTCAGTTCATGTCGTTTGAAAAGGTAGTCTGCTGCGCGGTGGTATCAACCCCATGAGCAGCAGAGCCCTTCCCCCGATCCCGTCAGCGATTCCCGACTTTCGAAGGTCTGCCCGCCAAGGCCACGATGGGCCGTTCGATCGCTGCGCGGGCGGAGCGGCGTTGGCGCCATCCGACGCCGCTCCAACACCCCATTCTTCCCATGCGGCTTTGGAAACGCATGGGAAGAAGGTCAGCACGGCCAGATGTACCCCCGGCGAGCGAGGATACCCCCCTCTGCCTGAATCCTCGCCCGCTTTGGCCGTGCTGACCATCATCAACGAAAGGGCTGCCTTCCAATGCCTCTCGGCACCATCCGATATTGCCGGATCGTGCCCCTTGTTCCGGCTCCGCGCCATGGGACGCTCGCGGACTAGGGAGAAAGAGGCATGAGGACACGCCTCCAGACCAGCCTAGCGATGCTGTCAGCACTGCTCGCGCAATCAGCCTTCGCTCAGGACATGGACGCACGGGCGCGGGCGGCGGCTGCCGCGTCGCGCGCCAAGTCCAGCGACAGCGACGCGATTGGTCAAAATTACCTAACGCCGGGCCTCGCCAACCAGCCGGTCAACACGGTCGACAACAGCCGCAGCTTTACGCCCAACCTTGCCTGCCAGAAAAGCGCGACCATGCTCGAGATGCTGGTCCAGCCCGGCAGCACCGGCGACATCACGCACTTCACCATTTCCCGCGACAAGGATCTGGACGGCGCCTTTGACACCACGCTGACCCTCCCGGTCCCGGTTTCGGGGATCTGCGCCAATGGCGTGATTTCCTGTTCCCCCGGAAGCTGGAACCAGTGCCAGAGTTTCAAATGGGATGTCGGCGGCACGGGTGACCTGAAGCTCACGCAGGTCGACCTAGCCGACCTCTCCGGTTGCTATTGCGTCAACGCAAGCTGCGGCGCCAACCTTGCTTCGGGCAATCTACCGTCCATCCTAAAGGATCTGGGCGGGGGCGTCATCGGTGCGCTGACAACCGCAGACCCCCGGATCGCGGTGGCGCAGGCCAGTATCGATGGCCCGGTCATCCGCTACACCGGCGCGCAGACCACGGCTTGTACTGCCTCACCAAGTGTCTCAGCGACTGCCTATCGCTCCAACCCGACCGCGATCAACGGCGATGCCTATGCAGCCACGCAGACGAGCTCGGTCTTCACTGCGCTGGCGGCATCGCCAGCCGGCAATGGCAAGGCGGAGGAAACGCGCTCCTGTACAATCGAACGCGAGATCAACGTCAAGGAATGGGGCTTTGGTGATATCGTCTCCGCCAGCGGGTCGATCACATCGACCAGCAGTTGCGGAACCGGATGCCTGCGCTTCCACATCCGGGGTGCAGGGAGCTGTGGCAGCAACCCGCCCGTCTATACCGTTACCTTCAATCCGCTCATGCCGAACCGGATCGTCTCGGCGCGCATCATCGAAATGGGCGCAGACGATTGGGTCCAGGGACGGATCAATGGTCAGGTTGTGGGGTACGCCGGCAAGCGCCCGTGGACCGGCGATGGGCTGCCGTCCGGCGACTGCCGAATCAGCGATGATCCCCGGTATAATCGCACGCCCATCGATTTCACCGACAGGCTCAAGTCCGGCGCGACATCTGTCAGCGCGCGGGTGCGCGGCGGGGGTGGCGGCAATTGGGGTTATGTCACAGTAGAGATCCAAGTCGACACCACCTGCGAGGTCAGCGAGCGACTGGTTGACCTCTGTGCCGGCTACGCGAGTGACCCTGCCTGCCACCTGTCCCAGGAAGATGTCGACGGCGTAGAAACTGTCCGCAATGGCGTCGTCACGGGGATCAAACCCCTGCCCCTCACCCGCCTGTTCGGCAGGGGCAGTTGCACCTTCCAATATAGCCGCGACTTCTTTTTGCGGACCCGCCGCTACGCCTGCATCGTCGACACATCAGGAACAGCGCAACCTGATCTCAGCCGTGCCGCCTATATCATCGATCACTCGACCGAGACGATGCTCGCCGATCAGACGCGGGCCAGCGACGGCTCCCTCGTCCAGTTGACCCGCGCCTTCGCGCTACCCGACCTCCCCGCCGTTGCGGCATGCGAATCCATCTGCAAGACCCGCGCGCCCAGCGCCAATGATGGCGTCGCTCCGGCAGGAACCGTGGCGGAGAAGCAGAATGTGCCCGTCGGCTGGGACAGCTTCTATCATGTCTGTTCAAGCGACAATGTCTGTCCGCTGGGCGCGGGCGAAGAGATCGTCTCACCCTGCGGCTGCCTTAATGACTTCCCCGAAGCGGTGGTGATGATGCAGACGGTCCGGCTCGCTGGCTCGGACCTTGCCTGCACGGCGGTGGCTCGATGATCCACTGGCTCTCATCCTTCGTCTTGCTCGCCTGTGCGCTGATGCCGCTTGGCATTGCCATGAGCCCGTCCGCCCACGCAGCGCAGATTTGCGCGGCGGACCTCAACGGCAATGGCGATGCCGCCGATGAGGGGGAGATGGCGCAGTGCCTGGCAACCGCGGACGGTGGCACGCTCTGCCCGATTGGCCAGGTCGACTGCGTGACCGACGCGCAGGGCGGCTACGCCTGTCCGCTTGGAGCCGCTTTTGCCTGCTACACACCGACGACTGGGGGCGTGCCGGCCTGCTCGCCCAATAGCTGTATCGATACCGCTGCCACGCCGATCGATAATGAGGAAGTCGTCGATGATCCAGGCGCACCCAATGACGGGCCGGTCGATGCCGACGGCAATTGTCTTGGCACCATCGAGATATTCGGCGGGCGGGCGCTGCGTTGCCGGCCACCCGGCGCCAGCGTCACCTTCCAGAATTGCTGCAAGGACAAGGGCAAGATCGTGAAGGACGGGATGGGCGGCTCGCTCACCTCGATCACCACCAAGATCGCGATCGCCAAGGGCGTCTTCACGGGCGTGAAAGCGGCCTATACCGCCTTCAAGGCCGGAGCGACAGCGGGCGAAGCAGCCTCGGCGGGCGCCCATGCGATCATCGTCGGCATCGATCCCACCTCGATCGCGATCAGCCTGGCCATCAACTATATGATCGAGGTGCTGCTCCAGGGCTGCGACCAACAGGATATGGAGACCGGCATGCTGCGCGGCTCGGGCATGTGCCATGAGGTCGGCACCTATTGCTCATCCAGTATCCTTGGCATCTGCATCCAGAAGGCGCGCGGTCACTGCTGCTTCAACACCAGGCTCGGCCGCATCATCCAGGAGCAGGGCCGCCCCCAGCTGGCGGCCTTCAACAGCCTTGGCTGGGGTACGCCCGAACATCCCTATTGCCGCGGCTTTTCCGCCGAAGAGTTCCAGGCGCTCGATTTCAGCCGAATGGACCTCTCCGAATATTATTCGGACATCGAAGCCCGCGCCCAATCCGACATTCAGATCGACATGAAGGAGAAGATCGATGCGACGCTCAGCATCATCCACCCCTGAACGGCTGCTGTGCGCCGGTGCCGTAGCCGCGCTCTGTGCCGCCAGCCCTGCGCTGGCGGCACAGAGCGGCCCGAGCACCAGCGACAGCCAACTGCTGGCATCGGACCGCCCCACAATTTCTGGTCCAACCGGCATTCCCGAACCATCGCAGCCCATGCGCCGCCGCGCGTTCGAAGCGATGCGGCAAAAGGGCCGCTTTTCACAAATCGAGGCGCGGGCGCGGGAGGACCGGGAGAACGCCAGGCTGCGCATGGCGGCCGAGCATGACGCCATGCAAGCCCGCCTTTACGAAGCCCTCGGCCTCGCCGCGCCGATTGATACCAAAAAGTCAAAGGACGGGCACGCGGCGCCTTCGGCAAAGAACTGGGTGCCGATGCTGTTCGCCTCTTCATCCATGCCGCTTCAGACCCTGCGCAACTACGCCGCGCAGCTCGAAACAGTGGGCGGGGTCATCGCTTTTCGCGGCGTCCCTGGGGGCCTGACCAAAATCGGCCCAATGGCGAAACTGACAGCGCAGATCCTTCGCGTCGATCCGGGCTGCGAAGGCCCGGCCTGCACGATGCGCAATGTCCAGATCGTCGTCGACCCGATCCTCTTCCGCCAGCACGGCGTAGCCCAAGTTCCCGCATTCGCCATGGTGCCGGGCGATCCCACCCTTCCCTATTGCGAGCGCGACGAGGAGGTTGCGCCCCGCGCCAGCCATCTCGTCTTTGGCGACGCGGCCCTTTCAGGACTGATGGACGAATATGCCCGCCTCGGCGGCAAGGAGGAGGTCCGCGATGCTGCGTCTCGCCTGTCTCGCCGCTAGACGGCTCTGGCCTGCTCTCAAGGTCCTGCCCATCCAGGCGGCCCGCGCGCTGGGCGGAGCGGTCGGGAACCAGCCTGCCGACAACAGGCGACTGACCCTGAACCTCGCGGTCATCCTGCCGATCGCAACGCTTACCTGGCTCGGCCTGCCGGGCGTAACGCTCGTCATGAGTCCGTCGATCGACGCCTGGGCCGTGCGACGTGCACCTGGAACGATCCGCAAGAGCGATCTCGTCGAGTTCATGCTCTCCCATCCCATCGCAGGCCCGAAGCCGGTGAGCGTTACCAAGCGGGCGCTGTGCCTCCCCGGCGAGCGCCTCCGCGAAATCGAGCGGCTTTCGGTCGACGGCCGGGAAGGCACCCGTGGCTGGTATTATTGTGGCCGCACCTTCCTCGGCGCTAGCCGCCCCTTCGGCCGCGACGGCCGCCCCCTTCCGCATCTGCGCTGGGGCGATCGGCCGATCCCTTCGGGCTATATCTATGTCGGTTCCGACCACGCCGGAGGGTTTGACAGCCGCTATTTCGGGCCGGTCAGGCTCGATCGCCTCACCCGTATGGAGCGCATCCTGTGAAGCGCGCGCTCGTTCTGCTGGCCGTGGCTGGCCTGCTGCTCCCAACGGCAGCCGTTGCGGCGGACACGATCCGGCAAGGCTACTGGTGGTATCGCCCGAAGGCCGATCCCGCCGAGACGCCGCCCGATGATGTGCCGCCAGCGCCCGTCATTCCGCCTATGGCCGAACTCGCCCGATGGAGTCCGCCACGGATCGCCAAGCTGATCGCCGACCAGCGCGACTATGCAGCAACCGTCCTTACCGTCGAGGCGGTGTCCGATTTTTGGCGTTTGGAGGATTTTGCGCGCCGCAAGGCGCGGGCTTTTGCCGGCGTCACCCAGTTGGCGATGCTCGCCCATCCGGAGCTCAACGCCAAATCCGCCAATCCCATGATCGGCGACGCCCGCGATGCACTCAGCGCACAGAAGGATGCGGTGCGCCGCTCCTATCTCCGCTCGCGCGGCCCGGAATTCGCGCTCGTCATGTTCTCGCGCACTTCCTGCGGCTATTGCCGGGTGCAATGGCCGATCATTCAGCGCTTCCAGGAGGAAACAGGCTGGCAGATCATCCGCGAGGATCTCGACCGGCGACCGGAACTCGGCGCCCGCTTTGGCGTCGAGGTGACGCCGACCACCATGGTCATCCGCCGCAATTCCGCGCAGCGCATGGTCATCGCCAATGGGGTCGAAGCTTTCCCGACGCTCATCCAGACTGCCTATCAGGCGGTAAAATTGCTCTCGGGCGACATCAGGCCCGAACAGTTCCTCACGGGCGCCGGCGAAGAGAATGGCTTCTTCGACGCGCTGGCCAATGGCCCGGTCGCGGCTGCTGATCCGATGGCAAATCCAGGCGGGAGCCGCCCGTGAGAGTCCGTCCCCTCGGAACATGGATAGCGCTCCTGGGTTCGTTGCCGCTCTCGGTCCACGCTCAGCTGGACCGGGCGAAGCCTGACCGGGTTCAAGCCGCCCGCGCCGCTATCCATCCGGTGTCCAGCGCCCGCGAAATGCAGGGCTGGCTCGCCCGTGTTCCTCGAACCGTTGATTATCCGCCGGATTTCGAAGCAGCGTTGCAAGGCCAGGGTGCCGCGTTCGTCATCGAGATGAGCACCGCGCCAGGCTGTCTGCCATGCGGCGATCTCTGGTCGAAACTTCACGCGCTCAAAGTCCGATATGGTCTGACGGTCCGGCCGCTCGGCAGGGACCAGGCGATGCTCCGCTCAGGACGGCTCGGTCTCCCCTGGATCGGCCATCCCGTCGCCTGGCTTCGACCCGTGTCCGATGAGACCCGCACCCTGCCGATCGCGATCGGAACGGATCACGCGGCCAATCTCGCGCGCAACATTTATCTCGGGATCAAGATGCAGACCGGCGTGCGGGCGGCGGTCGGCGTACGCGCGATGGCAAAGTTCACCGGTATCGTCAGCGCTCCGGCGCCCTCTCAAACAATCAGCAAAGTGAAGGACTGAGCAATGGCGGGCTCTGACCTTCACTCCACTTCCCCAAACCCCTGGAGTCCGCCATGGCCGATCGCTGCACCCCTGCCCGTTTGCATCTGACATTCCGTGCGCGACCCGGTCGCTGGACCGCGCTGCTTGCCACGCTCCTCGCGAGTTGCGGCACCATGGCGCCTGCCCACGCCCAAAGCTGGGCGGAACATTGGTTCGACAATGTGACCTATACCAGCCCCGGCAGCTTCGAGGACCAGACGCGCGGCTATGTGACGGCCGGCGGCATGTCGGGCCGGATCGATGTCCATAGCGACTATCTGATGAGTCTCACCATGCCCAAGGTGAAGGCAGGCTGCGGCGGCATCGACATGTTCCTCGGAGGCATGTCCTTCCTCGATCCCGACTATCTCGTCCAGAAGTTGGAAAGCATCCTTCAGGCCGCGCCCGCTGTCGCCTTCCAATATCTGCTCGAGACGCTCGACGAGAAGATGGGGAACATCATCTCGAAGATGGAGGCGGCCACCAATTTTCTCAATTCCATCCAGGTCAACGACTGCCGTCTTGCCAACCGGATGGTCCAGATCGCCAAGGGCGATGATAATATGTCGGGCATCATCGAGGAGATGACCGGCTACAAGTCGGTAAAGGAAGGCTACGCCAAAAGCTATCAGCAGAGCCGCGAGAAGATCCAGGCAAACGGGAACAGCCCGACCGAGGATTTGAAGGACGCGCTCGCCAACTGCCCGGCCGAAGTCACCGACATCTTCCGCACCGGGTCGCTGCTCTCGCATGCCGCTGCCCGCGTAGGCGCCGCCGATTGGGCGAGCGTCATGCGCGCGCGCGTGGGCGACGTCTATATGCGCTGGGACGCGACCGACAAAGTTCCTCTCTTCTCGGCCATCCCCGCCTGCGCCGGACAGGACACCGAATCTTCGGAGGATTTTCTGAGCGGTCGGGTCATGCGCCGCGCCCTCAACATGCCCGCGACCGCCGCCGACTGCACGCAGGACGGAGCCAAGGGCGCGCTGGCCCTCACCCGCGAGCGCATGACCTCGATCGCCGAGAAGATCAGGACGCGCGCCGCTCTGACAGCCGAGGAGCGGCAGTTCGTCGCCAATGTGAGGACCCTTCCCGTCTATCGAATGCTCGAATGGGGCGTGCGCCAAGACGTGGTCGACTCGGTTATCGGCGATACCGACGAACTGGTCGCGCTGACGCTTGCCTATCAGATGCTGAACGACCTTACCCGCAGCATCGATTTTGCGATCTCCAATGCCGAACGCGGCACCAGCGCGGCAGGCGCCGCCGATGGGACGAGCGCCAACATCTGCCAGACCCGGATCCTTACAAAGGGCATCGAGCAACTGCGCGACCTGCGCGAAGAGGTGCTCCGCCAGCGCGCGCAAATGCGCCAATCCTATATGGCGGCGCTTTCCCAGGCGAACCTTTCGACGGGCTATGCCGGCCTCATCCGCCAGCGCGACCGGGACGCGCGTGACGCCGCCGGCACCGCCGCCAGCCGCAACCGCTGAAGGATCGATACCATGCGTCGCATGATCCGCTTGCCCGCGCTGATTGGCAGTCTCGCCAGCTTGTTCGTCGCCTCCCCCGCTTATGCCCTGGAAACAAGCTTCCACACCTATGACGGCTTTGCCGAGACTGTGGATGCCTTTCGGCTCGTATCGATGATCTTTGCCGATCCGCGCTACGAGACGCTGGTGCTGATCGTCGCGGTCGTCGGAATGGCGCTTGGCGCGGTGCTCGCCATGATCCGTGGCACGGGCATGGGGCTGGTTGCTTTTGGCCTCCAGATGCTGGTTGGCATCGGGCTGTTCGTCGGCCTTGTTGCGACGACGGGCACCGTCGATGTCTATGATCGGGTGCGCAACGCCTATCAGCCGGTCGGAGACGTTCCCAATCTCATAGTTCTGGTGGCGGGCGTCACCAACATGATGGAACGGGCGCTCGCCGAGACGATCGACGACAATACGCTCGACCCGCATGCCAAGCTCGAGTTCGGCGCGGGCGGCCATGCGTTCGATCTGTTTCTCAATGCTGTAAGCCCGCGCGGGCCGATGACCGATGCGTTTCTCGATGCGACGATCATGGATTATGTCCGCCAATGCTATCCGGTCGCCCGTGTCTCTCCGGCCTACGGCATCGATGACGACCAGCTTTTCCGTACCAGTTCGGACCTCCCCTCATCCTTCGCCGCGATGGCGGGGCCGTCGACCTTCAGCACCGTCTTCACCGCCTCGGACAAGGGCGGAACGACGGTCAGCTGCAACGAGGCCTGGACGCATATCGCCGACCGGCTCTCCGACCCGGCGATCTTCGAGGGCTATTCCTCTCAGGTCTGCCAGCGCACCGGCTATGACATCGCCAAGGCGGATCAACTTGCGCGCTGCCGCAGCAATCTGGCTGAGATGGGTGACATGATGCTGGGAACGCCGCTCACCGTCCAGGCCTTCTTCACCAACCTCCTGCTTGGAAACAGCGTGGGCGATGTACTGTTCGAGGACAGCCCAGCGACGGCCGCTCGCGTCATGGCCAATCGCGCGGTGGTGGCGGGCGGCCTTGCCACCATGTCGACCGCCAATGAATGGATGCCGACGATCCGGGCCACGGTGTTCGGGATCATGCTCTTCATGATGCCGATCGCGCTGCTGTTCATCCTCACCCCGATCAACCTGCGGGTCGCGAGCTTTGCGCTGGGCCTCTTCGTGTTCGTGGCGCTCTGGGGCGTCATCGACGCAGGCATCTATCAACTGACCCTGGGACGCGCGATGGCGGTCTTGGCCGAGATGCGCTCCAGTCATGTTTCGGCCACGACCTGGATGCTTGCCCCCTCCTCCGCAATGAAGGCGCTCGCCATTTTCGGCAGCTTCCGCACGGCGGCGGCAGGCCTTGCCGGTGCCTTCGTGTTCACGGTGTTCCGCTTCTCGGGCAACGTTTTCTCGTCTTTCACCGGCGGGTCGCTCGGGGTACAGGCCCAGGGATCGGCGGCGGCGGCGGGGGTCTCGACCACAGAAGGCTTCGCCTCGGCGCTGGAGGCCCAAGCCTCCGCCATGGGCACAGGCAGCCGCCGCTCGGCCGCTTCGGGGTTCGGGGATTTTGGTGAGCGCTCGACCTTCGGCACCAACCGCAGCTTCGGCGCGGCGGGTGCCGTCGACGCAGCACATGGCGGTGGGGCACCGGGCAGTGCGGCGATGGGTCTGGGATCGATCGACGCCGCCCGCGAACTGGGCGGCCTTGCGCCCGCCCTGCACGGCCGAGACCTCAACGATCCGGCGACGGCCAGCGCTGTGCGCGCCGCTGCGGCGACCGGCGCGATCCATAATTTTGCCGAGAAGGATGCTCTGCGCAGTCTTGGAACCAGCTATTTCGGGAAAGGCGAAGCGGGCGAGAAGGCATTTGGCGCTTTCACCCAAGGTCTGGTCCAGTGGCGGGCTTTCGGCGACACCCGCGCCTATGGCATGATGATGCAGGCGGCGACGCGGCACTTCGAGCGCGGCGGATATTCTCCGCAGGACGCGGCGCTCAAGGCAAGCGGCGTCATCGCAGAGGCAAGCGCCGATCCCACCTTCGCCAAGCTCATCGCCAACAGCTATGCGCAGGAGGAGATGTTGCGCAATGATCTGACCTCGGCCCAGGTCCAGGTTGGCGCCATGGAGGGCCGTCGCGATTATGCGGGTGACCGGGTCACCCAGGTGGAACGGCGCAATGTCGCGACCGAACAGGCCCATCGGACGGGCGGCAACGAGGGTCAGCGCGACGCCGCAGGCATGCTCGGTCTTCCTGTTGATGAAATGAGTCGCCGCATCGCCTTCATCAATGCTCTCTCCGGCGAAGCGCGCTCCTCCGCCATCACCCAACTCTCCCGCGCTACTGGCCGCAATGAGGCCCAAGTCACCAAGGCCCTCGAAACCTATCGGGCGGCGACCGATCTTGGCACGGCGGATGGGGCGACGGCCGAAGCCGCGCGCGAAGGCACCAGCGTTTACGGTCGGACCCGGGAGGCCGCCGGCTACGATTTTGCCGAGCGGTCGGGCAAGCTCGACGCCCAGAAGGAGATCGGGCATGACGGCACGCGCGGCGCCGCCCGGATCGGCGAGCAGCGGCGTCAGTCGGAGAGTTTCGGTTTCGCGCAAGGTGCCGAGGCGGCCGGCATGTCGACGCGCGAGGCCGCCCGCCTCGACAGCTTCATTCGGGCGCTGGCGGATACGAGTGGCAATCAGCTCGACATGGCGGAAGGCGGCGCTGAAGGCATCGCCGACCGGGCACGAAACGTCCGGATGACCAGCATTGTCGAGCGCGAGCGTCTGTCACGTATGCAGGCGCTCTTGCGGGCCAACGGCATCGAAATGAGCAAGCGCCAGATCGCCATGGACCAGAATGGCGATTTCAGGATGAATCTCACCCCGGCGACGGCCGCCCAGATGTGGCAGGCCGGCCTGCTCAACGAGAGCCAGCTCGGCGCGGTCGCCAATGGCGGCCATGCCCGCTTCAGCTTGGCTCATAATGACCTCCTCGTTTCGAGCAGCGCAGGGTTCGCAAAATCGGCTCGCAACGACACAAGCACGCGGTTCGAGGCGGGCAAGCAGGCTGGACCCGACACGATCGAGCATTTCATGGGCGGTGGTGCCGAAGGTCACGCCGCCATGGCGAATTGGCTCAAGGGCGGGTTCGAGATGGACCGGAAGGGCAATTGGCGCTTGAAGCCGCAAATAGCGGACACGCTACAGCGCGATGTGCAGGCCATTATTTCGCAGACAGGGTGGGATCGCTCAATCGCCCGATTTGCACAGGATCAGAACACGTTCAGCATATCAGCGCAGGGCGAGATTGGAGGTTCAACATCGAGTGGGCGCAGCCAAAGCCGCAAATCGCAACCGAATGCTGCCGCTGGCCGAGTGAGCGGATCAATCGGTTTTTCAAGCCAGGAGACAGGATCGACCAACGAAGTTGCTAGCGCTCAACTCAACATAGTGAATTATGATGTCCGCCAGGCAATTTCAAATGCCGAGCAGGCTGCCTCCAAATCCGGGAACCCCGCGGATGCGTTCGCCGGTCACCTTGCAACCGATATTCTTGGTCCGCAGGGCTTGCGGAATAGATATTTGCGCGAAGCAGATAGCGGTCGCGGCACCACAGACATTAGCGCGCCTGTCACATCTCTGGAGCAATCGTCGATCCTTCGCACAGGCCGCCTTTCGACAGATCTCGGGCACGGACCAACGGATGGAAATCCAGCGTTTAAGACCCGCGATTGATGTAGCCGGGATTGAGTGGATTTAGCGGACTGCCGAGCCAAAATACACCGGAGCTAGGCTCAAGCGGATCAACCTCCTTTGGCATGCCCGATGGGCCAAGCCTTCGCTTTCTCCAGTATTCCTCCTCGTCGAATTCATCGTTCTCAAGAGCGGGCAAGCTGGCTAGCCAGCGTTTGAGAAATCCGAACGAGAGAACGAGCGCCATCACAGGAGGGAAGAAGACGATGTTGAGATATCCTCCAAACGCCGAATGATAGATCGACGCTAACCCATCAAACCGAATGGCAGCGAGCATGCCAAGCCAATAGGCTGGCACGCCGCTCCACCAGAGCTTCGCGTACCAGGGTCGCCAAAGCCAATTCCTGAGACGAAGTTCGCCGGGATCCCGATCCGCATCATTGGGTTCAAAGGTTGCAGCCATCATCAATTCCTCTTCGCCGAACCTACCATCTTGGAGCCGCGCGGAAAATAGCTAACGCTCCGGAAACAGGAAGTTTCGTCCTCCCGTCAGTTGGTTAACCAAGATCCGATCACTCCAATCCCCTGCTACCCTTCGCGTCCTCCCCCTTCCCTTCGTCGGTGCCCCATTTCGGGTTCAGTTTTCGCTCTCACAAAATGCCGTAGCCATCAGATAAATCGAGCAAATCAATTGATTTTCCTGCGATTCCGGGGCATCATTTCTTTTGGCCGGGCAGACCTCATTCAAGAGGTTGATTGATGCCTAAAAAAGTTTCGATGCCCCCGGACACTGCGGAGCTCGTCACATCTTCTGCGAAGGATCGTCGCATTGATTCCCTCTGGCGCATTGCCATGGTTGCTCAGCGGACTGGTCTCTCACGCGCAACAATCTACAGATTGGAAGCGGCGGGCAACTTCCCCAGTCGCCAGCAAATCAGTCCAAGATGCGTTGGATGGTATGGCAGCGACATCGAGGATTTTATCGCAAACCCACAGGCCTTCATACGGTCGGTCACGAGGCGATCCCCGCCCCGATGATAGCCGGCTCCAATAAATACTAATCGCCGCTCTTGTCTATGCGCCAAGTTCGTTGGCGTATGATAGCCGGGCAGTGTTCGTCGGTAAGACTGGATCGTGGTTCCACGACCTCGGCGACGTGTATTGACATTGTCATGACGGATCGACATATCGGGTATCTGAAAGAAAGCTTGGAACCATGGCACAGACCGCACAACCTCATTCTACCCGCCGTACTCCAGCGCCCAAGAATGATGTCATTCAGATTCGTGCCTCTGCAAGCATGAAAGCCATCCTCACCCGCGCTGCGTCTTTACGTGGTCAGAAGCTCTCCGAGTTCATGCTCGACAGCGCACGCCGGGAAGCCGAAGATGCGATCCTGGACCAGCGCACGTTCTTTCTGGACGCAGAGCAGCACGAGCAGTTCCTGGCAACGCTAGATTCTTCCCCGGCGCCGTCAGAGCAGCTAAAAAAGCTGATGCAGCGGAAGCCGTCCTGGGAACGCTGACGGTCGGTTCGCGAGCGATCCATGGCAGAAATTCGCGTCACCGCGCCTGAGCGCTTGGCCGCACAACATGAAGTCAACGACTTCACGAATGGCGTGCATGAATCGCTCGATGCATGGTTGCATGATCGGGCGCTCGCAAGCGAAGGCAATTCGGCGCGTACCTACGTGGTGTGCGACGCGGCACAGCGCCAAAGGGTGGTCGGCTACTACACGATCACCACTGCGATGGAGCAGCGCGTGGCGCTGCCATCCGCAAAGCTGCGCCGCGGAATGCCCGAGCAAGTGCCGCTGCTACTGGTTGCCCGGCTCGCGGTCGATGCGAGATTTCAAGGTATTGGGCTTGGCGCCGACCTGTTGGCAGATGCGCTTCGCCGCTGCGCGGCAGCATCGGAAATCGTTGGTGCCAGGGCCGTGGTCGTTCATGCGATCGATGAAAAGGCGGCCGCATTCTACGCTCGGCATGGTTTCATAGCTTCGCCTTTAGGCGAACTGGTTCTGCTGTTGCCCATGGAATCGGTCAGGTCGCTATTAGATGAAAAAGCCGTCAGCTAGCCAGATCGCGAAAACCTGAGGCGAATATTTGTCGTTTGCGCTCACTGCAGGTTAATGATCTAGGTCAGAAATATTGTGATTTCACATCATTAGAAGTCGCGACAGGTAGTTGGATGAGCAGCGTAGCGACACAGGTTCTGGCAACAATTAGCGCTCCTTACGGGACGGATCTTTCTGCGCATGAGTTGGCCAAACTTCTCATCGATGTGCAAAGCGCGAACGCCTTCAACGCTCTCGTCTTTTCATTCTTCTCCGAGGTCCCTCCTGGCATTCAAAGGAAGTTTCTCATCGAGATGGGTGTCGATGCTTTAGCGGTCAGGAAGGTTGCGGATCAGTTTTCGAGGCTTTCGGGCTGTGCATTACCGCTTGCGACATAACGTTTGTGGGAAATGGATTCCCACAAACGCAACGCCTTTCCATGGCAAATCTCCGCTTGGACCTAATGGACAGAATCGACTGGCCTAACGTCGGGCCGGCCTGAACTGGATGATGTTTGGCCCAGTTGGCGTGCTCTCCCAGCGTGAGAGCGTCCTTCCTTTGACCATTTTCACATTCACCAAGGCGAATGGATTTTCCAGCCCGTCGCCGATCAGGTCAGCCCAAGCCTGCAACATCTCCCGACGCGGCTTAAAATAGCGTGCGCGGTTATAGGCCCATTCCGACGCCGATACGCCCTTGGGCACATGCGACAGTACAAGATCGATGATCATGCGATCGCCGTCACGCTCGAGTTCTGCAGCTCGTTCGTTCATCACGGTCGAAAAAGCCGAACGCCAGCCGTGCGGCACCATCTTCCCTTTGTAGGCGCCATTCCCGATCCGCTTGTATAAGGTGCTGACAGCCGCGTCACTCATCGGCAGACGCCAGGACCTGCTGCTCGGAAAGACGAGGCTGAACTTTCCGGTGAGTACCCTTACGGCTCGAAGCGTTTCGACGGCCTGCCAAGAGAGCGGCACGTCGTGGCCGAACGCGGCATTGCTTTTGTCCTCGACCGCCAGCTTCATCCGCTCGGCGGGAATCCGCCAGATTGCCGCGGGCGCAGGCTTGTCGGGATCTTCCCAGTCGATACCTTCAAACTCGTCCCACTCAGCAGTTCGAAGGACGCCGACACGGACGGCGGTGAGAGCAAGCAGCCGGGAGGCAAGTTTGCTCAACGGGCCACCGGTCGAGAGATCGACGCGTTTCTGAAATTCGCGCAGCTGCGATACGCGCGTGAGCGCTGGTTGCTTGATCCCCGGAGGCGAGCGCTTCAGCGCATCAGCGACGATCTCGACGCTAACGATCGTTTCTGTGGTCACCAGGCCCTCGCCGCGAGCGCGCTTGAGAATACCCAGGATGTAGCCGCGGACCCGCTTCGCAGTTTCTATCGCGCCCCGACGTTCGATTTTCCGGAGTGCGATCAGTACCATTTCGCTGGTGACCTGACTGACAGGCAGCTTCCCGAACTCGGGATAGATGTCCTTCTCGATCCTCGATCGTACCCTGAAGGCATTGGCGGCAGACCACCAAGGCTCGTTCTCCGTGAGCCATTCTTCGGCCTTGGCGCGAAAACTGGCGTCCGCCTGAACTACGGCCTGCGCCTTTCGTCGGAGAAACTCCACTGCAGGGTCGATGCCCTGCCGGAGCAACTCGCGTGCCTCTTTTTGCCTATCACGCGCTTCGGCAAGCCCGACCTCGGGGAACAGCCCGAAAGTGACAAGCTTCTCGCGATCAGCAAAATGATATCTGAACCGCCACGACTTCGCGCCGGCCTTTGTTACATAGAGATAGAGACCAGCAGAATCGGTCATCTTGTAGTTCCGCCCGGTGGCGGCGGCGTTTTTCGCTTCAGCGTATGTAAGAGTCATCGATACCCCAAAAATTGGTTTCGATACCCCCACCGATACCCCACGATTCGTGAGATACCCCGATACATCCTGAGACATTATGGATGAAGAACGGCTCACAAATCCCTGATTCACAGGGATTTATGATACCGCATAATGTTCATGAAATCGAGTGTTGGTGGGCCCGGCAGGACTCGAACCCGCAACCTAGCCGTTATGAGCGGCCAGCTCTAACCATTGAGCTACAGGCCCCACCTTAGGCGTCGGATAGGCAGCATCACGCCGCTTTGCAAGCCTCGGCACGGGGTGGAACGGCTGCGAGCAATTCATCGAGGCTAGCGGGAGCGACGCCGCGGCGCGCCATGTGGGCCAGCACCGCATCCCACCATTTGTAGAAATCCGTGAGATCCGCCTCGCTGCGCACATAAGGCGTATGGCCGGGCGCCAAGGTGGGCGAGTGGAAGCTGAAATTGAGCAGTTGCACCCCCTCTTCGATCAGCGCGTCGATGGCCGCGATCGCGTCACGCACCGGAACGCCTTCCGGCGTTAATGGCACGCGGCTGATCAGGCGGGCGCGCGACAAAACGCCGGCCAGCGGCCTGACCCTATGTGCCGCGCGGTACAACGCCTCACCCCCGCCACGCGCCAGCCCGACAAAAGCCGTCGACAAGGGAAGCTCGATCAGCGAGCGGCCGGGTGCCGCCCAATAGGGACATTGGGGCAACCCCTGAAAATCAGGTCCATGCTGTTCGCTGTAGTCAAACCGGCTCCGCACCGATGTGTCGAGCCTGAATCCCGCTTCCTCCAGGAGCCGCGCGCTGTGCGGCCCTACGCCGTACCGGCCTGCCCGATAGCAGATCGGACGAGCGCCAAAGCGTGCCTCCATCTGGTTGCACAAAGCGTCCAGCTTGGCGCGTTCAATCGCCTCTGGAAGAAAGCCGACATAGGAATTTGCGGCGTTCACCTCTTCCAAATGCGGCGGATTGACCCAGGGATGCAGATGCGCGCCAAGGTCGGCCGATCCATCCGCCCGCCATTGCCCAAGCAACGCCACGGCCTTTTCCGATTCCACGATGGGATAGTCGGTGACGTAAATCGGCTTTACCCCAGCGGATTGAAAATAGGCCTGCCCCCGCGCCAATCCCTCAAGCGCGGTGACGCAATGACCGGTGCGGCGGAATGGGCCGTCCCAATCAAATTCTTCCTCTGTGTCCACGAAAAGCATGAATCGCGTGCCAAAGCCCGGTTCAAGCCGTATCCGATCCCGGTCCAGTGGAGGCAGCAGCAGGTTGCCGTCATGCGAAGAAGCGATCATGCACATCCCCTAGCGTCCAATGGTTGCCATAGGGTTGCGATGACACCCACGGTCAGCGGATATCGACTGCTCCGCTCGCCACGCCCGCAACCGGAATGCTCAATATCATCCGGCGCGCCTCTATTTCCAGCGATCCGCCACAGGCGCTCGCAAGGCTGCGGATCAATCGCAGTGAAAATCCAAGGCCTAGCAGTGGACCATCGACCCAATTGCCGTCCGCGCTGTAGCCAGGATCCAGCAATTGCCCTTCTTCAAGCCCGATCAGCGTCGATGGGCGGTCGACCGCCAGCACGACACAGCCATGACCGGCATCCGGACGCAGCCAGCAGGCCCCCGTCACCGCTTCGTCCCGCGGCGCGACGGACACCATCGTTCGCAAAAGATGTTGCACCATGCGCTCACCCTGAACCGGATCGACCAGAATCTGCGGCAGATCGGACGCGATTGCGATGTCGATCGTCGGCAGTTCCAGGCCGCCTTGCTCCCTGAAACGGTCGATCACCTGCGTCACCAGCCGGTCGGGATCGATCAGTTTCGGCGCGCCATTGCCATCGCCGCGCGAAACGCGCGCGGCCAGATCCAGATCCTCGAATGCAACCAGCAAATGCCGCGCGTCTACCGCGATATTGCCCGCCATCTCGCGATATTGCATGCCGACCGCGCCGAATAATTCCTGCTCGATGATCTCGGCAAAGCCCAGGATCGCATTCAAGGGCGTGCGCAGTTCATGCACCAATTGCCGCAACGAATCGGCCGACAAACCTGTGATCTCCATGGGAGCAGGCGTCGTCCGGGCCGCGACTTCGTGCAGATAGGGACGCCGCGCTTCCCCGCGAAACCCTTGAAACCGGCCGGATTTTGCGTCGAAGAACGGAACGGCGGACATGCGCCATTCGCCCGTCATGACTCCATCCACGATCGTGAAGCGACCATTTTGAAAGCCGCTGCGTCGGGCGAAGGCGCCGGCCACATGCCCGTCCGGACCGCTCCCGCCCTCCAGGGCGGCTTCGCCCAGCGTGAGACCGATCAAAGCCGCCCGTGGCCCCTGGTCGATCCAGAGGATGGCCCCGGAGGCATCCGTCTCGAATGCGAAGGACCGAGGCGCGTCATTGCGCGCCACATCATCGGCCCGTGCCTCACCGACCGGGCGGCGATTGCTCGTAAATTCCGCGATCCGGTCAACGAGGTTCCGAATTTGGTCCTCATCATGGCCGGATGCGCCGATTTTGGGGGACGCGACGCTCAGGTCATTCGCGCTTGCCATGTGCGGATCGGGCTCCGCTTCTTCCGTCAAAAGCAGCGCATCGTCATCCTGATCCTGATCCGCAGCTCGAGGCGCGGCGGTCAGCACCAGATCGGCCGAGCCGAACGCTTCCAACGCCTTGCGCGTATAGGGACCGATATCGCGTCGACCACGAAGCACGCCACGGGCCGTCGGCGTCAGATGCTGCAGGATTTCCGCCCACGCCAGGTCGGGCAGCTGGGCACGCGCGATGGCTGCGGCTGCGACCGATGGTCGGTCATTGGCGAAGAAACAGATGAGCGCCGGTGACCGCAGACGCCGCCCCAATTCCACGACCGTTGCGATTCGTTGCGCTTCGCTCAACTGGGGCCGCAGGGTCGAAAGGCGGTCGAGCAGCAGGTCCCGCTCCTCGTCCGCCATGCCGTTCCTGTCCGGACGATCATGCTGCGCCAGAAGATCGACGCACTGCCGCCACAACGTCACCGCGCTCAGTCCAGAGCGGCTTTCCGCTGCCAGTACCGTTTGCAAGAGATCGTTGAACCGCACCATATTCCCCATCAAACTACGCGATCGCGCGTTGCTACCCCATCGATAGGCCGATGTTCGCTCCAGGGGAAGGGGCACGGCATGCGACAGAAACGACCCGTCGCATAGTGGGACAATTGCAATGCCCTGAAATATTATTATGATGAGGCCATCACACAGGATAGGAAATAATCAGGATAATGGCCGGCCCCAATATCGACGACATCGACTTGCAAATCCTCGGCGAATTGCAGAATGACGGGCGGATGACAAACGTGGAACTGGCGCGCAAGGTTGGACTGACCGCGCCACCCTGCCTGCGCCGTGTGCGCGCGCTGGAGGAGTCGGGCGCCATCACTTCCTATCATGCCGTCGTGGACCCTGCCATGCTGGGCTACACCATCACCGTGTTCGCCATGGTAAGCCTCAAGAGCCAGGCGGAAGCGGACCTGAAAGCGTTTCAGGAGCATGTCGACGACCTGCCAGAAGTGCGCGAATGCCACATGCTGAATGGCGAGATCGACTTCATCCTGAAGGTTGTCGCCAGGGACCTCCAAAGCTTCCAGCAGTTCCTGACGTCGAAATTGACGCCGGCGCCCAATGTCGTCAGCGTCAAGACATCACTGACGATCCGGACGTCGAAAAACCAGCCGGGCGTGCCACTGCCGGTCTGAACCGACAGCGGCGCGCCAATGCCGTCAGGCGGCGCTGGCCTTCTGGTTTTGCTGGTCGATCCAGGTCGACCAGAAGCCGGCCACATTGGCCCAGTCACTGTCGCTCGCCTGGGCAAGCGCCGCCTGCGCGCCGGCATAATCGCCCGAACGCGCCAATGCGATGCCCAGCCGCGCGTTGACGCGGCCCACGTCCACACTGCCCTTGGACAGCGCCAGCCGATATTGTTCGACCGCCTGCGGGAATTGCGCGAGCGACATATAATTGTCGCCCAGGGCAAGCGCATCCTTGCCGGTCGAAGCGCTGGCCGCCTTCTTCGCCATCGCTGGCAGGGCGGCAATCTCCTTGGTCGCCTTGGGCGTGACCGATTTGAGCAGCTGGCTCGTGGCCGCCTGTTTCGCGGTCAGTTTGCCAGCCTTGCGTCCCGCTTCGATAATGGCCTTCGCCTCGGCATAAAAGCCATTCTTTTCCGCTAGCTGCGCATAGGCCTGATAATCCCGCTCGCTGGCCATCGCGCCATTGGCGGCCTGTAGCCGATAAAGATCCAGTTGCGCCTGCGCCTCCAGTCCGGCGGCGGACAGATAATTGGTCAGGGCCGAGCGCCAGTCCTGCGGCGTTGCCGTGCGGGCCAGGCGTTCACGATATAGCGCGCCCACCTCGTTGAAGTCCTGCGCCTGATAGGCGAGCGAGATCGCGCGGTCGATCCATGCCAGCGGCACCTCTTCGCCAGAAGCGCGCTGACGGGCAAGCGCTTCGCGCAACAGGGGTCGCGCTTCCTTCGGCTTGTTCCGGCGCAGCGCGATATCCGCGCGCAGCATGGTCGCGTCGATGCCGTCATAGCCCAGCGTCTTGGCGTAATCGAGTTGCGCGGTCGCATCGTCATAATTGCCGACCAGGAACGACAGATAGCCCGCAACATAGCGCAGCCGCGGTGCTTCCGCCTTGGGCAGTTCAGGGCTCTTGAAAAGATCGGTGAGCGCGATCCGCTGTGCCTGCACGTCGCGGCGCTGCACCGCAAGTTGGTAGCGCATGGCGGCAGCGACATAGGTTTCGAACTCCGATGTCGGCGACAAGGCGCCAATGCGGGCGGCGGCCGTCGCCGTATCGCGCGCCTTCAACGCGGTTTCCGCGGACGCCGCGCTGGCACGAAAGCCATCGGACATGGTGATCGGCGGCCCGGCCACGACGATCTTCTTCTTTTTTGCCGATACAGGCGTCGCCACCAGCGCGCCAAGGGCGACTGCCATCAACAGGCCGCCACGCAATCCGTTCAAACTACCCACAAAAGCCCCCGCCAATCCCGTCATTGCCGTCGGTGCGATGCCAACGCTTTATCTGCTCCGCCCGAACACTAGAACGCCGCCGGGGCCATGATCGGCCCCGGCGGCCCTGCGCCGTCAGGCGCCCTTCGTGCCAAGATAGGCCAGCCACAGAGCGGCGATCTGCTTGCGCGCGCCGCTTTGCACCGCTTCGAACGCGGCCTTTGCGCCTGCCATGTCGCCACCCAGCGTCTTGGCGATGCCCAGACGCGTGTTCACCTCATCCGCGTCGACGCTGCCCTTTTGTTTGGCCAGCTCGAACATCGCAGCGGCCTTGGCATAGTCGCCATAGCCCAGATAGGCGTCACCGGTCGCGGCCGCGATCTTGCCATTGGCCGCTTTCTGGGCATCCGCTTCGGCAGCGCCCAATGTGCTTTTATCGCTCGAAATCTTCGGAACCGCGGTCTGATAGAGGTCTCCGCCCTGGCTTGCGTTCAGCACACCCTTCGACCGCCCCTTGTCGATCACCGACTTGACCTCGCCATAAATGCCGGTCTTCGACGCCATTTCGGCATATTCGGTGAAGTCCTGCGCGACGACCAGTCCGTCCGACGCCCCAAGCAGGCGCAGAACGTCCAGATTTTCGCGATTGGTGATGTTGGGATTGGCGCGCTGGAACAGGCGAACCAGCGTGCGCAGATTCTGTCCGCTCGGATCCGCCCGATAGGCCATCGTGGCCCACTCCGTCACCTCGGGCAGCTTGGCCGCTTCAGAGCGGCTGACGCCGATCTGATACCATTGCGCGGGAACCTGCTGACCCGATGCCTTGGACGCCTCGGCCGCCGCCTTGAGCGCAGCCAAGCCCTTCTGCGTGAAACCGCGCGCAGGCTCGGCCGACGTGTTGGTCGTGCCGGCCTTGCCGAAATAGGCCTGAGCAATGGTCGGCTGCACGGCTTCGGGCTTGTAACCGGCCGCAAGAGCCGCCTCGCCGCGCTGGATCGCGACGTCGTAATTTTTCTGCCCCAGCGCGGCATCGGCGGCAACAGCATTGAACTGGCCAGCCTGCTCCGGCGGCGTCAGACCGCTGTCGAGCATCTGGTTGAGGCCCTCCATCTTGAGCGCTTCGTCATTATTGCCGATGCCTGCGTTCAGCTTGATCGCGCCGATCTGATATTTGTCGTCATTCGACGTCGCCTTGCTGTCCGCTTCGGCGAGCGCCGTCTTTGTAGCGGCCAAATCCTTGGCCTCAGACGCCTTCTGCGCAACCTGCAACGCCTTGAGCACATCGGGCGTGACGTTCAGCTTTGGTCCGGCTTTCTTCTCTTCCTTTTTCGCGGCGAAAGCGGGGGCGGAAACCGCGCCGCCAGCCATCGCCAAGGTCAGCGCGAGCGCCACCGGGGTTACAAAACGCATGATCCTCATCTCCTCTACGCCTGCATTCAGGCGACCTTCCAGGGTTTGGTAGCCGGTTAGGGGCCGGCGCGTGAACGGGCTTTGAACAACCCTAAATCGCAGTGATTTGCAACCTCTATGCGGACCTTTCGTTCCGGGCCGCACGCCAGGGACGCGCGACAAGCGCGCGCGCGCGAGGGGTGACAGATTTGTTTCGCTGGGCTAGTGCTTGCCCATCGCAACGCACCATCCAAAAAGAGAATCGCATTGACCGACGAGACCGTCCTCGCCGACCCTTCGGACATCAGCCCCATCTCCATCGTGGATGAGATGAAGGCCAGTTATCTTGACTACGCCATGTCCGTTATCGTCGCCCGCGCCTTGCCGGACGTGCGCGACGGGCTGAAGCCGGTGCACCGCCGCATTCTCTTTTCGGCCCAGGAATCGGGCTTCGTCTACAATCGTCC
The DNA here is from genome assembly GCF_020782245.1 of Sphingobium soli. Classification (GTDB taxonomy): domain Bacteria; phylum Pseudomonadota; class Alphaproteobacteria; order Sphingomonadales; family Sphingomonadaceae; genus Sphingobium; species Sphingobium soli. The sequence goes on from NZ_JAJGNP010000011.1 coordinate 40,367, forward strand.
CTATCGCAAGTCCGCGCGCCTGGTCGGCGAGGTGATGGGTAAATATCACCCGCATGGCGACAGTTCGATCTACGACGCGTTGGCGCGCATGACGCAGGACTGGTCGATGCGCGTCCCGCTGATCGACGGTCAGGGCAATTTCGGGTCGATGGACCCTGATCCGCCAGCCGCGATGCGCTACACCGAAGCGCGGCTTGCCAAGGTCGCGACCGCGCTGCTGGACGATCTGGACAAGGACACGGTCGATTTCCAGCCCAATTATGACGCGTCGGAAAACGAGCCGCAGGTGCTGCCGGCGCGCTTCCCCAATCTGCTGGTCAATGGCGCGGGCGGCATCGCGGTCGGCATGGCGACCAACATTCCGCCGCACAATCTGGGCGAAGTGCTGCGCGCCTGCCTTGCCTATATCGACAATCCCGGCATCAGCACGGACGAACTGATTCAGATCGTCCCCGGTCCCGATTTTCCGACGGCGCCGCTGATCCTGGGTCAGTCCGGCGCGCGCAGCGCCTACAACACCGGTCGCGGTTCCATCATCATGCGCGCGCGCCATGATGTTGAGGAAGGGCGCGGCGACCGCCGATCCATCGTGCTGACATCGATCCCCTATCAGGTCGGCAAGTCCGGCCTGGTCGAGAAGATCGCCGAGGCCGCCAAGGACAAGCGGATCGAGGGCATCAGCGACATTCGTGACGAATCGAACCGCGAGGGCGTTCGCATCGTCATGGATCTGAAGCGCGACGCGACGCCGGAGGTCGTGCTGAACCAGCTGTGGCGGAACACGCCGGCGCAATCGAGCTTCCCCGCGAACATGCTCGCCATCCGGGGCGGTCGCCCGGAAATCCTTGGCCTTCGCGATATCATAGAGGCCTTCATCAAGTTCCGCGAAGAGGTCATCACCCGCCGCACCAAATATGAGCTGAACAAGGCGCGCGATCGCGCGCATATCCTGCTTGGCCTGGTCGTTGCGGTCACCAATCTGGACGAGGTGGTGAAGATTATACGCGGATCGGCCAGCCCGGCCGAGGCGCGCGAGACGTTGCTGGCGAAGGAATGGCCGATCGGCGAGATCGCGCCCTATCTCCGCCTGGTCGAAGCGATTGAAAACGACATCGATGGCGACAGCTACAGGCTGAGCGACATTCAGGTGCGCGCGATCCTGGACCTGCGCCTGCATCGGCTGACCGCGCTGGGCCGCGATGAGATCGGCAAGGAACTGGCCGAACTGGCCGAAGCCATTACCGAATATCTCGCTATCCTCGCCGACCGCGTGAAGCTCTATGCGGTGATGCGCGAGGAGCTGGAAGCGATCGAGCGCGAGTTCGCGACACCGCGCCTGTCGGAAATCACCGCTGCGGCCGACGGGATCGAGGACGAGGACCTGATCGAGCGGGAGGACATGGTCGTCACCGTGACCATGCAGGGCTATATCAAGCGCACCCCGCTCGACACCTTTCGGGCGCAGGCGCGGGGCGGCAAGGGCCGCAGCGGCATGGCGACCAAGGATGAGGACGCCATTACCGAATTGTTCGTCACATCGACCCATACGCCGGTGCTGTTCTTCTCGACCGCCGGCAAGGTCTATCGCCTCAAGGTCTGGCGCCTTCCCGAAGGCGGGCCGGCGACGCGCGGACGGCCGATGGTCAACCTGCTGCCGCTGGGGCCGGGCGAAACCATTTCCACCGTCCTGCCGCTGCCGGAGGACGAGGAGGAATGGGGCAAGCTGCACGTCATGTTCGCGACCGCCATGGGATCGGTCCGTCGCAACAGCATGGACGCCTTCGCCAATGTGCCGTCCAACGGCAAGATCGCGATGAAGTTCGAGGGCGAGGATGAGGACGACCGCCTGATCGGCGTCGCCTTGCTGGATGAAAGCGACGACGTGCTGCTCGCCACCCGTCAGGGCAAGGCGATCCGATTCCAGGCAGAGGATGTTCGCGAGTTTCAGAGCCGCAACTCCACCGGCGTGCGCGGCATGAAGCTGGCGGACGGCGACGCGGTCATTTCGCTGTCGGTGCTCCATCGTTCGGGCGCGGACGGCGAACAGCGCGAGGAATATTTGCGCTTCGCCCCCTGGAAGCCGGAGAAGGACGGCGAGATGCAGGATCAGGCGATGTTCGCCCGAATGCAGGAGAATGAGCAATTCATTCTCACCGTCTGTGCGAACGGCTACGGCAAATTGTCGTCGGCCTATGAATATCGCCGGACCGGGCGCGGCGGCCAGGGCATCACCAATATCGACAATATCGGCCGCAACGGACCGGTGGTCGCGAGCTTCCCCGCAACCCGTGCGGACCAGCTGATGCTGGTGACGGATCAGGCGAAGCTGATCCGCATGGGCCTTGATTCGCTGCGCGTCATCGGCCGCAATTCGGCGGGCGTGCGTCTGTTTAACGTGGCGGACAATGAACATGTCGTCAGTGCCGCGAAGATTGAGGAAAGCGAGGCGGAGGCCGATCTGGACGGTGAAACCGACAGCAGCGAGGCATGAACGAGCTGTTCGCCTACAAGGTACTGACCGCCGAACAGTTTGACCAGTTCAAGGCCGACGGCGTGTTCAAGGGCGCGTCGGTCGATCTGGCTGATGGCTATATGCATATGTCGACGCGCGAGCAGGCGGCAGACACGGTGGCGAAGCATTTTGCCGGTCAGGATCGACTCGTCATGCTGATGATCGACCTTGCGCCCTTCGGCGACGCGGTCAAATGGGAAGTGTCACGCGGCGGCGCATTGTTCCCACACCTATATGGCGAGTTGCCGATGAGCGCAGTCGCGGGCAAGGTCGTGCTGCGGATCGGCGATGATGGCCTGCACCAGTTTCCGGCCGGTTTTTAGGCTCTTATCCGTTGATGTTAAGACGGCATATCAGCCGGGTGTGCGGGACATGCTCGTGACCCGGCCTTGCTTCACACGATAAAGCCATCCGCCCCAGCGTATATTGTCTGAGCAAGCGGCGGCCAGCTGCACCGCCAGATGCGACCAGGCGACGGCAAATGGCAGGGCGATATCCCAATAGAGCGAGCGCTGCGCCTGCCGGATCTGGGCGGGTTCGAGCACGCTGATCAGTATCTTCCGCCGGACCAGCGCCCTAACCCAGGCCGCGCTATAGCCGATCGCGATCGCGGCCCAGCCTCCCCATCCCAAAGCCCATAGCCAGGCTGCCGACTGCGCCGCGACCATGCCGGTGGCAACGCCCCACATGCGCAGGCTGTTGGTGCGGACGTGCCGATATTGGCGCACCCCAAACGCCAGCAGGTCGGCGGCGCGGCCGTCAATCGGGCTGGCAACAAGCAGATCGCGCACCGGCCGCATCCGCAGCTTTGCGCGCCAACCGGCCAGGCCGATCGCCATGTCATCGGACAGCCGCCCGGCAAGCACGCCGTCCAGGTCCAGCCGGTCAGCCACGCCGCGCGTCATCGCCATCGCGCCGCCCCAGGGCATGGTGGCGGTGGCGGAGCGCGGCAATGTCGCAAGCTGCATTTCCACCGCGCTGACCAGCGTGGGCATCCAGCCCCGGCCAGGAAGCAGCATGCGGTAGCCGGTCGCGATATCCGCCTTGTCGCGCGCGAGCGGAAACAGCAGCCGCCCGATGAGCCGCGCCGGTGGCGCAATATCCGCGTCGAGGAAGACGAGATAGCGATCATCCGGTCCCAATGCCCCCAGAGCCGCGCGGAGCTTGTGCACCTTCTGCCCTTCATCCTGCGCAACGCCGGCGGAAACCAGCTGCACCCATGCGCCTTCGCGGCTTGCAAGGTCGCGCGCGGCGGAACAATGGCCCGATGTCGCTAGGATCAGGCGGAACCGGGCATGCTGGGTCTGTAGTCGGGCAATCAGGTCAGGAGCGCCGTCCCAATCGTCGCGCAGGCTGAGGATGACGACCACGCCATCAGGCGTTTCTTCCTTTCGTTCGATCGGCAGGTTGCGCCAATAGCTGGCGACCCCGATGAGGGTGAGCGCCTGAAGAACTGCCCAGAGCCATATCATCCTTGCCGCCGCACCCTTTACCGTTTCGACGGCTGCTGTATGACGCTCGGCCCATGCTCTCCAACCCCTTTCTCTTTGCACTGATGCGTCATTTGCCCGTGCGCTTGGCGTCGTGGCTTGGCGGGTGGCTGTCCGCCCATGTCGCGCGGCGCACCATGAAGCTGCGCGATGCGCGGGCGCGCGCCAATCTGGCGATCCTGCGGCCAGATCTGTCCGAAGCGAAGCGTGAGGCGATCTTGACCCGGCGCTGGGTCAATGTCGGCCGCACCATGGCGGAACTTGCCAATATCGATCGACTGGTGAATGACGCGCATGTGCGGGTTATCGATGCGCCGGGCTATAAACAGGTGCTCGACGGTCCCGGCCCGATGATTGCCCTTACCTGTCATCTGGGCAATTGGGACCTGCTCGCCGCCCATATCAAATGGTCGACAGACCGGCCGGGCCTTGGCGTCTATGAAGATCCCGAAGACCCCAGGATCGCCGCCCAGCTCAAGAAGGCGCGCTCCAGCTATATGGGGGAGGCGATTGGCGGCGACGGGGCGGCGCGCGGCGTGCTCAAGCATCTGACGCAGAAGGACCGCGCGACGCTCTATATCCTCGCCGACGAGCGCCGCGAGCGGCAGGTGTGGTTCCCGACCTTCGGTCGGCCGCTGGTGCCGTCCGGCAATCTGTCGATCGCGTTGCGGCTGGCGCGCAAGGTGGGCGCGCGCATCCTGCCCTTCTACCTGCTGCGCACAGATGGTCCGCGGTTCGACCTGCACTGGCATGCACCGTTCGATCCCAGGGACATGGACGACGCGACCATCATTGCCGCGCTGGACGCCTATCTGGGCACAGCCTGCATCACGCACGCCGATCAGTGGCTGGCACTGCATGACATGGACCTGACCGTCGACGGCCATCGCCCGCCATGTGACTTCGCGGCCGATCACCGCTAAAGCGCCGCCATGTCCCGACTCGCGATCAAGATTTGCGGCCTGTCGACGCCGGAAACGGTTGGCGCCGCCGTGCGCGCAGGGGCGAGCCATCTGGGCTTTGTGCATTTTCCCAAAAGCCCACGCCATGTCGAAGCCGATCACATGCGCGCACTGGCCGCGTCGGTGCCAGCGCATGTCGGGCGCGTGGCGGTGGTGGTCGATGCAGACGACGCGGAATTGGCCCGCATCGTGGGCACAGAGGCAATCAGCGCCCTCCAGCTTCACGGCAAGGAAAGTCCCGAACGCAGCGCCGCCATCCGCGCGCGTTTCGGCCTGCCGGTGTGGAAGGCGATTTCGGTCAAGTCTCGTGCGGATATTGATGGCGCGTCTGCTTATGCCGGCGCGGTCGATCGCTTGCTGTTCGACGCCAAGACGCCCGATGGCGCGGCCTTGCCCGGCGGCATGGGCCTGCGCTTTGACTGGAGGCTGTTGCGGGGGGTAGCGGTGCCCGCCCCCTGGGGCCTGTCAGGCGGCCTGTCCACCGCCAATGTCTGCGAAGCCATCAGCGAGACCGGCGCGCCGCTGATCGACATTTCATCGGGGGTTGAGGACGCGCCCGGCATCAAGAGTGTGGACAAGATCATGGCCTTCTGCAAAGCGGTATCCGCATGTTGACGTTCACTGCCCCTGCCCCGCGCATTGAAGGACGATGGCGCTGATCGCGTGCCGGACTGGCACCTGCGAACGCCCTTATTGTCGTCCTTCTGGAAAGACCGATTCATGACTGACACCATTGCCCTGCCCAACAGCCTGCGCAGCCAGCCCGACGCCAACGGCCATTTCGGCGCCTTTGGTGGTCGTTACGTTGCCGAAACCTTGATGCCGCTGATCCTGGAACTGGAAAAAGTCTATAAGGCGGCGAAGGCAGATCCGGCCTTCGACGCGGAAATGGCCGAGCTGCTCCGCACCTATGTCGGGCGCCCCAATCCGCTCTATTATGCCGGTCGGTTGACCGAGACGCTGCGCGCCAAAGCGGAACCGGGCAAGGGCGCGAAAATCTACCTGAAGCGCGAGGAACTCAACCACACCGGCGCGCACAAGATCAACAATTGCATCGGCCAGGCGCTGCTCGCCCGGCGTATGGGCAAGAAGAAGGTCATCGCGGAAACCGGCGCGGGCCAGCATGGCGTCGCCACTGCGACCGTCGCGGCGCTCTTCGGCCTGGAATGCAAGATTTTCATGGGCGCCAAGGATGTTGAGCGGCAAAAGCCCAACGTTTTCCGCATGAAACTGCTCGGCGCGGAGGTGATCCCGGTCCATTCCGGTTCCTCGACGCTCAAGGATTCGATGAATGACGCGCTGCGCCATTGGGTGTCGAATGTGCACGACACATTCTACATCATCGGCACGGCGGCGGGGCCGCATCCCTATCCCGAACTGGTGCGCGATTTTCAGTCGGTGATCGGCAAGGAAACCCGCGCGCAGATGCTGGACACCGAAGGCCGCCTGCCCGACATGCTCATCGCGCCGGTAGGCGGCGGGTCCAACGCCATTGGCATGTTCCACCCCTTCCTCGACGATCCCGAAGTCGCGATGATCGGTGTGGAGGCGGCGGGCGAAGGGCTGACCGGCAAGCATGCCGCGAGCCTGGCGGGTGGCGCATCGGGCATTTTGCACGGCAACCGCACCTATCTGCTGCAAGACGAGGATGGCCAGATCACGGAGGCGCACAGCATTTCGGCGGGCCTCGATTATCCCGGCATTGGCCCTGAGCATAGCTGGCTGCATGAGATCGGGCGCGTCAAATATATGCCGATCACGGATGACGAGGCGCTGGAAAGCTTCCAGTCGCTCTCGCGCCTCGAAGGCATCATTCCCGCGCTGGAATCCGCGCACGCCATCGCGGCGGCCGAGCAGGTCGCACCCACGCTGGACGCGGACAAGATCATCGTCGTCAACCTGTCGGGCCGTGGCGACAAGGACATCTTCACGGTGGCGGATGCACTGGGAGTTGAGATGTGAGGGCCAGTCGGCAATATCACAACCCGTTCGGGCTGAGCCTGTCGAGGGCCCGCACTTCTCTCATTAGAAGGTCGAAAAGAAGACCAGCCCTTCGACAAGCTCAGGGCGAACGGAAGTTGGGACATGCCCGTGACTGACCGCCTCTCCACCCGCTTCGCCGCCTGCAAGGCGCAGGGGCGCGCTGCGCTCATCACCTTCGTGACCGCTGGCGATCCGGACGTCGCGGCGACGCCCGCCATCCTTGACGCGCTAGTCGCGGGCGGCGCGGACATTATCGAGCTTGGGATGCCGTTTACCGATCCCATGGCCGACGGTCCCGCAATCGAACTGGCCAATCTGCGTAGTCTCGGCTCTGGCACGAAGACCAGGGACGTGTTCGCGCTGGCAGCGGATTTCCGCGCGCGGCATCCGGACACCCCACTGGTGTTGATGGGCTATGCCAATCCCATGCTGGTGCGAGGCGCGGACTGGTTCGCGGATCAGTGCCAAGAGGCCGGTGTCGATGGCGTCATCTGCGTCGACGTGCCGCCCGAGGAGGATGCCGAAATCGGCCCAGCCCTGCGCGCGGCGAATGTGCATCCGGTGCGTCTGGCGACGCCGACTACTGACGCGCAACGCCTGCCCGCCGTCCTCGATGGCGCGAGCGGTTTCCTCTATCATGTCGCCGTCGCGGGCATCACCGGTAAGCAACAGGCGGCGCAATCGTCGATCGAGATGGCGGTCGCCCGGCTCAAGGCCGCGACCGACCTGCCGGTGGCTGTCGGCTTTGGTGTCCGCACGCCCGAACAGGCCGCCGCGATCGGTCGCGTCGCCGATGGCGTCGTCGTCGGATCGGCAATCGTCGATATTGTCGGCAGCCATGGCGATGCCGCCGCCCCCTTCGTTCAGGACTTCGTCGCCGCGCTGCGCGGCGCGCTCACCCATCAAGCCCAAGAGACTGCCGCATGAGCTGGATCAACCGCGTCCGCAACGCCCTGCCCTTCACCAAGAAGGAGACCACCGCCGAAACGCTGTGGCACAAATGCCCGTCCTGCGGCGAGATGGTGTTCATCAAGGAGTGGGAAGAAAATCTGTCGGTCTGCCCGCGTTGCGACCATCATGGACGGATCGGGCCGAATGAACGGTTCGCGCAGATACTTGACGCCGGCTTCATCCTGCTGCCCACGCCCCATGTCAGCGAAGACCCGCTCAAATTTCGCGACAGCAAGCGCTATCCAGACCGGATCAAGGCCGCGCGCCAGGCCACTGGCGATCAGGACGCGCTGATCAACGCGCGCGGCGCGATCGACGAAGTCCCGCTGGTGATGGGGGTGCAGAATTTCGCCTTCATGGGCGGGTCCATGGGCATGGGTGTCGGCGCAGCCTTCATCCAGGGGGTCAATGACGCGATCGCGCATGATTGCCCCTATGTCATCTTCACCGCCGCAGGCGGCGCGCGGATGCAGGAAGGCATATTGTCGCTGATGCAGATGCCCCGCGCGACCGTCGCCATCCAGAAGCTGCATGCCAAGGGATTGCCCTATATCGTCGTGCTGACCGATCCTACGACCGGCGGCGTCACCGCGAGCTATGCGATGCTGGGCGACATTCAGATCGCCGAACCCAATGCGCTGATCGGCTTTGCCGGACAGCGCGTCATCGAGAGCACGATCCGCGAAAAACTGCCCGAAGGGTTCCAGCGCGCCGAATATCTGCTCGACCATGGCATGCTGGACATGGTCGTCCATCGCAGCGAATTGCGCGATACGCTGGCGCGGGTGATCGGCTATCTGCGGCCCCGCGCAGCCGCCTGACCGCTACGCGCCAAGGGGGAATAGCGCCGTGGCCGACCATGCCGTTTCGGATGATCCGGACGTACAGGCGCAACTGGATCGGCTCTGGTCGCTATCGCCGGGCGCGGACATATTGGGGCTGGAGCGGATCACGCGCCTGCTGGAACGGCTGGGTGATCCACACCGCGCGCTGCCCCCTGTGTTTCACGTCGCCGGAACCAATGGCAAGGGGTCGACCTGCGCCTTCCTGCGTGCGGCGATGGAGGCGGATGGAAAGAACGTCCATGTCTTTACCTCGCCGCATCTGGTGCGCTTCAATGAACGCATCCGCATCGCCGGCCAATTGATCGACAACGCAAAGCTGGCGCGCTATCTGGAACGCGTGCTGGACATTGCGGAGGGCGTGAACGCCAGTTTTTTCGAGGTGACGACGGCCGCTGCCTTCCTGGCCTTTGCCGAACATCGCGCCGACGCCTGCATCATCGAAGTGGGGCTTGGCGGACGGCTCGATGCGACCAATGTCATCGTTGATCCCGTCGTCTGCGGCATCGCGCAGCTTGGCATCGATCATCAGGCCTTTCTGGGCGACACGCTGGCGCTGATCGCCGCGGAAAAGGCCGGCATCGCAAAGGCGGGCGCGCCGCTGGTAACGCAGCGCTATCCAGACCTGCTCGAGCCGATCATGACGGCGGCGGTGACGCAAGCGGGGACGCAGTGGATCGGTCAGGGCGACGGGTGGGATGCCGCCGTCTATCGCGACCGGCTCCACTATCGCGACGCGCATGGACGGATCGATACGCCCTTGCCCCGGCTGGCGGGCGCGCATCAGGTTCACAATGCGGCGCTTGCCGTCGCCATGCTGCGCCATCAGCACGTCGTGCCACTGTCCGACGCCGCGCTCAAGGCTGCGCCGCTCTGGGCGCAATGGCCCGCCCGCTTGCAGCGATTGGAGCGCGGACCGTTGCTGGCGCCCTTGCCGCCCCGTACCGACACATGGCTGGACGGCGGCCATAATGCCGCAGCGGGCGAAGCGATCGCCGCCTATTTTACGCCGGAACGGCTGGAGGGGCGAAAGCTTCATCTCGTGGTCGGCATGCTGTCCAACAAGGATATTGACGCCTTCCTCGCGCCCTTTGCCGGCATCGTCGGACATATCCACGCATTGCCCGTACCCGGCCATGATCATCACCCGGCCGATCGCTTCGCCGCCATTGCCAATCAATGGGGCATTGGCTGCACCGCCCATGAAGGGCCGGACGCCGCGATCCTGGCCATGGCATCCCTTGCCGAGCCGCCGGCCAAGTTGCTGATGGGCGGATCGCTCTATTTGGCGGGGCAGATTTTGCGACTGAACGGGCAATTACCCGACTGAATATACTTGCGACTGCTTCGCAATAGCCTATCCTGCGGCTTCGACCAATCAAGAAGGCGCGATTCTATGGCTTATGGAGAGACTTCCCCCGTCGACTTACCCCGTCCTATTCCGGGCGGCTATGGCAACCGGCTATTCCTGTTCGTGATGCGCCGGATGGCCAGCGCCGGGGTGAATGACGCGCACGCAGCCAACGCCATGCTGGGGGCCTTCGGACGCAGCTACCGCCGGCCGCTGGTGCTGATGCGCGCGATGATGCTGGAACTGGCCCGCGCATCGAGCCGCAGGATCATGGTCGCACCCTGCTGCTGCGCGCGCATGACCCCTGATGAGGCAAGGATGATGGAAGCGACGGGGCTGGCCCTGCGCGATCCAAATCAGGCCTATGACCAGGTGAGCGCACTTTTGGGCAATGACCATGCCCTGGGTGCGCTAACCTGCCTGCAGGCGGTGGCACAGGCCCACAGCGACCTGGGCCGACCGCTCGATCTTTACGCGACGGGCTGATCCTTCCCTGCCGTCGCTGCCGTTCCTACGCTCGCGTCGATCAGGCCGGCGCGCATCATCAGCCAGAATAGCAGGATCCCCGGTACGGCCAGGCCCGTGGTCAGAAGGTAGAAATCGACATAGCCAAAGCGTTCGATCAACGCGCCGGCCGTCGTGCCGGTCAGGAAACGGCCAACGATGCTGGCCGCGGCGGAAATCAGCGCATATTGCGAGGCGGTGAAGCGCAAGTCGCACAGGGCAGAGAAATAGGCGACGACCGTCACGCCACCGATGCCACTCGCGAAATTTTCAAAGCCGATCGCGCCGGCCATGCCCCAATTGCTTTTGCCGAGCGCCGCGAGCGCGGCAAAGCTGAAATTGGACACGCACATCAGCACGAGACTGATCAGCACCGACCGCTTCATGCCGAGCCGCGCATACAGAATGCCGCCAATGAAAATCCCGACAAGATAGGCCCAGAAGCCCATGCCGACGTCATAAATGGCAATTTCGTCATTGCTGTAGCCCATGTCGTCAAACAGCAGGCGGAAGGTCAGGTTGGCCAGCGTATCGCCGATCTTATGCAACAGGATGAAGAGCAGCACCAGGAACGCGCCGCGCCGGCGGAAAAATTCGGCAAGGGGGCCGGCGATGGATTGCCAGACCTCCCCCAGTCCGCGACGACTGACGGCCTCGCGATGCCGCGTGGGCTCGCCGACGATCAAGCCTGTCAGCATGGCCGGAAGAGCGAAGACCGCGCAGGCAAGATAGGCGCCATGCCAGCCGATCCGCGCCGCCAGCACGAGCGCCAGTGATCCGGCCGCGACCGATCCGATGCGCCAGCCATATTGCGACATGCCCGACCCGATGCCCAGTTGGCGCGGCTCCAATATTTCGATGCGATAGGCATCGATGACGATGTCGTAGGTCGCACCCGCGACACCGACCAGGATTGCGGCATAAGCGGTCTGGAGCAGGCTGGTCGTGGGGTCTACCAGAGCGAGGTTGACGACCGCGAGGATCGACAACGCACCAGCAATAAGCAGCCAGGACACGCGCTGGCCCAGACGGCCGATGAGCGGCACGCGGACGCCATCGACAATCCACGCCCAGATCCATTTCAGATTATAGACGAGGAACGCCAGGGTGAAGGCCGTCACCGCCTTCTTGTCGATCCCGTCCTGCGCCAGGCGCGTCGTGAGCGTTGCGCCGATCATGGCGAAGGGAAAACCGGAGGAAACGCCCAGGAAAAAGGCGGCGAGCGGGGCTTTTTCCGCATAGGGTTTCACAGCATCCACCCATGAGCGCCTGCCCTGCGTAATTTCGGTCATAAATGCGCGCGATCCCCTTGGCGTCCGTTTGCGCCACCATATGGCGTGAGGCGCATCAGGCAAGCAGCGATTGCAGCGATCAGCCGCGCGGCTCGAACAGGGTGAGGCCCGGCGGCAACTTGGGCCGGCGCGCGCCGCGCAGGACCGCGTCGACCACCTGGATCGCCGCGATCAGGTCTCGCTGGGCATAGGGTTTGGACAGACAGCCGATGGCCAGCGCGCGGGCGTCCCCCGGACAGCGCCCAGTGACGAACAGCACCGGCAGCTCGCGTTCCGCGGCGTGACGCGCGACGTCGATTCCGCTTTTTTCGCCTTGGAGGGCGACGTCGGCCACCACCAGATCCACGCCGCCTTCATCAATGACGCGCACGGCATGATCATGGTCGTCGACGGTGGCAGCGATCCGGTAGCCCGCCTGTTCCAGCGCATGTTCATTGTCAAAGGCTACCAGCGGCTCATCTTCCACCACCAGGATGGATTTGATTGCCTTGCGCCGTGAGGGCCGCTTTTCTTCCTCTTTCAACAAACCGAAAAACATTTGCCAAGCCCGCCCTGATTCCGCCATGCGATAAGAGAAACGCCGCGCGCCCGCACCGGGTTGCCCGACGGGACGCAAACTCCTTCGCATAGTCTCCGGAGCGGCACATTTCAGCTCAATGCTGGCTTTGTTCGAATATGGGAACGGCCAGTGACAAGGAAAAGGAATTGACCGTGGAACCGCCGAAAAAATCTGGATCGCCTCGCAGGGGGGCAGGCGGCGGTGGCCCTAAGCGTCCTGATGGCGCGCGTCAGCGCCCCGCGACGGGGAAGTCCACCGTCCGCCGATCGCCCCGGGCCGCGCAGGAAGCCAATCCGCATCCCGCCCGCGCGGCCGCAGCAGCCTCCGGCAAGAACGAACCTCAGCGCATCGCAAAGCTGCTGGCGCGGGCCGGAGTCGCGTCACGCAGGGAAATCGAAAGGATGATCGCAGACGGGCGCATCGCCCTGGATGGCGCGCCGGTTGATACGCCCGCGACGCTGCTGACGTCGCTGCATGGCGTTACGGTCGACGGCGTCGCCATTGCCGCCCCTGCGCCCACGCGGCTGTTCTTGTTCCACAAGCCCACCGGATGCTTGACGACCGAACGGGATCCGGCCGGTCGCCCGACCATTTATGATCGCCTGCCCGACGGACTGCCGCGTGTCATGCCGATAGGGCGCCTGGACATGAACACCGAAGGGCTGCTGCTGCTGACGACCGATGGTGGTTTCAAGCGGCAGATGGAATTGCCCGCGACCGGCGTGCCCCGCACCTACCGTGCGCGGGCGTTCGGAGAGGTCAGCCAGCAACAATTGGAGGACCTGTTCGACGGGCTGGAAATCGACGGCATTCGCTACGGCCAGATCGAGGCTAATCTGGAGCGCCGGACCGGGCGCAACCAATGGATTGAAATGACGCTGACCGAAGGCAAGAATCGCGAGGTCCGGCGCGTGCTGGAACATCTGGGGCTGAAGGTGAACCGATTGATCCGTACGGCCTATGGCCCCTTTTCCTTGGGGGAACTGGCGGTCGGAACGGTGGAGGAAGTGCGCCAGCACGACCTCATTCTTTTTCGCAAGACCCTGAAGGGCGGCGCGGCATGAGGATCATCGCCGGCGAATGGCGCGGTCGCCCGCTGACCGCGCCCAAGGGCGACGCGACGCGCCCCACGGCGGATCGCACGCGCGAAACGCTGTTTTCCATGCTGACAAGCCGGATCGGGTCTTTCGAAGGTCTGGCGGTAGGGGACTTTTTCGCAGGGTCGGGCGCCTTGGGGTTCGAAGCGCTCTCACGCGGCGCGGCCACATGCCTGTTTGTCGAGCAGGACAAGGCGGCGCTGGACGCGATCCGCGCCAATGGTGATCGCTTTGGCGTTCGTCCCGACATTCGTCCGTCGAGCGTATTGACGCTTGGTCCAGCCCCTGCGCCGCTGGACATCATCTTCATGGACCCGCCCTATGACACGGGCGCGGGCCAGGTCGCACTGGATAAGCTCGGACGATTGGGATGGACCGGGCCGGCCAGCTGGATTTCGATCGAAACCGGCCACCGGGAAGACGTCGCCGTGAAAGGCTATGCTATCGACGCCAGCCGCAACGTCGGCAAGGCGCGGTTGACGCTTTTGCGGCCGGAATAAGGCACGTCGCGCAGACAAGGCCGGTCCGAAATGCCGGACCGGCCCTCATATGGCCGAGCCATTGGCTAAGCCGGCCGACTCAGCCGGGCTTGCGCATAGCACGGGCTTGGCCGCGATTGATGCAGCTGTCCTGAACCGTGCGCGAACAGACGGGATAGTCCTTCGCCTCGGTCAGGGGCGGCGTCATGTTACCGCCCATGGTCACGGGATTTTCCGCCGAACCCATCGGCGCTGCGGGATCGCGGGGCGCATTGGCAGGGGCGGGCATCATACCGGGATCAGCCGGCACGGCGCCGGTAGGCTGGCCTGCATTCGGGTCAGCGGGCATGGGCATGGACGAGTCGTCGGGTTGCGTCGGCATATTCGTCGAGGGATTTGCGGGTGGCGTGGGCATGGCCGGGTCGGTCTGCGGGGTCATGGTGCCGGCGGGCGGCTGACCGCCCGGTGTCATGCTGCCCGGTGTCATGGCGTCTTGCGCGAGGACCGTGCTGGAAATGGCCGAAACGCCAAGCAGGGCGGCGCCTGCCAACAGGAACGTTTTCATCGGGAACATCCTTTCCTTTTATCGTGCCCCGGTGCCCGCTCGTGCGAAAGACAGAACACCGCGCAAGGAAAAGCCGTTCCCGAATAGCGACGAAAATATCCGGGCCCAGTGCCCGTCTTAAAGCTCAAGGGGCTTCTGGATAGCGATCGAACCTGGGTAAATCCTGTATCGCCTTTACCCATGGCGCCGCTTCGGCCCATTGGATATGCGCCTGGGGAGGGATCGCGTCCTGATCGTCCAGCGTCGCGGTCTGAAGGTCGATCCCGCCCGGAAAGACAACGGGATTGCGGTAGAAAAGCCCGGTGCCGCAGGTCCCGCAAAATTGACGGATCGCGTTTTCGGACGAGCGATAGCTGACCGGCTCGCCACTGATGATAAGCTTGTCCTCGGGAAACAGCGCCCATCCGACCATCGGCGCTCCGGCGCTCGCCCGGCAATCGCCGCAATGGCATAGCGCGCTATACGCCGGATCGCCCTGCACCGTATAGCGAATGGCACCGCATTGGCATTGGCCGGTGAGCATGACAGTCATCCCCTTGCATGATTCGCTTTTTGTTCTCATAGAAAGGGCGAACTGGCAAGGCCCTGCCCTTGCCCCCATCCCTGCCCGACCCTAGTTGATTTTGCATGACGCTTCCCGCACCTTCACCCAACGATCCCTCTTATTTGAAGGGCCTCAACACGCCACAGCGAGAGGCCGTGCTGACGACCGAGGGGCCGGTGCTGGTGCTGGCCGGCGCGGGAACCGGCAAGACGGCGGCGCTGACGGCGCGGCTGGCCCATCTGGTCGCGACGCGTCGCGCCTGGCCGTCGGAAATTCTGGCGGTCACCTTCACCAACAAGGCCGCGCGGGAAATGCGCGCGCGCGTCGGTGCGATGATCGGCGACGCGGTCGAAGGAATGCCCTGGCTCGGCACTTTCCATGCCATCGCCGCGCGGATGCTTCGGCGTCATGCCGAACTGGTCGGCTTGCAATCCAATTTCACCATCCTGGACACCGATGACCAGCTGCGGCTGATGAAGCAATTGATCCAGGCCGAGGGCATTGACGAAAAGCGGTGGCCCGCCCGCCAACTGGGCGGCTTGATCGACCAGTGGAAGAATAAGGGGCTGACGCCGGACGAAGTCAGCGCGGGTGAGGCGGAGGGCTATGCCCATGGCAAGGGGCAGAAACTCTATGCCGCCTATCAGGCGCGCTTGCGTGACGTGAACGCGTGCGATTTCGGGGACTTGCTGCTTCATGTTCTCACCATCCTGAAAAAGCATCGCGACGTGCTGGAGCAGTATCAGCAAAAATTCCGCTACATCATGGTGGACGAATATCAGGACACCAATTCGAGCCAGTATCTGTGGCTGCGGCTGTTGGCGCAGGAGCGGAAGAATATCTGCTGCGTGGGCGATGACGATCAGTCCATCTATTCCTGGCGCGGCGCAGAGGTTGCCAATATCCTGCGGTTCGAAAAGGATTTTCCTGGCGCAACGATCATCCGGCTGGAACAGAATTATCGGTCGACCCCGGACATATTAGGCGCGGCGTCCGGCGTGATCGCCGAAAATGGCAATCGCCTGGGCAAGACGTTGTGGACCGACATTGATGTGGGCGAAAAGGTCAAGGTCATCGGCGTCTGGGACGGGCCGGAGGAGGCGCGGCGCATCAGCGAGGATATCGAGGCGATCGAGCGGAGCGGCGGGTCGCTGGACGATGTCGCCATCCTGGTCCGCGCCCAGCATCAGACGCGTGAGTTTGAGGATCGCTTCATCCAGATCGGCCTGCCCTATCGCATCATCGGCGGCTTCCGTTTCTATGAGCGCGCCGAAATCCGCGATGCGCTCGCCTATCTGCGCCTCGTCAACCAGCCGGCCGACGATCTGGCCTTCGAACGGATCGTCAATGTGCCCAAACGTGGCCTAGGGGACAAGGCTGTCGAAAAACTGCATCGCCTTGCCCGCGCGCAGGGGATTCCGCTTACCCTCGCCGCCGCGCGGATCCTGGACACGGACGAATTGACGCCACAGGCGCGCCGGTCGCTGGGCGCCTTCATCGGCGATCTGGCGCGGTGGCGTGATCGCGCGGGGCAATTGCCTCATGCCGAACTGGCGCGCCAGATATTGGACGAGAGTGGCTATACCGCGATGCTACAGGCCGATCGCACGACCGAAAGCGCCGGGCGGCTCGAAAATCTCACCGAATTGACCCGCGCAATGGAGGAATATGACACGCTGGGCGCCTTCCTGGAGCATGTCAGTCTGGTGATGGACAATGAGGCGCAGGCGGAAGAGCGCAAGGTCACGATCATGACCATCCACGCCGCCAAGGGCCTGGAGTTCGAGCATGTGTTCCTTGCGGGGTGGGAGGAAGGCCTGTTTCCCTCGCAGCGCGCGCTCGATGAAGGGGGCCTCAACAGCCTGGAGGAAGAGCGCCGGCTGGCCTATGTTGCGATCACGCGCGCGCGGCGGCGCTGCACCATCCTGCATGCCGCCAACCGCCGCATCTATGGCCAATGGACCAGTTCGATCCCGTCGCGCTTTGTCGGGGAGCTTCCCCCCGAGCATGTCGAGGAGGAAAGCAGCATGAGCGGCGGCGCGTCGCTATGGCGCGCCAATTGGTCGGAACGGGAAGACCCCTTCGCCAATGTCGCGCGCGGCACTGGCCGGGGACCGGGCTGGCAGCGCGCCCAATCATCGGGCCAGTTTAGCGCCGAGCCGGTGCGCATCGTGGAAGCGCGGTCCTCCGCTGTCTCGCTGGGCAATAAGGGCCGCAGCGACATGAGCATCGGCCTGCGCGTCTTTCACCAGAAATTTGGCTATGGCACCGTCGCGGAGATTGAGGGCAACAAGCTGGAGATCGACTTCGAAACCGCCGGCCGCAAGCGCGTGATGGACAGCTTCATTTCCATCGCGTGATTGGAAGAGCGTCCCTCAGTCCGGCCCAGGGAGAAGGGCAGGAGACTCAGGGATTTCGCGGCCAACCGATATTCAATTTGTGAGGATGTTTTTTGGTGGAGCCTAGCGGGATCGAACCGCTGACCTCCTGCATGCCATGCAGGCGCTCTCCCAGCTGAGCTAAGGCCCCATCCTGCGCGGGAGCGCCGCAGCAATCAGGTCGGGCCATGTCCGGAAAACCGTCGGCCAAATAATGGTGCAGCCCCGGACTGAGGTCCGCCCGGCGCTGACGCTTCGGGAGTTTTGCCGGCAAATGCCCCTGGACATTTCCCTGATCGGCAAAACTGGTGGAGCCTAGCGGGATCGAACCGCTGACCTCCTGCATGCCATGCAGGCGCTCTCCCAGCTGAGCTAAGGCCCCGTCACCAACCCGAAGCGCCGCTTGGGCCGGCGCTTCGGAGGTCGCTGCCTCTAGGATCGTCAGACCCCATTGGCAAGCGGAATTTTCAGTTAATTGTCGTCATTGTCGTCGTCATTGCCAGCTTCGACGCCCAGGTCGTCGTCACCGCCCAGATCGACGTCATTGTCCGGGGAATCGTCGTCATCATCGACGTCGATATCCAGGTCCAGATCGTCGTCAGCCGTTTCCCGTTCGCCATCGGCGGTTTCCACCACCTTCTTGGGCGCTTCCTCATAGGGCAAGGGCTGCTTCGATTTCAGCACGGGCTCGGGTTCCCAAGCGGTGTTGCAGTTGATGCACACCACCGGATCGTCCTTGCCCAGATCGTAGAAGCGAGTCGCGCATTTTGGGCAGGTCCGCTTCGTGCCCCATTCAGCCTTCACCATGTCCGGCCTGTTCCTTCTTCGATGCTCAAACAGAAATCACGCGGCGCGACAGTCTGGTCGCCCGCGAAACGAGGCGCGCCTTGCCATAGGCAAACCCCGCTGTCAAAAGCCGCGGAGATTTTTTCCGTTCCATGACAAGGGGCATTTGTGACCCAGACCCAAGACCAGCCTATGCCTATGACCTTCCGCACAGCGCCGCCCCTTTCGGGCAGCGTCACTGTGCCGGGCGACAAGAGCATATCGCATCGGTCGCTGATGCTGTCGGCGCTGGCGGTCGGTGAAAGCCGGGTCGAAGGACTGCTGGAAGGGGAAGACGTGCTTGCCACGGCGGCAGCAATGCGGGCGATGGGTGCCCGGATCGAGCGCGACGCCGACGGCGTCTGGCATATTCACGGCGTGGGCGTCGGCGGCCTGTTGCAACCAGAAATTGCGCTCGACATGGGCAATAGCGGCACGTCCACGCGGCTGCTCATGGGCTTGCTGGCCAGCCATGATCTTACCGCGACCTTCATTGGCGACGCATCCTTGAGCAAGCGGCCGATGGCACGCGTGACGGAGCCGCTCGCCCAGATGGGCGCCAGCTTCACGACCAGTCCTGGCGACCGCCTGCCGCTGACGATGAGGGGCGCGTGCCCGGCGGTGCCGCTGGACTATGTGCTGCCCGTCGCATCGGCGCAGGTGAAGTCGGCCATTCTCCTGGCCGGTCTCAACACACCCGGGATCACGCGTGTCGTCGAGCCGATCCCGACGCGCGACCATAGCGAACGCATGCTCCAGGGATTCGGCGCGGATCTGCGCGTGGAGCAGCAGGCCGATGGCGCCCGTGTCATCACGCTGATCGGCGAGGCCGAACTCAAGCCGCAGCAAATCATGGTGCCGGGCGATCCGTCCTCGGCCGCCTTCCCGATGGTCGCAGCGCTGGTCGTGCCGGGATCAAAGGTGACGATCGCCAATGTCGGCTTGAACGCAACGCGGGCCGGGCTGATCGACCTGCTGCGCGAAATGGGCGGGGCCATCGAGGTGGTGAACGCGCGCGATGTCGGCGGGGAGCCGGTTGGCGACCTGGTCGTCACGGCATCGGTGCTGACCGGCGTTGAGCCCGATCCTGCCCGTGCCCCCAGCATGATCGACGAATATCCGGTTGCCTTCGTCGCAGCGGCCCTTGCGCAGGGGCGCAGCGTCTTTCGCGGACTGGAGGAACTGAGGGTCAAGGAGTCCGACCGGATCGCGACCATGGCAGAGGGGTTGCGTGCGATCGGCGCGCGAGTGGAGGAAATGGAGGACGGCCTCATCATCGAAGGCACTGGCGGCCAGTTGTTGCCCGGCGGCGGCCCGATCGCGACGAAGCTGGATCATCGCATCGCGATGAGCTTTGCCATCGCAGGCTTGGCGTCGCGTGAAGGGGTCACGATCGACGACATGCGCCCGGTCGCCACCAGCTTCCCGACCTTTATCCCGCTGTTGCGCGAATTAGGGGCTGTCGCATGAACCTTGACCTCGCCAATCTGGTTGGCCTTGCTGGCAGCGCACTCATGGTCGTCGCCTATGCCTACAGCAACATGGCCCGACAGCTGAACTTCCTCATTTTCAACCTTCTCAACCTCGTCGGGTCGCTGCTTCTCATCTGGTCGCTGACGGTCCATTTCAACATGGCGTCGATGGCGCTGGAAATCGTCTGGGCCGCAATCGCGCTGCTCGGGCTCGGCAACGCGCTTCGCAGGAAAAGACAATGATTATAGCCGTCGATGGTCCCGCAGCATCCGGCAAGGGTACGATCGCCAAGGCATTGGGCCGCCATTATCGGTTGCCGGTGCTGGACACGGGCCTGCTTTACCGTGCGGTGGGCCTGTCGGTGCTCAAGGCCGGCGGCGATCCCGATCGGGAAGAAGATGCCCTGGCCGCCTGCAATTTCGGTGACGCATTGCTCGCTGACCCGGCGCTGCGCAGCGAAGCGGTCGGCAGCCTCGCCAGT
The DNA here is from genome assembly GCF_020782245.1 of Sphingobium soli. Lineage (GTDB taxonomy): Bacteria > Pseudomonadota > Alphaproteobacteria > Sphingomonadales > Sphingomonadaceae > Sphingobium > Sphingobium soli. The sequence continues at coordinate 60,655 of NZ_JAJGNP010000011.1, forward strand.
CGCGTATCCGTGCATCAGGTCGTGCGGGATGCGCTGGTTCAGCGGCAACGCGATTTCGCGACCCAGCCCGGCGGTGCGATCCTGGACGGACGCGACATTGGGACGGTGATCGCGCCCGATGCCGACGCCAAGATTTTCGTTACCGCCAGCGTGCATGTGCGCGCGGAACGCCGATACAAGGATGCGCTGGCGCATGGCGGGCACCCGGACATGGATTCGCTGGTCGCGGACATTCAGGCGCGCGACACCCGCGACATGAGCCGGGACCACGCTCCGCTGCGGGTCGCCGATGGCGCGGACTTGCTCGACACGTCGGAATTGACTATAGACGCGGCCGTCCAGCGGGCGATCGCGCTTGTGGACGCCCAGCTGGAAGGTCGCTCCGCACGAGTGACCCGATAAGGCGCGCGGATTTTCCGGGCGCCCTTTTCGCTTTTCTCGACGGCGCGTCCCTTGGCTCTCAACCCATTGGATACGCGACGGGTATTCGGCCTGGCGCGTAGTTTGGCCAAAGACCACCGGATACAACCGGTTGGCCAGCAATGACGAGTGAAGGAACGACTTAATGGCCTCTACGGCATTTCCCTCGCGCGACGATTTCGCCGCGCTGCTCAATGATTCTCTCGGTGGCGAGGATGGCGGTTTCGAAGGCCGCGTCGTCAAGGGCACCGTTACCGGTATCGAAAACGACCTGGCCGTCATCGACGTTGGCCTGAAGTCCGAAGGCCGCGTGCCGCTGCGCGAATTCGCGATGCCCGGCCAGAAGGCTGACCTCAAGGTCGGCGACGAAGTCGAAGTCTATGTCGACCGCGTCGAAAACGCCCATGGCGAAGCGATGCTGTCGCGCGACCGCGCCCGCCGCGAAGCCGCCTGGGACAAGCTGGAAGCCGAATTCACCGAAAGCGCCCGCGTCGAAGGCGTCATCTTCGGCCGCGTCAAGGGTGGCTTTACCGTCGACCTCGACGGCGCCGTCGCGTTCCTTCCCGGCAGCCAGGTCGACATCCGCCCCGTGCGCGACGTCACACCGCTGATGGACATTCCGCAGCCCTTCCAGATCCTCAAGATGGATCGCCGCCGCGGCAACATCGTCGTGTCGCGCCGCGCCATTCTGGAAGAAACCCGCGCCGAACAGCGCAGCGGCCTCATCCAGACACTGGCCGAAGGTCAGATCATCGAAGGCGTCGTCAAGAACATCACCGATTATGGTGCGTTCGTCGACCTGGGCGGCATCGACGGCCTGCTGCACGTCACCGACCTGAGCTACAAGCGGATCAATCATCCCAATGAGATGATCAACATCGGCGACACGGTGAAGGTGCAGATCATTCGCATCAACCGCGACACCCAGCGCATCTCGCTGGGCATGAAGCAGCTGGAAAGCGATCCGTGGGAAGGCGCGAGCGCCAAATATCCGGTCGGCGCGAAGCTGACGGGCCGCGTCACGAACATCACCGAATATGGCGCCTTCGTCGAGCTCGAGCCGGGCATCGAAGGCCTGGTCCACGTTTCGGAAATGTCTTGGACGAAGAAGAACGTCCATCCCGGCAAGATCGTGTCCACCAGCCAGGAAGTCGAAGTCCTGGTTCTGGAAGTCGATCCCGAAAAGCGCCGCATCAGCCTGGGCCTCAAGCAGGCGCAGTCCAACCCCTGGGACAGCTTTGCCGAGCGTCATCCCGTTGGTTCGACGGTCGAGGGCGAAGTCAAGAATGCGACCGAGTTCGGCCTGTTCATCGGCCTGGACGGCGACGTCGACGGCATGGTCCACATGTCCGACATCGCCTGGGGCATTTCGGGCGAAGATGCGCTGGCCCTGCACCGCAAGGGCGAGACGGTTCAGGCCGTCGTTCTCGACATCGACGTCGAGAAGGAGCGCATCAGCCTCGGCATGAAGCAGCTTGAGCGTGGCGGCCCGGCCGCTGGCGGCACCGCGGCTGCGGCTGCAGGCCTCAACAAGAACGCGATCGTCACCGTGACGGTTCTGGAAGTGCGTGATGGTGGCCTGGAAGTCCAGGCCGGTGAAGACGGCGCCGCCGGCTTCATCAAGCGCAGCGACCTTGGCCGCGACCGTGACGAACAGCGTCCGGAACGCTTCCAGGTCGGCCAGAAGTTCGACGCGATGGTGACCGGTTTCGACCGCGCCAAGAAGCCGACCTTCTCGGTCAAGGCCATGCAGATCGCCGAAGAGAAGCAGGCGGTTGCGCAGTATGGCTCGTCCGACAGCGGCGCCTCGCTGGGCGACATTCTGGGCGAAGCGCTCAAGGCCAAGAACGAAGGCTGATCCCTTCCGACATGGCAAGGCGAAAGGCCCGTCGAACCCCGTGTTCGGCGGGCCTTTCCCGTTATGACACAAGCGCAACGATAATGCGGCGGACGATTGTCAACGCGTTACAAAAGCAGTATGAAACGACAGGGGGAACAGCAGAGGGGAGCTGGACACCAATGATCCGTTCGGAATTGATTCAGAAACTGGCCGAAGAAAATCCGGGACTGACGGTGCCGGAGGTCGAACGGATCGTCGATCTCTTTTTTCGTGAGATTGTGGATCGGCTTGCCTCGGGCGGCCGGGTTGAACTGCGCGGTTTCGGCGCATTCACGACCCGCGCTCGCGATGCCCGAACGGGGCGCAATCCCCGCACCGGCGAACAAGTGCCGGTCTGCGCCAAGCGCGTTCCCTATTTCAAGCCGGGCAAGGAAATGCGCGAACGCTTGAACAGCGGCAGCGAAGCCTGATTTCTGCGACTTGACCTGATCGCCGCGCCGGCTATGGCCATGGCTTACGCGGACGTGGCGAAATCGGTAGACGCAGCGGACTTAAAATCCGCCTCCCCCTGGGAATGCGGGTTCAAGTCCCGCCGTCCGCACCAGTGTGCAATGCTGCCCTTGGCATTCGCCATCAGGCGGCAACAGGCGCGTCGATCGGCCATGGCCGCCCAGCACTAGCGATCCCGATGCATCCCTGGAGCGCCTGCCCCTGCGATGCCCCTTCCGGCAACGGGCTTATCACAGCCTTCGCCGCCGAGATTTCAAACCTGAACGATGTCATTCGAAGCTTTTTTCTACTTCCATGCTGGTCTTTCGCATGCCCAGCGGCAATGATGGGTCATGGCCGGCGCAATTGATCCCAACAGTTTCAGTGACTCTCTTGTAATCCTTGGCGCAGCGGGGCTGGTGATACCCGGCTTTGCCCGCTTCCGGATCAGCCCGGTCATCGGCTTCATCCTGGTCGGGCTGGCGGTCGGGCCGGCTGGCCTGGGGGCATTGGTCGAGCGCTATCCCTGGCTTTACCATATCACCATTTCGGATGGGGAGGCCATCGAACCATTTGCCGAACTCGGCATCATTCTGCTGCTTTTTTCCATCGGGCTGGAATTGAGCTTCAAACGGCTCTGGTCGATGCGCGCGCAGGTTTTCGGCGTCGGTGCGGCCGAATTATTCGGAAGCGGCCTGCTGATCGCGGCGGGGCTGTATCTTCTGGGGCAACCGACCGCCGGGGCGATCGGCCTCGGTCTTGCGCTCGCCCTGTCCTCGACCGCCGTCGTGCTGCCCATGGTCGGCACCCAAAGTGCGGTCGGCCGCGCCGCCTTTTCGATGCTGCTGTTCGAAGATCTCGCGCTGGTGCCGATCATCTTCATGCTGGGTGCGCTCGCCCCCTCTGTCGCCAGCAGCCCCGACGGCGCCTGGAGCGCGTTGGCCAGCACATTGGTCAGGGGTGGCGTGACTGTCGGGGTCATGCTGATCCTTGGCCGCATCACCCTGCCCCATATTTTCAGTCAGGCGGCCCGCACCAAAAGCCCCGAAGTCTTTCTGGCCGCCAGCCTGCTCGTCGTCATCATTTCCAGCATGGCGACGTCGATCGCCGGCCTGTCGCCGATCGTCGGCGCGCTGGTCGCGGGCCTGCTGATCGCGGAAACCGACTATCACGGCGAGGTCGAGGTCATCACGGCCCCGTTCAAGGGCCTGGCGCTCGGCGTCTTCCTGATTACCGTGGGCATGAGCCTGGACCTGCGCGTCATCCTGGCCAACTGGCCCAGCCTGATGCTGGCCGTATTCGGCGTGGTGCTGTGCAAGACGCTGGTCACGGCGGCGCTGCTCTATTTTTCGGGCACGCGCAAAGGGACCGCGCTGGAGGTCGGCGTGCTGATGTCCAGCCCGTCGGAAACGACCTTGATCGTGCTGTCCGCTGCGGCCGCGGCGCAACTGATCCTGCCTTCGACCGCGGCTTTCTGGCAGATCGTCACTGCGATCGGCCTCACCATCACGCCGCTGCTGGCCCGCTTCGGCCATGATATCGCCCGTCGCCTGGAAATGGCGCTTGGCGAAGAACGCGTGGAAACCGACGACGTCCAGACGCAGGCCGCCGCGGTGGTCATCGGCTTTGGCCGGGTCGGCCGCATGGTCTGCGACCTGTTGCGCACGCATAGTCAGCGCTTCATCGTCGTGGAATCCGACCCCGACGTCGTGGCGGAAGCCCGCCGGGCGGGCTATCCCATATTATTTGGCGACGTCGCCCGTGTGGAAATGCTCGACAGGCTGCGCCTGGGCCATGCGCGCGCGCTGATCCTCACGATGGATGATCCGGTGTTGTCGGTCCGCGTCACGCAGCGTGTGCGCGGCTGGGTGCCGGACCTGCCCATCATCGCCCGCGCGCGGGACGCGGACCATGCCGCCCAACTGTATCGCGCCGGGGCCAGCGATGCGGTGCCCGAAACGCTGGAAAGCTCGCTGCAACTGGCGGAAACCGCGCTCGTCGATCTTGGCGTTGCCATGGGGCCGGTCATCGCCTCCATCCATCAAACGCGCGAGGATTTGCGCATGGGCATCAAGGATGCGGCTCAGATGCAAAAGACGCCCAAATTGCGACGGTTGCGCGCGGACGAGACAAACTGACGTCACCCGGCGACGGGCGGGCTGAAAATCGACCATCCGGTGCGGCTGGATAGTTCCTCCAGCGCCAGCGTGCCCAGCTGGCTGTTGCCGCTGGCGTTCAATCCCGGCGACCATACCGCGATCGACGCGCGGCCGGGTACGATGGCCAATATGCCGCCCCCTACCCCAGACTTGCCGGGCATCCCCACGCGAAAGGCGAAGTCGCCCGATGCATCATAATGGCCGCAGGTCAGCATCAAGGCATTGATGCGTCGCGCCCTGCGCGGCGACACGACCCGGCCACCATCGGGATGCCGTCCGTCAAGCATCAGATAGCGCCCCGCAAGTGCCAATTGCCGGCAGCTCATCTCGATCGCGCACTGGTGGAAATAGGCGCCGAGCACCAATTCGACCGGATGGCGCACATTGTCGAAGGCCCGCATGTAATTGGCGAGCGCCATGTTGCGAAAGCCCGAGGCGGTTTCGGATGCGGCAACCGCTTCATTGATGGCGATATCGTCATCCCCGGCAAGATAGCGCAGGAAGCGGAGCATCTCGCCAATGGCGACGCGCGGCTGGTGCCCGCCCAGATTGACGTCGGCAACCACGATCGCCCCGGCGTTGATGAAGGGATTGCGCGGAATGCCCTGCTCATGCTCCAGCTGCACGATCGAGTTGAAGGCGGTGCCAGATGGCTCACGCCCCACACGGTCCCAAAGCTGATCACCTACCTTGCCAACCGCCAGGGTCAGCGCGAACACCTTGGATATGGACTGGATGGAAAAGCCCATGTCGGCGTCGCCGCCTGTCACCATCTGCCCGTCGGCCGTCGCGATAGCGATGCCGAAATGGCGGGCCTCAACCTTGGCGAGCTCGGGAATATAGTGGGCAACGCGACCCCGATCCGGCGCGCTCCGCATGCTGGCGACGATGTCCGCCACTATATCCGTCAGATCTTCCGTCATGTCGCCCCTGATATGCGCAGAGCGGCACCCTAACGACAAGCCGCGCGGGAAAGAAGATGCTCAGCGAGCGAGGACACGCGCCTCATGGGCCAGCAGCCACTGTTTGGCGTGCAGGCCGCCTGCAAAGCCGGTCAAATCGCCGTTCCTGCCTACCACACGATGGCATGGCGTGATAATCGACAGCGGATTGCGCCCATTGGCGGCCCCGACCGCCCGCACCGCTGTCGGCCGACCGATGTCGGTCGCGATAGCGCCATAGCTGCGCGTCTGACCATAAGGAATGGCGTCCAGAGCGCGCCACACATCCCGCTGGAACGGCGTTCCAGCCGGCGCGCACGGCAGGTCGAAGCGCCCCAGCGCGCCGTCGAAATAGGCAGCCAGTTGCGCCGATGCCTCCTTGAGCAACGGATCATCCTTGGCCTCGCCAAGGGCAGGCAAGGGCACGCGCGAGGGTCGATCCTGCGGCCAGAGCACGGCGACCAATTGACCGGCGCTCGCCACGATGGTCAGAAGGCCGACGGGCGAGGCCAAACGGATGCAGCTGAAAGTCACGCGACGGTCCTTCAGAAAAAGTGGCGACGTCATGACAACGCCGCCATCGTTCCGCTTCCCGCATTTTGCGGCCAAAGCCTATTTGAGACCGCCACCCATGGCCCGGTAGAGTTCGACCATATTGGCCTCACGCGTCAACCGCGTCGCCACCAGCGACTGTTCGGCGGTATAGAGCGAACGCTGCGAATCCAGCGTCGTCAGGAAGCTGTCGACGCCCGCCCGAAAGCGCGCTTCGGAAAGCGTATAGGCGACCCGCGCGGAATCCCGCAGCGAGGTCTGGGCCTCCAGCTGGCGCTCCATCGTCCCGCGGCGAGCCAACGCATCGGCAACTTCGCGAAAACCGGTCTGGACGCTTTTTTCGTATGTTGCGACCATCGCGTCATAGGTGGCCCGGGCATAACGCAAATTGCCCTGATTACGGCCGAAATCGAAAATCGGCAGGTTGGCCGAAGGCGCCACCGACCAGAAATCCGATCCCGATCCGAACAGGTTGGAGAGGCCCTGGCTGATGGATCCGAAAGCCGCCGTCAGTGAGATATTAGGGAAGAAGGCCGCCCGCGCGGCGCCGATATTGGCGTTCGCGGCGCGCAACTGGTGCTCGGCCGACGCGATATCGGGCCGCTGCAGCAAGACATCGGATGTGATGTTCGCCGGCAAATTCTCAAGGGTGGCCCCTTCCGGCGTCAGGCTGTCGGGCAGGTCGCTGGCGGGCACGGTCGTACCGGCCAGCAGGTTGAGCGCATTTTGATCCTGCGCGACCAGCGTCGTCGCTTCGGCAATATCCGATCGCGCCTGATCGTAGCTGGTCTGCGCCTGGCGCACTTCCAGCTCCGATGCGATCCCCCGCTCAAACCGGGCCTTGGTCAGGGTCAGCGTCTTGCCGAACGCCCCCTCCAGTTCCCGGGCGATGCGCAATCGTTCCTGATCGGCCGCCATCACCAGCCACGCATTGGCGGTTTCCGCCACGAGACTGGTCTGCGCCGCCTTGCGATTTTCGTCTGTTGCGAAAAATTGCTCGAGCGCCGCCTTGCTGAGATTGCGCACGCGGCCGAAGAGGTCGATTTCCCACGCCGAAATGCCGACCTGCGCCTGATAGACATCATTGTTCAGCCGCTGAGTTTGGCCGAACTGAACGAGCGGCTGTTCGGAATAAGTGGCCGTGCCACTCGCATTCACGCTTGGAAAGAGGTCGGCCCTTTGCACGCGATATTGCGCGCGCGCCTGCGCTACATTGGCGACAGCAATGCGCAGGTCGCGATTATTGGTCAAAGCCGTCTCGATCACCCGGACCATCCGGGGGTCCGTGAAGAAATCCCGCCAGGCCGTCTCTGCCGGAATCGCCGCTACGCCCTCGCCTGTTTCAGCATAGGCAGGCCCCTGCGGGCTTTCGACCGGCACCGGCAGATCGGGCCGCACATATTTCGGCGCCATGTCGCACGCCGCCAGGGCAAGCGACAGGGTGACGGCGCTCAGCGCCTTGATGCTGCGCATGATCTCAGGCCTCCTGCGACGAAGTGGGCGCATCGGCATTGTCCGCCGCTTGATTATCATGGTGTTCCCGGAACAGACGTTTCACCACGGTGAAGAAGACCGGCACGAAGAAGATGGCCAGCACGGTCGCCGACAACATGCCGCCTACCACAGCCCAGCCAATGGCATTTTGGCCACCCGCGCCCGCGCCGGTCGACAAGGCCAGCGGCAAGACGCCGAAGATGAACGCGAAGCTGGTCATCAGGATCGGCCGCAAGCGCAACTTGCCCGCTTCCAGCGCTGCCCGCGCGGGCGACAGGCCCTCACGCATCTTTTCTTCCGCGAACTCCACGATCAAAATCGCGTTCTTGGCCGAAACGCCAATGGTCGTGATGAGGCCGACCTGTAGGTAAATGTCGTTATTGAGGCCTGCGAGCGTGGCCGCGATCACCGCACCCAGCACGCCGAGCGGAACCACCAGCATGACCGCGATCGGCACCGACCAGCTTTCATACAGGGCAGCAAGGCACAGGAAGACGATCAGCATGGACAGCGCATAGACATAAGGCGCCTGCCCCCCCGATGTCTGTTCTTCATAAGAAATGCCGTTCCAGCTGAAGCCGATCCCTGCGGGCAGCTTGGCGGCATGTTCCTCCATCGCCTGCATGGCAGTGCCGCTGGACACGCCGGGCGCGGCGCCACCCTGGATGTTCATCGAAGGCACACCGTTGAAGCGTTCCAGTCGCGCCGGCCCCTGCACCCATTCCGTCGTCGAGAAAGCGGAAAGGGGCGCCATTTGGCCGGAACTACCCCGGACATGATAAGCGCCTATGGCATCGGCCGATGTGCGATAGGGCGCGTCAGCCTGGACGTAGACGCGCTTCACCCGATCACGATCGATGAAATCGTTGACATAGGCGCCGCCAAGATTGGTGCTGATCGTGTCATTGACATCCGCCTGGGCGATCCCGAGGGCGCCGGCAGCCGCCTGATCGACGTTCAGCTTGAGCTGGGGCGTATCCTCCAGGCCGTTGGGACGCACCTGCGCCAGCCGCTCGTCGCCCATTGCCATGCCAAGCAGCTGGTTGCGAGCCGCCAGCAGCTTATCATGGCCCAGATTGCCCTGATCGAGCAGCTGGAAATCGAAACCGGACGCATTGCCCAGTTCCTGGACGGCCGGCGGCACGAAGGCGATGGCCATGCCAGCGGAAATCTTCTTAAACGCCATATTCGCGCGCCGCGCGATCGCAGGGACGGCATTTTCCGCGGCCTTGCGATCCGCCCAATCCTTCATCCGGGCAAAGGCGATGCCCACATTCTGCCCCTGCCCCACAAAGCCGAAGCCCGCGATGGTAAAGACAGCCTCCACATTACTCTTCTCATCGACCAGATAATGGCGCCGCATTCGCGTCAGCGACCGTTCGGTTTCTTCCAGCGTGGATCCCGCCGGCAGGGACAATTGCGCGATGATAATGCCCTGATCCTCCTCCGGCAGGAAGCCTGATGGCAACCGCAGAAAGATGAACGCCATGCCGATGACGATCAGCAGGTAAAGCAGCATCGTGCGCACCCAGCGGCGCTCGACCTTCTCGACGCCCTGGCCATAACGCGCGACGCCCTTGTCAAAGGTACGATTGAACCAACCGAAAAAGCGTCCGAAAATCGACCCGAAACGCCCCGACCATTGATCATGGCCATGCGATGCGGGCTTCAAAATTGCGGCGCACAAAGCTGGCGTCAGAATCAGCGCCACCAGAACCGACAGGATCATCGACGACACGATGGTAATGGAGAACTGGCGGAAAATGACGCCAGTCGAGCCGCCGAAGAAGGCCATCGGCAGGAACACTGCGGACAGGACGAGACCAATACCGATCAGCGCGCCACTGATTTCGTCCATGGATCGCCGCGCGGCTTCCTTCGGCGTCAGCCCTTCATCCTGGATCAGGCGCTCGACATTTTCGACCACGACGATCGCGTCATCGACCAGCAGGCCGATGGCCAGCACCATACCGAACAGAGTCAGCGTATTGATGGTGAAGCCCGCCGCGTAGAGCACCGCTAATGCGCCAAGCAGGACAACCGGCACGGCAATCGTTGGGATAAGCGTCGCGCGCCAGTTCTGCAAAAAGATGAACATGACGACGAAGACGAGCAGAATTGCTTCGAACAGCGTGTGGATCACCTGCTCAACCGACAATGTCACGAATTTGGAATTATCGACCGGAAAATCATATTTGACCCAGGTCGGAAAATTCTTGGACAATTCGTTGACGCGGTCTTTCACCGCTTCCACTGTATCGAGCGCATTCGCGCCAGGCGCCAGCTTGATGCCAAAACCGGAAGCGGGATGGCCGTTGAACTTGACGCCAAAGCCGTAATTCTCAGCCCCAAGCTCGACGCGAGCGACATCGGACAACAGGACGACCGATCCATCGCTGTTGCTGCGAAGCCGAATTTTCTCGAACTCCTCCGCCGTACGCAAACGCGACTGGGCGGTGACAGTCGCATTGAGCGCTTGTCCCTCGGGCGCTGGCGCTCCGCCGATCTGGCCGGCCGAAACCTGGGCATTTTGCGCCTGGATCGCGGACTTCACGTCTCCCGTGGTGATGCGCAAATTGGCCATCTTGTAGGGATCGAGCCAGATGCGCATCGCATATTGCGACCCGAACAGCTGCGTATCGCCCACGCCGGTGACGCGGCTGAGCGGATCCTGCAAGGTGGCCGCGATGAAGTCGGCCGCGTCTTCCTGATCGTGAATACCATCGTCCGTGTAGACCGCGGCGATCAAAAGGAAGCTCGATGTCGACTTGCCGACGCGTAGCCCTTGCTGCTGGACCTCTTGCGGCAGCAACGGGGTCGCCTGCGACAATTTATTCTGAACCTGCACCTGCGCAATGTCAGGGTCGGTTCCCTGTTCGAACGTCAGCGTAATGCTGAGATTGCCCGACCCGTCGCTGGTGGACGAAAAGTAACGCAGATTGTCGATGCCCTTAAGCTGCTGCTCGATAATCTGCGTGGTCGTGCTTTCCAGCGTCTGGGCATTCGCGCCGGGGTAGCTGGTCTGGATCGTGACCGCAGGTGGCGCGATTTCCGGGAACTGCGCAACCGGCAGGGAACGGATCGCCAGCAGGCCCGCGAGCATGACGACGATGGCGATGACCCACGCAAAGATGGGCCTGTCGATGAAATAGCGCGCCATGATTTAGTTAGCCTCGCCCTGAACCGGCTGGTCGACCGCCTGGCCGGGACCGCGCTTCGCGCCCTGCTGCTGCGCCGTTATTTGCTGCGGCGCACCAGGGCGAACCACCGTTCCAGGCTTGAGATTGACCAGGCCTTCCACGATCAGCTTGTCGCCGGGCTTAAGCCCATTGGTGACGATCCATTTGTCTCCGACCGCACGATCAACCTCCACCTGACGCATTTCGACCTTGTTTCCCTTGCCCACGACCATCGCCGTGGCGCGCCCGCGGGCATCGCGGCTGATGCCCTGCTGCGGCGCCAGGATCGCTGAATTGCGCCGTCCTTCGACGAGGCGGGCACGGACATACATGCCAGGAAGCAGCAGTCCATCGGGATTGGGAAAGGTCGAACGCAACGTGACCGCCCCGGTGTCCGGGTCCACGGTCACTTCCGAAAACTGGAGACGGCCCTCTATCGGGTATGTGCTGCCGTTGGGCAAGATCAGTTGGATGCGCGCACCATCAGCCTCGCTCACGCCACCTTTCTTCATGGCTTGCTTCAGGTCGATGATCTCGGCCGCCGACTGGGTCACATCCACATAGACCGTGTCCAGCCGCTGGATCGTGGCGAGCGGGTCGGACTGACCGGTTTGCACCAGCGCACCCGCGGTAAAGAGCGAGCGCCCGATGCGGCCAGAGATGGGTGCGCGGATGCGCGTAAAATCCAGGTTGACCTGTGCCGCCTGTACCGCGCCGCGCTGCGCCGCAACATCGGCCCGCGCCTGCTGCGCGGTGGCCACCGCATTGTCATATTCCTGCCGGCTGACAGCATTGATGCCGACTAGGTCCTTATAGCGTTGCGCTTGCAAACTGGTCGATCCGATAGTCGCCTGCGCGCGCGCCAAAGCACCCTGTGCCTGTGCCAATGCCGCGCGATAGGGCGAATCTTCGATCTCGAACAAAACCTGGCCGGCGCGCACATAGCCGCCTTGCGAGAACAGGCTGCGGCGGATGACGCCATTGATCTGCGGGCGAACTTCGGCCGTTTCCAGCGCCGCCACACGGCCCGGCAGTTCATTGACCAAGGGGACAGATTGCGTGCTGACCGTCGTCACGCCGACCGCTGGCGGCGGGGGCGCGGGCGGTTGGCTTTCACCACAACCGCTTAACGTCAACGCCGACGCGCACGCCAGCAACCCGGTGAAAATCCCCTTTTGCATAGCCCGAATCCGTTTTTGCTTGATACCTGAGTACGGAATGAACGTTCATTCCGCTTGCTGCGCAGGTATGATCCTGCCACAGAAAGTTCAAGGCTCAAAAAGCCATTTGGGGGTAGAAGTGGTTGCAGTGCAGCATGAAGCGGACGGCAGGGCACGTATTCTGGCTGCGGCGCGCACGCTTTTTTCCGCCAACGGGTTTCATCAGACGTCCATGGCGCAATTGGCCAGCGCCGCTCAGGTGTCAGTCGGGCAAATCTATCGCCTGTTCAAGGGCAAGGAAGAAGTGATCGAAGCGCTGGTGCGGATCGACTCCGATGCATGGACTGCGCAGATGACCATATTGCGATCCCGGCTGGATGCGCATGAACTCTCTGCCGAACAAGCGTTCGAGGCCATGCTGCTCCATAGTACCGATGAAAAGGAAGAAGCGCTCTTGTTTGAAATCATGGCCGAGGCGTTTCGTAACGAGGCTGTGGGCAAGATGATCGGACAGTTGTGCATCGGATTTCGCGTTGTTCTGCGCGACTTTGCCTGCGTGGCAAATCCTGACCTGTCAGGAGAAGCGCTCGATGCAGCTGAAGAATTGTTGCTGGCATGCATGTTTGGCCTTGGCCATCGCACCCTGTCGCGTCCCAAGCTGCCAGCGGCCAGTACGGCGCGTCGGGCGGCGGAGACGATCGTCGCGGGGTTGAAGGCGATACACTAACGCCGCTCAGCGCAAACGACGGTAAACCTCTACGGTTTCCCGCGCGCACCTGTCCCAGCTATAGCGACCGGCGACCTCCAGCCCCTTGGCGATAGCGTGCCGTCGCCAGCTGTCATCCTCAAGCGCCCGCTCCAAGGCCCGCGAAAATCCCGCAATATCCTCCGGCTCGACCAGCATCGCCGCGCCGCCAGTGACTTCAGGCAGGCATGACGCGTTCGATACGACGACTGGCACGCCGCTGGCCATGGCCTCAACTGGCGGAAGGCCGAACCCTTCATAGACGGATGGATAAACGAACAGCGACGCGCCGGCATAGAGCAGCGGCAAATCTTCCTCCGGCACGAAGCCCAGATAACGCACCCACCCCTCGCGCGCCCCTTTTTCCATCAAGTCGCGAACGGCATCGCTCAGCCAGCCCGATCCTCCCGTCACCATAAGTGGCCAGCGGCTACGGACGGCGGCTGGCAGGTTTCGCCAGGCATGCAGCAATTGCGTGATGCGCTTACGCGGCTCGACGGTCGAAACACACAGCGCATAACCCTGCGGCGTCAGATCGTAGCGCGCCAGCGCAGCAGCGGTCGCATCGGCACCGCGCGGCTGAAACACCGGGCTCGCCGCCAGCGGGACGGCCGTGATCCGCGCCAGATCGAACCCCAGGAAATCAGCCACTTCCTGACGCGTCGTCTCACTATCGGTGATGATATGCGCCGCACGATCCACCGACAGGCGAAAGTAACGTTCGAACTGAGCCAGACGCTCGGCCGGGTGCGTTTCGGCGTAGCGGAACACCGACAGGTCATGCACGGTAATGACCCCGCCCTCCCCGGCCGGTGGCAGGAAATAATTGGGCCCGTGGAACAGATGACTGCGCATCGTTGCGGCCTGTTTCAGGCGCACGGCCCATTGGTTGCGCTTGCGCAGCCATCGCAACGGCTTGTTGCCCCACAAGGGTTGCCGGCCATCCGTCAGCAACAGGCCGGGATCAGTGATCCACTGGCCGTTGCGATAAAAGCGGACGCTCTCGACATCCTCGATCAACGGCAAGCGCTGGGCCAGTTCCCAGCTATATCGACCGATGCCGGAAAGCCGCGGCTCCAGCGCCTCTACCGACAGGATGACCCGCACGCTCAACCCCGTCCGCCCTTCATTGCCCTGCCCTTCGCTCCCGGAGCCGTCGCCTAGTCGTCCAACACCGGCTGGAGCAAGCGGAAAAGCCCGTCACCGCCGTCTATTTGGCGGATACGCCTTCGGGCAGCACGATCACCGACCAGCTTTTGGCAGGCACCAGATATTTGACGGCCAGCGCCTGCAACTGCGCTGGCGTGACGCTCAGCATATCCTTGCCCATATTCTGCATTGCCTGAACATAGCGGGGATCATGCGTCGCCCCTTCCATCTGGTTCATCCAGAAAGCGTTGCCAGTGCTTGCGCGCATCAGCAATTGCTGCATCGGCGCAACCGCGCGCTGGAGTTCATCGGCGCTGACGGGATTGGCCGCCAGATCGGCCGCCGTCGCCTTCACCGCGTCGTAGAAATAGCTGATACGGTCCGGCCGCACCTGGCTGGTAACCAGGATATATCCGCCGCTTTCATAGGAAAATGGCCAGTTATTCTGGACGCTGGGCGAATAGGCCGCACCCTCGGTCGACCGTAGCTTGTCGAAAAGGCGGTCGTTGAAAATCTGGGTCAATATCTCCAGCTGGCGGCCCTGCTGTTGCAAATCGAAGCCGCCCGCCGTTGGCCACGCCATGACGGCGGCGGCCTGATCCTTGTCGCCTTCATGGCGCAGGACCACCGGCTTTTCGACATGGGCGGGAAAGCGCATCGCCTTGTTAGCGGACGGAACCGGCGTATCGCCGCGCGATGGCAAGGCGCCGAAGGTAGCGGCAACCGCCTTGATGGCGTCTTCGGCATCGACATGACCGAACAGCTGAACCTCGATCGGGCCCGAAGCAAGGATCGGCGCCCATGTTGCGCGGAACGCTTCGGGCGTCAGCGCTTCGATTTCGGCGCGGGACGGCGTGCGGAACCGCACATCCTTGTCATGCAGCAACCAATTGAGATCGCGTCCAAGCACCGAATCGGGCGCACGGGACATAGCGTCATAGGCAACCATGGCCCCCGTCTTGACCCGCGCGATCGGCGCGGGGTCCCAACCGGGTTCCCCAAGCTTGGCAGCAAACAGCCGCAACTGATCCTTATAGTCGGCCGGCCGCGTCACGGCCTGCATTTCGAAGGCGTCGTCGTCAGTTTCGAAATTCATCCCCATGCGTCGGCCGATCATCAGCTCGTCCAGTTCGCGCTGGCCCAGCTTGCCAATGCCGCTTGCCATCAGCGCATAGCCGCCGGCCCAGCTCGGCACGGGTTTCACCGGCGAAAAGGCCTGCTGACCATGACCGAAACGGACATTGATCCGGACCTTTTCCGGTTCGGCGTCATTGGCGAACAGAACCAGCTTGACGCCATTGGAGAAAGTGATCGTCTCCATGCCGGGCAAGCCCACCTGGCTGCGCGACACCACCGTGCCCGGCGCGCCGAGATTGGGCAGGTCATCCATCGTTACCGGCTTGTCCGACAGCCGCGCATTGGTCGCGGCCTTGACCGGGGCGGCAAGCGCGGCCGCCAGTCGTTCGTCCTGCCCCGGCTCGACCTTGCTTGTCACCAGCATTGCCCGGAACACCCCGGCGGAAAACAGCCGCTGCGTTGAATCGAGAATCTTTTGAGGGGTCATGGCGGGCTTGCCCGCGCGGAATATCTCGACAGCGGCCTGCGGGCTGACCGTCGTCTCACGAATATCGACCGCGCTCACCAGGTCGGTCGCCTGCTTGGCCCCGGCTTCAGTCGGCGCATTTTCGACCTGTATGGCGAGCGCGGTATCCATCTGCGCATATTCGCGATCGATTTCCGCCTGGCTGGGCGGCGCTGCCTTTGCGTCCTCAATGATGGCCCGCACGTCGCGCAGCGCCTTTTGCCAGTCGTCATTGCTGGGTATGATCGACACGAAGGTGCCGTCGGCGGATCGGCTGACGTCCTGCTGCTCGACGCTCGCCTGAAGGAAACTCCCCCCGCTCCGCGCCGCCTGTTCCAGCCGCCGGCTGACGATCTGCAACGCCAGCATGTCGGTCAGCTTGTCCTGATTATAGACGATCGTGTCGGCATGCGGGGTCCAGGGTCGCAGCCACGCCATGGTCAGGCTGACCGGCACGCCCGGTTCCACGAAGACGCGCGTCGCCGGCGCCTTCGGGTCAGGTGCGCCGAAATCAGGGATCGCCGCCCCCTTTCCAGGCGCAGTCCAGTTACCGAAATTATCCTTGATCAACTGTTCGGCAATGGCCGGATCAATGTCCCCGGAAATTGCGATCACCGTGTTTTCAGGGCGATACCAACGCTGGTGGAACGCCTCCATCTTCGCCGCGGTCGCGGCTTTCAGCGTGTCGACCGTGCCGATCGGCGCATGTTCGGCCAGTGGCTGTCCGGCGAAGAAATGCAATCGATTGGCATCCGAGATGCGGCTTTGTGGGCCGTCGCTCTCTCGCTTTTCCGCCAGCACGACCGCCCGTTCGGCATCGACCGAACCGGCGTTGATATTGGGTTCGGCCATCATCCCGGCCAATATCTTCATGCTTTCGGTCAAGCTGGCCTGCGTCGCCTGGGGCAGGTCGAGCGCATAGGTCGTGCCGGTGGGCGTTGTCTGGGCGTTGCTGTCGCTGCCGAAGGTGACGCCCAGACGTTGCCAGATACGCTTGGATTCGCCATCCGGCACATGGCGCGACCCACGCATGGTGAGATGCTCCATATAATGAGCATATCCCTGCTCATCCGCGCGCTCCATGAGCGATCCGACGTCCATCCGCAGGCGGATCGAAACCTGTCCCGGCGGAACGCCATTGCGCCGCACCGCATAGCGCAGCCCGTTGGAAAGCGTACCGAACCGCCATGCAGCATCGATCGGCACGTCGCTATTTTCATAGAGCCAGGGGCGGACCTGCGCCTTGCTCGCCCCCTGATCGACCGGTGTTGCGGTCTGCTGCGGCTGGGCCAGCGTCTGCGGCGCGCCGGCCAGCAACAGGGACAGGATGAGGAGCGAAGCGGCCGAACGGCGGGGGGAAAAACGCATAGGCGGTAAAGCCTAGCGGCTTTTTCCTGAACCACCACTGACAAAATAAGGAAAGGGAGGCGACTGAGCGCCGCCTCCCTTTCTTTCATTGCTGTTTAGCGCGCGCCAGTCCGCTGCACCGCGCCCTTGTGCGCGCCCACCGCGCCACGCCGGCGCCGACGGAAAGGCTTCTTGGCCCCCGTGCCGTCGCCATCGCCACGATGCGCCTTGTCGGGGGTGCCGCGCTGCGCCTTCTGCTGGTCCTGATAGCGGCGCTGCCCTTCGGCGCGCTTGGCCTGTTGCGACGGGCTCTGGCTGGGACCTTTGCGCTGCGGCGCGGGCTTGGGCAGGTTACGGACGGCTTCCAGGAAATTTTCCGGCAGCGGTGCAACGTCCAGCTTCACGCGCGTCGCCCGCTCGATCGCCTTGAGATAGGGCCGCTCATCATCGGCCACAAAGCTGATCGCCACGCCTTCCGCGCCCGCGCGCGCCGTACGGCCGATCCGGTGAACATATTGTTCGGGCACGTTGGGGATTTCGAAATTGATGACATGGCTGACGCCCGACACGTCGATGCCGCGTGCGGCAATATCGGTCGCCACCAGCAGCTTGACCTTGCCCTGGCGGAACGCCTGCAGAGCGGTGGTGCGCTGGCCTTGGCTCTTATTGCCATGGATGGCGAAGGCGTCGATGCCTGCCCCTTCCAAAAAGCGAACCACGCGGTCTGCGCCATGCTTGGTCCGCGTGAAAATGAGCGCGCGATCAATGTCTTCGGTTTCGAGCACGATGTGCAGCAACGCCTGCTTTTCCGCCTGATTGACGAATGTCGCCTGCTGACGCACGCGCTCTGCCGTCGTCGATTGCGGCGCGACGCTGACCTTGACCGGATCGTTCAGGAACTGACCGGCCAGCGCCTCGATCTCCTTCGGCATGGTGGCCGAGAAAAACAGGTTCTGCCGATCGGTCGGCAGCAGCTTGGCGACGCGTTTCAACGGGTGGATGAAGCCCATGTCCATCATCTGGTCCGCTTCATCGAGGACAAAGATTTCCGTGTCTTTGATGGTGAAGCACCGTTGGTCGATCAGGTCGAGCAGGCGGCCCGGCGTCGCCACGACGATATCCACGCCCTGGCTCAGCGCCTTGATCTGCCGGTTGATCGGCACGCCGCCGAACACCGTTTCGACGCTCAGCTTGAGGAACCGGCCATAGTCGCGAAAGCTCTGCGCAATCTGCGCGGCAAGTTCACGGGTCGGCGACAGCACCAGCATCCGGCAACCGCGCAGCGGCGTCGGCTTGGGGTTGCGCGCGAAATAATCGAGGCTGGGCAGCGCGAAGGCCGCCGTCTTTCCGGTGCCGGTCTGTGCGATGCCGCACAGGTCGTGGCCTTGCAGCAGCACCGGGATCGCCTTTTGCTGGATGGGGGTGGGCGCGGTGTATTTCTTGGCGGAAAGCGCCTTCAGAATCGGCTCTGACAAGCCCAGATCGGTAAATTCCATGATAGTCTCACATGTCGGCCAGCGCCGACCGTCCGTGACTGTCACAGAGAGGGCGCGAGGCGGGTTATGAAACGACCCGCGTGAAAAGGGAAGCCTCAAGCTTGGCGCAGGCTGGTCATTGGCCGGTCCCTTCCCGCTCCATAAGCGTCGGGGACGATCACGCTGCCAATCGCTATGGGCCTGTGAGAGCCGGTTGCCGCGCCGCAGCGCATATGCCTGCAACGCGCGCAAAAAGCAAGCGGCCACCAACCAGGCAGCCGCTCACCACAAGATCAGGTGTTCAAAGAGAGACTTCGGCGTGCTTGCCCTTCATCTCTGAACGCACGTCGCCACCGAACATCATCTTGAACACGCCCTTCAGGGACATTTCTGCTTCCCAGATCTCAGCGGTGTTAAGGTCGAACCGCAGCATCAGAAGACTGGGATCATTCCGACCCTGCGGATACCAGGCCTCTACCTGCTTGGACCAGTAACGATCAATCACGGCCGGGTCTGTCTCTGGGGTCAGCGTGCCATCGATACATGCGAACAGGTCATGATCCTTCGACGCATATTGCGCCATGGCCGGGCCGCCCGGCGCCAGCCGATTGTCCTTGGACGTGTAAAACCAGAAGGCATGATTGGCTTCCGGGTCCAATTGCGCGGTCATCGGCAGATTATGGTCCCGCGAACCCTGCAGGCCGACCATCAGAAACGGGCTTTCCGTCAGTTGCTTCCAGAAACGTTCGCGGATTTCGGTCTCGGTGCTCATCGTCGCATCTCCTTCATATTTGCTACACTCAATCAACGGTCGCGGGCGAAGTTCCGACGGGTTGATCTTGCCGCAGCAAATCGCCACATGCGCACCATGCTGATCGAGACCGAACCGACGCCCAATCCGGCGACCGTCAAATTCATCCCCGGCCGCGTGGTCATGGGCGCTGGCACCCGCGATTTCGCATCCCCTGAAGAGGCCGAGGCATCGCCGCTTGCCAGTGCGCTCTTCACCTTGGGAGACGTTACCGGCGTTTTCTTCGGCGGCGACTTCATTTCCGCGACCATCGGCGAAGGGTCTGACTGGCGCGACGTGAAGCCCGAAGTGCTTTCCATCCTGCTCGAACATTTCTCCGCGAACATGCCTTTGTTCGTGGCCGGATCGGCAGGCGAAATTCATGTTCCGGCCGACGACGACGCCTTTGCCGAAAACCCCGAAGATGCCGAGATCGTGGATCAGATCCGCGAACTGATCGACACCCGCGTCCGCCCTGCCGTCGCCAATGATGGTGGCGACATCATCTATCGCGGGTTCGACAAGGGCACGGTTTACCTCAAGATGCAGGGCGCCTGCGCTGGTTGCCCATCGTCGTCGGCGACGCTCAAGAACGGCATCGAGCAACTGCTCAAACATTATGTTCCCGAAGTGACGGAAGTGCGCGCGGTCTGATGCCGCAAGGCCATTTGGCAAATCGCCCCGGATCGACTAACCGCTAGGCGAGTCCGCATCTGGCGGATGCTGAACGGGAGTATTCCTTGCGCCTGCTGGTGATCGACACTGCGACACAGGCTTTGTCCGTGGCGCTGCTGGAGGACGGCACGCCTGTCGGGCGATTTCACGAGATTGTCGGTCGCGGCCATGCCGAGGCGCTTCTGCCGGCTATCGCTGCCTTGCCCGACGGAGGACGCGCCGATGCGATCGCCGTCGATGTAGGGCCGGGCAGCTTTACCGGCGTGCGGATCGGTATCGCCGCCGCCCGTGCCCTGGCTCTGGCCTGGGGCGTCCCGCTTCACGGTTTCAGCGCGCCCTCGATCATTGCGGCCCAGGCGGCGCTCAGCGATCATCAGGGCGGCCCCATTGTGGTCACCATCACCGGCGGGCACGGCGAACTATTCTGGCAATGCTTCGATGCCGATGGCCGCACCCAGCATGGCCCCATCCGTTCGACCCTGATTTCGGACCTGGCGCGACAGATTGAAACGCCCTTTATCTACGGCACCGGCGCTGAGACGCTGGTCACGGAACGCGGTGCCGGCACAGCGGTCACCCTCTATCCCGACGCCAGCGCATGGCCGCTGATCGCGGCGCTGCCAGGCCTGCCGCCCTCCCCCATTTATGGCCGTGGCGCAGACGCGAAGACGATTGCGGAGCGCGCCCTGCCATGATGCCCGGCCTCTCCCTTGACCTGCACGAAGGCGCGGATCGCAACGCGATGGCCGACACCATGGACGTCATGACTGCGGCCTTCGACCCCGTTTTTGGCGAAGCCTGGACCTTGCCGCAATTGGCGGGGGTGATGATCATGCCTGGCACCTGGCTTACGGTTGCGCGGCTCGACGCCTCGCCGCTCGGCTTCGCCCTGGTGCGGTCCGTTTTGGATGAATGCGAATTGCTGTTGCTGGCGGTCGCGCCGCTCTGGCGCGGGCGCGGTATCGGGGAAACATTGCTGCGGGACAGTTTACGCACGGCGCGTCGGCGAGGCATCACATCGATGAATCTTGAAGTACGCGCGACGAATAACGCCATTCAACTCTATGAGAAAATTGGGTTCGAATATGTGCATCGCCGCCCGGGTTATTATCGCGGCAGTGATGGTCAATTATATGACGCCTTAAGTTTTCGCATCGATATGGGCATTTGAAGCAATTGATGGTTGCGCAAACCCCATGTGAAGATTAGGCGACGCAATACCGCTCCTGAAAACATTCCGTCGGGCGGGTCGCATCACTGTATAAATTGGCAGGAAACAGGACCATGGAAACCGAATCCGCGCAGAACGAACTGCTTATCACCTTGACCTCTGACATTGTTGCCGCGCACGTCTCCAACAATAGCGTTGCGGTTTCGGATGTGTCGTCGCTGATCCAGAATGTTCACGCCGCCCTGTCCGCGCTCAACCAGCCGGTCGAAGCGCCCGAGGTCCGCCCCGAACCCGCCGTGTCCATCCGCGCGTCGATCAAGCCCGACTATATCGTCTGCCTTGAAGACGGTAAGAAGCTCAAGATGCTCAAGCGTCACCTGATGACCCATTATCAGATGACGCCGGAAGATTACCGCGCCAAGTGGAACCTGCCCGCCGACTATCCGATGGTTGCGCCCAACTACGCCGAACAGCGCCGCAATCTGGCAAAGAAGATCGGCCTTGGCACCAAGCGTCGCCGCACCCGCGGCAAGTAATCACACCGCGCCAGCGCGACTTTCCCGGAAAGGGGTGCATCGGCCGATGCGCCCCTTTCCCGCATGGGTAAAAGGCGCTAGGCTATGCCCGACTTTTCGCCTGAATCCAGTAAGCGAGCCTGCATGAACCGCAAAATTGACGTCGAAGCCCTGTGTCATGAAAAGGGGCTGCGCATCACAGAGCAGCGCCGGGTGATTGCCCAGGTGCTCAGTGACGCGTCCGATCATCCCGATGTCGAGGAATTGCACAAACGCTCCGCCACTATCGATCCGGGCATTTCCATCGCCACCGTGTATCGCACTGTGCGCCTGTTCGAAGAAGCCGGCATCCTGGAACGCCATGATTTCGGCGACGGTCGCGCCCGCTACGAAGCTGCGCCGGAATCGCATCATGACCATTTGATCGACGTCGAAACCGGCAACGTCATCGAATTTGTCGACCCGGAACTGGAACAGTTGCAAAAGCAGATCGCCGAAAAGCTGGGTTTCCGGCTGGTCGATCACCGTATGGAGTTGTACGGCGTCGCGCTCGACCGCAAGAACTGACAGGATCGCGCCCCTGCGCTGCGCTGGCCGCCTTTTCCTGCTGGCCAGTGCCCTGCTGCTATGCCTCATCCCTCATCTCGGCTGGCGCCTGGCCGGTCGGCGCTCGCCTTGGCCCTCCCGGTTTCTGGGGCTCGCGGCGCGCGCGATCGGCGCGCGGATATCTCTCGACGGTCAACCGGCCGGCGGCGACATTTTCCTGCTCGCCAACCATGTCAGCTGGATCGACATTCTTGCGCTGGGCGGGGCCACCGGCACGGCCTTCGTGTCGAAAGATGGCGTCGCACGATGGCCCGTCGTCGGCTGGCTGGCGGCGCAGAACAACACGGTCTTCGTTTCGCGCGAACGCCGCGGCGGCCTGTCGGGGCAGATGGACGCGCTCCGATCGGCCTTGATGGGGCATCAGCCGGTCACGCTCTTTCCCGAAGGCACGACCGGCGACGGCACCACGCTCCTGCCGTTCAAGCCCACCCTGTTGGCCGTATTGCTACCGCCGCCGCGCCCTGTGATGATCCAGCCGGTGCACATCGACTATGGTGCAGCCGCCTCGGACATCGCCTGGATCGGTGACGAACCCGCGGTCGACAACGTCCTGCGAATTCTGCGACGCAAGGGCCGATTGCCGATGACGATCCGCTTTCTCGCGCCCTTCGATCCGGCCAAATGCGCGGATCGCAAGGCGATCGCCGCGCTGGCGCGAGACCGGATCGCTGCCAGCATCGCCGCGCATCACCACTCTTCCGCTCCCCCCTTGCCGCCTGTATAGCTGGACCGCATGAATCGTAACGACGCCCCCCGAAATCCTGCGACGACCGCGCCCACGACATTTCACGTCAAATCCTTCGGTTGCCAGATGAACGTCTATGATGGCGAGCGCATGGCCGAAATGCTGGGCACGCAGGGCATGACCCCGGCTGCCGAGGGCACGGACGCCGACCTCGTCATCCTCAACACCTGCCACATTCGTGAAAAGGCGGTGGACAAGGTGTATTCCGACATCGGCCGCCTGACCCGCGACGATGGCAGCCGTCCGATGATCGCCGTCGCCGGCTGCGTCGCACAGGCCGAAGGCAGCGAGATCCAGCGCCGGGCGCGCAATGTCGACATCGTGGTGGGGCCACAGGCCTATCATCGCCTGCCCGATCTGATCGACAAGGTCGGTCGGGGCGAAGCGGCGGTCGATACCGACATGCCAGCGGCCTCCAAATTCGGCGCGCTCCCGGCGCGCACCAAGCAGGCGCGCCCCACCGCCTTCCTTACCATCATGGAAGGGTGCGACAAATTCTGCACCTATTGCGTGGTCCCCTACACACGCGGCGCCGAGATCAGCCGCAGTTGGAGCGCGATCGTCGATGAAGCCAAGACGCTGGTCGATGGCGGCGCGCGGGAAATCACCCTTCTTGGCCAGAATGTGAACGCCTGGACCGGGGAGGATGACAAGGGCCGGGCGCAGGGCATGGACGGACTGGTCCGTGAACTGGCGAAAATCCCTGACCTGCGCCGCATCCGCTATACGACCAGCCATCCCAATGACATGAGCGATGGCCTGATCGCGGCGCATGGCGACATCGACAAGCTCATGCCGTTCCTGCATCTCCCGGTGCAGGCGGGCAATGACCGCATCCTAAAAGCGATGAACCGCAGCCACAGCGCCGACAGCTATCTGCGCATCATCGAACGGGTGCGGCAGGCGCGCCCCGACATCGCCATTTCGGGCGACTTCATCGTCGGCTTCCCCGGCGAAACGGATGCCGAATTCGAAGATACGCTGCGCATCGTCGAACAGGTGCGCTACGCCCAATGCTACAGCTTCAAATATAGCCCCCGCCCCGGAACGCCAGCCGCCGACATGGATCACCAGATACCGGCAGCGGTCATGGACGAACGGCTTTCGCGGCTTCAGGCCTTGCTCAATCGTCAGCAGGCCGAATTCAACGCCGCGACCGTAGGGCGCACCACGCAAATCCTGCTGGAGCGCAAGGGTCGGCACCCCGGCCAGCTCATTGGCAAATCGCCCTGGCTCCAGTCGGTCGTCGTGACCGCGCCCGAGCTGTCGATCGGCGATCTGGTCACCGTCGATATCATCAGCGCCGGACCCAATAGCTTGGCTGGCGAAACCTTGAGGAGGAAGGCCGCTTGATCCATCGCACCGTCGTTCCCGCAAGGACGGGGACCCATCTCCGGGCCGTTCCGCTAGACGCTTGGTTTGGAAGATGGATGCCCGTCTTTGCGGGTGTGACCGTGCAAGGGAGAGGTTGACCTATGTCGAAAAAGCCGCATCACAGTCCGCGCCCCGACATCGCCGAGCGCGCCCGTCTGGAAGTCACTTTCGATAAACCGCATCTGCTGGGCGCGCTGTTCGGGCAATATGACCAGAATCTGGTCGCCATCGAAAACCGCCTGGGTGTCTATATCGCCGCGCGCGGCAACAAGCTCCAGATCGAGGGTGAGGCCGAAGCCGCCGCCCGCGCCCGCGACGTCATGACCGGCCTCTACAACCGGATTGTCGCCGGGCAGGAAATCGATTCCGGCGCAGTGGAGGCGGTGATCGCCATGTCCGCCGAACCGACGCTCGACGGCATCATCCGCCATGACGTCGCCGAACCGCCCAAGGTGATGATCCGCACCCGCAAGAAGACGATCGTGCCACGATCAGCGACGCAGGTCACCTATATGGAGGCGCTGACCCGCAACGACATCATCTTCGCCCTCGGCCCGGCAGGCACCGGCAAGACCTATCTCGCGGTCGCGCAGGCAGTCAGCCAGCTCATCACCGGCAGCGTGGATCGCCTCATCCTCTCCCGCCCGGCGGTGGAAGCGGGCGAGCGGCTGGGCTTCCTGCCCGGCGACATGAAGGACAAGGTCGATCCCTATCTGCGCCCCATCTACGACGCGCTCTATGACACGCTGCCGGCCGAACAGGTCGAACGGCGCATCGCGAGCGGCGAGATCGAGATCGCGCCGCTCGCCTTCATGCGCGGGCGCACCTTGGCCAACGCGTTCATCGTGCTCGACGAGGCGCAGAACACAACCATCGCCCAGATGAAGATGTTCCTGACCCGCTTTGGCGAGGGCAGCCGCATGGTCATCTGCGGCGATCCCAAGCAGGTCGACTTGCCGCAACCCGGCATCTCTGGCCTCGCCGACGCGGTGGCCCGCCTGCATGGCGTGGAAAGCATCGCCATGGTGCCATTCGGCATCGGCGACGTGGTGCGGCACCCGGTCGTCGGCCGCATCGTCCAGGCATATGAGGGGCCGGATGCTTGATCTGATCCCTACACCGGTCGCCCGGATTGAGGGACTGAGCGTGTCGACAGCTGTGTATCGAAGGGCAGGCGCGCACTACATCCTTCGATACGCCGCTTCGGCAAGCTCAGCGGCTACTCAGGACGAACGGACATATAACTCATGATCGACGTCGCCCTCCTCCACGAAACCGGCTGGCCCGACGCGGACTGGCAATCCCTCGCCGACCGCGCCGTCACCGCCGCGATCGCGCACAGCCCCTATGCCGGCTTCGCAGCAGCACCCACACATTATGAAATCGCGGTGAAGCTGACCTCCGACGAGGAAGTGCATGGCCTCAATCGCGCCTATCGCGACAAGGACAAGCCGACCAACGTCCTGTCCTTTCCGATGGTGCAGGACGATCTGCTTCAGGCGACGGCCAACACCGACGATGGCGAGGTGCTGCTGGGCGACATCGTCCTGGCCGAAGGCGTCTGTGTCCAGGAAGCCGCCGACAAGGGCATCAGCATCTTGGATCATGCCACGCATCTTATCGTCCACGGCACTTTTCATTTGCTGGGATATGACCATATGGACGACGCAGAAGCCGAAGCGATGGAAGCGCTGGAAATCGCCGCGCTGGCGTCGCTGGGCCTGGCTGACCCCTATGGGGACCGCAACGATATTTGATGAGGCGTTTTTCCTGCAAGGTCGCTAAGGCCGATCGCGAAACGCTTCGAACAGGGGACTAGGACGACCGATGGCTGAAGGCAGCCCCAAGGATGGCAACGCTTCCAAGGAAGCGGACAGTAGTAACGAGGGCGGCTTATGGAGCGGCATCAAGTCGCTGCTGTTCGGCGAGAATGCAGAAACCAGCCTGCGCAAGGAACTGGAGGAAGCGCTCGACGAATATGATGAGGAAGATGAAGAAGATCATCCGCCGGTAAAGGGCGATCTGTCCGCCATCGAACGGCAGATGCTGCGCAACCTGCTGCACTTTTCCGAACATACGGTCGATGATGTCGCCGTGCCCCGCGCCGACATCGTGGCGATCGAAGAGACGGCAAGCTTCGCAGACCTCGCGGCGCTCTTTGCCGAAGCTGGCCACAGCCGCATCCCTGTATACCGGGAAAATCTCGACACGATCGTGGGCATGATCCACATTCGCGACGCCTTTGCCATCCTGGCCGGCAAAGCGCCGGCGCCCGACACGCTTGCGCCCCTGATCCGTCAGCCGCTCTATGTGCCTGAAAGCATGGGCGCATTGGACCTGCTTGCGGAAATGCGCGCCAAGCGCACTCATCTCGCCATCGTGCTTGACGAATATTCCGGCACCGAAGGGCTGCTGACGTTCGAGGATCTGGTCGAGGAAATCGTTGGCGACGTCGAGGACGAGCATGACGACGCGCCCGAAGCGATGCTGGTGCCGCTGGACGATGGCCTGTGGGACGCTGATGCCCGCGCTGAACTCGACGATGTCGCCGAAGAAATTGATGCCCGCCTTGGCGATGTGGAGGAAGATGTCGATACGCTGGGCGGCCTGGCCTTCGTGCTCGCCGGCCGCGTGCCCGAGATGGGCGAGATTTTGGACCATCCCGAAAGCGGCTGGAAGCTGGAAATCACCGCCAGCGACAGCCGGCGCGTGACGCGCCTGCGTCTGCATCCCCCCGTGGCGCTGGAGCCGGAAGCGGAATGACGACGCCGCCCTATGTAACGCGCCGTTGAAAATCTGGCCACATTGCGAGACAGTCGCGAAATATTAAGCCGTCGCGGCTAAATTTTGCCGATGCGGAACGAACGACAGCGATTTTCTGGCCTGGAACGCGCGGACATGCTGTTCTCCGCGCCATGGAGCCGGTCGGAAAAGCTGTTGCTTGCCCTCCTGTGCCTGCTCACGCTCTTCTTCTGCCTCGTGACGCCCCCCTTCCAGGCGCCGGACGAAAATCAACATTATATGAAGGCGTTGGCGGTCAGGCAGGGGGATGTGCTGACGCAGCAGCGTGGTCCGGCGATCGGCACGACATTGCCACGTGCCGCGCTGGACATCCATCGCATCGACTTTCCCACCGACGTGCCCGCCACGGTGCGGGTGTTCGACGCGGATCAATTGCGACGGAGCGCCGCCGCCGACGCGGGTCGCACCGGGACTGACTTTGCCGATTTCCCCAATGTCGCCAGCTATGCGCCCACACTCTATGTGCCAGGGGCCGTGGGTCTGGCGGCGGCCAAGGGGCTGGGCCTGTCGTCGCTTGGCACCTTCTATGTCGGACGCCTCGTCAACGCGCTGACCGGCCTCGCCCTGCTGATCGCCGCGCTGCAACTGCTACCTTTCGGCCGTAATGCGCTGCTCGTCACCGCCTTGCTGCCGACCTTCGCCTACCAGACGGGCTCGCTTTCTCCCGATGCCGTCATCAACGGCCTTGGCTTTGTGGGGCTGGCGCTTGCCCTGCGGATCGGGTTCATGGGCTCGGCACCGGCTCGCTCGGTCGGACTGCTCCTCACCGGACCGTTGCTGGCCCTGTGCAAGGGCGTCTATCTGCCGCTCATGGCCGCAGGCCTTCGCTGGCCGACGCGACGCGATCCCCGCCAGTGGCTGATCCTCGGCGCGATGGCGCTGGGCTCGATCGCCTTCCTGGGCTGGATGCACTATTCCGGTGGCAGCCAGGCGCTTTACCATATCCAGTCGCGCAAAACCGGCGAGACGATGATGACCGCGCCACTGCGCGATCAGCTTGCCATGATTCTCGCCTCCCCGGTTAATTATGTCCATATCCTCGTCACCAGCGTCATTGAACGCGCGCCGGTCTATGCGCTTCAGATTGTCGGGCGGTTCGGCTGGAACGCGATCCTACTGCCCCTGCTCGCCTATCCGCTCGCCGCGCTGATGCTTGCTGCCGGGGTGTCGACGGGCTCGGGCGCGCGCTTTGGCCTGGGGCAGCGTATCTGGTGGCTTGCTGTCGCCCTCGGTGTCGCGCTGCTCATAGAAACCGCTATGTATCTGACTGGCACGCCGCTCGGCGCGGATTATATCCAGGGTACGCAGGGGCGCTACTTCCTGCCGGTGCTGCCGCTGGTGCTGATTGCGCTGTCACCGGCACGCGCTGTCATCGGCGCGCATAGGCTGCTCATCTGGACGGCGATCCCCTTATCGCTGATCGCCGCGAGCAGCGCCTTCGACAGTTTCTGGGTCCACGGCTTCATTACCAGCGATGGAATGCCTCCGCACGGCAGCATTGCGCGCGCGCTGCTGCTTCCCTCCCCGCGCTGGTAGCCAGATCGCGCAGAAAGCCAGCCAGCCCAGCCCCTCAATCCAGCCGGCCAGTACGTCGCTGGGCCAATGGACCCCCAGCCAGACGCGGCTGACCCCGATCAGCAGGATTGCGACCGCCGCGCTCCAATAGGCGCCACGCCGCCCGAAGAGCATCGCCAGCGCGCCGAAAAACATCATGTTCCCCGCCGAATGGCCGCTTGGAAAGCTGTATGTGTGGACGATATCGAGATGCGGCAGCAAGTCCGGGCGCGGCGCGGCAAAGGCCTGTTTCAACGCCAGGTTGAGCAGCGTCCCGACCGCCATCATGCCCGCCAGCCACATCGCGGATCGCCGATAGCCAGCCCAGATGAGTGGCGCCAGCACCAACGCCAGCAGCGTGATGCGCCCCAGCGTGCCACCGATGGCAGACGCCAGCCGCATCACCATCGTCACCGTGCCGCCCGGCCCGGTGTCCCGCCCTTCGCCCGCCAGCGTCATCAGCCCGACATTGATTTCGTCCAGCCATCCGAAACGCTGCGCGAACGCGATCAGCAACACGCAAAAAAGCGCGAGAGCCAAAGCTCCCGCGCCTTTTGTCACTGATCGCCGGTCAGATATGAAGCGCGCGCCCATAGGCCGCGAGCACGCTTTCATGCATCGATTCCGAAATGGTCGGATGCGGGAACACCGTGTGCATCAGTTCCGCCTCGGTCGTTTCCAGCGTCTTGCCGATGGTGTAGCCCTGGATCATCTCGGTCACTTCCGCGCCGATCATGTGGGCGCCCAGCAATTCGCCGGTCTTGGCGTCGAACACCGTCTTGGTGAAGCCTTCCGCTTCGCCCAGCGCGATCGCCTT
Organism: Sphingobium soli; assembly: GCF_020782245.1. Classification (GTDB taxonomy): domain Bacteria; phylum Pseudomonadota; class Alphaproteobacteria; order Sphingomonadales; family Sphingomonadaceae; genus Sphingobium; species Sphingobium soli. The sequence goes on from NZ_JAJGNP010000011.1 coordinate 90,236, forward strand.
GCCATTGCCGATGAAGGGGAACATGCCGACCTTCACTTCATAACCCGCTTCCTTCGCCTTGGCTTCGGTCAGGCCGACGCTGGCGATTTGCGGATGGCAATAGGTGCAGCCGGGAATATTACGCGCGTCCATGGCATGGGGGTGTTTGCCCGCAATAGCTTCGGCGGCAATCACGCCCTCATGGCTCGCCTTGTGCGCCAGCCACGGCGGCGCGGTGATATCGCCGATCGCCCACAGCCCCTCGACATTGGTGCGGCACATCTCGTCGGTCTTGAGGAAACCGCGATCGTCCACATCGACGCCCAGTTCCTTAAGGCCGATGTCGGCAGTGTTGGGAACGATGCCGATGGCGACAATCATGTGGCTGAACTCGGCGGCGCTTTCCTTCCCGGCCTTGTCCTTCAGCTTGGCCGACACGCCCTTGTCCGTCACCTTTATGTCACTGACGCCTGCGCCGGTCATGATGGTCATGCCCTGCTTTTTGAGCGCCTTTTCCAGGAATGCCGAAACGTCGGCATCCTCGACCGGGACGATGCGGTCCATCATTTCGACGACCGTCACGTCCGCGCCCATGTCGTTATAGAAGCTGGCAAACTCGATGCCGATCGCGCCCGATCCGATGACCAGCAGCTTGGTCGGCATTTCGGGCGGGGTCATCGCATGGCGGTAGGTCCAAACCCGCTTGCCGTCGGCCGGCGTGCCCGGCAGGTCGCGCGCGCGCGCGCCAGTCGCCAGGATGATGTTCTTGGCCGTCAGTTCCTCGGTCTTGCCGTCCTTGGTTACGGACAGCTTGCCCTTACCCGTCAGCTTGCCATCGCCCATGTGCACGGCGATCTTGTTCTTCTTCATCAGGTGCGTCACGCCCTGATTAAGCTGTTTGGCCACCCCGCGCGAACGCTTGACGACCGCCGCGATGTCGGCGCTGATCTTTTCCGCCGCCAGACCATAGTCACCGGCATGCTGCATATAGTGGAAGATTTCCGCCGACCGCAGCAATGCCTTGGTTGGGATGCACCCCCAGTTGAGGCAGATGCCGCCCAGATTTTCGCGCTCCACGATCGCGACTTTCAAGCCCAGCTGTGCAGCGCGGATCGCGGCGACATAGCCGCCGGGGCCGGAGCCCAGAACGATGAGATCGTAATTCTCAGCCATGATGTCTTCTCTCTATTCTGCCGGAAGCGGCGGCACGGAACGGGGCTGGCGATCTTCGCCGATCGCCACGAAGGTGAAGGTCGCGCGGGTTACGCGGTAACTGCGGTCGTCATGGCGGGTTCGGCGCCATGCTTCCACGTCAATCTTCATGGACGTGCGCCCAACGGATTTCAGGGTTGCGAAGACCGAAACCTCATCACCCACGACCACCGGCCGCAGGAATGTCATCCCTTCCACCGCGATGGTGACGGCGCGTCCATGACTATGGCGCGCCGCGACCGACCCGGCGGCCGAGTCCATCAGGCTCATCAGCCAACCACCGAAAATATCCCCATAGGGATTGGTATCGGCGGGCATGGCAATGATCCGCACAGCCGGACTAGCCTCGGGCGGCTGTTCGTCGGGATGCCCCATCAGGCAAGCAGGCCCATCGGATTTTCGATCAGTTCCTTGAACACCTGCATCAGGCGCGCGCCATCGGCGCCGTCGATGGCGCGGTGATCGAAGCTGCCTGTGGCCGACATCACCGTCGCGATCTGAACGGCGTCATCGACGATATAGGGCCGCTTTTCACCCGCGCCGATCGCCATGATCATGGCCTGCGGCGGGTTGATGACCGCCTCGAACTGCTTGATGCCGAACATGCCCATGTTGGACAGCGAAGCCGTGCCGCCCTGATATTCCTCTGGCTTCAGCTTCCCGTCCTTGGCGCGTGCCGCCAAATCCTTCATCGCGGTCGAAATGGCGGCGACGCCCTTGCCGTCCGCCTGCGTGATGATGGGCGTGATCAGGCCGCCGGGGATCGACACCGCGACCGAAATGTCGGCGCGCTTGAATTGCAGCATCTGGTCGCCGGCAAACTGCACATTGCATTCGGGCACCTGCATCAGCGCGACGCCCAAGGCCTTGATCAGCAGGTCGTTGACCGACAGTTTCACCTTGCGGCTTTCCAGACCCGCATTCAGCTCCGCGCGCAGCTTGAGCAGCTTGTCGAGCTGGATGTCCACCGTCAGGTAGATGTGCGGCACCTGCTGCTTGGATTCGGTCAGGCGGCGCGCGATCGTCTTGCGCATGCCGCTGAGCTTGATGACCTCATGCGGGATGCCGAAGTCCTGCGCAGCGGGCGCAGCGGGCGCAGCGGCCGGCGCGGCGGCCGCGGTAGTCGGCGCAGCCGTGGCGGACGAAGCGGCGGGCGCAGGCGTATCGCCCGGCTTGGCCGCGTCGATGTCCGCCTTGATGATACGGCCGTTGGTGCCGCTGCCCTTGACGCTGGCCAGGTCGATGCCCTTCGCTTCGGCCAGGCGGCGCGCCAGCGGGCTCGCCTTGATGCGATCGCCCGAAGCGGTTGCTGCGGCAGGTTCCGGCTTTTCGGAAGGCGCCTCGGCCTTAGGCGCCGGGGCATCCTCCGCCGTTTTGGGCGCTTCATCCGTCGAAGCCACTGCCTTGGGGGCGGGTGCGTCGGATGAACCGCTTGCGGCATCGGCGACATCTTCGCCTTCTTCGGCGATGATCGCGATCACGGTGCCCACCTTCACGCCCTCGCTGCCTTCCGACACCAGGATCTTGGCGATGACGCCCTCGTCCACGGCTTCGAACTCCATCGTCGCCTTGTCGGTTTCGATCTCCGCCAGCAGGTCGCCCGACGACACGCTGTCGCCTTCCTTCACCAGCCACTTGGCCAGCGTGCCTTCCTCCATCGTCGGCGAAAGGGCGGGCATCTGGATTTTCTTGCTCATGTGCGGGGCCTCTTCTTCATTATCCGGCGGTCGCCATTTGTGGCCGTGTTTCCACCCATTCGCCGGATCGGTCAAGCAGCGGGTTGCAGAGCCGGCATTTATCACCCACATTTCACCGGACTGGTTCGTTGAGATCGGATTACCGACCTTTGCGGCCAGAAGTTCAAAGCGGGGCGCTGAAATTATGCGGACATATCTGGTTGTTGTGGACGAATCGCCGGAGGCGGAAACCGCCTTGCGCTTCGCCGCCCGACGTGCGGCCAAGACTGGCGGCGCGGTACGCATCCTGGCGCTGATCCCGCCGGCCGAATTCGTGCAGTGGGGCGGCGTTCAGGCGACGATGGAGGATGAAGCGCTGCAACGCGCCGAAGCGCTGGTGACCAGTGCGGCCGGCACGCTCAGCGACGAATCCGGCATCCGTCCCAGCATCACCGTGCGTCAGGGCGACGCCGTCGCCGTCGTCCGCAAGACGCTGGAGGAAATGGAGGATGTCGCCGCCCTGGTCCTGGGCGCTGCGGCCACGGGCAACCCCGGCAAGCTCGTCAGCCATTTCGCTGGCGCCGACGCGGGCAAGCTGCCCTGCCCTATCATGGTCATTCCAGGTGGCCTGGATGGTGAGGCGATCGACCGGCTGAGCTAATTCCAAAATCCGGTCATTTCGAGCGTGCCGAGAAACGGAAGCGCCGCGCCATCGGCATCTCGCCTCCGCTCGAAGCGGGCGCGAGTCAGTTTCGGTGTCTGCCCCGCTTGCCGCCGATATGGCGGATATTGGCGGGGCGTCCCCGCTTGATGCCGGGTCGCGTGCGATCCCGCTTCGTTGGCGCGCCGCGCGGCGCGGGACTGTCGGGCAGTTCGAAGCGCAAGGATCCATTGATCGGGTCCGCGTCCGCCAGCCGCAACTCCAGCCTCTGCCCCACCGTATAGCGGTCGCCGCTCTCTACCCCCTGCAAGGCGCGACCAGCCTCGTCATAAAAGAAATGCTCGGTCCCCATGGTCGACACTGGCACCAGCCCGTCGCCGCCCAGCCCTTCCACCGTGGCAAAAAAGCCGAAATTCTGCACGCCGGTGATCCGCGCGGGCATCACCTCGCCCACATGCGCCGCCAGATAGGCCGCGACATAGCGGTCGATCGTCTCTCGCTCCGCCTCCATCGCGCGCCGCTCATGGCCCGAAATCATTTCGCCCACGCGCCCCATATTCTCATAATCGTCCTGGCTGAGCGACGAACGATCCGGAACGTCCCTGCCCTTGGGCGCGGGCAGGTCCAACCCATAGGCGCCCACCAGCGCGCGATGCACCAGCAAATCCGCATAGCGCCGAATGGGCGAGGTGAAATGCGCATAGCTGCCCAGCGCCAGGCCGAAATGCCCCATATTCTGCGGCGCATAATAGGCCTGCGTCTGGCTGCGCAGGATCATCTCCATGATCTGCGGCTTCTCCTCCGCCTCGCCGATTTTCGCGATCAACTGGTTGAAGGTGGAGGGCTTCACCACCTGCCCCAGCGCGAAGCCGATGTCGAAGGTCGCCAGATAATCCTTCAGCGCCACCAGCTTGTCGCGGCTCGGCGGTTCATGCACCCGGTACATAACCGGCGCCTTCTTCTGTTCCAGCGCCTTGGCCGCCGCGACATTGGCGGCGATCATATAATCCTCGATCAGCATATGCGCGTCGAGCCGCTCGCGCACCGCAACGCTCACGATCTTGCCCGCCTCGTCCAGCACCACTCGCCGTTCGGGCAGATCCAGCGCCAGCGGATCGCGCGCCTTGCGCGCCTTTTGCAACAATTCCCAGCAGGCCCAGAGCGGTTTCAAGGCTGGCTCCAGCAGCGCTCTGTCCTTTGTCCCGTCGATCGCCGCCTGCGCATCCTCATAGGCCAGCACCGCCGCCACCCGGATCACCGCGCGCGTAAAGCGCCATGCCGTCACCTTGCCCTGCGCATTGATCGTCAGATGGCACGCCATAGCCGCCCGGTCCTCGCCCGCGCGCAGCGAGCACATATCGGATGACAATTGATGCGGCAGCATCGGCACGACCAGATCGGGGAAATAGACGCTGTTGCCCCGTTTGCGTGCTTCCTTGTCCAGCGCGCTGCCGGGGCGGACATAATAGCTGACGTCCGCAATCGCCACGATCGCCTTATATCCCCCCGGATTGCCCTCGTCCTCGTCGGGCGCGGCCCAGACTGCATCGTCATGGTCGCGCGCATCGACCGGGTCGATCGCCACGATCGGAAGGTGCCGCAGATCCTCGCGCTTGTCCTCATGCAGGGGTAGCGCCGCGACGGTCAGCGCATCGTCCTCGACCCGGTCGGGAAAGACGTGGGGAATGCCATGTTTGTGAATGGCGATCAGGCTGAAGCTGCGCGGCGCAAAGGGATCGCCCAGAATTTCCGTCACCCGCGCCGAAATGCGCGGCGGCCGGCCATGCGGCTCGGCCAGCACCAGGTCGCCGGGCCGGGCTTCGCCTGGGTCGCTGATCGGCGTGTCCTTGCGGATGCGCTTGTCGACGGGGCGCAACCACAGCTTGCCGTCGGCCATCTCCTCGACCACGCCCAGCAATTCCTCGCTCGCTTTCGCCAGCTTCTTCATCGGGTGCGCGATCCAGCCGCGCCCGGCCTCCTCCGTGCGCGCCAAGATGCGGTCGCCGATGGTGAGCGCCCCGCGTTTACCCCGCTCGACGATACGCAACCGGGGCGCAGGCTGTCCCTCCGCGTCCCATTTTTCCGGCGTCGCGATCAGGGTCGTGTCGTCCACATCGACGATGCGCAGCACCGTCACCTTGGGCACGCCGCCCATCTTGTGAAAGGCGCGCGCCGGACCAATGTCGATCAATCCTTCATCGGCCATGTCCTTGAGCAGCGCTTTGAGCGCAATTTTCTCCTGCCCCTTGAGGCCAAAGGCCTTGGCGATCTCCCGCTTGCCCGCGGGCGTATCGGCTTCGGCGATGAAATCCATCACCTGCTGACGGGTGGGCAGGCCGGCAGGGCGGACCTTGGCGGGTTTCTTCTGTTTCTGGTTGGAAGCCATCTTCCCGCTATAGGGACGCCCGCCCCCGCGCGCCAGTGCCGCCACCGACGCGGGCAGCCGCTTGCGAATGTTCTCTTATTGTTCTACCTTCCCGCCATGGCGATCGAAAAGGGCAGAGGCGCGACATTGAATGGCGAAAGCCGCCGTTTCGCCCTGCCCCAACGTCAGGCCGATGGCGATTGGCTCGACATGGCGGAGGCGATCGACGGGGCGCAACCGCGCCTGCGTACCCAGGTCGCGGTCGAACATCCCCGCACGATCATCGCCCGCAACAGCTCGCCCGACATCGCCTTCTCGCAATCGATCAACGCCTATCGCGGCTGCGAACATGGCTGCATCTATTGTTTCGCGCGGCCGACCCATGCCTATCTCGATCTCTCGCCGGGGCTGGATTTCGAAAGTCGGCTCTTCGCCAAGCCCGATGCCGCCGCCCTGCTGCGCAAGGAATTGGGGAAGCGCGGCTATATCGTCAGCCCCATCGCCATGGGCACCAATACCGATCCCTATCAGCCGATCGAGAAGGATTGGCGCATCACGCGGCAGGTGCTGGAAGTGCTTGCCGAAACCCGCCATCCCACCTTCATCACCACCAAGTCCGACCGCATCCTGCAAGACATCGACCTGCTCGCCGATCTGGCGCGCGACAATCTGGTCGCGGTGATGATTTCGGTCACGACGCTCGATCCCAGGGTCGCTCGCACGCTGGAGCCGCGCGCGGCCCATCCCGAAAAGCGCCTCGCCGCCATTGCCCGGCTGGCGGAGGCGGGCGTGCCGGTGTCCGCCAATATGTCGCCAATCATTCCGGCAATCAACGACCATGAAATCGAAAAGGTCGTTGCCCGCGTCGCCGCCGCCGGCGCGCGCGACGTCAGCTATATCCTCGTGCGCCTGCCCCACGAAGTCGCCCCCCTCTTCCGCGCGTGGCTGGACGAACATCACCCGGACCGCGCGGGCAAAGTCATGACCATCATCCGCGACCTGCGCGGCGGCCGCGACAATGATCCCAATTTCGGCAGCCGGATGAAGGGGCAAGGCGTCTGGGCCGACCTCATCCGCACGCGGTTTATCAAGGCCAGGCGCAAGGCAGGACTGGGCAGCGAGAAACTGGCGCTGCGCACCGATCTGTTCCGCCCGCCCGAAGGCGCGCAGATGCGATTGTTCTGATGGCAGGCGAGAAAAGCGCCCTGATAGCAAGAAGCAGCTAAACGCCACCTCTTGCCTCATGCGCGCGCAGGCGGGGATCCATCTCCCTCTCATGATCCGCGGGAAAAGGTCAGAGGATGGCTTTCTGGCTGTATGGAAAGGACTAAATTGGGTGGTTTGCGGACCGTCCCCTCCTAAATCGATAACAATGCATACTGCCATGTCAGTTCACAACCGGCCTTTCAATATTCCAACCTACCTCGGCACAGCGACGCTGTTCACATAAGCCGCTATCAATGATTTTCTGTCGAATAGAACTCTTTCTTTGCTTCGACACACCCGGTTCAAACTCTACGAAAAGACGGCCACCATTTGGGCGTCTCGCAATTTGTTGAAGATATCGTTCCAGCGTTTCCTCATCGATAGGGGCGCTACTCCAAGTGAATGGAGGATTTTTCGGCACTCGCAGTTGATATCCATCTAGAAAACCGGTGCTATTATCAAACGGAAGTTTGATCTCGGCTGGCTGCTCGCATCCTGCCAACCCGATGATAGCGACTGCAAAGATTGCCTTCCTCATCAATGCCTCTTGCATGGTTGGAGGTCCGCTTCGATCATATGACCTGAAAATCTAATTGTAACAAATTGGCCGATTCTTGCCAGCGGCAGGGGATCGAACCCGCACCTTTACCCTCCGGCGAGGATCGCTGTAGCGATACGTCTACCAATTCCGTCACGCTGGCGGTTCCATCTAACGGTAAAAGGGTTGTTGTCGCAATGTCCCGTGTAGAGATGCGCGATAGACATCACCAAGGGCAAAAAATGGTCGATGGTTGCCACAAAACCCTCACCCTACCAGCCGCATGCCCGACCGGCGCGTTCGCGTGCGGTAGCCGTCAGCCTTCACGTCCATCCGCTCGAACTTGTGGATCGTCAGCCCCCTGATGGTCGCGATCGCGTCCACCTGATCCGCGCCCAGGCTATATCCATCGCCCAGGAACACGCGCGCGGCCTGCCCGTCGCTTAACGGCGCGCGCAGGAAGACTTCGCTGCGGCCGCCGCCCGCGCCGGCCAGTAGCGCTGCCAGCGCCTCGACGGCGTCCGTCGTCTCGACGTCCACCGTCAATTCCATGCGCGATGCGCTGGCGATCGCGCGGAAGGGCTCGACGCTGCGCACGGTCACGCGTGGCGTTTCCTCGCCCGGCAGGCGATCCAGCTCGACGATCAGCAGCGCGCAGTCGCCATCGCGCGCCAGTTCCTCGATCGCCTTGCAACCATCCTCATCGAAGCAACTCGCTTGGAACTGGCCGCTCTGGTCGGAAAAGGTCGCGCTGGCGTAGCGCGCGCCGCGCTTGGTCTCGCGCCAGCGCACATCCTCGACCATCGCCGCCATGATCGTCATTGCCCGGCCTTCCGCATTGGGCGCGGGCATGGGGGACTGACAGATGAGGCCATAGCTGCGCGCGCCGCGCGCGTCGGCCAGATGCTTGTAGCGGTCCACCGGATGGGCCGAGAAATAAAAGCCGAACGCCTCCTTTTCCTGCGCCATGCGGTCCGCCACGGTCCAGGCCTGATGCGGCGGAATGCGCACATCGGCATGGGGTGTTTCAACGTCGCCGAACAGCCCCCCCTGTCCGCTTTCGCGCGCGGCAGCATTGCTGGAGGCGACGGACAGGATCGTCTCGGCCGCGGCATGAACGCCCGCGCGGTCGGCATGGATACCATCGAACGCGCCCGCCGCCGCCAGGCTTTCCAGCTGCCGCCGGTTAAGCAAGCGCGGCTCGATCCGGTCAGCGAAATCGTCGAGGCTCTTGAAAGCGCCGCCCTTGTTGCGCTCCTCGACAAGCTGCTCCATCGCCTTTTCGCCCACGCCCTTGAGGCCGCCCAGCGCATAGCGCACGGCAAAGCCCAATCGCGCGTCTTCGCCCTCATAAGCGACCGGCTCGACGGTGAAATCCGCCTCGCTGCGGTTGATGTCGGGCGCAAGGCAGGTCAGCCCCATACGCCGCATATCATCGACGAACACCGTCAGCTTTTCGGTGAGGTGGATGTCGAACGCCATCGACCCGGCATAGAATTCGGCCGGGTAATGCGCCTTGAGCCACGCCGTTTGATAGGCGAGCAGCGCATAGGCGGCGGCGTGCGATTTGTTGAAGCCATAGCCGGCGAACTTGTCGATCAAGTCGAACAGTTCGTTCGCCTTGGCGGCCGGAATATCGCTCCTGGCGCAGCCTTCAACGAAGCGGGCGCGCTGCGCGTCCATCTCCGCTTTGATCTTCTTGCCCATGGCGCGGCGGAGCAAGTCTGCATCGCCCAGGCTGTAGCCGGCCAATATCTGCGCCGCCTGCATCACCTGTTCCTGATAGACGAAGATTCCATAGGTTTCTTCGAGGATCGGCTTCAGGAGAATGTGCGGATATTCAATATCTTCCTGGCCATTCTTGCGACGGCCGAACATCGGAATATTGTCCATCGGGCCGGGGCGATAGAGCGACACCAGCGCGATGATGTCGCCGAAATTGGTCGGACGCACTGCCGCCAGCGTTTTGCGCATCCCTTCCGATTCCAGCTGGAACACGCCGACCGTATCGCCCCGCTGGAGCAGGTCATAGACCGCCGTGTCGTCCCAGGCGAGCGTGTCGAGATCGACCGTCACACCCCGTGCGCTCAGCAACTGCACCGCCTTCTGCAACACCGACAGCGTCTTCAAGCCCAGGAAGTCGAACTTCACCAGCCCCGCGCCTTCGACATATTTCATGTCGAACTGCGTCACCGGCATGTCCGATCGCGGATCGCGATAGAGCGGCACCAGTTGGCTCAGCGGCCGGTCGCCAATCACCACGCCCGCCGCGTGGGTGGAGCTGTGGCGCGGGAAGCCCTCCAGCTTCATTGCATAGTCGATCAGGCGCTTGACCTGATTGTCATTGTCATATTCGGCCTTGAACTCGCTGACCCCATTCAGGGACCGTTCCAGCGTCCAGGGATCGGTCGGGTGATTGGGCACCAGCTTGGCGAGCCGGTCCACTTGCCCATAGCTCATCTGCAGCACGCGGCCGGTGTCCTTCAGCACCGCGCGCGCCTTCAGCTTACCGAAGGTGATGATCTGCGCCACATGATCCGCGCCATATTTCTGCTGTACGTAACGGATCACCTCGCCCCGCCGCGTTTCGCAAAAGTCGATGTCGAAGTCGGGCATCGACACACGTTCGGGATTGAGGAAGCGCTCGAACAGCAGCCCGAGTTGCAATGGGTCCAGGTCGGTGATGGTCAGCGCCCAGGCAACCAGCGACCCCGCGCCCGACCCGCGCCCCGGCCCGACCGGAATATCCTGCTCCTTGGCCCATTTGATGAAGTCGGCAACGATCAGGAAATAGCCGGGAAAGCCCATCTGGATGATGATGTCGGTCTCGAACGTCAGCCGTTCATAATAGGGCCGCCGCATCTCCTCGCCCAATATGCCGGCCTTTTCCAGCCGCGCCTCCAGTCCCGCCGCCGCCTGATCCCGCAGCATCGCGGCCTCGCCCTCGATATCGCCGGCAAGGCTGGGTAGGATCGGCTTGCGCTTGGGGGCGGCCACGGCGCAGCGCTGCGCCACTACCAGCGTATTGGCCAGCGCTTCTGGCAGATCCTCGAACAGCCGCTTCATTTCGGCCGCCGGCTTCATCCAGGCGTCGGGCGAGCTTTTGCGACGGTCGGCGGTGTCCACATAGGCGCTATCGGCGATGCACAGCATCACGTCATGCGCTTCATGGAAGTGCGGTTCGGTAAAGCAGGTGGGGTTGGTTGCCACCAGGGGCAGGCCGCGATCATAGGCAAGATCGAGCAGCGCCGCTTCCGCCTTGCCCTCCACCGGGTCGAGGCGGCGGCAAATTTCGACATACAGCCTGTCGGGGAACAGCGCCTCCAGCCGCTCGGCATAGGCCAGGGCAGCATCGGGCTGATCTTCCGCGAACAATCGCGCCAGCGCGCCCTCGCCACCCGCTGTCAGGGCGATGACGCCGTCGGTGCGCCCTTCCAGCGCGTCGAGCGTCACATGCGGCACCTCCTCCACCGGCCGGTCGAGATGCGCCATCGACACCAGAGCGCAGATATTGTCATAGCCGCGCGCATCCTGCGCATAGAGCGTGATCCAGTCATGCACTTGCGCCGCATTGGCGGGACGGCCCGGGCGCAACACGCCCAGCATCGCCCCGATAATCGGCTGCACGCCCTCGCCTTTGCAAGCGTCGGAAAAGGCCATGGACCCGTAAAGTCCGTTGCGGTCGGTGATCGCCGCTGCCGGAAAACCCAGCGCCCGCGCCTGCTTGGCGATCTTCTTGGGATCGATCGCCCCTTCCAGCATGGTGAAGGAGGAAAAGATGCGAAGCGGAACGAAGGCGGCATGGGACATGGCGGCACCTTAGGCGTCGAGCATGAGTCGGCGCCAGCCCCCGACGCGCGAAAGCTGTGGACGAAAGGAGGACGACGGGATCGCACATCCGTCCACTTCGCTGTCATGCTTAATCAATCGCCAACTTCTGGCCGGTAGATTGCCGCCATGCGGCTTTCCACGATTACCAACTGGGCCTATGGCGCCACCGTCGCGCTGACCCTCGTGTCCGGCGCCACCATGCTGCTCGCCTCGTCCGTCGAGGAGCAGGAGCGTGCCGCCGTTACCCAGCGCGCGACCTTCGACCAGCTTACCGCCACGCTGGAAGAGGATGTCTATCGCCTTAGCGAACAGGCGCGCGGCTTCGTCGTCACCGGCAACCCCAGCCACCTGATCGCCTATCGCCGTGAACGTGACGGTTTGCGGTCGGTCGAGGAGCGCGTTCGTCATCTCAAGGATGCCGGCGCCAGCTACAGCGAACTTCAGGCATTGCGGCAGGGCATCCATTGGGCGGATGCGCTGATAGAGGAGCAGGAAACGGCGTTGAAGGCCGTTCAGAGCGGCGACGCGCAATCCGCGCGCGCCATCCTGTTCGGCGACGAATATGGGCGGGAAATGGACCGGGTCGCCGCCCAGATCGCCCGCTTCCAATATATGCTGGACCAACGCACGGATCAGGCCGTCGCCCGCGCCACCGAAAGCGCGCGGCTGTGGCGCACCATGTCGGAAATCATGCTGGCCGCCACAGCGCTGCTGTTCCTGTGCGTCCTCTATTTCGTTCTCAAGCAACGCATTCTTCGCCCCGTGGTGCGGCTGAGCGATGTCGTGACTCGACTGGCGGCGCAGGATTATGACGCGATCCCGCCCGAAATGGCGCATGTCGATGAAATAGGCGATATGGCGCAGGCGATCCGGATCTTCCGGGAAAATGGTCTGGAACGCCAAAGGCTGGAACGCGAACGCGCCATCGACCACCGGATGCGCGATCTTCTGTCACGCCTGACGCAACGGCTACAGGGCTGTGACGACACCGCCGATCTGGTCGGAGTCGTGCGCCGATTCGTGCCCGAAATAACGCCCGACTTTCCGGGCAAGCTGTACATCTACGATGCACGGCGCAATGCGATGGCCCAGGCCTGCGAATGGCTGGACCCCACGCATTCGGTGACGGAATTTGCGCCTTCGGCCTGCTGGGCGCTGCGCCGGGGCCAGACTCATCGACCGGTTGGCGACATGGTCGATATTCCATGCGAGCATCTGGACGCGCAGGGCGGTGTCCAGACGATCTGCATCCCCCTCACAGCGCAGGGTGAGAGCATCGGCCTTCTCTATTTCGAGGAACCTGCGGGCGCGAGCGCAACGCATCTGGAGCGCAGCGGCACCTATCTGGAGATGCTGGCGGAAAATATCGGTCTTGCCCTATCCAACCTGCGCCTGCGCGACGTGCTGCGCGACATGGCGATGGTCGATCCCCTGACCGGCCTGCCCAATCGCCGGCAGTTCGACCTGCTGTTCAGCAGGCTGGCGCAGGAGGCCGATCGCAACGCCACGCCGCTCTCCTGCCTGATGATCGACATCGACCATTTCAAGCAATTTAATGACAATCATGGGCATGATGCCGGCGATGCGATCCTGCGCGCGGTGGGCGCTTTACTGAACGATTCTCTGCGCGAGGAAGGGCACGCCTTTCGGCTAGGTGGTGAGGAATTCGTCGTCCTGATGCCGGGCTTCTCGCTGGATCAGGCCCTGGCCCGCGCGGAACAGATACAGAAACAGTTACAGGATCTGCGCGTCGATCATGGCGGCACGGCGCTGGGACCGGTGACCGCAAGTTTCGGCCTGTCAGCCTTTCCCGATCATGGCCGCGCCGACCGCCTCCTCAAAACCGCCGACGCTGCGCTGCTGCGTGCCAAGGCGCAGGGGCGCGATCGGGTGTTGGTCGCGGCGATGCGGGACGCGGCCTGAGACGCGATCATTGGCGTCAGGCCGTTTGCAAACGGCCTTCGTGCAATCGCACCACCCGGTCCATTTTCTGCGCCAGCCGCTCATTGTGCGTGGCGACCAGCGCTGCGGAGCCTTCGCCTCTGACCAGCCGCAGGAATTCGGCCAGGACCACGTCGGCCGTGCGCTCGTCCAGATTGCCCGTCGGCTCGTCCGCCAGCACCAGCGCCGGCCGGTTCGCCAGCGCGCGGGCCACGGCGACGCGCTGCTGCTCGCCGCCCGACAATTGGCTCGGACGATGGTCCAGCCTGTGGCCTAGCCCCAGTGACGTCAGCAGCGATTCCGCGCGCGCCTGCGCGCTCGCCATGTCCGCATCGCGAATGACCTGGGGCAGCACCACATTCTCGGTGGCATTGAAATCGGGCAGCAGATGATGGAACTGATACACGAAACCCAACGCATCGCGGCGCAGCCGGGTGCGTCCATCATTGTCCAGCTTCGCCGCTTCCTCCCCCGCGATCCGGATCGATCCTTCGAACCCGCCTTCCAACAGACCGACCGCCTGCAACAGCGTCGATTTGCCCGAGCCCGAAGGCCCCAGCAGCGCCACGATCTCGCCTTCGCCCACGCGCAGGTCGACGCCGCGCAGCACATCGATCGTCACGCCGCCCTGGGTGAAGCTGCGCGCAAGGTCGGTGACTTTGAGAACATCATTCATAACGCAGCACCTGGACCGGATCGGTATTGGCGGCCTTGAAAGCCGGATAGAGGGTGGCAAGAAAGCTGAACAGCAATGCCATGACGCAAATCACCGCGATTTCGACCGGATCGGGCTGTGACGGCAATTCTGTCAGGAAGCGGATCGATGGATCCCACAAATTCTGACCGGTCACGAATTGGATCGCGTTTACAACGCTCTGCCGGAAGAAAAGGAAGGTGAAGCCCAGCGCCATGCCAGCCACCATGCCCAACGTGCCGATCGTCACACCAACCGTCATGAAAATCTTGACCAGCCCTGCCCGGCTTGCCCCCATCGTGCGCAGGATCGCGATGTCGCGGGTCTTCGCACGCACCAGCATGATGAGCGAGGAGAGGATGTTGAACACCGCAACCAGCACGATGATGGACAGGACGACGAACATCGCCACCCGCTCGACCGCCAGCGCTTCGAACAGGGACGCATTCATCTGCCGCCAGTCGGTGATGACCGCACGGCCGGCGACCTTTGCCGCCAGCGGCTCCAATATCTGACCGACCCTGTCCGGATTGACCGTCTCCACCTCGATCATGCCGACGACATCGCCCAGCAGGAGAAGCGTCTGCGCATCCTCCACCGGCATCACGACCATCGCCTTGTCATAATCATAGATGCCGACCTCGAAGATGGCCGACACCTGGTAGGATATCTGCCGCGGCACGGTTCCAAAGGGAGTCGATCGGCCCGCAGGATTGATGATGGTCAGACTGTCGCCCAGCTGGACGCCCAGATTTTCAGCAAGCCGCGACCCGATGCCGACTTTTCCCGCGCCCGGCGTCAGGCTGTCCAGACTGCCGGCCAGCACCTTTCCCTTCAGCGTTTTGTTCGCGCGAATGTCGGGCACGGTCATGCCCCGGACCAGAACCGCTTCGACCCGGCCGTTGAACGTCGCCAGCAAAGGCTGCTCGATCATCGGCGTCGCGCTGGTGACGCCCGGCGTCGCCTTTGCCTGCTTCAGGATGGACTGCCAGTCCGGCAGCCGCCCGCCATAGCCCTGCACCACGGCATGGCCGTTCAAACCGACAATCTTGTCGAACAGTTCGGCGCGAAAGCCATTCATCACGCTCATGACGATGATGAGCGCCGCAACGCCCAGCATGACCGCGACCAGGCTGATGCCCGCAACCAGGAAGATGAAGCCCTCGCCCTTGCCCGGCAGCAAATAGCGCTTGGCAATCATGCGTTCGTAACGGGAAAGAATCATGTGGCGCGAACGGCCCTTCGATGGTGGTTTGCAGCAGGCTCTAGGACCGGCCGGGACCCACGGCAAGCATTGCCGGATTGTTGCATCGTCGCCACAGGGTCGCACCGAAAATCACCACGTCCCGATTTTGCCCGTGACTCGCCGTCGCAGCAAGCATAGCAAGACAGTCGAAGCACAGGTGAAAGGCCGTGGTTCAGGGATACTGCATCCCGCTTCGAGCTTAGGGGGCTAAGAAGTGGTTGAGGCAGGCCAAGGGGGAGACGAGCAATCGTCCATTAAGCACCCGGATCATGAAAGCATGATCCGGGTGCTTTTTCTTCAGCACGACCATCCTGGCCTTTCGGCGTCTTGGCCGTTGCTTGCTGCGACACAACAAACTTCAATATTGCCATTGCGAAATGCCTTTGGCGGACCGCCGCATGATCGGTTCCGCGCAATGGATCGCGCCGAATGCCTGGGCATATTCGGGCCTCTTGAAAGCGGCATTCGTCAAACCATATCCCAATCGTCCGGCCGCCTCATGGGGCCGGGCATGGTATCGCCGGACGCCGGTGTGACGGGTTCGGCATGGTTCATTTTGCTCTTTAGGAGATTATGACGATGCGTGCTTTTGACTTGACCCCCTATCGCCGCTCGACCGTGGGCTTCGATCGTCTGTTCGACCTGATCGAAAATAATGCCCGGTTGCAGCAGAGCGACAATTATCCGCCCTTCAACATTGAGCGGCTGTCCGAGGATCGCTACCGCGTGACCCTCGCCGTGGCGGGTTTCCGCCCTGATGAGATCGACATCACCGCGCAGCAGAATCTGCTGCAGGTGATCGGCCGCAAGGACGATACGGCGGCGGATCGTTCCAAATTCCTGCATGTCGGCATCGCGAACCGCAGCTTCGAACGCCGCTTCGAACTGGCGGACTTCGTGCGCGTGGAAAAGGCCGACCTTGCGGACGGTCTGCTGGTGATCGAACTGGTGCGCGAAGTGCCCGAAGCGATGAAGCCCAAGAAGATCGCCATCAATGGTGGTCAGCTGGTCGACATCAACGCGACGGATCGCGACGCCGCCTGATCGGTGGATGATAAGAGAATGTGGGGCGCGACCTTCTTGGTCGCGCCCTTTTTATAGGCCGATTTCAGAAACGATGGATGGCCATCGTTCACCTCTGAACGGTGTGAACTTCGCAGGTCGCAGCGTCAGATTTCAACCTGACTGCCCAGTTCGACGACGCGGTTGGTAGGTAGGCGGAAAAATTCCATCGCACTTTCCGCATTCCGCAGCATCCAGGCAAAGATTTTTTCCCGCCACAGCGGCATGCCAGGTTTGGCCGACGGCAACAGGGTCTGCCGCGCCAGAAAGAAACTGGTGTCCATCATTTTGAACGCCTGACCGCATCCCGTGACATTCTTGAGCGCGGCCGGCACGTCGGGTTCCTGCATGAAACCATATTGAAGAATCAGGCGGAAAAATCCCCGGCCCAGATCTTCCAGCTTCGCACGCCCCTCATCCTCGACGACCGGCACATCCTTGATCTTGACCGTCAGCAGGATCACGCGCTCGTGCAGCACCTTGTTGTGCTTCAAATTGTGCAGCAGCGCATGGGGCACGCCGTCCGGCGTTGACGTCATGAACACGGCCGTGCCCGGCACGCGCACGGCGCTGTTGGCAGCGGACGCAACAAAGACCGGTATCGGCATTGCCGCCTCGCGCAAGCGGTCCTGCACCAGCCTGCGCCCGCGCGACCAGGTCGTGAGCAAGGTAAACACGATGAAGCCGATCAACAGAGGGAACCATCCGCCATCGGGCACCTTCGTCATGTTGGCGGCCAGATAGGCGCCGTCGACCAGGAAGAACACCGCCAGCAGGGGCGCGGCATAATACCATTTCCAGCGCCACAGCCGGTACAGCAGCACGGTCAGCAGCAAATTGTCGATGAACATCGCGCCGGTGACCGCGATGCCATAGGCCGCCGTCAGGTTGGACGAAGTCCGGAACACCAGCACCAGCAGGATGACCATCGTCATCAGCCCCCAGTTGATGAGGGGGATATAGATCTGCCCCGCCGCCGATGCGCTGGTATGCGAAATGCGCAGCCGCGGCATGAAGCCGAGCTGGATCGCCTGCTGCGTCACCGAAAAGGCACCGGATATGACGGCTTGCGACGCAATGATCGCCGCCATGGTGGCGAGGATGACCAGCGGCAACTGACCCCATTGCGGGGCGAGATTGTAGAAAGGGCTGTCCAGGGCAGCCGCACCGTCGCGGAACAGCAAGGCGCCCTGTCCCATATAGTTCATCATCAAGGCCGGCAGGACGAAGGCGAGCCATGACACTCGAATCGGGCTGCGGCCGAAATGCCCCATGTCGGCATAGAGCGCCTCAGCGCCCGTCACGGCCAGCACGACCGAACCCAGGGCCAGGAACGCTGGCAGCGGATCGGTGACGAAGAACATGAACGCCCAATAGGGATTGAGCGCGAACAGGATGCCGGGCGTCTGAAGGATCGAAATCACGCCAAGGGTCGCGATCGTCACGAAATAGGTGAGCATGATCGGGCCGAACAGCGATGCCACCCGATTTGTGCCCAGCCCCTGTATCCAGAATAAGCCGAGCAGGATGAGGATTGCCACCGGCAGGATCATCGGCGCAAGATTGGGATTATAGACCGCGATACCCTCAACCGCCGACAGCACCGAAACCGCTGGCGTGATCATCGAGTCGCCATAGAACAGCGCAGTGGCGAACACGCCCAGCAATACAATGCCCCGCGACCAGCGCTGCGTCTTCGTCTGGCCGTTGATCAGTGCGAGCAGCGCCAAGCTGCCGCCCTCGCCCTTATTGTCCGCACGCATGATGATGCTGACATATTTGAGCGTGACCACCAGCATCATCGACCAGAACATCAGGCTGATGACGCCCAATATATGATCCGGATCAAGATCAAGGTGGTGATGGCCCGCAAAGGTCTCCCGAAACGCATAGAGCGGGCTGGTGCCGATGTCGCCGAACACGATGCCGATCGCGCCGACTACCAGCTTCGCCGTGGCCTTCTGCCGCACATGGCCGTGACCGCCCTCTCCTTCTTCCGAAGACGAAGGAGCGGTATTGGGAAGAAGATCAGCCATGAATGATATGCCGAATGGTCATGCTCGTCTGGACACCCACCCGGGGGCTTGGGCGGAAAAGTCCGCTACCCCCGCAAACCGCCGCGCCCTATCACGGCTCCTGCCGCCGTGCAACGCGAACGCTGCACCGCATCATGGCTGACCAGCCTCACGACCCGCCAGCATGGCGTCGATACGCGCGATATTGCTTTCAAGTTCCTTACGCACTTCACTGTCAGCAGGCGCACGCGCGACCAGCGGCGCCCACAGGTCGCGCGCCGCCTGCAACTGTCCTGCGCGGGCCAGCGCCAAACCGTAGAAATAGCGCGGCGCCGGCGCTTCAGGGTCGATAGACAAGGCCCTGCGATAGGCAAACTGCGCGCCGGGCGAGAGCACGCCATCGCCATGCGCAACCAAGGCATTGCCCAGCCCCAGCCATAAATTCGGGTCGTCGGGCTGATCACGCAGGGCCGACAGCAGCACATTGGCGGCCGCCTTGGTCTTGCCCTGCCGTGCGAGCCCGTCGGACAACATCATCCATTGCGCCGCTGGGCCAAATCGTTCGGCCAGGCCACGCCGTTTTTGCGCAAGCGCCTCGTCAAACGGCTGCCCATCGGCTTCGGCAACCCGGCGAGGCGCCCCGGCAAGCCCGGGATTGCCCTGCCACGCATAGCCAGCCAGCCCCAGCAGCAGGGCGGCGGCGCTGATTTCCCATGCTGATCGAGGGATACGGCCAAGCAACAGAAGCCCGACCAAAACCAGTGCCGCCAATGCAGAAGCGATGAGCCAACCGGTCACGACCTGCTCCTCCTGATCCGACCGCGCATGAGGACAAGCCCCAAAGCCAGCAGGACCAGCGGCGCCGCCCACAGCGGCCACAGAATCGGATCGGCGCTTGGCGCATAGCTGACCCAATCGCCGTAGCGCGCCACCAGCCAGGCCCGGATCGCTTCGGGCCTTTCCCCCGCCATGATGCGCTCGCGTATCTGCGATCGCATGTCGGCCGCCATGCTGGCATTGGAATCGGCGATCGACTGGCTCTGGCAGGTGAGACAGCGAATGGTTTCCATCAGTGCCTTTGCAGCGCGCTCCTGCCGCGCATCGGGTATCTGCCGGTCGGCCCATGGTGCGGGCGGCAGCGCGGTCTGTGCCAGCGCCGGCGCGGCGGCAAACGCCAGAAACAAGGCGATCAGCGCCTTCATCGAGCATCCTCCAGCCGCGCCAAAATTGTCGGCACGTCATCGGCGCGGATTTCTCCGATATGCTGATAGGCGATGCGCCCCCGTCCATCGATCACGAATGTTTCCGGGACGCCGGAAGACCCAAGGGCGATCTGGACGGCGCTGCGCGCGTCCAGCCCGATCCGCTGATAGGGGTTGCCGTTGCGTGCCAGAAACGCGTCGACATCGCTCCGTGCATCGCGGATGGCGATGGCGTCGATGGCAACGCCAGCCTGCTTCAATGCCATCAACTGGGGCGCTTCGACCATACAGGGCACGCACCAGCTGGCAAAGATGTTGAGGAGCCGGGGCTGGCCGCTGGTCATGGCCTCGCTGCTAAGGCCAGGACGATCGCTCGCGGCGGCGGGGAGATCAAAGGCCGGGAGGGGCTGACCGACCAGCCTTGAATGGATGATGCGATCATCCGGCTGGAACAGGCCGCTGGCGAACAGGCCGATGAACGCCACAAACAGCAGCAGCGGCAACCAGATCAGGATCCGCCTCATGCCACCGCCCTCCGACTACGCCATTTCACCAGCCATCCGCGCCGTTCGTGCCCGACCAGCGCCAGCGCGCCACCCAAGGCGATCAGCACGCCGCCAAACCAGATCAACGTCACAAACGGTTTCCACCAGATGCGCAGCTGCCAGCGGCCGCCTTCAACCTCTTCGCCCAGCACGACATAGAGCTGGCCATCCCACTGCGTCAGCAACGCCGCTTCGCTCGTGGTGGTCGGTGGCGACGTGAAGAAACGGGACTGGGGGCGCATCATCACCGCGCGCCCGCCGCGATCGACCGCCATATCCGCTTGCAGCGCCGTCCAATTGTCGCCAGCCAGCGGCATGATTTTAACGAAGCGCAGCGTCCAACCGGCCGTGCGAATCGCTTCCCCCGGTCGCGCCGCGACCAGTTTTTCAACCGTGAAGGCCGAATCGCATGCCATGCCCGCCAGGCTGACAGCGCAGCCCAAATGGGCGATCACCATACCCCAGGTGAACAAAGGGGTACGCAGCAGCTTGCGCTTCCAGAGCGGCGCTAAGCTCGCAATGCCGACACCAATGGCGACAGTCAGCCCGAAAAAGGGCAGCGGGCCGATCCGCCCCCACGCGACTGCCGCTATGAACACGGCTGCCATCGCACCACCCGTCGCCGGTATGACCAGACGCCTGCCCACCGCCGGCAGCCGATCGCGCCGCCAACGGGTCAGCGGCCCTACCGCCATTGCGATCATCAACGTCAGCGCGATCGGCCCGGCGATCCGGTCGAAATAGGGCGCACCCACCGAAACCTTATGGCCAAAGGCTTCGGTCATCAGGGGGTAGAGTGTCCCGATAAGCACGATCCCCAAAATCACCGACAGCAGGAGATTGTTCACCACCAGCAGCGTTTCACGACTGACCAGTTCGAACGGCGCACCTTCCCGCACCGACCCGATGCGCCAGCCAAACAGCGCCAACGCGCCGCCGATATAGACAGCGAGTAGCGCGAGGATGAAGCTGCCCCGCTCGGGATCGACGGCGAACGCGTGGACGCTCGTCAAGATGCCCGACCGCACCAGGAATGTGCCGACCATCGACATGGAGAAGGCGACCACCGCCAGCATGATGGTCCACGCGCGCAGGCCATCGCGCGTCGCCAATACCGTGACGCTGTGCAGCAAGGCCGTGGCCGCCAGCCATGGCATCAGCGAGGCATTTTCCACCGGGTCCCAGAACCACCAGCCGCCCCAGCCCAGCTCATAATAAGCCCAATAGCTGCCCGCCGTGATGCCGAGCGTCAGCAATATCCATGCGCCCAATACCCAGGGACGCATCGCCCGCGCGAAGGCAGCATCGACCGCGCGGGTCAGCAACGCGCCGACCGCGAAGGAAAAGGCGACCGACAGGCCGACATAGCCGAGGTAAAGCGTAGGCGGATGGAAGGCGAGACCGGGGTCCTGCAACAGCGGATTGAGGCCCTGGCCGTCAGGCGGCGGCGGGTCGACTCGCGCGAAGGGATTGGACGAAAACAGCAGGAAGGCGTAGAAACCCAAGGAAATGGCCGCTTGCGCGCCCAATGTCGCCATATGCGTATCGCGCCGCAAGGCCCGCTCGAACAGGGCGACGGCGCCGCCCGCCACGCCCATCACCGCGACCCACAGCAGCATCGACCCTTCATGATTGCCCCAGGTGCCTGCGAATTTGTATAGCCAGGGCTTGGCCGAATGGCTGTTCATCGCGACCAGCAGCACCGACATGTCCGACCGCAGGAAAAGGGTGATGAGCAGCGCGAAGGCAAGCGCCGTCAGCACGCCCTGCGCGACCGCGACCGGACGCATGGCAGCCAGCAATTCCACCTTGCCGCCTTTCAGGCCCGCGAAAGCGAGGAACAGCTGAAGCAGCGCGAGGGACGCGGCGAGCCAGAGGGCGATAAGACCGGCTTCCGCGATCAAGGCTTCACCTTCAGCTGATGCGTGGTTTCATTATACTGCATCCCCTCCAGTTCCCGCGGCATATAGCGTTCGTCATGCTTGGCGAGCAGATTGGTCGCGACGAAGGTTCCCTGGTTGTCGAAGGCGCCTTCCGCAACGACCCCGCTGCCCTCCTTGAACAGGTCGGGCGCGATGCCGCTAAAGGTCGCCGGCACCGTTGCCTTCCCATCGGTGACATCGAACCGGATGGTGACGCCATCGGCTGCCCGCTTCAGGCTTCCCTTCACCACCATGCCGCCCAGCCGGATCGCGCGGCCCGGCTCCACGCCCTTGGCCTCGACGTCGGCGGGCGCATAAAAATAGGCGGCTTCGTCCTTGAGCGCCGACGCGGCGAGCAACCCCGCGCCGACGATTGCAGCCAGCGCAACAAGCGCCAGCATCAGCCTTTGATGCTTTGCCTTCATGGTCTGTCCGACAGCCGTTCCGCTGCGCGTTCAGCGCACGCCATCGCGCGCCAGTTTAGGAAACTCATGACAATTGTCGCGATCGCCGTCACGGCATAGGCGGCAATCACGAAGGCCCACTGGTTCATTTTATCCTCTCGCCAGACGCTGCATCCGCGCCTCAACCTTGTTCTGCGCCAGGATCGCGCGCATCCGCATCAGCACGATCGCGCCGAACCAGAGGGAGAAGCCCAGCAAAGTCAGGCCCAAAGGCCACAGCAGCGCCGTTTCGATGGTAGAGCCACGCATCGTGATGCTCGGCCCTTGGTGCAGGCTGTTCCACCACACCACGGATCGGTTGATGATAGGAATGTTGACCGCGCCGACCAGTCCAAAGATCGCGGTCACGCTGCTGACGCCGCCCTGCCCGTCGCGGGCGCTGGCATTGGCCAGCGCGATATAGCCCAGATAGAGGAACAGCAGCACCAGCATGGATGTCATGCGCCCGTCCCATTCCCACCAGGTGCCCCAGGTCGGCCGCCCCCAGATGGAGCCGGTCGCCAGGCAGATGGCCGTGAACAGGGCGCCGGGCGCCGCGATCGCCCGCCCCGCTATGGCTGCAAGCGGATGTCGCCAAACCAGCTGCATCAGAGCGGCAAGGGCGATACCCGTCCAGCCGCCCATGCCCAGCCATGCGGCAGGGACATGGATATAGAGAATGCGTACCGTCTGTCCTTGAAGATAATCGGCCGGCGTCACCAGCAGTCCGCAAACCGCGCCGATCAGGATCAGCATCAGTCCGGGCCAGAACAGCCACAGCGTTAATGGACGCGCGATCTTCAAGAAGCGGGCTGGGTTGGCGAAACGATGCATCAGGGCTGCGTGTGTAGCTGCGCCGAACGGACTGCGCCAGTAGGGCTTTTTGCCGATAGCGCAGAGCGAGAAACGCAGCGTTGTTGGCGTTTAGCCGGTTTTTTGTGACAAGGAGGCGACAAACCGCCCTCAAGCGACTATATGCGCGCTCAAAGGCGGCCCGGACGGGCGGCAAGAACGGCAACGGAACCGGTTCGCACCCATGATCACGACAAATCCCTTCGACGACGACAAGTTGCGCGAGGAATGCGGCATTTTCGGCGTCTCGCGCGCGGAAACGGCCTCCGCTATCGTCGCGCTCGGCCTCCACGCGCTCCAGCATCGCGGCCAGGAGGCCGCCGGCATCACCAGCTGGGACGGCCACGAATTCCATACCCATCGGGCGATGGGGCATGTCGCGGGGAATTTCGACCGCGACGATGTGATTCGCAGCCTCCCGGGCGAGAGCGCCTGCGGCCATGTTCGCTATTCCACCACCGGCGAAACATCGCTGCGCAACGTGCAGCCGCTATATGCCGAACTCAATTCCGGCGGCTTCTCCGTGGCGCATAACGGCAATATCTCCAACGCGATGAAGTTGCGCCGCGAATTGATTCGTCGCGGCTCTATCTTCCAGTCGACGTCCGACACCGAAGTCATCATCCATCTCGTGGCCACGTCCAGCTACCGGACGCTGCTGGACAAATTCATCGACGCCCTCAAGCAGGTGGAAGGCGCCTATTCGCTGATCGTCATGACGCCCGAAGGCATGATCGCTTGCCGTGATCCGCTGGGCATCCGCCCGCTGGTCATGGGCACGCTGGGCGACGCAACCATCTTCGCATCGGAAACGGTGGCGCTCGATGTGGTGGGCGCGGATTATGTCCGCACCGTCGAACCGGGCGAGTTGGTCATCGTCACCAACAGTGGTGAAATCCGGTCCCACCGCCCCTTCGGCGAAACCCATGCACGCCCCTGCATCTTCGAGCATGTCTATTTCAGCAGGCCCGATTCGATCGTGGACGGCTCCAGCGTCTATTCGGTGCGCAAGGCGATTGGCGCGCAGCTGGCGATCGAAAACCCCGTCGAGGCCGATTACGTCATCCCCGTGCCTGATAGCGGCGTGCCTGCCGCCATTGGCTATGCCCAGGAATCGGGCATTCCGTTTGAACTGGGCATCATCCGGTCGCACTATATCGGCCGCACCTTCATCCAGCCGGGCGATAAGGTCCGTCACTTGGGCGTGAAGCTCAAGCACAATGCCAATCGCGCGCTGATCGCGGGCAAGCGCATCGTGCTGATCGACGATTCGATCGTACGCGGCACCACCTCGCTCAAGATCGTGCAGATGATGCGTGAGGCCGGCGCTGCCGAAGTTCATATGCGCATCGCATCGCCGCCGACCAAGCATAGCTGCTTCTATGGCGTAGACACGCCTGAGCGCACCAAGCTGCTCGCCCACCGGCTCGACATTGGCGGCATGCAGGACTTCATTCACGCCGACAGCCTGTCCTTCATCTCGATCGACGGCCTGTACAAGGCATTGGGCGAAGCGAAGCGGGCCGACATACGGCCGCAATATTGCGACGCCTGCTTCACCGGCGATTATCCGACCACGCTGACCGATCAGGACGAAGCGGTGGTTCAGAACCAGTTCGAACTGCTGGCCGAACGGGTCGTCTGACACGCGTAAAGGGGCAGCCTCGCCATGGCCGCCCCTTCTTTCCAAACAAATGACAAGTCCGGCCCCCGGTCGGCAATGACGGGAGTGCCATGTCCAACCTTCCTCTTACCGGCAAGCTGGCACTCGTCACCGGCGCCAGTCGGGGCATTGGCGCCGCTACGGCCGAAGCGCTTGCCAAGGCAGGCGCGCACGTCATTTTGACCGCGCGAACGCCCGGCGCGCTGGAGGAAGTGGAAGAGCGTATCCATGCCACCGGCGGCAGCGCGACTATCGCGCCACTGGACCTGATCGACGGCGACAGCATCGGCCGCCTGGCGCAGGCGATCGGGGGCCGCTGGTCCGCGCTGGATATCATGGTCCTGAATGCTGCGACGCTGGGGTCGCTGGCTGCTGTGCAGGCGATCGACGCTAAGGAATTTGCGCGCCTGCTGACGCTCAATATCGCCGCACCTCAGGCATTGATCGCAGCGTTCGATTCCATGCTACGCGCAAGCAGCGACGCGCGCGTCGTCGCATTGACATCCTCGGTCGGAACGGCGCCGCGCGCCTATTGGGGCGCCTATGGCGCGTCCAAGGCGGCGCTGGAGACGCTGATTGGCGCCTATGGAGAGGAAGTGCGGAACATTTCCGCTATCCGCACCCATATCGTCGATCCCGGCGCGACCCGCACGGCCATGCGCGCCCGCGCCTATCCCGGCGAAGATCCCGCCACGCTCAAAGGTCCCGAAACAGTGGCCGACGCCATCGTCGATCTGGTGGTGCGCGATACGCCGACGGGCCACCGCATGCGCGTCGACGGCTGAGCGTTACGCAGGCTTCACCAATGTCACCTGCGCGACATCGATGCCGCCGCCGCGAAACCCGCCCTCGCAATACATCAGATAATAGCGCCACAACGCAACGAAATGCTGGTCAAAACCGGCTGGCAGCCGTCCTTCTTCAATGGCGCGATCAAAGCACTGCCGCCAACGGCGCAGCGTTTCGGCATAATGTAGGCCGAACCTGCGTTCGTCGCGCCATTCAAGCCCCATCTCCTGCGCAATGCGCCGGAAACGGCTTTCCGAAATCAGCATGCCGCCGGGAAAGATATAGGTCTGGATGAAATCGACGCCGCGCGCATAGCGCTCGAAAATCGCGTCGTCGATCAGGATATACTGGATCGCAGCGCGGCCGCCAGGTTTCAGAAGCCGATAAATGGCTGCAAGATAATCGGGCCAGTAACGCTGCCCCACCGCCTCCACCATCTCGACGCTGGCAATGCCGTCATAGATGCCCCTCGCGTCGCGATAATCCATCAACTCCACGCTGGCCCCTGACCCCAGCCGGTCGCGGGCATAGTCGGCCTGCTCGCTCGACAGCGTCAGGCCAGTGTAGCGCAGCGCTCGCCGTTCCATTGCCCGCTCCGCCAGCCCGCCCCAACCGCATCCAATTTCCAGCAATGCATCGCCATCCTTGAGGGTCAGGCGATCGAGTATGGCATCAACCTTGCGTCTCTGCGCGGCTTCCAACGGCTCCAACCAATTGTCCGTATCGGCGAACAAGCCACTGGAATAATGCATGTCTTCATCCAGCCAAGGCTGGTAGAAATCATTGCCCAGATCATAATGAAAGGCGATATTGTGCCGTGACCCCGCCCTGCTGTTGCGGCGCAGCCAGTGCCATATGCGGCCAATCCATCGGGTTGGCCCACGCGGCCTGGCAAGCTGGCCCAGGCTGACGGCATTGCGCATGAAAAGGGCAAAGAGCGGCACCGGATCAGGACTGGCCCATTCACCCGCAGCCCAGGCGCGATACCAGCCCGCCGAGCCGCCGGTCGCCAATCGCACCAGAGCGCGCCAGCTATGCAGATGAACGACGCAATCGGGTCCTGCCGCCCGACCGCCCAGCAGTCGGCGCGTACCATCCGGCAGGTCTGCTTCCAGTGATCCCGCCTCAAGACCCTGGTCGATCCGATTCAGCATCTGATGAAACAGGGGCGCAATCCAACGAGAGATGCCGGCGCTCCCCGTAATGCGGGATTGCCTGAAGACGGACGGGGCCTGTCGGCCGCGGCGGGGATCGGTCGCGTTCATGGCTGCGATCCTGCCGCAAGCCATCGCGCGCTGCAATCATCCCTTGATGCGACGATAGGCCGCCAGCGCGCGTTCGCGCCCCGCCTTGTGGCCTATGATTTTGGCTGGATAATCGTCCGGCCGGGCGTCATGGGCATCGGGATCATGAATGACCTCATTCGACAAGGCGGCCAATTCCGGCACCCATTGGCGAATATAATCGCCTGCATTGAACTTTTCGGACTGGGTCAGCGGCGCCATGATACGGCTGAACATATTGGCGTCGATCCCGCTGCCGGCGACCCACTGCCAATTGACGCTGTTATTGGCATAATCCGCGTCGACCAGCGTATCCCAGAACCATTTCGCGCCATGTCGCCAGTCGATCAGCAGATGCTTGATCAGGAAGCTGGCCGCGATCATGCGCACACGGTTATGCATCCATCCAGTGGTCCATAATTGCCGCATGCCAGCGTCGACAATGGGATAGCCGGTGCGCCCCTTCTTCCAGGCGATGAAATCGCCCCGCGCCTCCCGCAAGTCTCGCCAATCCATCCGGTCGAAGTCATCGCGCGCATTTTTCGACCCATAGGCGGGCATCTCGCAAATTTGCGTATGGGTATAGTCCCGCCAGATCAGTTCTTTGAGGAATATCTCCGCGTCTGCGTTGGAAGCCGTCACCCGGTGCCAGACATAGGCAGGAGAGACTTCGCCATAGTGAAGATGAGGCGACAGGCGGGACGTCCCCTCGACCGAGGGCAGGTTGCGCCCGGTAGGATAATCCCCAACCTCGTCGATGAACGCGGCGACATTGGCCTGCGCGCCGTCCTCGCCGGGCGTCCAGTCCTTTTTGAAACCGCCGGCCCAGTCAGGCTTGGTGGGCAACAGGCCCCAATCGCTCAACCGGTCAGTTTCCGGCCAGGATTCCGGCGCGTCGATGATGGCGGGGGTCCGGTTCGGGGCTGCCGGCGGCATCTGTTCCATGACGGCGCGGGCGAACGGTGTATAGATTTTATAGATGCCCCCCGATCCTGTTCGCACCGCACCGGGCGGCAGCAGCAAGATGCCATCATGCAGGCAAAGGTCCAGCGCCTTGGCGACGGCCTTTTCCGCATTGCGCCACCAAGGTTCATAATGGTGCAGCGCATGGACGCGTCCCGCTCCGCATTCTTTCGCCAATGCCTGAAGCACATCGGCGCTTTTGCCACGGCGCAGGGTCAGACGTGACCCCTTTTCCCGCAACGCCGTGTCCAGGCTAGCCAGACTATGGTGCAACCACCAGCGGGAGGCCCCGCCCATGGCCCATTGCCGCGGTGTATCGTCGTCCAGCACATAGACCGGGACAACCGGCCCCTCAGACGCTGCGGCGATAAGAGCGGCCTGATCGGAAAGGCGAAGATCCTGGCGGAACCAGAGCAGCACGGGAGCGGTCATTCGTATCCAATGCCGGGCAACATATCCCGGTTCCAAGCGTCCATTAGGGCAGCTTGTCGCAATTCGCCATGCGGGAGAGATGCGGGGCCGATTCGGCCCATGGACGGCGCCAGAAGCCCGGTTTATCGTCGCGCAGCGTCTTTGAGACGCCGAAGGCGGCCTTGAGGACGAGCCGTCAGGACTATGGCAACTGGGGACTTACGACTTTGGCGTCCAAGGAACAGGAAATGGGGTATCGCCCCTGCGTCGGCATCATGCTCGTCAATACGGAAGGAAAGGTCTTTGTCGGCCAACGACTCGATAATGTCGTCGAGGCCTGGCAAATGCCGCAGGGTGGCATTGACGAGGGGGAAGATGCCAGGACAGCAGCGTTGCGCGAACTGCGCGAGGAAACGGGCATTGACCGCACGCATGTCGACATCATCGCCAAGGCGAAGGATGAGCATTTCTACGACCTGCCGCCCGAACTGATCGGAAAGCTTTGGGGCGGCAAATATCGCGGCCAGCGACAATATTGGTTCCTCGCCCGCTTTCTGGGACAGGACAGCGATATCGACATCGCAACCGATCATCCCGAGTTCCGGGCCTGGAAATGGGCTGCGCCGGAAACGCTGCCGGACCTCATCGTCCCGTTCAAGCGCAAGCTCTATCGCGACATCGTGCAGGAATTCCGGGCGCTTATCTGATCGATCCGCCGCTAAGGGGGTTAATTTTCGCTGTCGAGACGATATGAAGGCGCCATGCGCGCTCTTCTGTTACCGTTATCGCTGTCTCTCGTCGTCCTGCCCGTCACCGCCGACGCCGCCGAGGACGCATTGCTGCCCGCATCCGTTCGCGAAATGCTGGAAGCGGCGATCGCCAATGGCAACGAAACCGACATCGCGACCGTCGCGAAGATCGCCAAGCAGACAAATCCCCAGTCCGCCGATCAGATTCAGAGGATGGTCAACAGCTGGAAAGAACGAACCAAGGCGACGCACGAAACCGTCATCCGCGAAGCCGGCATCGGCGACCTGTGGACCGGCCGGATCGAGGCCGGAGGTTTCCGTTCGACGGGGTCGACCAGCGAACTGGGCATCAGCGCATCGGCCACTGCGACACGCACCGGCATCCAGTGGACGCATAAACTGACAGCGAGCGCGGATTACCGCCGCGCCAATGGCGTCACATCGCGCGAACGCTATTTTGCCGGCTATGAACCACGTTACGAGTTCGATCCGCGCGGCTTCGCCTACGGCCTGGCGCAGTTCGAAAGGGACACTTCAATCGGTTATGACGAGCGCTACACCGCGTCGGCAGGAATCGGGTACAAGCTGATCGTCAGCAAGCCTGTGGATCTGTCGGCCGACATCGGCCCATCGATACGTCATGTGAAATATCTGATCGGAGAACGCGAAACCAAATTGGGCGCGCGCGGATCCATGGCGCTGGCCTGGCGCGCCAGTCCGACGCTGACCTTCAAGCAGACCGCATCTGGCTATGCCGAAAGCGACGTCTATACACTCAACGCCCTGACTTCACTGGAAACAAAAGTGAGCACCCGCTGGTCGGCTGCCTTTTCCTACAACATCCAATATGAATCTGAAACAGTATTGGCCGCCCGCGACTTCGATACGCTGAGCCGTCTGACCCTGACATATGATTTCTGACATGCGTAATTTTCGTGCGGGGGTGGAGCGCCGTTCCAGCCTCTGATAGACAAAGGGCATGACCCGATTGTCTGTGGAAGAAGAACGACTGCTGGACCATGCGGCTGCCGCGCCGATGCTGGAGCAGGTGCAGCAATGGGCGATGATCAACAGCGGATCGCGCAATATCGACGGCCTTGCGCACATGGCGACGATGCTGGCCGACGCATTCAGCGCCCTGCCCGGCGACGTGACGCTTGTTGATCCCGCCCCCGTAGAGAGCATCGCGCCCGATGGCCGTGTACAGCCGCTCGTCCATGGTCAGCATCTGCTCCTATCCGTGCGGCCCGCGGCAGCCACACGCCTGTTGCTGACCGGGCATATGGATACGGTCTTCGCGATCGATCATCCGTTTCAGAACCAGCGCTGGCTGGAACCCGGCATCCTCAATGGACCGGGCGTCGCGGACATGAAAGGCGGCATAGCGGTCATGCTCGCTGCGCTGTCAGCACTGGAAGCGACCGGCGTGGTCGATCATGTCGGCTATGACGTGGTCATCAACAGCGACGAAGAAGTGGGCAGCGCATCGTCAGCCGCGTTGCTGCGCGACAGGGCGGCAGGCAAATTGGCCGCCTTCACCTATGAACCGGCGCTGCCGGACGGGACTTTGGCGGGCGCGAGAGCGGGCAGCGGTAATTTTTCCGTGATCGTCACGGGCCGCAGCGCCCATGCCGGTCGCAACCCCGACGATGGCCGCAACGCCCTGCTCGCAGCGGCGGACCTGGCCCTTCGCCTCAAGGCCGCCAGCGGATCCGGCTTTTCCTGCAACCCGGCCAGGATTGATGGTGGCGGTCCAAACAATGTCGTGCCGGACCATGCTGTCCTGCGCGTCAATTTCCGCCCTCGCACGCCCGATGACGAACAGGCAGCGCGCGCCTTGATCGATCGCGCCATGGCCGACATCGCGCGTGATCATGACGTCACGCTCCACCTTCACGGCGGGTTTGGCCGCCCGCCCAAGCCCATGGACGCCAAGGCCGAACGGCTGTTCGGCTTGGTCAGGCAATGCGGCGCAGACCTTGGCCTGTCGATCGGATGGCGCGATACGGGCGGGGTGTGCGATGGTAATAATATTGCCGCCTGCGGCGTACCGGTTGTCGATACCATGGGCGTGCGCGGTGGCAGCATTCACAGCGACGCGGAATTTCTATTGGCCGACAGCCTGCCCGAACGCGCGCGGCTGTCGGGGCTTTCCCTGTGGCGTATCGCGCAGGGCCAGTTTCAACCGGGACAAGAGAGAGGATGACCGCTTGAGCTTCATCATGCGCATCGCGCGCGCGGACGATTTACAGACGCTATATGAAATGGCCAAGCTTACTGGCGGCGGATTTACGAATTTGCCGCCCGATCGCGCGTCCCTGTCGGCGAAGCTTGAACGGACGGAAAAGGCGCTCGCGCGCACGAGCGAAGGCATCGAGGACGAACTGATCGTCATGGTGCTGGAGAATGTCGAAACGAGGCAAGTGCGCGGCACATGCCAGATTTACTCGACCGTCGGGCAAAACTGGCCCTTTTATTCCTATCGCCTTGGCATGCTGACTCAGCATAGTCGCGAACTGGGTCGCACCTTTCGCGCGCAGATGCTTTCGCTGACCACCGATCTGGAAGGGTCCGTCGAAGTGGGCGGCCTGTTTCTTCATCCGCGCGAACGGGCGGAAGGCCTGGGGCTGTTGCTGGCGCGCAGCCGCTACCTCTATATCCGCAATCACCGCGCGCGCTTTGGCGACCGGGTCATCGCCGAACTGCGCGGCGTCATTGACGAGGCGGGCGGGTCGCCCTTTTGGGATGGCTTGGCGGGCCGGTTCTTCGGCATGAGCTTTCAGGAGGCCGATGAATTCAACGCCGTCAACGGCAACCAGTTCATCGCCGACCTGATGCCCAAGACGCCCATCTACACCGCGATGCTGCCCGATAGTGCCCGCGCTGTCATTGGCCTGCCCCACCCCAATGGCCGCGCCGCGATGCGGATGCTGGATACCGAAGGGTTTGAAAATGCCGGCTATGTCGATATTTTCGACGGGGGGCCGACCATGGTTGGTCAGGTCGATCAGTTAAAAACCATCGCCGCCGCGCGCGACGTCACGCTGGCCGCCACGCATGAAAGCGGCGGGCAGAAAATGCTGATAGCCTGTGGGCAGCTTGCCGATTATCGCTGCACCTGGGGGCTTATCGAAGAGCACGCGGATGGTGCCATTTCGCTCGACGCCGGAAGCGTCAAGCGGATCGGCCTTGAAATCGGGAACCGCTTCACCATGGCGGGTCGGGCATGAGCATCACCGAAATCAATTTTGACGGTCTCATCGGTCCCAGTCACAATTATGCGGGCCTCAGCCTCGGCAACCTTGCTTCCGCGCGCAATGCTGGCGCAGTGTCGCAGCCCCGCGCCGCCGCCTTGCAGGGACTGGAAAAGATGCGGGGCAATGTGGCGCTCGGTCTGAAGCAGGGCCTCTTCCTGCCGCAATGGCGCCCCGATGGCGACTGGCTGGCTCGGTTGGGGACCGATGTGTCGGGCGCCGAGCCGCATATTCGCGCCGCCGCCATGTCAGCCTCCTCAATGTGGGCGGCCAATGCGGCGACGGTGTCTCCTGCTGCTGATACGCGCGATGGGCGCGCGCACATGACCGTCGCCAATCTCGTCACCATGCCGCATCGCAGCCATGAATGGCCACAGACACTGGCGCAGCTGCGCCTAGCCTTTTCCGATACGCGCAGCTTTGCCGTGCATGATCCTGTGCCCCCGCCCTTTGGCGATGAAGGCGCGGCCAATCACATGCGCCTCGCCGAACGCCATGACGTGCCGGGGGTAGAGGTCTTCGTCTATGGCCAGTCGGGCGGCCCCTTCCCCGCCCGCCAGCATGTGGAGGCCAGCAAGGCGGTCGCGCGGCTGCATGGTCTGGACCCAGCGCGCAGCCTGTTCGTCCAGCAATCGGAGGAAGCGATCGCCGCCGGCGCATTCCATAACGACGTGGTCGCCGTTGCGAATGAGCGCGTGCTCTTTACCCATGAGCAGGCCTTCGCGGACAAGGACGCCTTCTATACCGCCCTGCGGGACGCGCTGCCCTGCGTGGAGATCGTCGAAGTGCCAGCGAGCGCGGTCAGCCTGGCCGATGCGATCCGCAGCTACCTCTTCAACGCGCAGCTCGTTACCCTGCCCGACGGCGTCATGGCGTTGGTGCTGCCGACAGAAGCCAAGGACACGCCAGCCGTATGGACTTGGTTGCATCAGATGATCGCGGGCAATGGCCCGATCCGCCGCATTATTCCCGTGGATGTCCGCCAGTCCATGGCCAATGGCGGTGGTCCGGCCTGCCTGCGGCTGCGCGTGGTGGCTGATCCGGCCACAATCGACCCGCGCTTTTTGCTCGACGAGCGCAAGCTGGACGAAATTGCCCGGATCGTCGCGACCTACTGGCCAGAGGAAATCGCGCCGGATGACTTGGGCGACACTCGCCTTATCGCCCGGATCGAGCAATCATGGTTAACGCTTGTTGACCATTTGCAGCTTTCGGGCGATCTTCTTCCCTGACGGGGCGACCAGCCAATGGGACGATGATGGAACGGATCAAGGGCCTTTTCACGATCAAGACCAAGTTCGAGGCGTTTCTCATTATCTATGCGCTCGCGCTTGGCGCGACTGAACGTGGCGCCGTTTACGTCCAGCAATATCCCGGATTCGGCGGCCAGTTGCTGGCGTTGGCCTGTACGGGCGCGGTATTCATGGCCGGCGGTAAGATCATTGACGCTGTGGAGTATCAGCGCGGGCTTTGAGTTGCACTGCCGGTCCCGGTCGGGCAAGAGCGCGCGATGGGCGCGATCATGTTGCAGGGGACCGGCTCTGACGTCGGCAAATCGGTTCTGGTCGCGGGGCTGTGCCGGGCATTGAGGCTTCGGGGCCATAACGTGCGCCCCTTCAAACCCCAGAATATGTCGAACAACGCGGCTGTCACAGTCGATGGCGGAGAAATTGGCCGCGCCCAGGCACTCCAGGCGATAGCCTGCGGCGTTCCCGCGCATACGGACATGAACCCGGTGCTGCTGAAACCGCAGGCCGACCGCAGTTCCCAACTGATCGTGCATGGGCAGGTGCGCGGGACATTGGGATCGGGCAATTTCCGAGCCGCTCGCGGCGCGCTGCTGGACGAAGTGCTTGAAAGCTATCACCGGCTGCGCGGCCAATGTGACATCGTCGTGGTGGAGGGCGCTGGCTCCCCTGCCGAAATCAATCTGCGCGCTGGCGATATCGCCAATATGGGCTTTGCGCGCGCCGCCGATGTTCCCGTCATATTGGTCGGCGACATAGACAGGGGCGGTGTTATCGCGGCGGTCGTCGGCACGCGCGCCGTGCTCGATGCCGCCGATGCAGCCATGATCCGCGGCTTCCTGATCAACAAATTCCGTGGCGACCTGTCCCTGTTCGAGGATGGCTATCGCCAGATTGCGGAGCGTTCGGGCTGGCGGGGCTTCGGCGTCGTTCCCTGGCTGAATGCCGTCGCGCGGCTACCCAGTGAAGATGCGGTGGTGCTCGAGCGCCCAGTTGCCTCCATAGAAGCGCCGATCGTCATCGCCTGCCCAGTATTACCGCGCATCTCCAATTTCGATGATCTCGACCCGTTGAAGCTGGAGCCGGCCGTCGACCTACGCATGATCGGGCCTGGCCAACCCATTCCGGGTGATGCTGCGCTCGTGATCCTGCCCGGGTCGAAGGCTACGATCGCGGACATGCGCGCGATGGTCGAACAGGGCTGGGATATCGACATACGCGCGCACCATCGCAGAGGCGGCGCCGTGCTGGGGCTTTGCGGCGGCTATCAGATGCTGGGCCGGACGATCCGCGATCCCGACGGCATCGAAGGCTCGGTGCGCGAGATCAACGGTTTGGGCCTGCTTGAGGTGGACACCATTCTTGTCGGTGCCAAGACGCTGGAACAGGTCCGCGGCCGCGCGCTGACAGCAGATTTTCACGGCTATGAAATGCATATGGGTCGCACCGAGGGGCCAGGCTGCGCGCGACCCTTTGCGATACTGGGAAACAAGCCGGACGGGGCGATCAGCCCGGACGGGCGCGTGATGGGGAGCTATGTCCATGGCCTTCTCGCCAGCACGCAGTTGCGCGCCGCCTTGCTGCAACGCATTGGTGCGACGTCGGCCAAAGCCGATTATGACAGATCAGTGGAAGACTCTCTGGATACGCTTGCCGCACATCTGGAACGGCATTGCGACATTGACGCCATGGTCGCGCTGGCCAGGGGGGAAAACAAATAGGAAAAAGGCAGCCACCGCTGCCCCGAAGGAGGAAATGGCGCACCCGGAACGATTCGAACGTCCGACCCTCAGATTCGTAGTCTGATGCTCTATCCAGCTGAGCTACGGG
>NZ_JAJGNP010000012.1 GCF_020782245.1 Sphingobium soli
CCAGCACTGGCGGCCTGACCTGAACCCGATCCTGCCGTAGATCGACGGTTCCTACACCACCCCGCGGGACACGACCTTCGAATATCTTTCGGTCCGCCATTTACCCATTCATCAGTGTTCGAGCGGACCTGACGAAAGCGACGAAAATCCTACGGCTTTTCTGGCCACCAATTAACGCATCCGTTCATTCGAATTTGCCTACAGTTGCACCTGTCAGGCCTTGTCGGACTCGCCGGCGGCAGTAGTCGGTTTGACTTCGATCATGCGATCCGCGCCTGCCGTGGTGCAAGGTAAAGCGATGCCGAAATGACGCCCGCCTGTATCGCTCTCGGGCCAAGGCGCAGGTATTAGAGCCATAAGCCTAATTTCCCAAGTCTGGCGACGTGATCCGTCAAATCTGGTCGAAGCGCTGGTTCCAAGCGAGACAACAATGTTCGACACCGTCGTCGTAAAATGAAGATGCGGCCAGAGAGGCCGATGTCGCGCATCAACCGCACTATATTCTCGACTGGGTTCAGTTTGAGGGCACCATGGCCGCAGCGGTGTCAACGCGATGAAGGACGGTACGATCGGCTCAGCTGATCCATGACATCCCGGCGGTCAAGCATCAGACGGCATGTGCCCCTGATCAGGTAGAAGCCGACACTTGCCGTTCCCTGCAGCCCTTACAAACTTTCGCGCCCCCCGGATCGGATTTTCCGCTGCTTGGAAGTCCCGTGCGCAGGTCATTGCCGGCTCGCTCCACTACAACAGGACACTTGCAATCCGCGCCCCCAGCGGCAGTCCAAATAGCGGCAGCCCATCCGGCAAACGCGAAGGCGCGCATGACGAATAGCGCTATCATCGCTCAAATTTTTGTTGACAGAATTGCTGATTTGCGGCTTTGGTTACCACTGATAGCGTTACCAGTAAAAACTTTGCCGCTGAAGCGGACAGAGATTGCAGGAGAGGGATTTGTCATGTTGTTACGCCAGAACCATCTACGTTCCGCGCTCTTCGCGGCCTCGGCAGTGGGAGCCCTGTCCGCCTCCACCATGGCCCTTGGCCAGGTAACGCCGCAACCGCCCGCCGCACAGGAAGACGACGTCGCCGACATCGTCGTGACCGGCATCCGCGGCTCTCTCCAAAGCGCAACCAACGCCAAGAAGAACGCGGTGGCATTTGGCGACTCGATCTTTGCCGAGGATATCGGCAAGCTGCCCGCGACCAATCTTGCCGAAACGCTCAACCGTATGCCGGGCGTCCGCCTCAACCGCGATATCAATGGCGAAGGCACGCAGGTCGCGATCCGAGGGCTAGGGCCGAGCTTTACCCGGGTGCTGCTGAACGGATCGCAGTTGCAGGTCGCGTCGGATGGCGGCACCAATGGCGGCAGCGCCAATCGCGAGGTCGACCTGGACTTCTTCCCGTCGGAACTGTTCACCCGACTCGATCTGGCCAAGACCCCCTCGCCCTCCACGCTGGAAGGCGGCATCGCCGGCACGGTCAACCTGCGCAACGCGCGGCCGTTCGACAAGCCCGGCACGCATGTCACGGTCGTCGCGCAGGGCCAATATACCGACAGCAACGACAAGATCAGCCCGCGCGGCGCGATCGTCGCGAGCCACACCACCGATACGTTCGGCATCCTGCTGGGCGTAGCAGGCGTAAAGACGAAAACGCGGGTCGATGGCTATGAAACGCTGGGCTATAGCGACGGCGATATCTCTTGCGGCCCCGATTGCACGGATGCAGGCGGTAACAATTTCTTCTACGCCCCAGTAGTGCCCAATAACGCCGGGCATGGCCTGACGGCTGGCGATCCGGTCGATCTGGCCGCGACTTCGGGTCTGTCGCTCGATCAACTTCGTACCGCGCTCATTCCGCGTCTGGGCCGCCAGGCTTTGACGCAGGGTGACCGCTCGCGCATCTCCGCCTTGGCTTCGCTGGAATGGCGGCCGAGCGATGAGCTGCATTTCGCGCTGGATGGGATCTGGGCTCAGTCGAAGCGCAACTATGACCGTCTGATCATGAACTGGCAGGTCCGTAATTCCGGGCCGGGCACAGGCGCGCAGGCGACGGGCGGCATGATCCCGATCGACTTGGCAGTTGACGAAAATAATATTGTGACCAGCGGCACTTTCGCCAATAGCTCCTTCTTCCTGGAGGCGAGCCAGTTCCGTCAGACCACCAAATTCTGGAATATCAACCCGAGCCTGAGCTGGCAGCCCAGCGACCTGCTGAAGGTCGATTTGAGCGCCAATTATTCGAAGAGCCGCTTTTTCCGTGAACAGCCCAGTTGGGTGTTCCAGGCCGCCCCGCAATCGGGCGTCGACGTCTATTATGACAACACCGGCCAGGGTGATTACCCGTCGATCACCACCAATGTCGACCTGAACGACCCCAATAACGGTCTGTGGGAATGGTATCGCCAGAATGTCGCGCTTGTCCGTCGCAAGACGGAAACCAGGGGCGCGCATCTGGATGTCACCTATGGTGACGACGTCTTCAACGTCAAGGTCGGCGCCGCCTATGACCGGGCGCAGCGTTCCATCCGCGCCTATGATAACAGCCCGGCCTATCAGCTGTCGGTGTGCGGCACCGGCTGCACGGGCGACACTGGGTCGATCCCGACCAGCGCTATCCCGCAATATCTGATGCCCGGATCGGT
Organism: Sphingobium soli; assembly: GCF_020782245.1. Taxonomy (GTDB): domain Bacteria; phylum Pseudomonadota; class Alphaproteobacteria; order Sphingomonadales; family Sphingomonadaceae; genus Sphingobium; species Sphingobium soli. The sequence continues at coordinate 2,651 of NZ_JAJGNP010000012.1, forward strand.
CAAGAATTTTGGCCATCTTGCCAGCGGCGATATCGGCTTTACCCGTTACATCATGCCGGACTTTGGCGCGATCCGCGACGCGACTAACTATGAAAGCTATCGTGACAGCGCACCGGAGGCAATCGGCGCAGTCACCGGCGGCGCGACCGGCGACATGGACGAGAAGGTCTGGGGGGCCTATTTCGAACTGAATGGGGTTACGACGATTGGCGGTCGCGACCTGCATATTAATACCGGGATGCGTTATGCCCGAACGGAGCAATATGTAGAGGCGCCGAGCCAATTACCGGACAAGAGCGTCGTAAATTTCACAGCCAGTTCGACATACGAAAATTTCCTTCCTTCGATTAATCTGACCTATGACGTCATGGATAATGTAAAACTACGCGCATCGGCTTCTCGAACCATGACGAGGCCTGACGCGGGCGCGATCCTTCCGGGTGTCACCTTCTCCGACCCATCGGCCTTGGTAGCGACCGCTGGCAATCCCGATCTCAGGCCGTACACGTCGGACAACTACGACATAGGTGGGGAAATCTATACTGGCGGGATCGGCTATGTCGGACTGTCGCTTTTTATGAAAAATATCCAGGGCTTTACTGTGACACAGGGAGAGCAGCGCACATTCGGTTCGCTCGGCATCCCGTTTGATACTCTCTTGCCTACGCAGCAGGACGCACTCAGGAACCGTTCAAATTTGACAGGCGTCCCGATCAACGATCTTGAAATTACCTACAACCGCCCGATCAACCTGTCGGACCTGAAGATCAAGGGGCTGGAAATCACCTGGGTCCAGCCGCTCGACTTCCTGATGAAGGGACTCGGCTTCTCGGCCAACGGCACCTATCTGGACCAATCCTCCTCCTCCGGACTGGTGGCGACAGGCGTGTCGAAATATTCCTATAATCTTCAGGGCTTCTATGAAGACGATCGGCTGTCGGTCAGCTTGAACTATGTGTGGAATGACGACGCGATCGCAGTCAATCGTCCGCAAAACGGCATCCAGAATGCCTCGCTGCGGTCGAAGGCTCGGGGCCAGCTCGACCTGTCGGCCGGCTATCAGCTGCCTTTCCTCAACGATGGCGTACGCCTGACGCTCGATGCGCTCAACATGACCAACGAGCCGATCCGTACCCTGTTCGAATATGATAATGCGCCTTACTCGGTCTATTATCCCGGTCGCACAATTCTGGCTGGCATTCGCGCCAACTTCTGACGGCTGGCTTGGCAGAAAGAACGATGTGCTTCTGAGGCGGAAGCGGTGAAAGCCGCTTCCGCCTTTACTTATTCAACCAGTGTGCGGCCAGACCCGCGGCAGATGCGGTCACGTGACAATTCTAGATATCGTTTAGCCCGCAAAAATGGCATAATCGGCCGCACGCATCATGTGCCTGGCCGATGCGTTCATCACTGTGCAACGAACGAGGGCCACCCTCTTCCCAGACCGGAACCGAACATTCATCGTCATCCCGCTTCATCAGGAGCCTGCTATGCCCAGCCCCGCCCCATCAAGCTTCGTGACCACCACCGACGGCGTCGACATCTTCTACAAGGACTGGGGAAGCAAGGATGCCCAGCCGATCATGTTCCATCATGGCTGGCCGCTCTCGTCCGACGATTGGGACGCGCAGATGCTCTTCTTCCTGGACAAGGGCTATCGCGTCGTCGCCCATGACCGGCGCGGCCATGGCCGATCGCAGCAGGTCGATTTCGGCCATGATATGGACCATTACGCGGCAGACGCCGCAGCGGTTGCCGAGCATTTGGACCTTAGAAACGCCGTTCATATCGGCCATTCGACTGGGGGTGGCGAAGTCGCCGCCTATGTCGCGCGTTTCGGCATTGCTCAGGGCCGCGTCGACCGGGCTGTGCTGGTCAGCGCCGTGCCCCCGATCATGGTCAAGACCGATCGCTATCCCGGGGGCCTGCCGATCGACGTGTTCGACGGCTTTCGCGAAAGCCTGGCGAAGAACCGTGCGCAATTCTTTCGTGACGTCGCGAGCGGTCCCTTTTACGGCTATAATCGCGAGGATGCGGACGTGAAGCAAGGCGTTGTCGATAATTGGTGGCGTCAAGGCATGATGGGCAGCGCACTCGCCCATTATCACGGCATCAAGGCTTTTTCGGAAACCGACCAGACCGACGATCTGAAAGCGATCAGCGTCCCGACGCTGGTGCTGCACGGCGATGACGATCAGGTTGTGCCTTACAAGAATGCGGGCGTGCTCCAGGCCGAATTGCTGCCCAATGCAACACTGAAAATCTATGAGGATTTCCCGCACGGCATGCTGACGACCAACGCCGAAGAACTGAATGCCGACATCCTTGCCTTCCTGCAAAGCTGAAGAGCAGGAAGGGCCGTTGCCGGTGGCGAGCGGAGATTGATTGAAAAACCGGCAGGGGCGACATCGTCATGGCCTTGGCCTGGCACCGATGGAAGAGGCACAGTTCGAAGCGCGATCGGCACGAATGACCCCTGCTTGGCCGGACATCGACATCATCAAACCGACATTCCCGACCATCCTCGACAAGCCGTTATGATCGGATCGCAGAAGGACGGCCTGCGCCGCGCCAGATCGCGCCGATTGCGCGGCTAGGGTCAGAACTCACTGATCAGAGCCCGAAGATGACGGTGGCCGCGAGTGCTATCGCCGATAAGAAGGCGATTGGGCGTCGGTCGTAGCGGGTGGCGACACGGCGCAGTCCTTCAGACGGCCGAGCACAATCTCGATCCGGTTGCGGCGCCTGTAGCGGCGTTTGTCGTATTTGATGGGCTCGTTGCGCGATTTCCGGCCCGAAATGCAAGACTTGATGCCCTTTTCCTCCAGCGCGTCCCTGAACCAGTCAGCATCATAGCCTCGGTCGGCGAGCAACCACTATGCTTTGGGTAATTCGTCAAGAAGGGCCGCTGCGCCGATATAGTCGCTGATCTGACCGGCGGTCATGAAGAAGTTCAAGGGGCGTCCGTTGGCATTGGTAACGGCATGAGCCCTTCGACAAGCTCAGGAGAGCCTTGGTGTTCATGCCGCCCTTGGTGCGGCCGATCAGGCGCCCGAGATCCCCCTTTTTACCGCCAGGCTTGATGCCCTGCGGTGCGCCTTCAAATAGGTCGCGTCGATCATCACCGTCTTGCGCTCAACACTGGCCGTGAGCCCTTCCATCATGCGCGTGAAGACGCCCATCTGACCCCAGCGCTTCCAACGATTGTAGAGCGTCTTGTTTGGTCCGTAATCCTTCGGCGCATCCCGCCAGCGCAGCCCATTCCGGTTGACGAAGATCATCCCGCTCAGCCCGCGCCGATCGTCAACCCTCGGCTTGCCATGGCTCTTGGGAAAATATGGCTCGAGCCGCGCCATTTGCTCGTCTGTCAGCCAGTACAAGTCGCTCATATTCAGTCTCTTCGCAGAGCCTGAATCAGATTGCGCCTCTCACATCAATGTATCCTGACCCTAGGCGCCACCGCTCTAGCCCACCGCCCGATTTTGAAAAGTGGATGACGAGACGGCAGTATCCCGACCGCCGCAGTGCCCCGGATCGGATCATCGATGCCTATTGCGCCGCGATAACTGCGTCCGGGCGGGTTCAGCCAGTTGCGGATCGTCGGAACACAGGAGATGATCCGCGTACGGACCAGAATTTCGTCCTCCTGTAGCGCGGGCGGTTAGACTACGTCCTCCCCGGAAGGCGAAATCGTTGGTGCGCGCGGCGCCTTCGGGTCTGTGCGCAAGCACACAGGCGCGATTGAGGGTCACGGCTTGTCGCCGAACCGGCGCCCCGCCTCCGCCAATCGCACGAGCAGCGGCGCCGGGCGGAATGTTTCGCCATGCACCACCTCCAGCGCGCGCATGTCTGCGACGATCCGGTCCAGTCCAACCTGATCGGCCCAGAAAAGCGGCCCGCCGCGATAGACAGGCCAGTTATAGCCAAGCACGGCGGCGATATCGATGTCCGATGCGCGTAGGGCAATGCCTTCTTCGAGGATTTTCGCGCCCTCGTTGACGACCGGATAGAGCAGCCGGCCGAGCAAGGCCTCGTCGCCTGAAGTGCGATTGCTTGCGATGCCTCGGGCGGCGGCGACCTCCTTTATCAGCTTGCCTGTCACGTCCGAAAAACGCGACCGCCGCTTATCATCATAATCATAATAGCCCGCGCCACGCTTCTGGCCCAGTCGGCCGACAGCGACCAAATCGCCCATCACGGTTCGTTCCGTCGCGTTCCGGCCGATGACGTCCAAGCCAACCAGATCCATCATCTGGAAATGGCCCATGGCAAAACCATAGTCGACAAGTACGCGGTCTATCTCCGCGATCGGCGTGTCTTCAAGCATCATCGCTTCCGCCTGCGCGCCACGCGGCGCCATCAGCCGATTGGCAATGAAGCCGTCGCACACGCCGCTCAGCACGGCCACCTTGCCGATCCGTTTAGCGAGCCGCATCGCTGTTGCGACGACCGCCTTAGACGTTTCGGCCCCTCGCACGACCTCCAGCAGGCGCATGACATTGGCGGGTGAGAAGAAATGGAGGCCCACGACCCATTCGGGCCGACTGGTCGCTGCCGCAATGCAATTGAGGTCGAGGAAGGAGGTGTTGGACGCCAGGATCGTGCCCTGCCTGGCGATCCGGTCAAGACTGGCGAATATGCCCGTCTTGACGTCCATACTCTCATAGACGGCTTCGATAATGAGATCGGCGTCGGTAAGCGAGGAAAGGTCGAGGCTGGGCGCAATCAGGTCCATGCGCTGTTCCACCTGCGCTGCCGTCATCCGCCCCTTGACCGCCGTCGCCTCATAGTTGCGGCGGATGGTGGCGATGCCGCGATCCAAGGCTTCCTGGCTTGTCTCCAACAGCGTGACGGGAATGCCGGCGTTCAGGAAATTCATCGTGATGCCGCCGCCCATCGTGCCCGCGCCGATGACACCCACCGACCGGATGTCGATCGCGGCCGTGTCGGGGCCGATGTCGGGAACACGGGCCGCCTCGCGCTCGGCAAAGAAGACATGGCGCTGGGCGGCGGATTCGGGGCTGGCGATCAGCCGCTCGAACAAATCGGTTTCCTTCGCTAGCCCCTGCTCGAAGGGGAGGGTCACGGCTGCCTTGACGGCTTCGATGATGGCGGCGGGTGCGACGAACCCCTTGAAACGACGCGCATTTGCGGCGGCGAAGGCGGTGAATAGCTCCGGACGATCCCGATCGGCGCTGAGCGCGTCGGCCCGGTCGCGGACTCGTGGCTTGTCACTGCCATGAGCCACAATGCGGTGGGCGAAGGCCAGCGCATTGTCGCGCAAGGCGGCATCTTCGACCACGGTATCGACCAGTCCGAGCGAAAGAGCCTCGGCCGCCTTGACCTGCCGGCCAGATGTGATGATCTCGAGCGCTGTCTCCGCACCGACGATCCGGGGCACGCGCTGGGTACCGCCCGCTCCAGGCAGCAGGCCCAGATGCACTTCCGGCAGTCCGACCCTCGCGCTTTGTGCGGCCACCCGATAGTGGCAGGCTAGCGCCAGTTCGAAACCGCCGCCCAAAGCGGTGCCGTGAATGGCAGCGACGACCGGCTTGGGCGCATCGTCCAGCATGGCGCACAGATCTGGCAAGGACGGCGGCTGCCAGGGTTGGCCGAATTCGGTGATGTCCGCCCCAGCGATGAAGGTCCGTCCCGCGCAGAGCAAGATAATGGCGCGAACCGCCTTGTCGCTAAAGGCCTGTTCGAGTTCGGCCTGCAATCCCTGACGCAGGGACGCAGAGAGCGCGTTCACCGGGGGATTGTCGAGCGGGATAAGAGCCACGCCGTCGACGACGACGCTGGTTGCTGTCTGCTTCATGTCATGCGTCCTGTCTGGCGGCCGACGCCGCGCGTCTGCGGGCGACCTCCTCCACGGCGATGGCGGCCATCGCCTTCTTGTCGAGCTTACCGGTGGCGGTGACGGCCATTGCCTCCACCAGCACCAGATGCTCGGGCCATTTCTTGCGGGACAAGCCCTGCTGCGAAAGATGGTGAAGCAGCGCGGACAGGTCGATGCTCCCATCGTCCGTCCGCAGCCGGCAGACGGCGCAGGCCTGCTCGCCCAGCTTGCGCTCGGGCACGGCCACCACCGCCACCTCCGCGACGGCGGGGTGGCGCAGAAGGGCAGCCTCCACCTCGGCGGGGTCGATGTTAAAGCCGCCGCGAATGATCTGGTCCTTGATGCGGCCGACGACGCGGACAAAGCCCTCTTCGTCCCGAACGATCTCGTCGCCGGTCAGATAGAAGCCGTCGGGCGTCATCCGCTCCTGCCCTGCCCCCATGCCCTGCGCATAGCCTAGAAAGAGCGAGGGGCCGCGCACGCCTGCCTGTCCCCGACTGCCGCGCGGCAGTGGGCGCAGCTCTGCGTCGAACGCCTCCTCCTGCGTGCCAGGGAAGGGGATGCCATCGAAAATCTGACGGCGTTCTAACGGATGCACGGGACTGGTGGACGCATGGCCCATGCATTCGGACATGCCGAACATGCGCAGCGCCCTGAGGCCGAGCAGCCGGTCAGCATCCTCGATAAGCTCCGGCGTCATCGCGCTGCCTCCCACCGCCATGGCGCGAAGCGGCAAGCGGCCTGTCCATTCGCCAAGCCGGGCAGCCTCGACCATCGTGAAGAGATGCGTCGGCACCGCGATCGCCCAGCCGCAACCATAGCGTTCGGCCCGACGCAGCGCCTCGACCGGCACCCAGGGATCGACCAGCACCAGCGGATGCCCCAGAGACAGCGCGAAATGCGCGGTGAAGGTAAAACCAGGCGCGCTGTCGAGCGGGACGATGCCCAGGATAGCGTCGTCCGGTTGCAGGCCCGCGATCGCCGCGCAGGCACGGGTCGCGTAATTCAGCGCTTCGGGGGCATGCATCACAGCCTTGGGCACACCGGTGCTGCCAGAGGTAAAGCCGATGAGCGCGGCATTGCGGTCGCGCGGATCGGTTGACCGTTTGCCGGATACGGCAGCGACATCAGGCAAGGCGCTGCTGGTGCCGCTCAGCTTGGCAGCATGGCCGAGCAAGGACTCGAGCGCGGCAAGATCGCCCGTGCCGAGCTTTGGCGATACGGGGCAGAAGATCGCCTGCAGTGACGATATGGCGAGCGCCGTGGCGATCGTTGCGGGGCTTTTATGTGCGGTGACGAGGACGCGGTCGCCCGGTCCGACCCCGGCCGCCTTCAGCAAGGCCGCGATCTCGACCGCCTGCCCTCGCAGCTCTGCCCGGCTCCACAGACGGTCGCCGCAATCCGCCAGGGCAAGCGCGTCCGGTTCGGCGTCGGCAAGGCGGGCGAATTGCGGCCACAGCCGCTCAGCGTTCCATTCGAACGCCGGATGGCTTTGCTCTTCAGGCAAGGGATTGCCCTCCATCGACCAAGAAGGTCTGCCCCGTTATGAAGCTACCTGCGTCCGACGCCAGCAGGGCCAGCGTGCCTGCCACTTCGTCCGGGCGGCCGAAGCGGCGCATCAATATGCCCGCCCGCGTCTTTTCCTGAATGGCGGGATCAAGCGTTTCGGTCATTCCCGTCTCGATCGAGCCGGGTGCGATGGCGTTGACGCGAATATTGTGTCCGGCCCATTGGGCGGCGAGGTCGCTGGTCAGGTGAACGATCGCCGCCTTGCTGGTGGTGTAGGGAACGACCTGGCCCGCGTCAGGCTGATAGGACAGGAATGCGCCCACCGACGCGATGTTGACGATCGCGCCGCCGCCCGCCGCGATCATATGGCGCGCCGCATGGCGGCAAGCGAGGAAGGTGCCGGTCACATTGACGTCCATCACCTTCTGCCAGCCCTTGAGCGGGATATCCTGCGGCAGGCCCCACCAAGACGCGCCGGCATTGTTGATGAGGATATCGAGGCCGCCCAGCCGGTCGATCGTTCCCGCGACCGCCGCCTCCACCGATGCTTCGTCGGCGATGTTGCAGGAAAGGCCGACAGCCGGAACGCCGAACCGCTCGGCAATGCCGGCGGCCAGATCGGCACAGTCGGCCTCCGTGCGCGAAGCAAGCGCGACAGCGCAGCCCAGATCCGCCAGCGTCGCGGCCATTGCTTCGGCCAACGCGCCGCGTCCACCGGTTATGAGCGCCCGCTTGCCGTCGAGGCGAAATTGCGCGGAGGTGAACCCGGGGTTCCAGTCAGCCATGATCGTCTTCGCCAAGCAGATTTACCTCATCGGTGATGAGGATGATGCGCTGACCGCCCATGCCCTTCGTCTGGGCTGTCGCCGCCTTCCATTCCGGAGAAGCAAAGGCGGCGTCGAGCGCGCCGTGATCGGCGAAAGTCAGCACGGCGTGACCGTCCCAGGCCGGCGCTTCCGGATTGTCATAATCCTTCGTCACCGCGCCGTGGCGATAGGCCAGAAGCCCGGGCAGTATCTTGGCAGCGTCGGCATGGGGGCCGCGCCACCAGGCAGTGAACTGCTCGTGCGTCCAGTCCTGCGGCCGGCTGGCCAGGACGACCATGCTCACCGCCATGGCTTACTTGCCCGTCCAGACCGGCTGGCGCTTTTCGAGAAACGCCGCGACACCTTCCTTCGCATCGGCGGAGTGATGCACCACGTTGCAGGTCATCGTTTCCAGCGTGATGAGTGAGTTGGTATCGGCGTCCATACCGCGGTTGACCGCCATCTTGGTCATCCACATGCAGAAGGGGCTCTTGTCGATCAGCGGTGCGCAGAAATCCTCGATCAGCTGATCCAGCTGGTCGCTGGGCGCCGAGGCGTTGCACAGGCCCCATTCGACGCATTCCTTGCCGGACAGGAGCTTGCCGGTCAGCATCAGTTCCTTCGACTTGCGCATGCCGATATAGCGCGGCAGGCGATAGATCGGGCCGGCGCCGCCGAACAGGGCGCGGCGGATGTGAAAGTCGCCGATCTTGGCATCGTCGGCGGCAATGCCGAAGTCGCAAGAGATAAAAAGCTCGAATCCGCCGGCGACAGCGTAACCCTCGACGCAAGCAATGGTCGGCTTTTTCATGTTGTAGATCTTGTCATAGGTGCGCGCCGAGTCGATCGCCAGTTGAAGCGAGGTGCTGGTTTCGTGCAGCACGGGTCCTACGAGCTGCCCAAGATCCGCACCGGCGCAGAAGGTGTGGCCGCGCCCACGGAACACGACCGCCAGCACCGAATCGTCATCCGCCGCCTTGTCCACCGCCGCCTCAAGATCGCGCAGCAGCTGAGGACTCACACAGTTCTTCACATGGGGGCGGTTAAGCCAGATGGTGCAGATGCCGTTGTCAGCCACTTCATATTGGATGACATCCTTTTCCGGTTCCATAAATCTCTCTCCTTGGCAAAGATGTGAAAACTAAGTGGTTCAGCGGGCAATGCCGCCTTCTTCGGGTGGCGCCAGCATCCCGCCGACCGCCATCCAGGCTGCAATCCCCGCAGCGGGGATCGCGCACAGCACGGCCTCCGCAATTTCCTCGTCCGTAGCACCGGCATTGCGCGCGCCGCGCACATGGGTCGCTGCCATCGGGCTGTATCCTGCCGCCAGTATGGCGAGCAGAAGCAACTCGCCATATTTGGGCGACAGCGGATTGGCGTCGATGCTGCCGCGCCGCATCAGATAATAGGCATCCGCCGCTGCCGGCAGGAGGCGCATCAACTGGGCGAGCGGCGCAGGTATGCTGCCCGCCCAATAGGCCCGGAAATTGGCCTCTGCCTCGCCCGCAGCTGCGTTTGGCAGCGCCTGTGGCGGCGGTGCGGCAGGATCGTCAAAGCTTTCATGGATGATCAACGCGAAATCGATGGCGGCGGCCTCGCCGCGCAGGCTCGCCAAAACAATCAGGCCTGCCGTTGCCTCCTTGGGCGTCAAGCCAAGAACGACGCCACGCCGAAATTCTCGCCGCGCAAGGGCGAGATGCCGGCGATCGATTGCTGCCGCCGCAGCGAATAGCGCCTTAAACTTGGCCGGAAGCGCGCCGTCTGAATCGATCACGGAACGAAATTTCTCATACCCCGCAAGCGTGTAGGGCGCATGGCCCTGCAACAGGGCGACTTCCATGAGCGGGTTATTGGTCATTGCATGCTCTCCTGCCACTGAGATGCTCGACCGACTGGTCGGACGTCAACTAAAAATTTTTTGCCTGACCAGTTTGACAGCCGACCGGTCGGTTGAATAATAATCACTCGACCGATCGGTCGGGTGAGTCCTAGAACATAACTGGGCCGGCTCGAATCCGGTGGCATAAATGGAGCGGATGCGTGGATTTTGAACAGTCGGCCAAGTCCAGGGATTGGATGGAGCGTGTGCGGGCGTTCATGGAGGAGCACATCGCTCCGGCGGTCCCCCTTTATCACTCGCAGTCCGCCGCGATTGATCGCTGGACCGAAATTCCCCCCATCTTTGACGAACTCAAGGACAAGGCGCAGGCGGCCGGGCTGTGGAACATCTTCATGCCGCCATCTGAGCATGACGACGAATTTTTCACCAGCGTTGGCCTTACCAACGTCGAATATGCGCCGATCGCCGAACTAATGGGCCGGATTTCCTTCGCTAGCGAGGTGTTCAACTGCATGGCGCCCGACACCGGCAATTTCGAGGTGCTCCACCGCTATGGCACGGCCGAGCAGAAGCAGCGCTTCATGGTGCCGCTGCGTGACGGGATGACCCGGTCTGCCTTCCTGATGACTGAGCCGGCCGTCGCGTCCTCCGACGCGCGCAACATCCAGACCGAGATTCGCCGTGACGGCAGCAACTATGTCATCAACGGCCGGAAATGGTGGTCGTCGGGTGCCGGCCATCCGCGCTGTGATTTCTTCATCGTCATGGGCAAGACCGATCCGGACGCCGCGCCCTATCGGCAGCAGTCGATGATTCTGGTGCCGCGCGACGCGCCGGGCGTGACGCTTGTGCGGCACCTTCCCGTCTTTGGCTACGATCATGCCCCCCATGGCCATTTCGAGGTGGCACTGGACAACGTGCGGGTGCCAGCCGAAAACATGCTGCTCGGTGAGGGCCGCGGTTTCGAAATCGCACAGGGGCGGCTGGGTCCGGGACGCATCCATCACACAATGCGCAACATCGCGACGATGGAAGTCGCGCTGGAAAAGATGTGCCGCCGCCTGCTCTCGCGGCGGGCATTTGGCAACGCCATCGCCGAACATTCGGTTTGGGAAGAACGGATCGCCCGCGCCCGCTGCGAGATCGAAATGGCGCGCCTGCTGTGCCTGAAGGCCGCGCACAGGATGGACATTGTCGGCAACAAGGCCGCGCGCGCCGAAATCGCGATGATCAAGATCGCCGCGCCCAAGATGGCGCAACAGATCGTCGATGACGCCATCCAGGCGCATGGCGGAGGTGGGGTGAGCGACGACTTTGGCCTAGCCGAGCTTTGGGCGAACACCCGCATCGTGCGGCTGACCGATGGCCCGGACGAGGTGCATGAACGCCAGCTTGCCCGTATGGAGCTCGCAAAATATGCCGAAAGGGCCGCATCGTGAGCACCGCGCAGCCTGCCGCCACGATCGGCTCGATAATCGATGTCGCCATTAACAGCGCGTTCGATGAGACGCGCCTTGCCGCTTATCTGACAGGTCGGATCGTCGATTTTTCCGGACCCATGCGCGTCCAGCAGTTCGAGGGCGGCCAATCCAACCCGACTTTCCTTCTGTCGACGCCGGACCATCGCTACGTCCTGCGACGCAAGCCTGCGGGCGTTTTGCTGAAATCCGCCCATGCGGTGGATCGCGAATATCGCATCACCATGGCCCTGCACGAAGCAGGGCTGCCTGTTGCTGAGCCGCTACTGCTCTGCGAGGATGAGGATGTCATCGGCAGCATCTTCTACGTGATGCGCTACGTCCCGGGACGCAGCTTCTGGGACCCGCGCATGCCAAGCCTCGACCGTGCGGAGCGGGCCGCGATCTATGATTCCGCCAATGAAACTCTCGCCCGCCTGCATCTGGTCGACTTTGCGTCGCTCGGGCTCGGCGACTATGGCAAGCCGGGCAATTATTTCGCGCGGCAAATCTCACGCTGGTCGCGGCAATATGATGCCTCGCGCACCCGGAATATTCCGGAAATGGACCGGCTGATAGACTGGCTGCCCAGCGCGATTCCAGTCACAGAAGAACGCACCACGATCATCCATGGTGACTATTCCTTCCACAACTTGCTGGTCCATCCGACCGAACCGCGCGTCTCCGCTGTCATAGACTGGGAACTGTCGACTTTGGGCGATCCGCTCGGCGACCTCACCTATCATATGATGGAATGGTTCCGGCCAGAGGGCGTTGATGTGCGCGGTACCCTGCGCGGGGCTGATCTAGCCACGCTCGGCATTCCAACTGCGGAGGACTATTCCCGGCGCTACTGCGAGCGGACCGGCCTTCGCGGCGATCCAACGCACCCCTTCTACCGCGCCTTCAACCTGTTCCGGGTGGCCGCGATTTTGCAAGGCATCGCCGGCCGGGCGCGCGACGGCGTGCAGACCGCAAGCAATGCCGGCGACATCGTCACACGGATCGAACCACTGGCCAAGGCCGCCTGGCAGGCAGCGCAGGAGGCCGGCGCAGTCTGATCTTCTGACAGGATGAAACGAGAATTCAGGGCGAAAGACAAAATGGCCCTAATCGGAGGGAGAGAGATGATGACAAGGTTCAAGTTTGGCCGACTAGCGCTCCTTTCTGGATGCGCCTTCGCCGGTATAATCGCACCGGCCCATGCGCAAACGGCGACGACAGCGTCGCCCGAACCCCAGCCGATGGAGGATGCTGGCGCGCCTACCACACGCGACATCGTCGTCACCGGAACGCGCGTCGTGCGCGACGGCTACAGCCAGCCGACACCAGTCACTGTTGCGCCCACAACGGAGTTGGAGAAGGCGACCCCGACCAACCTTGCCGATGCGATCAACAAGTTGCCGCAATTTGCCAACTCTGTCAGCCCGCAATCCAACAGCCAGTTGCAGGGCAATAGTGGCGAGCATGGCAACCTGCTCAACCTGCGCGGCGTCGGCCCGACGCGAGCGCTGATCCTCCTCGACGGCATCCGCGTTCCGCCTACGACTTTCCGCGGCGCAGTGGACGTCAATACGATTCCTCAACTACTGGTCCAGCGGGTGGATGTTGTGACCGGCGGCGCATCGGCCGTCTACGGCTCTGACGCCGTGAGCGGGGCGGTCAACTTCGTCCTCGACAAGAAGTTCACAGGCGTAAAGGGCGTCGCGCAGCGCGGCGTATCGACACGAGGCGATCTCGGCAATTATCGCATTGGCATTGCAGGGGGCCTGAGCTTTGCAGGCGATCGCGGTCATGTTCTTGCCTCGATCGAGCGTTTCCACAGCGATGGCATCAAGCGTAGCGCGCGCATCTATGGTGACGATGCCTATGCCGCCGTAGGTTCGGTCCCAGGATCGACCGCCGCACCTGGTCGCGAGGCAAACCCGTTCATCTTCCTGCCGAACCTGCGTTTCACGACCAACGACTATAATAACGGCATCATCCTGACGAGCACCGTACCCGCGCTCGCCAACAACATCTTCCTGCCGGGCGGCGCGGTCCGCCCGATACAGCGCGGCACCCCCACCGGGACGCCCGGCACCAATGTGGGCGGCGACGGGCTCTATATTCCCGGCTTCAACCAGCTTATCGCGCCGCTGACAACCACCCAGGGCTTTGGCCGACTGGCCTATGATCTGACTGACGGGCTGACGGCGCATGTCCAGGGCAGCTATTCGCGCAGCGTCACCAGTTACGATACGCAGGCGCAGTCCGTGCTCGGCTTCCGTTTCTTCAGTGGCAATGCCTTCCTGGACCCGGGTGTTCAGGCGCAAATGGGACCCAACGATAGCTTCACCGTCTTCCGCTTCATCGGCGAGCAGGGCCCCATCCCGACGCGGGAGGCGACCAATGCCTTTCTCATCAATGGCGGGCTTGAGTGGAACCTCGGCGGATGGAACATCACCGCCGACTATACTCATGGCAATTCCGTCACCAAATTTGCCCAGACGCAGGTCGAGATTCCCAAGATGGCAGCAGCGCTGGATGCGGTTCGCGGACCCGACGGCTCGATCGTCTGCCGCGTTACGCTGACCAACCCGGGCCTCTATCCGGGCTGCACGCCGCTCAATGTCTTCGGCGCGGGAACACCCTCAGCCGCCGATCTGCAGACCGTCCTTGGCGTATCCCGCTACCGCGCCATGAACACAACCGACGACTTCGTCGTGTCGGCGCGCGGGGACCTTTTCGAGCTCCCGGCTGGTCCGGTGACGGTCGCCGTTGGCGGGCAATATCGTAAGCAGAAGCTGGAACTGAGGTCTAATTCCGATCCCGCGGTGCCCACAGACTTTACCGGCCTGCGGGGCATTCCGGCCAATCGCATGACCCGTTTCAACAACACCAATGTCGGCTCGGCCTATGGCAAGCTGAACGTGAAGGAGGCGTTCGCGGAAGCGCAGGTTCCGGTGTTCAAGAGCCAGCCCTTCGCCGAGGAACTGAGCCTCAATGGCGCTTTTCGCCTTACCGACTACAGCACCAGCGGAAGCGTCAAGACTTGGAAGGTCGGCGCGGTCTACAAGCCGATCCAGGACATCATGTTCCGTGTCACGCGCTCGCGCGATATTCGTGCGCCCTCGCTGTTTGAGCTGTTTGCCGGCGTCCAGACCCAGCCGGTGAACTTCAACGACCCTCACACGGGCCAGCCCGGTTCGATCCGCCAATTCAGCGGCGGCAACCCCGACCTCGATCCCGAAACGGGCGACACGTTCGCCGCTGGCGTGGTCCTTAGCCCCAGTTTCCTACCCGGCCTTGATGTTTCGGTCGATTATTACGACCTCAAGATCAAAGGCGCCATCGCCACGCAAGGGCTGAATGATGTGATCAACGAGTGCGAAACCTCGAACGGCACATCGCCGACCTGCGCCCTCATTGAAAGACCGCTGCCGTTTAGTGATCGCTCGGCCGCGAACTATCCAATTTCGGTGAGCCTCATCACCCAGAATATCAGCTTCCTGCGGACCAGCGGCCTCGACATCACCATGTCGTACCGGACCAAGTTGGGCAATGGCGATCTCGCATTGCGCGCCTTTGCCAACTATCTTGACCGTTACAAGTCGCAGACAAACTCGATCGCCCCGATCATCGATTATGCGGGCCATGGCGTCAACAGCCAGACGGGCTATGCCTATCCCAAGTTCAGGGGCACCCTCAGCGCTAATTACACCAATGGCGGCCTGACCCTGTTCGTGCAGGAATCAATGATCGGCAAGGTGACCATCGGCAACCTCAAGAACGATCCGACGTCTTTTTACGATGTCCCGGCGATCAAGCCGGTCTTCTATACCGACGCCACGGCTTCCTATAAGTTCGACGTGCGCGGTGAGCCGGAGCTGTTCGTGACAGCCACTAACCTGTTCGACCGCAAGCCGCCGCTGGTTGCCGCGGCCGCAGCGCCGGGGCTTCTCTATCCGACCCTGTTCACGCTCTATAACGTCGCTGGGCGCACGCTCACGGCCGGGGTTCGTTTCAAGTTCTGATGAGTTGCCAGACGGACTGCCGGCGAGGGAAGTTCGATAATTCGGGGAGGCCCGCCCAAGGCGGGTCTTCCTTCAATGAAAGAGCTTTTCAAGAGGTAAGCGCATGAACAGCCCTCCCATTGGCTTAACTGCCCCGCCGACCACCTCTGCGGCCGGTTTACGCCGTACGATGCTGGTCATGCTGGGGCTGGTCTCGATGTTCAACTATATCGACCGTACCGTTCTCTCGGTGCTTCAGGAACCGATAAAGCAGGAACTGAAGTTGAGCGACGGCCAACTCGGACTACTCACCGGCCTTGCCTTTGCGCTGTTCCACGCGACGCTTTCCCTTCCGATCGCGCGCCTGGCGGATCGCTTCAACCGCCGCAATATCATCGCCGCCTCGATCGCCACCTGGAGCGGCATGACGGCGCTTTCGGGCCTGGCGACCGGTTTCGGCTCCCTCGTCGCCTTCCGCATCGGGGTCGCACTGGGCGAGGCGGGTTCCGTGCCGGCCTCGCATTCCATAATAGCCGACTATTATCCGCCTGAAAAACGGGTCACGGCGCTCGCGCTATGGGGATTGGCTCTCCCGGCCGGGATCATGCTCGGTTATGCGTCCGGCGGATGGATCGCCGCGGCGCTGGGATGGCGTCTCGCTTTCGGAGTGATAGGCGTTGCGGGGCTGGCCCTGGCGCCGCTCGTCCTGCTGCTCGTGCGGGAGCCTAAGCGGACGGGATCAGGCCTTTCGATGCAAGCGGAAACAGCGCCACCCCTGGGCGAAGCCATACGATTCCTATGGCGGTTGCGCACCTATCGCTACATGTTGATCGGCACGACCCTTCATGCTTTCGCCCAATATGCGATGATGAGTTGGTCCGCGCCCTTCTACATGCGCGTTCACGACATGCCGCTGGCCGATGTCGCTTCTTGGCTGGCGCTGATGAACGGGCTCGGCGGTGGCATCGGCATCTATCTGGGCGGGCGCCTGTCCGACGCGGCAGGATCGCGCGACCCGGCGGGCCGCGTGTGGGTGAGCGCCGTCGCGATGCTGCTGATGGTGCCGGCTGCTCTGCTCCAATTCCTGATCCCATCGCTGACGGCATCGCTGGTGTTCGGCTTCGTCGCGACCATGCTCATGTTCTTTTACTATGGGCCAATCATCGGCGTTCCGCAGTCCGTCGTTCCGCCACGCATCCGGGCCCTTACGTCGGCGGTGACCCTGCTCGTCTTCAATCTGTTCGGGCTTGGCCTGGGACCAGCGGTGACGGGGTTCCTCAGCGATCATCTGGCGGCGGCGGACGGGATGCACGACATATCGCTACGTTACGCGCTTTCGGTCGTGGTGCTGTTCTCGCTCGCGGGCGCTGGGAGCATCGCTTGGGCATCCCGGTTCTACGCAAGCGATCTGACGGAGCATTAAATCTCTCATGCCGCTCTTTTTTTCTTATAGGCTGTCATTGGCGTTTCTGCTGAGCGTTTTAGCCTCGCAACCGCTTCAGTCAGAGCCGCTCCGAAACGCGACGAGCACCCAGCAGATATTTTCCGGCGCGAGCACCGATCCTTACACCTTGGCCGTTCGCGCGACCGTTTGGGGCTATCCGTTGGTTCGGGCGGCGCAGCTGCGGCAGAAGGCAACCCAGCCAGAGCATCCCTTCGCTCCCCGCCCGACGACGCTTGCCACGGCCCCCATCAACCGGATCGGCCAGGCGCGAGACCTTGCCGGACCGGATACGCGAATTGGCGTCGCGCCGAACAACGACACGCTCTACAGCCTTGCCTTTGTCGACACGCAGGCAGGCCCGTTTCAACTCGACACGCCGGACTTCGGGACACGCTACTATATCTTTCAGTTCGGCGAAGCCGACAGTGAGACACGACAATCCTATGGTCAGAGCAGCCATGGTGGGCGGCTTCCACCGATCTTCATCGCCGGGCCTGACTATCGCGGGGAAATCCCGAAGGGGGCAAAAGTCGTGCGCAGCGCGCAGCGCTACCTGATGGTGGCGGGACGCGTCCTCGTCGACGGATCGCAGGACCTACCGAACGTACACCGTATTCAGGATGCGATAAGGCTGCGCAAGTGGCTTGGCAAAGGACGCCTGGCCGAAACTCCGATAACATCGCAGCGCCCCTTGGCGGGCGATATTAACGGCGCGCCCAATGGCCTGAACCTTCTCGCCAACTTGGGCACCGTTCTTGAAGACTGGCGCGTGTCGAAAGAGGATGCTGACTTCATCGCTTCTCTGCGCCGCATAGGCCTCACCACTGAAAACGGCTTCCGCTATGCGCATCTGCCGGCAGTCGAGCGCGCTGTCATCGAACGTGGCGTCGCCGACGGCCTCGCCATTATCCGCGAGAAGACCCGCCATTTGGGCACGCTTTCAGGCGGCTGGACGACCAGCTATGCTGGTTCCCGCTTCGGCCGAGACCTCCTGTTGCGCGCGGCCGTGGCGATGGACCAGATCTATGTGCTGGACAAGGACGAAGCGCTTTATCCGGTCGCGCATCTCGATGCGCAGGGGCAACAGCTCGACGGCCGGAACACCTATACCCTCTGCTTTCGCAAGCAGGATCTGCCCCCGGTGGACGGCTTCTGGTCCATCACACTATATTACGAGAAAGGCTTTCTGGCCGCCAATCCGATCGGACGCTACTCAATCGGCGACCGGACGCCGGGCATCGTCTATGGACCGGATGGATCCCTTCGCCTTCTCATCCAGAATGACGATCCCGGCGAAGAAGGCCGGGCAAACTGGCTGCCCGCTCCGCACGAACCATTCATGCTAATGATGCGCCTTTACCGCCCCGAGGCAAGGGCTGCGGAGGCGAGATGGCATCCTCCAGCGGTCAGGCCGGTTAACCCAAAAGTCCCGCCCGATTCAGCGGGTTGCAGGAGCCCCTAGCATCAGGCTACCGTCCGGCCGTTGTCGATCACGATCTCAGCGCCGTTCAGCCGGGCGGACTCGTCCGACACCAGAAACAGGACGAGATCGGCGACATGCTCCGGCTGCCCTTCATGCCGTTGCGCGGCTTCGCGCAATTCAGGCGCGGCGAATTGATAAGCGTCACGGACCATCTGCGTATCGTGCGAGCCGGGCAGAACCACATTGGCGCGAACGGGATAGCCCTGCTGCTGGCAATGGACGATCAGGCTGCGCGTCATGGAAAGTATGGCGCCTTTGGCCGCGCTATAAGCGAAAACCGACGGATTGCCCCGGATCGCGGCCACCGACGCTATGTTGACGATCGATCCCGCACCGCTGGCTGCAAGCGCCGGCAGGCAGGTCCTGCATCCCAGAAACGTTCCTTCCGCCGAAACGGCCATCACGCGGCGGAATACCTCCAGCGACGACTGCTCGACCGTCTCGAAAGCCGCGATGCCCGCATTGTTGACCAGCGCATCAAGACGGCCATGCGCCCACATGATCTTCGTCAGCGCAGCCTGCCACTGTGCTTCGGAGGTCACATCCAGACGCAGCGCTATCGCGGCCGGAAGCGCGTCCGCGACCCGTTGCGCTTGTTCCCCATCCACATCGGCGACGATGACCCGCGCGCCCTCGCGCGCCAATGCTTCGGCATCGGCCCGGCCCAGCCCGTGCGCCGCGCCGGTCACGAGAACGACCTTTCCCTCGACCCTGCCTGTCGTAGCCATGGCCGATCCCGTCAGGCCGCCAAGGCAGAACGGGCGGCGATTCCACCGCCGTGTAAGCGTGACAGCAGTAGCACCCGGCGCAGCCCACGTCCGACCGCGAGTTCATTGGTGACCCCCATGCCGCCATGCAGCTGCACCGCTTCTTCAGCAAGCTTCAAGGCAGTATCGCCAATATAGGCTCTCGCGGTCGTCACAGCCCGGGTCCGTTCTTTTTCCCCGACCATGGCCGCTTTCAAAAGCAGCGAGCGAGACTGCTCCAGCCAAGTGTACATCCGGGCGCAGCGATGCTGCACGACCTGAAAGCTTGCGATCGGCTTACCGAACTGATGGCGTTGTTTGATATAGTCGACCGTAAGGTCGAGCAATGTTGACATCGCGCCAACCAGTTCGGCGATGATCGACAGGCCGGCGAGAGTGTGCGCTTCTGCCCAAAGGCTTGCGGGGGCCGTGAGCGGTTGGGCCAGCGCCGCATCGAACCGCACATTCGCCGCCATGCTGCCGTCCACCAGGCGAACCGGTATCCGGCGGATGCCGCTGTCCTGCACATCGACCAACAGAAGCGCGCCCACTTCCGTCTCCACGACGAACGCGTCGGCATTGACGCCGTCCCGGACGATATCCGCCAAACCGGAGAGCCGTCCATCCACAACCTCTCCGCCCCGCGCGAACGCGAGCAAGGCGTCTCCCTGCATCAGTCTGTCGGTCCAACCTCCGACGGCCTGATCAGCGGCCAGCGCGCGCCCGCACAGCAGGATGGCTTCGGCCAGTGGCGTGATCGCAAGCGCGCGTCCCAGCTCTTGCGAGATGATCATCACCTCCACCGCACCGCCACCCAGCCCACCGGCCTGTTCCGGCATGAGCAGAGCAAAGAGGCCGAGCTCCCCCAACGCGCGCCAGTCGTCGGAGGACATCGGCCCTTTCGCCATGGTCGTCGCGTCGTAGCGGTCCGCCAGAAAGCGGCGGACCATGTCACGGACCATAGCCTGCTCATCGCTGAGCGCGAGGTTCATGGCTCAAAGCACCTCGATGATCGAGGCGTTGGCGATGCCGCCGCCTTCGCACATTGTCTGGAGGCCGTAGCGCTTGCCCCGCGCCTTGAGCGCATGGATGAGCGTCGCCATCAGCTTCGTGCCGGTGGCACCGAGCGGATGGCCGAGCGCGATCGCGCCGCCGTTGACGTTCAGTTTGGACGGGTCCGCATCAAGTGCCTTCATCCAGGCCAGCGGGATGGGCGCGAAGGCTTCGTTCACTTCAAACAGGTCGATGTCCTTCATCGTCATGCCCGCGCGATCCAGAACTCGGCGGGTTGCAGGGATCGGTTCCTCCAGCATGATCACCGGGTCGCCAGCCGTCACCGCCAGATTGACGATGCGGGCGATGGGCTTCAGGCCATGCGCCCGCACCGCCGCTTCGGATGCGACGAGCACACCGCTCGCCCCGTCGCAAATCTGGCTGGCAGCGGCGGCGGACAGCGTGCCTCCCTCGCTGATCAGCTTGACCGAGCCAATCGACTCCAGTGATGCATCGGCCCGCACCCCTTCGTCGCGATCATGCACTGCCTGCTCGCCGTCCGCAGTTACGATGGGCACCGGCACGATCTCCCGGTCGAATGCGCCCGCCTTCATCGCCGCCGCCGCCTTCTCGTGGCTGGCGAGCGCAAACCGGTCATGATCCTCACGGGTGAAGCCATATTTGTCGGCAATCATCTGCGCGCCCTGAAACTGGCTGAACATCTCCACGCCATAGCGCTTTTGAATCGCCCCGGAGAAAGGATTGGCGCCGATTCCGCCGGCTTTGGCCAGCGTGATGGCTGATCCCATCGGCACGCGCGTCATGCTCTCGACGCCGCCTGCAATTACGATGTCCTGAAGGCCTGACATGACCGCCTGCGCCGCGAAATGCACCGCCTGCTGGGATGATCCGCACTGCCGGTCGATCGTCACGGCCGGCACGCTGTCGGGCAGGCTGGACGCGAGCACCACATTGCGACCGAAGGCGAATGTCTGCTCGCCCACCTGGCTCACGCAGCCGATGATGACATCGTCGATCGCTGCGGGATCGACACCGGCGTCGGCGACCAGTGCGTTCAGAACGAGGGCGCCAAGATCGGCGGGGTGCCAGCCGGCAAGGCGGCCATTGCGGCGGCCACCGGCGGTACGGCGGGCAGAAACGATATAGGCTTCAGGCATGATGCGTCCTTCTTTGTCTAAAGGCCGAGCGCGGCCTTTGCGATGAGGGTGAGCTGGATTTCGCTGGTGCCGCCGAAAATCGACCAGGCGCGAGCGTTGAGATAGCGGGCCGCCGCGACCTGCGCCGCCGGCGAAACGACAGGCGCGGGCATGTCGCCACCATAAAAAGGGCGTTCGCCCGGCAATTGAAGGCCGGCTAGTCCGAATGCGTCCACCGCCAGGGCCTCTAAGCCCTGCCGGATTTCGGACGCCAGCAGCTTGGTGGTCAGGCTGCGCGGGTCGGGCGCGGCGCCATGCTCAATCTCAATCAGCGTCCGAAGCTCTGTCATTTCAAGCGCTTCCGCCTCCAGTCGAAGTCGAAGAGCGCGGTCGGCGAGTTCGCCGGTCAATGGGCCTGCCGAAGTATGCAAACGGGCAAGGTCAGCGAGGATCGCCGGCGCAAAGCTTGACCCTCCCCGCTCATTCTCCAGTAGAAATTTTGCGATCGACCAGCCTTGTCCTTCGTCGCCGACACGGTCGGAAACAGGCACCCTTACCTCATCGAGGAAGACCTCGTTCAGCTCGTGATCGCCGGATGCGCTGAGGATCGGCTTTACGGTGACGCCCGGCTGCGCCATGTCGATCAAAAGGAAGCTGATGCCTTTTTGCGGCTTCACTTCGGCGTCGGTACGGACCAGCGCGAAAAGCCGGTTCGCATACTGGGCCTGCGTCGTCCAGATCTTGTGGCCCGACACGATGTAATGATCTCCCTCGCGCACGGCGCGCGTCCGCAGACTGGCAAGATCGGAACCCGCGCCGGGCTCCGAAAAGCCCTGCGCCCAGAAATGTTCTGCCGAGCGCAGACGCGGAAGATAATAATCCTGCTGCGCCTGGGTGCCGAATGTGTAGAGCACCGGCCCCACCAGTTTCAGCCCCATACCCGGCAGGACAGGAGCGCCCGCCTCAGCGCATTCCTTCTCAAAGATCCAGCGCTGGATCGGCGTCCATCCCGGCCCACCTGCATGATCGGGCCAATGATAGACCAGCCAGCCTTGCTCTTCCAGGATCGCCTGCCATTCGCGCGCAATATCGGGTTCTGCAAACACCCCGGATGTCAGCTCGGCTCCGCGCCGCAGCTCGGGCGTAAGCGAGGCGGCGAGAAAAGCCCGCACCTCCTCGCGAAAAGACTGCTGATCTTTGGTAAGGGACAGGTCCATGGCGTCAACGCTCCACGATCGCGACAGCGGAGACGCCGGGTGCGCCATAGACATGGCTATAGCCCAGCCGCAGCTTGCCAGGTGCCTGCCGCGCACCCGCCTGCCCGGTCAACTGCATATAATTTTCGTACACCTGGCGAAGTCCGGATGCGCCGATCGGCTCCCCACAGGCAAGACAGCCGCCGTCGGTGTTGACCGGCAGGTCTCCGTCGATCCGCGTGCGACCTTTCGCGATCCACTCGGTCTGGTCGCCATCAGCGCAAAAGCCATTCTCGGCCATGTGCATGATCTCCGCGCCCACCTCAGTATCCTGAAGCTGCGCGATGTCGATATCCTCGGGGCCGACGCCGGCCATATCGTAGGCCGCTCGCGAGGCGATGCTGGTCGGCGAACCACCGCGTTCAAGATCAAGCGCTGGCGAGAAAACCTCGAAGGAGCCCGGGGGGCGGGTACGGACGGCGGCCGCACGCAATCGTACCGCAGGCAGTCCGAGCTCACGCGCTTTTTTGCCGCTCGCCAGCAACAATGCCACTGCGCCCTCTCCCGGCGAGCAGAACATGAACTTGGTGAGCGGATCGCTGACCATTTGCGAATTCATGATGGTATCAATGTCGACCGCTTCGCGCCGCCAGGCATGATCGGCAAGGACGCCGTTGGCAAATGCCTTCTCGGCGACCGCGCCCAGCGTGTGCGGGGTGATGCCGTACATGCTCATATAACGCTGTATTTTCATGGCGAAAAATTGGGTGGTCAGCATCAGCCCGGTTTCGCCATACCAGTCCGGCAGGCCCCAATCCGCAGGAAGCGGTGAGAATGAGCCGCGCGGATGCTTGTCGAACCCAACCGCAAGCCCCAGATCAAACTCACCAGACTTGATCGTGCTATAGGCTCCGAACATCGCCGAGCCACCCGTCGCGCACCCATTGGCGACATTGATGAAGGGAATGCCGGTAAGTCCCAGCTCCGCCACCATCGTGTCGGCGTTCCCGGCGGCATCCGATCCGCCGAACGCGAACTGAATGTCAGGCCATGCCAGCCCTGCGCGATCGAGTGCCTGCCTGACGGCGAAGACTCCCTGCTGAAGGCCCGACAGACCGGGTGTACGGCCGAAGGGATGGATTCCTGCACCGACAATGAAGACATCGTCGCTCATGCGCCTTGCCCCTCGTCCGCTGTGAACCCGAAGCTGGTGCGCAGCGAGCCGTCCGCCAGCCGGAAGGGCAGCGGCACGACCCGCATCGCCATACCGATTTCCAACGCGTCGAATGCCACGTCGACCAGACGTCCCTCGACGATCAACGCACCCTCCAGTTCGATATAGCCGACCGCATAGGGCTCGAATGCGTCCGGGCCGGCATATGGTGGGGATTTGGGGCGAAACCGCTGAACGGTCCACGACCATAACCGACCGGTCCTGGGCAGCACCATGCGCTCGTACCGCGTATCGTTTTCGGTCCGCGCCGGAAAACAGAGCCGCCCGGTCGCGCGCTCGCGGGACGCAAGCAGAGCGACGCCCTCGGTATCAGAGCGGATCAGGTCATCTGCGATCGGGACTTCTAGGATGTCGGGCACGGCTAATCTCCTGCCGAAGATATAGCGCCCGACCGTTCGGTCTGCTTCTGACCAATGCGACAGGGGCCTAGTTGATCATGCCCAGAAATCCGAGCTGCGCGGCCTTGAACATCGTCTGATCGCGGTTCACGGCGTCAAGTTTTACCGACGCCGATCGGATGTGAAATCGCACCGTGGTGCGTTGCAGACCCAGAATGATTCCGATTTCCTCGTTCGTCTTTCCGGCAGCTGCCCAGCGCAGGCATTCCACCTCTCGCTTGGTCAATGAAATGCTGGCCAGATCGTGGCGCGCCCGCGCCGTTACCTTGGCATAGCTTTGCACAAAGGCCCGCGCCAGCACTGCCAGCGCGTCGGCGGCAGACGAATAGGCATCGGACAGGTCATTGGTGTCGGGTTCAGGTGAAAGGAAGCTCGCCGCACCGATCTGACCGAACGGCAGGTGGATGGGAACCACGATCGCTGCCGCCGTCATTGCTCGGATACGGAAATCGTGCAGGTCGATCAGATCGAGCAGCGGGTTGGGCAAGCGGGTGCGAAAACCGTGCGCATTACACCAGAACGGCTCCGCTTCGACCCGGCAGGCGTGAACGATCGGCGAGGAAAGGGCAAGCTGGGGCACCTCCCACCAGCGCGACTCTTCGCTGCGGAATCCGAAAACCTCACTTGCAAGCACCGCACCATCGCCGTCTCGCATCGGTTCGCGGGAAGCCACATTGTGCGTGACCGCAGTGTGCAACCCACAAATATCGACCACTGCATCACGCAGTCGCTCTGCCGCCGGTCTTATGCCACCGGGTTCCGAAAAGCGGATAGCGTCGATCAAGCTTTTGGACGGCATCGCGCAGCATGGGCCGATAGCGGACATGGTCAGTTACTCTTCAAACTCAACCCTTCGAAAAACGGCTGGCAAATCGCGTCGGCGACATCTTCCGGCGATCTCCGCTTCGCCAGCGGAGGATACCATTTATAGGCCCAGTTGCACATGCCGAGGAAAGCCAGCGTCGTGAGCCCCGGATCGCAGGCTCGGAATTGGCCGTTCGCGATACCCTGCTCGATGATGCCGCGCACCCGCTGGAGATAGGCATTGCGCTGCGCCCGGATATGCTCGCGCATCTTGCCTTCCAGATCTTCATAATGGTCCATAAACGCGCGGACATAGCCCGGATGCTCTGCGATTTGTCGCAGGATATCAACGCATGCTGCGTGCAGGCGCCTCAGCGGATCGTCCGATCCCCGTTCCTCATCGAGACCGGCCAGCAGCGCGCTCATATGCGCGTCGTGCATAGCGAACAGGATCGCACTCTTGCTCGAGAAATAATGGTATAGTGTCGGCTTGCCGAGGCCGACTTCATCCGCCAGCATCTGCATCGAGGCCTTGTGATATCCCACCCGGTCGAAAAGCGTCGCGCAATGCCCGAGTATCTCGTTGCGCTTCTCGTCATGCGCTTCGGTCGTCTGTCGTTTCTTTGCTGCTTCTCGCGCCATTGTCGGCTCTGGTCCCTGTTCCGCGTCCTACCTCTCACAAAGGTAAGTCGACCGTCTGGTCGGTTCCTCCTAGGGATACGGCTGGATGACGAGAATGCAAGGGCGAGGTAGTGGACAATGCAACTTAAGGGCAAGACAGCACTGATCACGGGAGCGAGTTCAGGTTTGGGCCGGCATTTCGCTCATCTTCTGGCGCGTGAGGGAGCGAGGGTCATAGCCGCGGCACGCCGGGTGGACGCGCTGGCCGCGCTTTCCGACGAGATTGAACGGCAGGGCGGCACCTGCATTCCCATCGCCATGGATGTCACCGATCCGGCTGCCGTCGCAGCAGCCTTTGAACATATCGAACGGAGCCTTGCCGAACCTCTCTCAATCGTCGTGAACAATGCAGGGGTTGCCCATACCAGCGCGGCGCTCGATCTCAGTACATCGGAATGGGAGCAAGTACTCCAGCCCAATCTGACCGGCGCCTTTCTGGTGGCCCAACATGCGGCGCGCATGATGCGTAACGAAGGCGGAACGATCGTCAACATCGCCTCGATTCTGGGCGAACGCGTGTCCAAGGGACTGGCCGCGTATGCAACCAGCAAAGCCGGACTGATCCAGCTGACGAAGGCACTCGCGCTGGAATGGGCGGCGCTGGGCATCCGGGTCAACGCGCTCGCCCCCGGCTATATTGAAACCGACCTCAATCGCGACTTTTTCGCATCCGATGCGGGGCTACGCCTCATCTCGCGCATCCCGCAGAAGCGGCTAGGCCAAATGCACGATCTGGACGGTCCGCTCCTGCTGTTGTGCTCCGACCAGTCGCGCTACATGACGGGTGCGGTTATCGCGGTGGACGGCGGGCATCTGGTCAGCGGCCTTTGAACGCCGGATTCCAGTGCGGTTGAAGGATTTGCAATTCGCTCTAGCTCTCCCGGCCAATGAGGCGAATTCCAAATCCACCACATTAAGCGTCCATTGCGGTCGCGCCGATAACCCATGCCGACAGGCCAGCGGTCGGCACGGCGCAGATTATCGCCTCTGCCACCGCTTCGTCGCTGGCACCGGCGGTTCGTGCGCCTTTGATATGCACCGATGCCCAGGAACTATAGTCGGCAGCCAGGACGGTAACGAGCAACAGCTCGGCATATACAGGCCCCAGCGCCGTCCCCGACAATGTACCCTCACGCATGAGATAATAAGCGTCGGCGCCAAGCGGCTTGACCTCGAACAACTTGCCCAGTGAAGGCGGCATCGTTCCGAAATACTGAAGAAAGTTGGCCTCTGCTTCGCCATCTTCCACGACCATGTCTTCGTCTGGCCAATCGGGATCGTCGGCTTCCGGGAATGTCTCCCGGTAGATATCGTAAAAGCGCAGCGACGCCCCCTCGCCGCGCACACTCGCAAGGATCGCCACAGCCGCGCCGGCTTCCGCCTCGGTCAGCCCATCCGCCCGGGCCAAGACCAGTTCCCGCTGCGCGAGCTCCCGATAGCCCTTGATCGTAGCCGCGCAGGCGACGAACAGAC
Organism: Sphingobium soli; assembly: GCF_020782245.1. Lineage (GTDB taxonomy): Bacteria > Pseudomonadota > Alphaproteobacteria > Sphingomonadales > Sphingomonadaceae > Sphingobium > Sphingobium soli. The sequence continues at coordinate 29,706 of NZ_JAJGNP010000012.1, forward strand.
GCTTGATTCTGGCAGGAACCGCGCCATCGGTATCGATAATCGCGCGCCACCGTCGGAAACCGGAAACGGTCTTAGGCGCGTCACGACGCAAGCGGCCGAGACTGGTGAGCGGTGGCAGAAGATCAGTCATAGTCTCTCCGATAATGTCTGGACCGTCCGGTCGGTTGACTATGGCTATGCCGCTTCGCAAGCGCGGTCAACATCCGACAACCAGTTGACGTCCGACCGGACGGTCGACTACACTCTCTTGCATAAAGGCCGATGCGAGAGGAGCGTGCCCGGATGAGAGACTTTATGGGGCGGACGGCCGTTATTACGGGAGCGGGCAGCGGCATTGGTGCGGCGCTTGCGCGCCTGGCCGCGCAGCAGGGCATGAATCTCGTCCTTGCGGACATCAATCTTGCCGATCTTGAAGCGGTGGCTGACACCATCGACGGTTCGGGTATCGCGCTTCAGAAGACCGACGTCGCTGATCCGGAAGCAGTACAGGCTCTCGCCGACCTCGCCTGGTCCCGCTTCGGCGAGGTATCTCTGCTGTGCAACAATGCCGGTGTCGTTCCCGGCGGTCGCCACCGGTTCGTCTGGGAATATGCGCCGGAGGACTGGCGCTGGGCCTTTGGCGTGAACATGGACGGCGTCGTAAACGGCATCCGCAGCTTCGTGCCAAGAATGTTAGCCGAAGGGCGTCAGGGGCATATTCTCAACACGGCGTCTGTGGCCGGCTTTGTCAGCGGTGAAGGGTCCGCCGTATATGGCGCGTCAAAGCACGCCATGGTGCGCATTACCGAAGCGCTCTATGCCGGCCTTCGCTCGCTGAACGCACCGATTGGTGTGACGATGCTGTGCCCCGGCCTCGTCGCGACGCGGATTTACGAGGCCGAGCGATCGCGCCCGGCCCATTTGCAACCTGCCGACGGGCAACCGACCGAAGCCGCCGAATTCCAGTCAATTTCCGACAATCTGTTCCGCAATGCCCCCTCCCCCGAGGACGTGGCCGCGCTGGCGTTCGACGGCATCCGCAAGGATCTGTTCTACGTCTTCACCACCGCACGGTACGACGGACCAATCGAAAAAAGGACGCAAGCCATTCTGAAGCGGGAAAATCCTCAGTTCGACAGTCTGATTTCTCTCAGCAAGGGCAAGGCCGATTCAGAGGAGGAAAGGATATGAACAGGCTCGACGCACGGATTGCGCTGATAACAGGTGCGGCGTCCGGCATCGGGCTGGCCACCGCCCGCCGTTTCGCGGAAGAAGGCGCGAAAGTCGTCATGGCAGACCGCAACGAAGATGCCCTGTCGAGCGTGTTCGCATCGCTCCGCGGCGACGGGCACCAGACGGTCACGATGGACGTCACCGATGAACGGGCATGGGCCGCGTTGGCCGAACGGATCGACGCACAGTTCGGGAAGCTCGACATTCTGGTGAACAATGCGGGTTTCGGCAAGTTCGCCTCGATCACCGATACGACACTGGAGCAGTGGCGATCGATCATCGCCGTCAATCTCGACAGCGTGTTCCTGGGCACGAAATATATGATGCCTTTGCTCGCCGCATCGGGCCAGGGCGCGATTGTGAACATGTCCTCCATTCGCGGTATCGTGGCCGGCCCCGGCACCGGCTCCTACTGCGCCGCGAAGGGAGGTGTCCGGATGTTCACCAAGGCGACCGCGATTGAATGTGCGGCGGCGGGCAATGGCATACGAGCAAATTCCATTCATCCTGGCCACATAGCCACTCCCCTGACTGCGCCCGCCCATGCCGATGCGGAAATCGCCAAGACCCTGCTGGCGGATGTCCCGCTGGGCCGGATCGGACAGGCCGAAGAGATCGCGGACGGCATCCTGTTTCTGGCAAGTGAGGAATCGCGCTACATGACGGGTGCCGAGCTCGTGATCGACGGGGGGAGCACGGCGCAATGACCGAGCGAGCAACTGCTATCGCGTCAAGGGTGGAATCCTTTGTCCGGGATGTGGTCGTCCCCTATGAAAGCGACGATCGCCTCGGTTTCCACGGACCGGCGGACGCACTTGTCAGCGAACTTCGCGCCAAAGCGCGGGAGGCCGGCGTGCTGACCCCGCATATCCTGGAGGACGGATCGCATCTGACCCAGCGGGAAACGGCGATCGTTCTGACAAGGACGGGCCTGTCTCCCCTCGGTCCGATCGCATGCAACACCGCCGCGCCGGATGAAGGCAATATGTATTTGCTGGGCAAGGTCGGGACCACCGAGCAGAAAGCCCGCTTCCTCGACCCGCTGGTGAAAGGCGAGGCACGCTCCGCCTTTTTCATGACCGAGCCCGCTGAAGCGGGCGGCGCAGGTTCCGATCCGTCGATGATGCAGACCTCCTGCCATCTCGACGGCAACCATTGGTGCATCAATGGCCGAAAGAAGTTTATTACCGGGGCGGAAGGCGCTCATGTCGGCATCGTCATGGCGCGATCCGACGACGGCGCATGTATGTTCCTGGTCGACCTGCCCGATCCGGCGATCCGGACAGTGCGCGTGATCGACACGATCGACAGTTCGATGCCCGGCGGCCACGCCGAAGTCGACATCGTCGATCTGCGCGTCCCGGCAGACCAGATGCTGGGTGCCAGCGGAGAAGGGTTCACCTATGCCCAGATACGCCTCAGCCCTGCCCGCCTTTCGCACTGCATGCGCTGGCTCGGCCTCGCCATGCGTGCGCACGAAATCGCCGCTGAATATGCTTGCCGACGCCATGCATTCGGCAAGCAGCTCGTCGATCATGAAGGCGTCGGCTTCATGCTTGCCGACAACCTCATCGACCTGAAACAGGCCGAACTGATGATCGACTGGTGCGCAGGCGTTCTCGACACAGGATCGCTCGGCACGGCGGAAAGCTCCATGGCGAAGGTCGCGGTGTCGGACGCGCTGTTTCGCGTCGCGGATCGGTGCGTACAGGTGATGGGAGGAACCGGTGTTTCCGGCGACACGATCGTCGAACAGGCATTCCGGGAAATCCGCGCGTTCCGGATCTACGACGGTCCAACCGAAGTCCATAAGTGGAGCCTCGCCAAAAAGATCAAGCGCGAATGGAAGCAAGAACAGTCATGAACATGAGATCATATGCACCTGCCGCGCGGTCGGTGGCCATGCTCCTGCCACTTCTGGCTTCGAGCGCGGGGCATGCCCAGACAAGAAGTTTCGCCGCGCCGGAAGCCCCGGCCACCCGATCCGGCTATGGCGAAGACCTGCTGCCACGAAACGAGAAGGACCGCGCCGCACTGCTGCGGACCACCGCGTTCGAGGCGACCGTTTACGGCATGTCGGCGTATCTGCAATATGAACAGCTTTATCGGCAAGCGATTGACCGCGGTTCCGACAACTATACCGGGTTCAACCGCTTCGCGCATGACCGAAACCTTGCCGGGCCGGACTATGCCACGTTCAAGGTTCCCAACACCGACACGCTTTACTCCACCGCCTGGATAGACCTCAGCAAGGGGCCGGTCGAAATCGATATCCCGGCAACGCAGCTCAAATATTTCACGCTCAACATCTTCGACATCTTCGGCAATCCGAGCAATCTCAGCAATCGAACGATCGGCTTTGAGGGCGGCCGCTTCCTGCTGGTACCGCGCGGATGGAACGGAACTCCGCCAAAAGGGGTGAGGATCTATCACGCGGCAACCACCCAGCTCTGGATTCTCATGCGCGCCTTTGCCCAGTCCGATGCGGAAGTCCGGACGGCGCGCGCCTTTCAGGATGCAGTCAAAATCATCCCTCCGAAAGAAGGAGAAGAAACCGCGAATGTAAGTGGCTATGCGTCCCCCCCGCCTCCCGCTTCCGGCGCCTTGGGCTATCTTCGGGTGCTCGACTATGTGCTGCGGACCAACGGATGGCAGCCGGGCGAAGCGGCGCTCGTATCGCAGTTCCGCTCGCTCGGCATAATGGGAGACAAGGCGTTTGATCCGGACGCGCTCACTCCTGCTGCGCAAGCGGCGATTGAAAGCGGCTATACGGAAGCGCTGGGCATGCTTACCCGCGCCAAGGCGCAACTGGGCGAACCCACCGGTACGGGGTGGATGAAGGTCAACAAGGCCGTTTACGGTTTCAATTATGTGCGCCGGTCCGTCATTAACATCGCCGGGCTCGGCGCGAATGTGCGAGAGGAAAACGCCTCCTACACCACCTTCGTCGATGGCAAGGGCGCGACATTTGATGGCGCATCCAACCGCTACACGCTCCGCCTGCAAACACCGCCGCCCGTCAACAGCTTCTGGTCGGTCACGCTCTACGACTCGAAAACGTTTGCCCTATATCCCAATCCGCTCGGTCGCTATCTGGTGAGCGACCGGACAAAGGGCCTCAAGATACGGAAAGACGGCTCGATCGATATCCGGATACAGCATGACGCCCCCGCCACCGGCAATTGGCTGCCCGCTCCGGCGGGGCCGTTCTTCGTCGTGATCCGCGCCTATGGACCAAAGCCTGCCATGCTGAACGGCCAATGGCTGCCGCCCCCCATCTCTGCAGACCGGGGGGCGCAATGAGCGCTCCGGCTGATAGCAACAGCGGAACGGCGACCGTCCGCCCCGGCTATGAGCTGGATCTGGAGGTGCTGGATGGCTGGATGCGAGCCAATGTCGCAGGCTATGCCGGGCCGCTGGAAATCGAGCAATTCAAGGGCGGGCAGTCCAATCCGACCTATAAGTTGCGTACGCCCGGCAAGACGTATGTCCTGCGCAAGCAACCGCCCGGCCCTCTGCTCAAGGGCGCGCATGCACTCGATCGGGAAGCAAAAGTGCTCACCAGCCTTTCGCGGGCAGGATTCCCGGTCGCAGCCATCCATGGCCTGTGCACCGATCCCACCGTCATTGGCACAATCTTCTATGTCATGGACATGGTGGAGGGCCGCATCTTCTGGGACGCTGCGTTGCCCGACGTCTCCCGCGCGGAAAGAGCCGCGCTCTTCGATGCGATGAACGGGACGATCGCCGATCTTCACAGCATTGATTTCACTGCCATCGGCCTTGCAGACTATGGTCGGCCCGGAAACTATTTCGAACGACAGATTGCGCGCTGGTCCCGCCAATATCTTGAGGATACGGCGGCCGGGCGCGATCCCCATATGGATCGCCTGGTCGAATGGCTCCCCTCCCACATCCCCGACGGAGAGGAAACGAGCATCGTCCATGGCGACTTCCGCCTCGACAATCTGATCTTCCATCCCACCGAACCTCGCATTCTGGCTGTGCTCGACTGGGAGCTTTCGACGCTGGGACATCCGGGTGCCGACTTCGCCTATCATGCGATGATGTATCGCATGCCGCCGCATATCGTCGCTGGTCTGGGCGGGACCGAACCTGCCGCGCTCGGCATAGCCGACGAAGCGGCCTATCTCGCCGCCTATTGCCGGCGCAGGGGGCTGGCGGGCATGCCCGGCTACGACTTTTACGTTGCCTTCAACTTCTTTCGGCTCGCAGCCATATTTCATGGCATCAAGGGCCGGGTCATCCGCGGCAACGCCTCATCCGCGCAAGCGCGCGAGCGCGTTGCGGTGCTTCCCGAACTCATGCGTCTGGCGTGGCAGCAGGCGGAAAAGGCGGGCGCGCAATGAACAATCCTGCCATCACGCTCGATATCCGGGACGGCATCGCCTGGCTGACATTGGCGCGGCCCGAAAAGCGCAATTCCGTCGATCCCGAATTCGCATTCCGCCTCAATGAACTGGCGGAGCAATGTGCGGAGGACGCGAATATACGCTGCGTCGTCCTGACCGGAAGCGGGAAATTCTTCTGCGTTGGAGGCGACATCGACGCATTCTCCGCAGCCGGAGAGGATGCCGAAGCGGCAGTCGGTGCCCTTGCCCGCAGTTTCCATCGCGGAATCCATCGGCTCGCTACGATGGAAAAGCCTTTCGTCACGGCGATCAACGGTCCTGCGGCAGGCGCGGGACTCAGCCTTGCGATATTGGGAGATATCGCGCTTACGGCCGCTTCCGCGCATTTCACCTCGGCCTACAGCGCGGTCGGACTGACGCCCGACGGCGGCGCGTCATGGTGGTTGCCGCGCCTGATCGGGATGCGCAGGGCGCAGGAGATGATATTCACCAACCGACGGATCGGCGCCGAGGAAGCGGCGGGAATGGGCCTTGTGACACGTGTGGTTGCCGATGATAGGCTGCGCACCGAGGCGTCGGCCGTCGCATCGACGCTTGCAAAAGGGCCGATCCGCGCACTCGCCAGATGTCGCTCTTTGCTGGTCGAATCGGTAAACGCCGACCTTTCCACCCAACTAGATCGCGAAGCCGCCTCTATTGCCGAGTCCGCCGGAGCGGCCGAAGGGCGGGAAGGAGTCGCCGCTTTCCTGGCGAAGCGACCGCCGCATTTCGTATGACCGCAGGTTGAAGGACAAGGCGCGCTACAAGCGCATGACCGTCGCGACCATGTCGGAAGGTCGGTGCCTTTGCCATGAGACCCAAGCAGCTCAACTTTCCGCTCAATCCGGATTATGGTACTGGCTCCACGGTTCGCCGCGTCTCCCTGCGCACGCAGTCCGATCGGATTAACGGCCATCTCCTCGATAATTTTCACGAGATGCACTGCTCCATCGTGCACGATGGCACAATCGTGACCGCCGTAGTGGGGCAAAGCATCCGCATCCCAACCACGGCATGCGCCGGCGCAGTTGGTCAGCTTCAGTCCCTGATCGGGCTGCCGATCTGCACGCCAAGGCGCGACTTCTATGCCGGCGGGATCGCGCGCCATCATTGCACGCACCTTCTGGATCTTGCGGTCTTGGCAATTGCCCATGCTCAGCAGCCATCGATGGAAATTCTTTATGAAGCGGAGGTGCCTGACGAGGTCGAATTGCCTGTCGTCATCGCAGTATGGCGAAATAGTGATCTGATCTGTCGCTGGCTCGTCCGGCAGGGCGCGATTCTCGAGCCGCTGGAGCTTCGGGGAAGGCCGCTGGGAACGGGCTTTGCCGCATGGGCCAGTGCTGCTTTTGACCAGGACCAACTTGAAGCCGCCACCATCCTGGCGCGCACCTGGCTCATAGCCGTCGGTCGGCGCTACCGCCCATCACAAGCTGCGGGTCGCCCTGCTCGCGAAAATCCAGTAATGCTCGGACGATGTTACGCCTACAGCGCAGAACCGGTGAAGACTGCTGTCATGACTGGAGAGAAGGAGGTTCATCTCCACCGGTGATGGTGATACGCGGCTTGTTGAGGCCGTGCAGCCGATATTTCGCGCGAATAATGTCCGGCCCCATCGCGACGTCATAGAGATCCCGCCTGCCGTCGCTGCCCCGGCTGTTCAGCGGCGGCACCCGCGTTTTGGACAGACGGATACGGCCGCCATAGCCGATGTCAGGATGATAGCCGCGCTCCCGGTCGGGCCGATCATGAACTTCCTGACCGCCACGGCGCCGATCCTCTTGCTGGTTGCAATCGGTGGCCTGCTTGGCGGTAATGGAGGTTTAGCGACCGTCCATGGTCGCCACGGTGACGCACTGGTACTTCACGCCGTTCCACCATTAGGTTAGCTGCGATCCTCGCCTTTCTCGCCCCGAACGAAGTCATATCCGCGTGCCTGGAGCGCCGTTTCCCCGCCCGCGCCGCGGGCACCGACGAGATCGCCGAGGCCGGGTGTCGTCTGTCCTTAAGCCGCGCCGGCCAGTATGGCCGGACCGAACACCGAAAGTGCAAATCGAATCACAGGCATCGCAATCCCTTCCATTTGAAGGACCAGCCGTTGTCGGCGTCGACGATGGCAACAGCTTATGGCGGCGTGATCAAAGCGTCCCTCTCAAAACAGGTGAGGTCGGCCCCCATGGAGGAGCCGGGCCTCATCGCTCATCAAAAGAGCGCCGCCTTGACGCCGACGACGAAACGGGGGCCGTAATATTCGACCTGAAGCGGGCGTTCCTTGTTACCCAGATAATAATGCAGCTTCTGGTTGGTGAGGTTGCTTGCCTCCCCGAACAGCGTGACCGAAGGCGTCACCTGCCAGTTCACCGTCAGATCGAGGCTCGTATAGGCGCCATAATAGCTGTCACTGTCGGCGTCCGCGCCATATTCCTCGATGAAGGCGCCCTTGTAGTTCATGGCGAGGCGGGTGGAGAAGCGGCCATCGTCATAATAGGCCGCGATATTCGCCAAATTGTTGGCCTGACGCGGCACCCGCACCTCGCGCCCGTCGGGCAGGGTGAAGGTGGAGCGGATCAGCGTGTAGTTGGCGTTAAGCCCCAGGTTTGACAGGAAACCCGGCAGGAAATTCAGTCGCCGCTGGACGTTGAATTCAAAGCCGTACAGATCACCCGCCGCGCCGTTCGCCGAGGTGAGGAAGGCAACGCCGTCGATGCCGCGATAGGTGCCGACCCGGCGTGAGTCGTAGATCGGGTTGCTGATCCGCTTGTAGAAGGCGCCAGCGGAAATCACACCGTCATTGCCGAAATAATGTTCGAACAGCAGGTCGCCGTTCCAGGCATAGGTGGGTTTGAGATCGGGGTTGCCCCCCTGAAATTCCAGATCGGCCTCGCTGAAGGCTCCGCCCGGCGCGAGGTCACCGAAATCGGGGCGGGCAAAGCTGCGCGTGATGGCAGCGCGCAGATTGGTGTCACCATCGAAGCGGTAGGTCAGATGCAGCGAGGGCAGGATCGACAGATAATCGTTGGAGCGCCGCTCATTTTCCAGCCCACGTTGACGAGCACCTGCCCAGCCACGGTGGTTTTCGTATGCTCCAGCCGTACCCCGCCCAGCAGCGTCACCGCATCGTTGGGATTCCAGGTCGCCATGGCATAGCCGGCGGCCTGCTTTTCATACAGGCGGAAGGTGCGGCCAAGCGCCCCGCCATTTTCCGCTGTCGCGGATCCGGCCGCGTCGAGGACCAGATTGTCCCGGTTGGCGAGATACCAGTTCACCAGATCCTTTTCGGACACCACCTGAGAGAACTGGCCGCTATACTGTTTCCCGATCGCCAGTTCGTCGAGATACTGGCCGCGTCCCGGCTGGTTCATCAGCGGGAAGTCGGCCAGCGTCGGCACCGGACCTGCAGCCCGGTTCCAGGTGTAGAACAGATCCTCGAACGTCGCGTCGCGCAGCTTGTCACGATATTTAACGCCTGCCTTGAAGGTCAGCGTGTCGCTGGCCGGCAGGGTGAGATTGCCTTCCAGCACGATCCGGTCGGTTTCCTTTACCCGGATCTTGTACAATTCGACATTGGCAAGGCGGGTGAGCGACGGGTCCATCTGGAAGGAAGAAGGCAGATGGTTGCTGATGGCGTCGGCCGGGTCGGTGCCGCCATCGATCTCATTATAGGCAAGGTTGCCCGATCCGCGATTGTCGAGGCCGGTATAGCCGACATTGCGCTGGTCGAAACGCACCACGAAATAGCTGTTGTCGCGGCCGTCGGGCGTGTTGCCATAGCGGAAGAGATTTTCGTAATGCGCCGCCTTCCAGTCGAATTTCGCGCCGCCGTCGCCGCCCAGCATGTGGACGCCGCCGATCTCGCCACCCAACAATTCGGTAATCAGCGTGTTGAAGATATTCTGCACCTCGACCCGGTTGGACGCGAAGTTCAGACGATGCTTGTAATGGGTCTCATCATCCTTGAGCGAACCGTAGATGCCGCGCGCATACAGCTTGCCGCCATCGTCGAACGCATATTCCATGGCGCCGTTCAGGCCGATCGTCTCGCGTTCGCCGGTATAGTCGCGCAGTTCCAAGCGTGTGATACCGATGCCGTCGCCACCCCGGCGCGGCTCATAATTGTCGGTCGCCCAGTGGCGCTTGTAGTAGCTGCCCGACAGGACGAAGCCGAATTTGCCGTCGGCGAAACGGTCGCCATAGAGACCGTTGACGAGGAAGCCTGCCTTGTCGGCTTTTTCGGAATAATTGCCGCCGGCCGTCAGTTGCAGGGTGCGCTTGTCGGGCGCGGTTTTGGTGATGAAGTTGACGGAGCCGCCGATGGCATCACCCTCCATGTCAGGCGTGATTGCCTTGGCGACGACGACCTGCTCGATCAGTTCGGACGGGAAGAAATCGAAGGCGGTGGCGCGGCTGGTCGTTTCCTCCTCGGCGGTCGGCAGGCGGCTGCCGTTGATGAGGGTGGAGTTCCATTGCGAGGGCAGACCGCGCACCGCGACGAAGCGGCCCTCGCCCTGATCGCGCTCGATGGCGACGCCCGGCAGGCGCTGCACCGCTTCGGCGGCGTTGCGGTCCGGTAGGCGGCCGATGCCGTCGCTGGTCAGGACGTTGACGATATTGTCCGCCTTGCGCTGCGCCGCGATGGATTTCATTTCGCCTGAGACGATTGTGCCGGTGACGACGATATCATCACCGCTGACGGATTCTGCTTCGGGCAATGCCTGCGCATAGGCACTGGTCGTAAAAATCAGTACGCCGATGCTGACGGCGGAATGCAGGATTGCTTTAGTCATGTTGTCACCCCTCGATAGATTACAGCGCATTCTTGCGCCGCCAGATCATGACGAATGGGTTGCCATGACTTAGTCGATTCCAACCAATTCATTGGGTGCATTGCAGCAATATACAGAGCAACATGAAGGTTTGACGACAAATGCCCCGTCCAGCTTTGCCGGACGGGGCATGATATGGGAAACATGATCTGACCGGGTCTATCGATCGCTGTTTCCCAGTTTCCGCCTGAAATAGAGGATCGACGCCATCGCCATGACCAGGCACAGCGCCGCGCCCGCATAGGCAAGCCAGATGAAGAAATGCAGCCAGTCGAGTGTCACGCCCGGCATGTTGCGCAGCAGCGTCAACAGCACGCTGCCGCCATAGCCCGATGCATCGGCGACATAGATTAGAAAGCCGGCCGTTCCCGCCCGCCGCGTCGCGGCCACCAACCGGTCGAACATCATCGCATTGAACGGTGTGTAGCCCAGATACAGCCCCAGCCCGGACAAAATCATCCAGGGCAACGGCGCGAGCCAGCCTAATTGGAAGGCAAGTGTCGACACCCCGATCAGCGCTGCGCCTGCCATGACGATGGCATGGATGACGATCAGCGCCCGCATATTGTCACGGATGAAGCCAAGACTGGCGAGAATGACGAGCGTCACGAGTGCGATCGGCGCTTCGCTGGCGGTGAATATGCTGGATACGCCACCATAGCCGAGGTCGACCCAGATCTCCGCCGAGAAATTGTCCCGAAAATCGCGGATGGCGGTGAACAGCACATAGGCAAGGACAAGGAAGCAGACGCCGGGGCCATAGTCGCGCAGGAAGGCGCGCCGCGCCTCAGCCGGCATGGGCGGCCGCGCCATGCGTTCGGCCTGCTCGGCGGGCGTGGGCGGCGGCAGTTGCGCAAGGCCGATGACAGCGACGATCAGCAGCGGCATGAACAGCGCGCCGGTCGCCGCCGGCATCCAATATTCGCCGACGCCCATATCGGTCATCAGCCACATGCCCACCGATTTCACAATGCCCGACGACACGACGAAGCTGGCGCACAGGATCGCCGCGATCGCTTCGCTGGTCCGCCTGCCTTCGACATAACCGAAGACGAGGCCCCAGATCATGCCGAGCGGAAGGCCGTTCAGGAACAGCGCCGCGACTTTCCATGTCGGTGGGACGATGGCGAACAGGAGCAGCGCGATCCAGGACGCGACAATCAGCCCGACGATGGCAAGGCCGCGCCGGGTCGCCGCCATTTCCGACACGACCTTGACGCCGATGAACTTGGACAGGGCATAGCCCGCCACCTGCGCGATCACGAGTGCGATCTTGAAATCGATCAGCCCTTCCCAGCCGCCCGCATCCGTATAGGTCGCGGCGGTGAAGGGCTTGCGGAAGGCATACATGGAGCAATAGGCGACGAAGGCGGCAAGGCCGGCATAAAGGGCAAAAAAGGCGGGATGCGCGCTCGCCAGACGTCCGGTCAGTGTCCGGCGCGCGGCGATCGGCGCGCTTTGTCCCATCCCGTCCTCCACCGCCAGCGCGGTCACGTGGGCTGGCCCGCCAGCATCCGCGTCGCCGCCGCGCCGGGCTGATCGCCCTTCGTCAGCGCTTCCTCGATGGCGCGGATGGCAAGGCACAGATCGGCGACGCTTTCGACGACGAAATCAGCCCCGGCGGCGGCAAACTCGTCGACGACCGGCGCCATCCGTTCCGCGCGTTCTTCCACTGCCAAGGCCATGAAATCGTCATAGGTCATGCCGACGCCATTGCCCGATCTCGCAACGCCGATGGTCCAGAGGCCAGCATTGCGGCCCGCGACGATGCCGACCGGCGCGTCATCCACCGCAACGCAGCGCCCGGCGGGCCATGCGGATAGCTCCGCCATCGCCTGCCACAGCATCAGCGGCGCGGGGCGGCCAAGCGCCGTCTCTCCGGCGCAGACGATGGCGGCGGGCGCATAGCCCTGATCGGCGGCGGCGGGGATGATGTCCGCCATCATCGTGCGGGTATAGCCGGTGGTCGATCCGACCTTGATGCCCTTGTGCTTCAGCGCCGAGGCAGCGGTCGCCGCGCCGGGGATCAGTTCCCGGCAGAGCGCAGCACTGGCCGCCATGGCCGGTTCTAGATCGACCATCAGCGCATCGACATCGGCCTCGCTCCAAGCGCTGCCCTTCGCCGCCTGCCAGCGCGCGGCCATGGCATCCTCGGACAGGATAGACACGACATGCTCGCGCTTGGCCATGCCCATATAGCGGCGGATGGTCGTTTCGTCGGCCGGCACGCCTGTCTTCTCGAACACCTGTTCCATCGCCATCACCGGTGCGCGGGAACCGAAATCGATCATCGTGCCTGCCCAGTCGAACAGCACCGCGACAATATCCGACATCATGCAATCTCCTTGATCGGGGCGTTGAGGGCCGCGCCAACCACCCGCTCGCCGATCGCGAAGGCGGTGGACATGCCCGCGCCGCATGTCACGACGGTGACATGGACGCCGGGGGCGGCTTGGTGCGTGAACCAGTTCTGCTTGGGCGAGGAGGCGTATATGCCGATCCAGCGCTCGATGATGGCGGTCGGCTGCCCCAGCACGGCGGCATATTCCTCCAGCATCAGCGCATCGATCGCCGCATGATGGAAGGGATCGGGCGCTTCGCCATAATCATGGCTGTCGCCGACAACCAGCGAGCCGTCGGCCGACTGGACGGCGATGAGGTGGATGCCCGCATCGAACAGCGCGCCTTGCTCGGCGCGCAATTCCTGCGTGAGCGCCGTCGTCTCTGGCAGCGCCGAATAACCTTCGTAACGGGCCAGCCCCAGGTCGCTCATCACCGGGCGCGACATGCGCCAGCCCGGCGCGGCAAGCCGCAGCATCTGGAGCTTGCAGCGCGTGACCTGATGGTCGGCCATGACGTCGGGAAACAGCGCGTTGAGGTCGTCGCCCGGACAGACGAAGATCGCCTCCGCCCGAATGTTGCCGCCGCTGGTGACGACGCACCCCTGTTCGCAGGCAATCACCGTGGTGGGGGCTGCGAAGGTCACGCCCATATCCCGTTCCAACCATGCGGCTATCTTCGGGATGGCCTCGCGCGCCTCGACCCGCAGTTCGTGCGGGCTGACGAGCGCACCCTCGCAGGGGGTGAAAGGTGTCTGCGGATCGAGCACCCGCAACTGCGCATCGGTCAGCAGGTCGCAGCCTTCGCCCATCTCCGTGGAAAGAAAGGCTTCCAGCACGGCCACCGCCGCCTTGCGACGGACAGGCAGGACGAGGCCAGTCTGTTCGACGATGATGCCAGCGCGCGGCGCGACATCGGCCCACACGTCGCGCGCCCGGCGCGCCATTGGCCACATGTCATGCCGTTCCTGCCCCGTGACAGTGACGAAGCCGAAATTGCGGATGCTGGCGCCCGTCGCCCGCGCATGGCGGTCGATCACCACGACTCGTTTGCCGGTGCGCGCGGCTGCCAGCGCATGGGCCATGCCCACTATGCCGCGTCCGATGACGGCGACGTCGAAATCCCTGTTCATGGCGTACTTGCCTGCCTGTGACCTGTTTGTAACAATTCTGCTTCACGGCTTTTTGCGGCAGCGCCTCGGTCAGAGCCAATGCATCTGAGGCATGGCGACCATAGACGGCCGGCGGTCGGGCCTGAAAGGCATGAAGTGAGCGTCAATTTCCTGCACCTGCGATCCTTCTACGCGGTGGCGAGCGAACGCAGCGTCAGCAAGGCGGCACGGCGGCTCAACATCTCGCAGCCGACCCTGTCCAAGCAGTTGAAGGCTCTGGAGGACCGCTACAAGGTCAAGCTGATCGAAGGAGCCCGTCCGCCGCTGACCCTGACCAGCGCCGGGCGCGCGCTATATGAAAAGGCCGAAAATCTGTTCGGTATCGCCGACGAGATCGGCGCGCTGCTGGGGGAGGATGACATCGACAGCGGCGCGTTGCTGCGCCTCGGCACGGACTCGCCGCCCTACGCTGCCGAATTCATGGCGGCGTTCAAGGCCGAGGTGCCCAACGCGCAGTTTCGCGTGACGATCGCCAACGCCATGCAGACCAACGAACTGCTGCTGAAGGCCCAGGTCGACATCGGCATCATCTGCGAACCACCGATTGAGAAAGACTATACTTACACCCCGCTTTATGAGGATAGGCTGGTCGCGATCATGCCGGCGTCGTGGCCCGACGATGGCGCGAAGCGGTTTCCGATCGCGCGTCTGGCGCAGGAGGTCATATTGGTGCGCGAGGCAACGTCTCGCACTCTGGCCGCCATGAACCGCCTGCTCGCCGACGCGGAGATTGCGCCGGGCCAGACGATGGAACTGCACACACGCGAGATGATCCGCGAAGGCGTGGCGCAGGGCATCGGCATGAGCCTGATGTTCGAAAAAGAATGCCCGCCCGACAGCCGCATCCGCGTGCTGCCGCTCGACACGCACTCCTCGCTGATCGAAGTGAAAGGCTATCTGGCGGTGCGTACAGAGCGGAAGCGGATGCCCCTTATCCGACAGTCCCTAGCTATCGCTAAAAGGCTGGCAGGCTGACGCCATCCGCAACATATCGAGTTGGCTCAAGCGCTTGCTCAGCGCTTGCGGGTGACTGCTCTTGGACGAAGCGGCCGTGGCAAACACGGCGGCAGTACCAACATTGCCGAGCTTGCCCACACCCTTGATGCCTAGCGCGTTCACCTGCTCGTCGCGTTCCGGCAGCACGATGATATCAACGTCAGGGATGTCGGCCTGCACCGCCAGGACATATTCGGCGAGATTGTCGTTCACCGCCCCGCCATTATGTTCGTCGATTTCCATCACCTCGTGCAACGCCGAGGCGATACCCCAAATCATGCCACCCATCAGCTGGCTGCGGCGGGTCTGCTGGTTGATGATCCGGCTTGTGGCGGGTCAGGCATCGGCTGCGTCGCGATGCTGCCTCCGGTCATCAGTGCGCCGTGGTGGAGGTCCGCCATCTCGGTCGCCCCATGCGGCGGGTTGAACTCGGTATATTTCTCGATAACGGTGGCGCCAGCTGCCTCGAGCGATTTCGGCAAGGCACCGCCAAAGCGCGCCTAGATCCATTTGCATGCAAGATGGATGGCAGAACCTGCCGAGGCCGTCGTCCACGCGCCCCCGCGCAAATCGATGGCGGAAGGTCGGAGGCGCCTAATTTAACCGTGACATCCGCCGCCACGATTCCGAGCGCGTCCGCGATCGTCGAAATGCAGGTTTGGTCAAGCGTCGGCTTGTAAAGTGCCCGCATGCGGGACCATCTGCCGTCCTCCGTTCAGCAAGGGAAGCGCGATCAGCGCCGCCAGCATCGCCGGCGCGGCGAAAGCCATGCGCAGAATGAGGTCGCCGCCGCCGGGCCATATTGCCCGCCCGGCCAGGTCGATCAGCCACAGGCCGCCCGCGCCGCCCAGCCCCATTGCGATTTTCAGGGTGATGCTGCTCACGCCATAATAGCTGGCGGAAAAGCGGCTGGCGCCCCTATCACCCTCATCGGCAACGTCGGCGATCATCGCGCGCAACAGCATATAGTCTACGCCCCAGCCCAGCGCCCGCAGCACAAGAAAAGCACCGAACAGGACCGGCTGCCCGGCAGGAACGAGGAACAGCAGCGGCGCGGCCAGAGCCTGCGTCGCATAAGCGATCATCAATACCCGCTTGCGCCCGATCCGGACGCTCAACCGGCTCCACAAAGGCAGGGTGAGCAACGCCATGACCGGCTGGATCATGAGCAATGTCGCGCTCCACCCCTTCAGCCCCAGCCCATCCTCCGCCAGAAACAGAAAGATGGAGGCGGCCGCCGCATCGGCCGCGCCGGTCACGATATACAGCAGCAGTATCCGGCGCATATCGCCATTGGTCAGCATCGCCCGGATCAGCATCATCGGTCCACCCGCCTGTCCCGCCCCGTCAGGTGCAGGCCGTTCGGGGAAACGCAGGATCACGACCAGTACCGTCAATGGCGCAAGGACCGCAATCGCCCAGCCCAACAGCGCCATTTCAAGCCGCAACGGGACTGCAAAGCCGCGTTCCAGCAGGGCAAGGAATGCCAGCAGGCCAAGTGATCCGACCACCGCGAACCAGACCTTCGCCCCCATGATCCGGGTCCGCTGATGCCGATCGTCGGACAGTTCGAGTCCCCAGCCGCCATGCGGCGTGATGATGAAGCTGTAGCCGATGTGCAGCAACAGGCTGGCCGCCACGATCATCGTCATGGAAGCGTCAGTCGGCGCCAGAAACAGCAGCAACGCACCGAAGGGCACCAAGGTGGCGCCAAAGACCATCCAGGGCCTGCGTCGGCCAAAGGGGGTGCGGACCGTATCGCTGATCCATCCCAGCAGCGGATCGGCCATGGCGTCGAGCAATCTCGCGCCCAGCAGCAATGCCCCGACAGCGCCCAGCGCAATGCCCACATCCTGATTGAGAAAGCGGGGCAGATAAGCACGCCAGGTCAGTTCGATCGCCTGGAACAGCAGCACCGGCAAAGTGAAGGCCGCCAGTTCCAGGCGTCCTATACGCACGCCCGGTGCAAAGGATGTGGACTTCGCCTGCAAGGAAAGGCCGATCGACATGGCGGGCCGTTACGCCGCGCGCGTGACAGGCTTATGACCGCCCACTGCGCGAATATTTCAGCGTATCGCTATCATCCGGACGATATCCGCCCTGATCTTCGTGCGCGCATGATCGGCGTCGCTGTCGGCATGAAGGCGCGTCACCGCCGCCAGGAAACCCGACAATATGGCCGCTTCCAAATGACCCGGTTTAGGATGGTCGGGGCGAAGCAGGCTGAGCAGAGAGCGCGATGTAGCGCCGCGCAGATAGCGGAGTTGCAGGCCGAACGGGCGTAGCGCAGCATCGCGTGCGACCGCCAGATGCAGTGCATCAACACCCCGTCCGCCTCGCGATACAGTGAGAAAATCGGCAATGCCGTCCAGCGCCGCCGCCGCATCGGCTGCCGCAGCCGATGCGCGCGCGCGCACGCGCGAGGCAGCCTCGACATAAATGCCCTCATATCCGGCCTGTAGCAGCTCCGACTTGGTTCGTAGTTTGTGAGACACGACGCCCAGCGTCAGTTCCGCCCGTTCAGCTACGGCGCGATGGGTCACCCCCGATGGCCCGGCTTCCTCGACCAGCGCGGCCGCGGCCTCCGCAATCCGCGCGGTCGTGGGGTCATGGTCCGGAGGTTCGGGGGCCTGCGCCATTGCCAGATTGCGCGCAAAATCGCGCCAGGGCGACGCGGGCATCGCCTCCCCCATCAGCCATGCGCCGATACCCTGTGCCAATTCGTCGAGCCCCGCGCGATCTACCGCCCGGCGCCACTTAAGCATATGCAGGAACGCCTCGTTCTCGAACAGATGGTCGACCATGTCTACGCCATGGCTCAGACCGAACCGATCGCAGGCCTGCTCCCAAAAATCCCTCCACAGCGTGCGCCAGCCAGCCCGCACCTGCGCCCCAGCCGGGCTTTTTGTGCGAAGCAGCTGACCTTCGCGCCAAGCAAAGGCCACGCCGCGCTGATCATGCACCCAATCGTCAACCAGCCCTGCAAAAAAACCAGGAAAAGCCCGCGGATCGGTCGAGAGGCCGTCCATCTGTACCAGACGATCCTGTCCCCATAGCCGTGCATCACGCTGCGCCCGTTCCTGCGCCAATACCGACAACTGTTCCAGAGATCCAAAATGATGGTATATGGAAGACGCGGGTACATCCGCGTTAGCGGACAGCTGCCGCGCGGAAACGGCATCAGCCCCGCCCGTTTCCCATATATCAATAACAGCATCTATTAGCCTGATATCAGACGATTTAGCTGTCGTTTCAATCATTGGGAACCGGCTCTGATCTGAAGGATATGGCCGCCCCTCATAGCAAGCCTATCGCAAACGAGCGACCCGCAATCTGCGCCATACATATGTTGCGTCCGAGTGAACAAGCGTCACACAAGTTACATACAACCGTTCTAGTCGGCCGGCGAACCACTTGGGGGACTGCACCATGATCTTGTCTGGCACCTTGCTTTTGCGAACGACCGCCATCTGCGGTGTTTTAGCCTTAACTCAGCCCGTTTTTGCCGCCGAACAACCACCCGCCCCTGCGCCTGCCGCGGAAGACGATATGGGCGAAATCGTCGTCACCGGCGCCATCCTGTCCGCACAGCAGGAATCAATCGGGCTGAAGCGCGACGCGGTCAACCTGACCGACATTGCCGCATCCGACTCCGTCGGCCGCTTCCCTGACCAGAACGCCGCTGCTGCCCTGTCTCGTCTGCCCGCCGTCGCCGTTCAGCGCGATCAGGGCCAGGAAAGATATATTCAAGTCCGCGGCGCACCCAATCGCTGGACCAGTGTCAGTATCGATGGCATCCCGATGGTCGGTGTCGATGAAGGCGGCGACACCCGCGCCTTCCGCTTCGATGCCATTCCCGCTGTGCTGCTGTCGCAAATGGTCATCAACAAGTCACTGACCAGCGATCTGCAGGCTGACGCGGTCGTTGCCACTATCGATCTGCGGACTTATTCCCCGATGGATCGCAAGGGGCTGCACGTTTCAGGCGATGCCGGCTACGGCATGATGGATCTGGGCGGCGGCGAACAGCGTCAGGGGTCGCTGCGCCTGTCCTGGTCCAACGACAATTTCGGCGTCGTGCTGGGCGGATCCCATTATCGCCGCAAACAGTTGACTGACAATCGCGAAGTCGGCGCCTACGACGCGAACGGTCCAACCGAATTCGACGTGCGCCAGTATAAAATCGAGCGCTGGAACAACGGCCTGTTTGGCGGTGTGGAGTATAGTCCAGCGGATGGCCAGCGCATTTATGCCAAGGCGATCTTCAGTGAATTCAACGACAATGAACAGCGCAACCAGTATGAATTCCGACTGGATCGCGCAACAGGCGGTATTCGCACGCAGGATAGCGGCACGTTGACCGGTGTACCGCTGCGCGGCAGCTTCAATTTCGGTGAATATCGCAATCGCAACTATATCGGCACCGTGGGCGGCGACTATGAAACGGATGACGGTCTGACCGCATCTTTCAAGTTCAACTATACCCGTACAGAAAATACCAGTTACCTGCCGTTGGTGCAGGCGTCTACCAGCGGGGAGAATAATCTGTCGCTCAGCTATGACAATAGCGATCCTAATTTCCCGATCGTCAGTGTCGAGGGTCCTTTTAATCAGGCGAGCCTGTCGAGCAGCGGTGCCTACATGATCGCCGCGCGGCAGAGGACTGTGTCCGACAGCTATACGGCGAAGTTCGACATCGCCAAGGAAATGGGTGATATCACGGTGTCGGCTGGCAGCCTCTATGCCGATCGCACGATTGACGGTACTCTCTTCTCGACCGCCAACCTCGCATATATTGGCGCGTTGGGCGCCAGCGTGGGTCAACCGTTTGACATCAACAGCTATGTTACGAACACGGCCTGGGACACCGGCTTTCCGCTTGGTGTAACGCTCAACTATGTCGACAATGTCGCCATGCGCCGCGACATCGACAGCCTGTTGGCCCGGATGGAAGCGGCAGGCCTTTATAATCCCGCGCTCGATACCCCTGCGAGTGACCGCTACGCCCAGCGCGAAAAGACGCTGGCCGGCTATATTATGGGTAAGGTCGAAAGCGGCGCGCTGACCGCCGTGGGTGGCGTGCGCATCGAACGCTACAGCATGAACAACAAGGGCACGGTCGTCGCCGAGGGCGTCGCCACGCCGCTAACCTATGACGACACGAAGACCGACTTTTTCCCCAGCCTGAATCTGAAATATGCCGCGACCGACAATCTGGTCCTGCGTCTGGCGGGTCAGCGCAGCATTTCACGCCCGGCCTATGGCGCAATCCGTGTCGGCGCATCTATCAACGATACCAACAGTCCCGGCACGATCAGCGGCGGCAATCCCGCCCTTCGTCCGGAATATACCTGGGGCGCGGACGCCAGCATCGAATATTATCTGCCCGGCAACGGCATGATTTCGGTTGCTGGCTTCCACCGCTGGGTCGACAATGTGCTCTATCAGAACCAGGCGCCTGTCGGCACGGACTTCTATAATTTCGGTGGTATCGACCGGTCGGGCTATTTGCTCAGTGGCACCTATAATGGCGAAAGCGGCAAGCTTTACGGCGTAGAGTTCAACCTGCTCAAGCAGTTCGACTTCCTGCCCGGCGCGCTGGACGGCTTCGGCTTTCAGGGCAATGTAACCCTGTTGGACGGCAGCTTCGATACCCCGACAGAAAAGGGCATCGCTTTCCAAGGCATGTCGAAGACAATCGCCAACGCCTCGCTCTTCTACGAGAAATACGGCATTTCGGCACGCGTCAGCTATCAATGGCGGTCGCACTGGCTCGACACTCTGGGCGGCATGGGCAGCGGCGAATATCGTCAGGGCTATGAGAATCTCGACGTGTCACTCCGTTACGAATTGACCGAAAATCTGACGCTCTTCGCCGACCTCGCCAACCTGACCAACGAAAAATATATCGCCTATCAGGGCACGCCTGCCACGCCGACCGAGGTCGAGCAGATCGGGTCGCGCTATCTGTTCGGCGTCCGCTTCGGCTTCTGACGGGAGATCCCACCATGCGCACAACCCTCATCATCAGCCTCGCCCTTATCGCGCTGTCTTCGGCCAGCCCGGCAATGGCAAAGGAAGTGGCCAGCCTGACCCGCATCGACGCGCAGAGCGTCACGTTGAACCGGGGCGACATCATCCCGGTCGGCATCTGGATCAGCAAGGATGACCAGATCGACGCGGACGACAAGAAGGTCGATGGCGCGCTCATGAACGCAGCGGCGAAGGGCGACGCCGTCACGCTGCCCATTACCGCCGCCGAACGCCGCTATGTCCTGCTGAAAGACAAGGCTGGCAACGTCGCGGTCGCGGGCGAACGCGTCCTGCCGATCGAACAGGGCAGCAATTTCCGCGACATTGGCGGCTATGTGACGAAAGACGGCCGCAGCGTACGGTGGGGCAAAGTCTATCGCTCCGGCGCGATGCCACTGTTCACGGAGGCCGATTATGCCTTGGTTGGGCAACTCGGCATAGGATCGGTGGTCGATCTGCGATCGTTGGAAGAACGCGAAGTCGCGCCCGACCAGATCGACGATCGCACCGGCGCCCTGTTCATCGCCAACGACTATTCGCTCAAGCCCCTGATGGCAGCCTATGGCAAGGGTAATGGCGAAAACACCTACAAGGGCATGGAGCGGATGCTTGTTCCACAACTTCGTTCGCTCTATCGCCGGATCGAGGCGAATGAAGGCGCGGTATTGTATCATTGCTCGGCGGGGCAGGATCGCACAGGTATGGCGACAGCCATCCTCTACGATATGCTGGGCGTCGATCGCGAGACGATCCTCAAGGATTATCATATGTCGACCGCACTGCGGCGGCCGCAATATGAAATGCCCAAGGTCAATCCAGCAGATTATCCCAACAATCCGATCCTGAAATATTATTTTAGCGCGGACGAAAAAAAGCGCGCTGTTGCCGAACCACTTTACACCCCCACCGGCGCATCGCATCTGGCCCAGTTTTTCACGCATATCGACAGTGAATATGGCGGGTCGGAAGGCTATATGAAAAAGGCGCTGGGCCTGACCAACGTTGACATCGCGAAATTGCGGGCGGTCATGCTCGACTAACGTGACAAAATAGCCTTTCCAAAAAGGATCGCCGGTCGGCCGTGACGCAGATATAGTCACGGCCGATCGTCTTTATTTGCCATGAACCAGGATGAACCTTCGGCTTCATCCGCGCATGGAACGAGATGCTCGACCAACGCATCAAGACCCTGTTGTAGCTGCACAATCAGTTCGAGAGTCGCATTGGTTACGGTTGCTTCGCCTTTAGACTGCCGGCGATGAATGGTCCGATTATATGGAGGGACTCAAGAAGGCAGCTTCGACGCCCCTTTCAGGATCGCCTGGTCCAGCGCCAGATCCGCCACGAGTTTCCTCGGCTGCGCATTCTCTAGCTCCAAATCCTTCGTCCGACGCATCTGATCGACCTTCAGGCCAATAGATTCCTTATGCCACCTATGGCGTCTGTTGGGCGATCCTGATCTGCCGACACGCATCGAGCACGCGAACGCAGCAGGTTCCCAAAGCCGGTTGCTCATTCACAAGCGAGCCGAGTGATCATGTGATGCGCCTTTTAAACGATTCCGGATCTGCCTGCGCCCACCAGCGCGCGAGGCGGGCATCGCGCGCCCCATCGAGCAGTTCGCCGGGCTCGACGAAGGAATAAAGCTCGTCCATTGAGCGCATCTCCACTGCGCTGATCCGCTGACGCAGGCTATCGGGCGTAAACTCGTCTGGCGAGTTGAGGCCGCAGGCGACTACCATGTCGTGCAGGGCTGACAAGGTGGATCGCTGGAACCGGGCTACGCGCTCGGCCTTTTCCGGGATGACCAGAGCTCTCTGGCGTGCGGGAGACTGGGTTGCAATGCCGGTCGGGCAGGTGTCGGTATGGCAGCGCATCGACTGGACGCAACCGAGCGAGAACATGAAGGCACGCGCCGCATTGCACCAGTCCGCGCCAAGGGCCGCATTCATGGCGATACCCGCGCCCGAACTGACCTTGCCCGATGCGGCCAGCCTGATCTTGCCCTTGAGATGACTGCCAACCAGCGCATTGCGCGCCAGCATTAGCCCCTCGCGCAGGGGCATGCCGACGCGATCCGACAATTCCGTAGGCGCCGCCCCCGTGCCGCCTTCTGCGCCGTCGATCACGATATAGTCGATAAGGATGCCAGTTTCGATCATAGCCTTGACGACCGCGAACAGTTCATGGGGGTAGCCCACGCATAATTTGATACCAACCGGCTTTCCGCCAGACAGCTCGCGCATCCTGCCGGCAAATTCGACCAGCTGAATGGGGGTCGAAAAGGCGCTATGGCCGGGCGGAGACAGGCAATCCTCGCCCGTGGGCACGTCGCGGGTGGCAGCGATTTCCGGGGTGACCTTCGCCCCCGGGAGTAAGCCGCCATGACCGGGCTTAGCCCCCTGGCTCAGCTTGATTTCCGTCATCTTGACCGAGTCATGGGCGGCGCGTTCGGCGAAATGGCGAGGATCAAACCGGCCCTGTCGGTCGCGACAGCCGAAATAGCCCGACCCTATTTCCCAAACGATGTCGCCGCCATGTTTGAGATGATAGGGCGACAGCCCGCCTTCGCCAGTGTCATGATAAAACTTACCGATCTTTGCCCCCAGATTGAGCGCCTCGATCGCGTGGGCGCCAAGTGCGCCAAAGCTCATCGCCGAGATGTTGAGGCGTGCGGCCTGATAGGGGCGGCTGCACTGATCGGTGCCGACATGGACGCGGGTTTCCTTCGGCGCATCGGCTGACGGCGCAATCGAATGGGCGAGCCATTCATATTCGTCGGAATAGACGTCGAGCTCCGTGCCGAATGGATGGGCGTCTCCGTCCCCCTTTGCCCGGGCATAGACCAGCGCCCGTTCGTCATGGCTGTAGGGGCGACCGTCCAGGTCGCTTTCGACGATATAGGCCCGGGCAAAAGGACGCAGCCATTCAAAGAACCAGCGAAAGCGGGCGGACGCGGGATAGTTTCGGCGCAGGCTGTGATGGGGCTGGGTCAAATCAATCAGCGCCAAGACAAGCATCGGCGCGAAGAGAAGCAGCAACCAGAGCGCGCGGGAATGACGCCATCCGACCGCCAGCGCGCCCAGCGTGCCCAGCAGCCCGATCACCAGCAACAGGTTGCGGGACAGGGCATGGTCGCGGGTCAGCGCTACGACCAGACTGGGTTTGCCGCTCACGACAGAAGGTTCCGGACCATTCCGACCACGTCGCGGCCCCGTCCGTTCAGCACCGCCTTGGCCGAATAGAGCGCCATGCCCGCCACTTGGCCCGCCTCCACCTTGGGCGGCATGACCAGTTCGAAACGATCCGTCACGACATCGAGAAGCGCGGGGCCGGGCGCGGCGAGCCAGTCCTTGACGGCGTCTTCCAGATGTTCGGCCTGCTCGACGCGCCGCCCCCAGAACCCCATAGCCTCGGCCACGCGGGCGAAATCGGGATTGACGAGGTCGGTATAGGCTTCCAGCAACCCTTCGACCTTCTGTTCGATTTCGACGAAATCGAGCGCGCTGTTGTTGAATATCGCGACCTTGATCGGCAACTGTTCCTGAACCGCCGTCAGCAGATCGCCCAGCATCATGGCGATGCCGCCGTCGCCCGACAGGGATATCACCGTCCTGTCGGGAAAGGCGGCCTTGGCACCCAGCGCCTGGGGCATGGCATTGGCCATGGTGCCATGGCTGAGGCTGATGACGGTGCGGTTCTTCCCCGTGGCGGCAACGTGGCGCAGGCACCATACCATCGGTGATCCTCCGTCCGCGGTGTAGATGCTGTCATCCGGGGCGTGCCTGGAAATCAGTTCGGTCAGATATTGGGGATGGATCGCGCCGCCCTTGCCGATGGTCGCATGTTTGGCCTCCACCTCCAGCGTGCGGACCCGGTGGGCCAGACATTCGTCCAGGAACGCGCGGTCGCTGCGTGGCGCGATCCGTGGCATCAGGGCGTCCAAGGTGGCCGCGACGTCGCCGACGACACCGATATCGACGGGATGACGCCGCCCCAGATGGGTGCCGTCTATATCAACCTGGATGATGGTCGCCTTGTCCGGATAATATTGCCGCCAGGCAAAATCGCAACCCAGCAGCAGCAGCGTGTCGCACGTCATCAGCGCGTGATAGCCGGATTCGCCGCCGAATATGCCCGTCATCCCGACATTGAAGTCATTGTCATATTCGAGGAAATCCTTGGCGCGCGATGTATGGGCGACCGGGGCCTGGAGGGCGGAGGCAAGGGCGACAAGCTGGTCATGCGCGCCTTCGCAGCCCGATCCGCCATAGATGGCGATCTTCTTCCCCTCGTTCAATCGGGCGGCGATACGGTCCAGATCGATATCGGTCGGACGGATGACGGGCTCGGCCAGGTGGACCGCGAAGGGCGGTTCGTCGGGGGCCTTGGCGCTGGCTATGTCGGCCGGCACGATGAGTACGGCGACGCCCTTTTTCGCCAATGCAGCCTGCGCGGCCATGGCGGTCTTGCGTCGGGCCTGGGCGGGTGTCCTGATCTCCTCGCAGAAGACGCTGCATGCCCGGTAGATTTGCTGGAAATCAACCTCCTGCGGAAAATCGAAGCCGAGTTCGTCGCGGACGATCTGGCTGGCGATGAGGACGACGGGCGCGCGGTTGCGATGGGATTCGAACAGACCGTTGATGAAGTGAAGGCTGCCCGGTCCGCACGATCCGGCACACAGGGCGAGTTCGCCAGTCAACAGCGCGTCGGCGCCAGCAGCAAAGCCGCCGGCTTCCTCATGGCGCATATGCACCCAGCGGATATCGCTGTCGCGGATCGCATCGGTCACATGATTGAGGGTGTCGCCAGGAATGCCATAGCAACGCCGAGCACCTGCGGCCGCCAGCGTTTGCACGATTACCTGCGCTATTGTGCTCATCATCTGATCCCCGATTGCATCTCAAGATGCTGGGGAAAGCAGCGAATGGCGCGTATGTTCCGTTGCAAATACCTTATGTTCGACGCTTGGACGACGCTCAGCCTCCCAAGGGACGGTCCCAAGTACGGAAGGTCTGCTCCTTAATGGACCGCCAGCTTGGCGCTGTGTCTGTCTCTCCCAATTACGGAACAGGGAGAATAAAATTTGGCGGCTTGCACTAACCATTCAAACCTTTTATCGCGAGTCACTATCATTAGCGACAAATGATACGGGGGCTGTTTTGTTCATGTTCCGCACGGCGCTGTTTGCGTCAGCTTCCTTCTGCACGTCGATGGTTTGCGCACAGGAAGTTCCCGCGTCGGCACCGGATGCCGCCATGGCCGATAGCGATCAGATCATCGTGACAGGCCGTGCCCAGCGTCTCTACCGCACCGAAGTCACGACTGTCGGCAAAAGTGCCGAAGATCCGCTCGACATTCCGCAGGCGTTACAGGTCATTAACAAGGACCTCTTTGCCGATCAGGGCGCACGCAACGCGACCGATATCTATCGCAATATTTCCGGTGTCAGCTTCTTCAGCTATGCCGGTGTCACCTTCCGTGGATTTCGCCAGGATCAGTCCTTCTACGACGGAATGCGCGGCAATCCGTTCATCGGCTTTTCGGTGCCTCAGCTTTTCAATATCGAACGGGTGGAGGTGCTGAAGGGGCCGGCCGGGCTTTTCTTCGGCCCCGGCTCGCCCGGCGGCATCATCAACTATGTGTCGAAGGTGCCTAGTGACACCAGCGCCATGCGCCTGGTGGCCACGGCGGGCAATTATGATCGTCGCGGCATATCCGCCGAAGCGACCGGCCCGATCGACAAGGACGGGATCGTCACCTACCGCGTCGGCGGCTTTTACGAGGCGATGAACCCCTATCGACGCAACACGAAGAATGTGTCGCTGATCGGTGACGGCGGCCTTGCCATTAAGACAAACGAGGGCGGCAAGCTGACGCTCCAGGCGACGGTCTACGACAATGATCTTCAGGCAAATCGACTGCGCGGCATATTGACCGACGATAACGGCAATTTCCTGACCGACATTCGCTGGAATGCCAACGAACCCACCGACTTTCTGCACCTCAAGTCACAGGCCTATCAGGTGCGCTATGCAACCGCCATCGGAGAGCGGATCACATTCGACGCGGGAGCCCGCTATTTCAAGGCGACCGAGACGCAGCAATATCATGAACCGCGTGGGTTGGTCGCAGGCAGCACCGACCTTGTCGCGCGCGAATTTCGCGACCAGATCCGTGATGTCGACGGCCTGTCCTTTTCCGCAAATCTGACGGCGCGAGTCAACCTGTTCGGCATGGAGCATAAATTCCAGACCGGCGCGGACTGGTATGACGAAACGAGCGTGCTGAATTCGCGCATCCTGCGAGACGACGTAACGTCGCTAAGCCTCAGCAATCCCATCTATACCAACAGCGCGCGCGACGTGGCGCGGGCTGCTAAGCTACCCTTCACCGTGACCGATACGCGGACGAAGCGTCAGGGCGCTTATCTGCAGGACCAGATCAGCCTGACCGATGCCTTCATGCTGGTCGGTGGGGTGCGCTACGACAAGTTCGAGGATGCCGTTATCAACGCCGGCTCTTATGAGGATGGCGACATCACTTTCCGCACCGGCGCGATCTACAAGCCGCGCAAGGATGTCTCCCTCTATCTGAGCTGGTCGCAAAGTTTCGAGCCTCAGACCGCCGCCAGCCAAAATGGCGATGTCGGGGGTCCCTTCGCGCCTGTCACCGGCGACCAGTTCGAAGGCGGCATTAAGACAGACCTGTTCGACGGCAGGCTCCAAGCCAATCTGGCCGCCTACCGCATCGTGCGCAAGAATATCCTCCAGGCCGATACCAGCCTGCCGCCCGTCAACGGGCAGGACCAGCTACGCCCGATCGGCGAGGTGACGAGCAAGGGGTTTGAGATCGACCTGTCGACCGACATCACCGCCAATTGGGTCGCGCTGGTCAATTATGGTTATAATGACACGAAGATCACCGGCACGATCGCGGGTCAGGCGATCACCAACGCCGTTGGCAATCGCTTCGCCAATGCGCCCAAGCATAAGGTCGGCTTCTGGACCCGCTATCAGGTGCCGGCGATCGACTCCGCCTTTGCGGTCGGCGGCGAACATGTGTCGAAGCGCATCAGCCTGTCGGGGCAGACCGTCAAACCCTATACGATCTTCGACGCATCGGTCACCAAGGGCCTTGGCTTTGCCGAACTGATGCTGCGCGTCGATAATATGTTCGACAAGGTGTATGCCGCATCGGGCTTTTCGGCGCGGAGCGGGCATTTTCCGGGCGAGCCGCGGACATTCCTAGCCGAACTGCGCTTTCAATTCTGACCATGGATCAGGTGCGTGTGAAAAAGGGCCGGTCCCTCTGGTGGGTGGTGCATAGCTGGATTGGCCTCAAACTCTCGATCTTCCTGACCTTCATCCTGGCGACGGGCACCTTCGCCGTATTCGCGCATGAAATCGACTGGCTGGTGACGCCCCCGATGCGGGCGTCGCCCCGGTCGGAACCCATCGCGTCATGGGGGGCGTGGGCGCAGGCCGCCGCCCGCGCCGCACCGGACGCCCGGCTCCAGACGCTCTATGCACCGATCGACCCCTGGTTCGCGGTCGAGGCCTGGGTCAGTCGCGGCAAGGGCGCACCCGATCGTGTCTATGTCGACCCCTGGACAGCAAAGGTTACAGGCCGGCATGGCTGGGCCAGTGTCCATCGCTTCCTGCGACAGGCCCATCGGCACCTGATGCTGCCGACGAAGATCGGCATACCGATCGTCTGTTCGCTCGCCCTGCTGCTCGCCGCATCACTGGCATCGGGCATCGTCACCTACAAGAAATGGTGGCGCGGCTTCTTCCGAATGCCGCGCGGCGGGGATGGGCGGCGAATGACCGGTGACCTGCATCGCCTGATCGGGCTGTGGAGCTTGTGGTTCGTGGCGCTGATCGCGGTCACGGGCCTATGGTATCTGGTGGAGACATTGGGCGGGAACGCCAAGATACCCAAAGTGCCGGACGTCGAGGCGGGTCCCATGCCGACCGGGGTCGCGCTGGACCGGCTAGTTGCCATAGCGCGCAGAGCCGATCCTGCGCTCGACATTCGGGAAATCCGCTTCACGCCCGACAATGGTGTGATCTTCCTGGGCCAGTCATCCGCCTGGCTAGTGCGTGATCGTGCCAATGCGGTGGTCGTCGATCCGGCGACGTCGCAGGTTGTGGCGCGGCTGGACGGACGCACCTTGAACATACATCAGCGCATTTCCGAAATGGCCGATCCACTGCATTTCGGCACCTTCGGTGGCCTGTGGACGAAAATCATCTGGTTCCTCTTCGGCACATTGCTGACCGCGATGGCTATCACCGGTACGATGATCTACGCAATGCGGCTGGCCCGATCGGCCCGATCCGACGTCGGCAGCCTGAAGATCGCGTGGCGGGGCATGGGCGCCTGGGGATATATTGGCATTGCCCTCATTCTCCTCACCCTAATCCTGACGCCGGGGGCAATTGGGGGTGCGAGTTGAAGGAAGTTCGCCCCATTATTGCCGTTTGGCCTTGCAATTCTGATGCCCAGCTGCGGTCCGTCCGCTTTTCGGAAGCTCGCGGCCGATCCTCGCCCTTCCGCAGCTGAGCCTCGAATGTCTGCTCACACCGCAATCGGTCATTAGCCTATCACCGAGAAGCCCGACGAGAAGACGCGTCGCTGAAGGGGTGAGGCTATCAGTTCGATCCCGCGGGTTTTAATAATGGTGAGTTGAAGGGATTCGAACTCGCTTCCATAACCTGTGGACGTGTAACGGTTTCGCGCCGGTCATTTATCTCATTATGCCGCCTTGGCTTCGAAGGCGAGCGGGCTGATGCCGCCCTTCGACTGCCCTCAGGGCGGCCGCTCAGGATGAACTGCGCTGCCAAGGCCCTGGCTATAATGCTCGGGGATACAGGCCAGCACCTTCATGTCAGTCCGCTCCCGATGGCTGATCAGGCGCGAACGCCAGGACCAATAGCCGCGTTCGCTGACGTGCAAGACACGGCACATCAACTCCACCGGCCAATGATGCCCCCGCTTAAACTCTTCACCATGCTGGATCACCTCGTCGGTCTCCTTGAACGAGCCTTAAACTCGCAAGTGACCGGCACGAAACCGTTACAAGTCCAGTCCGTGTCAGACAGGGAATCGAGATCGACCTCATGGAGCTGGAAAAACTTGAACCGGGCCACGACCGCTGGCCTAGCAGCAGGCGTTTAAAAAATTTGGCGGGTTCGACCATTGGGAAATCTTTTCGATCCATCTTTTGTCAACTCGCGACATTGATTTGGATCGACTTCACTTGCCCTGGGCGGAAACTCTTGGATTGGTCCGGTAGCCCTAGCGCCCGAATTTCCGCTGTGTCTTCCCATATCGCAGCTTCCGCGTTCCCGGTTTGCCCTCCGTCGCGCGGCCGCGCGGAGCGGCAACCTGCTCGTCTGCGGGCAAGCCAAGTTCCTCCGCTTCCAGCTTGCGGATTTCATCGCGAATGCGGCCGGCCTCCTCGAACTCCAGATCGGCGGCGGCGGCGCGCATCTTCTTTTCCAGGTCCTCGATATAGGCGCGCAGATTGTGGCCGACCATATGCGGGCGGTCGTCCAATCCGGTGTCGACCGTGACCTGATCCTTGGATGCCACATGGGCGATGATGTCCCCAATCTGCCGCTTGATCGTGGTCGGCGTGATGCCATGCTCCAGATTATAGGCCTGCTGCTTCTCGCGCCGTCGCGACGTTTCGTTGAGCGCGCGTTCCATCGACCCTGTGATGCGGTCGGCATAGAGGATCACGCGGCCCTCCACATTGCGCGCCGCGCGGCCAATCGTCTGAATGAGCGAGGTTTCGGAGCGCAGGAAACCCTCCTTGTCCGCGTCGAGGATTGCGACCAGCCCACATTCAGGGATGTCCAGCCCCTCGCGCAGCAGGTTGATGCCGATGAGAACGTCGTAGACGCCCAGCCTCAGATCGCGGATCAGTTCAATGCGCTCCAGCGTCTCGACGTCGCTGTGCATGTAGCGGACCTTGATCCCGGCTTCATGCATGAACTCGGTCAAGTCCTCGGCCATCCGCTTGGTGAGAGTAGTCACGAGCGTGCGATAGCCCTGCGCCGCGACCTTGCGGCATTCATTGATCAGGTCATCGACCTGATCCTCGACCGGCTTGATCTCGACCGGCGGGTCGATGAGGCCGGTGGGGCGGATCACCTGTTCGGAAAACACGCCGCCGGTCTGCTCCATCTCCCATGGCCCGGGGGTGGCGGACACGCTGACCGTCTGTGGCCGCATCGCGTCCCATTCGTTGAAGCGCAGCGGGCGGTTGTCGATGCAGCTAGGCAGGCGAAACCCATATTCGGCGAGCGTGATCTTGCGCCGGTGATCGCCCCGCGCCATCGCACCGATCTGCGGCACGGTCTGGTGGCTTTCGTCCACGAACAGCACGGCATTTTCGGGCAGATATTCGAACAAAGTCGGCGGCGGTTCGCCAGGCAGGCGGCCAGTCAGGAAGCGGGAATAATTCTCGATCCCCGCGCAGCTTCCTGTCGCCGCAATCATCTCCAGATCGAAATTGGTGCGCTGCTCGAGCCGCTGCGCCTCCAGCAGCTTGCCCTCGGCGACCAATTCCTTCAGCCGCTCGGCCAATTCGAACCGGATCGCTTCCATGGCCTGCTTCAGCGTCGGGCCGGGGGTGACATGGTGACTGTTGGGGAACACTTTCACATAATCGAGGCTGGCGATCTTCTTGCCAGTGAGCGGATCGAATTCGACGATATCCTCAATCTCGTTGCCGAAGAAGCTGACGCGCCAGGCCGTGTCCTCATAGTGTGAGGGGAAGACTTCCAGATTGTCGCCCTTCACGCGGAAGTTGCCGCGGGCAAAGCCTGCATCGTTACGCTTATACTGGAGCGCGACCAGCTTGCGGATGATCTCGCGCTGATCCTCCACCCCGCCCTTCTTCATCGAAAAGGTCATGGCCGAATAGGTTTCGACCGATCCGATGCCATAAAGGCAGGACACCGACGCCACGATGATGACGTCGTCGCGTTCCAGCAGCGCGCGGGTGGCCGAATGGCGCATCCGGTCGATGCTCTCGTTTACGCTCGACTCCTTCTCGATATAGGTGTCGGACCGCGGCACATAGGCTTCGGGCTGGTAATAATCATAATAGCTGACGAAATATTCGACCGCATTGTCGGGAAAGAAGCTCTTGAACTCGCCATAGAGCTGGGCCGCCAAAATCTTGTTGGGCGCAAGGATGAGCGCGGGGCGCTGCAACGCCTCGATCGTCTTGGCCATGGTGAAGGTCTTGCCCGAGCCGGTGACGCCGAGCAGCACCTGGTCCTTTTCGCCTTGCCTGGCCGCCGCCACCAGTTCGGCGATCGCGGTCGGTTGGTCGCCGGAGGGTTCATAGTCGCTTACCAGCGTGAACGGCCGCCCGCCCTCGCTCTTTTCCGGGCGCGCCGGACGATGCGGGACGAAGCTCTGGCCGGTTTCCGGCTCGGACAGGTCGGTGCGGATTTGAATTGTCATCGCGCCTTGATATGGTACCGGAACATAAGGGGTGCAACAGGGAGATCGGACGATGCGCGGAGCGTTTTTGACGATGCTGGGCTTGACCATGACGCTAGCGGCGTGCGGGGACCAGCCAGGCGAAAAGGCCGGTGACATTGCCGCGACCGACGCCATGAGCAAGGCGCAGGTGAAAGAAGCCGTGGACAAGGTGCAGTTGAAACCCGGCCAGTGGCAGGGGCGCTTTACCATCCAGGACATCGACCTGTCCGGCATGCCCGGTGCGCCGGCAACGATGGAAGAGCAGATGAAGCGGATGATGAGCCAGACATCCCTCACCTATTGCGTGACCCCCGAAGAGGCCGCCAATCCCGGTGCGGAGATGTTCTCGGGGCAGGAAGACAAGAATTGCCGCTTCGCCGATTTTTCTGCCACGGGCGGCAAGGTGAAGGGCCGCGTCTCCTGCAAGGCGGAGGGCGGCACCATGAACGCCGCCATGTCGGGCAGCTACGCGCCCGACAGCTATGCGATGGACATGGACATGAAGATGGAGGGCGGCCCCGAAGGCCAGACCATGGCAATGACAGCGCGTTCCGAGGGCAAGTGGATCAGCCCGAAATGCACGCAGGCGGAATGATCCCCCTGCACCATGCCAGGTGAGGCCCAGCAGCCCTGCTGGCTGTGCGGCCGGCCGCTGGGTGCGCGGATCGAGTGGCATCATCCGGTTCCCAAGAGCCGGGGCGGGCGGGAGACGGTCGCGGTGCATCCCCTTTGTCATCGCACCATCCATGCAACCTTTACCAACGCGCAGCTGGCGCGCGACTTTGCCGGCCCCGCCGACCTACGCGCAGCCCCGGCGATCGCCACCTTCCTACGCTGGATCGAGGGAAAGCCGGCCGATTTCCATATGCCCACGCGCGGCGCCCCACGACGGCGATGACAGGCCCCGGCGCGCTTTGGCCTTGCACTTTGCGGCCGGGCAGTAGAGCCTTGCGCCATGGATCGATAACGGTTGGGAAGAGAGGATATGCGATTTGTGATGCTGGGCGCGATGGCCGCCCCGATGCTGGCCCTCGCCGCGTGCGGCAGTGATCCGACGCCGACGCCGCAGGCCGAAGAGCCGCCCATCGTCATGCAGGCCGGGGAATGGGAACTGACCCGCAAGACCACCGGCTATAATACGCCGACCGTGACGCCCGCCCAATATCAGGAGGCGTTGAAGCAGATTGGCGAGGAGAAACTGTGCATCGCCTTCGACGCCGATAATGCGCCGGACGCCGATGCACTGGCCGGACCCGAGGGGCAGGATTGCGTCTACAAGGACAAGCTGGTGCGCAAGGGGCGGTTGATCGCGACGCTTAGCTGCAAGGCCGGCGCGGGCGTGTCGGAACTGGTGGTGGAGGGCAATTATACCAATGACAGCATGACGCTGGGCACGACGATGACCAAGACGGAGGGCGGAAAGCCGGTGCTGCGCACCACGCACGACCTGACCGCGCGGCGCGTGGGCGATTGTCCGAAGGCGGGCTGACCCGGCACGCGACATCGACTGCGACAGGTGCACGGCTTTGCGCTGGGCTTCCGATAAACGCGACAGCCAGGCACCCGCTGTCGCGTTTGCCGAAATGCCCCTACCCCGCCTTGCTCCGCGCCGCCGCCAGCACATCACCGGCAAGCCGCGCGTAATCGGCGCAGGCGTGCTGGAGCGCCGGGCCGCTGCCCGCGTCGCGCCATGCGCCGAAACAATGGCGATTCTGCGCCGCGCGCATCTGCCGCAGGCGTTCCCGCACTTCTACAGGCAGGCCGAGCCGCGGGGCGAAGCGCCGCCACGCTTCGGCGGCGCTGAAGATCCGGCGCTGCGGATGGATGCCCGGGTCCGCGCCGGCGGCTGCGCCCAACCGGTCAAGGCGGTCCGCCTCGACAATAAGGTCCGTCAGGAACAGGTCCAGTTCGCGCAGGCCATTGCCGATCAGCCGTGCGGGCATGGCGTCGCGGCGGCGGCCGCAGGCGTCGGGGCAGCCGCCTGTCGCCATCCCGTTGGCAAGAAAAATAGCGGCGCGTTCGATACGGGCGACCTGATCGGCCAAGGCCGAATAGGGATCGCCCGACGCGGTCAGCTTTCGTCGCCCATGCGCAGCGCGGCAATGAAGGCTTCCTGCGGGATCTGCACGCTGCCATATTCGCGCATCCGCTTCTTGCCTTCCTTCTGCTTGTCGAGCAGCTTCTTCTTGCGGCTGATGTCGCCGCCATAGCATTTGGCGGTAACGTCCTTGCGCATGGCCGCGATCGTTTCGCGGGCGATCACCTTGCCCCCGATCGCCGCCTGGATCGGAATCTTGAACAAATGGCGGGGGATGAGGTCCTTCAACCGTTCGCACATGTGCCGCCCGCGCGCTTCGGCGGCGGAGCGGTGGACGATCATGCTGAGCGCATCGACCGGCTCGTTATTGACGAGGATGCTCATCTTGACGAGGTCGCCCTCGCGCGTGCCGATCTGGTGATAGTCGAAGCTGGCATAGCCGCGGCTGATCGATTTCAGCCGATCGTAGAAGTCGAACACGACTTCGTTGAGCGGCAATTCATACGTCACCTGCGCCCGCCCGCCGACATAGGTCAGATTCTTCTGGATGCCGCGCCGGTCCTGACAGAGCTTCAGGATGCTGCCCAGATATTCGTCGGGGCAGTAGATCACTGCCTCGATCCAGGGCTCCTCGATCATCTCGATATGGTTGGGATCGGGCATATCGGCTGGATTGTGCAGATGGCGCACCGTCCCGTCCTTCATATGCATGTCATAGACGACCGATGGCGCGGTGGTGATGAGGTCGAGATCATATTCGCGGGTCAGCCGCTCCTGGATAATTTCCAGATGCAAAAGGCCCAGAAACCCGCACCGAAAACCGAAGCCCAGCGCTGCCGAGGTTTCCATTTCGAACGAGAAGCTGGCGTCGTTAAGGCGCAGCTTGCCGATAGAATCGCGCAGCTTTTCAAAGTCGTTGGCATCAACCGGGAAGAGGCCGCAGAAGACGACGGACTGGACTTCCTTGAATCCCGGCAACGGCTTGGTTGCCGGGTTCTTGACCGTGGTGATGGTGTCGCCCACGCGCGTCTGGCTGATGTCCTTGATCTGCGCGGTGATGAAGCCGATTTCGCCCGGTCCCAACTCAGCCAGCTGCTCGATCTTGGGCCGGAAACAGCCCACCCGGTCGATCAGATGTTCGGTGCCGCCGATCATGAACTTGATATTCTGGCCCTTCTTGATGACGCCATTCATGACGCGCACCAGAATGACGACGCCGAGATAGGGGTCATACCAGCTGTCGACCAGCATCGCTTCTAAGGGCGCATCCCGGTCCCCCTTGGGCGCGGGGATCTTGGTAACGATCGCTTCCAAAATGTCGTCGATGCCGATCCCGGACTTGGCGCTGGCCAGCACCGCTTCGGACGCATCGAGGCCGATCACCTCCTCAATTTCAGCCTTCACCTTTTCCGGTTCGGCGGCCGGCAGGTCGATCTTGTTGATGACGGGCACGATTTCGTGATCATGCTCGATCGACTGATAGACGTTGGCCAGCGTTTGCGCCTCCACCCCCTGGGCGGCGTCGACCACCAGCAGCGCGCCTTCGCAGGCGGCCAGGCTGCGCGAGACTTCATAGGCGAAGTCGACATGGCCGGGCGTGTCCATGAGGTTGAGCGCGTAGGTTTGCCCGTCCTTCGCGACATAATCGAGGCGCACGGTCTGCGCCTTGATCGTGATGCCGCGCTCTTTCTCGATGTCCATATTATCGAGGACCTGCGCGCTCATTTCGCGGTCGGTCAGGCCACCGGTGCGCTGAATCAGGCGATCGGCCAGGGTCGATTTGCCATGGTCGATATGCGCGATGATCGAGAAGTTACGGATCTGGGACAGGTCAGTCATCGGCGCCCGATAGCAGCGATTCTCCGCCCTGTCAGCACGGCTGACGCGCGGTGCGCCATCTGTAGGCAAGTGGGTCACTCTATGCTAAGGGAAGCGCTCCTTTGCCGGGTCGCGCCATAAGAAAAAACGGCTGAACTTCACCGCATCAAGGGGAAAATTGGGGCAATGTCGAAAATCCTATCCGCGCTGGCCGCCACGGCGGTTCTGACCGCCGCGCCAGCGACGACCATCGCGCAGACCAACATGAGTTCTTCGGGCAAAACCTACAAGGACGGCACGACCAAGGGCGCGTCGTCCGGCCGGCGCTCGCAGGAGCGCGCAACCCGCGAAATCCCGCACTGCACGAAGATGCTGGGAACGGTGGCGATCGTTGAACCGGACAATCAGTGGTGGCGCGAACTTAATCTGGGCAGTCCAGAGGCCATCCTGAAGGTGTTCGTCCAGCAGTCCGGCTGTTTCCGCATGGTCAACCGCGGCCGGTCAATGCAGAGCCGCGCGATGGAGCGCGCCATGGCGGACGCCGGCGAATTGCAGGCCGGATCGAATCTGGGCAAGGGCCAGGTGAAGGCGGCGGACTATTATCTGGAGCCCGACATCGTGTCGTCCAACCGCAATTCCGGCGGCGGCGGCATCGGCGGCGCGCTGGGCGGCCTGATGGGCGGCTTTGGCGGCGCGATCCTGGGCGGGCTTAACATCAAGAAGAAGGAGGCCAATGTCACCCTGTCGATCGTGAACGCCCGCACGACGGAGGAAGAGGCGCTGACCGAAGGCTATGCGCGCAAGACCGATGTCGGCTTTGGCGGCGGCGCGGGCGGCGGCTGGTGGGGCGGCTTCGCGGCAGCTGGCGGTGCGGGCTATCAGAATACCGAAATCGGCCAGGTCATCGTGCTCGCCTATCTCGACGCCTATACCAAGCTGGTGACGCAATTGGGCGGCCTGCCCGACAATGCAGCGGCGGCGGCACCCGTCGCGCAGTAAGATCGGCGTCGAAGGAAATCAAATAAGGGCGCGGCCAGCGATGGCCGCGCCCTTGTCATGTCTGGCTGGGCGTCACGCCGGGTATGAGCATGCGGGCGGTGCGGCGGCGCTTCCACCAGGCGAGGATGGCTTCGCCTGCCGGCCGTTCAACCAGGCGATTGATCGCGGTGCCGAGCAGCAGCGCCACGGTGAAGGCGGCAGCAAAGCCGATCCAGGGGCTGTAGCCGGCTTTCGCCATTTCCAGCATGATGACGAAGCCGACATGCTGATGGATGAGGTAGAAGGAATAGCTGATCCCGCCGAGCCAGATCAGTGGCTTCATGCGCAGGAAGCGAAGCCGCCCGTTGATGAGAGCGGTGAAGGCCGCAAGCAGCACGACGCCGACCAAAGTCACATCCCATGT
The DNA here is from genome assembly GCF_020782245.1 of Sphingobium soli. Classification (GTDB taxonomy): domain Bacteria; phylum Pseudomonadota; class Alphaproteobacteria; order Sphingomonadales; family Sphingomonadaceae; genus Sphingobium; species Sphingobium soli. The sequence continues at coordinate 67,459 of NZ_JAJGNP010000012.1, forward strand.
TTCCATCGTCGCGATGGATAGCAACGCCAGAACGGCATAGGGCACCTGCTGCTTAAGGCTGCGCTCCCCCCGCCAGCAGCGATAGGCGAGCATGCCGATCACGAAGAAGGGCGTGTAGCGTAGCACAAGCAGCATGATGACGCGTTCAGGCATGTCGGGCCAGGCCCAGTAAAGCCAGCGCAGCAGCAGCCATCCCGCCAGCAGGGGCTCCAGACGACGCGTGCCGGCGAATTTCCAGATGCTGATCATGCAGAAATAGAAAGCGATCTCTACCGTCAGCGTCCAATAGGCGCCATCAACCTCCGGCAAGAAGGCGAAACCCTGGAGCATGGTGAAATTGGCGAGGATGGCGACGGGGCCGATCAGCAATTGTGTCGCATGGGCCAGATATTCAACCGCCAGCGTCAGCAGCATCGCCACGAGATAGGCGGGATAAAGCCGTGCGAACCGGTTGACCATGAAGTCGGCGACCGTGCCAATTCGATCGAGGGTGAAGAAGATCGCAAAGCCCGAAATGGTGAAGAACAGCAGCACGCGATAATTACCGCCGGGGAAGCTGAACGGGACATGCGCCGCTTGCGGAAAAAGCTCATGGAAGCGCGTCGAATAATGGAAGATCAGCACGCACAGCGCCCCGATCCCGCGCAAGGCGTCCAGTTCGGTCAGGCGACCATGGTTGAGCTTCGGGCGATCCATGCGCCTCTATAGCAATCAAGCAGCAACAAGTCCGCCACGAAGATGGTTAACCAGACATGATAAGCGGCCAGTTTGCAGCGCGGCCCTTCCCGCTTTGATACAATCTGCCCAAGGTGGAGCGCTCAACGTGCTCATGATCATCCACGCGGGTCCCCGATGCGCAAAGAGCCGGCGCTGCCCCATGCAGCGCCGGCTCTTGGTCAGGTGCCATGAGCGGCTATCCCGCCCTGTCAGAAGAACGGCGCCTTAGAGCGCCCTGCCATCCAGAATGGCGGCGATCGCCTTGGTCACGTCATCCATGTCCGCCATGCCGTCCACGCGGGACACAATGCCGCGCGCTTCATAGACAGGCAGGATGGGCGCCGTCTTGGCGCGATATTCGGCCATGCGCGTGCGCACCGTTTCCTCATTGTCGTCAGGACGGCGCTTGAATTCGTGGCCGTGGCACTTGTCGCATTCGCCATCGACCTTGGGCTGCTTGAAACGGTCATGATAGCCCGCACCGCAGGTGGCGCAGGTAAAACGGCCGGTGATGCGATCCACCAGCGCGTCTTCATTCACCTCAAGCTCGATGACATGGTCGAGCGTTCGATCGCGGTCCGACAGGATGGTGTCGAGCGCATGCGCCTGCGCTTCGGTGCGGGGATAGCCGTCGAAGATGACGCCAGTTTCGGGCGAGAGGGCGTCCAGCGCCTCGCCGATGATGCCCGACACAATCTCGTCCGACACCAGTTCGCCCGCTTCCATCACGGCCTTGGCCTTGAGGCCGATCGGCGTCCCCGCCTTCACCGCTGCGCGCAGCATATCGCCCGTCGATAGCTGCACCATGCCGAGATTGTCGACGAGGCGCGCCGCCTGCGTGCCCTTGCCCGCACCTGGAGGGCCAAGCAGAATGATGTTCATTGCGCGCATACTCCCCTGTTCGTTGCGCTGTGTCAGAGTGTGGGCGCGCCCCTCAGCGCAACCGACCCTTGAGCTTCGCCTTCTTGATCAGATCCCCATATTGATGCGCCAGCAGATGGCTCTGAATCTGGGTCACCGTATCGACCGTAACATTGACCACGATCAGAAGGCTAGTGCCACCAAGGTAGAAGGGGATGCCCGCACGCGCGATCGCGAATTCCGGCACAAGGCAGATGAAGGCCAGATAGGCCGCGCCGATGACGGTGATGCGCGTCAGCACATAATCGAGATAATGTTCGGTATTCTTGCCCGGACGGATGCCGGGGATGAAGCCGCCATTGCGCTTGAGATTATCGGCCGTTTCTTCCGGATTGAACACCACGGCGGTGTAGAAGAAGCAGAAGAAGACGATGCCGAGCCCGTAAAGCGCCATGTAGACCGGGCTGCCGTGCGACAGATACTGGTTGAGAGTCAGCACGAAATCGCCCAGCCGGCTTTCGCCAGCGACCGTCTGGCCCGCAAATTGCGAGATGGTGAGCGGCATCAACAGCAGCGAGCTGGCGAAGATCGGTGGAATGACGCCGGCGGTGTTCACCTTCAAGGGCAGATGGCTGCGGTCCGCCTGCATCAGGCCCTGCCGCGTCTGGCGCTTGGGATACTGAATCAACACCCGGCGCTGCGCCCGCTCCATATAACAAATGAGCAGGATGAGGCCGAGCGCCATGACGATGACCAGCATGATCAGCAGGCCCGAAATGGAGCCTTCGCGACCCGACTTAAACAGGTTGCTGAGCGTCACCGGCAACTGGGCGACGATACCGGCCATGATGATGAGCGACACGCCATTGCCAATGCCGCGCGAGGTGATCTGCTCGCCCAGCCACATCAGGAACATGGTGCCGCCGATCAGCGATACGACCGCGGTGAGGCGGAACAGCAGGCCGGGATCGACCACCGCCTGGACGCCCGACTGCGCGCCGAAGCTTTCAAGGCCAGCGGCGATGAAATAGCCCTGCACCGCGGTCAGGCCGACCGTGCCATAGCGGGTATACTGGTTGAGCTTCTTGCGCCCGCTTTCACCTTCCTTCTTGATCGCCGCGAGTTGCGGCGAGAGGGAGGCCGCCAACTGCACCACGATCGACGCGGTGATATAGGGCATGACGCCGAGCGCGATGAGGCTCATGCGCGACAACGAACCACCCGAGAAGGTGTTGAAGATGTCGAGGATGCCGCCATTGGTCTGCGCATACAGCGTCGACAGCGCGGTCGGATCGACACCCGGCAGCGGCACGAAGCTTAAGAAACGGAACACAATCAGCGCGCCAAGCGTAAACCACAGGCGCTTCTTGAGATCGGTCGCCTGGCTGAATTTCGCGAGGCTGAGATTGGATGCGAGCTGGTCGGCTCTCGATGCCATGGTGGCTGCCCTTCAAAATCACTCTTGGGCCGGACAGAAGCCCGACCGGAATCGCTAACCCCTTAAGCACCCAACTCCGTTCATGTCGAGCGAAGTCGAGACACGGAGCAGTCAGCCTTGCGTTTCTCGACTGCGCTCGAAACGAACAGGGAGAGGAGAAGCGTTCGGAAACCCCGAAACACATGACCCCGCCGACCCATATCGGGCAGCGGGGTCCTGCTTGCAAGACTCGTTGGTCAGTTCAGGCCTTGGTTGCGGCCTTCTTGGCCGCCAGGGCGCTGCCCTTCTTGGCCTTGGCCTTTTCCGCGGCCGGGACGACTTCGATCACTTCGACCTTGCCACCCGCCTTTTCGACGGCTTCGACAGCACCCTTCGACGCACCGGCAACCAGGAAGCTGACCTTCGCGGTCAGTTCACCCTTGCCCAGCAGGCGAACGCCATCCTTGCCGCCGCGGGCCAGGTTCGCTGCCTTGAACGCGGCATGATCGAGCGTCGCGGCAGCGTCCAGCTTGCCAGCGTCGATCGCCTTCTGCACTTCACCCAGGTTCACGATCGCGTAATCCTTGGCGAAGATATTGTTGAAGCCGCGCTTCGGCAAACGCATGTGCAGCGGCATCTGGCCGCCTTCGAAGCCATTGATGCTGACGCCCGAACGTGCCTTGGCACCCTTCTGGCCCCGCCCGGCGGTCTTGCCCTTGCCCGAGCCGATACCGCGGCCCACACGCATACGCCCCTTGCGGGCACCGGCATTGTCGTTGAGTTCGTTGAGTTTCATGTTCGCACTCGCTTTCGCTTTTATCGCGCTGATCCCTGCGGGACCCTGTGAAGGAAGCGCCCCATAGCGCTTCCGCTAAAAAAACGAAAGAGGGGTCGCCCCCTCTCCCGCTTCAATCTTCATGGATGGAAGGCCTTAGCCTTCGACCACTTCCACCATATGGGGCAGCTTCTTGATCGCACCGCGGACTTCCGCCGTGTCTTCCAGCTCCACCACGCGGTGCATCTTGCCAAGGCCCAGGCCGATCAGAATCTTCTTCTGGCTCTCGGGGCGGCGGATCGGCGAACCGATCTGCTTGATCTTGATGGTTGCCATGTCCTGTTACTCCGCAATCGCTTCGGCGTCGGCCTGCGCGACGTCCGCCGAGGCACCACCGCGACGCAGAAGGTCGGCGACCTTCTTGCCACGACGCTGCGCCACCGACTTGGGGCTGGTCTGCTCGCCCAGCGCCGCGAAGGTCGCACGGATCATGTTATAGGGGTTCGACGTGCCGTTCGACTTGGTCACGACGTCAGCAACGCCAAGGCTTTCGAACACGGCGCGCATCGGACCGCCCGCGATGATGCCCGTACCGGCCGGGGCCGAACGCACCGTCACCTTGCCCGCGCCAAAATGGCCCAGACCATCATGATGCAGGGTGCGGCCTTCCTTCAACGGCACGCGAACCATCGCCTTTTTCGCGGCAGCGGTCGCCTTGCTGATGGCTTCGGGCACTTCGCGCGCCTTGCCATGACCGAAACCGGCGCGCCCCTTGCCGTCACCGACGACCACCAGAGCGGCAAAGCCGAAGCGCTTACCACCCTTCACCGTCTTGGACACGCGGTTGATATGCACCAGCTTCTCGATCAGTTCTTCGCCCTGATCCTCGTCACGGTTACCGCGACGATCATCGCGACGACCACGGCCGCCACGATCACCACGGTTGCGATCGCCGCCGCCGCGGTTGCCACGACCACGGCCGGGGCCGCGATTTTCGGTCTGGGGCTGCTCGCCGCCTTCGACGGCGGCAGGTGCGCCAGGCTGGGCCTGGATTTGGTTTTCGTCAGCCATGATCAGAACTCCAGCCCGCCTTCGCGGGCGGCATCGGCCAGCGCCTTGACGCGGCCATGGAACAGGAAGCCGCCACGGTCGAACACGACCTTGGTGACGCCAGCGGCGGTCGCCGCAGCGGCGACGCGCTTGCCGACATCGGCAGCGGCTTCGGCGGTGGCGCCGGTCTTGGCGCGCACATCCTTGTCCAGGGTCGAAGCGGCGGCGACGGTCTTGCCGGCGGCGTCATCAATGACCTGGGCGTAGATGTGACGGCCCGAGCGATGGATGCTCAGACGAGGCTTGTCACCCGAACGCGCCTTGAGCGCGGTACGAACGCGGCGACGACGCCGATCGAAGAGGGAAAGCTTTGCCATCTTACTTCTTCTTCCCTTCCTTGCGGAAGATGAACTCGCCGTCATACTTGATGCCCTTGCCCTTATAGGGTTCGGGCTTGCGCCAACGACGGATTTCGGCGGCCACCTGGCCAACCTGCTGCTTATCGATGCCGCTGATCTCGACCGTGGTGTTATCCGGGGTCTTGATCTCGATGCCCTCGGGCACCGCGAAATCGACGTCATGGCTGTAGCCGAGCTGCAGCTTCAGGGTCTTGCCCTGGGCATTCGCACGATAGCCGACGCCGGTGATCAGCAGCTTCTTGGTGTAGCCTTCGGTGACGCCGGTGATCAGGTTGGCGATCAGCGTGCGCTGCATGCCCCAGAAAGCGCGAGCGCGCTTGCTGTCATTGGCAGGCTGCACGGCGATCTTGCCGTCCTCGACGTTGTAGGTCACTTCATCAGCCAGCGGAATGGCGAGGGTGCCCTTGGGCCCCTTCACCGACAGCTGACCATCAGCGATGGACGCGGTCACGCCCGAAGGAACGGTGACCGGCTTTTTGCCAGTGCGGCTCATCAGAACACCTCCGCCAGCACTTCGCCGCCGACATTCTGCTCACGCGCTTCAGCGTCGGACAGAACGCCGCGAGGCGTCGAGACAATGGTGATGCCTAGGCCGTTGCGCACGATCGGCAGTTCCTTGGAACCTGAATAGACGCGGCGGCCAGGCTTGGACACGCGGGCGACATGCTTGATCGCCGGCTGGCCCTCGAAATATTTCAGCTCGATGCGCAGGCCGGCATGCTTGCCAAGCGCTTCCTCGGAATAGCCGCGGATGTAGCCTTCACGCTGCAGCACGTCGAGCACGCGGGCGCGCAGCTTGCTGGCGGGGGACATCACGCTGTCCTTCTTCGCCTGCTGCCCGTTGCGGATGCGGGTGAGCATATCACCCAGGGGATCGGTCAATGCCATCTCAAATGATCCTTACCAGCTCGACTTGGTGACGCCGGGGATCAGGCCCTTGTTGGCCAGATCACGCAGCTGCACGCGGCAGAGACGGAATTTGCGGTAATAAGCGCGGGGACGCCCCGTCAGCTCGCAGCGGTTCCGAATACGGGTCGGGTTGCCGTTGCGGGGGATCTCCGCCATCTTCAGACGCGCGATCAGACGATCGCTGTCGTCGGCCGCGGTATCATTCGCGATCGCCTTGAGCTTCGCATAGCGGCCGGCATATTTCTTCACCAGCTTCTTGCGGCGCTCGTTCTTGTTGATCGAACTCAGTTTCGCCATGACTTAAGTTCTCTTCCTTAGCTTAAGCGTTGGGAGAGAAGCGGGACCTGCAATCAGGCCGCCTGCTTCTCTTCGAGCGGGAAGGGGAAGCCGAAGAGGCGCAGCAATTCGCGCGCTTCATCGTCAGTCTTCGCCGTGGTGGTCACGATGATGTCCATGCCGCGCACCTTGTCGATGCGGTCATAGTTGATCTCCGGGAAGATGATCTGCTCCTTGATGCCAAAGGCATAGTTGCCACGACCATCGAAGCTCTTGGGATTGAGACCACGGAAGTCGCGCACGCGGGGCAGCGCAATGTTCACCAGGCGATCCAGGAACTCATACATGCGCTCGCGGCGCAGCGTGACCTTGGCACCGATCGGCATGCCTTCGCGCAGCTTGAACTGGGCGATCGACTTGCGGGCCTTGGTGATGACCGGCTTCTGGCCGGCGATCAGTTCCATTTCCTCGGCGGCCGACGTGACCTTCTTCTTGTCCTGCGTCGCTTCGCCCACGCCCATGTTGAGCGTGATCTTTTCGATGCGGGGGACTTCCATGACGTTCTTGTAACCGAACTTCTCGGTCATCGCCTTGGCGATTTCGGCGTCATAGAGCGCCTTGGAGCGCGGAATATATTTGTCGGCCATTACAGCACCTCACCGGACTTGACGGCGACGCGGACCTTCTTGCCGTCGCGATCCTCGAAACGGACGCGGGTCGGCTTACCATCCTTGTCGGCGACAGCGACGTTGGAAATGTGCAGCGGCGCAGGCTTGCGATCGATGCCACCCTGGGGGTTGGCCTGATCGGGCTTGCGGTGACGCGCATGCACGTTGATGCCTTCGACCAGCACGCGGTCTTCCTTGGGCATCACCTGAAGGACGGCGCCGGTCCGGCCCTTGTCCTTGCCAGCCAGGACGACGACCTTGTCGCCCTTCTTGATCTTAGCAGCGCTCATTACAGCACCTCGGGCGCAAGGCTGATGATCTTCATGTGCTTCTTGGCGCGCAGTTCGCGAACGACCGGGCCAAAGATACGGGTGCCGATCGGCTCCTCGTTCTTGTTGATGAGCACAGCGGCATTGCCGTCGAAGCGAATCACGCTGCCGTCAGCGCGACGCACGTCCTTGGCGGTCCGCACGATGACGGCGCGATGCACGTCACCCTTCTTCACCTTGCCGCGCGGCTGGGCTTCCTTGATCGAGACGACGATGATGTCGCCCACGCCAGCGAAGCGCCGCTTCGACCCGCCCAGCACCTTGATGCACTGGACGCGCTTGGCGCCGCTGTTGTCAGCGACGTCAAGATTGGATTGCATCTGGATCATGGATCCGGTTCCTTCTTATTTGGCCTACCGGGTCAATTCCCGGCGGTTCCGAATTTCGTGTTCGACCCGGCAGATTCGAATGCACGAAGCGCGGGCCTGTAACCCTTTCGAAAAGAAAAGGCCAGCCCCGCGTTCGAACTTTCTAGCCCTTATGGGCCGGCAACTAGTCCTCAGGCCGCCGTTTCAGGCGACTTGTGGGTGTCCACCCGCTCGATGACCTTCCAGGTCTTGAGCTTGGAAATCGGGGCGGTTTCCTCGATACGGACCGTCTCGCCTTCCTTGTAGACATTGCCCTCGTCATGGGCATGATATTTTTTCGACAGGCGGATGATCTTGCCGTAGAGCGCATGCTTTACCTTGCGCTCCACCCGAACCACCACCGTCTTGTCGGTCTTGTCGGAAACCACCGTTCCCGTCAGCACGCGCTTGGGCATCGTGTGATTTCCTTCTTACTTCGCCACGCGGGCGCGTTCGCCCTGCAGCGTCTTGATCTGCGCGATGGTCCGGCGCACTTCACGCACCCGGCTGGGCTTTTCCAGCTGGTTGGTAGCGGCCTGAAAGCGCAGGTTGAACTGCTCGCGCTTCAGGTTGTTGAGTTCGGTCGACAGTTCGTCGTCCGTCTTGGTCTTGAGGTCTGCGACATTTGCCACGGCTTAACCCTCCAGGTGCGAGGTGTCGCCGAGGCGGGCAACGACCTTCGTCTTGATGGGCAGCTTCATCGCGGCGCGCGAGAAGGCCTCTGCTGCGAGCGGACCGGGCACGCCGTCCAGTTCGAACAGGATGCGGCCGGGCTTGACGCGAGCCGCCCAATATTCGACCGAACCCTTGCCCTTGCCCTGACGGACTTCGGCGGGCTTCTTCGACACCGGCACGTCGGGGAACACACGGATCCACAGACGGCCCTGACGGCGAAGGTGACGCTGGATCGCGCGGCGGGCCGCCTCGATCTGGCGAGCGGTGACGCGCTCGGGTTCCAGGGCCTTAAGACCATAGGCGCCGAAATTCAAAGCCGAACCGCCCTTGGCGTCGCCCTTGATCCGACCCTTGAAGGTCTTGCGGAACTTCATTTTCTTCGGTTGCAGCATGACGCTATTACCTTCTTATCTTCAGCGCGCCGGGCGCACGCCGGAGGTCTGAGCCTCCAGCATCAGCCGGTCGGTGGCCATCGGATCATGCCCAAGGATTTCGCCCTTGAAGATCCAGACCTTGATGCCGCACACGCCATAGGCGGTGTGCGCCGTGGCTTCGGCATAGTCGACATTCGCGCGAAGCGTGTGCAGCGGAACGCGGCCTTCGCGATACCATTCGACGCGCGCGATCTCCGCGCCGCCCAGACGGCCGCCGCAGGTGATCTTGATGCCTTCAGCGCCCAGACGCAGGGCTGACTGCACCGCGCGCTTCATCGCACGCCGGAACGCCACACGGCGCTCCAGCTGGTCGGCGATGCCCTGCGCCACGAGCTTGGAATCAACTTCCGGCTTGCGGATCTCGACGATGTTCAGCGACACGTCGGATGAAGTCAGGTTGCCCAGCTTCTTGCGCAGCTTTTCAATGTCCGCGCCCTTCTTGCCGATGATGACACCCGGACGGGCGGCATAGATCGACACGCGGCACAGCTTGGCCGGGCGCTCGATCACGACCTTTGAAATCGCGGCCTGGGGCAGCGTCTTCATGATATACTGGCGGATCTTGAGATCTTCCAGAAGGAGACGGCCATAGTCCTGGCCTTCCGCGAACCAGCGGCTGTCCCAGGTACGGTTGATCTGCAGACGCAGACCGATCGGGTTGCTCTTGTGACCCATGTGCTTACGCCTCCGCTTCTTCGCCAGCTTCACGCACGACAATGCGCACGCGGCTGAAGGGCTTGAGGATCCGGGTGGACTTGCCGCGGCCGCGCGCGTGGAAGCGCTTCATGGTGAAGCTCTTGCCCACCGATGCTTCCGCAACGACCAGTGCGTCGACGTCCAGATTGTGGTTGTTTTCCGCGTTGGCGATGGCCGAAGCCAGCACCTTGCGCACGTCGACCGCCATCGCCTTCTTCGAGAAGGCGAGGATGTTGAGCGCGTCCTCGACCTTGCGGCCGCGGATCAGCGTGGCGACCAGGTTCAGCTTCTGGGCCGAACCACGGATCTGCGTGCCAACGGCGAGCGCTTCATTGTCGGCGACGCGACGGGGAGCCTTTTCCTTGCTCATCAGCGCTTGCCCTTCTTGTCGGCGGCGTGGCCGGGGAAGAAGCGGGTCGGGGCGAATTCGCCCAGCTTGTGACCCACCATATCCTCGTTCACGGAGACCGGAACATGCTTGCGGCCATTATAGACGTTGAACGTCAGGCCGACGAACTGCGGCAGGATGGTGGAACGGCGCGACCAGGTCTTGATCGGCGCACGGCCACCCGCGTCCTGCGCGGCTTCCGCCTTCTTCAGAAGGCTGAGGTCCACGAACGGACCTTTCCAGACGGAACGAGCCATCTCGCTTACCTCTTCTTCTTCGCGTGGCGGCTACGGATGATGAACTTGTCCGTCGCCTTGTTGTGGCGGGTGCGCGCACCCTTGGTCGGCTTGCCCCATGGCGTCACCGGATGACGACCGCCCGAGGTCCGGCCTTCACCACCACCATGCGGGTGATCGACCGGGTTCTTCGCAACACCGCGCGTCAACGGACGCTTGCCCAGCCAGCGGTTACGACCGGCCTTGGCAAGATTGGTGTTGGCATTGTCCGGGTTCGACACGGCACCGATGGTGCCCATGCAGTCCGAACGAATGTAGCGCTGCTCGCCCGACGACAGGCGGACCATCACCATGCCGCGATCGCGGCCGACGAGCTGGGCATAGGTGCCCGCCGAACGGCAGAGCTGACCGCCCTTGCCCGGCTTCATCTCGATATTGTGGATGATCGTGCCGACCGGCATCTGGCCCAGTTCCATCGCGTTGCCCGGCTTCACGTCGGTCTTCTTGCCAGCGATGATCTTGTCACCGGGGGCAAGACGCTGCGGCGCCAGGACATAGGCCTGGGTGCCGTCAGCATAGTTGACCAGCGCGATGAAGGCGGTGCGGTTGGGGTCATATTCCAGACGCTCGACCGTGCCTTCCACGTCCCACAGGCGACGCTTGAAGTCGATGATACGATAGCGCTGCTTGTGACCGCCGGCGATACCGCGCGAAGTCACATGGCCCTTGTTATTACGGCCACCGGTCTTGCGCTTGCCTTCGGTCAGCGCCTTGACGGGCTTACCCTTGTGCAGGCTCGACTTGTCGACGAGGATCAGACCGCGCTGTGCGGGACTGGTCGGATTATAGTGCTTGAGTGCCATCTATCCCGCCTCAGATTCCGGTGGTGACGTCGATGGACTGACCTTCGGCCAGCGTCACGATCGCCTTCTTCACGTCATTGCGCTTGTAGGGCTTGCCCTTCCAGCGCTTGACCTTGCCCTTCTGGACCAGCGTGTTGACCGCCTTCACGGTCACGCCGAACAGGGCTTCGACAGCCGCCTTGATCTCCGGCTTGGACGCGTCATTGGCGACCTGGAAGACCACGGCATTGTTTTCGGAGAGAAGCGTCGACTTCTCGGTGATGACCGGCGCGACAACGACGTCGAAATGACGATTGTCCACGGTCGCGGCTTCTTTCTTAGCCATTGAAACGGGCCTCCAGCTTTTCGACCGCGGCGCGGGTAAGCACCAGCGAATCGGCCTTCAGGATGTCGTAGACGTTGGCACCAACGGCCGGCAGCAGGTTGACGCCGACGATGTTCGCCGAAGCCTTCGCAAAGCTGACATTCACCGCGTCGCCGTCGATAAACAGCGCTTTGTTGAGGTTCAGCTTGGCGAGATGCGCGACCAGGGTCTTGGTCTTGCCTTCCGCCACGTCGAAGCTGTCCAGAACGATCAGCGATCCGTCCTTGGCCTTGGCCGACAGCGCCATCTTGAGACCCAGGGCACGGACCTTCTTGTTGAGGTCGTGACCAAAGTCGCGGGCGCGGGCGCCGTGCGCCTTACCACCGCCGATGAAGATCGGCGCCTTGCGGTCGCCGTGACGGGCCGTACCGCCGCCCTTCTGACGGCCGAACTTCTTGCCGGTGCGGGCGACGTCCGAACGTTCACGGGTGGCACGAGCGGGCGCGCGACGCTTTTCCAGCTGCCAGGTTACGACGCGATGCAGGATGTCGGTGCGGGGCTCGACGCCGAACACGGCATCGTTCAGCTCCAGCTCGCCGGCAGTCTGCGCGTCGAGGGTCTGTACATTGACCTTCATGGTTTAGCCCTCCTGGCCTTCGGTCGCTTCGGGAGCGGCCGCTTCATCAGCGGGCGTCTCGGCCGGAGCGTTGTTGCTGTTGGCAGCAGCCTTCAGGCTGGCCGGATAGGGAGCATCGGCGTGACGCGGAACCTTGACGGCATCCTTGACGGTCAGCCAGGTGCCCTTGGCGCCCGGAACGCTGCCCTTGACGAACAGCAGGCCGCGCTCGACGTCGGTACGCACGATTTCCAGATTCTGCTGGGTCCGCTCGCGATCACCCATGTGACCGGCCATCTTCTTGTTCTTGAAGACGCGACCCGGATCCTGGCGGTTACCGGTCGAACCATGGGCGCGGTGGCTGATCGACACGCCGTGGGTGGCGCGCATACCGCCGAAGCCCCAGCGCTTCATCGCACCGGCAAAACCCTTACCCTGGGTATGACCGGCAACATCGACCAGCTGGCCGGCAACGAAATGATCGGCCGCGATTTCGGCGCCGACATCAAGGAGCGCATCCTCGGCGACACGGAATTCGACCAGACGAGCCTTGGGCTCAACCTCGGCCTTGGCGAACTGGCCGCGCTGCGGCTTGGCCACATTCTTGACCTTGGCGACGCCCGCGCCGAGCTGAACAGCGATATAGCCATCCCGATCGGTTTCCTTGCGCGCCACGACCTGGTTGCCTTCAAGGGCCAGAACCGTAACCGGTACGTGCCGTCCGTCCTCCTGGAACAGACGGGTCATCCCGACTTTCTTAGCGATCACGCCTGTGCGCATCACTGATTACTCCCATAGAGGCCCGCCTTAGCAGCGGGCGTATCCAACGAAAAAACCGCGCAGGATAACTCCTTCGCGGCCCAACCCAAATTAGCGATCACCCCGTCAGGGTCGGATGCCGACCCCTCTCGGGGAAGGCGACGGGGGACCAGGACCACGCGCCTTACCGGTTCACCGGTGGGGCCGTGCGGTATCCCTTGTGTCGTTTGAGCCTCTGCCTTGGCAAAGTGCCCGATACCCTGCCCGCCCATAAGCCCGAAGGCGGGGAGCAGGGACTTGCCGGCGTCAGGCCAGCTTGATTTCCACGTTCACGCCGGCAGCCAGATCCAGCTTCATCAGCGCGTCGACCGTCTGCGGCGTCGGCTGCACAATGTCAAGCATACGCTTGTACGTGCGGACTTCGAACTGCTCGCGCGACTTCTTGTCGATATGCGGGCCACGATTGACCGTGAACTTTTCGATACGCGTCGGAAGAGGAATGGGACCGCGGATGAGGGCGCCAGTACGGCGGGCGGTATCGGCGATGTCGCCGGTCGCCTGATCGAGCACGCGATGATCGAACGCCTTGAGGCGAATGCGGATATTGCTGTCCATTGTTCCTGTACCGATGCGAAAGAGCCAAAAACCCGGAGCATTTTCGAAAGTCAGCCGGAGCAGCCGATGACTTGCGGAAATGCGCCAACAAAAAATATCCGCCCCTTCCCTGCCCTTCTAGCTCCAAGGGAGCCGGAGAAAGGCGATCCGGGGCGGCAAAAATTCCGAGCGGCGCGAATCAGACGATTCGCGCCGCTGCGGTCCTATATTACTTCGAGATCGTGCCGACAACCCCCGCGCCGACGGTACGACCGCCTTCACGGATGGCGAAGCGCAGACCCGGATCCATCGCGATCGGGGCGATCAGCTTGACGCCGAGCTTCACATTGTCGCCGGGCATGACCATTTCCGTGCCTTCGGGCAAGATCACTTCGCCGGTCACGTCGGTGGTGCGGAAGTAGAACTGCGGACGATAGTTCGCGAAGAACGGGGTGTGGCGACCGCCTTCTTCCTTCGACAGCACATAGACCTCGGCGTCGAATTCGGTGTGCGGGGTGATGGTGCCGGGCTTGGCCAGAACCTGACCGCGCTCGACTTCCTCACGCTTCGTGCCGCGCACCAGGGCGCCGATATTGTCGCCCGCACGACCTTCGTCGAGCAGCTTGCGGAACATTTCCACGCCGGTGACGGTGGTCTTGGCGGTCGGCTTCAGGCCAACGATCTCGACTTCTTCACCCACCTTGATGATGCCGGTTTCGACGCGGCCGGTGACCACGGTGCCGCGACCCGAAATCGAGAACACGTCTTCGATCGGCATCAGGAACGCCTTGTCGATCGGACGCTCGGGCTGCGGGATGAAGGTGTCGACGGCCTGCATCAGCTTCAGAACAGCTTCATGGCCGATTTCAGGGGTCTTGTCCTGAAGGGCGGCGACAGCCGAGCCGGCGATGACGGGGATGTTGTCGCCGTCGAAATCGTAGCTGCTCAGCAGTTCACGGATTTCCAGTTCGACCAGCTCGAGGATTTCGGCGTCGTCGACCAGGTCGACCTTGTTCATGAACACGACGAGCTGCGGCACGCCGACCTGACGGGCGAGCAGGATGTGCTCGCGGGTCTGCGGCATCGGGCCGTCGGTGGCCGAAACGACGAGGATCGCGCCGTCCATCTGGGCCGCACCGGTGATCATGTTCTTGACGTAGTCAGCGTGACCCGGGCAGTCGACGTGCGCATAGTGACGCGCTTCGGTTTCATATTCGACGTGGGCGGTCGAAATGGTGATGCCGCGCTCGCGCTCTTCGGGCGCCTTGTCGATGTTGGCGTAATCAACGAAGGTCGCGCCGCCGGTTTCGGCCAGCACCTTGGTGATCGCCGCGGTCAGCGAGGTCTTGCCATGGTCAACGTGACCGATGGTGCCGATGTTGCAGTGCGGCTTGTTCCGCTCAAACTTAGCCTTAGCCATTTTTTCCTACCTTCTAATCAAATCAGCTTGGTCAGACCGCTCGGCCGCGCCTCGCGAAGGCGCGTCCATAGCAGCAAATTTACAGATTACCAGCCCCAAACCGACCCGTTTTCACGGGTCGGCCCGGGTTTACCCTCAGGCCATCTTCGCCTTGACCTCGTCCGCAACATTCTGCGGCACTTCGTCATAATGCGAGAAGATCATCGAGTAGTTCGCACGGCCCTGGGTGAAGGAACGCAGCGAGTTCACATAGCCGAACATATTGGCCAGCGGCACCATGGCTTCAACCACCTGCGCATTGCCGCGCGTGTCGGTGCCCTGGATCTGACCACGACGGCTGTTCATGTCGCCAATGACGTCGCCCAGATATTCCTCCGGGGTCACGACTTCGACCTTCATGACCGGCTCAAGCAGGGTGATGCCCGACTTCTGCGCCGCCTCACGCATCGCTGCGCGGCCGGTGATTTCGAACGCCAGCGCCGACGAGTCGACGTCGTGATAGGCGCCGTCGTAGAGCAGGATTTCGAAATCGATGATCGGGAAGCCGATCAGCGAACCGGTTGCAGCGGTTTCGCGCATGCCCTTTTCGATCGCGGGGATATATTCTTTGGGAATATTACCGCCCTTGATCTCGTCCTTGAAGATGATGCCCGCGCCGCGCTCGCCCGGCGTCAGCTTCACCTTGATGCGGCCGAACTGGCCGGTGCCGCCCGACTGCTTCTTGTGTGTGTAGTCGATGTCGACCGGCTTCTTGAGATATTCGCGATAGGCGACCTGCGGCGCGCCGACATTCGCCTCGACCTTGAACTCGCGCTTCATGCGGTCGACGAGGATTTCGAGGTGCAGTTCGCCCATGCCCTTGATGATGGTCTGGCCCGATTCATGGTCGGTCGACACGCGGAAGGACGGATCCTCGGCGGCCAGGCGGTTGAGGGCGACGCCCATCTTTTCCTGATCGGCCTTGGTCTTGGGCTCCACCGACAGCTCGATGACCGGCTCGGGAAATTCCATCCGTTCCAGGATGATCGGCTGGCGCTCGGCGCACAGCGTGTCACCGGTGGTTGTTTCCTTCATGCCGGCGAGCGCGACGATGTCACCGGCGTAAGCGGTGTCGATATCCTCGCGGCTGTTGGCATGCATCAGCAGCATGCGGCCGATCTTTTCCTTCTTGTCCTTCACCGAGTTCAGATAGGTGCCCTTGGTGAGCGTACCCGAATAGATGCGCAGGAAGGTGAGCGAGCCCACGAAGGGGTCGTTCATGATCTTGAACGCCAGGCCCGAGAAGGGCGCGTCGTCGGCGGTCGGCCGGCTGTCGGGCGTTTCGCCGTCCATCTTGACGCCCTGGACGTCTTCGATGTCGAGCGGCGAAGGCAGATAGTCGACAACCGCGTCGAGCAGGGGCTGAACGCCCTTGTTCTTGAACGCGCTGCCGCACAGCACCGGCACAAAGGCGTGGCCCAGCGTGCCCTTGCGGATCAGCTTCTTGAGCGTCGCGGTGTCGGGCTCATTGCCTTCCAGATAGGCTTCC
This sequence comes from Sphingobium soli, assembly GCF_020782245.1. Lineage (GTDB taxonomy): Bacteria > Pseudomonadota > Alphaproteobacteria > Sphingomonadales > Sphingomonadaceae > Sphingobium > Sphingobium soli. The sequence continues at coordinate 83,740 of NZ_JAJGNP010000012.1, forward strand.
ATCGCCTCGTCATCCTGTTCGACGGCGAGTTCGATCAGCTTTTCGCGATATTCGGCAGCCTTGTCGGCGAGGTCGGCGGGGATGTCTTCATAGTAGAATTCCGCGCCCAAGCTTTCATCCTTCCAGATGATCGCGCGGTTTTCGACGAGATCGACCAGACCCTTGAAATCGCTTTCCGCACCGATGGGCAGATAGAGGACGGCCGGGGTCGCACCCAGACGGTCGATGATCGTCTGCACGCAATAATAAAAGTCGGCGCCGGTGCGGTCGAGCTTGTTGATGAAGCACATCCGCGGCACTTTATACTTATCCGCCTGGCGCCACACGGTTTCCGACTGCGGCTCCACGCCGGCAACGCCGTCGAACGCGGCAACCGCGCCGTCGAGCACGCGCAGCGAACGCTCGACTTCGATGGTGAAGTCGACGTGGCCGGGGGTGTCGATGATATTCAAACGATGTTCGGGACCCTTGCCCTCAGCCGCCTTCCACACACAGGTCGTCGCAGCCGACGTGATGGTGATACCACGTTCCTGCTCCTGCTCCATCCAGTCCATGGTTGCGGCGCCGTCATGGACCTCGCCGATCTTGTAGGACTTGCCGGTGTAGTAAAGGATGCGCTCGGTCGTGGTGGTCTTGCCGGCGTCGATATGCGCCATGATACCGAAGTTACGATAATGTTCGAGCGGATGGCTGCGGGCCATGATGCTTCTCCGTTGCCGGCGCACCGGCGGTGAGGGGATTCGTTTGTTCTGCGCGAGGCCCCTAAACCAATCCGTCCGCCATGGGTAGCACCCCTGACGAACGGACCGATGTTCAAGACCCTGTTGGATAGCCGGGCGCGGGAGCGCCCGCCTTCCTCTTTACCAGCGGTAGTGCGAGAAGGCGCGGTTCGCTTCCGCCATGCGGTGCGTATCTTCGCGCTTCTTCACGGCATTGCCGCGATTGTTGGCGGCGTCCAGCAGTTCACCCGACAGGCGCGCGGCCATCGTGGTTTCGCTGCGGTTGCGCGCGGCGGTGATCAGCCAGCGGATGGCCAGCGCCTGGGCGCGTTCTGGACGCACTTCGACGGGGACCTGATAGGTCGCACCACCAACGCGGCGGCTGCGGACCTCGATACCGGGCTTGATGTTGTTCAGAGCATCGTGGAACATGCCGATCGGGTCCTTCTTGGCGCGGGTCTCGACAGTTTCGAGAGCGCCATAGACGATCGATTCGGCAACGGCTTTCTTGCCGTCCTGCATGATGCTGTTCATGAACTTCGACAGCACGATATCACCGAACTTGGGATCCGGCAGGATAACGCGCTTTTCGGGGCGACGACGACGTGACATATTCCTGGTCTCCCCTTCTTACTTCGGACGCTTCGCGCCGTACTTCGAACGGCTCTGCTTGCGGTCCTTGACGCCCTGGGTATCCAGAACGCCGCGCAGCACATGGTAACGCACACCGGGAAGGTCGCGTACGCGGCCGCCACGGATCAGCACGACCGAGTGCTCCTGAAGGTTATGACCTTCACCCGGAATATAGGTGATGACTTCGCGCTGGTTGACCAGACGCACCTTCGCCACCTTGCGAAGCGCCGAGTTGGGCTTCTTCGGGGTCGTAGTATAGACGCGAGTGCAAACGCCGCGCTTCTGCGGGTTCGCCTCCATTGCAGGGACCTTCGACTTGGCCTTCTGCAGTTCGCGGCCCTTGCGGACCAGCTGGTTGATCGTTGGCATGAAGCCCTTCACCTTTTTCAGTTACTTTACCGGCATTCCCGCGTCCTGAGCAGATGACGGAGGATTCCGCCAAACAGCAAAGGCCCCGGCGGGCATAAGCCCCCTGGAGCCGCAAGAGCACCCGGCAATGTTCAGCTCTAATGTCGCTCAGCCGATATGACGCGAGGAGACGAGTCTTCGCACGGCAAGGCCGCTGGGCAGGCGGCGCTATAGCTGCGTCCGCGCGCAGGGTCAAGCGTGCGCCCTCCCTCCAAAAAGACGGCAGTTCGGCAGCAGAATTAGGCTTTTGATAACTTCGATCAAGTTAATTCCAGGGTAACGCGCCGACGCGCCGCGATTGGATCAGCCGTGCCCGATATTGCCTCTTTTACCGGCGAGTTTCGCTCCCCCGATCGCGAAGCCGCGTTCCAGGCTGAGCGACTGCCCGAATCCAGACATCATGCGTATGTCCTGTTCGCCCTGTCTGCGGCGCTCAACAGCCTGTTTCTGCTGAGCGATTGGCGCTTTGCGGGAACCGACCATTTCTGGGTGGCCGTGCCCGCTCGCGTGGCGATCGTGATCTGGTCCATCGCTTGCCTTTACCTATGTCGACATATGACAAGCTTTCGGGCCTTGGAGCGCATCTGCTGGGCATGGCAGGGCGTGATCGCCGTCGCAGTAGGCTTTCTGGTCAGCTCCCGCAGTGACATTGCCATTTTCGTCATGGTCCTGTTGCCGCTCGTCTTCTACCTCGTGGTGCCGACCAGCTTTCGCGGCAATGTTGGCGGGGGGCTGGTATGCGAAATCGCGCTTTTGACCGGTTATCTTGCCCCCGACCCGCTATCGTCAACGATGCCGGGCATGATCATGGCGATGCTGATCCTGCATTGCGGCATGTGGATCGCGATCGCGCGGAATAACCGGTTGCAGCGCAAGGAATGGGATGCCGGGCAAACAGCCCGATCAGCGCAGGCCGCCCTGGCCGCAAGCCGCGATACGCTGGAGCATCTGTTCATGGCAGTACCCCTGCCGCTGCTTGTCACACGGCGCGATGGCACCTTGCTGCGCATGAACCGCGCAGCAAGCGACGGCTACGCCGCCGGGCTGGAGATCGACCTCGACAATGTCGAGCACAGCTATGTCGATCGTCGATCGCGCGGCCTGCTGGTCCAGAGGCTCGAACGCGGCGAGGCCGTCGATCAATTCGAATGCCGGTTGCGCCGCGCGGACGGGCAGACGCGAGACGCCATGTTGTCGTCACGCGCCATCATGGTCGATGGCGACGCGGCCTACATGACCTGCGTCGTGGACATCACCGACCGCAAGGAAACAGAATTACGCCTCCAGCGCCTTGCCATGAGCGATCCGCTGACCGGATTAGCCAATCGGGCGCATTTCGTCGCTGCGGTTACGCAAGCAACCGCATCTTCGGGCGATCGCGGGCTTGTCGCCATCCTTCTGCTGGACTTGGATGAGTTCAAGCGCATCAACGACACGGCCGGGCACGACGCGGGCGATGCCCTTTTGCAGACGGTTGCGGAGCGACTGCGCGGCGCTCTGCGCCCCGGCGACCTTATAGCGCGCATGGGGGGCGACGAATTCGCCGTGCTGCTGACGCGTCTGCCCGATGCCGAGGCGCTCCAGCCGATCCTCATGCGGATCACCGATCAGCTTCACGCACCCTTCAGCCATGCGGGCCGGCCGCTGGAATGTCGCGCCAGCATTGGCGTTGCGCTCTATCCCGATCATGGTGCCGATGACGTGGCGCTGTTCAAACATGCGGACATTGCGCTTTATCACGCAAAAAATAATGGCCGCGGCCGCGCCATCCTGTTCCAACCGCACCTGCTCGACAGTTGGGAGCGGGAAACCGCCATGCTAGATCGCGCGCGCCATATTCTGTCGCATGAACAGCCCTGCCCCTGGTATCAACCGAAAATATCTTTGCAGGATGGCGGCATCATCGGGTTCGAGGCGCTGTTCCGATGCCCGGTCGCCGACGGGTCGATCATCATGCCGGGCGATATTGCGCGGGCGTTCGAGCATCCCGAGCTCGGCCCGGCGCTGACCGAAAGAATGGTCGAGCGGGTCATCGACGATTGCGCCCGTTGGCGCAGCAAAGGGTTGGCCGTCGGTCATGTGGCGCTCAATGTGTCGGGCGTTGACCTGCAAGATGAAGCGTTCGCCGATCGGCTGCTCGGCCGGATGCGCACGGCACGAATACCGACCGCGATGATCGAACTGGAAGTGACCGAGTCGGTATTCCTAGGCCGCGATGCGGATCGGGTGTGTCATATTCTTCAGCGGCTGAGCGACGCGGGAATCAGTATCGCGCTCGACGATTTCGGTACTGGCTATGCTTCGCTGTCACATCTCAAGCAGTTCCCGATCGACATCATCAAGATCGACCAGTGCTTCGTCCGCGACATGGAAACCGATCCCGACGACGCCGCCATCGTACGCGCGGTGCTCAACCTGGCCCACAGTCTAGGCATCCGCACGGTGGCGGAAGGTGTGGAGAATGCGCAGCAACTGGCCTATTTGCGTGCCGGTGGGTGCCACTATGGACAAGGCTATCTGTTCGGGGCGGCCATGCCGGCAGTCGGGGTGGAACAATTGTTGATGAGCCCGGAAGGGATTTCTCGGCAGGCCTGACATTTATTTTTTCTGCAAGGAACAAAAGCCGCTCCATTTCATTTCATCGCGCCACCCCTTCGACTCGTCACGAGTCCGGAGCCGGGGATTCGCGCCCGGCGCCATGCTTTGCTACCGGCCCGAGTCGAAAAGAGCACGGGGTCGTCATTGTTGCAGTTGAATAGCCAGAGGGCCGTCGCCCTCCGCGCATGGTGGAATGCGCTTTGCCCTGAGCGGGAAATTTTCCTGCGTTCGGGCGGCCAGGTCAAATTCCTCCGTATCAGTCGCCGCGCCCAGCTTTGGACGCTGGGCGGCACGGCTGCACTGTTGCTTGGCTGGGGCGGTGTCACCGCCGCCATGGCGATCGATGGCATGGCGTTGAAGCAGGAGCGCGCCGCGCTGGCGGCGAAGGGCCAGTCTGTCGCCAAGGCCGCCGGCAAGGTCGCCGACTACCGCAAGTCTGTCGACCAACTGGCGCAAGACCTGGAAGCGCGCCAGGATTTCATGGACGAACTCTATCGCGCGCATTTTGGCGGCGATGACGACAAGGCTGGCGAGGATCTGCTGGGTACGGACGGGCAGGATGAAAAGGCCGCGCAGCAGACCAAGATCAGCATCGCACCCGAAGCCGCGCCCTTGATGCGCCTTCAGGATCGGCAGCGGCGCTTCGCCCTGCTGCTGACGGGCGCCGTGGAACGGCGCGCCGAGCGCGCCGCGGCCGCGATCCGCAGCTTCGGGCTGGACCCTGACAAATTGGCGCGCAACGCAGCGCGCGCGCAGGGCGGCCCGTTCGTTCCCTGGAACGGCGATGAAAAGGCGTTGACCGGAGAACTGGAAGAACTGGCCGATGCGATGGCGCGGATGGAGTTTCTGGAACGCAGTCTCCTGTCCATTCCTTCAGGCCAGCCGACCAGCACACCGATGTTGTCGAGTTCCTATGGCTATCGCCGCGACCCGTTCAACGGCCACGCCGCCTTTCACGCGGGTCTGGATTTCCCCGGCCATCGCGGCCAGCCGATCAATGCCGCTGCCGATGGCAAGGTCAGCTTCGTTGGCCAGCGCAGCGGCTATGGCAATGTCGTGGAAGTGACGCATGGCAATGGCATCATGACCCGCTACGCGCATCTGTCGGGCTTTGCCGCCCATATCGGCGACAAGGTCGCGCGGGGTGCGACGATCGGCCGCATGGGTTCGACCGGCCGCTCGACAGGGCCGCATCTGCATTTCGAGGTCCGGCTCAATGGCCAGGCCATCAATCCCCGCCGCTTTCTGGAGGCCCGCAAAGATGTTCTCCAAGTCCAGCAAATCGCCAAGGCCCGCTTTGCCGACGTCGGCAACCGGGGGTAAGTCCATTCCCTTCTCGCTGATCGGCGGGGACGTGACGATCACCGGCGACCTGTCAGCCAGCGTTGATTTGCATGTCGATGGCGTTGTGGAAGGCGATATCCGGTGCGCTGCGCTGGTCCAGGGACCTGACAGCCGGATCATCGGCCATGTGACGGCGCAAAGCGCGCGGCTTGCGGGCCTGGTCGACGGGTCGATCGCGGCTGGCGAACTGGTGGTGGAAAGCAGCGCACGGATCACAGGCGACGTCGTGTACGAACGCATCACGATCGAGCCGGGCAGCCGGATCGAAGGCCGGTTCAGCCCCAAGGCCAGTGAAGCGTCCGCCGAGATCAAGCTGCTGGCAAACGAAGCGGCCGAATAAACGTCGCTCAGCGTGCTCGGCATCCATCAGGTTAATTGACTGGCGCTCGCCGCCGGTAGCTTAAGGCCTCGGCCACATGGACGCGGCCAACAGAGTTTGCGCCTGCAAGGTCGGCGATCGTCCGCGCGACACGCAGCACGCGCGTATATCCTCGCGCGGACAGCTTCATCGCGGCGGCGGCCTGCGCCAGCAACTGCCGCCCCGCCTCGTCCGGCCCGGCAACCTCTTCCAGCCGCTCCCCATCCACTTCGGCATTGGTCCGTGTCGACGTGCCGGCATAGCGGGCCGTCTGCACCGCCCGCGCTGCCGCCACGCGCGCGGCGACCTCGGCCGATCCTTCGGCCGGCGGCGGCAGCACCAGATCGGCGGCGGTCACGGCCTGCACCTCGACATGCAGGTCGATGCGGTCAAGCAGCGGCCCGGACACCTTGGCTTGGTAATCCGCGGCGCAACGCGGGGCGCGGGAGCAGGCGAGCGCCGGATCGCCCAGATGACCGCACCGGCACGGGTTCATCGCAGCAATCAACTGTACTCTGGCCGGGAAAGTCACATGCGCATTGGCCCGCGCCACCGTGACCTCACCCGTTTCCAGCGGCTGGCGCAGCGAATCGAGCACGGTGCGCTGAAATTCCGGCAGTTCGTCGAGGAATAATACGCCCAGATGCGCCATGCTGACCTCGCCCGGCCGCGCTTTCAGCCCGCCACCGACCAGCGCGGCCATGGATGCGCTGTGATGTGGATTGCGGAACGGCCGCGCCCGGCTGATGCGTCCACCTTCCAGCGTTCCGGCGACGCTTGCGACCATGGAGCTTTCCAGCGCCTCGGACGGGGTCATGTCGGGCAGGATGCCCGGCAGGCAGCTTGCCATCAGGGATTTGCCCGCGCCCGGCGGCCCGACCATCAGTAGATTATGGCCTCCGGCCGCGGCGATCTCCAGCGCGCGCTTGGCGACTTCCTGGCCCTTCACCTGCTTGAGGTCGGCGGTGCGCGGCGGTGATTCCACGATGCCGGGCTGCGGCGGCGACAGCGCGGCCGTGCCCTTGAAATGGTTGAGAAGGCTAAGCAGATCCGGTGCGGCAACCACTTCCACCTGCCCAGCCCAGGCCGCCTCCGCCCCCTGCGCGGCGGGGCAGACCAGCCCCATTTCCTGGCTTCCCGCATGGAGCGCGGCCAGCAACACGCCCGGCGACGGCGCGGTGCGCCCGTCCAGACCCAGTTCGCCAACAACGACATAGCCCGAAAGGGTTTCGGCGTCGATCACGCCCATCGCTCCCAACAGGGCGAGCGCGATCGGCAGGTCGAAATGCGATCTTTTACCCTATTGCACAGAACCGTATGAAAGTGAGGTTTCAGGACGAGATGCCGATAGTGAGGTGGAATAGTTCGTGCGGACAGCAGGGGCTGCGCGTAGCCATCGGCTTAGCGCAGCGCAGCCCCTGCTGATGGTGGTACGATTCCGGCATGGCGCCCGGACCCACTGCTGCCAAGCAGTGGGCCCGGTCACACTTGAGGGGCAGTTGGGCAGTCGCAACATTCTTGTGTTTTGAGCCGGCGACGAAACAGCGCAGTTGCCGATCCGGTAGAGATCTGGAACAGCGCAACGTCTAGCAGTGCTTTAGCACGGTCGCGAGGCGAACGTTTTGAACGCCCGTTAGGCGAATGTCCGGATTGGAGCCGGGCGATGGGGATAGCTGACGCTCACGTGAAGTCGGCAGTCGACCAGATCTCGCCGTTCAGCAGAACGCGCTTGAATGTCCGACCTCGTCGAAACCTGCCATTGGTATACGTCCGACCATACGGGCGGCAGGCGCGGACATTGCTGCCGTTTGGCATCCCCATCTGCGAACTGAAACCTGCCGTCCATTCACATTGCGCTGGGATTCTCGGGCTAGCCGGGTCTGGTATAAAGTCGTCATTCCCTCATGCCGTGTCAGACGGCAGGAGCGACTGATTGACTGGTACCATCGAAATGCTAGACTTTTTCAAAGTTGCAGAGGGGTATTAGATTCCTGCACGTTCGATAGGTGGGGTATGAACGAGAGGTCGCGCGTCGACAAGACAAGCGCAGAAGACAAGTCAATCGGATTCGACTACCAGTATTATTATTTTCTGAATGAGCTCTTGAACCTGAAGAGCGGCCAAACTGCGGGCTACGAAGTTCTGGATGATGTTCACATCGAGCGCGCGGACGGCAAAACATTGCTCGTCCAATTGAAACACACCGTCCAGACAAACGCGCAAGGCGACCCTATAAACCTCACGACGCTTGACCCCGATCTCTGGAAATCAATTTCCAACTGGTGCAAAGTGATTGCCGATCCGGCAGACGGACGGACAGCCGTGGCTGACCAACTGGCATTTTTGAAAAAAACCTCATTCTTGCTCGCGTCCAACAAGTCTAGCAACGCTCTGAACTCCGTCTTGTCTTCGATTGACGAGTTCTCAAACGGTACCAAATCGCAAGCTGATTTCATATCAGATATCGGCGCGCTCAAGGCCAAGACCAAAGACAAGACCATTCAAGGATATATCGACGATCTCCTGAACCTTGACCCTGGTGTGTTAGCGGCATTTCTTCTGAATTTATCGTTCGGACTGGATTTCGATGAGATCATCGCCCGTTGCAAAGCATCGATTTTAGAAAAGCAAATTCACCCCACTAGGGTTGATGACGTATTTCACGCCGTAGATTCCAAACTCCGAATGAACTCCTTTGAGACGGTGAAAGCGGGAGGAAAAATCAGCTTCAGCTTTGAGCAATTCAACGTCGAATACCGGCGAGATTTTGATAAGGCGAGAAGTGCGGGGTTCGTGATCAGAGATCTTACCCCAGCCTTACCTGCAAATCTTTCGGACCAGACCTTCATCAAACAGCTCGTGGATATTGGTGATATTGCGGCAGATGACGTCGAAATCCTGATGAAGTTCACCACCATGCGATTGAATTTCCGCGATAATGTCGAACAATGGATTCAGGACGGCGACATAACACAGACCGATGTCTATGACCTTGAGCAAGAGGCCGACGCTCACTGGGATAACGCATTCTCGGCGCAGTATCCCGGGCGTCGACCACCACCGGACGAGGCGACAGCGGCGACAGCCGCGCGAGGTATCGTTCAAGACCTCCGCAAAGTTAGACTTCCCCTCGCCTCGCAGGAACTGCCCATCAGAATGAGCAACGGGGGTTTCTACGAATTGTCCGATCGGCCCGTAATGGGCTGGCTGCACAACTGGAAAGATCGTTACAATTGAAACTGATCAGCTTCTATAACAATCTCGGTATTGATGCTTTCGCGATCTCGGCCGTCTTGGAGAAGGCCGAATTTCTGACGTTCCCGCGATTGATGTTGATCCTGCCGATTGTTGCGCATCGCGATATGGTAAGGCAGCTCGCACACGGTAAGTTCCGTGTCATTGGTTTTGAGCAGTACTTCATCGAGGAAACCCGATACTTCTACAACTTTGCCGAGCGCTATCGCGCTGGTCTGGCGCCGACAGTCAATGCGCTTCAGCTGTTGAACGAGATCGGCTGCCTTGAATTTCGCGCAGACGGCGCTGCCATTGCCACGCCAATGCCGATCACCGCGGCCATGGGTAACCGGGCCGAACGGATTCATCGCGCCTCGTCTAATATCGCCGCCCTCATTGCGGGCAGCGCGGACGTTTTCTACCTCAATGCGAGGATCGAACTGTGAAATTCCATATCGAAAGCCTTCATCTCTGGCTGGCCAGTGGTGAAACCCGGACCCTGTCGTTTCTTCCAAACAAAGTGAACGTGATCACCGGCGCCAGCCACACGGGTAAGACCGCAATCCTTGATATCTTTGATTACTGCTTCTTCGCCAGCCGGCACCGTATTTCGGAAAGCATCATCAACGAAAGCACCCTGTGGTATGGGCTGAAGATCCATGTGAACGACAAGGTCTATACGCTGGCAAGAAGGGCACCTAGCGGCTCAGCTATCTCGAGTGACTATTACTTCTCGTCCATTGGAGAGATCCCCGACGAAGCCCCCGAGGCAAACATCCGGGAACCGGCCCTGAAGGCGCTGCTCGGTGCCGATTTCGGTATCGATCAGGATGTTAAAATCCCATTCGGCGGGCAAGTTTTGCGAACAGGTTCGCGTATATCGCTTCGCTATTTCCTGCTGTTCAACACGATTTCGCAGGACATCATCACCCACAGCGAGCAATTTTTCGACAAGCAGGATCAGCCCCGCTCCCGAGAAGCGTTGCCGCGCATATTCGACATCGCCGTGGGAATCGACACTGTCGAAAATATCCTCAAGCGCGATAAGCGCGCGCAGCTTGAAAGGAGCTTGGCGCGCCTGCAGAAACAATCGTTAAAAACAGACGAAAATCGCGAGACGTTCTACGGCGAGCTTGCGGAGACGACCGCCCGCGCAATGTCCTACGGCCTCATCGCCGACAATTCTGATGCCGAGCAAGCGGTGGCGACTTTGCAGCGGATGGTAGTGGAAAGGGAGGCGGGTCCGGGATTGTTTGTCTCGGGGCGATACGAGGAAATCTCTGCTGAACTTTATCGCGTTTCCAGAAAGATCAGGGGTCTTCGCAAATTCCTGGGCGAATATACCACGCACAAGAATGTTCTGTCCGAGACCGCCGACAGTCTAAAGCCGATCGCCTCTCTAAAGGACAATCACGCGGATACCGTTCGCACTTCCGTTTTCTCCGAAATCCTGGACCGACTGGAAGAGGGCTTGCACGAGATCAAGGCGGAGATATCTAAGAAGAACCCTCTGGAGAGCAATGTCGGAGAGTTAATCAAAGAACTGGAAGGTCAACGCGAGCGGCTGCAGGGGGAACTTCAGGCGCTGCCTTCGGGTAGCGCAGTCTTTGAGAACGAAAAAGAGCGATATATTTTCATTGGTGAGACGAAGGCCAAGCTTGAGATGTTCGCGGGAACGGATCAGAAAAGTCCGCGCAATTTCGAAGCTGAAATCGAAAATCTGGAAAGAAAAATCGAAGAACTCACTGTTCTATCACCAGAGGAACGCCGGAAGCATTTCACCAGCGTTCTTGACGAAACAATCCAAGAATATATCGCCTTATCCAACGTAGCTCTAGGTAATTATGGAGAGTATCGCTCTGCATTCGATTACAAAGAGAAGAAGCTTCACTTAAGAAAACCAAAGACTGCATTCATCGAGAACGTTGGCAGCAGCTCAAACCACATGTTCCTTCACCTGTTTCTTTTCCTCGGATTGCACGAGGTCATTATGTCGAATGGAGGGCAGCATGTGGCGCCATTTCTCATCATCGATCAGTTTTCTAGGCCCTACTGGGGAAATGACGAGAACGACGGCGTGGAGAATGAGCGACCCGATGAACAGGATCGGGACGTTAATGAGAGTGACGTTGCCAAGGTCCATACTGCCCTTAAACTGCTCAACCATTTCATTACTCAAGCGAACAGCTTGGGCAAGGAATTCCAAATCATACTGTTCGAACACATCAACCCAAAGTATTGGGAAGGTCTTGAAAATTTCCATCTCGTCGAGATATTCAGGGATGGCAATGCGCTAATTCAAGGCGCGCAAGCCAGCAGCTAGGTTAGGGCTGCCCACTACCCAGTCTACGCGGCTATGAAGCTACCGTTCCGGGTCGTCCGCAGACCCGGACAGTGCAGCGAGAGCTTCCGGCGATCTACGATTGACCGGTCTGGGCGTAGCCGGACATTCCCATTGGCGTCGCCGATCGGCAGGAATGTCCCAAGCCCAGTCATAAGCGGAATGTCCGCTCGTAGGTACGAAAAGTTCCCAATTGAACGGCTTGGATGGGCGCAAAGCGGACATGAGGGCCCGCGCATTGAATGTCCGCTATCCTGCTGTCGCCGCTCCAGACCGGACCGAGCACAAAGTCCCATCCCAAGCCGTAAACCTCACGCCGCGCAGATCGCCGAGCGAACGGCGGCTTCCCGTGGCCGGCGCCGGTAAGCCGACAGGCCGGAAAGTCCCACGAGCGTCCGGTAGCAGGCGACCAAGATGCGTCGTTCGCCGGTCGCGCTTTCAACGACAGCTTCTGCCAAAACCTGCCGCTCGGTCGCCGTGAAACCGTCTGGCAGCAATGGGCCCTAAATTCGGACGTTCGGCCTTGTAGCCGACGATCCCGAAAGCCGCCATTCGTTTCGCCAGCGCTCAACTGGTTCAGACCCGACATTGCGCTCACGGCCCAACAGGCGTGGCCACCATTATTTTCGGAGTGCAGCAATCAGGGCGTCCCGAGCCATGGCCACGCGCGGGTGTCGCAGCGATGAGCGTGCCCAGACAAGGTAGTAAGCGTTGCGCGGCACCGTGACCGGGGCAGGTATCTCGATCAGCGTGCAGGCAGCGCGTTCGCTGCGGGTGAGATAGCCGGGCATCACCGTCCAGCCGAGACCCGCGCACAATCCCGACCGTAGCACCCTCAGATCGGGCGCGGTCAACGCGGGCTGGCTCGTCAGCTCGATCTGGTTTGCATGGAGCCAGGTACGCAGCAGCGGTCGGTCGAGGTCGTAGGCGAGGTGGGCCGTCCGGTTGAGCCCGTCGGCAAGCGGCAATTCGGCAATCCGCATGGCCACGGCGGGCGAGGCTACGGCGCGCAGGTGCTCTTCGCCCAGCGCATGAAAGGCCAACCGCGGATCTTCGGGCTGCGAGGCGGTGACGGCTAGGTGCACCTTGTCTTCGAGCAGCAAGGCATAGAGCGCCTCGCGCCCGCCGATATGCAGGCGCAGGTCTAGCCCCGCATCCAGCAGCGGCGCCAGTCGGGGCGCGATCATCTCTCCCAGTAGGTCCGACGGCGCGGCGATGTGGACCGTGCCCGAGATGCGCGACGATCGGGCCCGCGCGCTGGCCAGTGCCGATTCCGCCGTGTCGAGGCTGCTTCCGATCGAAGCCGCGAGATCGTCGGCAATCGCTGTTGGTCGAACACCCCGCGAATGGCGATCGAACAAGGGACGGCCCAATTGCGCCTCGAGCGATGCGATGTGCTGCGACGCAGCCGGTTGGGTGATGCCGATTGCCCGGGCCGCCTCGCTCAGTGAACGACGGCGGTAGACTTCGACGAAGGTGCGCAACTGCAGGAGGGACATTCCGGTTCCATAACCGGATTTATGGCCGTCCGCCATTCCCGCTGGATTTCATGATGCCGTTCCCTGCGTATCTAAGCCGCCGAAAGGAACGATCGAAGCAAAATCGCCGCCAATTGCTCAAGCCCTCACCGCTGTCCTGGTGGCGGGCGCGGCGCCGGCGGGTGCGTTTGCTCGTGTTCCCGACATCACTAGAAAAGGACAACTGACGATGACCCGCATTCTCATGGTGGCCACCTCCGCCGACCGCATGACTCCCGGCACCGAACCGACGGGCGTCTGGCTCGAGGAACTTACCACCCCGTACTACGCGTTCCGCGATGCGGGCGCCGAGGTTACGCTGGCCTCGATCAAGGGTGGCGCCGTCCCCGTCGACCAGCGTAGCGTCAACGCCGACGGCGAGAACGACGCTTCGGTCGAGCGCTATCTGAAGGACGAGGCCCTGAAGGCCGAGGTTGCCAGCACCCTTGTATTCACAAGCATCGATCCCGCCGGCTACGACGTGCTGTTCCTGCCGGGCGGCCACGGCACCATGTTCGATTACCCCGTCAGTGACGAACTGGCCCGCCTGGTCGAACGCTTCGACCGCGAAGGCAAGATCGTCGCCGCCGTCTGCCATGGACCGGCAGGGCTGGTCTCGGCGAAGAAGGCCGATGGCACGCCCTTCGTCGCCGGCCGCCGTGTCGCGGGCTTCACGGACAGCGAGGAACGCGCGGTCGGTCTCGATCAGGCGGTGCCGTTCCTCCTCGAAACGCGTCTCAAGGAACTCGGCGGCAAGCACGAGGGCGGCCCCGATTTTGCCCCCTTCGCCCTGCGCGACGGCAATCTGGTGACCGGCCAGAACCCCGCCAGCGCTACCCTCACCGCAGAGCTCGTGATGGAAGCCCTCAAGGACAAGGTCGCCTGATCATGCGCTATCTCCACACCATGCTGCGCGTCGCCGATCCCGAGGCAGCGATCCGGTTCTTCACGCTGCTGGGTCTCAAGGAGACCCGGCGCATGGAGAACCAGGCCGGGCGTTACACGCTGATCTACCTTGCCGCCGACGAGGATTTCCGCGGCGACGGCGAGCAGGGCGATGCCGAGGTCGAACTGACGTACAACTGGCCGCCCGAGGACGGCAGCGCTGCCGAGACTTACACGGGGGGCAGAAACTTCGGCCATCTCGCCTACGGGGTCGACGACATCTACGAGACGTGCGCGCGGCTGCAAGCGGGCGGCGTGACGATCAATCGCCCCCCGCGCGACGGATACATGGCGTTCGTCCGCTCGCCGGACGGGATCTCGATCGAACTGCTCCAAAAAGGCGAACACATGGCCCCGGCCGAACCCTGGGCCTCCATGCCCAACACGGGCGCATGGTGATGGCGCGCCTGTTCGAACCGCTCGAGGTCGCGGGGCTGCGGCTTGCCAACCGCATCGTTATCGCGCCGATGTGCCAGTATTCTGCCGAGGAGGGCGCGATGACCGATTGGCACCGGATGCATCTCGGCCAGTTGGCGCTGTCGGGCGCGGGCGCGCTGACGATAGAGGCGACCGCTGTCAGCCCCGAAGGTCGCATCACCTACGGTGACGTCGGCCTGTACGATGACCGTACCGAAGCGGCGATGCGAAGCGTGCTAGAAAGCGTCCGTCAGTGGTCGGACATGCCGCTCGTCATCCAGCTGGCCCATGCCGGCCGCAAGGCGAGCAGCGCCAAGCCGTGGCACGGCGGAGCGCAGCTTCCCCCCGATACGGAGAATGGCTGGCAGACCGTGGCACCCAGCGCCATTCCCTTCGCTCCGGACCACCATCCCCCTGTCGAACTGGACAAGTCAGGGCTTGCCCGCATCCGGGAGGCGTTCGCGGATGCCGCCCGGCGCGCCGGCAGGCTCGGCATCGAAGCCGTCCAGATCCACGCCGCGCATGGCTATCTGCTTCACGAGTTTCTTTCGCCGATCTCCAACCGGCGCGGCGACGAATACGGCGGCAGCCTCGACAACCGGATGCGTTTCCCGCTGGAAGTGTTCGATGCCGTGCGCGAATCGTTTCCGGCCGACCGCCCGGTGACCGTTCGCGTTTCCGGGACTGACTGGGTTGAAGGCGGCTGGACAGCGGAAGAAACCGCAAGGTTTGCGCAGGAACTGGAGCGGCGCGGTTGCGCGGCGATCCACGTCTCCGGCGGCGGGCTCGACCCGCGCCAGCAGATCCCGGTCGGCCCCGGCTATCAGGTACCGCTGGCCCGCACGGTCAAGGACGCGGTCGCTATGCCTGTAATCGCTGTTGGCTTGATCACCGATCCGCACCAGGCGGAGCGCATCCTAGAAGACGGGCATGCCGACGCCATAGCGATTGCCCGCGCTGCGCTGTGGGATCCGCGTTGGGCCTGGCACGCCGCCGCCGCGCTTGGTGCATCGGTCAAGGCGCCCCCGCAATATTTCCGGTCCGAGCCTCACGAAGTGGGCCGCATTCTCAAGGAAATGACGCCATGAAAATCTCCGTCAAACTGCTTCTTGCCGCGGGCGCTGCCCTCTCGCTTACCGCCTGCGCGACCACTCGCGACGGTGCATCCGCGCCGCAAATCGAACAGGTCGCGACCTTCGATGGCGCGATGCCGACGGGCGTGACCATCGCCCCCAACGGGCGCATCTTCGTCAACTTTCCGCAATGGGGCGACAACGCGCCGTTCACGGTTGCCGAACTGGTCGACGGCAAGGCGGTGCCTTATCCCGATGCCGCGACCAACCGGCCCGATCCGGCCGACCCGGCGGGGCATTTCATCTCGGTGCAGAGCGTGGTGGCTGACGGCGCCAATCGCTTGTGGGTGCTCGACACGGCTGCTCCCAATTTCTCTCAGCCGCAGGCCGGCGGTGCAAAACTGGTGGCGATCGATCTTGCGACCGACCGGGTGGTGAAGACGATCGTCCTGCCGCCCAGCGTGGTGCTGCCCACGACCTACCTCAACGACGTGCGCTTCGATCTGCGTCAGGGCGCCGAAGGCGTCGCCTACATCACCGACAGCAGCAACGCTGGTGTCGGCGGCATCATCGTCGTCGATATCGCCAGCGGGCGTGCGATCCGGCGCCTGTCGAACCATGCGACGACCAACCCGGAGCCCGGCTTCACCCCGGTTGTCGACGGCGCGGTGCTCATGAACCGCCCGGCCGACGGCCCCGCGACGCCGGTCGCGATCGCAAGCGACGCGATTGCGCTCAGCGCCGACGGCAGCCTGCTGTATTACGGTCCACTGTCGGGCCGAACGCTGCACGCGGTGCCCACGGCGATGCTGCGCGATCCCGCGGTGTCCGAGGAGGAGTTGGGCCGCGCGGTCCGCAGCCTGGGGCGCAAAGGCGCCTCGGACGGGATTGCCGAAGACGACCGGGGCCGCGTGTTCGCCGGCAATTACGAGAACAACGCGATCCGCGTGCTCGACCAGGGCCGCTGGACGACGGTGGTGAGCGACCCCCGCATCAGCTGGCCCGACACACTGTCGATCGGCACCGGCGGCTATCTCTACTTCACCGCCAACCAGCTCCACCGCCAACCCGGCTTCCACGGCGGGCGGGATTTGCGCCGCAAGCCTTACGAGCTGCTCCGCATCCGGGTGGGCGCCGGGCCCGTCCTCTTGCGCTCGCGGTGACCCCATCAGCCCGGGCAGGCTCGCGCGGGGCCGCGATCCGGCGAAAAATCAACAACTGACTTGAAGGAATACAGACATGACAAAGGGTATCGAAGGCAAGGTCGTTCTCATTACCGGCGGCAGCAGCGGCATCGGCGCGGAAACCGCGCGGCTTCTCGCCGAACGCGGTGCGAAGGTCGCCATCGCCGCACGACGCAAGGACAAGCTCGACGAGGTCGTCGCGCAGATCGCCGAGAACGGCGGAACGGCACGCGCCTATGCGCTCGACGTCACCGACAAGTCGGCGGTCCAGTCCGTCGTCGCCGCGATCGTCGCCGACTTCGGCCGTCTCGACGTACTGATCAACAACGCCGGTCTGATGCCGATCCGTCCGATGGCCGAGGTCAACACCGACGAGTGGGACCAGATGATCGACGTCAATCTGAAGGGCACGCTCTACGGCATCGCTGCGGCCCTTCCCGGCTTTCTCGAGCAGGGCAGCGGTCACATCATCAACTTGAGCTCGGTTGCGGGCATCAAGGTCTTCGCACCGGGCGGCACGGTCTATTCCGGCACCAAGTTCGCCGTCAGCGCGATCAGCGAGGGCTTGCGCCATGAGGTGGGGGAAAAGGTCCGGGTCACGTCAATCGAGCCTGGAGCTGTCGAAAGCGATTTGAAGTTCACGACCTCTGGCGCGGCTGCCAAGACGGTGCTGGACTTCTACAAACAGGCCATCCCGGCGGCATCGGTGGCGCGTGCTATCGCGTTCGCTGTCGAACAACCTGATGACGTCGACGTCAACGCGATCGTCATCCGGCCGACCGCACAGCAATTCTGATTTCGACCAGGAGGCGGGGCCGCCTGTGCTCCGCCTCATGGGGAACGACCGGCCCGCTCGTCCGTTACTTTGCCGAATAACATCTGCCCGTTTCACTTGGGGAGTCATTTATGCCCAAACTTGCCCTGTATGTACCACTGAAGGCCAAGCCCGGAAAAGAGCGTGATGTCGCCAATTTCCTGACCTCGGCATTGCCGCTCGTTCAAGCTGAGGCGGGCACTCTGACCTGGTATGCGATCGAGGAAGGTCCCGGTGCGTACGCGATTTTCGATACGTTCGACACAGAGGAGGATCGGCAGGCCCATCTCGACGGCAAGGTTGCCGCCGCATTGATGGACAAGGCAGACGAACTGTTTTCCGAACCGCCGCAGATTCACAAGTTCACCTTGCTGGCCGCGAAATAGCGGAAGCAGTCGGCACCCTAGCGCGTCGCTCTCATCGCCCGCGTGGGGGAAACACGGGCGCGGCGGCGTGCGTCGAGCGGTTTTCCCCGGACTGGCCACGGAGACACGCCATGCACGCCATCCAGACGCTCGACGCGCGGACGATCATCGATGCGGGGATCGCGGAGGCCGAACGGATCGGCAACCCGACGAACATCGCGGTGGTGGACGCGAGCGGCTGCCTCCTGGCGTTCGCGCGGATGGACGATGCGTGGCGCGGCAGCGTCGACATCGCGATCGGCAAGGCGTGGACGGCGCGCGCGTTCGACGTCGAGACCAAGGCGCTGGCGAAGCTCGCCCAGCCGGGCGCCGACCTCTACGGCATCCATGCCTCCAACGGCGCCAAGGTGATGATCTTCGCCTGTGGCATGCCGATCAAGGAGGGCGAGACGGTGATCGGCGCGGTGGGCGTGTCGGGCGGCACCGGCAAGCAGGACGAGGGCGTGGCCGAGGCAGCGGCGCAGGCGTTCGCGCGCGGCTGAGCCTTGGAGCGCGGCGCCGGCTCAGTCGGCGGCGGCGCTCGGGCGCCGGGCGTGCCTCCCGCGCGGCGCGGGTCGCCTCCTTTTAGCGCGTTATTCGGCTGTTCTGGCCCAGTTATTCAGAAAACCGCAATAAATCGATCCCGGGACGGCCATACGGGTAGGAACCTCTCAGATGGCAGAAGGTTCAGGAAACTGAGATCACTTGGAAGGGTGCGATGTCGTCCGCCGTTGCGATGGACCGGATCACCAAGCTGTCGATTTGATGACGCGTTGAGAAGAGCTGCGAAAGGAAAAGATCCGTGAAAGCTGTCGTGTACAACGGGCCCAAAGATGTTTCTGTCAGCACCATCGATGATCCCAAGATCGAAAAGCAGACCGATGTTATCATCCGGCTGACCACGACCAATATCTGCGGGTCGGACCTTCACATGTATGAGGGCCGTACCAGCTTCGAGAAGGGCAGGGTCTTCGGTCACGAAAACCTTGGCGAGGTCATCGAAGTCGGCTCTGCGGTAGATCGTATCAAGAAGGGCGATCGCGTGTGCATGCCGTTCAATGTCGGTTGCGGTTTCTGCGAAAATTGCGAACGCGGTTTGACGGGTTTCTGCCTCACCACCAACCCTGGAACCGCCGGCGCAGCGTATGGCTTTGCCGAGATGGGTCCGTGGCAAGGTGGTCAGGCCGAGTTGATGCGCGTTCCTTATGCGGACTTCAATTGTCTGAAACTGCCTGAGGACGCTGAGGAGAAGGAGGATGACTATGTCATGCTCTCCGACATCTTCCCCACCGGTTGGCATGGCGTCGAACTGTCGGGTTTCCTGCCTGGCGAAAGCATCGCGATCTACGGCGCCGGTCCGGTCGGTTTGATGGCCGCGCACTCAGCCGAGATCCGCGGTGCCTCTCAGATCTTCGTGGTCGATTCTCACGATGACCGCCTGAAACTGGCCAAGGCGATGGGCGCTATTCCGATCGACATGCGCAAGGGCGATCCCGCCCAGCAGATCCTTGACGCGACCAGCGGCCTCGGGACCGACCGCGGGGTCGAGGCGGTCGGGTATCAGTGTTGCGATCGCCACGGCAAGGAGCGCAGCAACTACACGATGAACTGCCTCGTCAAAAGCACGAAGGCCACCGGCGGAATCGGCGTCGTCGGCGTGTTCATTCCGGAAGACCCGAACGCGCCCGACGATCTCCAGAAGGAAGGCAAGATGGCGTTCGACTTCGGCAACTTCTGGTTCAAGGGCCAGAAGATCGGCACCGGCCAGTGCAATGTAAAGCACTACAACCGGCGACTGATGAAGCTTATCGAGCAAGGCCGGGCCAATCCTGCCCAAATCATCTCGCACCGACTGCCGCTTGATCAGGCACCAGACGCCTACAAGCATTTTGACGAGCGCGACGCTGGCTGGACGAAGGTCGTGCTCAAGCCGGGCACCTGACCTTAGTCTTCGACGGAATAGGAAATAAATTATGACTTTGGAAGGCAAATCCATTGCCATTCTGATCGCACCCCGTGGGACGGAAGAACCAGAATTCTCGAAGCCCAAGCAAGCTGTCGAGGACGCTGGTGGCAAAGTGACCGTGGTCAGTTTTGAACCGGGCAAGGCTCGCACAGTCAATGGCGATCTTGACGAGGGCGCCAGCTATACTATCGACAAGACGTTTTCCGAGGTGAAAGCCGACGATTTTGACGGACTTGTTGTGCCCGGAGGGACTGTCGGTGCCGACAAGCTGCGCGGCAGCGTCGAGGCAATTGCTTTCATCCGGGCTTTCTTCGATCAGAAAAAAACTGTTGCGGCTATATGCCATGCACCTTGGACATTGATCGAGGCGGGCGTGCTTGAGGGTCGCACCTTGACGTCCTACCCGACGCTGAAGGTCGATATCGAGAACGCCGGCGGTACATGGACCAATGAGGAAGTCGTGGTCGACAACGGCCTTGTTACCAGCCGCGATCCCAATGATTTGCCCGCCTTCTGCGCCAAACTCGTTGAGGAAATCGCAGAAGGTGTCGGCGCAGCGCCCGCAGCAGGGAATTAAGGCGGGGCGTTTCGACGAACCATGTGAGGGCCCTCTCCCTGGAGAAGGTCCGCACAAAGCAAGCGTGGCGGATGGCCAGCGATTGGCCGTCCGCCACGCCGCGTATCACACGAACACGGCGCACCTGACGGGCACCCAAACCCTAAGCCGCGTCAACCGCGGTGACACATCGCCGGCTCCCACTTCCAGATTCGACCCAACCCAACGTGTGATTGAGATGCACCTGATCGAACGTGCGTTCGGCCAGATTTACGACCTACAGCGCCGCCTTGAGATAGCGGGCGGTGAGACTGCCTTCCGCTTCCGCAACGACGCCAGGGACGCCGCTGGCAACGATACGGCCCCCATCTTCCCCGGCCCCCGGTCCCAGGTCGATGATCCAGTCCGCCTGTGTGATGGCGCGCATGTCATGTTCGACGACTACGACGGTATTGCCGGCTTCTACGAGGCCCCGCAGGTGTCGCATCAGCCGGTCGCCATCGGAGGGGTGAAGCCCCGAAGTTGGCTCGTCGAGGATGTAGATCGTGTTGCCGCGTTGAGCGCGTTGCAGTTCAGTCGCCAGCTTGATGCGCTGCGCCTCCCCGCCAGACAGCTCGGTCGCCGGTTGACCGAGCCTCAGATAGCCAAGACCGATCTCCCGCAACACGTCGAGGGAGCGCATCACAGATGCCTCGCCAGCGAAGAAATCGCACGCATCGTCAACCGTCAGTTCGAGCACCTGGGCGATATTGCGCCCGTTCCATTCGACTTCGAGCGTTTGCGGGTTGTAGCGAGAGCCATGACAGGTCGAGCACGGGGCAAAAACGCTCGGCAGGAACAGCAGCTCCACCATGACGTATCCCTCGCCCTCGCACACAGGGCAGCGGCCTTGCGCGACGTTGAACGAGAACCTTCCCGGGCTGTAGTGCCGCCGGCGGGCGAGCGGCGTATCAGCGAAGATCCGCCGCACATGGTCGAACATGCCGCTGTAGGTGGATAGGTTCGAGCGCGGCGTGCGGCCGATCGGTTTCTGATCGACCCGCACCAGCCTGCGAACATGCTCCATGCCTGCGACAATGCGTCCTTCAGTGTCGTTCTGCGCAACATCGAGCAGCGGATCGATATCCTCCTCCTCGGCCACGGGGGAGCCGCCGAGGTGTTCCGTGACGAGCTCGGGCAGCGCCTGACTGACAAGACTGGATTTGCCCGATCCCGAAACGCCGGTGACAGCGGTGAAGCAGCCGATGGGAAACTCGACGTCGAGACCATGGAGATTGTTCCGCCTGATCCCTTCCAGGCGTAGCCATGCCTTGGGATCGCGCGGTGTGCGCTCACTGCGGAGCGGCTCTGCGAACAGGTAGCGGCGGGTGATCGAAGTCTCGACGTCGGCAAGCCCCTCTAGCGGCCCGCTGTAGAGGACTTCACCGCCCTTTTCCCCGGCTCCTGGCCCGACATCGACGAGCCATTCCGCGCGGCGGATCACGTCGAGATCATGTTCGACGACGAACAGGGAGTTGCCCGCCACCTTGAGACGCTCGAGGATGGTGAGCAAGGCTTCGCCATCTGCCGGGTGCAACCCTGCCGAAGGCTCGTCAAGCACATAGACCACGCCGAAAAGCTGTGACGACAATTGCGTGGCAAGCCGCAAGCGCTGCAGCTCTCCGGAGGAGAGCGTCGGCGTGCTGCGGTCGAGCGAAATGTAGCCAAGGCCAAGATCGATCAGCGGGTCCAGCCGCTCGATCAATTCGCAGGCGAGGCGCTGTGCGGCGACCCGCTTTTCATCGGAAAGATTGGGCGTGCGGCGCACGTCGGGCGCAGCCTTGTGCGCCGAACCTCCTGCCGCGACCCGCCGTTCGACCGCCGCATCGCGGGCCGCCTTGCCGAGGACATGGCCCTTCGGGACCGCCGCGGCGCCCCCATATTCGCCATGCGCGACGGGCGTGAGCAAGTTCCGGAGTTTCAACACCGTCAGATCGCCGAACTCGGCGATGTCGAGGCCCGCGAACTTCACCGACAAGGCTTCGCGCTTCAGGCGCTTGCCGTCGCAGGTCGGGCAATCGCGGCCGATGATATATTGCGAGACGCGCTTCTTCATCAGCGCGCTTTTGGTGTTGGCGAAGGTTTCCAGCACATAGCGGCGCGCGCCGGTGAAGGTGCCCTGGTAGCTCGGCTCCATGCGGCGCTTGAGCGCCGTCCGGGTCTGTTCGGGCGTCAGGCCCGCATAGACCGGCACCGTCGGCGTCTCTTCAGTGAAGAGGATCCAGTCGCGATCCTTTTTCGGCAGGTCGCGCCACGGCGTATCGACGTCATAGCCGAGCGAAACGAGGATATCGCGCAGGTTCTGCCCATGCCAGGCGGTCGGCCAGGCGGCGATCGCCCGGTCGCGAATGGTGAGGCTGTCGTCAGGAACCATCGTCTCTTCGGTCGCGTCATATACGCGGCCGATGCCGTGGCAGGTCGCGCAGGCTCCCGCGACCGTGTTGGGCGAGAAATCCTCCGCATAGAGCATGGGTTGATGGCGCGGATATTCGCCGACGCGCGAATAGAGCATCCGCACCAGGCTGGAGAGCGTCGTCACGCTGCCGACCGAGGATCGCGCGTTGGCCGAGCCGCGCTGCTGCTGCAGCGCGACCGCAGGCGGCAAACCGTCGATCGCGTCGACCTCCGGCACGCCGGCCTGGTCGATCAGGCGACGGGCATAGGGCGCAACCGATTCCAGATAACGCCGCTGGGCTTCGGCATAAAGGGTGCCGAACGCGAGCGATGACTTGCCCGAGCCCGATATGCCGGTGAACACCACGAAGGCGTCGCGCGGTACATCGACGTCAATATTCTTGAGGTTATTCTGGCGCGCGCCGCGAACCTGCACGCAAGCGGGCGGCCCCGTATGCCCATGATCGGTGGCCGGCGTCGTCGCGTGAATGTCCTCGCTCTTCAATTCAGTCTTCTGCCCTATACGCCCGTGCGGTCAGTGGTTCATCACAGTCGGGTAACAGATGAATGCATTTCCGACTCAATACATCCAACGGCCAGGCTGGCCCGATGTTCGGCACCTTTGAAATATTTTTCCAGCATTAGACAAAGGTTACGACAAAACCATTTTTCCCGTGGGGTCGCGCGGCGAGGCCACACACACTCCGCTGGTAAGCGCCTGGGCCAGGCGGCCCTGGTCCGTGCCACTATCGGCATGTAACGACCGCACTTCGGCGCTTGTTACCGCATCGCGACGCTTTGCCCATTTGCCAGAGCGCGCTTCATCATGGCCGGGGTCGGGCCATGATGACGGCCGAGTTGTCGATCCGAGCGCCTCGCGCCGCGTCGGATCGGCGGGTCAGTAGTGAATGACCGTGCGGATCGACTTGCCTTCGTGCATCAGTGCGAAGGCCTCGTTGATCTCCTCCAAACCCATCGTGTGGGTTACGAATGGGGCCAGATCGATATCGCCTCTCATCGCGTCCTCGACCATGCCGGGGAGCTGTGTCCGTCCCTTGACGCCACCGAAAGCGGACCCCTTCCATACGCGGCCCGTGACGAGCTGGAATGGGCGGGTGGAGATTTCCTCGCCCGCGCCGGCAACGCCAATCACGATCGACTGACCCCAGCCACGGTGCGCTGATTCAAGCGCGGCGCGCATGACGTGGACGTTGCCGATGCACTCGAAGGTATGATCGATGCCCCAGCCCGTCATCTCGATCAGCACTTGCTGGATGGGCTTGTCATGGTCCTTGGGGTTGATGCACTCGGTTGCACCGAACTGGCGTGCCAGCTCGAACTTGGACGGATTGGTGTCGATGGCGATGATGCGACCCGCCTTCGCCTGGCGCGCACCCTGAATCGCCGCGAGGCCGATGCCGCCGAGGCCGAACACGGCGACCGAGTCTCCGGGCTGGACCTTGGCGGTATTGTGGACTGCGCCGATGCCGGTCGTGACGCCGCAGCCGAGCAGGCAGACATGTTCGGGGTTTGCCTCGGGATTGATCTTGGCGAGCGAGACTTCGGCGACGACAGTATATTCACTGAAGGTTGAACAGCCCATGTAATGATAGAGGGGCTGACCATTATACGAGAAGCGGGTGGTCCCATCGGGCATCAAGCCCTTGCCCTGCGTTTCGCGGACAGCGACGCACAGGTTGGTCTTGCCCGACAGGCAGAAGTCGCACTTGCCGCACTCGGCGGTGTAGAGCGGAATCACGTGATCGCCCGGGCTGACGCTGGTGACGCCTTCACCGACCTCGACAACGATGCCCGCGCCCTCGTGGCCCAGAACCACCGGAAAAACACCCTCCGGATCACTCCCCGCCAGCGTGTACGCGTCGGTGTGGCACACACCGGTGTGCGTCACCCGTATGAGGACTTCGCCTTTCCGGGGTGGGGCGACATCGATCTCGACGATTTCGAGTGGCTTGCCCGCCTCGAAGGCTACAGCGGCGCGAGATTTCATGTTGGGATACCCTCGTTGAGTTAAACTGATTGCTGGTGCGAGGCCGTTGCGTCAGCGCAAATTCGTGGGGGAGCGATCGTTCACTCCCCCCGGTATGCCGGTCAGACCGTAACGACGACCTTGCCGATCTGGTCGTTCGATTCGAGGAAGCGGTGAGCGTCCTGGATGGCGTCGAGCGGGAAAGTGCGCGCGATCCGCGGCTTGAGCGCGCCCGATTCCAGACCCGCCACGATGAACGCCTTGGCGCGATCGAGGGCGGCATCGTCCGAGACGATCTCGCTGTAGAGATACCCCTTGAGCGTGAGGCTCTTGCCCAGCACGGAGAACAACGGGAACGGCGTCGGTTCGCCGCTGAGCGCGCCATATTCGAGCAGGATGCCGCCGCGTGCCATGCTCTGGGTCAGCGGCTCGAACGACGGGCCTCCGACCGGATCGAGCACCACGCGCGCACCCTGACCATCGGTTATCTCCATCACCCTCGCTACCAGATCCTCTTCCTCGGTCGCGACGACATGATGTGCACCGGCATCGATCAGGGCCTGGCGCTTGGCGCCGGTACGTGTCGTCGCGATTACCGTTGCGCCGACCATCCGCGCAATCTGGAAGGCAGCAAGGCCGACGCTGCTGGAGGCAGCAGTGACGATGACGAAATCGCCCTCCCCGAGTTTCGCCTGCTCCACCAGCGCACCCCAGGCGGTGACATACTGCATCCACACGGCCGCCGCTTCCTCGAACGACAGCGCCGCCGGATGCTTGACGACGAGGCGGGCGGGTACGTTGGCGACCTCACCATAAGTGCCCCAGCGCGCGATATCGAGCGGGGGGATGACGCTGACGGCTTCGCCTTCCGCAAACCCGGTCACGTCCGCGCCGACAGTAACGACAGTGCCGGCAGCCTCATAGCCAAGGCGGCTCGGGAACTCGGCTTCCTGAAGGTAGGCATGGTTGCGGAACATCACCTCGGCGCGGTTTATGCCTATCGCCTTCACCGCGATCTGCACTTCGTCGGCCGCAGGCGCGGGGACTGCCACATCTTCAATCCTGAGGACGCTGGCGTCGCCATATTCGTGGATACGGACGATGCGGCTCATTGGAGACTCCTTGATTATTGAATGATCATTCTGTAAGGGAGGGGACCACCAGTTTCAAGATATTATTTATCGATCGTTCCATATCGTGCACCAGAGATGACAGAGACGAAAGCCCGTCGCCGCGCAGGTCGCCCTCGTGTGTTCGACACTGACGCTGCGCTCGACAAGGCGGTGCGGCTGTTCTGGCAGCGCGGCTACGAGGCGACATCGATGGCCGATCTGGTGGCGGAGACTGGCGTCGCCGCCGCCAGTCTCTATGCAGCGTTTGACAACAAGGCGGGGCTGTTTGCGGCGGTGATCGAGCGCTACGCCGCGACGTTCAGCGTCCACCTCTATGCACCCATCAACGATCCGGCGTTGTCCACCTACGAGGCCGTCAAAGGCCTGCTGGAACGAGCGGCGTCATCATTCTCGGAGCCTGGAACGCCGGCCGGCTGCTTCATGTATTCGGCAGCGGCAGCCGTTTCGCCGGCGTCCGCCGCCATCGAATGCCTGCTGCGCGACAAGCGTATCGCGGCGGAGGCCCTCCTGATCGAGCGTCTGCAACGCGGCGCCGCGCAGGGCGAGCTTGCGGCCAACACCGATCCGGCCGTGCTGGGCAAATTCATCAATACGGTCATGGAAGGCATGTCCGTTCAGGCGCGCGACGGCGCTACGCTCAACGAACTGCTCTCCATCGCCAAAATGGCACTCGATCGATGGCCGGCCGCGATATGATCGTTACATTGTGGTCATCTGCCAATCGCGCCTCCGGCGACCGAACAGTCGAACTCATCTCATAGGACGAAAGCACATGAAACACGTGACATTGCCCGGCGGGGAAGTGGTTCCTTCGATGGGTCAAGGCACCTGGAAGATGGGCGAACGTCCCGAGCGCCGATCCGATGAGATCGCCGCGCTACGCGCCGGTGTCGAACTGGGCATGACGCTCATCGATACGGCCGAAATGTACGGCGATGGCGCCGCGGAAACGCTGATCTGCGAAGCGCTCGGCGATCGTCGCGACCAGTTATTCCTCGTCAGCAAGGCGTATCCACAGAACGCATCGCGCTCCCGCCTTGCCGGTGCGTGCGAGGCGAGCCTGAAGCGGCTCGGCACCGATCGGCTCGACCTCTACCTGCTCCACTGGCGGGGATCAGTGCCGCTCGCCGAAACGATAGAGGCAATGGAGGCGCTGAAGTCGGCAGGAAAGATTCGGCATTGGGGTGTCAGCAACCTCGATACTGACGATATGGACGAGCTTGTCGCTGCCGGTGGGGATGGCTGCGTGACCGATCAGATCCTCTACAATCTCGTCCGTCGAGGCCCTGAGTTGGACCTGTTGCCGTGGCTCGCCCAGCACAAAGTGCCAGTGATGGCGTATAGTCCCGTCGAGCAGGGACGCCTCTCAAGCCATCCCGCCCTCGACAAAGTAGCGGCCCAGGTTGGCGCAACCCCTGCGCAGGTCGCACTTGCCTGGACGTTGCGCCACGATGGCCTTATCGCCATCCCGAAAGCGAGTTCGATTGCACATGTGCGGGAGAACCGCGCGGCCGCAGATATCGTGCTCTCCGACGCCGACATTGCGACACTCGATGCGGAATTTCCCAGGCCACGCGACCGCCGTCCACTCGAGATGCTTTAGCGTCAGATGACGATATTATCGCTCGAAGGAACAGAACGCAAACCGGATCGGCGGTAGGCGCTCAGCGGTGCGGTGATCGGACCAGTGTCGACACCGCTATCGAGCGGGTGCTGCGCGACTGACGGTTCGAGCACCAGGCCTATCGCGCCCCTGGCCCCAATCTGCTCTTAGCCTCCACGAATAACCGTCTGACCGTTCTTACCGTCTATGGGGCGTATCCGAGCTGGCAGGGCATCCAGCCAAGGGCGTCATTCTTGTCCATCGGGCGCTCTGGATCGAAGCTCGGGCGGCCTAGCTGTCAGCACGACACCGCGCTGCCTGAGTTTCCGAGCTGCCATCCCAGCGTGCGCCGCTGGCGGGAAGGTGAGCCGATTACTCGCTCAAGCTCAGTTCGACAGAGCGCAAGCCATGAACCGTTCACTGCACTGCAGCGCCGAATTAGCGCTCCGCTACCTAGAGAGCTGCTTAGCAAAAAAATGCTCTCAATAGCCCGATCTCGCAAGCTCAGTATCTGATTTACGAAAAAGGGAAATGTGGTGGACGCACTAGGGCTCGAACCTAGGACCCGCTGATTAAGAGTCAGCTGCTTGACGGCAGCTTTAGCCGATTTCTCCCCAAAAGAGGACGTTCAACAATCGGCCCACTTTCTGCCGATCTGTGATGCCAGTCAGGCAAACGATGTATGTCGGCTCCAGACAGGAGCTGCCATCCGATCTATCAATTTGGAACGGCAGCACTGTCCCAACCCCAGTCATGAGCGGACTAACCGCTAATAAACGCACATTTTTTGAGCTTTATCTCGCGCAGCTGGGATGTCAGCGCTAGAACTTGATACGCTTGAGCTCGTTAGTAATCCCCGCAGCAACAAACTGATCTTCTGGCTCAATCTGGTGAACATCAAGGAATGTTGCCAGTGAAGCCGCCAATTGATTATCGCGCTCCATTCGTTTCAATAATCCTCGAAATTTCGAAGCTAGGGCAGCATCACGAACCAGGATTGGACTGCCAGCATGGCGAGAAAACTGAGCCACCAGCCGATTCAGATATCGACGTAGCGTCTTTATTCTAGCGTGTCCGGCAACCTCAGCGATTTCCATGAGCACCATCTTTCGATCCCATGCACTCCCATGCATCGCCATGTGGCGGAAGAATGCCTCCCTCGTAAGTCTTTCGAGGCATGCGGCTCGTAGTCGATGGGCAGACCCCGGTACCTTTGCTTCCTTAAAAGCAGCATTTATCATATTACCAATCGAATTCGGTTGATAACCACGACCAGTTTTCCGGCTAAGGAATAGACAGTCATCTTTAATCTTTCTTACAAAATCTGGCCTTATGTTCCAGATATAATGTAAATTGTACTCAAGATGATCTAGCGGCAATGGAACCTTTCTCTTCTTACGCCCCTTCTCGATCACGATCACAGATATGAATGTGAAACCCTTCTTGCGAAGTTCAGATACTTTTTCCGTGATAATAGCTTTCTGCTCATCAGACGCGTTTTTCAAATCATATGGATCACCGCCCTCTGTCACTACCCCGTGTTCTGCGAGCGCGTCTGCGATAGAAGGTACCGAGACCTGTGCTACCCCACCACATCTCAAAGTGCTGTAATACATCCAGCCTGCCATCAACCACCGCATGAATTTCATCTCGCTGGTAGAGGTCATTGCGTTGAGCTTCGTCAGCACCGCATCGACCTGCTCCTCGTCGGGCGTCGGCCGAGGCAGAGAGCCGCCGGATCGATCAATCTTAACGGCGCAGACATAGCGTGGGACCAAACGGCCTTTGTCTCGTTTATACGCTATTTCGACAGAAATGGGAAAGCCAGGGCCATCCAATCCATTCAAAGGATCGGCTACCATTCCCCTATACTCATCATATGATGAACTTGAATGAACGTAGAACTTAAATATCACATCTATTGTTCTTGCAAGCCTCCTCTCTCCAATTCATTTTTCTTTAAGATATTCATAGAAATCCGATATTGTATAATTCGATGAATCAACAAGATTTACATTTTGCTTTATTAAGAAACTCATCCAACTTTTCAGAATGTATGCTTCATCGTTTAGCGTCCCTACACTTATCTTCCTCATTGTGAATCGATAGAAAATATATCTCTGCAGTTCCCATATCACTCCTGATTCGTCGTCGACCAATATCGGCAATCGAGGACCATTCCTCCTACGATATTTATAATCTTGTGGAGCATGTATTATTTTTATCATAAAATTATACGGATTTCATGCCGACAACATTCTGAGTATTTTTCAGAAGTTCAGCATAGTCTCTTTTTTTATTTTCTAGTTTTTGCTTTGTAATGACGTGAGCCTGTTGTTCACGCTCCAAGTCAGCCATTATATTGATAATCTGGGCCGCTAAGGCAGAATTTAGGGCGTTTGAGTTCTTGGCTTTCTGGCCATTGAATTTCCGGATGATCGCTTCAAATCTGGCTCGAAGCAAATGATTGGACGACGAGTAATAGTCGTTCGGACTCGACCAAGCGACCACAACGAATTCCTGCTGGCCAACAACGCAGACACCTGCCCAGCGCCGCAACTCAGATGGATTACGGGGGATACTGGCATCCGGCAAAACGCCGGCAGCGAACATTGCCTCCAGCGCTATTACTTTTGTTTCGAACCGATCACGAACTGAGGGGGCAGCTCTGGCCAACTTAAGCCTCCCCTATCCCGAAATACCGCCGAATGTGCTCTCGGATCCTGCGCTCGCGCTCCTCGGAAACTTTGCGCGATATCTCATCAGTTGCAGCCTCAACGCCAGCTTTCGCACGGGCGTGAATTCCCTCCCATTTGCCCTGAAGCGCGCGAAACTGAACGTTATGGGGGCACAGGCTGCAGACCATGTCCGTCGCATTCGCTACCGACTTGCCCAACAACGGCAGTTCGCCGTCCTTTTCCATTGCCTCAGCTAAGCATGCCGCAGCAGAAAGGTCCGCCGCATCTAGACCGCATTTGCAATAGGAATGCCCCTCAGGATGAGGCTCCAACCATTTGCCTATTATCCACACCGACAGCACCTGATCGAACGACGGGTGCGCGCTGTCGAGCTCATTCACCGCGATGCCCGGTTCGATCGCGAGGATCATTTGTTCGATCTCGCGCTTCCAGGCCTTACCCCCGATACCCGTCATGCTTCCAGGATCGTCAAAGGCCTCGGTGACTGAATCTTTGATATGCTGAACCCGTACTCGCTCGAAATCCTCTCGCGCCTGCTTGGCTTCGTTGACGCGCCGCTTCGCATGCTGCGCCTCAGCCCAGTTCAGCCTGTCACCCGCGATGTGTGAGTGCACATAGTATCGAGTACGCTCCATTCCGGAATGCCCGAGAAACTGAGACAGGGCGTCAAGCCAGGGATACTTGAAGCGGTAGTAGTAGACCGTCGCAAAAAAGTGCCGCTGATGATACGCGCTCCACCTCTCTCCATTAGGCAGGAGAACACCGGCGGCCTCCGCAAACATATTGACCGCTCTATTCACGCATGGCGACGGTGCTGCTTTACCGGTGATCGGATTCTGAATGGAAAGAAGCCAACCCGCCTCATTCCCCGGCCCTTCACCGATCGCCTCAAGGAGTTCAAACGTGACGGCGACAGTCCCAGGCGCCGGGATGGTTTTCATATCCCCTTCGGTCTTAGATGCGAGATGAGTTACCGTGTAATGGCCATTATCAAAAGACGTAATCGCTCGCGTCTTCATGCTATTAATCTCATTCGGCCTACGTGCCAGAAATGTGCTCGCAGCAATTATGCTCCCGCCGATAACTGACGCGTTGAAAAATCGAAGCATCCTATAATTGAGTGAATACCAAGTTCCGTCATCTCCGTTGCGCCAATAGTTGAAGTGAGAATTAACTGCATCATTGAGGCAAATCGCGCTGACGCTCCTCTCCACCGCACTGATTTTAGCTTGCGAGTTGGCTTTATAATAGCTGGCGACCGGTTCGTAAGATACCACAATGGAACGGTGGAAATCGATGATCTCGTTTTTACCGGTTACGATGAACTCGATTGCACGGGCCGCCAATTCGCACACTTTTTCGGGCGGAGGGAGTGTCCGGGTATTATATTCTGGCTTAACTATGCTGTTTGATACCGAATCTATGGTTTCATGCGGCAGAAGTGCGCGGAACTCGATCGGATCATGATGAAGATTATCGCGGTAGCACCACAAGTGCTCCCAAACGGCGACAGCGGAACGAACGCGGGATGCAGAACCACCCTTATAAGCTGCGTTATTACGAGGCGTATGATTACATTCCAGTTTTGGCCACCGGTCTTGGACAAGCTTCGCCACACGCTCCCACTGTGGAGCAGGTACCTGACCTCGGGAGCCCAACCCAACCAAGCCTACGAGTGAATTACTACGCAACCTCCCGAAATCATCATAGGTGGATATATCGAAGTCAGTCGAGGAAATGATCTCCAAGAGACGGTCGACCCGCGCCTCGACAGCTATGAGCTTGTGAATCCCTCCTTCTGCTAGTTCATCAATGTATTCTAAATAGTTTCCTCTCGTCAGGTCTGAAAAATTCACTATATCTTGATCGTCTTTCCATCTCACCATGTTCAGAAAGGCCATGTGAAGCTGTGAGGCATTTTTCGCGCTCTTAACAAAGCCTTTGTCTGGATCCATCGCACACGACATCGCTATTTTGCACGTGTACAAATCGTTCATGCGACCTCCTTCGCGCATGGATTGACCGCTCAGGAACATTGGGTGATCGAACCTGAGGGTCGTATCTATGCGACGTTCGAGTTCCTCGTCATGCATCATGATCTTCCAGACGTCATCTTCGAGACTGTTCCCGAAGAACCAGTACGGTCTTCCGAATTCCGCCAGTACACTTGATGCAGAATTCCCGCGCTCTATTGACGTCTTTGGTGCCAATGACATGGTCAGAATATCTCCGGCAAGCAGATCAGACCCTCTTTGAACTCTGCCGCCACGGCCTTGGAGACTTGTTCAAAGTCGAAGCGGTAAGGACTACGCTTCAGGCGCCGATGATAAGCGATCACCAAGGCATGCCATGGGAGCCAGACAGCGTACCAACGCTTTGGGTTTTCTTCAGATATCCGCTCGCTTGCGAGGTCTAGCGCAATTTGCGCGATGGCCAGCGAACGGAAGGCCTTCATCGAGGGTGCGAACCGCCTGACCGGACAGTGCGGGCAAGGATCTAGCGGAGTGCAAGAGGGCCCAGTTCGAGCCAGTTGGCTCACATCGACGTCTTTATCGCTGCAGTAGAAGCTCAAGCCGAGGTCGTCGGCCTCAGCCTTCCTTTGATCGATCAATATGCTCGATACCCCGGCAAAGGCCTCCCAATTCACATCGGGCGCGATTGCCACCTCAAGCAAGTTCATGAAATGGCGAATGTGCGACTCGATGGCTTTGGCCATCCAAGGAGCATTCAAGTAGTGATCAAACGTGGTACTGACGTCCTCATGCCCAGCCAGCGCCTGAGCGATTGAAATGTCGGCGTCATTATCGAAGTAAGACAGCTGCAAAACGGTTTTTCGTATCGTAGCCCGATTTATCTTCAGTCCACCTATAATCTCATTTCTTTCATGCCTATTTAGAAAATCTCTCCATTCATTGCCAGAAAATCTGGATGCATCATTGCTAAATTGGCCAATTTTGTATCCACCATTCAAACCGTATATTATCAACTTCTTCGAAGCATCTTCTTGGCCAGATTTTTTAGCCTCTGTTCGAATTTCCGACGTCATCTCCCGATACATGGCAATGGCATCACATGTATTCAGTGAATTCTTCCGCGACGTTGCGACTTGCGCCTCTTGACCCTCGATCAATCCGTAAACCACCTTACCTTTTGCGCGCCGCTTCCTCGCTGCAATCGTCGATAACGTGGTTTTGCCGTGAGACTCCTTGTTCAGGAAAGGATTCTCCGGAAGGTCAGAGACAACGCTCGGGTTGAACCCAGTGTCACAAATAATTAAGCCAGATATTGCATTCGCTGCATGTCCATTTGGCCTGATATATTTCAATATTTCAGTGATTCCGCCAAATTTCTCAATAAGAAGCCTGTACCTATTAGGCATGGCCGTCACTTTTATATCATCGTTATACCGGGATTTGATCATGAATATCAAAGCTGGAAGAGTTTCGGACTTCATCTTAAGAAATGATGAGCTGCTGGTGTCTTTCGAAAGCAATTCGACTACCCTCGGCTTGGATATCATCCGCTCCGCCTCAATTTCTCCCAAGTCAGAGTACATTGATATATATCCCTGACCGATCTTCCATTTTTCATACATGGATTTCAAATCGTTCAGCAGAACCGTTTTCAGCTCTTCAAGGATAGCTCTAGAATGTTCAATCTGTATTAGACCAGATTCTTCCAGAGGAACGTATCCTTCTTGTTCTGTATTACCATTGCAGCGCCTCAATTGCCCCAGTGTGGCAACCTTGCCTGGCTTTTTCCGTCCCCCTCGGAGGCCTCGGATTGGTTGAAAATCAAGACAATGACCCCGATCCTCTAGCGCAGCGAGCATTGAGTTAAATGTGTACGCGACGTTATTCCGCTTACTCAGGGTCTTATTTGTAGCCCTATTCCACTGCGGGCATATCTCTGACAGATAGTTGCGGATCGATTTTTCCCACAACCTCCCATCAAGTGGCCCTGTGTTATTAATAAGGTCTTCAAAAATTCCGCTAAAATCCAATGTTGGCTTGGATTTATTCATCGATCTCATTTCACAGAGCGTTCGGACTAGCACACTATGGGCCTGCTCTACTGTTCCAGATGGCACAAACTGGAAGGTGAGCACCCACATTTGCATCAACCGCTGCGCGGCCATTGCGCCATAAGCTTCTGCGATACGATCAAACCGATAAGGACGATGATGCCCTGCCAGCCGGAGTGTAAAGACACTGTCCTGTTTGATACGACTCATAGTCAAGCTGTATGAAATCGATGTTCGATGCGTCAACAGCGTTAATCATGGGACGTATCAATGCTATTATTTGTCTATTTTTTGTCGATTACGTCCGTTAATGACCAGAAAATCGTAAATCAAACGGACGTAGGCCGAGGCACGTCCGTAGAAATTTGATTAGCCCCAACATTTGCATCGGACATGATATGTGGACTGGGCTGTCGATTTATCTTCATTCCGAGCACTTTGGGTCACTAGAAAACTGCCTCAACGGAAATCCCGCGTCCTGATCCGATGCCCTCCGTTGGCTGGCCAGGGGCAATGCGCGACGTCAGGCTTAAAACGGGATCATACATATCACGTGGGCGGCGGCCCGACGGGTCGGTTCCACGGATCCCGCCGATCCGGTGCTGCCGGGCTGCTCAGCACATCAGGCACGTTGTCTCCCAGCGACAAGGCCATTGAATCAGGGCGGGCCATTACTGCAAGGTCGGGTTTTTCCATACTATCGACCAAAGCCGGTCGTTCCTAATAGACATATCGACGTCTGCTCATGCCAAAAGCAGACTTTCGTTGGCCATGATCAAATCGCGGTGTCATCATAGTGCCGATGGCACTGAAGCACGATCTTCTCGAGAAGGGGTATCTACCCGAGAACCTACCGCCGACTTTCGTGACGGCTGCTATCGGCGCCAACCTTGCGGCTCGCAACGAATGGCTCACCGACGGGAGGCATCCGGTTAGGTCATCTCCGTTCAACGCGTCCAAACGAGGGATGACGCGTCGCGAATTTTCATTCGTCCATCCGTCGACCGCCCACGATCTCGCGCGCTTTGTCGCCAACCGGGAGGTGGAGCTGACGCAGCATTTCGCGCTGTCGAATTTCAGCCTGTCCAAACCGGTCCACAACCCAGATATGGACAGGGCGGTAACGATCGCATCGCATTCCGAGCTTGAAAGCGCTCGGCTATCGCGTCTCGCTCGGTATCGCTTCGTCGCGCGGACTGACATCTCGCGGTTCTACCACACGATCTACACCCACTCGATTCCTTGGGCCGTGCACGGGCGGGCCGCCGCAAAGGCGGACCGCAATCCCGCCTCCGCGAACTGTTACGCCAACCGTCTCGACCTAATCGTCCGGGCAGGGCAAGACGGCCAGACGGTTGGCGTTCCAGTCGGACCTGACGCGTCGAGATACGTCGCGGAGGTGATCGGCACCGCGATCGACCAAGAATTTGTCCGCCGCGGCGGTCACCAGAACTGCGACCTGATACGGCACGTCGACGACGTTTGGATCGGTGCCGACACCCACGCCGCAGCCGAGGAGGCACTGTGGCGTTACAGGGAAGCCATTCGGTTTTTTGAGTTGGACATCAACGAATCGAAGACGGCGATTTACTCCGATAATTTCTCCTTTTCCGACACATGGCCGACTGACATCGCCGCCAAGTTCGAGTTCGCGAGCAATTCGCTTGATCGACGCATTCCGGAGCGACTTCGTGCAGCGCTTGAATACGCTTTCTCGCTCACCTCGAAAAACAACGACGACGGGGTTCTCAAGTACACCCTTCGCTACTTGGATCGGTCGAACCTCGCCGCCACCCAGTGGCCTGTTGTGGAACCCTTCCTCAAGCGCGCTGCGGTGCATTTCGGTCATTCCATCGACTACGTCGCCCGAATGATCGTCTGGCGCCACTTGGCGTTCCGCGACCTCGTAATCGCCGACTGGTCGCCGATCCTGGTGGCGATACTGGATCGGCACGGGCGCCTCGGAAACGATGGTGAAGTGTCGTGGGCACTTTATGCCGCGATCCGGCTCGGCATTGAGATCCCCATCAGAACGGCCAATCTGATAGTTCAGAACTGCGGTCCGCTCACTGTGATGGCGCTGCTCTCCTGCGTCGAGCAGACTCTGGTCGCACCCGCCGTATTTGAAGCTGCCGCTGAGATCGTCACGAACGAAACTGGGTCTGGACCCTATTGGCCGTTGCTTCTGGAATGGCGGTCGCGACGCTGGGCAGGTAGCGCAAACCTAACGCTCGGAAACGAACTCATCGAGGATCTCGCTCAGCAAGGTATAACCCTGTTCGCACCCAATAGACTTCCGAGCGTCTTCCAGGATCTCGACGAGAACGACTTCGGCTCAGTGGCCTTCGCCATCGAAGAGCGCTCAAGCCAGTATGACGACGACAACGATGAGGAGGAAGACGATGACCTCGACGAGGACGAGGATCAGCCCTTCTGATCGGCCATTCGTTCTATCATCGGGCATCCCGACTATATAGCGGCACTTGGATTTGTCGGGAGAACGTGCTGGACTTTCGGAACAATTTTGTCTCGGTCGACCGGGTCAGTTGTGGCACAGCTTCATGAATACAGGTCGGGGGAATGTATGGAGTGGAAGGCGCACGGCTACCGGGTGGGATCTTCAAATGAGACCTTCGACGACATCCCGACGGACGCTGATGAACTCGATCAGTTCGTCGCGCTGCACCGTCGCCGGATCGAGCCCTGGCTATCTGCGGTATTTCAGGCAGAGCATCTCAACCTCCTGCTAGGTAGCGGATTCACGACATCCGTCGCGTTCGCGGCGGGGGTAGCCGCAACGGGAATGGATGTGGCCGCTGGCACTTCGGCCCATGCCAAGGCCATCATGGATCATGCTGCCGCCAGCGCCAAGAAGATGGGGCGCGGCGAAGCTAATATCGAGGATCAGCTACGCAGCGCCATCGCTGTGCTCGACGGGCTCGACATCATTGACAAGGATGCTGCGGAATCCGTCCGTGCCGACATCAACGCTGCTATTGAGACCTTTCTCTATTCCCTGCTTGCGACCGAACGGGGTATCGCCGACGCCGACAGCGCGCCGGCCTCCGCCATGCTCCAGTCCTTTCTACTGAGTTTCGCCAGCCGTGCGGCGTCACGCGAGCGCCTGCACGTGTTCACGACCAACTACGACCGACTGATCGAACGCGGGTGCGACGACGCCGGCCTGCGCATCATCGATCGGTTTGTAGGCACTTTGCGCCCCTTGTTTCGCAACACACGCATCGAGCTGGACTATCACTATAATCCGCCAGGAATTCGTGGTGAACCGCGCTTCATGGAAGGCGTCGTTCGCCTGACGAAATTGCACGGCAGTCTCGATTGGCGCTTCGACGAGTCTACGCGGCGTATCTATCGTGCCGAGACCCCCTTTGGTGCGGCGGAAGATCATCCAAGCCTTCCGGATTCTCCCGTCGATACCGTCATGATCTATCCAAATCCGGCGAAAGACGTAGAGACGACCCAATATCCGTATGCAGAGCTGTTTCGAGATTTCGCTTCTGCGACGTGCAAGCCCAATTCCGTCGTCGTCACCTACGGCTATGGCTTTGGTGACGATCACATCAACCGAGTGCTCCTCGACATGCTGTCGGTGCCATCTGCGCATCTCGTTATCATCGCGTTCGATCTCGATGATCGCATCAAGGGGTTCCTCGCGCATACCCGGCCAGCCCAGGTCAGCCTCCTTGCTGGCCGTCATTTCGGGAGCCTTCAGCGTCTGGTCGACGACTATCTTCCAAAGCCCGCGCTCGACTATATCACCGGACGGATGTCGGAGCTCCTGAAGAACCGGGCCTTCACCGAAGTCCCGGTTGTCGTCGCGGCACCGGCTGCGGATGCGCCGGCTGAACCGGGCGGTGCCGCATGAGCTCTCCTGTTGAGCGCTTGTCCGAGCTGGTCATCGGCACGGTCGAGTCCATCTCGTCCGATGAAATTCGCGTCCTCCTGGATCTTGATGCTCCACAATCAACTGCACTCAATACAGGTACGCCGACCAGTTTTCCCCGCCTCAACAGCTATGTTCTGATACCCAATGAGGCCGGCGCGACAGTGGCCTATGTCACCTGGATCGGCATCGAGCGCTCGCCATTTCCAAAACGCTCGGGGCTGAAAGACTTCGGCCTCATCGACCTGCCGTTCCCGCTGCGAAAAATGGCGCTAACTCCGATCGGCACGCTGACCGTGCGCCGCGACCGCCGCGCAGGAACCAGCGTTTACGACCTCAGCCGCGGCGTGGTCGCTTTTCCTTCGGTCGGCGATCAGATCCTTATACCGACGCCCGAACAGATCGCAGCGATCGTCGGTGCAAAGGATAAGGATCGCCGTGTCCGGATCGGCTCTTCGCCGCTTGCCGCAAACACCTCGATCATGGTCGATCCGGACAAGATTTTTGGGCGTCACGTCGCTGTGCTCGGTAATACCGGCAGCGGCAAGTCCTGCTCGGTTGCAGGTCTAATCCGATGGTCGCTCGACGCCGCGCAAACTGCGCTCACAAACCCGGCTGAAGGGCCGAACGCCCGGTTCATTATTCTCGACCCCAATGGAGAATACGCCAAAGCGTTCGCCGATCGCGCGGACAATGTCCGGCTGTTCCGCGTGCCACCCGTCGATGATCAGAAGGGTGAGCGAGCACTGCGCCTGCCGGCCTGGCTCTGGAACGGCCATGAATGGACGGCGGTGTCATTCGCCCGACCGGGCGCGCAGCGACCGCTGTTGCTCCAGGCCCTTCGTGACCTGAAAAGCGGCAATCTCGCCGACGTGCCGGCGGCGGCGCTGGTTCGGCGGCACATCTACTCGTACAGGCTGCTGGTCGATGCCTTGCTCGCGCGCGGACCGGCAGCGTTTGCGGGCGATGCCGGGCCACGACGCCAATGCGGCGACCTGATGGACAACATGGCAGCGGATTGCGACGCGATGAGCGCGCGGCTCGACGGAGACCCTGCGGCAACGCTCACCGACATTGCCGCGACCATTCGAGACGTCGCCAACAATCGTCGCGGAAACAACGGTTGGTTCAACAGCTTCGCCGTCGAGGAAATCGAATCCGTTCAGGCTGCCCTGCAATCATTCCTCGATCAGGTCGAGGATGCCTTGGCGGCCGCACAAATCACCGAGGATGCGCCGATCCCCTTCGACGTGCAGATGTTGCCGGATCACCTCGAGCGGATCGCCGCGACCGAAGGGGGCGGCCTTGCGGGCTTCATCAGCACGCTTGGCATGCGAATCCGGGGAATGATGGCAGATCCCCGGCTTGGGCAGGTTGTCGGCAGCGAACCGCAGATCAGCTTCGATACCTGGCTCGACGATCTGATCGGCAGCAACGCGTCGGCGAACGGTCAGGTGGCGATCATCGATCTTTCACTCGTTCCCTCCGAGGTCGTCCATATCGTTGTCGCCGTGCTCGGCCGACTGACCTTCGAAGCATTGCAGCGCTACAGACGGCTGCATCCGGACGGAAAGCCGTTGCCCACGACGCTGGTCCTGGAAGAGGCGCATAGCTTTGTTCGCCGCGGTGGGAACGATGAGGGCGTTCCTGAGAACCCCGCGCAACTCTGCCGCGAGACATTCGAAAAGATCGCGCGAGAAGGACGAAAGTTCGGCCTGGGCCTCATGCTATCCTCCCAGCGACCGTCCGAGCTGTCCCCGACCATTGTCAAACGGCGTTCAAAAGGGACCCCCGATCGGCGTCGAAGAGGGACCCCCTTTTCAGATAATATGATGCTGGTTT
>NZ_JAJGNP010000013.1 GCF_020782245.1 Sphingobium soli
GGGACGAGTTCAACATGGGTCAATTCTCAGTGGAAATTTACGCCCTACCCGGGTCACTTCTCAGTGGAAATCAACAGCCTCGCTGTACCACGCCAGTAAATGGGGGATGGAAGGCTTTTTCGAGTCGCTTGCGCAAGAGGTCGCCTCCTTCGGCATTGGCGTCACCATCGTAGAACCGGGCGCAGCTCGGACGGGATTTCGCGACGCGGCGTCGACGCAACTAGGCGCAGTGCCGGACGCTTACCGCGACACGCCGCTGGCGCATCTACGTGCCGTACTCAGCGACCCGGCTCGCACGCCGGGCGGCGACCCCCAACGCATGGCCGAGCGGATCATCGCGAGCATCGCGATCGATCCTGCCCCGTTGCGCCTGGTGCTGGGAAGCGATGCTCAGGCGATCCTTGAGAAGGCGCTCGGCGCCCGGCTCGAGTCCGTTCGCGCCCAAGCGGGAAGTGCTGCTGATACAGATGCCGCCGACAAGTCGTAGCTCATTCAGCCTTCGCCAGATCCCATCGGCGCATGGCAGAGCGCGTCCCGGGTGTGCAGTGCAGGGAAGCGCAAGGTGATCCGGGTGCCGCTTCCATCGCTGCGGTTTGTCGCGGTGATGCTGCCATTATGCGCTTCCATGATTGTACGGCAGATGGCAAGACCCAACCCCATACCCTCAGGCTTGGTGGTGAAGAAGCGATCAAAGAGGCGGTGCTCAGCGGTGCCCGTCAAGCCTGGGCCATTGTCGCAGAAGGTGCAGATTACCACGCCATCCGATTCCGTTAAGGCCACCGTGATCTCACGGCTCTTCGGCTCGGTGCTCTTCAACGCGTCCAGCGCATTGATGATCAGGTTTACAATGACCTGCTCCACCTCGATCCGATCAGCGAGGATCAGCGAACGAACAGAATGCGCCGCCACCACTATGTTGGTGTAGGCAGCCCGCGCCTGAGGTCCGACAAGAGCAAGCGCATCTTCAAGGATGCTGCCAAGGGCGCAGCACTGCCTGGCGGCGCCGCTGGCGAACGTCATTTGACGGACCCGATCGATGACGTTCGCCGCGCGCGTCGCATGTCCGCCGATGCGATTGACATGCAGGCGGACCTGTTCGAGTCCTGTCGCCGGCTTCTCCAGCCACCGTAGGGCGGCCTCCTGCGATAAACGTATGGCAGCTAGTGGCTGGCTTACCTCGTGCGCGAGCGATGCGGTCAGCTCTCCCAACGAAGCAATTCGTGCTGCATGAGCAAAGTCCGCCTGAACCTTTGCCAGTTCGGTTTCGGCTCGCCGGCGATCGCTAATATCGACCATCCCCACCAGCGTCATGGGTCGTCCGGCATGGCTCACCGGCGCCATCGCGAAGATGACATCGATGATTGTTCCGTCTAACGCTACAACCTGGGTTTCTTCTTCGAGATACTGCCCGCTCGAGCGTGCTGTCACCGATCGACGATACGAGTCCATCCGACGAGACCAATAGTGCGTCAAGGACGTGCCAATGAGCGATTTAGCGGTCGGCGCGCGGAGGAGAACCGCCGCGCGGTCATTCGCTTCGGCAATGGTGGCGCGACGGGCCATGTCGGCCAGAAGCTCGGGACGAGCGAGAAGAAAGTCCTCCCGCAATTCAGCTGGTAAAGCCATAAGCTCAGATCGGATGTCTGCAGACGATTCGGTGTCAATACGAAACAGGGCGATCGGCATTGTCCGAAAAACAAGTTCGTAAAATTCGTCCGGTGGTTTGTTGGCAGGCATGTTCGCGAGCAGACTTGGCCTTGGTTGAACGATCGAGATGTTCGAGCGGATAATATCCTGGGTGAGCCGTCGATCGTATGTTTACACGCGCTGCGGCACCATTCCTTCTCAAGCTCCGGCATCCCATACAATGGTATGTGTCGCCTGCTGATGCGGCTTGAGGGAAGGAACCGCTAACGCCGGTCAGGGCTTCGTGTTTCGAAGGTCGATCCGACTACCATCGTAGGTCCGCCCCTCCGGCGCTCTTCCGGACCATCAGAAGAAAGGTGTCGGGCCGGTCGTGATGTTCGTCCGCTATTGCTGCGACATCCTCGATACGACGTTCCATAACCGCAAGAGCAAGCGCGTATCGATCGGCAAAATTCCGGTAGAGCGTAGTACGGCCGACGGAAGCCTCCGCAGCGATCGCATCAAGCGCCACGGCATATCCGTGCCTTGCGAATATCGTCGCCGCCGCTGCGACAATCCGCTCACGCCGATCTTTGGCATCTCTGCGCACACCCAATTCCATTCGTCTTATCCGGACAATATTGTCCGTAACCGTTCCAGTTGCTTTTAACCAGCCTAATCGAATGGGGCCTGGCGGTCGAAGATCCCTTCTGGCGTTTGCTGGCACGCTGTCTGGATCGGAAGAGAGCCGCGACGGCCTAGCGGTCGCCCGTCCCGAGGGACCGATGTACGTTGGTCATAAAAGCCTTGATCCGAAGAAGGCCGAAGAAATCGAGCATCAGTGGCAGAGCTATCTGGAGCATTCTAGCGGCATCTTCTTCACTGATTGCGCCATCCGACCCGCTGAAGAATATCGATGCCTCGTGCCGGGCGACCAGTTCCGCGGCTTCGCGGTAGAAGCTGATATTTTCCGGAGGAAAGCCCTGTTCCTCGACAAATCCCGCTTCCCGTATCTTTCCCCATATTTCCACAAGTCGCGCATCGGTCAGGCTGAGGCTGCTACCGCTCTCCGTCGGCAAAAGCGTCAGCATCCCCATGGCCTCGAATGCACGGGCATCGCGTTCGGCGCGGGGATAGCGCTCGCAAAGGCTTTGCAAAGAGACCGATGTCGGCTGCTCCAGTCCGAAAGAGCGTGACAGCAAAGCTTCCAGGTGACTGTAAGCTGATGCGGGACCTGGGCGTTCGAGCGCTTCGCCCGACAGGGCGGATCTGATCTCCTTGAGCGTCATGCGCGAAGTCTGTTGCAAATGCCTGATCGTGGCGATGCCGCTGACGTGACCCTCGTCATATTCCGCAGCATTGCGCGCTGGGCGCTGTGGCTCGGGCAGCAGGCCTTCACGGATCATGATCCGTATGACCTCGCGATCAACGCCGGTCCGCTCTTCTAGTTCGCGCATTTTCATGACGACTACCTAAGCGTGTGACCGCGCTCGGCGCAAATGTTTCAGATCAACGCCAGCGTTGAAACTCCTTGCACGGCATTTTTTGTGCGTGTAAAGAACACGCATGGCCCGGGAACGGCTGGGCATGTTGAGATAAGGAGAGCGATCTTGGCTACGATGCCTGAACATGTCCCTGAAACGATGTCACGCGCCCGCGCTCCGCGCCCGGAGCATATTCCCGAGCAATATGTGCATGAAATCGACATGTATGCGCTCGAAGGCATCGAGCAGGGCTATCATGAGGCGTGGAAGAATATCCCCAAGCCAGACATGCCCGATCTCATCTGGACCCCCTTTACCGGTGGTCACTGGATCGCGACCAATGGGGATACAGTCCGCGAGGTCTACAGTGATCCTACCCGTTTCTCGAGCGAGGTCATTTTCCTGCCCAAAGAAGCTGGCGAAAAATATGAGATGGTCCCGACCCGCATGGATCCGCCCGAGCATACGCCCTACCGCAA
Organism: Sphingobium soli; assembly: GCF_020782245.1. GTDB lineage: Bacteria > Pseudomonadota > Alphaproteobacteria > Sphingomonadales > Sphingomonadaceae > Sphingobium > Sphingobium soli. Next base: position 3,590 of record NZ_JAJGNP010000013.1, read on the forward strand.
GGCGCTCGACAAGGGCTTGAGCCTCGCCCAAATTCGCAAGGTTGAATCGAAAGTGCGCAAGGTCGCGGTCGATCTCATCGATAGTTTCGTCAGCCGGGGCGAATGCGACTTTTCGGCCGAATATGCCAACGTCTTCCCTGTAAGGGTCTTCATGGCGCTTGCAGACCTCCCCGAAAGCGACGTGCCTACGCTCAGCCGCTTCGCCAAGATGATGACGCGCCCGGAGGGCAACACGCCCGAGGAAATGGCCAAGCATCTTGAGGAAGGCAATAAGGGCTTCTTCGCCTATGTCGAGCCGATCATCCAGGCCCGTCGAGGCAAGGAGGGGGATGATCTGATCACCGTCATGGTGAATGCCGAGATCAACGGCGAGCGGATCACGCACGACAAGGCGCTCGGTCTCATTTCCCTGCTTCTGCTCGGTGGTCTCGATACGGTCGTAAACTTCCTCAGCTTCATGATGATTCACCTTGCGAAGAACCCGCAGGTCGTCGAGGAATTGCGCGCTGACCCCCTGAAGCTGATGCGCAGCGCGGAAGAGATGTTTCGGCGTTTTCCGGTTGTTTCCGAGGCACGCATGGTCGCAAAGGACCAGGATTTCCGAGGTATCGAACTCAAGCGGGGCGACATGATATTGCTGCCAACCGCTTTGCATGGCCTGGACGACCAGTTGAACGACGATCCCTGGCGTATCAATCTCGAACGTCGCGGCATCTCGCACAGCACCTTCGGCGGCGGTCCTCATCGCTGCGCCGGCCTCCACCTTGCGCGCATGGAAGTGATCGTCACCATCGAGGAATGGCTCAAGCGCATTCCCACCTTCGCCATGAAGCCAGGAGCGCAGCCTATCTATCATTCCGGCATTGTTGCTGCTGTCGACAATGTCCCTCTGATCTGGTCGGAGCGCTAAACTTATGCCGAGTATCAATGTCATGACGCGAACGGGCGAGTCGCGCATAATCGAAGTGGCTGAAGGCATCAGCGTAATGGAAGCGGTGAGGGACGCCGGGATCGACGAGCTGCTGGCGCTATGTGGCGGATGCTGTTCCTGTGCGACCTGCCATGTCTATGTGGCGGAGGAGTTTGAAGGCAGGCTGCCCGCGCTCTCCGATGATGAAAACGACCTTTTGGACAGTTCCGATCACCGGAACGAGCGCTCGCGTCTGGCCTGTCAGCTCGTGGTCAATGCGGGCATGAACGGGATGGCGTTGACGATCGCGCCTGAAGACTGACCTTACCCGATAGAACGACTAAACTGCGGAGCGCGCCCTACCGGTCGCGCTCCGTACGTCGTTCGAGCAGTGTATGTTGGCTTATCGTAAGCGTGGGCTGGAGACCGCAGATCAGGCGGCTGCGGCGATCGGTTGCTGATCGGGCCGCCAGTTCCACGGCATGAGTTCATCCCAGCGGGCAGCAGGCCATTCGTCCGCGATCTTGGCGATGACGTCGGCGATATATGCCTGTGGTTCGAGGCCATTGAGTTTGGCGCTCTCGATGACGGAATAGACGGCAGCGGCGCGATCACCGCCGGCCTTTGACCCGGCAAACAGCCAGTTTTTGCGGCCCAGGGCCACGCACCGCATGGCGCGCTCCGCGATGTTGTTGTCGATTTCCAGGCGCCCATCGTCGAGGAAGCGCGTCAGCGCGACCCAGCGCTTGCGGCCATAGGCGATCGCCTTGGCCATCTCGGACTTGGGCGAGAGACGGCGCAGGGCATCGTCGAGTGCATGGCGCAGCTCGTCGATCAATGGCTGGGTGCGGTCCTGCCGGCTTCGTCGTCGGATCTCGGGTTGCTGGCCTCGAACCTCTACCTCGATCTCATAGATCTGGCCGATGCGTTCCAGCAGATCAGTGGTGAGCGACGTCGGCTTGGTGGCGTGGATGTCGAATATCTTTCGCCGGAAATGCGCCCAGCAAGCAACCTCGGTGACGCGGTTCGTGTCGTAGAGCTTGTCATAACCGGCATAGCCGTCGGCCTGGAGATAGCCGGTGAAGTTGGCCAGCTGCCGCTGGGGATGCGCGCCGGTGCGATCGGTGGTGAACTCATACCAGACCAGCGACGGGGTCGTGGCACCGGAGCCACGATCATCGACGGCGTAAGCCCAGAGCCTGCCAGTCGCCGTCTTGCCGCGTCCCGGATCAAGCATGGGAACCGGCGTATCGTCGGTATGGATCTTCGAGGCGGTCAAGCCGACCTCGCGAATGCGACTGACGATCGGGTCGAGCAGCACGGATGCCTGTCCCACCCAGCCTGCCAGCGTCGAGCGGTCGATCTCGACCCCCTGCGCAGCCATGATCTCGGCCTGACGGTAAAGCGGCAGATGATGATCGAACTTGGAGACGACGACGTGGGCCAGCGTGCCGAAGGTCGCCTTGCCGCGCGCTATCGCCTTTACCGGTGCGGGCGCCTGCACGATCTTCTCGCAGGCGCGGCAGCTATACTTGGGGCGGATGGTCCGAACGACGCGCCACTGCACCGGCACGGCATCGAGCATCTCGTCGCTATCCTGCCCCAGCGGCCGCAGCGCACCACCGCACTCGGGACAGGTGCAGGTGCCCTGCTCGGGTTCTATCCGCTGCTACTCGCGTGGCAGATGGGCGGGCAGCGCCCGAACAGGCGACGGCCGATCAGCCTCTGCCAGATCGGCTCGACGCGCGGCAGCGACGATGGCCTCGCCTTCGAGTTCTTCGAGCGCCAGCTCAAGCTGAGCGATCTGGGTATCGAGCTTCTCGGACGACTTGCCGAACTGCATCCGCTTGAGGCGCGCAATCTGCACGCGCAGCGTATCGATCAGGATGTCGCGGGCGGAAATATCGGCGTGGGCAGCTGCCAATGCAGCTTCAAGCTCGGCGATCCGAGCGTCTTTATCAGGGGTGGAAAGGCCTGCGTCCGACACCACGATCACATAGCAGATCGATGGTCGAAACGCTAATAAAAGCACCAGAAAATGGGCGTTTTACCCCGCCAATGAAGGAGTGAAAGTGCGTTCAGGTCGCCGCCAGTCGATGCCTTCCAAGAGCATCGAAAGCTGCGCCGCCGTCATCACCACCGACCCCGCCTTGGTCGACGGCCACACGAAGCGCCCCCGGTCCATCCGCTTGGAAAACAGACACATGCCTTGGCCGTCGTACCAAAGCAGCTTCACCAGATCGCCGCGCTTGCCCCGGAAAGCGAACAGCGCACCGGAATGGGGGCTCTGCTCCAGAACCTGCTGCGTCATCACCGCCAGGCCGTCGAAACCCTTACGCATGTCGGTCGCACCGCAGGCCAGGAAGATCCGCGTCGATAGCGGCAGCGGGATCATCGCGTCAGGATACCGATCACCCGTGACAGGGCATCGGCATCGACCGTGGCATCCACGCTCACCCTGATACCAGGCGGCAGTTCGATGCTAATCACGCCGCCGCTGCTCGCTGCAACTGTCGGGGCAGGCAAGGCTGGCTGCTCGCTGATCTGCACCTCCGCAAATGCCGGCTCGGCCAACTTGCGAACCCCGGCAAGCTCACCGGACATCGCCTGGCGCCGCCAAGTGTAGATCGAGCCGCTGCCGACATCATGGCGTTCACAGGCCGTACGCACGCAGCCCTCCGGCCCGAATGCATCCCGCAGCACGGCCAGCTTCTGCTCTACCGTCCACCGCCGCCGGCCTGACACACGGCTAACGATCTCTATCCGACTACTCATACGACCGCTCGTATGAGCAGTCGCTGCGCCGCTCGCTGAATCCTCAATCTCGTCCGACACCGGCCACCCCGCTCAAAGAGCGGCAATCATCCCCGCGAATGGGCGCCGTGCAAGGCGGCCGTCAGACCTCGCTTACGGCTTATCGCGTCAGGCCACCGAGCGCTGCATGCGCTTCAGGGGAATGCCGGCGAGCCGACATTCCCGATGGCGATACAAGTCAAGCCTGCGACTGCACTAGGCGCATAGCTGGCTCAACAAGCGGTCGCTTGGCCACCACCTTCAGACCAAAGCCTTCCAGCGCAGTCATCTTCGTCGGGCTTGAGGTGAGAAGGATCATTTCTCCTACCCCAAGATCAAGCAACATCTGCGCTCCGATACCGTAATCGCGATAGCCGTGCGTGTCGGAATAGGCTTTGCGGTTGCCCTTGATCCGCTCCGAAATCGATGCCGGATTGGGATCGGATACGAACACCGCCACGGCCGGCCCGTCATAATCTGAAAGTGCAGCCAGTGCTGTCGGGACATAGTTGCGATGTGCTTCCCGCCAGCCCAGAATATCCGCCGTCAGATCCAGCTGGTGCACGCGCACTAGCGTCGGTTTATCCTTCGTAGGCGAACCCCGGACGAGCGCGACATGCTCAGCGCCGTCTATCTTGTTGCGATAGACGATCACCTGGAAGTCACCATGCCAACTCTCGAACGGCGCCTCAGCCACGCGCTCTACCAACGTCTCAAGACGTCGACGGTAGGCGATAAGATCGGATATCGTTCCGACCTTCATCTTGTGTTCGCGAGCGAAGCGGAGAAGATCTGGCAAGCGACTCATCGTGCCGTCGTCATTCATGACTTCGCAAATGACGCCTGCAGGCGTGAGGCCAGCCAGACGCGAGATATCGACTGCGGCCTCGGTATGGCCAGCGCGAACCAGCACGCCACCGTCGCGGGCGGTAAGCGGGAACACATGCCCCGGCGAGACGATGTCATGCGCCTGCTTGGAGGGGTCCACCGCAACGGCAATGGTATGAGCCCGATCATGCGCCGAAATGCCGGTTGAAACCCCTTCGCGGGCTTCGATCGAGACGGTGAACGCAGTGCCATGACCGCTTTCGTTGCGGGTTGCCATCGGTCGCAGATCGAGTTGCTTGGCGCGTTCGTTTGTGATCGCTAGGCAGATCAGGCCACGGGCATGGGTCGCCATGAAGGTGATGATCCGCGGTGTCGCGAACTGCGCGGGAATGATGATGTCGCCTTCGTTTTCGCGATCCGGCGCATCCACGAGAATATAGGGAAGCCCGTTGCGCGCATCCTCGATGATCTCTTCGATCGGCGCGATTTTACCATAGTCAGTCATCGGAAAAAGCCTTTGAAATATGCGGTAACATGGGGTGGGAGTGAGGCGACGGCGACGCCGTCGGTAAAGTCCCGGACGTAGCCGACGATGCTGGTCGCGGTGTCGAAATAGTCCTGGGAATAGCTGTGGCAGGCGTCGCGCATCGCTGGTGCAGCGTTGAGTGGCACGGGCGGCGAGAGATCAACCAGATGCCGCCGGCCTCGGGCGACGAAAACACCTCGCTGCAGCATGATCGCCAGATCGAGGTCGTCCCCGCTGAACTGCTCGCGTGCCCACGACGCAAAGCCTTTCATCATCGGTTTGCCAGCAAGATGCGGTGGCTCGACTACATGATGATCCTGAACGTACCAGTTGTGGACGATCTCCCCGTCTCGCTTGACCTTGATCCATACCGGCGCATCAGCTTCGTCAGGTATCTCGATGAGAACTTCGCGCTTGAGCGGCATCTGGCTGGTGGCGTTCCTGAACGCCCAATATGCCAGATCCATCAGATGTGTGCAGTTGAGAACAGGTGGCAAACGCTCGCGGAACGCCAGCATGTCACCATCGACAGGCAGGCCTTTTAACTTGCCGAGCGGACGGTCGGCCGAACCACAGCTGGTCGCCGCTCCACGTGCCACTCGCGCCTCGATATCGGTTACATGCCCATTGGCGTGATGCATGACGAGCCACATCGAATGATGGGTATCGTCGAGCGTAACGACGATTTTTCCGGGCACGCGGAATGTTCGAACCAGCCGCCGAAAGCAGCCGATTCCGTATTCCGGGTTCACAGGGAAATGGCTTAGACTCACTTATTCCTCTCCAGGTTTCATCTTATATGAAAACTGGATCCAGTCAACGCCGACGTTGACGTTGATGAGGCCGCTTGCCTCCCACGTGTGTTGAGTGCAAGTTCGGCGCATGAATGATAAAAGCAGCAACATTTCTAAGCGCCGGCGGACGGCTCGTGCAAAAGACAGCGCCGATTACGTCGCCAAGCGGGCGGAGGTGCTGGGCGCGGCCGCCACTTTGTTCAAGCAGCAGGGCTTCCATTCCACGCGGCTCGTGGATGTCGCCCGAGAAGCAGGTCTTGATCGGGCTACCATCTATTATTACGCCGGTAGTAAGGAGGAACTGCTGCAGGATATCGTTGGGGGTGTCCTGGACACGGCCATCGCTGCCGCGGAGGAATTGCGTGCGAATGACGCACTCACCGGCATGCAGCGGCTGCATCAGATCTTCGTGATCCTGATGACGAGCTATGAAGAAAATTATCCGGCGACTTTCGTTTATATCCAGGAGCAAATGCATCAGGTCGGCGTGCAGGAAACCGAATGGGCGCAGTTGATCATGAAGCGCACGCGTTTGTTCGACCGGATGCTGATCGATTTCATTAAGGAGGGTATCGAGGATGGCGATCTGCGATCGGACATACCGCCCCGTCTCCATGAGAATGCCCTGTTCGGAATGCTGAACTGGACGCATCGCTGGTTTGTACCGGGCGGCAGCCTGACCGGACGACAGGTCGCCGAAACATTCTGGTCCATCTATACCGGCGGAGCGCTTACCGACGCGGGCCGTGCTAACGCGCTTCCATCGCCGCCGGTCCTCAGCGCCGTCACAGGCTGAGGTTGTCCAGCACGCCAACCTCGGACTGCTGTCCGAATATTTCCAGCATATGCTGCGTGTCGGAATATTCCCGCACGCTGCATATCCGGTCCCCGTCGAGATCGAACCTGAAATGATAGGCATTGGCATAGACGCGACCGTCGCACAGCCGTGCATGCGAGGCCGCTTCCGCTGACACCTGTCGGCCCTCGCTGATTATGCTCGACGGCGTGATCGTCAACGCCCCGTCGAGAGAGAGCGGTTTTACTTTGCGCAGCAAACTGCCCAGCGCGGCCTTGTCGATCGTCCCGGACATTCCATCCAGGTTCCCCAAGACCCACCATGTCGCGTCTTCGGCCAGATATTCAAGGATCGCTTCGCCATCGTTCGATGAAAAGCTATCCAGAAACGCGGCAACGATAGCCTTTGGCTCGCTCATGAAGCCAGCTCTTTGAGCCGATCCCTTAACGCCCGCTTGTCGATCTTCGTGGCTGACATCGGCCAGTCGGACGCAGCAAGAAATATGATTGCGCGCGGTACCTTGTAGCTTGCGATCCGGCCCCGGCAGTGCGCGATGAGCCCATCTTCGTCGATTTCATGTCCCGGATGAATTTCGACGAACGCAACCGGAACTTCATCGAGGCGGATATCGAAACGGCCGACCACCTCAACAGTTTTGACTGCTGGATGCGTCGCCAGAAAGGCTTCGATCTCGACGGCAGCGACATTTTCGCCACCGACCTTGAGCATGTCCTTGTAGCGACCACCAAAGACGAGGCTTCCACCGGGAAGGCGCGTATAAAGATCGCCGGTCTTGAGCCAGCCGTCCGACGTGAGAGCTTCAGCAGTTTTCTCCGGCGCTGCCCAATATCCCTCCATCACATTGTAGCCACGCACCCAGATTTCGCCGAGCGTGCCGTCGGGAAGGTCGGTGCCGGTTTCCGGATCCACAATCCGAATCTCGATGCCCGGACTCGCCTTTCCGTTCGTAGTTGATCGCGACACCCGATCTTCGTCGGGATCACTCAATGCGAAGACGCCGGCTGTTTCGGTCATACCGCAGCCCTGTATCACTTCGCAGCTTGGAAGCAGGGTCTGGACCAAATCGACCTGCGCAGGCGGCGCGATGATGCACAGATGCCGCATACTGGCGAGTTTGGCCGGATCGAAGCTGGGATGCCCGATAAGTCCCTGCATGATTGCTGGGAACCAGGGCCATGTCAGGGTGACCTTTTCGTCATACATGAGTTGAAGCGCCCGGCCGGCTTCGAAATAGCCATCCGTCAGAAATGTACCGGCGACCCCGAGCGTGCCCACAAATGGCGCGAACGTTCCAATATGGAACAGGGGGCCGGCACCCCACACGACATCATGATCAGCTGCTTTCAGCCGATATCGAGCCCGCTCGACTGGGCCACGCGTGACCGCCTCGTGACTGAGGACGCAGCCCTTCGGGTTGGCCGTCGTACCCGAGGTGTAGATGATGAGCGCGGCATCGCGCACCCGGACCTGCCGTCGCCTGATTTCGATGACCGACGGCTCGATATGGTCGGCGAGCGCCTGGAACGCTGAGACGTCCATGACGCCTTGCCCGGCACTGCCGCGCACGAGGACGATATGCTCCAGATGCGGCGCAGGCTCGCCTTCAAGGCCACTTGCCAGCACCGCGGGGAAATCGACCGGATCGTCGGGATGTCGGCTCGTCAGGATCGCCACGAGATCGGCATTGCGGATGATATATCCCAATTCCGTCGCCTTGTGGCGCGCGTTCAGCGGCACGGCAACGCAGCCGAGCAGCGCAACGCCCAGAATTGCTTCGGCGAACTCCACGCAATTGGGAATGAGCAGGCCGACATGTTCGCCACGACGGACACCCAGAGCCGTCAGCGATCGCGCGACTCGAACTGCCCCATCGCGCATAGCCGAATAGGTGGCGCGCTGGCTGGGCAGCACCAGAGCATCACGCTCCGGAGCGACTGCCGCTGCCCGGAAAAGCAGGTCCCCCAAGGTTGAAACTTCGGTCGTGATCGGACGATCCATCATGTTCCTCTCCGCTCCAGGCCGTGCAGCTTCGCACAGCATCATCGAGCCGAATGCACTTATGCGAAAAAAAATTAGGGGTCGTCAACACGAGAGTTGACAAGTCTTCCGAAAGGGGATTGGATTAGGGGGTCGACACAGGATCAACCCTAATAGCGGGGGAGCATGAAAGCTCCTTTGGGGACGGAGAGGTATGAAGTTTCATCTTATGCAGACCGGTGTGGTCGGTCGCCGTCATGAAATCGAGCAGGGCATGGCCGGTCAGCGGCCGGAACTGTATCAGCGCTTCCTCGAAGAGGTTAAGGGCTATGTGCAACTCGCCGACGAGCTTGGTTTCTATGGCTATTGCCAACCCGAGCATCACCTTCAGATTGAGGGTTTTGAGGCCAATAATCACCCTGGCATGTTCAGCCTGTTCGTCGGGCAGCACAGCAAGCGGATGAAGGCCGGCATCATGGGCTATACCATGACCACCCACAATCCGGTCCGTGTCGCAGAGGAAATCGCGACGCTCGATCACATGCTGCAAGGTCGGCTCTATTGCGGCTTCACGCGCGGCTATCATGCACGCTGGGTGGACGCCTACGGTATCAAGGAAGGTGTCAGTGCCACGACCCCCGACAATGTAAAGGCCCGTGACGAGCAGGATGCGCGCAACCGCTCGCTGTTTGAAGAGGGCGTGCGCGTCGTTAAGAAGGCCTGGACCAACGACGTGTTCAGCCACAAGGGCGACAATTGGCAGTTTCCACCAGAAGGCGGTTCGACCGGCCATCCTGCTTATGCCAAATATGGCAAAGGCCAGGACGAGAATGGTCGTGTGCAGCAGATCGGCATTGCGCCGCTGCCCTATCAGCGCCCTCATCCGCCGATCTACGGTGGCTTTGCGGCGTCCGGCCGCACAATCGACTTCTGGGCCGAGGAAGGCGGAAAGTTGATCGTTCTTTCGGACAATATCGATTTCTGCGAGCAGTTGAACAATCGTTACATTGCGACCGCCGCCAAGAATGGCCGCGAGGTCACGAAGACGGATGCATCGGCCTGGGGCGGCTTCCTTATGCTGACCGACGACAAGGATCGCGCGGCCAAGCTCATGGAAGAGCATATGTGGTTCTGGGACGAATGGTTCATTCCGCTCGGCCAGCGCCCGCCTAACGTCCTGATCGGGTCGGCTGACGAGATCGCCGACAAGATTGGTCGGGCGCATGATCGCCTCGGCTTCGACGAACTCTTCCTCATGTTCGGACAAGGCCATCTGGAGCCCGAAGCCAATCAGGAAGAGCTGGAGAAGTTCATCAGCAAGGTCGCGCCGCGCTTCTCGACCAAGGATGCCGAAGGTACCTTCGTCTGAACTAGACCCACGCGCGCAGACACGATTAGGAGAGCAAAATGGCAATGCAGTGCGGCATCTTCATGACCCCCTATAACCCGCCGAGCCGGACGGCGCGGCAAGTTTTCGACTGGGCGGTCGACATAGCGCGGATCGCCGACGAGGCGGGCTATGCCGATTTCATGATCGGAGAACATTATACGCTGGGCTGGGAAAATATTCCCATCCCCGAAGCCATCATCGCGGCTTGCGCCCAGACCACCAAGCAGATCCGCTTCGCACCGATGGCGCATCTGCTGCCTTACCACGACCCTGCGACGCTCGCGGTCCGCATCGGCTGGCTGAGCCAGGTGATGGAAGGACGTTACTTCCTAGGCGTTGCGCCGGGCGGCCACCATACCGACGCCATTCTTCATGGTTTCGAAAGCATCGGCGAACTGCCTCCAATGCAGCTTGAGGCGCTTCATCTGATGGAGCGTGTGTGGGAGGGCAAGCCGTTCCTGGAGAAGGGCAAATATTTCAAGGCGGGTTTTCCGGGCGCCGACACGATGCCGGAATATAACGTCATCATTGCCGACAACAGCCCCTATGGCGGCCGCGACAAGCTGGAAATCGCGGTCACGGGCCTGTCGCAAAACTCCTCGTCGATGCGGTTCGCCGGGGAGCGCGATTACTCGCCCATCTCCTTCTTCGGCGGTACCCCGCAGATGAAGGCACACTGGGATACCTGGGCGACGGCGATGGAATCGAAGGGGCGTACACCCGATCGCAAACGCTATCGTGTCTGCCGCGATATCTTCATCGCAGACACCGATGCGGAGGCCAAACGGCGCTTCCTTGCCAGCGGCCTCGCCCAGACGTGGAAGCATTATCTCAAGGAAATCTACGTCAAGTTCGGCCTGTTCAACGGCATCATCCAGGACTCCGGCAAGGATTTGACGCCCGACGATATCGACGAGGATTTCCTCGCCGAGCATGTGGTGCTGTGCGGCTCGCCCGAAACGGCGATCGAGAAGCTCGAAGCCCTTGCCGACAAGGTCGGCGGCTGGGGCCAGTTGGTCTATAACCAGCATGACAGCATCGACGATCCCAAGCCCTGGGAAGAGTCGTTGCGTCGGTTCGCGTCGGAAGTTGCACCGAAGGTGCGGATGCCCGGCATCGACTGAAACCGCAAACCGCGCATCCTTGGAGGCGCGCTACCTGATCCCGTCCTTGCTGACTGCACGGGGCAAGGGCGGGACTGTAGCGGGTAGGGGGCACGCCTGCATTTTGCGTCACAAAGATTCCGACAGGCCCAACGAGGCAGATCGTAAGGAGAGAAAAAATGGCAACCGGCCGCGCCACCGTCCTGGTGGAACCCAACAAACTGGAAACGTGGGACGTGCCGGTGGTCGAACCCGAGCATGGCGGAGCGCTGGTGCGCATCGTGCTGGGAGGCGTGTGCGGCAGCGACGTCCACATCACCACGGGACAGGCCGGTGTCATGCCGTTCCCCATTATCCTCGGCCATGAAGGTATCGGACGGATCGAGAAACTCGGTGGCTTTGATACCGATTATGCCGGCGTGCCAGTCAAGCCGGGCGATCTTGTCTACTGGTCGCCGATTTCCGCCTGTCATCGCTGCCACAGCTGCAACGTCCTTGACGAAACTCCTTGCGAGAATTCGCGGTTTTTCGAAGACGCCAACAAGCCAAATTGGGGCAGCTATGCGGACTTCGCCTGGCTCCCCAATGGCCTTGCCTTTTTCAAGCTTCCGGACCGCGCAGATCCGCTTGCCGTCGCGGCGTTGGGTTGCGCGCTGCCAACCGTGCTGCGCGGCTTTGACCGCTGCGGACCGGTTCGCCTCGGCGAAACAGTCGTGGTGCAGGGCGCCGGACCGGTGGGCCTGTCGGCCGTTCTTGTCGCCAAACAGGCTGGCGCCAGGGATGTGATCGTCATCGACGGTGTCGAGAGCAAGCTGGAGGTGGCGCGGAGCCTCGGCGCGACCGCAACAGTCTTGCTGTCGGATTCGCCTGAAGAACGGCGCCGGCAAATATATGACATCGCCGGTCCTTCCGGCCCGTCGCTGGTTGTAGAGGCTGCGGGTTTCCTCCCTGCTTTCTCTGAAGGTGTCGACCTCACCGGCATTCATGGCCGCTACGTCATTCTGGGCCTGTGGGGAGCGATTGGAACGCAGCCCATCTCCCCTCGCGACATGACGACCAAGAATATCACGATCGCCGGGGCGACCTTCCCGAAACCCAAACATTATCACGGCGCAATGCATTTGGCCGCGCAGTTGCAGAACAAGGTGCCCCTCGCATCGCTGGTGACGCATCGCTACGCGATCGAAGATGCCGGCAAGGCTCTGGACGCAGTCCATCACGGCAAAGTGATCAAGGCGGTCATCGACCCCGAACTCTCGCCTACAAGCTGAGGAACGGGAAATGGGCAATAGCGTCACCGGCAAGAGCATCATCGTCACCGGCGCCGGAAGCGGCATGGGGCGAGCCTGCGCCATCGAAATGGCGCGTCAGGGCGGCAAGGTCTTCGCGGTCGACGTAAACTTCCAGGCCGTTGAGGAAACCGTCGCGCAGATAATTGGGGCAGGGTTCGTCGGCGTTGCGCATCAATGCGACCTGCGTGACCCCGAGCAGATCAAGGCGATGATGGCGAAAGCGGCGGAATTGTTCGACGGCATTGATGTCCTGCACAACAACGCTGCCGTGCATGAGACCGACCTTACCGCGCAAACCTCGATCGAGGACCTCCCCGACGATCTGTGGGACAAGGTCTATGAGATCAATCTACGCGCCGTTTGGCTGGCGATCAAATATGCGGCACCCTACCTCAAAGCATCAAAGCGCGGTCCTGCCATCGTCAATGTGGCATCGACTGGGGCGTTCGTATCCTACCCCCAGGCCGGTGCCTATTGCGCAACGAAGGGCGGCGTCCTGATGCTGACCAAGGCTGCAGCCGTCGATCTCGCGAAATATGGCATAAGGTGCAATTGCTATTGTCCTGGCGCTATCGATACGCCGATGGTTCAGAAATATTATGAGGCGGCGCCGGACAAGGACCTCATTCTGTCCGTCATGACCGGCTCCCATCTCATCCCGCGTCTCGGGCGACCGGAAGAGATTGCGAAGCTCGCCTGCTTCCTGGCCTCGGACGATTCCAGCTTCATCACCGGCGCCGCCTATGTGATCGATGGCGGCACGCTGGCCTGGCGCGGCGTCAACGCCTGATCTTTAAAGGGCGACGACGGCATTCCGATCATCCCGTTGGAATGCCGCTTGTTATTCACCCCACGCCCACATGTAGCGGCGCGTCCGCGGCAAGTTGCAGGCAGTCCTCGAGTGCGCGCCGTCCGGCCCCCAATTTTATGGCATTGGCCAGGTGCAGCCTGAAGCCCGGCATGAACCGATGCGAAGGCATAGCATCACTCGCCATAGCAAGCAGTTCCTTCGTGCGCGCCGACACCGTCCGCGTCTTCCACGGCACCGCGCAGAAGTCGAAGAAAGCCTCGAACTGCACTGGCGACAGCTTGAGCATCGAGCGCAGAAAGCCCGGCAACTCGTCTTCCATCCGATTCCAAAAAAGGTCGTTTCCGACGCGAGCATCCCATATCTGCTGCTCTTCAGCGGTGAAGGCAATCGCGCCGTCGCTCTCGGTCATACCTGCCTCATTTGTAATGAGGCTGGCCGTCAGCATCAGCGAATGCACGCCCAAGCCCGCCATCAAAGAGACGATCTCCTGTATCTGCTGAGTGGTGGCGCCAAGTTCCAAAGCCGTGGCTATCGCGCGCCCACTAGCGGCCTTGTTCAATGACGGGAGCGCGCACGCCAGACCAAGCTGTATAAGCGCCCTGTCGACGGCGAATAGTGGCTCGCCATCGTCCACGCCTGCCTCCGCGATCAGCGCACTAAAGTCTCCAATCTCCGCTCCCGACATCAAAGCCATAATAATTCTCCGTTTTTCAACTCTGGTGTTGACGACCGAATATGCTTGTGTCAACTCTGGCGTTGACGATGGCAGGGCCAAATGAGTCCTCCACGTAAACTGGTCCTAACACGACCATGGGAGAGGGAGGATAGCTTGACCCAAGCAATTACGAAGCGACTGCGCCACATGAGCCTTCTGGCATCGACAGCACTCGTCGCAACGACAATGACTGCCGGAACAGCAAGCGCGCAGGAACCCGATCAGGCCGCTAGCTCGGCTCCCCGCGGTGGTGCGGCGGATATCGTAGTGACCGCCCAGAAGCGCGAGCAGCGTCTTAACGACGTCGGCCTCGCGGTGACGGCAATCGGCGGCGAAGCGCTTGAAAATCGGCAAATCACGACCTTGTCGGACATCGCGACTGCGGTTCCTGGACTGGTCTTTTCCAATAGCGCGTCCAACACCCCAGTTTACACGCTGCGCGGCGTTGGCTTTAACGATACGACGCTGGGGTCCTATCCCGACGTCAGTGTCTATCTCGACGAAGCCCCGCTCCCATTCCCGGTGATGACCAAGTTGGTGGGGTTCGACCTCGATCGCCTCGAAGTCCTGAAAGGACCGCAGGGCACGCTTTTTGGAAACAATGCTACCGGCGGCGCGATCAACTTCATTGCGGCCAAACCGACCAAGTCTTTCGAGGCCGGGGGCACGGTCAGCTATGGCCGTTTCAACGCCATCGATGGCGAAGCCTATGTTAGCGGACCAATCTCCGACACGCTGGGTGTGCGTATTTCGGGCAAGGCTACCCATTCCGATGACTGGCAAAAAAGCTATACGACTGACGCGAAGACTGGCGGCAGCGAGAATTATGCCGGGCGCATCATTCTTGCCTGGGAACCGACCGATCGCCTGCGGGTCAACCTCAACGTCAATGGATGGCTGGAGAAGGGCAAGCCGCCAGCGCTGCAACTGATCGGCGTCCGTAACGAAGGCCCCGGCAACCCCATAACCGGCTATCCGCTGGCACCGCAAAATGCGCGTTCGGCCGACTTCTCAACGAACATCGATCCTTATCTCGACAACAGCATGTGGCAGGCGATCGGCCGGATCGACTACGATCTGACCGACGATATTTCGGTGACCTCGCTGACATCCTATGTCGATTACAAACAGAAGATGGCGTTCGACGGCGACGGCACGACGCTCAACAATGCGGATTTCCGCTTCTTCGGCGGCGGCATCAAGAGCTTCTCGCAGGAATTGCGTCTCGCCAATGGCGGCAATAACCCGTTCCGCTACATTCTGGGTCTGAACTATTCCAGCGATCGTGCGCGCGACCGGTCGGAACTGGACTATCGCGACTCTACAATCAACACGGGAACGGCGGCGTTCGGCGGCATCTTCCGCTCAGGGTTCCGAGCCAACCAGAATATGAAAAATTACGCCGCCTTCGCCAACGCCGAATATGATGTGGGCGACCTGACCTTCAAGGGCGGCATCCGTTACACCAAATCGAAGCGCGATGCGAACAGCTGTTTCTTTGGCGTTGCAGCTGAGGGGGCGAACCAACCGTTCGCGCCGCTCTACACCTTCTTCGCCAACCTGCTGCGTTCGCAAAACGGGCTGTCCCCCATCACCGTCACACCTGAACAGGCGCTAGGCTGTCTCACCATCGACAATACCGGACTTCTCGGTGCCGATCCGACCTTCTTGCCTGGTGAATTTGTGGGCAAGCTGAACGAGGACAACGTCTCTTGGCGTGCGGGTATCGACTACAAGCCGCGTCCTGGCATTCTGCTCTATGCTAACGTCGCCAAGGGCTACAAGGCGGGCAGCTTTCCGTCGGTAGCGGCCTCGACGACACAGCAGAGCCAGCCTGTGCGTCAGGAATCCCTGCAATCCTATGAAGCAGGCTTCAAGTTGTCGCTGATCGACCGGACGCTCCAGGCCAATGGCGCGATCTTCTACTACGACTATCGCAACCGCCAGATCCGTTCGAAGCTGCTCGATCCCAACTTTGGTCCGCTTGACGTTCTTGTGAATGTGCCCAAGTCCAATGTGAAGGGTCTGGAACTGGAGCTGACGGCCAATCCGGCAGATTGGTTCACCGCCTACGCCAACTTTACCTATCTTGATGCCAAGGTGAAGCGCTATACCGGCCTCAACCCGGAAACGCTGGCAGTCGGACAGAATTTCGACGGCGCCGCATTGCCCTACACGCCGAAATATCAGATTGGCACAGGTTTCAGCGTCGATTTCCGGCTAAATGACAGCGTCAACGGTTTTGGCGGAGCTGACCTGAACTATCGTAGCCAAACCAATGCGTTCATTGGTGCATCCAACCTGTTCGAGATCAAGGACTATGGCACGCTTGATCTGCGGGCAGGCATCAAGTCGCAGGACGACCGCTGGTCGTTCCAGGTCTGGGGCAAGAACGTGACCAACAGCTACTATTGGGACAACGTCGCGTTTTTCTTCGACACGGTAACGCGCTGGCCGGCTCGCCCGGCGACATATGGCGCAACCTTGAGCGTCAAGTTCCGCTGACGCTTGCTCTCCCGCTCGGTGAAGGGGCGAGCGGGAGAGACTTCTGCCCCGAAAGGAGAATGATTAAAAATGACAGACAGCCAGATCTCGCAGCTTTTGGAGCAACAGGCGATCGAACGGATGATGTTCGAATATTCTTACTATCTCGACATGAACGATCCGACGAGCATGGCCACGCTCTTCGTGGATGATTGCGAGGTCAGCTATGCGCCCAATTTCGGCGCGGTCGGCATCGAGGCTTACAAGAAGACGCTCGACGGGATTGGCACCTTCTTCAAGGGCACCAGCCACCATAATTCCAATGTCGTCGTCGACTTCGTCAGCGAAACCGAAGCGGACGTCCGCTCCATCGTCTTGGCCGTTCATCGCTACACTAAGGAGCGCCCCGACGGCATCCTTTACGGCCAGTACTTCGATCGCGTCGTCAAGGTCGATGGACAGTGGAAGTTCAAGCGCCGCGAGCTGCGCACGACCATGACCACCGACTATCACGTCAAAGCTTCCAACCCCATCGGCCGGTTGGAATAATCGCTCCATGCCTCCCTATGAAACCGTCAGGATAGAGCATGAGGAGGCGTTGAGCTGGATCGTGCTCAATCGTCCCGAGGCCGCCAACGCCTTGTCGCCGCAATTGCTCGACGAGTTCGGCCATGCGCTCGAATTGCTTAAGCATGAAGGGGGCCCGGTCATCGCCATACGGGGGGAGGGCAGGGGCTTTTGTTCCGGCATCGATCTCGGAGGCTATGGCGGGGGCGACAAGGGGCCGGCAGATCCGATGGCCGACCGCGCCCGGCTTGAAGCCAACGTTGCGCGCTGGTTGCAGATGTGGGATCACCCAAAGCCCGTCATCGCGGCGGTCCATGGGTATTGCATGGCCGCCGCCGCACAGATGTGCGTGTTCACCGACATCACGGTGGTTGCCGATAATGTGAAGATCGGCGAACCGACCATTCCCATAGGCGGCGGCTTCATTGCTCCCGCCTGGGTTTCCCTCGTCGGGCACAAACGGGCGAAGGAATTTGCATTCGTGCCGGGCAACTGGATCGATGGACCCACCGCCGTCGAATGGGGCTGGGCCAATCATTGCGTTCCGGCCGACGACCTCATCGCCTGCGTCCGCTCGCTGGCCGAGCGCATTGCCCTCACGCCGCCCGAAGTGCTCAGGCTCAAGAAGCTTTCTATCAACCGTGCGGCCGAAGCCCAAGGCTTCCGTCAGTCGCTCTCCGGCATCGCCGAGATCGACGCGCTGCTGCACCTCGCACCCGCCGTCCTCGAGATCCGTGCCCGTATGAAGGACAAGGGCCTCAAGGCGGTTATCCAGGAATATAAAGTCGCGCCGACGAGCCCACTGGTCGCGCTAAAGGAGCCATGAATGTCTGACATCGAATTCACGAAAGACGGCCATACCGCGCATGTGAAGCTCAACCGTCCGCAAGGTCTCAATGCGATCACGCAGGAGATGGATGATCTGCTGCTCGCGGCATGGACCGACATCAACGACGACCCGGATATCTGGACCGTCATTCTTTCGGCTGAAGGCGAGAAAAGCTTTTGCATAGGTGCGGACGTCTCCGGCGGCGCCGAGCGCAAAACGCGCATGGCGCTGGCTGGTGGCCTGACCGGCATCGGCGGCCCGCTAGTAAAATTGAAAAAGCCCCTTATCGTTGCGGTCCAGGGCTTCTGCGTTGGTGGCGGTTTCGAACTCGCCATGTGCGCCGACATCATCGTTGCGGCCGACACAGCTCAGTTCGGTCTGCCCGAAACAAAGGTCGGCATCATCGGCGAATGCGGCGTCGTGCATCGCGCCGTGCGCCAGCTTCCCCACCATATCGCAATGGCTATGATCCTGACCGGCGATCGCATCAAGGCGGAAGCCGCGGAGCGCTATGGTTTGGTCAACGAGGTCGTACCCTACGCCGATCTTGCTGCCACGGCGCAGAAATGGGCCGACAAGATCAATGGCGCATCGCCGCTGGCCAACCAGGCCGCGAAGGTCGCGGCTCTCGATCGGCTCGGCTACCCGCTTGAGGTCGCCCTCATGACGAAGTTCGAGGAAATCGAGCAATATGCCGCGAGCGCGGACAAGCGCGAAGGCGAACAAGCCGCCGGCGAACGCCGCAAGCCGGTGTGGACCGGACGCTGACCTAACCAAGGAGGAGCCAGGTAATGAGTGATCATGTCTATCGGATTATTGAGATCGTCGGCTCCTCCACGTCGAGTGTGGACGACGCGATCAAGACCGGCATAGCGCGCGCCAGCGAGACACTGCATGGCCTGCGATGGTTCGAGTTGGTCCAGACCCGTGGACATATCGAGGACAGTCAGATCCAGCACTTCCAGGTCACATTGAAAGTCGGCTTCGTCGTCGACCCCGTGACTGGCTCCGATTGAACGCCATACTGAACGAGGCGCCCTGTGTTATCTTCTCAGCAAGTCCTTTCCATCGACCCCAAATGGTATCGCCAGGTTCTCGGGCAATATCCGACCGGTGTCTGCGTGATCACCGCGACGGACAGCGATGGCGTTCCCGTATCGATGGTCGTGGGTTCCTTCACGTCGGTCTCGTTAAATCCGGCGTTGGTCGCCTTCTTTCCCGATCGCGGATCGAGCAGTTGGGCCAAGTTACGTGATTGTGATCATTTCTGCGTTAATATCCTGGGCGCAGAGCAGGAGCCTGTCTGTCGCCAACTGGCGTCCAAGGACCCAAACAAATTTGACGGCGTCGCCCACCGGATTTCGGATCGAGGCTGTCCTGTCCTTGAAGATGTGGTCGCGTGGATAGAATGCCGACGCTACGCCATCACTGATGCTGGGGACCATGAGATGGTCACAGGCGAAATTGTCGCGCTCGACATCGCTGGCGGCGGACTGCCTCTTCTCTTCTTTCAGGGCGGCTATGGCCAGTTTGCCCCCGGATCGCTCGTCGCGAGCGAAGCGCCGGGCCTGTCTCTTGCCCAGCTTCGGCAGGTCGATCGGGCGCGCGCCGAACTGGAGCGTCTTGCCGCCGAAACCGGGGGACGATGCATTGTTACCGTCCGGGCCGGCGAGGAACTGATCGTGGCAGCGAGTGCCGGACAGGGAAATGTTCCTGGCATCGCAACGCTCGTCGGGCAACGATTGCCGTTCCGCCTGCCGACCGGGTCGGTGTTCGCAGCCTGGCTCTCCGATCAGGAAGTCGGCCCCTGGCTTGGCCGCCACGACGTTCCGGTCCGCGACGCTGCGGCCACCGTTCTTGCCACAGTGCGCGAACGCGGCTTCTCGGTCGGCCTTATCAGTGAGGCACAACGCATCTTCTCCGCGCAGCTGGCCGCTGCTGGTGACGACGAGATCGCTGTCGAGGCGCTGGAGGAGCTGATTTCCGACCTGGCCTATGATCCGGCCGAATGGACTGATGCGACCAAGGGACAGGCGCGGGTCGTCTCGGTGCCGGTTTTTGGTACCGACGGCGCCGTCGCAATGGCGCTGACACTCTATGGTTTCCCCAAGCCTCCAGAAGGCGGCATCGATATCTATATCGCGCATCTGATCGAAGCAGCCGCCCGCGTTGACGCGAGTCTTGGAGCCCGCGCGCAATAGAATATGAACCTTCCGGGCGACAGCAGCCTATTCATTCAACTTTCAAGGAAACACCGATGGACATGCGTGATGTCGCAGCAATCGTCACGGGAGGCGCATCGGGCCTGGGTGGCGCGACAGCCTCGATGCTTGCCGCGCACGGCGCACGGGTCGCGATCTTCGATCTCAATGAGGAGCAGGGGACCAGGAAGGCCCAGGAATTGGGCGGCGCGTTCTACCGGGTCGATGTCGCCGACGCGCAGAGCGTGAAGGATGGGCTGGAAGCCGCAGCACAAGCGCACGGAACGGCGCGCATCTTGGTGAATTGCGCAGGCGTCGCGCCGGCGATCAAGACGGTCGGTCGGGAAAATGTGCCGCATCCGCTCGACAGCTTTCGCCGCGCCGTCGAGATCAATCTCATCGGCAGCTTCAACGTCATCGCCCAGTTCGCCGCCCTTCTGACCGCTGCCGAGCCTGTCGGCGAGGAACGTGGCGTCATCGTCAACACCGCAAGTGTCGCTGCTTATGACGGGCAGATGGGTCAGGCGGCCTACGCCGCGTCAAAAGGAGGCGTCGTGGGCATGACGCTACCGGTCGCCCGCGATCTGGCGCAGCACAAGATCAGGGTCATGACGGTCGCGCCGGGCATCTTCCTGACGCCGATGCTGATGGGATTGCCCCAGCCGGCGCAGGATTCGCTTGGTCAGCAGGTCCCGCATCCCAGCCGCTTGGGCCGCCCGGAAGAATATGCTCAACTGGTGGAAGCCATCATCGGCAACCCCATGCTCAATGGTGAAGTCATCAGGCTCGACGGCGCGATCAGAATGGCGCCGCGATAGAAGGAGAGAGAAATGGACCTGGAGCAACGCATTCGCCGACTGGAGGATCGCAATGCGATCTCGGATCTCGTCGTCTCCTATTTCCTGGCGTCTGACGATGACGATTCCGACAGCGTGGCGGCCAGCTTCATTCCCGACGCCACATTCAGTTCTTCGGGCGTTCTCAATGCGACCGGTCGCGATGCCATCGTCGAATTCATAAAGACGGCTCGTTCCTATATGGGGCTCACGGTACACACTCCCCATTATGTCCAGTGCCGGTTCGAGTCCGACGATCGGGCTACCGGCCTTGTCGGCGCGCACCTGGAACTGGTCCTGGGGGGCACCAGCGTCGTCGGTGCCGTCCGCTATGTCGACAGCTATGTCCGAGACGGCGAGGTCTGGCGCTTTGCCTCACGCGATATGCGCACCGTTCATATCGCACCGTGGGATGAGGTCGGCGAGGCGTTCGCCTCGACGACCCCGGTGCGCTGGCCGGGCGGCGAAGCAGCCGCCTCGGATTTCCCGCGCAAGTGTTAGTCGTAGCGCAGGCGTGCCGGTCCGCTGGACATCGCACGCCAGCTTATATCACGTCATGGCGATTGCCGCTCGTCCCGACGTCAGGTGCTGCCCAAAGTTCATCCAGAAACGCCCGCATCGCATTCCATGAGCGACGATCGGCAACGGGATCGTAGCGAAGCCAGTCGGGAAGGCCACGCTCACGCGCCCTGGGATTTGTGAAGCTGTGACGGACCCCGCCATAGACATGCATCTCCCAACGAACCTCCGCTTCCCGCATCGTCTGCTCGAAATGCAGCCGCTGTTCTGCGTCGATGGAGGGATCGTCCGCAAAAGTATCGCTGCCTTGATGTTCGGCGCATCCTGTGGCGCGGTCGACGCCAGGCCGCTGTGAAAGCCCACCACGGCTCCGATGTCGCGGCCGGTAAGCGCCAACTCCAGCGCCATCGTACCGCCAAAGCAGAAGCCGATCGCACCAATCTTCGCAGGATCGACCTCCGGTTGCGCAAGCAGCGCCTCATAGGCAGGCACCACACGCTCGCGCACGCAGTCACTGCTTCTCTGCAAGGGTTCGAGCTTCTGTAGAACCTCCTCGAGCCCGCTCAGTTCGCGCGCCTCGCCATGAAGGTCGCACGCCAGCGCGACATAGCCCATCTCGGATGCAATCCGCTCGGCGCGCAGGATCGCCTGGTCGCTCAGGCCATAGCCTTCGGGAAAGACGAGGACACCAGGGTGCGGTCCTGCGCCAGCGGGTAGGGCAAGATGTCCGCGCATCGCCAGCCCGTCCGCCACATAATCCACCGTCCGCACGCTGATCGCGCGTGCGTCCCTTGGCGACCGGCCGGTCACAACGCCACCTCGAAGGAGGCGGACGTCTTTGCCGCGACATCCTGGTGCGTCACGCCGGGCCCGAGCTCGATCAGCCTGAAGGGGCTGTCATGGTCGGCCCGCTGGAATACGGCCAGGTCGGTGATGATCATGTCTACCACATTCTTGCCGGTCAGCGGCAGCGTGCATTCCGGAATGAACTTGGGGTCGCCATTCTTGGAAGTGTGTTCCATAACGACGATGATCTTCTTGACGCCCGCCACCAGATCCATCGCGCCGCCCATGCCCTTGATCATCTTGCCGGGGATCATCCAGTTGGCAATGTCGCCATTCTCCGCAATCTCCATCGCGCCAAGCACGGTCAGGTCGATATGCCCGCCACGGATCATCGCGAAGCTGTCCGACGAGCTGAAATAGGCGGTTTGTGGAAGTTCGCTGATCGTCTGCTTGCCGGCATTGATCAGGTCCGCATCCTCCTCGCCGTCGAGCGGAAAGGGACCGATGCCGAGCATGCCATTCTCGCTCTGGAGCGTGACTTGCACACCGGCCGGAATATGGTTCGCCACAAGCGTCGGGATGCCGATGCCCAGATTGACGTAGAAGCCGTCCTCAAGCTCCTTTGCCGCGCGCGCAGCCATTTCATCTCTGCTCCAGGCCATTATGCGTCTTCCCTCTGACGAACGGTGCGGAATTCGATCTTCTTCTCGTAGGGTGCCCCCACGATCATGCGCTGGACATAGACGCCAGGGAGGTGGATCGCATCGGGATCAAGCGATCCCACCGGCACGATTTCTTCCACCTCGACCACGCATATCTTGCCGCAGGTCGCAGCGGGCATGTTGAAGTTGCGTGCGGTCTTGCGAAAGATGACATTGCCGCTCTCGTCGGCTTTCCACGCCTTGATCAGGCTGAGGTCGGCGAAGATGCCGCGTTCGAGGATATAGTCCTCGCCGCCGAAGCTCTTCACTTCCTTGCCCTGCGCCACCTGCGTCCCGACGCCGGTCTTGGTGTAGAAGCCGGGGATGCCCGCACCACCCGCGCGCATACGTTCCGCCAGCGTGCCCTGGGGACAGAATTCCACCTCCAGTTCGCCCGCCAGATATTGCCGCTCGAACTCCTTGTTCTCGCCGACATAGGAGGCGATCATCTTGGCGACCTGCCGCGTGCGCAGCAGCTTGCCGATCCCCTCATTGTCGATGCCGGCATTGTTGGAGGCGAAGGTCAGGCCGGAAACACCGCTGTCGCGCACCGCGTCGAGCAGCCTTTCCGGAATGCCGCAGAGGCCAAAGCCGCCCGAGGCAATGAGTAGACCGTCCTGCAAGATGCCGGCGAGCGCCGAGGCTGCGTCGGGAAAAAGCTTCTTCATTCCGCGCCTCCCACACGCTCCACCACCATGGCGATGCCCTGACCGCCGCCGATGCACATGGTGATCAGGCCATAGCGCCCGCCGATCCGCTCAAGCTCGTAGATCGCCTTGACGGTCAGGATCGCACCGGTCGCACCTACCGGATGGCCCAGTGATACGCCCGAGCCGTTCGGATTGACCTTCTCCGGATCGAACCCGAGCACCTTGGCAACCGCGCACGCCTGCGCCGCAAAGGCCTCGTTGGACTCGATGACGTCCATCTGCTCGAGCGCCAGGCCCGCCCGTTCGAGCGCTATAGGGACCGCCTTGACGGGACCGATACCCATCCGGTCGGGTTGCACACCGGCATGGCCCCAGCCAATAATCCGCGCGAGCGGCTTGAGGCCATCGCGGTCGACGGCGGCCTGCGACGCAAGGACGATCGCGGCCGCGCCGTCGTTGATCCCCGAAGCATTGCCTGCCGTTACGGTGCCATCCTTCTTGAACACCGCCTTCAGACCCGACAGGCTCGCGACAGAGACGTCGGCCCGGACATGTTCGTCGGTATCGAACATTTTGGTGCCCTTGCGATCCTTGACCTCGATCGGCAGGATCTGGGAGGTGAAGCGCCCCTCCTGCTGCGCTCGTGCCGCCCGGCTATGGCTCAGGACCGCAAGCTCATCCTGATCCTGCCGCGAGATATCATGATCGGCCGCGACATTCTCGGCCGTGATTCCCATGTGCATGCCTTCGAAGGGATCGCTCAGCACCGCGAGCAGCGTATCGACCATCTTGATCTCGCCCATCTTCTGACCGAAGCGGGCCGCAGCCACCGAATGGGGCGAGCGGGTCATCGACTCCGCGCCGCCGGCCACGGCGAACTCGCATTCATCGAGCGCGATCATCTGCGCAGCAGATATGATCGCCTGCAGGCCCGAGCCGCATAGTCGGTTGAGTGTCAGTGCAGGCGCTTCGATCGGAATTCCGGCGTCGACCGCGGCGACACGGGCAAGATAGGCATCCTTCGGCTCACTGGGAATGACATTGCCCATGACCACATGGCCGACCTGATCGGCGCCGATGCCGGCGCGCTCGATGGACTCGGCGATGACGGCAGCGCCGAGCTTGGCTGGCGGAACATCGCGAAGGCTTCCCCCAAAGTCGCCGATCGCGGTACGCACGCCGGACAGGATATAAATTGGTTTCATGGCTTCCTCATCTTTTGGTGGACGGGTCTAGATGCGCCGATGGCGTCCTGCGGAACGGTCGCGCCGGCGCGCGGGGTGGATCTTGTGGCGATGAAACTGCACACTTCGAGCCGGGTTCGCCGATCCTGGATGAACTGCGCGAACCCGTGATCAAACGCCTAGGCGAGTTCGAACCCCGCATAATCGGAATAGGCCACTTCCTCGCAGCGCTTGCGATATTCGGGGCCACCGCCGACATAAACGAGGGTGCGCTTTACCGTGCTACCGTCCGGCTTGGTCGTGGTCTTGACCCACCAGGCATTGGCGTCGGCCATGAGCGTTCTGGCGAAATCGGCATAGACCGCCTCGGTCCACTGCGCTTCGGCGGCTTCGCTGGCTTCCGAGAAGGTCAGGCCGCGATCCTGCATATAGGTGATCATGCGGGTGACCCATTCGCCCTGGAGGCCGCCGCACACGCCTACATTGCAGAAGGCCGATCCATTGTGCGGGCCGACCAGCGTGAAGAAATTGGGGAAGCCGCGCGCCTGGAGGCCCAGGAATGTCGAAGGGCCATCGGCCCAGGCATCCTTTAGACGCTGGCCGTTCTTGCCGGTGATGTCGATGCGATCGAGCGAGCCGGTGACGGCATCGAAGCCGGTCGCGAAGATGATCACGTCGAGGTCATAGACTCCGTCAGCGGTAACGATCCCTCCGGGCGTGAAATGCTGGATCGGTCCATCCTTGATATCGATAAGATGGACATTGGCCTGGTTGTAGGCCTCATAATAGTTGGTCTCCATCGGCACGCGCTTCGCACCGAAGGGGTGGTCCGTCGGGATCAGTTTCTCCGCGATCGCCGGATTGGTCACACGCTGGCGGATTTTCTTCGCGATGAAGTCGGCGAGGAACTTGTTCGATTCTTTGCTCAGCAGGAGATCGCGAAAGCTGCTGAGCCATATACCATAGCCCGGCTGATTATAGAGCTGCTCGAAAAATGCCTCACGCTCCGGCTCCGAAACCTCGGTCCCCTTGCGCGTGTCGCGATGGTAAGGGAACGCCGTCGGTGTCGATTTCACATATTCCAGGATGGTGGGATAGCGTTTGCGGATGAGATCCATCTCGTCTTTTTCGAGTGGCATATTGCCGAGCGGCGTGCACCAGTTCGGCGTCCGCTGAAAAACAAAGAGATCCTGGGCGGACTGTGCGGCAATCGGAATGATCTGCACGCCAGTCGCGCCAGTGCCGATGACGCCGACCCGCTTGCCCGTGAAATCGATCGTCTGCGGATTGCCCTCGGCGTCGGTCGGCCAGCGGGACGTATGAAAGGCTTCGCCCTTGAAGTCCTCGATACCCGCATAATCCGGCATTCGCGAGGCGGACAACGGGCCAGTCGCCGATATCAGGAAGCGGCAGGTCAGATTCTCGCCGCTGTCCAGACCGACCTTCCAGACATTAGCGAGGCCGTCATAGTGAGCAGACACCACCTTGGTGCGGAACTTGTAGTGGCGGCGGACATCCATCTTGTCGGCCGCATAATTGGCATAGCGCAACATCTCGGGCTGCCCCGCGAAGGTTTCGCTCCAGTCCCATTCGGGAATGATGCCGCTCAGCGCGAAATAGCCATAGGTATAGCTTTCGGTGTCGAGGCGGCATCCGGGGTAGCGGTTCCAGTACCATGTTCCGCCAACATCCTCGCCCGCCTCGATGCCCAGAACCCGCAAGCCTTCCCGGTCGAGCAGGTAGGTCTGGTTCATGCCAGTTACACCTGCACCGATGATGATCGCATCATAATCCAGCTTCGTCTCAACTCTACTCACGACACATCTCTCCTTGGAACGATCTTTCTTACTGTCAACGCCCGCGTTGACGATCTGTCAAGGAGATTTGAAGTGGCGGCCATCTCAGAAGTTTGATCTGCCCCCTGCTGAGTGGCCCAGAGACTATGATAGTCTGGACCACGAAAGGGATGACAGATGCTATTCAAGAAGCACAAGCCGGAAGAGATCATCGGCAAGCTGCGTGAAGTTGAGATTGTGCTGGCGCAGGGGGCCTCGACCGCCGAAGCATGCCGTCGGATCGGGGTCAGCGAGCAGACCTATTATCGCTGGCGCAAGGAATATGGCGGGCTGAAGACCGACCAGGCACGGCGGATGAAGGATCTGGAGAAGGAAAACCAGCGGCTGCGCCGGGCGATCTCGGACCTGACTTTGGATAAGCTGATCCTGCAGGAGGCGGCAAAGGGAAACTTCTAAGCCCCGCGCGGCGGCGACGCTGCATTGATCATGTGCGACGAGAGTTTCCGGTATCCGAGCGACGGATATGCAGGGTACTGTGTCAGCATCGATCGACGCAGCGCAAGGTGCCGCGCGGGGCGGATGACGAACAGGCGCTGACAGAGGACATCATCGCCTTGGCGAGGCAATATGGTCGTTACGGCTACCGCCGGGTGAAGGCGTTGCTGTGCCATGCGGGGTGGACGGTGAACCATAAGCGGGTCGAACGGATCTGGCGGCGTGAGGGGCTGAAGGTTCCGCAGCGCCAGCCAAAGCGCGGGCGTCTATGGCTCAATGACGGATCCTGCATCCGCCTGCGGCCGGAATATCCGGGACATGTATGGGCTTACGACTTCGTCGAAGGGCGCACGCATGATGGCCGCAAGTTCCGCATCCTGACCATCATCGATGAGGCCAGCCGGGAGTGCCTGGCGCTCGTCGTGGCGCGTCAGCTCAAGCATGAGGATGTTCTGGCGGCCTTAGCCGACCTGTTCATCTCGCGCGGCCCTCCGGCACATATACGATCCGATAATGGCAGCGAATTTATCGCGACTGCCGTCCAGAAATGGTTGGGGCAGATCGGCGTGAAGACGCTCTACATCACGCCGGGGTCACCATGGGAGAATGGCTATAACGAAAGCTTCAACGGGTCGCTTCGCGACGAACTGCTCAACGGCGAGATCTTCTACAGCCTCGCCGAGGCCAAAGTGCTGATCGAAGCCTGGCGGCGGCATTACAACACCGTCCGCCCGCATAACAGCCTGGGCTATCGACCACCGGCACCGGAAACGGCGACACCGCCATATCCGGCCTCCGGTTCCGCTTCGCTCCACCTCCGTCCGGATATGGCGGCGATGAGATTAATGCACTAATAAACCAATTGGTCCACTCGGTGGGGGCAGATCATAACCGCACGGTCGAAAACCTCTTGCATCAACTGCGGCAACCGGAGAAGTTCTGACCCTAGCAAAGCAGCCAATGGGGTATCGATTGGGGTATTTTGAGATATTAAGGGGAAAATATAGTTCAAATTCAATTGTTTGATGGTGATTATAAGGAGATGCCGGGCCTACCAAACTCTTGCGTCGCCACTTCGCCGGCCTGCGCCTGACGGGCATGACGGCGCCCTGGGTGCTCGACGGGCCGATGGATGGCGATACCTTCCAGGTCTACGTCCGCAACGTCCCGGCACCCACGTTCCGGCGCGGCGATGTCGTGGTGCTCGACAATCTGCCCGCCCACAAGGTCCCCGGCATCCGTGAAGCGATCACCGCCCGGCGCGCCCAGCTCTTCTACCTGCCTCCCTACAGCCGCTACATGAACCCGATCGAGATGGCCTTCGCCAAACTTAAGGCGTTGTTGCGGCAAGGACCCGCGCTTGCCCACAACCTTGTCGATCCTGCTGTTGCTGCTCCGTCATTCGTCGGCAACCCGACCCGAAATGCCGGATGTGCTGCCCCGTCATTCTATATGCAAATACTATGTCAATGGGCAGGCGCCCATCTCGATATTTAACGCCGTCAGCTAATATCTCGTCACCTCACGATTTCGCGTGCGGAACGCCTCCGCCGCCCTTCGAAGGGGAGATATCATGCATCGCTTGCCCGCTCCTGTTGCGGCATTTGTTAGTCTGCTTTCGGTCGCCCCAGCGTTCGCACAGGATGCTGCGATGCCGGCACCCGACATCGCTGTCAGCGGTTCTGCAATGCTCATATCCGATTACCGCTTCCGTGGTATATCACAGAGCGACGATCGCATGGCGCTCCAGGGCGGCATCACCCTGACGCACAAGGATGGCGCTTATGCGGGCGCGTGGGCGTCAAATCTGTCTGGATGGGGGACGTTTGGCGGCGCCAATATGGAGCTGGATCTTCTCGCCGGCTACAAACGGTCGCTCACCGGAAATTTGGCGCTCGACGTCGGTCTGACCTGGTACATGTATCCCGGCGGAGCAGACAAGTCCGACTTCGCCGAACCCTATGTCAAATTCTCTGGAACCGCCGGCCCGACGTCGCTGACGGCGGGCGTGGCCTATGCGCCGAAACAGGAAGCGCTGGGACGCTGGTATCGGACCGGCGCTGATGCTGTGTCGGGCACCTATACCCATCCAGGCGCGAGGGGAGACAATCTTTACATCTGGGGAGATGCAGCCGTCGCGCTGAAGGGCACGCCGCTCAGTGCGAAAGCGCATATCGGTCATTCCGACGGCAACCGCGGGCTCGGACCCAATGCGACCAGCGTCGCGCCGACGGGCGCTTATTGGGATTGGTCGGTGGGGATGGACGCGGTCTGGCGCAACCTGACGTTGGGCGTCGCCTATGTCGATACCGACATCGGGCGGCGCGAAGCAGCCTATCTCCAGCCCAGTTTCAGCAAGGGCCAGGACGGTTCGGGCTCCATCGCTGATGGCGCCATCCTCCTCTCACTTTCCACAGCATTTTGAAGGAGATGACATATGCAGGATCTGTTCTGGCTGTGTGCCATGGCGGGGCTGCTGGCGGCGACACTGGCCTATGCCCGACTGTGCGATCATGCGTGAGGTGACGCGATGACGCTTGATCTCTGGCTCGCTGCGGTAACCGCACTTGGTCTTCTCGTCTATCTGGTGGCGGTGCTGCTCCGCCCTGAAAAATATTAGAAAGGGAGGTCAATATCATGACTTTCCAAGGCTGGATCCTGATTTTTGTCTTCGTGGGCATCCTGCTGGCGCTGACCAAGCCGGTCGGCGCTTGGCTGTTTGCGCTGTATGAAGGCCGGCGCACGCCGCTTCACTGGGTGCTTGGTCCGGTCGAGAACGGCTTCTACACACTCGCCGGCATCGATCCGACAGAGGAACAGAGCTGGCGGCGCTATGCCGTTCATATGCTGCTGTTCAATTTCGTGCTGATGATCTTCACCTATGCGGTTCTGCGGCTGCAGGGACTGCTGCCTCTCAATGGGCTGGGCTATGCTGGCATTGGCGCCGACGGCGCCTTCAACACCGCCGTCAGCTTCACGACCAACACCAACTGGCAATGGTATTCGGGTGAAGCGACACTGTCGAACCTCAGCCAGATGCTTGGCCTGACGATCCATAATTTCCTGTCGGCAGCAACCGGGATCGCACTCGCGTTCGCGCTGTTTCGCGGCTTCGCGCGACGCGAGATGCAGTCGCTTGGAAATTTCTGGGCCGACGTGACGCGCGTCACCCTGTATTTGCTGCTGCCGATCTGCTTCGTCTACGCCTTGTTCCTGATAGCGTCTGGCGTTCCGCAGACGCTGGCCGCGTCGGTCGACGTAATGACGCTCGAAGGTGCAAAGCAGACCCTGGCACTTGGTCCGGTGGCCAGCCAGGAAGCGATCAAGATGTTGGGCACCAATGGTGGCGGCTTCTTCAATGCCAATTCGGCCCACCCGTTCGAGAACCCGACGGCGCTCACCAATCTGGTTCAGATGTTGTCGATCTTCATGATCGGTTTCGGCCTGACCTGGTGCTTCGGCAAGGCGGTCGGCAACAGCCGGCAGGGTTGGGCGATCCTGGCTGCGATGCTTGTGCTGTTCGTGGCTGGCGTCACGGTAACATATTGGCAGGAAGCTGCCGGCAACCCGGTCCTCCATGCGCTCGGCACGACCGGCGGCAATATGGAGGGCAAGGAAGTCCGCTTTGGGATCGCCGCCAGCGCCCTGTTTTCGGTCATCACGACCGCGGCCTCCTGCGGCGCGGTCAACGCGATGCACGACAGTTTCACGGCGCTGGGCGGCATGATCCCGCTGTTCAACATTCAATTGGGCGAGATCGTCATCGGTGGTGTGGGCGCGGGCATTTATGGCTTCCTGCTTTTCGCAATTCTGGCCGTCTTCGTCGCCGGATTGATGGTGGGGCGCACGCCCGAATATGTCGGCAAGAAGATCGAGGCGAGGGAGGTAAAGCTGGCGGTGCTCGCAATCGCTATCCTCCCGCTATGCATCTTGGGCTTCACAGCCGTCAGCGCAGTCCTACCCGCCGGTCTGGTCAGCCCCCTCAACGCAGGCCCGCATGGCTTTTCGGAGATCCTCTACGCCTTTAGCTCGGCTACAGGCAACAACGGCTCCGCCTTCGCCGGCCTGACTGCGGGCACACCCTTCTACAACAGCCTGCTCGGCATCGCGATGTGGTTGGGCCGCTTCTTCGTGATCGTGCCGATGCTGGCGATCGCGGGTAGTTTGGCGGCCAAGACATACACGCCGCAAAGCGCGGGGTCATTCCCCACGACCGGGCCTCTTTGGGTCGGCCTTCTGGTAGGAATCATCCTGATCGTCGGTGGCCTGACCTTTCTGCCGAGCCTCGCGCTCGGTCCCATCGCCGATCATCTCGCGATGATCGACGGGCAACTCTTTTAAGGGGGGGCGTCGCATGGCTCGCGCAACCACAAAGACCCAGACGGGCAAATCCCTGTTCACTGCCGAATTAATTATCCCGGCAATCGGCGACGCGTTCAAAAAGCTTCATCCCCGCGCGTTGATCCGGAACCCCGTGATGTTCGTGACGGCTTGCGTCGCGCTGCTGATGACGATCCTGCTCGTGGTGGGAGGTGATAGCCTTGGCATCGGCTTCAAGCTGCAACTTGCCATGTGGCTGTGGCTGACGGTGCTTTTCGGGACGTTCGCCGAGGCGCTGGCGGAGGGACGCGGCAAGGCGCAGGCAGCCTCGCTCCGCGCAACCAAGGCGGAGCTTAGCGCCAAACGACTGAAAAATGGTCATTTGCAGCAGGTGCCGGCAAGCCAGCTTTGCGCCGGCGACATCGTGCTGGTGGAAACGGGCGATCTCATCCCTGCCGATGGCGAAGTCGTCGAGGGCGTCGCCAGTGTCAATGAAGCCGCGATCACCGGCGAGTCCGCGCCGGTGATCCGTGAAGCAGGCGGGGATCGGTCGGCGGTCACCGCTGGCACCCGGGTCATTTCGGACCAGATCAAGGTGCGCATCACCGCCGAGCCGGGGCAGGGCTTTCTCGACCGCATGATCGCGCTGGTGGAAGGGGCCGAACGGCAGAAGACGCCGAACGAAATTGCCCTTACCATCCTTCTCGTCGGCCTCACGATCATCTTCCTGATCGCGGTCGGCACTATCCCCAGCTTCGCCAGCTATGCCGGCGGCAGCATACCCGTCGCAATCCTTGCAGCGCTGCTGATCACGCTCATCCCGACCACCATCGCTGCCCTGCTGTCCGCGATCGGCATTGCCGGCATGGACCGCCTCGTGCGGTTCAACGTGCTCGCCAAGTCGGGGCGTGCGGTGGAGGCGGCCGGCGACGTGGACGTCCTCCTGCTCGACAAGACCGGCACGATTACGGTCGGCGACCGTCAGGCAAGCGAGTTCCGCCCGGTGGCAGGCACGACGCCGGAAACATTGGCGGAGGCGGCGTTGTTGGCCAGCCTGGCGGATGAAACTCCTGAAGGGCGCTCGATCGTCGTTCTGGCCCGGGAAAAATTCCACATCGATACGACCCGATTGCCCGAGGGCGCGGAGGTCATCCCGTTCACTGCGCAAACCCGTATCTCGGGCGTGCAGGTCGCCGGTTCGCTGGTGCAGAAGGGCGCCGTTGATTCGATCCTGAAGGCCAATCCCGGATCAAGCGAGATGGCGGCCGCGACCGAACTTCGGCGCGTGACGGATGAAATTGCCCGCGCCGGCGGCACGCCTCTGGCGGTTGCAAAGGACGGCAAGCTGCTTGGCGCGATCTTCCTCAAGGATGTGGTGAAGGCCGGCATCCGGGAGCGTTTCGCCGAACTGCGCGAAATGGGCATCCGCACGGTCATGATTACCGGCGACAATCCGCTGACCGCGGCGGCGATCGCGGCCGAGGCGGGTGTTGACGATTTCCTGGCCCAGGCAACCCCTGAGGACAAGCTTGACTTGATCCGCCAGGAACAGACGGGCGGACGCCTGGTGGCGATGTGCGGCGACGGGACCAATGACGCACCGGCCCTTGCCCAGGCCGACGTCGGCGTGGCGATGAACACCGGCACGCAGGCGGCGCGCGAAGCGGGCAATATGGTCGATCTGGACAGCGACCCGACCAAGCTCATCGAAGTCGTCGGCTTGGGCAAACAATTGTTGATGACCCGTGGGGCTCTGACGACCTTCTCGGTTGCCAATGATGTGGCGAAATATTTCGCCATCATTCCCGCGATGTTCGTTGCCCTTTATCCCGGCCTCGGCGTGCTCAACATCATGGGGCTGGCGACCCCCCAAAGCGCGATCCTGTCAGCCATCATCTTCAACGCGCTGATCATTCCGTTGCTGGTGCCGTTGGCGCTGAAGGGCGTGGCCTACAAACCCATGGGCGCCGGCCCGCTGCTGGCCCGCAATCTCGCGGTCTACGGACTGGGCGGGCTCGTCGCGCCCTTCATCGGCATCAAGCTCATCGACCTGGCCGTTGGCGGCCTGGGTCTTGCCTGAGGAGGCGCTCCAATGAATAAGGATTTCGTCACGTCATTGCGGCCTGCGATCATTCTCACGATCCTGTTCGCCCTTTTGCTCGGCATCGTCTATCCTCTGGTCATGACCGGCATCGGACAGGCGCTCTTTCCTTCTCAGGCCAATGGCAGCCTGGTCCACGACTCACAGGGCCATGTGGTCGGGTCGAGCGTGGTCGGACAGGCTTTTGTCAGCGATCGCTATTTCCAGACGCGGCCCTCGGCCGCGGGGAAAGGCTATGACGGGCTTGCCTCGTCTGGTTCGAACCTGGGCCCGACTTCCAAGGCGCTAGTCGCCCGTGTCCGCGCAGACATCGACAAGCAACGGGACGCTGGCATCACCGGGCCAGTACCGATCGATCTCGTAACGGCCAGCGCATCGGGCCTCGACCCTCATCTATCGCCGGCCTCCGCTCTTGTGCAGGTGAAACGCGTGGCGCGCGCCCGCGGATTGCCCGAAACGCAGATACGCGATCTGGTGAACCGGAATGTCGACCATCCGCTGCTGGGTTTCCTGGGGGAAGACCGCGTGAATCTTTTGGCGCTCAACCGGCAGCTTGACCAACTGGCGAACCGGCGGACCGGCGGGACACATTGACGCAGCGAGATCGACCTCCGCCCGAAGCCTTCCTGCGCGCAGCCGCGCAGGAAGGGAGGGGCAAGCTGAAAATCTTCCTTGGCGCCGCGCCCGGCGTCGGCAAGACCTTTGAGATGCTGTCGCAAGGCATGGCCCGCAGCAAGGCCGGCGTCGATGTCATCGTGGGGATCGTCGAAACCCATGGCCGCACCGAAACCGAAGCCCTGACGCGCGGGCTCGAAATCCTGCCGCGCCGCGCGATAGACCATCAGGGTCACATGCTGACCGAAATGGATCTGGACGAACTGCTCGCGCGCCGCCCGCAACTCGCGCTGGTCGATGAACTGGCGCACACCAATGCTGCCGGCAGCCGCCATCCCAAGCGCTATCAGGATGTCGAAGAACTGCTCGACGCTGGCATAGATGTCTATTCGACCGTCAACATCCAGCATATCGAGAGTCTGAACGACGTCGTTGCTTCTTTCACCCGCGTTCGCGTGCGTGAGACGGTGCCTGACACAATTCTTGACCAGGCAGAGATTGAGGTAGTGGATATCCCGCCCGCCGAACTGATCGAACGGCTGAAGGAAGGCAAGGTCTACCTGCCGCAGGAAGCGACACGCGCACTTGGTCATTTCTTCTCGCAATCGAACCTTTCCGCCCTGCGAGAACTGGCGCTCCGCCGCGCGGCGCAAGCAGTCGACGCCCAGATGCTCGATCATGTCCGGGCCAATGCGCTGGGTGGCACATGGGCGGGTAGCGAGCGGATCGTTGTGGCTGTCAGCGAAATTGCCGGCTCAACCGGCCTTGTGCGGGCGGCCAAGAGGATTGCGGACGCGCTGCATGCGCCATGGACAGCGGTGCATGTCGAAACAGCGCGCACGCGCCAGCTTGGTCCGGACGAGCACCAGCGTATCGCGGCCGTGCTTGCTCTTGCCACCCAGTTGGGTGGACAGGTTGCCACCGTGCCCGCTTCGACTGTTACCCAAGGGCTGAAAGCTTTCCTGCTCGACGCTCGCGCGACCCAGCTTATCGTCGGCAAATCCGTCCGTTCGCGGCTGTTCGAAATGCGGCACGGATCGGTGGTGGACCGACTCGTGCGCGAAACGCCTGGCGTTGCCGTGCATGTGTTGCCATTCGAAGAAGAGTCGCCCAGCGGCATAGGGCGCGCGCAACTTCCAAGCTCAACAATGTCTCCCTGGGGCGCGCCATCGGGATATCTCTGGACATTCGCGTGGGTGGTGGCGGTGACGCTGATCGGGTCTGGGCTGTTCCACATCCTTGATCTTGGCAATGTCGGCATGTTGTATCTCGTCCCGGTCATGGCGGCGGCGAGCCTGTTCGGCCTGCGCACGGGCCTCTTTGCCGGGCTGGCTTCCAGTCTTGCCTATAATTTCTTCTTTCTGCCCCCGACGGGCACGCTGACGATCAGCAATCCGGAAAACATCATCTCGATCTTCGTGCTGTTGGGCGTTGCCTTCGTCACCAGCCAACTCACGTCCCACGTTCGCGTGCAGGCAGACCTTGCCGCTGCAAGCGCGCGGACCAACGCCGCTTTGGCCGGCTATCTGCGCCACCTGACATCGCTCAAGGATCCCGCAGAAGTGGCGCACGCGGCCTGCGTGGAGATTGCGCGCCTGCTGTCGCTCCGCGTCGTCATGCTCGAACAGGGGTCCGCCGGACTGTCCATAAAGGCTTCAAGCCATGCCGGACCAAATCTCGAAACGATGGAAATGGCTGCGGCGCAGTGGGTCACGGATACTGGCCAGCCGGCAGGCCGTGGCACCGGCACGCTTACCGCGTCCGACTGGCGATTTCAGCCAGTCCAGGCAGGCGATCGTATATTGGCGGTCCTGGGCCTCGCGCAGGAAGATGGCAGGGACCCGGTTCGCTCTGACCAGTTGCCATTGCTGGGCAGTCTCATCGATCAGACGGCCCTCGCGCTTGAGCGCCTTCGGCTGGAAAGCGAGATGCGCGATATCGACGCCATGCAGGAGCGCGAACGTTTGCGGTCCGCGCTTTTGTCTTCAGTCAGTCACGACTTGCGAACGCCGCTGACATCGGTTCTGGCGGCGGCGGGCGAACTGCGCCGCAAATATCCCGATCCGCTGCTCGACACGCTGGAGGGCGAGGCGACCCGCCTTAACCGCTTCGTGGCCAACCTGCTCGATATGGCCCGCGTCGAGGCTGGCGCGCTTAAACTCCATCTCGAACCGGTCGATCTTACCGATGCGGTCAGTGCCGCCGTCCATGACACTCGCCGTTCGCTTGATGGGCATCCTATAGAACTCAATGTCGCGCCCGACCTGCCGCTGGTGATGGTGGATCCGCAGCTTTTCCATCATTGCCTGCTCAACCTGTTCGACAATGCGGGGCGCTATGGCGACCCTGGAACAGCCATCATCGTCCACGCGAAGCGGACCATCGACGGGCTCGTCCTGTCGGTCATCGATTGCGGCATGGGGCTTCCGGCGGGTCGAGAAGCAGAGGTATTCGAAACTTTCCGCCGCCTGGAGGGTTCCGATCGGTCCGCCAGTGGCACGGGTCTGGGGCTGGCGATCGTCAAGGGCTTTGCCGAGGCAATGGGCATGACCGTAAAGTCGCAGAATCGCGACGATGGCCATGGCGCGTGTTTCAGCATCGATTTTCCGGAACGATTGCTCGTGCGGCCACCGGAGGAAACGCTTGATATATGACCGCAAACCGCATCCTGGTCGTCGACGATGACCTTCACATTCGCCGCCTGCTGGAAAGCGCGCTGGTGCGCGCGGGCTATGTGCCCATCGAAGCTACGACGGCGGCCGAGGCTCTGGAGCAGGCGAAAAATGGCGCACCGGACGCCATTCTTCTCGACCTGGGGCTCCCCGATCGCGACGGCCTGGAAATCGTGACGCTCCTGCGGCAGCGATGCCCTGCGCCGATCATCATTCTGTCGGCGCGTGAATCCACGGATCAAAAGGTAGCCGCGCTCGACCTGGGCGCGCATGATTATGTAACCAAGCCTTTTGATAGCGAAGAAGTGCTTGCCCGATTGCGCGCGACCCTGCGCGCCCGCATCGAGGCGCAGGGCGCGTCACCGATCGTGCTGGCCGGCACCGTGACGATCGATCTCGCCAATCGAGAGGTTCGCCGTGATGGCAAAGAGGTGCATCTTACCCGCAAGGAGTTCGAGGTGCTCAGCCAGCTTGCTCTGCATCCCGGACGGGTCGTCACGCACCAGCGCGTGTTGGCGGCTGCATGGCCCCATGAGATTGATCGTCGTATCGACTATCTACGTATCGTGGTGCGCAACCTCCGCCAAAAGCTGGAGGCCGACCCGTCGCGCCCAGCGCTTATCATCAACGAACTGGGCGTAGGCTATCGCCTGATGGCGGACAACTAAGGGCCACTGACGTTCCGATGTTGTCCTGTCGAGGTGGCTGATATGGGTGATAGTCCAGAGCCGATCGCAGGGTGCGGTCGTTAGTCGTTGCCAAGTCGATAAGCGGCAAACTGACCGGAAGCAAATGTGGCTTGATGCCCACAGCCAAAAGATGGATCCTTGGTCCAGATATTGGTCAGTTGCCGCCGTCATCGCGATCCCGCCGGATTGTCGAACTGGGGCGGGCGGGAGGGGTGCAATGAAGACGACGAGGCGTCAACTAATCAAGGGAACCGCTGCCGCTGCGACGGCCTCCGGTGCTTTTTCCAAGGGGTCCGCTTCTACATTGCCGGCGCCGCTTGGCGCCGGCCGCGATGTCCGCGTCCCGGCCCCGACCAGCTTTACACCAGACTGGACGTCCCTGACCGCCGGCTACAGCGTCCCCGACTGGTTCCGCGACGCGAAGTTTGGAATATGGGCGCATTGGAGCGCGCAATGCGTGCCGGAAGCTGGCGACTGGTATGCGCGGAACATGTATCTCCAGGGCAGTCGCGCCTATGATCATCATCTGGCGCATTATGGCCACCCCACCGATATTGGCTTCATGGAGATACAGAATAAGTGGACGGCGCAGGCTTGGAACCCTGCCCGATTGCTCGACCTGTATAAGCGCGCCGGCGCAAAATATTTCATGGCGCTGGCCAACCATCACGACAATTTCGATGCCTATGCGTCTTCTCATCATCCATGGAACAGCACGCGCGTAGGTCCGAAGAAAGATATTATCGGAACGTGGGAGAGGCTGGCGCGTGAACGGGGCATGCGCTTTGCCGTATCCAACCATTCATCCCATGCATGGCACTGGAACCAGCCTGCCTATGGCTATGATCCGGAAGGACCCCATGCCGGTCGACGGTACGACGCATTTCGCTTAACGACGGAGCAGGGCCGCGGAAAATGGTGGCAGGGGCTTGATCCGCAACAACTCTATACCGGTCGCATGATGCCCATGCCAGACGGCA
Source organism: Sphingobium soli (assembly GCF_020782245.1). Classification (GTDB taxonomy): domain Bacteria; phylum Pseudomonadota; class Alphaproteobacteria; order Sphingomonadales; family Sphingomonadaceae; genus Sphingobium; species Sphingobium soli. Next base: position 41,971 of record NZ_JAJGNP010000013.1, read on the forward strand.
TCCGCACCATCGCGGAGGCCAATGAGTGGCATGAAGGCACCGACAGATTGTGGAATGAGGGTATGCCTGCCGACCCTGCTTTTGCGCACAATTGGTTTTTGCGCTGTCGCGAACTGATCGACAAATACCGTCCGGACATGGTCTATTTCGACAATTTCGATCTTCCGCTCGAACAATATGGCCTTGATATCGCAGCTTATTTCTACAACCAGTCGATGCGCTGGCATAATGGTAGTCTGGAAGCGGTCGTGACTGCCAAGATGATCCCGCCGCAGCGGCGGATGGGCGTGGTCGATGACGTAGAACGCGGCGGCAAAAATTACATTGAACGCTTCCCATGGCAAACCGACACCTGCCTTGGAAACTGGCATTATGACGCGGAACTCTATGAACGCGGCGGGTATAAATCGGCCGCTACCGTGCTGCACACCTTATGCGACGTAGTGTCGAAAAACGGCAATCTGATGGTGTCGGTGCCGATGCGCGGCGATGGAACGATCGACGACAAGGCTGAAAAGATCGTCGAGGACATTGCCGCCTGGATGGCGGGATTTGGGGAAGCAATCTATGGCACGCGGCCATGGCGGCGCAATGGCGAAGGGCCGACCACCGGCAATACGGGTCTGTTTTCGGAAGGCGGGCCGGTGTCCCCCTATGGCGCCAGGGATATCCGCTACGTCACTAAGGGAAGTAACCTCCATGCCTTCATTCTGGGTTGGCCAGATGACAATGTCGCGCGGTTGACCTTGCTCGCGGGCAAGGATCCAACGCTAAGAGGGACGGTCGAACGCGTCACCCTACCGGGCAGCACCGAACCGCTCAGATTTACGCGCACGACCGACGCGCTGGAGGTGGCATTGCCGCCAGCCGCGCGAAACGCCATCGGATTGGCCCTCATTCTGTCCGGAGATAATGTGGCGGTCTGACAAACAGCCGCCCGCGTCCCGACAGGGCGCAGGCGGCTATTCCCGGGTTTAGAAATTCACCCTCACATGCATCCCGTAGCTACGTGCGTCATTGAAGAATTTGCTTGCCCAGCCTTCAATGCGAAAATTCTTGATTGTGTAGCCGATGCTCAGACTGAGAGTGACATAGCCCTTTCTGCCGATCGGGAAAACCTGCTGACAACGCGTCCTGACGCGTTCCATCAAGGAAGACGATGTCGTCCTCGTTGAACTGGCTTAGATAATAGGAGGATCGGTAGTTCAGCAGCGCCTGCCAATCGAGGCGTCCCGGGCCGGCGTCGAACCATTGCGACAGTCGCGCAGAGACATTCATTTTGGATGCCAGCGGCAGGCGATTGCCGACCAGGCTGATCAGCGGCGAATTTCCGCCGTCATCAAAGTCCTGCGCGCGTCAACCAGGCGCGCGCAGGGCCGTTACCGGCGATCGGGCGCGACCCGCCATATCGTGTTGGACACGTCATCGGCGACGATCAGCGCTTTGTGCACAGGGTCATAAGTGACGCCGACGGGGCGGCCCCGGGCGTGGTCGCCCTTGATGAAGCCGGTCAGGAAATCCTGCGGTTCACCGGACGGGCGACCGTTCGAAAAGGGCACCCAGACGACCTTATAGCCCGCCAGATCCTGCCGGTTCCAGCTCCCATGCTCCCCGACGAACGCGCCCTCGGAAAAGCCGCCGCCAAAGCCGCCGTCAGTGGTGAAACTGACGCCAAGGGCAGCGACATGAGACCCCAGCGCATAATCCGGACGGATCGCCCGACGGACCATATCGGGCTTTTGCGGTCGAACGCGCGGATCGACATTCTGGCCCCAATAGCTGTAGGGCCAGCCGTAAAAGGCGCCAGGGCGGACGCTCGTCAGATAATCAGGGACCAACTGCGGTCCCAATTCGTCGCGTTCGTTGACAACCGCCCACAGGCGCTGCGTGCGGGGTTCGATGGCGAGGGCGGTGGGGTTACGGATGCCCGATGCATAAGTCCGATGCATGCCGCTTTGTCGGTCGATTTCCCAGATGACCGCCCGATCCTGCTCTACCCCCATGCCGCGCTCGCCGACATTGCTGTTGGAGCCGATGCCGACATACAGCCTCGATCCATCCGGCCCCGCAGCCAGCGACTTGGTCCAGTGATGATTGATGTGGGAGGGGAGCTTGAGAAGCTCGACGCCCGGGGAGGTTATGCGCGTCACACCTTCGCGGTAGGGAAAGCGCACAAGCGCATCTTGATCGGCGACATAGATCTGCCCATCGACATAGGCGAGGCCATAGGGGGCGTTCAGGCCGGTGATGAAACTGGTGCGCAACTCCGCGCGACCATCATTGTCGGCATCGCGCAACAAGGTCACGCGATTGCCGCCCTTGACGGATGATTTTCCCATGGCCTTGATATAGGTGGCGATAACGTCCTTGGGCCGAAGCGCGGGGGCGCCGCCGCCTGACCCTTCGGCGACCAATATGTCGCCATTGGGCAGAACGAGCGTTTGCCGCGGAATGGCGAGGCCGGTGGCCAACGCCGTCACCGTGAAGCCGCTGGGTGCAGTCGGCTTTTCGCCGTCCCATCCGGCCGGCGTCGCGATCTTCATCGGTGGCAGCAAGGTCTGCCGCTGTTCGGGCAGGTCGGGCTGCGGACCGGTCTGGTCCAGTCCCGGCTCGCTTTTGCCGCATGCCGCCAGGGTCAGGAGGCCGGCGCTCAGCCATAATGCATGATGTTTCAAGGCCGGTCCTCCCGATAGGCTGCATATGCGATCCAACCCGCCGCGACCGCCAGAATGCTGCTGATGATTGACAAGATGAGACCTGTTGTACCGACCGAACTCCAGCCATCACGGCTGTGCTGAAACGCGTTGATAAGGCCTGCTATCATCATCATGAGCAGCAGCACCGAAACGATGGCGAGGCGCGACCTGGCGCTGCCCTTGCGGCGCAAGAGCGCGACGATGCTCCAAATCAAGGCAAATCCCCCGCCCAGCAAGCCGCCGGTGATCAGCCAGGCGGAAAAATTGGTCCACTGGATCTCGGCACTGTTGAGATAGGTGATGTCGCTCGCCAGCGCTGCGGGAAACATCGCGACAGGCCACGCCAAGAGAAGGCCATGGAGCGGATGAAGCAAGGGTCTGAGGCGTGGCGGAGCACTGGGCAAAGGGGAAACTCCCGGTCGAAGGACTGACGATTGTGCAATCCCCGGCGAGCACTTTGGTTGCGCCGGGCGTCCGGTTGGATGCACTTGTTACGAAAGAGAAATAATTGAACCCGACCGCGCTTGAGGTGTTCGGCCTATAACGCGCACGGTCGATGCGGCATGAAAGGGGTAAAGTCGCGCTATGCGCAATCCATGGTTCTGGCTGCTGGTGCTGGCAGGCCTGACGGCCTGCAATGCAGAGCAATCGACCCTGCATGTTTTTGGCGCAGAAGCGCGCGCCGTGCGGCAGATGGCGCTCCTGTTGACCATAGGGGCGGCTGTTATCGTCACGATCATGACCGTCCTCTACGTGCGCGCCGTGCGCGCGCCGGAAGGCAAGCTGAGCCATGACCGCGGCATGCGCATGGTCCTGTGGATGGGCGCCATTGGCCCGACGCTTATCCTGACAGCCTTGCTGATCTATGCGCTGCCTGCGATGCGGCCTCGCGCTACCGCCCCTGGTGATTTGGTCGTGCGGGTGGATGGCGAGCAATTCTGGTGGCGGGTCGCCTACGACCCTGCTGGCGACCTGTCGCCATTGCTGTCGGCCAATGAAGTGCGCATCCCCGTCGGACGAACCGTCGTCTTTGAACTCACCGCACGCGATGTCATCCACAGCTTTTGGATTCCCGGGCTGGCCGGCAAGATGGACATGATCCCCGGACGCACCAACCGGCTCGTGGTGCAGGCGGAAAAGTCGGGCCGCTATCGCGGCGTATGCGCGGAATTTTGCGGCCTCAGCCATGCGCTGATGGCCTTTGACGTGATCGCCATGGATGCCACGGATTTCGACGCCTGGCTGCGCCGGAGCAGGGCTGCAAGCGCCGGCGCGATCGCGTCGCGCGGGGAGACGTTGTTCGATGCGCATGGCTGCGGCGGTTGCCATGCGATACGCGGTACGTCCCATGACGCAAGGATTGGCCCGGATCTCAGCCGCTTTGGGGAAAGGCGGACAATGGGGGCTGGCATCATGCCGCCGACCTCCGCCAATATCGCCTCTTTCATCCGCGCGCCGCAAGATGCCAAGCCCGGCGCCCGGATGCCCGCCTTCCCGCAAATCAGCGCCGCCGATGCCCAGGCGATCGCGCAGTATCTCAAGGGGCTGAAATGAGCCTGCATGATCAGGACGATCCCGCGCTGCGCGCTGCACAGGAAGAACGGCTGCGGGCCGTATGGAAGCCGCCCCAGGGGCTGTTCCTGCGCTGGACGGACACCAACAATAATCGGGTCGGCGTCTGGTATGTGCTGACTGCATTCGGCTTCATGCTGTTTGCCGGCGTGCTGGCGCTCATCATGCGCACGCAGCTGGCCGTCCCCGACAATGAACTGGTCAGCGCGAACAGCTTCAATCAGCTGTTCACCCTGCACGGCTCGATGATGATGTTCCTCTTTGCCGTGCCGATGTTCGAGGCCGTGTCGATCATCCTGCTGCCGCAATTGCTTGGCGCGCGCGATCTGCCCTTTCCCCGGCTGTCCGCATTTGGTTACTGGTCCTTCCTGATCGGCGGCGTTTTCGTCAGCGGCTCGATTTTCTTCAATGCCGCGCCCGATGGCGGATGGTTCATGTACCCGCCGCTCACCACCCGGACCGACCTTTCAGGGCTTGGCGCGGACATATGGATGCTGGGCCTGTCTTTCATCGAAGTGTCGTCGGTCGCCGCCGCCGTCGAACTGATCGTCGGCGTGCTCAAATGCCGGCCGCCCGGCATGCGGCTCAATCTGATGCCGCTTTATGCTTGGTATATCCTGGTCGTCGCGGTGATGATCCTCTTTGCCTTCCCGCCGCTGATCGCGGGCGATATATTGTTCGAAATGGAGCGGCTGCTCGACTGGTCCTTTTTCGACGCGAACCGGGGCGGCGATCCGCTGCTCTGGCAGCATCTTTTCTGGATCTTCGGCCATCCCGAAGTCTACATCATCTTCCTGCCGTCGATCGCCCTGTTCGCCATGCTGGTGCCGACGTTCGCTAACCGACATCTGCTGGGCTATCCGTGGATCGTGCTGGCGGCGGTGGGCACGGCGTTCCTGTCATTCGGCCTGTGGGTGCACCACATGTTCACGACCGGGTTGCCCAAGATCAGCCTGGCCTTCTTCTCGGCTGCGTCGGAAGCCGTGGCCATTCCCACCGGCGTCCAGATTTTCGTGTTCATCGCAACGCTATGGGCCGGGCGCGTCACTTGGTCGACGCCGCTGCTCTATGCCACCGGCAGCCTTGCGATCTTCGTGATCGGCGGCCTTACCGGCGTCATGGTGGCGGTCGCGCCCTTCGACTGGCAGGCGCACGACAGCTATTTCATCGTCGCGCATCTCCATTATGTCCTCATCGGCGGGACGCTGATGCCGCTCTTTGCCGGCCTTTATTATTATTGGCCGTTGATCACTGGCAAGAAACTGTCTGACCGGCTAGGACGCGTCGCCTTCTGGATGCTGTTTGCAGGCGCAAACCTGACCTTCTTTCCGATGCATTTGTCGGGCCTGATGGGCATGCCGCGCCGCGTTTTCACCTATCCAGCGGAACTAGGCCTTGGCGGCCTCAATTTGCTTTCGACAGCGGGCGCTTATCTGTTCGCGGCGGGCGTTGCGGTCATCTGCGTTGACCTTTGCCTGTCGCCCCGTCGATCCAAGGCGCAGCGCAATCCCTGGAATGCGGGCACGCTTGAATGGCTGGCGCATCCCGATGATGAGGATTGGGGCATCCGCTCTGTGCCCCTGATCGAAAGCCGCTACCCCATATGGGACCAGCCGGATTTTGTCAGGAAAGTGGACGAAGGACGATTTTTCCTGCCCGATGCGGAGGAGGGGCGCAGGGAAACCATCGTGACCACTGCCCTCGACGCGCGGCCGTTGGCCGTCATCCGGCTGGGAACGCCCAGCGTCAAACCGATGCTGACCGCCATCGCGCTGGGCGGGGTGTTCATCTTCACCACCTATCACCTCTATTGGGCTGCGCTCGTTTGCGGTGTGGCGACCTTGGCGTGCACGCTCTGGTGGCTGTGGACGGGCACCGCCGAAATTCCCGAAAAGCCATGCAAGCCGGTGGGTCATGGCATAGAGTTGCCGCTCTATCTCTCCGGCCCCGCCGCGCCTGGCTGGTGGGCGATGTTCATCACGATGATGGCCGACGCCACGGCTTTTTCCGGCCTGGTCTTCGGCTATTTCTTCTTCTGGACGCGCCATGCCGATTTCCCTCCTGCGGATATGGCGAACGGGCCGGGCATGATGTGGCCGATGATCGCGCTGATTGCCGGGTTGGTCGGCTGGCTTGCGACGATCGCGGCGCGTAACATCCATGCCCGCGGTGGCGTAGCACGGGCGCGCGTTCTGCTGGCGTGCGGCATTGTGCTCAGCATAGCGGGGGCAGGCGCGGGATTGGCCGGGCCATGGATGAGCGGCCTTGATCCCCAGGTGCACAGCTACCCTGCGATCGTGTGGACGCTCGCGATCTGGACCAGCGCCCATGCCGGTGTGGCGGCCATCATGCAAAGCTATGCGCTCGCGCGTAGTCTGGCCGGAAAGATGGATCCGCACCATGATGCGGATCTGCGCAACGTCAGCGTCTATATGCATTTCTACGCGCTGACGGCGATCGTCACCTACGCGACCATCGGCCTGTTTCCGGAGGTCGCATGACGGAGCGGGGCAAATGGCATGAGCGCCTCCGGGTCACGCTCTGGACGCTGATCGTTCCGCCCGCCATCTGGGCCGGGCATTTCCTGATGGCGTATCTATGGACCGCGATCTCCTGCGCAAAGGCGGGGACCTTCGCAACCTTTCCGACCCTGTTCGTGGTCGGAACGCTTGTCGCTCTGGGGCTCATCTCCCTTTCCGGCTGGGTCGCCTGGAAGCAGACGCGCCGCCCGGGTGATAGCGCCCCGCACCAGGATTCCACGGATATCGACCGGCTGCGCTTTCTGGCCAAATCGACATTGCTGCTGGCTGGCCTCAGTTTCGTCGGCGTCCTCTTCACAGCGCTGCCTGTCGTGTTTCTCCGGAACTGCCTGTGAAGCGGGCTTCCCTGCTTGCCGGCCTGGCGTTGCTGCCCGCGGGTTGGCTGCTGGCCTGGCTGCCACTGGGCATGATCGGGCATATGGCAGGGCATATGATCGCCGTTGCCATCGCCGCGCCGCTGCTTGCATTCGGTCTCGCCGGAACTGCGGCCGATCCTGCCCGTCGCTGGCCCCATATCGTGACGCCAATGGCGATGATGCTCGTTGAACTGATGGTCGTGTGGCTTTGGCATCTTCCAGTGCTGCGCGCGGCGGCCAGATCCTTTCCAGTCCTGGTGATCGAACAATTCTGTTTTCTCGCCGCCGGCCTGCTGCTCTGGTCGTCGGTATGCTACGCGCCGCGCCGCGCCGCAGGGATAGGCGCGCTCCTGCTCACATCCATGCATATGACCTTGCTGGGGGTCTTGATCGGCCTTGCGCCCCGGGCCCTTTATCCGATGGCACATCATGGATTGGCCGGCGTAGATGCGCTGGTCGATCAGCAACTGGGCGGTGTCATCATGTTGTTGCTGGGCGCCGCCAGCTATTTCCTGGGGGGACTCGCGTTGCTGGCCAGCCTCCTTCGTCAGCGGAGTATTGCATGACCATCCGCATCACCTGGCTGCGCGCCATTGTAACGCTTATCGGCGTGGGCACCCTCGCCATGCTCTTTGCATGGTCGGGCGCGGTGCAGATTTCAGCGTCCTCTGGCCACTGGCGCATCACCGACTGGTTTCTGCACTGGGTGATGCGCAATTCGGTGCGCACCTATTCCGCGTTCCAGGCGCCGGATGATCCGTTGGCCGATACCGGACTGGTCAGCGCGGCAGGTCATTTCCGTCAGGCCTGCCAGGTCTGTCACGGCGCCCCCGGCGTTCGCGCGTCGCCTGTGATGCAAGGCGCGACGCCGCCTGCCCCGGATCTTGCACAAACCGCAGGAGAATGGCGGGATCGCGAGCTATTCTGGATCATCCGCCATGGCGTCAAATTCACGGGCATGCCCGCCTGGCCTGTGTCCGACCGTCCGGACGAAGTAAAACATATGGCAGCCTTTGTCCGTCGGCTTCCCGGTATGACGCCCCGTCAATATCGCGCCCTTACGCAAGCGGCCGGGGAAAGGCCGCTTTCGGGGGTCGCCCCTGGTACGCTCGCTGGCTGTACCGGTTGCCACGGCGCGGATGGGAAGGGGCGGGGACAGCCCGATATCCCGATTTTAGGGGGGCAGGATCCAGCCTATCTGCTGGCCAGCCTGCGCCGCTATGCGTCGGGTGAGCGGTCCAGCGCGGTCATGCAAACAGCGGTCAGCAGCTTGAGCGATGCGGAAATGCAGCGGCTCGCGAACCATTTTTCCGCCCTTCCGGGACTGAAGCCGACCATTCTCTTGTCGGACTTGCCGATGCTCAAGGATCAGGCCGGCATTCCGGTCCCGGCCTGCGTCAACTGCCATGCGCCCGGAAAGGCAGGCCCTATATTGGCGGGGCAAAGATCGTCCTATGTCGCCGCGCGGCTGAAAGGCTGGCAACAGGAAAAAGCTGTCGTTGACGCGCGCCAGTCACCGGAAACGATGGCGATGATCGCCCGGCGCATTCCGCCGTCTGACGTCGACTCGCTGGCCGCGGCTATAGGGGAATCCCGCAACAAGGCGGCAGGCGGCCCTCATAACGATACTTCCCGATGACATATGGAATGGCCGGGCTCGACCACCATGCTGCCGGCTTCAACCGTGCATGTTTACCCATGCAAATGCCAGAAGCGCAGCCAATAAGAAGGCGAAGAACAGGTATATGGCCAGACGGGACGTCGCCTTGCGAGCGGGGCGTTCCTTGTGATGGGGCATGTTGGTCCTTTCAAACAATATCCTGCGCTCAACGCATGAGGCACTTTGAGGTGTCCCATTTTTCGCCGAAGGCGAGGGCTGACGGGTCCTCTCCAGCCGGAGCCCTTCGTCATTCCTCCTGTGTGGCGCGCGCTGGTATCGCCTGATCAGGGTGGGTCCCCGATCCGGTGAAAGGGGTCAGGCGAAAGGAAAAGCGCATAGGCGTGCTGGCGGTGCGATAGGCGGCCATCGGCTTGCCAAATTCGCTCCAGGCCGTGTCGCCACCCACGCCCCATTGGGCGGCGTCGATCAGCAGCGTGCCTTCGTCACGCGGACGAATGTCCGACGATTTCCAGGTTCCCGGCGCATGCCGGTCAAGGTCGCTGTAGGGAAAGGCCAGCGCGTTCATCATCATCGGCTGCGCGCCCTGCACGTGAAGCCCCGCGCCATCGCCCGACACCTCCATCCAGCGAACATCCACCTTGTTGCCGGTTTCCTGCGGCCGGATATAGTCGTGATTCTGATCCGCGATCGCGCCGCGCCACAAGCCGATGGGTGCGGACGTCTTGCGATCGACATAGCTTTCGTGCGGGCCGCGGCCATACCATTGAACGGTGTCTATGGCGCGCGGCAGGCTGAAGGCGAGGCCGATGCGGAACGGGGGTGGCAGGTCGTCCCTGACCGGCTGAAAATCGCCAGTGACTGACACCGATCCATCGCCTGCCATATGGTAGATGCTGGTAAAGTCGGCCGCGCCTTCACCCAATATATAGCGCACCTCCACTGAACGTCCGCCATTCTCCGCTGGAAGAATTCGGATGGCGGCCACTTTACGCTGTTCGCTCATCGTCTTCCAGACCGCCAACTGTCTGGCCGTGCCAATGCCGATGTCATTGTCGGTGACCGCGCGCCAGAAATGCGGCGCACCGCCGCGCGCCAGCATACGTCCGTCCTTGCTGTAGGACCTGACAAGCCCGCTCGTCCGGTCGATCGCCAACGTTGCATCATTGGCACTAAGACTGACGGCATCGCCCTTTTCGCTGACCGTCACGGGACCAGTGGCGACGGCGGGTAGGGCAGGGGCGTCCGATTGCAGCGCAAATTGCTCCCAGCCCATCAGCGTTTCGGCGGCCACCGACGGGATGGCGCCCGCCTTGGCCCGGGCGTTGACCGTCACGAAATATTCCGATCCGGACCTGCGAGGAATAGCGCTGATGGGCACCGTCACTGCCGCAGCACCGCGAGCAGGCACGTCCGCCATTGTCAGCGCGCCCCGGGCAATTTCCACGCCATCTTCCATCATCGCCCAATCAAAACTGAACCCGGACAAATCGATGAAATCGTGGCGGTTGCGAACGGTGACGCGGCCGCTCGCCGGGTCGAACCCATCGAACTGGACCGGCGCATAGACCTTCCGCAATTCATAAAGTGCCGGATTGGGGGTTCGGTCCGACTGCAGCAACCCGTCGCCAAATTCTATGTCGCCTCCCGGGTTCGGCCCATATTCGCCGCCATCGCCCCAGTAACGCGTGCCATCCCTGGTGTATCGATACATGGATTGATCGACCCAGTCCCAGATGAAGCCGCCCTGTAGCCGGTCGGGATGGGCATAGATGGTGTCCCAATAGTCCTTCAGATTGCCGCCGCTATTCCCCTGCATATGGGCATATTCGCACTGAATCAGCGGCTGCCTGAAATTCCAGTTGGTTGCGTAATCGACCAGCTTGGCGACCGGATCATACATGGGTGCGTAGATGTCGGCGTAGAAATTGGGCCGATGGTCGCCAATCCCGTCCCATGTGCCCCAGCCCAGATAGCTGACCAGCCGATCGGGGTCGCGCGCCTTGGCGGCGGCCGCCGCAGCCGCGAAATTGGGGCCGATTCCTGCCTCATTGCCCAGCGACCAGAAGAGGATCGATGGATGATTTTTGTCCCGCTCCACCATGTTGGTGACGCGGCTCACATGCGCGTCCTTCCACGCCGGGTCGAACCCAATCTGATATTCGGCGCGCTGATCGCCATGCCGATTGCCATAATCCATATAGGCATGGCTCTCGATATTCGCCTCGTCCATCACATAGAGGCCATAGCGATCGGCCAGGTCGTAGAGACGCGGATCATTGGGATAATGGGATGTGCGGATCGCGTTGACATTGTTGCGCTTCATCAACCGGATATCGCGCTCCATTGAGGCCAGCGAAATGACATGGAAGCTTTCGGGATCATGCTCATGGCGGTTGACGCCGCGAAGGGTGATCGGCTTGCCATTCACCGTGACGACGCCGTTGCGCATCGCGACCGTGCGGAAACCGATTCTGGCGTCGCTCGACTGGATGATCCGTCCGCCTGAGTCATAAAGTTCGACCAGCAGCCGGTACAGGTTGGGGGTTTCCGCCGTCCACGGTTTCACCCTGTCGATCCTGCCGGTCAGGGTCACGGTGCGTTCCGCATTTCCGGCGGCAACGGCTTGCCGTCCTTCAAGCACGATGCGCGTGCCATCCATCAGCACATAGCGGGCGCTCGTCGCCGCGCCCGAGGTTACAGTGACGTCGACCGCCAACTGGCCCGCACCGGCCTCCGCATCGAAACCGGCATGAGCGAAAAAGTCGCGCACGCGCGTCTTGGGCGCCGCCATCAAGAACACATCGCGCTCGATCCCCGACACGCGCCAGAAATCCTGATCCTCCAGATAGGAGCCGTCCGACCAGCGATAGACCTGGACGGCGATGCTGTTGCGGCCGGGGCGCGTGAAGCGGGTCACGTCGAATTCCGACGGCAGCTTGCTATCCTGCGCATATCCGACCTTCTGGCCATTGACCCAGACATAATAAGCGGAACCAGCCGCGCCGATGTGCAGCACCATATCCTGCCCGGCCCAGTCCGCCGGTATGTCGATATCGCGGCGATAGGACCCCACCGGATTTGTCGCATGGGGGATCAGCGGCCGGTTGGCGGGGAAGGGATAGGTGATATTATTGTAGCGGGGCTGGTCATAGCCTTCCGCCTGCCAGTCGGCCGGAACGGGTATCGTCTTCCAGCCCGACACATCGAAATCGGGGCGCTCGAACCCGTTCGGCAGCTTGTCGGCATTAGGCGAAAAGGCGAACTTCCATGGCCCGTTCAGTGACAGGAAGCGGCGCGATTGGGAACGGTCGCTGGCCAGCGCGGCGTCGCGGCTTTCGAAGGGAAAGGCGGTGGCGCGCGCGGGCAACTTTCCGATGGCGAAAACTGCCGGATTTTCCCAGTCTGGCCGGGCGGGATCGATCTGCACCGGCTGCACCTGTGGCGGACCACCCTGGGCTATCGCTACGCCGGACAGGGCGATCAGGCTGCTCGCCGCCAGGGTCCCGATCGGTGCGCGCATGTCCATTCCCCCGACTATGCCTTCTTCAAACATCGCATATTTGATCTAGGCGTGATGTGTACAAGTTTGCCCTGCCACAATGTGGGTGCATCGTCCAACATATGTAGGTCATTGATGGCTGTGACCGCCCGCGCTATGCCTTGGACGCTGTCATGTGTCCGTCCAGCACGATTGCATCGATCCGGCGCAGCATCGCGTCCAGCTGTGTCCGTTCTGCCTCTGTAAAGGACCCGAAAATTTGTTCCTCCAGCGCCAGCGCCTGCGGCACGATCGCTTGGTACAGCGCTATGCCGGCCGTGCTCAGCGTCAGGAGATGCGACCGCTGGTCGGCCGGGTTCGGCCCCCGGATCAAGATGTCGCGGTCGATGAGGGCGGCTGCGGCGCGGCTGACGGTTACCTTGTCCATCCGCGTCGTCCAGCCGATAGCCTGCTGCGTCACGCCGTCGGGATGCTCTGCCACCACGGCGACTACGCGCCATTCGGGAATGCGCAGCCCGAACGCCTCCTCATAAGCGCTGGCGACCGCATCGCTCACCAGATTGGTGGTGAACGACAGGCGATAGGGCAGGAACGCATCGAGCAGCAGGGAGGAGGTGGTCATGGCGAAGGCTATCATTTGACACCGATCGGGCAAAGTCTATACTGGTTGCAAATGAAACTATAGGAGAGGGCAATGCCAATTCCGGATCAAGATGGCGCATCGGCCGCGATGATACCTGGTTTTGCCAATCATATCGTGACGGAGGCTGTGGCTGGCGCTGTTCCGATCGGCCGCAATTCGCCGCAAAAGACGCCCTTTGGCCTTTATGCCGAGCAGCTTTCCGGCACGGCCTTCACCGCGCCGCGCGCCGAAAATCGCCGCAGCTGGCTCTATCGCCTGCGGCCCACGGCGCAGCATGAGGCTTACCGCCCTTATGCCGGGGCGCATCGCTTCGCCTCCGCCCCCTTCATGGACATGCCGCCCTCGCCCAATCGCCTGCGCTGGGACCCGCTGCCCATGCCGTCCGAACCGGTGGATTTCCTGGACGGCATCGTCACCTATTGCGGCAATGGCGATATCGCTGCAGCTGTCGGTTTCGCCGTCCATCTTTATGCCTGCAACCGCCCGATGGACGGCCGCGCGTTCTTCAATGCCGACGGCGAAATGCTGATCGTGCCGCAACAAGGCGCACTGCGGATTACCACTGAGCTTGGCCGGTTCGACGTCGCGCCGCAGCAGGTCGCGCTCATCCCCCGTGGCGTCCGTTTTCAGGTTTCGCTCCTGGATGAATCCGCGCGCGGCTATATCTGCGAAAATTATGGCGCGCTGTTCCGCTTGCCTGAACTGGGGCCGATCGGTGCCAATGGCCTTGCCAACGCCAGGGATTTTGAAACCCCGGTGGCCTGGTTCGAGGATGTCGACGCGTCCTTTGAACTCATCCAGAAATTTCAGGGCAGTCTTTGGTCAACGACCTTGCCGCATTCGCCTTTCGATGTCGTGGGTTGGCATGGGAACCTAGCCCCGTGCCGCTATGACCTGCGCCGTTTCAACACCATCAACACGGTCAGCTATGACCATCCCGACCCCTCCATCTTCACGGTGCTGACCAGTCCCAGCGATACGTCCGGCGTCGCCAATTGCGACTTCGTCATTTTCCCGCCGCGCTGGATGGTGGCCGAAGACACGTTCCGACCGCCCTGGTTCCATCGCAATGTGATGAGCGAGTTCATGGGCCTGGTGGCGGGCGTCTATGATGCGAAGGCTGGCGGTTTTGCGCCGGGCGGCGCGTCGCTGCATAATCAAATGGCCAGCCATGGTCCCGACCGGTCCAGCTACGAAACCGCCATTTCCGCCTCCCTTGCGCCGCACAAGATCGATGCGACCATGGCCTTCATGTTTGAAGGCCGGCTGCCTTTTCGCCCCACCCATTTCGCCGCTGAGGCTGACTTCGCGCAGCGGGATTATGACGCATGCTGGTCTGGCTTCGCCAAAGCGCGCCTGCCCGTCCAAGGAGATGATTGATGACGACCATCGACGAAACCCACGCGATTGATCTCCCATGCTGGGTCGACAACGCCATGGGCCACCCCGATTTTCCGGTTCAGAATTTGCCGCTCGGCATATTTTCTCCTGCCAATGGATCGGCCCGCCCCGGCGTCGCGATCGGCGACCATATCCTCGATCTTGCCGCGATCGGCGATCATCTGCCCGATGCCGTCCGGCCCCTGCTGGGCGATGATTGCCTCAACCGCATGCTTGCGCTGCCCGCGACTGACCGGGTCGCCCTGCGCCGCACGCTCTCCCGCCTGCTATGTGATCGGGATGCGCAGCCTGTCCTTGCCGCAGCGCTTAACGCCCAGGCACATTGTACCCTCCATCTGCCCGCCCGGATCGGCGACTATACCGATTTCTATGTCGGCATTCATCATGCCACCAATGTCGGCACCTTGTTCCGACCCGACAATCCGCTGCTGCCCAATTATAAATATGTGCCGATCGGCTATCACGGCCGCGCGTCTTCCGTGCGTCCCTCGGGGCTGCCAGTGGTTCGTCCGAACGGGCAGTCGAAGGCGCCCGATGCCGCCGAACCGCGCTTTGGCCCGACCGCGCGGCTGGATTATGAACTGGAACTGGGCATCTGGATCGGGCAGGGCAATGACTTGGGCGACCCTATCCCCATCAAAGATGCGGGCAGCCATATCGGCGGTTTCTGCCTGCTTAATGATTGGTCGGCGCGCGATTTCCAGGCGTGGGAATATGTCCCGCTCGGCCCTTTCCTGGCCAAGAATTTCCATTCGACCATCTCCCCCTGGGTGATAACGCCCGAAGCCCTCGCACCCTTCCGTCAGGCTCAGCCCGCCCGGCCGCAGGGCGACCCCGCGCCCCTGCCCTATTTACTGGACCCGCAGGATCAGGAATGGGGCGGACTAGCGCTCGACCTTGGCGTCACCATCCGCACCGCGCGCATGCGGGACGCCGCTATGCCACCCTTCCGCCTCAGCCACAGTCGGGCCAGCGCCATGTATTGGACCGCGGCGCAGATTGTCGCTCATCACGCGTCCAATGGCTGCAACCTGACGCCGGGCGACCTGCTTGGCACAGGAACGATCTCCGGTTCGGACAGGGAATCGCTCGGCAGTCTTCTGGAAATGACACAGGGCGGCAAGAGCCCAATCACCCTGCCATCTGGCGAAAGCCGCACATTCCTGGAGGATGGCGACGAAGTGATGTTGGAGGCGCGTGCGCACCGGGACGGCTTTGCGTCCATTGGCTTTGGCGAATGCCGGGCCTGCATCCTGCCGGGCCGCGCTTAAGAAAATGGCTCCACCGGCATAGGCCGGCGGAGCCGAGGTTCAGGGAGGGTCACTCCAAAGGGGGGAAGGAGTGACGGGATTACAATAGCCCTACAGCATGAATGTTCCATGACTGATATGGATGCTCCCATGCGGCACGCGCCAAAGATGCCCGCTGCCCCTGGAACTTTTCAAGGGCGTAGCGCGCTGTGCCGTTGGAGGTTCCCCCATGGCCGCACGCGCATATTGGCAGGGCCAGATTCGGCTGGCCCTCGTTTCTATACCGGTGGAAATCTATCCCGCCACCAAGTCTGGCGCTGCGGTTTCCTTCCGCCAGATTCATGAACCCAGTGGCAAGCCCATCAAATATGAGAAGGTCGTGACCGGCGTCGGGCCGGTCGATCCCGACGAAATCCTCAAGGGCTATGAGGTATCCAAGGGCAACTATGTCCTATTGCAGCAGGATGAGATCGAGGCGGTCAAGATTGAAAGTCGCAAGACGCTGGAACTGGTCCAATTCGTCGAGGCTGACGCCATTGACGTGCTTTATTATGAAAAGCCCTATTTCGTGCTGCCCGCCGATGACCTGGCCGAAGAGGCCTATGCAGTCCTGCGCGACGCGCTGCGACGCACGAAAAAGGTGGGGCTTGGCCAGTTGTCGGTGCGGGGGCGGGAGCAATTGGTCTCGCTTAAACCCTGTGGCCGCGGCCTTGTGCTCGAAGTGCTGCGCTACGCCGATGAAGTGACGCGGGCGCAAACCTATTTTCGCGGCCTCCCCGAAACGGAAGCTGACACCGACCTGCTCGATCTTGCGACCACGATCATCGACAAGAAGACAGGGCCATTCAAGCCGGAGGAATTTCATGATCGCTATGTCGATGCGCTCCATCAGCTGATCGACAATAAGAAGAAGGCAAAGGGCAAGCGCGTCATCGAAGATGTCGAGGAGGATGCCCCGTCGCGCGGCGGAAATGTCATCGACCTGATGGCCGCGCTTAAAAAGTCGGTGGGAGACGGCGGCGCGTCTTCAAAGAAAAGTGCGACGAAAAAAACCACATCGCGCAGCACTGGCAAATCCATCACATCGCGCGGCCGCTCCACCAGCGCCGGCAAGAAGAGCGCTTGACCTAATGGTGCCGAATGCCGCCACACCCCTGCACATGATCGACGGGCCGATCCTGTTGCGGCTGGGCGCGGCGGCATTTTTGGGCCTGTTGCTTGGTCTCGACCGGGAATTGCGCGGCCATGCCGCCGGTCTGCGCACGCATGGCATATTGTGCTTCACCTGCGCGCTGATGACGATCAGTGCGATCGCGCTGCATAACCAGCTCAGCCACGACGGCAATATCGATCCGCTGCGGATATTCGAGGCGTCGGCCGCCTTCACGGGGATCATTGCGGCCGGGCTAATCGTTTTCAACCGGGGAGAGGTCAAGAACCTGACGACGGCAGCCCATATCTGGCTTGCCGCAATGATCGGTATCGCCTGTGGCGCAGGGCAGTGGCCACTTGTGATCAGCGCGGCGATCATAGCGGTGTTGATGCTGACATTGCTCGGTGTAGCCGAGGATCATTGGTTCAAAAAGGCCCGCGAGAGGGATGGCCGGTGACGCGGGCCAAAGACCCCCTGGCGACCTACAATGCCAAGCGCGATTTCAGGCGCACGCGCGAGCCCAAAGGCGCTGTCGGTAAAAAATCCGGAAACAGCTTCGTGGTTCAGAAACATGCCGCCACGCGGCTTCATTGGGACTTCCGGCTGGAAATAGACGGTGTCCTGAAAAGCTGGGCTGTCACTAAGGGGCCGAGCCTCGACCCTGCCGACAAACGGCTTGCCGTGCGGACCGAGGATCATCCGCTGGATTATGGCGATTTTGAAGGCGTCATTCCCAAGGGTGAGTATGGCGGCGGGACAGTGATGCTTTGGGACCGGGGAAATTGGGAAGCCGTCCCGGGCAAGAGTGCGAAAGATCTGGACGAGGGGCATCTGCATTTCATCCTTCATGGCGAACGGATGAAAGGGGAATGGCTGCTCGTTCGGATGAAGGGGCGTCCCGGCGAAAAGCGCGAAAACTGGCTGCTGCGCAAGATTGATGATGACGCGGCCGATCCGTCCGGCTCGCTGGTGGACCAGGCGCTGACAAGCGTCCTCACGGGCCGGTCCATGGCCCAAATCGCGGCGGACAAGCAGGCCAGCCACTCACTGTCCGGCGCGAGGAGCGATGACTTTGCAAAGTCGATGCAATCGGCGCGGGATCATAACGCCGATGTCCGGCGCAAGAACAGGCGAAAGAGCGCGCAACCCCCGGCCTTTGTCGACCCGCAACTTGCTACGCTGGTCGATGACGTGCCGACCGGCAATGACTGGCTGCACGAAATCAAGTTTGACGGCTATCGCGCGATGATCTCTGTCGCGGGGGACAAGGTGCGTGTCTTCACGCGCAATGGGCTCGACTGGACGGAAAAATTCCCTGCGCTTGTGGGCAGCCTTGCTGCGCTGGACTTGCCACCGGCGCTGATAGACGGCGAGATCGTCGCCTTTGGCCCGGACGGCAATCCCAGCTTTTCCGCGCTGCAAACGGTGCTCAAGCGTGGCCATGGCGCGGAGCGGGAAGATGCCCCGCTCAACCTCTTCGCCTTCGATCTGCTGTCGCTCGATGGCATGGATCTGCGGCCATTGTCGACGATCGAGCGGAAGGAAAGGCTTGAAGCCTTGCTGCGCGACGCCGCGCCACCTGTCCATGTTGCTGACCACGTCATCGGCGCCGGCGAAAAACTCTATCGTTCCATGTGCGATGCCCACCAGGAAGGCATCATCGCCAAACGGGCGGATGCCCCCTACCGATCGGGGCGCACACGCGCTTGGGTCAAGGTCAAGTGCACGCGCCGGCAGGAATTCGTCATCGTCGGCTGGGTCAGGAGTAGTGCAAAGGGCCGGCCGTTCCGTTCGCTTCTGCTGGCCCAGAAGGAAGGGCGCACCCTCATTTACAAAGGCAAGGTCGGCACGGGTTTCGGCGCCGACGCGATGGGCGATTTGGCTGAAACCATGGCGCCTCTCGCCGTGGATAAGCCGCCACTCGACGTGCCGAAGGGCGATGCGCGCGGCGCATGCTGGATCAAACCGACGCTGGTTGCAGAGATTGCCTTTGCCGAATTCACCGGGGAAGGGCGCGTCCGCCATGCCAGCTTCCTCGGGCTGCGGGCGGACAAAAAGGCCAAGGACGTGACGCCGGAAAAACCTGCGCGCACTCCAAAGGCGCATATCGATGTGAAGATCAGCAGCGCTGATCGCGTCATTTTCCCGGACAGCGGACAGACCAAGGGAGAATTGGCCGATTATTACGCACGCGTTGCACCCCTGATGCTACCCTTTGCCGCCAATCGCCCCATCAGTCTGGTCCGCTGCCCCCAGGGCCGGGCACGCAAATGCTTTTTCCAAAAACATGACAGCGGCGCATTCGGCAAGGCGGTGCATCAGGTCCCCATCGCTGAAAAAGACGGCGGTACGGAGGATTATCTCTTTGTCGAAGATGCTGAAGGCCTGCTGACCTGCGTGCAGATGGGGACGATTGAATTTCATGCCTGGGGGAGCCGCGCTGATGCCGTGGAGCAGCCCGATCGCATGATCTTCGACCTTGATCCCGATGAAGGGATGGATTTTGGCCGGGTTCGCGACGCCGCACAGCATATTCGCGGCGCGCTAGAGGATCTTGGGCTTGCGTCCTTTGCCATGCTTTCGGGGGGAAAGGGGGTCCATGTCGTTGTGCCCCTTACGCCCGGGCATGACTGGACAGCGCACAAGGATTTTTCCTCCCGCTTTGCCCAGGCGCTCAGCACGGCCAACCCCGATACATTTGTAGCGACTATGAGCAAGGCCAAGCGGAAGAACCGCATCTTCATCGACTGGCTGCGCAACCAGCGGGGTAGCACGGCCGTACTGCCATTTTCCGCCCGCGCGCGCGCCGGCGCGCCTGTCGCGGTGCCGATCGCATGGGATGAACTGGACCGGTTCAAGGACGCGCACCCATTTGATATTGGTGATGCCGACCAACTGTTGAAACGTGCCAAGCACCTTAAGGGCTGGGGGTTTGCAGCGCAATCACTGCCGGACATTTAAGGCTTTTTGCGACCAGCCGCTGGACGCTCATGCAACTTCCCGATCCGGTAGGATTTTTACCCCCGCAGGCGCGTCGGGGGCGGCGCTTCGTCGAAAAAGGATCATCGCATGAAGATTGCCCAAATCGCGCCTTTGGCCGAAAGCGTCCCTCCCAAACTTTATGGCGGGACGGAGCGTATCGTATCCTACCTTACCGAAGAGCTTGTGCAGCAGGGGCATGACGTCACGCTCTTCGCCAGCGGGGATTCCATCACTTCGGCCAAGCTCGTTCCCGTCACGAAAATGGCCCTGCGTCTCAACCCCCATGTCCGGGACACGATACCGCATCATATGATTTTGCTAGATGAGGTGCGCCGCCGGGCCGACGAATTCGATATCCTGCATTTCCATATCGATGTGCTGCACATGCCCATGGTGCGTGACATGCTGGACCGTGCTGTGACGACGCTGCACGGTCGGCTTGACCTTCCCGACCTTGTACCTCTTTACCGCGCCTTTCCGGAGAGCTGCCTTGTCTCGATTTCGGATCACCAACGATTGCCGATGCCGCCGGTGAACTGGGGCGGCACCATCTATCATGGCCTACCTGCCGACCTATTGCCGCCAAGGACATCAACGAAGGATGGCTATCTCGCCTTCATCGGTAGAATATCGCCGGAAAAGCGCCCCGACCGCGCGATCCGGATCGCGGTGGAGGCCGGAATGCCGCTCAAGATGGCGGCAAAGATCGACGCGGTCGATCGCGCCTATTGGGAGCAGGAGATTGAGCCGCTGGTTCGGGCGCACGACAATGTCGATTATATCGGGGAAATCAACGAGCAGCAGAAGGCTGAATTTCTGGGTAATGCCGCCGCACTTCTGTTCCCGATCGATTGGCCTGAGCCATTTGGCCTGGTCATGATCGAAGCCATGGCCTGCGCCACGCCGGTCATCGCCTTCCGCTGCGGATCGGTTCCCGAAGTGATCGATCATGGCGTATCTGGCTTCATCGTCGACAGCGAAGCGGACGCCATCGCCGCCGTACACGCAGTGCGTTCACTCGACCGCGCGGGCGTACGCGCCGTGTTCGACGCACGCTTCACGGCGGCCCGGATGGCGCAAGACTATGTCAGTCTTTACGAGGATGTCATTACCGGCCGGGCATCGCCAGGTCTTGCCGCCATGGCGGGCGAGGGGCCGGACCTGACGATAGCTTGAGGGATCCCGCATGACGCCAGTCCAGCCCAATTCCCCTATGGCAGAACTCGATCCGGGGCAGATGCTTTCACAGGGCCAAACGCAATTCTTTATCCCGGCCACCGCATCGCTGGCCGAACGACGTCCCCGCACGCTCAAACATGGTGAAAGTTTCGCTGTCTTTGACCATAGCGGCGACGCGATCGCCGGGCCCGGCAGTCCCGAAGGCCTTTATTATCGTGATACCCGGCACCTGTCGCACCTGTATCTGACCATCAACGGTCTTCGTCCGATCTTGCTCAGCTCCGCTGTGCGCGATGACAATACCATGCTGACGTGCGACCTGACCAATCCGGATTTTTTCGATGAAGACGGTCGTCTCGCGGTTGAGCATGACCTGATCCATTTGCGGCGCACCCGCTTCTTGTGGCGAGGCGCCGTTTATGAGCGGGTAACAGTGCGCAATTTCGACGCAAAGGACCGCGCCATTCAGATCGACGTCGGCTTTGCGGCGGATTTTGCCGACCTTTTCGAAATTCGCGGTATGACCCGCAAGCATAAGGGGACAGTGCGCGCGCCGGAAATTTCGCAAGCGCAGGTGCGACTATCCTATGTGGGGCTGGATGACGTGGAGCGCTTCACGCATATCCAATTCGACCCGGTCCCGGATAAGTTGACCGAAGGCAGCGCCCATTTTGATATGACCGTTCCGGCGGGCAAGCGGTGCACCCTGTTCATGCGCATATGCAGCAACGCGGCTGAACCGGCCCAAAGCCTCCCGTTCGAATATCTCGCAACCTTGCGGGAAGCGATGCAGGGCGCCAAACAGGCACGAAAGCGCGGCGGAACCCTGCGCTCGTCCAACGCCTTGTTCAACGAAGTTGCGGGCCGCTCGGTTTCCGACATCGCCATGCTATCGACGGACACGGACTATGGTCCCTATCCCTATGCCGGTATCCCCTGGTTCAGCACGGTGTTCGGCCGCGACGCGATCATCACAGCGCTGCAAATGCTGTGGCTCGACCCAACGCTGTCGCGTGGCGTGCTGGGGTATCTTGCCGCGCATCAGGCCACCAGTTTCGACCCGGCTGCCGATGCCGAGCCAGGCAAGATCCTGCACGAAGTGCGTCGAGGTGAAATGGCTGAACTGGGCGAAGTGCCGTTCCGCCATTATTATGGCAGCATCGATTCAACCCCGCTCTTCGTCATGCTGGCCGGTGCCTATCTGGACCGCACGGGCGACATCGGCTTTTTACGGGGTATTCTGCCTCAGATCGAAGCGGCGTTGGCGTGGGTCGATGACCATGGCGACAGGGACGGGGACGGCTTCGTCGAATATGGCCGGCTGACAGATCAGGGTCTGCAAAATCAAGGCTGGAAGGACAGCCACGATTCTGTCTTCCATGCCGATGGTGAGATCGCGCGCGGGCCAATCGCGCTCGCTGAAGTTCAGGCCTATGTCTATGGTGCTTGGCGGGCAGCAGCCGATCTGTTCCAAGCGACCGGCGACATGGTCCGCGCCACGGGCTATCGCGCCCGCGCAGAGGATCTTCGCCATCGGTTCGACGCCGCCTTTTTCGACGCGAAGCTCAACAGCTATGTGCTGGCGCTGGACGGGGACAAGCGGCCCTGTCGCGTCCGTGCGTCCAATGCGGGCCATGTTCTCTATACCGGCCTGGCGCTTGACGCGCGCGCGGCAAGCGTCGTTTCGACCCTGATGGCGCCGGCGTCCTTCTCCGGCTGGGGCGTTCGAACGATCGCGTCCACCGAAGCACGATATAATCCCATGAGCTATCATAACGGGTCGATCTGGCCGCATGACAATGCGCTGATCGCGGCCGGATTTTCGCGTTACGGTTTTCGCCGCGAGGCGGCGCGCATTTTCGAAGGGTTGTTCAGCGCGGCGACCTATGTCGATCTCATGCGGCTGCCGGAACTCTTTTGCGGTTTCCCCCGTCGTCGTTCGCAAGGGCCGACCTTTTATCCGGTCGCATGCAGCCCGCAAGCCTGGTCGGCGGCGACGCCGCTGTCGCTGGTTCAGTCCTGCCTCGGCCTGGGGTTCGACGTCCAGAAGGAGGAAATTTGCCTACGCGAACCGATCATGCCTGCTTTCCTGCAAAATCTGACAGTAAGCGGTTTGCAAATCGGCGCGGGCGCGGTCGATATCGGTTTCGACCGAATGGACGACAAGGTCGTCGTTCGTCCGCTGGGACGTTCGGGCAGCGCGCGGATCGTGACGATCGCCTGACGGTAGCTAGTCGCCAACCGGCGCTCAATTCTCGTAAAGCTCCAACGGCAATCCATCCGGATCGCGGAAGAAGGTGAAACGCTGCCCGGTATATTCGTCCACACGAACCGGTTCGCACGCAACGCCTCGTTCGAGCAGCCGAGCAATTTCGGCGTTCAGATCATCGACGGAAAAGGACAGATGGCGCAATCCGCACGCTTCGGGCCGCGTCGGCCTTTCAGGCGGCGAGGGGAAGGAAAACAACTCGATCTGCACGTTGCCCGCGTCGAGATCACATTTCCAGCTGTCGCGCGCCTCCCGATAGACTTCGCGCAAGATCGGCAAGCCCAGCACCTCGTGGTAGAAGGCGCGGGAGCGCGCATAGTCCGACCCGATGATCGCAATATGATGGACGCCGCGCAGAGACATTGGCTCAGCGCTCGATCTGGCTGACGTCCCGCACAGCACCCTTTGCCGCATTGGTGGTCATCGCGGCATAGGCGCGCAGCGCTGGTGACACGTCGCGCTTGCGGCCGAACGGCTTCCAAGCCTTCGCGCCGCGCGCTTCCATCTCGGCGCGTCGCTCTGCCAGGACGGCGTCGTCCAGATCCACCTTGATGACGCGTGCGGGGATGTCGATGACGATAGGATCGCCCGTCTGCACCAGCGCGATGAGGCCCCCTTCGGCCGCCTCCGGTGAGACATGGCCGATCGACAGGCCCGATGTGCCGCCCGAAAAACGCCCGTCGGTGATGAGCGCGCAGGCCTTGCCCAAGCCTTTCGACTTCAGATAGCTGGTGGGATAGAGCATTTCCTGCATGCCCGGCCCGCCTTTTGGCCCTTCATAGCGAATGACGACCACATCGCCTTCCTTGACTTCATTGCCCAGGATGCCGGCGACCGCCGCGTCCTGGCTTTCATAGACCCGTGCGATGCCATGAAAGACCAGGATGCTTTCGTCCACGCCCGCCGTTTTGACGATACAGCCTTCGGGCGCGAGGTTGCCGAACAGCACGGCAAGGCCGCCATCCTTGGAAAAGGCGTGCTCGGCGGATCGGATCGCCCCCTGTTCACGGTCGGTGTCTAGCTCTTCCCAGCGTTCCGATTGGCTGAAGGCCACTTGCGTCGGCACGCCGCCGGGCGCGGCGCGATAGAAGTTGCGCACCTCTTCGCTGTTGGTGCGACCAACGTCCCATCGGGCGAGCGCATCGGCCATCGTGCGGCTATGGACCGTGGGAAGCGATGCGTCGATCAGGCCGGCACGTTCCAGTTCGCCCAGGATCGCCATGATCCCGCCGGCGCGATGGACATCTTCCATATGGACGTCATTCTTGGCAGGCGCGACCTTGCACAGGCACGGCACGCGGCGCGACAATCGGTCGATATCCGCCATGGTGAAATCCACGCCGCCTT
Source organism: Sphingobium soli (assembly GCF_020782245.1). Classification (GTDB taxonomy): domain Bacteria; phylum Pseudomonadota; class Alphaproteobacteria; order Sphingomonadales; family Sphingomonadaceae; genus Sphingobium; species Sphingobium soli. The sequence continues at coordinate 66,479 of NZ_JAJGNP010000013.1, forward strand.
CGTAGGCGGCCGCAAGCAGATGCAGCACCGTGTTGGACGATCCTCCCATGGCGATGTCCAGGCTCATGGCATTTTCAAATGCGGCGTAGCTGGCGATGCTGCGGGGCAGGACGCTTTCGTCGTCCTGCTCATAATAGCGTTTGGTGATGTCGACGATCAGATGCCCTGCCTCGCGAAATAGCCGCTCCCGGTCAGCATGCGTGGCGAGCGTCGATCCGTTGCCGGGCAGTGAAAGGCCCAGCGCCTCGGTCAGGCAGTTCATCGAATTGGCGGTGAACATGCCCGAACAGCTGCCGCATGTGGGACAGGCTGAGCGCTCGATGGTCTGCACTTCTTCGTCGGTGTAGCTTTCATCGGCAGCGACGACCATGGCGTCAACGAGGTCCAGCGCGACCTTCTTGCCGCGCATGACCGTCTTACCGGCTTCCATCGGCCCACCCGATACGAACACGACGGGTATATTGAGCCGCATCGCGGCCATCAGCATGCCCGGCGTGATCTTGTCGCAATTGGAAATGCACACGATCGCGTCCGCACAATGGGCGTTGACCATATATTCGACGCTGTCGGCGATCAGATCACGGCTGGGCAGCGAATAGAGCATGCCGCCATGACCCATGGCGATGCCGTCATCCACCGCGATTGTGTTGAATTCCTTGGCGACGCCACCGGCGGCCTCGATCTCGCGCGCGACCAGCTGCCCCAGGTCCTTCAGGTGCACATGGCCTGGCACAAATTGGGTGAAACTGTTGGCGATCGCGATGATGGGCTTGCCGAAATCCCCATCCTTCATGCCCGTCGCGCGCCAAAGGCCACGCGCGCCCGCCATGTTGCGGCCATGGGTGGTGGTGCGGGAACGATAGGCAGGCATGACTCAGGGTCCTTCAAAGGGGAGAGGCGGCTCCTCTACCGGCTGAGCTCAAATATTGAAACAAATTATTCCTTTTTAAGCACCCAGGTGTCATTTTCTTACGCTTGCCCTGCCACTTTGCGAGAGAGGGTGCCGCCGGGCCAGCGTGCAGTCCAGCCCGGCGGCGGGGGAACCGACCTTCAAGGCCGGAAGCCGTTTATCGTTGTGGGGTCAGGCGGATTGCCGCGCCGCCGCCGGGAGCCAGCCACAGGTCATAGCGGTCGCCCTTGCGGATGGTGCGCGTCTCATAGGCGATGCGATGGCGCGCCTCTGTCAGATAGGTTGCGCCGTCTCCATCCTTGTAGATGGTGGCGGTATAGGCTCTGCCCGGCTCCAGATGATCGAAGCTCAGGGGCACGGTTCGCGCGGTCGCGTCGTTGACGCCGCCGACATACCAGTCGTCACTGTTGCGGTCCTTGCGCGCGAAGATCGCATAATCGCCGACTTCGCCTGCGACCAGATGGCTTTCCGACCAGTCCGCCGGAACAAGGCGGATGAAAGCCAGCTCCCTGGGATATTTCGCCAATGTCTCGATGAAGTCGGCCGCCATCTGGATTGGCGAATAAAGAGCGAGGTACAGGCCCAGTTGCTTGGCCAAAGTGGAGGCGAGCGGCGCCTTCTGCGCGCCCTCCAGGCTCAGAACGCCCGGCGTGAAGTCCATCGGTCCCGACAGCATCCGGGTATAGACCAGGGTGGGTTCATGGTCCGGCCCGTTGGCGAAGGCGCCCCAGGCATTATATTCCATCCCGCGCGCGCCTTCGCGTCCGACCCAATTGGGATAGGTGCGGCGCAGGCCTGTATCCTTGATGGGTTCATGCGCATTCACCGCGACATGATTGCGCGCGGCGGTTTCGACGACTTTTAAGTGATGCTGCGCCATGCGCTGGCCGTCATGCCATTCCATGCGTGTTTCGCCCGGAGCATTGCCCGGCGCAATGATGCCGCCTGCGTCCGCGACATAGCCGGTCTTGACGACATCGACGCCCAATCGTCCATATAGCGCCATCGCATTATCCAACTGCGCCTCGTAATTGGCGATATTGCCCCCCGTTTCATGATGCCCGATCAACCGGACGCCTTTCTGCTTGGCATAGGCGGCGAGGGCGGGGAGGTCGAAATCGGGCGTCGCCTGCGTATAGCTGAAATCATCGCCATGTCCGAACCAGTCGCCATTCCAGCCCTTGTCCCACCCTTCGACCAGCACGCCGCGGAACCCGTTCTTTGCGGCGAAGTCTATATATTGCTTCGTCCTCTCATTGGTCGCCCCGTGCTTGGGACCTTCCGCCCATGACCAGTCGCCCCGGATCATTCCCCACCAGATGCCGATATATTTGGCCGGGGTGAACCAGCTGACATCGCCCAGCTTGTTGGGTTCGTTGAGGTTGAGTTCCAGGTCATTCTCGACCAGCCCCGCTGCATCGTCGGCAATACGGATGGTGCGCCAGGGCGTGTTGAAGGGCAGGTTGCGCGTCACGCGCGCCGCCTGGGAAGACGGCGCGAGCGTGGTGCGGAATTTTCGGCCGTCCGCGCGTTTCAGCCAATAGCCCGCATAATCGACCAGAGCCGCCTCATGAAAACTCAGATGCGTGCCGTCGGCCAACCGCATGGTGATCGGCGTATGCGCCGTGGAAACCGCATCGATCGGGGTCTTTTGATACACCTGTTCGTATCGGTTCCATTCGCCGCCGGGTATCCACCAAGCCGTGCCTTCCGGCGCAATGTCGAACTCCGTCGTCTCGTCGGCGATGCGCATCGTCTTGAGGCCGGGCTGCTCGGGCAATTCATAGCGAAAGCCCACGCCGTCATCGAACAGGCGAAACCGCACATTCATCAGCCGTGCGCCCTGCACGTCGGACTGCTTGAAGCGGACCAGCAGTTCATTGTGATTGTCGGTGACGAAGCGCCGCTCGCCCCAGGGCTGTTCCCAGCGATCCTTGCCGCTGCCTTTTTCAGACCCTGCAATGGCAAAGCCGCGCACCATGTTGAGGCCGTCGGTCAGGATGAAACCCAGCTTGGAGGGCGCGATCAGCAGCTTGCCCTTGCGCGAAAGCGACCAGACGGGCCTGCTGTCACTGTCGGTGGACACTGTCAGCGCAATGCTGCCATCGGGCGAGGTTGCCGTCACCGCAGGTCGGCTGTCCTGGGCCGCTACCGGAAATGCGACCACCATAGGCAGGGCAAGCGCGCAGGCGCGCAAAGTCACGTTCAGCATGGGGGTCCTTTTCATTCCTCGATCAGCAAGGCGCCATAGGCGGGCAGGGCGCCGGGCGCGGCGTCGTTGATGGTGCACAGCACATGATTGGAAGCAGCGATCTCATCCGGCCACTGCACTGGCTGGTTCGACAGGTTGAACAAACACAGCATAGATTGCCCATCTGCCGTTCGGCGAAACGCCAGGGTGCGCTCGTCGGCGATGAGGATGTCCAGCGCGCCATGATGCAGCGCCGGATTGGCCTTGCGCAGCGCCAGTAAGTGGCGGGTGAGGTTCATCAGCGACGCAGGATCGGCATCCTGCGCATCCACCGCCAGCGCCAGATGATCGTCGCCATGGGGGAGCCAGGGCTCAGCGCTTGAAAAGCCAGCCTGCGCGGCCTCTGCGGTCCACGGCAGCGGTGTGCGCGCGCCATCGCGGGACAGGGTCAGCGGCCAGTTGGCGATCGCTTCGGGGTCCTGCAACCGCTCGAACGGAATCTCGACCTGGGTCAGACCCAGTTCCTCGCCCTGATACAGGATGGCATTGCCCCGCAGCGCGATCAGCAGCGCCATTTTCAAGCGGGCGAAGGCGGTGCGATCCTCCGGCGCGCACCAGCGCGACAGGGCGCGGGGCGCATCATGATTTTCGAACGCCCAACTCGGCCAGCCCATGCCGGCCGCATCGGGCCAGCGTTCGATCGTGTCCTTGACAAGGGCAGGCGTCAGCCGGTCAGCATAAAGGAAATTAAACCCATAGGCGCTGTTCAGGCGATCGTCGCCTGCGGTATAGGCCTTCATCTCCTTTTCCGCGAGATCGCCGCCGACCTCCGCCATGGTGAAGACCGCCCCATAGTCATCGCACAGGGCACGGATGCGCTCGACAAAGCCTACGACATCGGGATGCGACTGGTTATACCGCCGGATCTGGAAATCGAATGGCCGGGTGCGGGGTTTGCCATTTTCTGGTGCAGGCGGATTGTCGCGCAACTGCGGATCGTGCATCGAATGGTTGAGCGCATCGAGGCGGAAGCCGTCGACGCCCCGGTCGAGCCAGAAGCGCATGGCGTCCAGCAGCGCATCCTGCACGGCGCGGTTGTGCACGTTGAGCTGGGGCTGGCTGGCGAGGAACTGGTGCATATAATATTGCCCGCGCCGCGCGTCCCATGTCCATGCGGGACCGCCAAAGACCGACTGCCAGTTATTGGGCGGCGTGCCATCGGCCTTGGGGTCGGCCCAGACATACCAGTCGGCCTTGTCACCGGACTGGCCGGTGCGACTGTTCACGAACCAGTCGTGCAGATCGGACGTGTGCGCGTAAACCTGATCGATCGTGACCTTGAGGCCCAGCTCATGCGCCCGCGCCACCACCGCATCGAAATCCGCCAGCGTGCCGAAGATAGGATCGACCCCGCAATAATCGGCAATGTCATAGCCAAAGTCGCGCATGGGGGAGGTGAAGAAGGGCGAAATCCAGATGGCGTCCGCGCCCAGGCGGGCGACATGCTCCAGCCGCTGCGTGATGCCGGCCAGATCGCCGATGCCGTCGCCATTGCTGTCCTGAAAACTGCGGGGATAAATCTGGTAGATAACGGCGCCCTTCCACCAGGGCAGGTCGGTCGAACGCGGGTCAGGGGTCATGGCATATTCCAAGGGATCAAGGTTGGGCGGCGCAAACGGCATAGCCGAAGGCGGGCAGGCGTAGGGTCAGGCTTCCCGGCGCGGTGACTGTGGCCGGGCAATCACCTGAAAGGCTTGAAAAAGTTCGGCTTGCGGGATCGATGGCGACTTGCGTCGTGACAGGGGCATCGCTGGTGTTGAAGGCAACAAGAATTTCACGGCCATTGTCAGGGTCGAACCGGGACACTGCGAACAAGCCTGGCTGGTCCGAACTGGCCCGTACCAGAGTAGCACCCCGCGATAGCGCTGCAGTAGCGACGCGTAAGCGGGCCAGCCGCGCAATTTCCATATAAAGCGGATGGTCGGTTGCGAAATTGTCGGCGGCTGTGGTCGCGCTCGTCCCGACCAGCCGGTCCCGATTATATTCGGCAACCTGTGACGGAAACATATCCTGCCGCGCCTGCTGGTCATTGCCGGTGCCGGCAAAGCCCTGCTCGTCGCCATAATAGATGGTCGGCACGCCGCGCAGCGTCAGCAGCATCGCATGGCCCAGCATCATGCGGGCCAACTCCTCCTGGGGCGACATGGCAGGTTTCGCTTCGCGCAGGAAATAGGCGAAGCGGCCCGCATCATGGTTGCCAAGGAATGTCGGCAATTGCAGAGCTGCCGCCTTGCCGCCTTCGTACAGAGCATCGTCATCGGTCAGCCGCGCCAGCAAATCGGTTCCGCTTTTACCGCTGGCCGCATCGACCGCTGCCCGCATGAACGCGAAATCCAGGACAGCAGGGAAAGCGGCATTGCGCGTCCAGCTCGCCAGCAAGGCCGGGTCATAATCGCCGGTAGCGACTTCGCCGAAGATATGGAAATTGGGAATGCCCCTGGCGGCCGCATGGGCACGGATGGCCGGGATGAAGGCGCGCCAGAACTCCGGGTTCACATGCTTGGCTGTGTCGATGCGATACCCATCGATACCGAACCGGTCGATCCAGCCTTTGTAAATGTCGATGAAGCCCGAGACGACGCGCGGATTTTCAGTGGCAAGGTCATCGAGGCCGACAAAATCGCCATATTGCGCGCTCTCGCCGCGCCAGTCGGTATCGCCCCGGTTATGATAATAGATGGGGTCGTTGAGCCAGGCGGGCACTTTGACTGTCTTCTCACCCTTGGCGATAACGGGGGTGTAGGCAAAGGACGGGTCCTCAAGCTTTGCCCAGTTGGCGGCGCTGGCATCGTGATCGCCAGCAAATCCGCTATTGATCGCGGGGCCGGTCACGCCGCCTTTGCGCGAAAAGGGATAGTCCGCCTTGCTGCGATAGAGCGGCGTGCTGCCGGAGCTCTCCCGATAATGGATAACATCGGCCGTATGATTGGCGATGATGTCCATATAGACTTTTATGCCGCGCGCATGCGCCGCCTCGACCAGCTCCTTGAAATCGGCGTCGGTGCCGAAATGCGGGTCGACCTGCGTGAAGTCCGTCACCCAATAGCCGTGATAGCCAGCGCTTTCGTCGCCTGGCCCGCCCTGAACGGGCTTGTTCCTGAAAATCGGCGCCAGCCAGATGGCGGTCGCGCCCAGTCCCTGAATATAGTCGAGCCGGGCGGTCAGGCCTTTAAGGTCCCCGCCATGATAGAAAGCGCGCGATGTCGGATCATAGCCGGTCTGGAGCGGGCCGCCGCGCAGCCCGCCCTTGTCATTGCGCCGATCGCCATTGGCGAACCGGTCGGGCAGGACGAAATAGACGATTTCCTGCTCTGGCGTGCGCGCTCTTAATTCGGTGAGCGTGTCCGCGCTGGCCGCCCCACAGCCGAAGGCCGCGATCATGGTGGCGGCTGTCACGCAAATCGCCGTGGCCGTTCGTCCCATCGGGAAATCTCCCTGCTGCAAAAGGCGCCAAACGGCCGGCGGCGCGAACACCGCCAGGCCAAGTCTACACATCAGAAGCGGTAGTTGAAGCCCGCCATGTAACGCGCGCCGTAGCTTTGATAATTGCGGATCTGGATCGACGCCCCGGTGTCGACCGACACGAACGGTTCATCGGTCAGATTCTGGCCCTGGAGGAAGAAGGACAGGCCTTCCAGTGCGCTGCCCTTCTGAAATTCATAGCCGATCTGGGCATCGACGATGGTTTCACTAAGCGCCCGGCGCAATTCCCGCTCACCGCCGAAACCAACAAACTGGCCCACGAAGGACGACCGATAGCGCACCGATCCACGCGCCGAAAACCCCCATTTTTCAAAGAAGAGCGTCCCGTTGGCGACCCAGCGCGAATAATCGGGCAGGTCTTCGGCTGACGCCCCGACCCCCGGGCGGATGCTGGTCTTGGTATAGCCTGCGCCTCCGGTCAGACCGAAGCCTTCCAGCGCCGGCGTGATCACTTCGAACGGCACCGTGCCCGCAACTTCAAAGCCGTAGAGCTTGCCACCTGAACCATTGACCGGGCGCGTGATGGTGCCTTGCAGGTCGGTGACGCCGGGCGGCAGGATGACCGGCAGGCCGGTATAGTCGAACGGCACCGTCTCCCGGTAGACGTAGCTTTGCAGCTTCTTGTAGAATAGCTGAAGGCCCACATAGCCCTTGGTGCCGAAATATTTTTCGAAATTCATGTCCGCCGCCCAAGCGCGATAGGGGCGCAGCGTGGGCGATCCGCCGGTGCCCGTTATGACACCGCTGTTGATATTATATCCATAATCCAGGCTGACCTTCATGTCCTCGAAGCGGGGACGCTGGATTTCGCGCGCACCCGACAGGCGGATGACGAAGTCGCTGGGGAAGCGCAGCGACAGGTTGGCACTGGGCAGCACGTCCCAATAGGTCGCGCCCCGCGTCGTCGGCACCAGGTCGGCCGCCGCCAGATTCTGGAATCCGCGCGACTTCTGCTCGGTGTTCTGGGCGAGCACGCCGACATTGCCGGTCAGTTCGGCCGATCCCACGTCGGCCTTGATGTCCGCCATCAGATAGGCGGACATGACCCGTTCCGTTACCGAATAGGCCTTGGCCGGCACATCCTTGCTGGGGTTAGCCGTCAGCACATAGACGCCATCCTCCAGCAGCTTGAAGGGATCATAGGACAGGATCGGCCCTACGCCGATGAAGCTTAGGTCCGTGCCGCTCATGCGATATTGTTCGGGCAGCACCAGCGACGTCGCGCCATTGGCCAGGTTCAGGAAAGATTCCTCTGGCGTTTTCGATTTGGTGCGGTCGGTATAGCCCAGCCCCGCCGTGATCTTCGACAGGAAGCTGCTTTCAATTTCCTTGCCGAACTCGACCTGGTAGCTTTTCAGCTCATCGTCGATGATCCGGTCGTTATAATAGCCTTCCTGATGCCCCAGCGGCGCTCCCGCGCCCCAGCCAAGCGGATCAGTCAGCACCATCAGATTGGGGTCGCTATAGTCCAGCTGGCTGCCGGTGAAACGCGTGCCTTTTTTCGCGCTGACGAAATCCAGCGTGTCTGTCGCGCCGACGCCGGGACCATAACCCGTGCCTGCGTTGGTCTCCAGTGACAATTCGCTGCGGTCGGTGCGCGAATAACCAAAATCGAAGCTGGCCGACCAGCCATCGTCACCGGTATATTTCGCGTTGAACCCGCCGGAGAATATCTGCGATGTGCGTTCATAGCCATGGTTGTTCACCACGGCCTCGACATTGGTAAAAGTGCCCTTGTTGATGAAATTGCCGTCGCTCATGGCACTGCCGGGGACCAGCGAGGCGCTCGACCAGTAGAGCGGGAATTCAACGCCACGCTTGATCTGCTTGTCCTTGAAATCGCCGTAGAAGCCGTCGAACGTCAGCATCAGCGTGTCGGTCGCCTGCATCTGGACGCTGCCCTGAATGCCCAGGCGCTTGAGCTGCGTTGACACACCGAACGGCTTGATGCCGCCAATGACCTTCTGGCCATCGGGCGTGTCGGCATAGCCCCAGGCTTCGAACTCCTTCGACTGATAGGGTTCGTCGCTATAGGCGACCGATAGAGCTACACCGATCCGGTCGCCGGCAAACTGGTCGACATAGGTGCCGGTCAGGCGATAGCCCATGTCGTTGCTGTCGGCGTTGACCTTGCCCAGGTCTGCATAGACGCCGCGCGCGCCTACAGCGATCAACTGCTTGCCATAATCGAGAGGACGGATGGTGCGAATATCGACGGTGCCGACCAGACCCTGGTGGATCAGATTGGCCTGCGGCGTCTTGTAGACGTCGACGCGGCTGACGACTTCGGCGGGATACTGGTCGAACTCGACATTGCGCTGTTCGCCGGTCGAGGTTTGCGGCCGTCCGTTCAGCGTCGTGGAGGACAGGTCGGCGCTGGCGCCGCGGATCGCGATCGAATTGGCGCGGCCGAACAGGCGCTGCGACGTCAGGCCGGGCAGGCGGGCGATGGATTCGCCGATCGACGCGTCGGGCAGCTTGCCAATATCTTCGGCTGACACGGATTCGACGATGGTCTGCGCATTCTTCTTGACGTTGACGGCGTTCTCAAGCGCGGCGCGGAAACCGGTGACGACGATGGTGCTGGCGGGATCATCCTGCGGCGCGCTGTCAGCCTGCGGAATCGCGTCCTGTGCCATGGCCGGAACGGCCGTCGCCGCGACGATGATCGCCAGCATCGAAGCGCCCAGCCAGTGGGCGCGGTCTGTGTGATTAGCCATTATCCTCTCCCCTTGTCACCGTCGGCTCTTGTCCCGGCCGGTGCAAACCCTTCTCGAATGCAGCGTGGCGATGCGGCGCCACCTGTATGCGTTGGCCGTTTCCTTACGCTGTGGCTGGCCAGGGTCGCCAGATGGCATACGTATACGCATATTATGCGGCCGCGGTGGGACGTGACTCACTGTGGCCATCATGCAACGCTGCCTAATTGCCTAATCCGCATGACGGTCCTACCAAGAAAAAAGCCCTTTCGTCGGGGCGGGAGGGGAATGTGGGACGTCAGCCAAGCAGCAAGCCGACAAGCTTTGACATCGCCTATCTGGCCGGCGTGTCGCAGCCGACCGTCAGCCGTGCGCTGCGCGGCTCGCGCTCGGTCAGCCTCGAGACGCGCCAGCGGATCGAGGCGATCGCCCGCGAACTCAACTATTCCGTCGACAAGAACGCGTCATCGCTCCGATCGCAGCGGTCGAATACGATCGCGCTGCTGTTTTTCGAGGACCCGACCCCGGACGAATCCAATATCAATCCTTTTTTTCTGTCGATGCTGGGTTCGATCACGCGCCAGTGCGCCGCGCGCGGGCTTGACCTGCTGATCTCCTTCCAGAAGATGGAGGATGACTGGCACGTCCGCTATCAGGACAGTCACCGCGCCGATGGCCTTATCCTGCTCGGCTACGGTGATTATACGCTCTACACGCAGCGGCTGGAGCAGTTGGTCGGCCATGGTACGCATTTCGTGCGCTGGGGTTCGGTCAGCGACGATAATATCGGCGCGACGGTCGGGTCGGACAATGTCGGCGCCGGGCGTCTGGCGGGCGATCATCTGTTTTCAATGGGCCGGCGGCGCATCGCCTTTCTGGGTCATGCCGACGAACATTATCCCGAATTTGCCGATCGCTATCGTGGTCTTTGTGCCGCAGCGGAAGAGCGCGGCATCATGCTCGATCCGCAGTTGCAGGTCGACGCGCTCACGGCCGAGGATGCAGGCTATGCCGCGGCGCGGACGCTGATCGCGCGCGACACGCCCTTCGACGCCATCTTCGCGGCCAGTGATCTGATCGCGATCGGCGCCATGCGCGCCCTTGGGGAGGCCGGCCTTTCCATCCCGCAGGACGTTGCGATCGTCGGTTTCGATGACATTCCGGCCGCCAATCTGACCAGCCCACCACTCACAACCATCATGCAGGACATGAAGGGGGCAGGGGCATTGCTGGTCGACACGATATTGGCGCAGGTGGAGGTTCGGCCGCCGCCGCCAATGGTGCTGCCGACCCGCCTTGTCGTGCGGCGCAGCAGCGGCGGTTGAAGCCGGCGGCTCGCCTTGCTTGATGGAACCGCTCAGGCTTTTGGTAGTGATGCGACAAGGCTCAGCACCCTGTCCGCATGCTCCTTACGGCAGATCAGCAGATCGGGCAGATAGACGTCGCGCTGATTGTAGAGGAGGGGACTGCCGTCGATCCGGCTGGCGTGCAGTCCATGGGCGATGGCGACGGCGGCGGGGGCCATGCTGTCCCATTCATATTGGCCACCGCTATGCAGGTAGATATCGGCCTGACCCAGGATCACGGCCATGGCCTTGGCGCCCGCGCTCCCCATGGGCACCAGATCAGCGTCCAACGCTTGCGCGACTGCGACCGCTTCGGCGGCCGGGCGAGTGCGGCTGACCACCATGCGCAGCTTTTCGGGGGCAGGGGGCACCACTATGGGCTGGTCGGATCGCAGCACCGTGCCGCCATCCAGCCCAGGCAGTGCCACCGCCCCCAGAGCGGGCGCGCCATCGACGGCCATGCCGACATGCACCGCCCAATCCGACCGCGCCTCGCCATATTCGCGCGTGCCATCGACGGGATCGACAATCCAGACGCGGCTCTTGCCCAGCCGTGCCTCATTGTCCTTTTCCTCTTCGGACAGCAGGCCGTCATCGGGCCGGGCTTCACGCAAGGCATGACACAGGAACTGGTTGGCGGTCTGATCGCCCGCCTTGCCCAGCGCCTTGGGGCTGAACAGGCCGGACGATCGAACCTCGATCAATATGCGCCCGGCGACCTCCGCCAGATGCGCGGCCAGATCGCCGTCGTTCATCGCCCTGGGATCGGGAGCCGGGCTCATGGGATCAGCCTTGCAACAATCGCCTCGGCGGCTTCGTCGGCAGTCATGGCGGTGGTGTCGATCCGCATTTCCGGGTCGTGCGGCGGCTCATAGGGGCTGTCGATCCCAGTGAAATTTTTGAGCTCGCCCGCCCGCGCCTTCTTGTAGAGACCCTTGACGTCGCGGGCCTCCGCCTCGGCGAGTGGCGTGTCGATATGCACCTCGAAAAACTCGCCAGGCTGCATCATCTGCCGCACCATGTCGCGTTCGGACCGGAAGGGGGAGATGAAGGCGGTGATGACGATCAGGCCCGCGTCCGTCATCAGCTTGGCCACCTCACCCACCCGGCGGATATTTTCCACCCGGTCGGCATCGGTAAAGCCCAGATCCTTGTTCAGGCCATGGCGCACATTGTCGCCATCCAGCAGGAAGGTGTGGCGGTTCATTCGCGCCAGCTTCTTTTCCACAAGATTGGCGATGGTCGATTTGCCCGCGCCCGACAGGCCGGTGAACCACAGCACGGCGGGGCGCTGGTTCTTAAGCTGCGCGTGGAAGTCGCGGCTGACATCAGTGGCCTGCCAATGAACATTCTGCGCGCGGCGGAGGCTGAAATGCAGCATGCCGGCGGCAACTGTCGCATTGCTGATCTTGTCGATCAGGATGAAACCGCCCAGCGTCCGGTTGTCGGCATAGGGTTCGAAAACGATCTGCTTGTCGGTCGACAGATTGGCGACGCCGATGGCATTCAAATCCAGCGTCTTGGCCGCCAGATGCTCCATCGTGTTGACGTTGACCTGATATTTGGGTTGCTGGATTGTCGCCGTCACGGTCTGCGTGCCGATCTTGAGCCAATAGGCCCGGCCGGGCAGCATTTCCTCGTCCGCCATCCACACGATGGTCGCTTCGAACTGATCGGCCACCTGGGGCGGGTTGTCCGCCAGGGCGATGACATCGCCCCGCGAACAGTCGATTTCATCGGCAAAGCACAGCGTTACCGATTGTCCGGCCACCGCTTCCTCAAGGTCGCCGTCCAGTGTCACGATCCGGGTCACACTGCTTGTCTTGCCCGACGGCAAGACCCGCACGCTGTCGCCTGGCCGCACGCTGCCAGTGGCGATCAGGCCGGAAAAGCCGCGAAAATCCAGATTGGGGCGATTGACCCATTGCACCGGCATACGGAACGGCTTGTCCGCGTCTGTCGCGCTGTTCACCTCCACGGTTTCCAGATGCTCGATCAGGCTTGGTCCCTGATACCAGGGGGTGTTGGGGGACAGTGTCGTGATATTATCGCCCTTGAACCCCGAAATCGGCATGGCAGTGAACGCCGCGATGCCGATCGACTTGGCGAATGCGGTATAGTCCTCGACAATGGCGTCGAACGTCGCCTGGTCATAGCCGACCAGGTCCATCTTGTTGACCGCCAGCACGATGTTCCGAATGCCAATCAAATGCGCCAAATAACTGTGGCGGCGCGTCTGGGTCAGCACGCCCTTGCGCGCATCGATCAGGATCACCGCCAGGTCGGCCGTCGACGCGCCCGTCACCATGTTGCGGGTATATTGTTCGTGCCCCGGCGTATCGGCGACGATGAACTTGCGTTTCTCAGTGTTGAAGAAGCGGTAGGCGACGTCGATCGTGATGCCTTGTTCGCGCTCTGCGGCCAGGCCATCGACGAGAAGGGCGAAGTCGATCTCCGCTCCCTGGGTGCCGACCTTCTTGCTGTCCGATTGGAGGGCTTCCAGCTGATCCTCGAAGATCATCTTGCTGTCATAGAGCAGCCGCCCGATCAGCGTCGACTTGCCATCATCCACCGACCCGCAGGTGATGAAGCGCAGCATGGTCTTATGCTGGTGCGTTTCAAGATAGGCGTCGATATCCTGCGCGATCAGGGCGTCGGTCTGGTAGATGGGTTCTGCAACGGTGTCGGTCATGTCGTCTGTCCCGTCATTCTGTTCCGTCGTGCCGGCAGGCGCTGGCATCTCGGGGTTCGGGGGGAAAGGTCTGCCTGAGGCGTAAGGCACCGGCCTGCGCCGGATTAGCCGTGCCGTCATCCGCGTTGCGGATGACGGGTCGCATCAGAAATATCCTTCCTGCTTCTTTTTCTCCATGCCCGCGCCGCCGGCATCCTTGTCGATGGCGCGACCCTGGCGTTCGGATGTCGTGGTGAGCAGCGTTTCCTGGATCACCTCCGGCAGCGTCTTTGCCTGGCTCTCCACCGCGCCGGTCAGGGGATAGCAGCCCAGCGTGCGGAACCGGATGGAGCGCATGACCGGTTCCTCGCCCGGCTGCAGGGGAAAGCGGTCATCATCCACCATCAGCAACATGCCATCGCGTTCTACCGTTGGGCGCTTATCGGCAAAATAGAGCGGCACGATCGGCACGTCGTTCAGGTGGATATATTGCCAAATGTCGAGTTCGGTCCAGTTACTGATCGGAAAAACCCGGATGCTCTCGCCCTTGTTCTTGCGCGCATTGTAGAGGTTCCACAATTCAGGCCGCTGGTTCTTGGGGTCCCATCCATGGCTGGCCGTCCGGAACGAGAAAATACGTTCCTTGGCGCGGCTCTTTTCCTCGTCGCGGCGCGCGCCGCCAAAGGCTGCATCAAAGCCATAGAGGTTGAGCGCCTGCTTCAACCCTTCCGTCTTCCACATGTCGGTGTGCAGCGGTCCATGATCGAAGGGGTTGATCCCCCGGTCCTTGGCCTCGGGGTTCTGGTAAACCAGCAATTCCATCCCGCTTTCACGCGCCATCCGATCGCGCAGATCGTACATCGCGCGGAATTTCCACGTGGTGTCGACATGCAGCAGGGGGAAGGGAGGCGGCGAGGGGTAAAAGGCCTTGCGCGCAAGATGCAGCATCACCGCGCTGTCCTTGCCCACTGAATAGAGCATCACCGGCTTTTCGGCCTCCGACACCACTTCGCGCAGAATGTGGATGCTCTCTGCTTCGAGGCGTTCCAGATGAGTCAGGGTCTTCTTATCAAGCATGGTGTCTCCACGGCAAGGATGGTCCCCTGTCGCATCATCCTGCACCTATTTGACCTCCCATATGGGAGTGTGGCAGAAAATGCTGATGCGGATGATGAATACTGGTGAAGCGGACCTTTTGGCCGCACTGCATGACGGCCTGTGGGATCAGCCGCTATGGAGCCGTTTTCTTGGCCTGCTGCAAGGCGCTACGGGCGCTGCGACGGCCAGCCTGATTGTTCGCCCCAAGGAAGGGCCCGCGGTGCACTTCCATGCCGGGGATAGCCTGCCGCTGGCGCTGCAAGAGTATTTTACCAGGGATGATGATGCCGCCCGGCTTTTGCGGGAAGGGCGCGTCTATGCGTGGGACGAGTTGACCGCCGCCGATCAGGGCGTGCGAACTTTCGCAACGCCGGAAGGATTTGGCTTTCGCCATTTGCGGACCCTGCGACTGACGGATGCAAATGATGCGCACGCCTGGCTGACGATCGCCGGCCCCCGCGACATGGGCGCGGCAAGCGCAGCCCTGCTCAGCCGCCTGGGACCGCATCTTAAGATTGCCCTCAACAATCTGGCGGCGCTGGAGCGGGAAAGACGGCGGGCCTCCATCTCGTCCGAAATGATCGGACGCCTGAATTTCGGATGGCTCACCATCGACGCGCGTTGCCGTATCATCGACCAGTCGGCCAATGTCCAGGACATACTGCGCCGCACCGCGCTGCTGCGTCATGGACGCTATGACCGGCTGACCTTTGCGGCGGCCGCGATCGACAGGGACGTGGCCGCGTTGGCCAAGGCCTTTGCGCAAGACCCCCGCATCCGCCCCCGCGCCTTTCGCTTGTGTCAGGACCCCTGGATGGACATGTTCGTGACCGCCATACCCGATCGCCAGCCTTCGGGCGCGTCGCCAGCGGTGGCGATGCTGTATCTGAGCGGCGATCGCTGGTCCCGTGATGATAGGTGCGAGCAGTTGATCGACCTTTTCGGTCTCCTGCCAAGCGAGGCCCGTCTAGCCTGGGCCATGGCGCAAGGGCGCAGCATCGCGGAGGCTGCGCATGATCTTGGCCTCACCACCGAAACCGCCCGCAACTATTCAAAGAAAATCTATGCCAAGACGGGGGCGGGGGGGCAGGCTGACCTCGTGCGCATCATCTTCACCAGCGTGCTGGCAATCATCTGACATCGCGCCGCGCGGGTGCTGTGATAATGATAGCGCCATGACAAGTCATATCTATCAGCGCATTGGGATCGTCGGCAACGGCAGGGTCGCGTGCGCCATGGGGCTCGCGCTCGCCGTCCATAGCGCCCATCCGCCTTGCATCTGGGGCCGCGATAAAATGCGGGCGCGCAATGCTGCTGCGATTGTCGGCGGTCATGTGGTCAGCAACGCTGCCGAACTGATGCAACGCTGCGATCTGGTGCTGTTGGCGGTGTCGGACGATGCGATCGCCTCGGTAGCGCAGACTTTGTCATCTTCGCCATGTCCTTCACCTGCACCCTTTTGCATTCATTTAAGCGGTGGGAGCGGCGTGTCGGTGCTTGACCCGCTGCGCGCGGCAGGCGCGTTGACCGCAGCGATCCACCCGGTGATGACCTTCACCGGCGATGCCGCGGCGGAAGTCACGCTCATGAAAGGCGCGAGCTTCGCAATCACGGCATCGGAACCCGCCGCGATTGCACAGGGCCGCGCGCTTGTGACATTGCTTGGCGGCGTCGTCGAGATTGTGGAGGAAGATCGCCGTCCCCTCTATCATGCCGCGCTGTCGCATGCCGCCAACCACATGGTGACCCTGCTGGTTGGCGCGACTGACGCGCTGGCTGCGGCCGGGGTCCAGGATCCCGCCGCATTGCTTGCGCCGCTCGTCCGCGCGACGCTGGATAACAGCTTGTCAAAAGGGTCTGACGCCCTGTCGGGTCCCCTGTTGCGTGGCGATGCGCAAACCATCCATCATCATCTGACTGCGCTGGCGCGGGCATGCCCCGATTTGCTGCCCGCCTATCGCGCCATGGCCCAGGCAACGCTGGCGCAGATGGAACGGCGCGGCGACCGTCCCGTCAACCATGCCTTGCACGACCTGCTGGACTAAGGCTGCCCTACTTCGCATGGTCAGACCAGCCGGTTGGTCCGCACCAGTTCGCGATACCAGTCGGCCGACAGCTTCGGTGTCCTTTTCTGTGTCTTGAAATCGACATAGTGGATGCCGAACAGCTTGGTATAGCCATCTTCCCACTCGAAATTGTCCATCAAGCTCCAGACGAAATAGCCCCTGATCGGCAGGCCCTCACGCGCTGCGCGTTGAAGATGCGTGATGTAGTTGCGCAGATACATGACCCGATCCGCATCATAGACGCGCCCGTCCGAAGACAGCCTGTCGTCGGTCGAGCAACCATTTTCCGAGATATACATCGCCTTGGGCCGCCACATTTCATGGATGGCACGAATGCCCCAGTAAATGACTTCGGGGCTGACATAGAGCCAGGGTGAAGCCATGCGCGGCGACTGCGGCAGCCGGGCAAGGATGTCATAACCGCCCGGCTTCGAGCCGTCGGCGCGAACGGTATTGCCTGTATAGACGTTGATCGACAGGAAATCGAGCGCACTGCCGATCGCCTGCATGTCGCCGGCCCTGACCACCGGCGCGTCCTCGCCTTGGGCTTCCAGATAGGTGTCGCGATAGGCGCCTTCCAAGATCGCGGTCAGGAACATCGCATTCTCTTCCCGCATCGCTCGCTTGGCCGCCTCGATATGCTCGTTTGTTTCGATCGCGGGCACATAGATATTTGGGTTGTCGGCGATGCCGACCTGTACGCCCGACCTGGTTGCCGCGCGAATCGCCTGAACACCAAGCCCGTGGGCGAGAACGCCGTGGTGGCGGACCTGGTTGACCTCCTTCATCGGCAGCTTGAGGCCGGGCGCCTTTCCGCCGGTCATATAGCTCAGGTCCGTGAAACAACGCAGTTCGTTGACCGTCATGATATGCTTCACGCGGTCGCTCAGCCGTGCCGTCATGTAGCTGGCATAGTCGGCAAACGCGTAGGCGGTATCGCGGTTCTGCCATCCGCCGGGCAGCGCATGGGGCAGGTCCCAGTGAAACAGGGTGATATGCGGCGTTATGCCAGCGGCCAGCAATCCGTCGACCAGCCAATCATAATAAGCGAAGCCTTTGGGATTGGGCTGTCCCCGGCCATCAGGAAAGATGCGGGACCAGGCGATCGAGAAGCGATAGGCCTTGACGCCCAGCGCCTGCAAAAGGGCGATATCCTCCTGATAGCGATGATAGCTGTTGCAGGCGACATCACCCGTGTCGCCATTGGCGACCTTTCCAGGCGTGTGCGAGAAAACGTCCCAGTTGGTCAGCCCGCGACCATCCTCCTTGGCCGCGCCCTCGATCTGATAGGCGGCCGTTGCCGCGCCCCACAGGAAGCCGTCCGGGAAATGCAGCGGGTCCACCGCGCCGTTCGGGACGGCCGCGCTGGTCTGGGTGCCGGCGCTGACGCTGCCTGTGAGCGATGCGCCCAGCGCGGCCGCGCCCAGACCCAGCCCCAAATCGCGGCGATTGATGCCAGTCATGCCGATAAAGCTCCTTATTGGCCCATAATCTGTACCAGGCCGTCGATCGCCTGACCGCTGGGCAATTTCGTCTTGCTGCTGAGCGACCGGCTCTGGTCGTCCCAAGCCAGGTCCGCCTTCATGCCGCCCTTGCGATAGGCATTGGTCTGGCCGTCGTCATCATACAGGGTGAAGCGCGCGTCGGCCCCCGGATAGACCCGGATCGCTTCGAGCGGCTGCCGTTCCGCCGTGCTTTTCACCTGAACGCCCATTGGGATGATCGACCCTGCCTTGACGAACAGCGGCATGCGATGGATCGGGGCCTCGACCTCGATCGTCTGCCCGCCATCGTAGCGCTGGTTGGTCCAATAATCATACCAGGCCACGCCCGCCGGCAGGTAGACGGGGCGCTTGGTCTGGCCCTGCTCGGTAACTGGCGCGACCAGGAAGGCGGGACCGAACATATATTGGTCGCCGATCGTCGCGACCTTGGGATCATTGGGGAAATCCATGAAGAGGGCGCGCATGAAGGGCGCGCCGCTATCGTAGGTATGGCGGCCCAGCGAATAGATGTAGGGCATCAGTGCGTAGCGCAGGCGAAGCCAGTCGGCCAGGATCGGCTCGGCCGCCCTGCCATAGGTCCATATTTCCGTGTCAGGCCGCTGGCCGTGGATGCGCAGGGTGGGCGTGAAGACGCTATATTGAAACCAGCGCACGAACAGTTCGGGATAGTCGATATAATCCATGCCGGCGGCGGTCATGCCCGCAGGGTCGAGCAGCACGGGGGCCTGCGGCGGCGGACCCTTGGGCCATTGCCAGCCGCCAATGTCGCTGCCCCAATAAGCGATACCAGACGCAGTGTAGTTGAGCCCGGCCGGCACCTGGCGCCGCAACGCTTCCCAGGTCGACTTGACGTCCGAGGACCAGAATAGTCCGCCATGTCGCTGGGCGCCCAGATAGGCGGCGCGCGCCAGGATCATGTTGCGAAAATCAGGACGATCGCGCGCCGATCCTTCGGCTATGCCGCCGATATGCACGAGCGGGAAGAGATTGCGATAGCGATCGCCCGACCCGATTGAAAAGACATAGCCCTCCGGGATCACGTCGGGTTCGGTTTCGTCCAGCCACAGCCAATCGAAGCCTTCTGAGAGGATATTGTCGTGGATCTTGCTCCAGAACCAGGCGCGTGCCTCAGGGTTCGTGCTGTCGATCAGCGCGCCGGCCCGATCATAGCGGACGGGCAGGCCATCGACAGGGTTGCCGTCCTTGTCCTTGAGCAGCCAGCCTTTAGTCGTCAGCATGTCGAAATAGCGCGACTCCCGCTCGAAGCGCGGCCACACGCTAATGATGGAGCGCACGCCCATCGCTTTGAGCTGGTCGTTCATCCCCTTGGGGTCTGGAAAATAGGTGCGGTCGATGTCCAACTGCCCCATGCGGGTCCAGTAGAACCAGTCGAGTACCATCACGTCGAGCGGATAGCCTCGGTCGCGATAGCCTTTTGCGACACCAAGCAATTCCTGCTCGCTTTCGTATCGCGCCTTGCTCTGGATGAGGCCGAATCCCGCTTTCGGTGGCAGGGGTGTTTCTCCGGTCAGCTTTGCATAGCCGGTGTAGATTTCGTCCGTTGTAGCGCCGGAAATGACGAAGAAGGACACTCGCTCGCCCACTTGGCTTTGCCAATGGGTGCTGCTGTGCAGACCGGGCCAGACCAGCGTACGGGCCGGGTTGTCCCAGACAATGCCATAACCCTTGTTCGTCACCATGAAGGGCACGCAGACAGTTTCACCCGCCGGCGCATCATAATAATGTTTGCAGTCAATCTCCCGACCCTTGAGGTCGAGAATGCCATCCTGATTCTGCCCGAGGCCATAATAATGCTCGTCGGATGGCGCATCGAAGCGGGCGCCGACCTTGAAGGTCTGCTCGCCATTCACGCTGTGCGGCGCCATTTCCCAGCCCGTCATTCGCGTTAGCAGCTTGCCTTGCGCGGTGCGGATTGTCAGGGTGACTGGCGGTAGCGACGGCGCGAAATAGCGGTCCATCTGCGATGGCGCCCTGGGCCATGGCTGGGGATCGACGGTCAAGGCAAGCGCGGAAGACCGGAAAATATCCGCGCCCCCGTCCTTACTGTGCGTCCAGCCAACGGCGTTCGGCGGCGCAATCGGTCCGGGTCCGGGCGGTGCTTGTGCCAGTCCCTTGTCGAGCGCGATTGTTACCCGCACGATGTTTGGCGCATAGGGTTCGATCGCGATACGGCTGCCATGCCGGTCGAGCAGCGCCATTGGTTGGGCGATCGCGGGCGTGGGCAAACCCATGCCGGACACCCCCAGCACGATCGTCACCAGCGCTGTCTTGAGACCTCGTGCCTTCATGCCTTTTAATCCCGTTCCCTCCGTCCAATTAGGCCAACGCCTTCTTGACGACCCATGACGCTTGGCCGGCCTCGAGCGTCCTGCCGACTGAACAGAATGCCGCCGGGCCGTGGCGTCTCCTGCATGTGCCGGACTGCGATCGTTCGCGAAAGTGAGCGGATAGTCGTAGGGTCTCCAGCCGGGCTTGCGGAATGACGGATCGTGGGGCAAGCGCGAATCCGCCGGGGCGGGAGTGGCGCTTGCTTTGAGGTAAAGGCGCACAGCAGAGGTCTTCGTTAAAGTTGAGCTCGGGCCCGAGTATGCAGACGATTAGGCTCCTTTCATCCAAGGGGCTGATGATGACCGACGTGCAACGCAATGCGCGCTCGTTCCCTGCGCCAGCAAATGATCGAAGATATGAACATGCGCGGGCTCGCGCGGAGGCCCCAGTTCGACTATGTGCGGCATGTCGCGCGGTTCGCGCGAAGAGTTGCCGAAGCCAAGCCGACGGCTTGGCTTGATGGCGCGCCCAAGCGTCAACTATGCTGCGTGACATCTTTTGCTCGGGCGTCAATTGCGGAATTTAGCGAGATCGATGCCGAGTTTCTGTAGACGGTAGTAGAAGGTCTTCCGTGGCACCCCGAGCGCGGCGCAAGCACGAGTGACGTCGCCTGCAGCTTCGCTGAGCGCCTCCTCGATCAATTCAGCTTCGAATGCGTCAAGCCTTCCTTTGAGATCCGGGGGGCCGGGGCGGGCGTCCGCGTCCAGATCATGATCGCTCAGGCCTAACACGAAGTTCTCCGAGAAACGCATCAATTCACGTACGTTGCCCGGCCAATCGTGCTTTTCCAAATGGCGGAACGTGCGCGCCTCCAGCTTAGGCGGGCTCACTCCCAAACGCACTGCCGCCTGGAGGACGAAGCGCCGGAAAAGAGGGGCGATGTCCTCTCGACGTTCCCGCAGGGGCGGCAGACGAAGGATCACGCTGTTGAGCCTATAAAAGAGCGACAGGCGAAAGCGGCCTGACTTGGCGAGCGTCTCGAGATCGACGCTGCTTGCAGATATTACTCGCAGGTCGACCGAGCGCCCGGCGATCGCGCCGACCGGCGTCACCTCGCGGCGTTCCAGGACGCGCTGGATTGCAAGTTGTGTGGAATCGCCGAGCGCATCGATGTCGTCCAGGAATATGGTGCCGCGATTGCCTTGTTCGAGGCGACCGGTGCGGGGCATGCGGCTGCCCGGTACGGCGTCTGCGACATTGCCAAACAGCTCTGCTTCAACGAGACCTGCGGGCATTGCGCCGCAGTCGATCGCCATGAGCGGTCCGCGACGCCGCGACGCCCTGTGCAGCATTTCCGCGACCAAACCTTTGCCTGTGCCGGTTTCGCCTTGGATCAATACATCGACACCTATCGGTGCGATCTGCGCGATAGTCCGCCGGAGTTGCACGATTGCGGGCGAATGACCGATCAGCGGCTCTGCGTCATCAGCCGGTGCTGCTTGTCGAAGTTGGCGGTTTTCCACGATCAGCCGGCGACGTTCTAAGGCGCGTTCGACCGCAGCGATCAGCTGTTCGGTAGAATAGGGTTTTTCCAGCACATCATAGGCGCCCGTGCGCAGCGCACCCATCGCGGTCGGCACGTCAATATGTCCGGAGATTAGGATGACGGGCATGTCGGGATCGTGCGCGACTACCTGGCGCAGCAATTCCACCCCGTCCATCCCCGGCATACGGATGTCCGAGACGATGACGCCGTCGAAACCGCCATGCACTTCGCGCATCGCAGCCGCGCCGCCCTCCGTGACCTGAACCTCGTAACCGGCAAGCGACAATGTTTGCGCGGAGGCCCGGCGCAAATCCTCGTCATCGTCTACGAAGAGGACCGTGTTCGTCATGCGCGCTCCAGATCAATCACGAAGGCCGCCCCCGCCGGCGGGCTGGCCGCTATCAACGTTCCGCCAAAGCCGGTCACGATATCGCGGCAGATTACCAGACCCAGGCCGAGACCGTTCCGTTTCGAGGTCTTGAACGGCATGAACAGGGACGCCCTGACCTCGTCCGTCAGTCCCGTGCCATCGTCCGAAACGGTAATCGCGACCCGGTCCTTATAAGGCGTGACCAGAATCCGGATCGTCAATGCTCCGGCGTCCAGCGCATTCTGGATCAGGTTGACCAATACCTGTTCCAGGCCAACACGCTCGGCGCGGACCGACAGCATCGCGCCTTCGACTTCTAGTCGGGCGTCGAGCATTCGCATCCGGTCGCGCAGCAGCAGCGCCGTGCCAGCCATCACCTCCTCCACTGCGACCGGTTCGGCGTCGCCGGAAGACCGTTTGGCAAAGCCGCGCAATTCACGCGTGATAATGCCGATCCGTTCGGTCAGCGTTCCGACCTGCTCCATCGCCTCGGATGCGTGCTCATGGTCGCCCCGTCGGTTGAGCACCAGGGCGTTGCCGGCATAGGCGGAAATCGCTGCAAGCGGCTGGTTGATCTCATGCGCCACGCCCGCAGTGATCTGGCCGAGGGTGGCAAGCTTGTTTGCCTGGACAAGCTGCTCACGCATCCCTGCCAGCCGTGCGGACGTCTCCCGCTCTATACGCGCTGCTTCCGTCCGTCGTCGCATTCGCCACAACAGCACCGCGCCGGCAACAACCAGCGCCAATATTGCCACGGCGAGGCGAGAGAAGGTCACTGCGCTGCCCAACGGCTGCTCGGTGGATTCGAGCACATGCATCCGCCATCCAGCGCCCACATTCTCATTCGCTTCGACATAGGCAAATTTGGGCGTGGCACGACTGCGCGGTGCGACTTCACCTGCGGCATACAGCGCATTTTGCACCAGCGGCACCGCGCCAAAATCGAGTGCGCGGCGCGCGCGTGATCGCTCTACGCCGGACAATGGCCGCGTCGTTTGGAACTGCCATTGCGGGTTGGACGATATGAGGATGATCCCGCGACCATCGGTGACGAAAGCATTCGTCGCCGTCTCCTGCCACTCACGCTCGAGCGACGAAAAATCGACCTTCACCACAAACACGCCGAGCAGGTGGCCATCTGCCTCCACCCGCCGAGAGATGTAGAGGCCCGGTCGGCGGCTGCGCTGACCAAGGGCGAACTGCTGTGCGCTACCGGATCGCGCGGCATCGCGATAATAGGCGCGATAGGCATAGCTGTCGCCCAGGAAGCTGTCGGCACGCCGCCAGTTGCTTGCCGCGACCGTCACGCCATCCGCGTCTAGCAGGTAGACATTCCCCGCCCGCGTCTCGTCGCTCAATGCCTCCAGCTTCTGGTTCAACCGCAGCAGCAGCGCGGGATCACGCGTCGTCAGGGCGTTGCGCGCCTCCTGATCGTCCGCCAGTACGACAGGAACCAGCCTGAACTTGTCGAGCTCCCGCCGGAAACTGGCCCCAAGAAGGATGGCGGAGGATTGCGCGCGATTGGAAACGTCGGCGATGGCTTGCCGCGTCGCCAAGCGTTCGGAGATGACGAAGGCAAGCACCAGCGAAAGCGCGATAGCTATCGTCAGGGCTGATCGCACCACAAGCGTAAGCGTTCGAGTCCGCATCAGACACTTGTGGTGAATAATGGCCCATCTGGCAACAAGGTATGGGCAAATTCTTGCACACGCCGTTGGTCAAAATACGACTATACCACTGTTTTCTATAGATATTTATATGAGGCCATTTTGGTTGTGTCACTTTGATATTTGCGGGATTTTACAGCCATGTTCCGGTGAGAACAGGCCGGAGAAGCAGGCATCGCCGGGGGGCAACCCCGCGAAACGACTGCTGCTCCTGCAAAAGAAAAGCCGCAGCGTGAACGGCGGCGGCATATGGAGAGGCGAAAAACATGACCAAGGGGCAACTGTTTAAAGCATTGATGATGGGCACAGCATGCGCGGCCGCGGCGCCGGTTTGGGCACAGGACGTGCCTGGGCTTCGCCCCGCGCCTGACAGTCCATCGGCTCCAGCGGAGGCGACCACGCCCGAAACCCAGTTGGAGCCGCCTGCACCCGACGCCCCGCAAGAGATGGCCGAACGTCAGTTGAACGATATCGTTGTCATCGGTTCGCGCGGTAAACCGCGCACGGACGTGGACCGGCCGGTCGCAGTGGACGTTGTGAGCAATATCGAGCTGCGCGCCACTGGCCAGACCGATCTGGGCCAGCAAATCCAGTTCACGTCGCCCTCGTTCAACTCGGCCAAATATGGCGTCAACGGCGCGACCAATTTCGCTGACCCTGCGTCGCTTCGCGGCCTTGCGCCCGATCAGGTGCTCGTGCTGGTGAACGGCAAGCGCCGCCACCAATTTTCCGCTATCAATCTCAATGTCGCGCCCGGCCTGGGCACCGTTGTCACCGACCTCAACTCGATCCCAACCGGCGCGGTGAAGCGGACTGAGGTGCTGCGCGACGGCGCTGCCGCACAATATGGGTCCGACGCCATCGCCGGCGTCGTAAACATCGTGCTGAATGACCAGGTTGGCAACTATCTGGAGGCCAATGGCGGCATCTACCAGGAAGGTGACGGCTTCACCAACAAGATCAGCCTGAACCATGGGATCGCGCTCGGCGGCAGCGGCGGTTTCATCAACTACACCCTTGAATATTTCGGGTTCGAAGGGACCAACCGCTCCGACACCTATACCGGTGCGCTCTACCCCGCGACGCCCGCCAATTATGCGGTAACGGGGCCGACGCCCAACTTCCCCTACAGCACCGCCGATCCGCGTGCCGACCGCGGCGTCTATCCGCAAACGCCCTTTGTCGTCGGCAATTACGGCGCCAATCGCAATCGTACCTATCAAGCCTTCGTGAACGCATCCTATCCCATCAACGACGACACGAATATCTATGCATTCGGCGGCTACAGCCGAAAGGATATTCGCGCGTTCGGCTTCTTCCGTTCGGCAGCGGTCTTCTCCAACGCATCGCTTGGCATCTACCCCGACGGCTATGTGCCGGTACTACCGGGCACCTCGATCGACTGGTCGGCGGCCGGTGGCATCAACAGCGTGGTCGATGACTGGAAGGTCGACCTGAGCCTCGGCTACGGCGACAATCATCTCGATCAGAACGCCCGCAACACCGTCAACGCATCGCTCGGCAATGCCAGCCCGACCGAATTCTACGTCGGCCGTACCGCCTTCAACCAGTGGACCGCCGATTTCAACGCATCGAAGGACTTTGGTCCCGTCGGCTTCATCGGAAAGAGCCTGAACGTTGCGTGGGGCGGGCAGTATCGCCGTGATAATTTCATCGTGAAGCGTGGCGACCCTGCCTCCTACGCCGTCGGGCCACTCGCCACGACCGGCAAGGCGCCTGGCGCCAACGGCCGGCCGGGCTATGCGCCAGCGGACGAGAATGACGTGAGCCGCCATTCGGTTGGCTTCTATGTCGACGCGGAAGCGGAGTTCAACGATCGGCTGCTGGTCGCAGCGGCGCTTCGCTTCGAGAAATATTCCGACTTCGGCAACAATCTGTCGGGCAAGCTGGCTGGCCGATACAAGATCACTGACCAGATCGCGCTGCGCGGCTCTTACAATCGCGGCTTCCGCGCCCCCTCTCTCCAGCAGACCGGCAATCGAGTGAATACCTCGACTGTCCAGAACAACCTGATCCTCATCACCCAACAGGTGTCGAGCGACGATCCGCGCCTCGCTGCGCTTGGCGTGCCCGACCCGAAAGCGGAGATATCGAACAGCTATTCGCTTGGCATCACCGGCGATCTCCCGGATGTGCTCGGCGGAAAGGTCACGGCCACCATTGACGCCTTCCAGATTGACATCAAGGACCGGATCGTCATCACCGAAGGCCTGCTCACCGCGCAATATCCGGCGGTCCAGGCACTTTTCCCGCAAGCGCGAGAAATCCGCTTCTTTACCAACCAGATCGACACCAGGACGCGCGGCGTCGATGTGGTCTTGACCTACAAGGCGGCGATAGGGCCTGACCAGACCCTGACGCTGACGCTGGCGGGCACCCATGCCAAGACCGACGTGCTGCGCCAGCGGGACACCCCCGTGGCGATCCTTGCAGGCGCATCGCCCACGGCGCAGCAGATCAAGCTGCTCGGCCAGACCGCGACCGAACTGATCGAGGTGGCGCAGCCGCGCACTAAGATATTGGGGTCGGCCAGCTATACCTGGGACAAGCTGACTCTGGGCCTGCGCGGCTCTTATTTCGGAAATGTGAAAGCCTTTTCCACCGGGCTCTCGTCGCAGGACAAGAATGTGAAATGCGACGCGACCAACCGCTGCGTACAGACCTTCCGGGGAAAAGCGTTGTTCGATGCGACGCTCAGCTACGCGTTCACCGAATCCTTCTCGCTGACGATGGGCGCGAACAACATCTTCAACACCTATCCCGACAAATGGAAGAACACGCGCGACGGCGATGTCGGCCAGGCGGCATCCTATTCGGACGGCCAGACGCCCTACACGCGCAACGCCAACCAGTTCGGTTTCAACGGGTCCTATTATTTCATCACTGCCGGCGTGAAGTTCTAGAAAGGAGCAGGGGCATGGCGCGCATTCTTCCAATGGATACGATCAGCAAGGAAGAGTTCGACCGGCTTCGCCGGCACATTCCAGCCGTCACCAAAGAAGGGGTCATGGCGACCTACGGCATCAGCCAGCACAGCTGGTACAAATTGCGGGACGGCAAGCCCGTGAAAATCAAGGTCATCCAGAGAATGCGCGAGCGGTTCGCGGCAATGGGGTGACCGCGCCCGCCCGGATCAATCCCTTTCCCCAATCGATCCGGGCGCAGGCGGTCGTCTGATCGGATAACTATAAGGTCGTACGCGTGACAAAGTTGACAATGGATATGAATAGCGGCGTGGCGAAGACTGCGCGACGCCCATGGTATGCCAGCCTCTATGTGCAGGTGCTGACGGCGATCCTCGCAGGCGTCCTTCTAGGGCATTTCGCGCCGGCAACAGGTGAGGCCCTCAAGCCCATTGGCGACGGCTTCATCAAGCTCGTTAAGATGATCATCGCGCCGGTCATATTCCTGACCATCGTGACCGGCATCGCAGGGATGCGCGATCTTGCTTCGGTTGCACGGGTCGCTGGCAAGGCCTTCGCCTATTTCCTGTTCTTCTCAACGCTGGCGCTGATCGTCGGCCTTATCGTCGCCAACATCGTCCAGCCCGGCGCAGGGCTCGATATCGACCCCGCCTCGCTCGACGCCTCCAAGGTCGCGGGCTATGCGGCCAAGGCGCATGAAACGACATTGATCGGCTTCCTGCTCGCCATCATCCCCGACACGTTCCTGTCGGCGCTGACTGCGGGCAACATCATCCAGACGCTGTTCGTCGCCATCCTCTTCGGCGTGGGCCTAGCCTTGATTGGCGATCGCGGCGACCGTATCCTGGCCGCGCTCGACGATCTGTCGCTGGCCGTGTTCAAGGTCGTTTCACTCGTAATGAAAGCGGCCCCTATCGGCGCTTTCGGCGCTATGGCGTTCACTATCGGTAAATATGGCGTTGGCACACTCGCCAATCTGGCGACGCTCGTCGCCGCCTTCTATCTAACGTCCCTGTTGTTCGTCATCGTCGTTCTCGGCACCGTGTCCTGGATCGCCGGATTTTCGATCTTCCGCCTGATCGCCTATCTCAAGGCCGAGTTGCTGCTCGTGCTCGGCACATCCTCATCGGAAAGCGCACTGCCGAGCCTGATCGAAAAGATGGAACGCGCAGGCTGCCCCAAGTCGATCGTAGGCCTTGTGGTGCCGACCGGCTATTCCTTCAACCTCGACGGCACCAACATCTACATGACCCTCGCTGCGCTGTTCATTGCGCAGGCGACCAACGTCCATTTGTCGATCGGCGAGCAATTGCTGTTGCTGGGGGTCGCGATGCTGTCGTCCAAGGGGGCAGCCGGCGTCACCGGCGCGGGCTTCATTACCCTTGCGGCGACCCTCTCGATCGTGCCATCGGTGCCGGTCGCCGGCATGGCGCTGATCCTGGGCGTCGACCGCTTCATGAGCGAGTGCCGCAGCCTCACCAATTTCATCGGAAACGCTGTGGCTACCGTCGTCGTTTCGCGCTGGGAGGGGCGGCTAGACCGCGATCGTTTCAAAGACGCGATGGCCGGCCGGGTGTTTACCCCTGACACAGTCCCGGCCGAGTAAGTCGCAATCATGCCTTACACCGGCGCCCAGATCGCCAGCGGCCTCGTCGCTACACTCGCCAGCGGGGCTTTCCCAGCCGCGCTGGCCCAGCAGACCCAAAGCGGGAGGGCGTCGATCCCGGATACCGTATCACCTGCCGTCACCGGCTACCCCAGCAACGCCATCGGGGAAGGCGCCAGTCCAGGCGGCTACAACCTGTCGCGGTGGGCCGAGGACTGGCGCGTGATGCGCGATCCGGCAGAGCGCGACGATCTTTTCGATCGTCTTAAGTTTTTGCCGCTCAGCGCCGACAAGGAGGTGTATCTCACGTTATCAGGCGAGGCGCGGCTGCGCATCAACCACACCACCAATCCCAACCTGCGGGAGGCGCGCGCCCAGCGGCAGGACATCCGCCGCTTCGTCGGCGGCGCCGATCTGCATCTGGGATCGCACCTGCGCGTCTATGGCGAACTGGCGCATGGGGGCATCTCGGGCGTGGAACTAGGCGCTCCTCCGGCGACGCTACGCAACGACATCGTGGTGCAGCAGGCGTTCGTGGAGGGGAATGCGACCGTGGGCGACGTGGCGCTGGGTGTCCGCTATGGTCGGCAGGAGTTCACCGATGGGCCGAACCTTCTGGTGTCTCAACGCGACAACAACACGATCCGCTACACATTGAATGGCTGGCGGGCATGGGGGCGTGGACCGAAGATGCGGATCGACACCTTCGACCTTCGCCCGACGCAATATGGCGACCTTGGAACGGACGACGACGTGATCGACCCCGAACGGCGCTTTTCGGGCCTGACGATGGGGTTCGCGCTGCCCACCCGCTGGCTTGGTGGATCGAAACTTTATCTCGATCCCTTTCTCTGGCGCCGCCGCAATCGCGTCGGCACCTGGGGCGGACGGGTCGGCCCCGCCACACGCCATTATTTCGGCGCACGCCTTTGGGGCGAAGTCGGGCCGCTGACGATCGACTGGTCGGCCAACCATCAATGGGGCCATTTCATCGATCAGCGGACGGACGCCTGGCAGATATTCCTGGCCCAGACCTATCGCCTCGGGTCGTCCCGCTCCGCACCGCGCATGGGCTTCCATGCCGACTATGCGAGCGGCGGGGGCGGCTATGGCGACGGCAAGCTGCGCAATGCCTACGCGCCGTTCGGCAACAACATCTATTATAGCTATGCGCTGTTCCTGACGCCATCGAACCTGATCGCAATCGCTCCCAACCTCACGGTCTCGCCGACACGCCGGCTTCGCGTCACAGCTGAATATCAGCTTGCCTGGCGGGACAGCGTAACCGACGCCGTCTATCGCGCCAGCGGTCAGCCCTTCGCGGGTACTCAGAATGTCCGCTCAGCCAAGATCGGTGATGTGGCCCGGCTCCAACTCGTCTGGTCGATTACGCCGCGGCTGTCCTTCACAGGGCGCTACGAACATTTCGCCGCCGGCCCGGCGCTCACCAAAGCGGGCTATAGCAGCTCCGATTTCCTTGCCGGCTGGATATCGATCCGCTTTTGAAACATAACGCGCCGCATGGGGTAGGGGCTTCTCCGGGATCGCATTCTCTCCAGGAGCCTCAGCTGTAATTCGGTTTTTCGAACAGGCATAAGCCGCTAAGCGCACCAAAAGAAAACTGATAATATATCTTATGTTAAATAGTCAGCTGTTTTGCCATTTCTGTTTTGCCAGCGAATAACCGCGGTATCTCGGGAGCTTCCGGCATATGCCGACCCATACCAGCCGGTCAGCGCCGTATTGTCACTTACCAAATACGGACCGTTCCCAATTCCTGTGGGTACTCACTAGCAGCCTATGGCGACCTGCCATCAGGCCAATGCAGCGACCGGCCGCGCCTCGGATGAAGGATCATCCATTAGGCCATGCATGCACACCACAGCCCAGACATGGAGACCGGACGATTTCGAAAGCGCTAAACGGCTCACACATAGCCGATAACGGCTCTGCGGTCCTGACCTGCCATCGACGTCGGATCATTGCCCAAAGCGGCCCTAACGGGATATGCGGAATGAATGACTGATCCGACTGAAGACCAGCTTGCCACGCTCGGCAATGCGTTTGAAACCTTTACGCGCCGCTATAAGCTGGCCGATGCGCGGCGCGCCGAACGGCCGCTTGCCGAACTGGATAAGGCAGTGCTGCTCTATATCGCCGAGCACGCTGGTTGCGGCCCGACTGATGTTGCTCGCTTTCTCGGCGTGCCCCAGACAACTTTGTCCTCGGCGACGGACCGGCTTGTCAGGCGCGGCTTTCTTAAGCGGGAACGGATCGAAGTCGATCGCCGCGCCGTGGCGCTCACGCTCACCAAGGACGGCGAAGCCTATGCCAAGGCGCAGGTCGAGGCCTATCGACAGATATATATGCTCATGCTCTCGCGGCTGTCGCCCGATGAAAGGGACCGGTTCATCGCAATGATCACCAAAATCGTCTACAACGATAGTTGAATAGTCCGACCGTCGTTGTATCTTCGTAAGCGGTGCGGCATGGTTGGCAAACCGTCAGGAATGGAGCGACGTATGATGATATGCGTGAACGGCATCGAGATTTCACCGCCGGACGACGCCAGGGTCTCGCTGCTCGATCTCTTGCGGGAGCATCTGCATCTTACCGGCACGAAGAAGGGGTGCGATCAGGGTGCCTGTGGTGCCTGCACGGTTCTTCTCGATGGTGATCGCGTCCTGGCCTGTCTTACGCTGGCCGCGCAGGCGGAAGGCCGCGACGTTCGGACGATCGAGGGCCTCTCAGGCGAAAGTGACGATCTTCACCCGTTGCAGCGCGCCTTTGTCGAGCATGATGGGCTACAATGCGGCTATTGCACGCCCGGCCAGATCTGCTCGGCAATCGCCATGGCCGAGGAATTGCGCCGCGGCGATCCCAGCTATGTGACCCATGATCTCGCCGCCGGGCCACCGGTCGCGACGCGCGCGGAGATACGCGAGCGCATGAGTGGCAATCTTTGCCGCTGTGGTGCGCACAATGGTATCGTCGAAGCCATCGAGGCGATGCTGGCGGAGACCGCGGCATGACCCCCCTGACCTACATCCGAGCGTCGGACCGGGCGGACGCGCTTGCGCGTGTCGGCACCGACGGTCGATTTCTGGGTGGCGGGACCAATCTGGTCGACCTCCTGCGCCAGAATGTCGAACAAGCAAGCGCTTTGGTCGACATCAGCCGCCTGGACGGTGCCATCCGCGAAATCGAAGGCGGCGGATTGCTCATCGACGCATCGGTCAAGAATGCCGCACTTGCAGCCCATCCGATCGTCCGCAGTCGCTATCCCGTACTCGCGCGTGCCTTGCTCGCCGGCGCCTCGGCGCAAATCCGCAACATGGCGACGGTCGGGGGCAATATCCTCCAGCGCACACGCTGCATGTATTTCTACGATGCCGATGGTGCGCGCTGTAACAAGCGGCAGCCTGGGGCCGGATGCGATGCGCTCGACGGCTTCAATCGCTATCACGCGATATTGGGCGCGTCGGACCAATGTGTCGCGACGCACCCCTCCGACATGTGCGTCGCCCTCGCCATGCTTGACGCCGTGGTTCATCTATCAGGGCCGGCCGGCGAACGGCAGGTGCCGCTGATGGATTTCCATGTCTTGCCGGGGGATATGCCGCAAATAGAGACAGTGCTGAAGCCCGGCGAGCTGATTACCGGCATCGAACTGCCGCCGCCATCGGATGCGATCGCGAACTCTGAATATCGCAAGGTGCGCGACCGCTCCAGCTACGCCTTCGCGTTGATCTCCGTCGCGGGCGGCCTGTCGCTCGCCAACGGGCAGGTCACGCAAATCCGCATCGCGCTGGGCGGCGTCGCCGCCAAGCCCTGGCGGGCAAGTCGGGCCGAGCACGCTCTGCTCGGCCGGGCGCCGACGCCCGACGCTTTCCTGGCTGCGATCCGCGAAGAACTCGTCGATGCCCAGCCGCTGTCCGGCAACGCCTTCAAGATCGGCCTCGTAGAACGAACGACGGTCGCCGTCCTGACCGCCCTTGCAGGAGCGAACGCATGACCAAGCTTCAAAACGCCATCGTCGGCGGCGTGCGCGCCGTGATCGGCCATGTGCCCGCAAGCTGGCTGCCGGGGGGCACGCCGGATCCGCTGATCGACAAGCGGGTGGCGCTTGGCGGGCAGCAGTCGCGCGTTGACGGACCCGACAAGGTGCGCGGCGCTGCTCGGTTTGCCGCCGAAGTACCAATGGAAAATCTGCTTTACGCCGCCTTTGTTCATTCCACGATCGCGCGCGGCCGCATTGCTGATTTGGATGTGTCCGCAGCCGAGGCGGCGCCGGGCGTCGCGCTGGTAATGACCCATCGCAACGCGCCTAAAATGGCGGTCCCGCCGCCAATCGGCATGACGAACCTGAAGGCCGCGGGCAATCACACATTGCCGATCATGCAGGATGCCGAAATACGCTGGAATGGCCAGGTCGTGGCGGTGGTTCTGGCCGGAACCCGTGAACAGGCCGACCATGCGGCGACACTGATCCGCGTGGGTTACGACACCGCGCCGGCGCGCACACGGTTCGAGGAAGGCAAGGCCAGCGCCTATACGCCGGAATCGATGCTTGTCGAAAAGAACAGGCTCGACAAGGGCAACGCCGCCAAGAAGCTTGCGGAAGCGGCGTTCAAGATCGACGCCGTCTACACGACGCCATGGGAAAACCATAATCCGATCGAGCCGCACGCCACCACGATCGTCTGGCAAGACGGCAAGCTGATCGTTCACGACGCGACCCAGATGATCCACGGCACTGCCGGTTCGCTCGCGAAGATATTCGGACTGAAGGAAGGCGATGTTCGGGTCAGCTCGCCCTATGTGGGCGGCGGCTTTGGCGCCAAGGGCCTGTGGGACCACCAGATTCTCGGCGTGGCTGCTGCGAAGCTCGCCGATCGTCCCGTGCGCGTCGCTCTCACGCGCGCCAATATGCAAAGGTTGATCGGCGGGCGAACGCAGACGGAGCAGCGGGTGGCGCTGGCTGCGGATGCGGACGGCAAGCTCAAGGCGCTGCTGCACCATGGCTATGGCGTCAAACCGCTGCACAGCATCTGCGATGAAGGGTTCACCCTTACCGGGCGATCCCTCTACGCTTGCGAAAGCTTCGACATCGTCCAGCATTATGTCGATCTTGATCTGCTGGCGAACAGCTTCATGCGCGGGCCGGGAGAGACGCCGGGCACATTCGCAATTGAATGCGCGATGGACGAGTTGGCGCATGCTATCGGCATGGACCCAATCGAACTGCGCCGCCGCAACGTTGCGACCCGCGATCCGGTCAGTGGCGCGCCGCACTCGCAAAGCGCGATGATGGAGGCCTATGATATGGGCGCCGCGCGCTTCGGCTGGCACCGGCGCATAGCCCAGCCGGGAATGCGGCGCGAGGGTGAGTGGCTGATCGGCATGGGCTGCGCCAGCGGCACCTTTCCGTTCATGCGGATGCCCGGCACCTCGGTGCGGATCACCATCGACACCAGCGGGGACGCTTATGTCGCCAGCGCCGCGCATGAAATGGGCATGGGCACGGCGACGGTGCAACGTCAGCACGCTGCCGATCGCCTTGGCCTTCCGCTTGATCGTGTCACGGTGACGATCGGGGACTCAAGCCTCCCCTTCGCCAGCTTTGCCGGCGGATCGTCGCAGACTGCATCGCTGGCCGCCGCGATCAGCGCGGCGAGCGGGAAGCTTGTCGCCGAATTGCTGCGGCTCGCGGGCAACGACACGCCGCTGGCCGGCCTCAAGCCCGCTGAGGCCGAGTTCGCCGACGGGGGCTTGCGCAGTGTTGAGGATCCCTCCCGCAGTGAGAGCTTCGCTTCCATCCTCCGCCGGTCGGGGCGGGAGGAACTAAGCGTCGTGGGCGAAAGCGGAGCGCCGCTTGAGATCATGAAATATGCGATGCACAGCACCTCGGCGAATTTCTGCGAATTGCGCGTCAGCGACGTGACCGGAGAAATTCGCGTGGACCGGCTCGTGGGTGCCTTCGACTGCGGCCACATTCTCAATGCCAAGACGGCGACCAGCCAGTTTAAAGGCGGCATGGTCATGGGTCTTGGCATGGCCCTCACCGAGGAAACGCTGCTCGACGAACGCACCGGCCGCATCATGAGCACATCCTTGGCTGACTATCATGTGCCGGTGCATCTGGACGTGCCCGATATAGATGTCCTGTGGACCGGCATCCCCGACCCCCGTACCCCACTCGGCGCGCGCGGCATTGGAGAGATCGGCACCACCGGTGTAGCCGCCGCCATCGCCAACGCGGTGTTCAACGCCACGGGAAAACGAATCCGCGACCTGCCGCTCACGCTCGACAAGCTGCGCTAACGCGCATTTCGACAGGGACCATTTTGGTCACGCCAACCAGCGGGTGTCCGTTTACGCCGAGCCGCAATTACTGGCCCCCATTTAGGTGCTGGCTAATCCGCTTATGATGTTTCAGCTGTGACACTTTGCCAGCGGGTAAAGTGTCACAGCCGACAAAGCGCGACTCGGCTGAAAAACGGGATTCCCATCTGCATAGCTTTGTGCTTGATTCACGATATGTTTCACGCATCCGTCCCGTCCCGCATGGTGGGCGGCAGCGACATTTCGCTGTTGCTCGACCAATTGGCTCATTGCTGCTCACGCCCGCGTTATGCCTTCATGCTGCTGACGCTGATCGCCGATGTGGCGCGGCCCGATGGCAGCGCAGGACCGTTGGTGCGGGTCGAAGACGGCCTCGTGCCTTTGCGCGACTGGTTGTGTGACGCATTGACACCAATGGGCCAGCGTGATCCGCGCCGGTTGGCATTGATCGAACGCGTGCGGGAAGAGTTGCGGGCCAACGGTCAGATCCTCGGAGACACAGAAGCGGACGCAAAATTGGTTCACGATGAAGTACAGGTGCGCGTGCGCGCTTCAGGAAAGACCAATTTGAGTCGGGCAGCATCGGAACTGGTAAAGGCCGGATTGCTCAAGCGACACTATCAGGGCTATCGCGTGGACCATCTCAATCGCGGCGCCCAGCGTCAGGCGGTCTACACATTGACCGGACGCGCCAGAGCACTGGTCTCCAGCCGGCCTGGCCCACCCAGGACGAACGCGCCCGCCCGCCAGGGGGATCTCTTCGCATCCTGACGCGCCGCGGCCAGACGGCGTAACGATATAGGGCGATGTCGAAGTGTTTGCTTTCTTACTCCATCTCGCCAAGCCCTCTCTGTCGATTGTTCGCCATCGGGATGAACGATACAGGTTTCGTCGTCCCTCCCTGCTCGGATGCCGCCTCGCCTGCTTCGAACAAATGCACGAGGAAGGCGATCATCGCTTGACGCCCATTCTCGCTCAGTTCGACGATGACGCGGCGATGATCAATCGGGTCGTAGCGTCGCGCAACAAGTCGGGCCTCCTCCAGCCCCTCGATACGGCGCAGGGTGCTGGTCGCGCTTTCTCCGGATACGGCCATGGTTTCCTTGACGCACATATTGCGTCCTTCCTCGGCGACGATGAACAATTCCAGCATGATGTCCCAGGCTGCATCGCGGAACACGTGCTTGGGAAAATGTTGCGAGCAATTGATCCGCGCCTGCTGGGTTTGCCGCGCCAGCGCCACCAAGGACCGGCTCGGCTTGGTGCCGTTCCCCCGCTTGGCCATGCTGTAATCACGCGAGCCCATGCAGAATTCCTTGCATTATGTTCTCGTGGAGCAGGGTCGAGCTTGAAGATGAGTAGTTAAGAATATGTCAATTCCTTGAAAAACTTGGTTTCATGACGCCAGCAATGCCGGCGAACGCGGCATCGCGATGGTATCAGCCTCCGCCTGGATGGCTTGAACAATCTCATGAACGCCGCTACCGTGGGATCCTTTGACAAGCACAATGTCTCCATCGCGGATCAGCTCTGGCCAGCTGGCGTGCAGCGTCGCGAGATCCGGTGCATGGATGCCACGGTGGCGGGGCGGCAGGTCGGCGCAGAAGCGCGCGTAAAGAGGCCCCACGGCATGGACGACATCAATGGAAAGGCCCGTGGCGAGCGGAGCCAGATCGGCATGATAGCCCTCCGCCCCCGGGCCCAGTTCCAGCATCTCACCCAATATTGCCACGCGACGGCCGCCGGCCTGCGCGCCCAGCAATTCCAGCGCGGCGGCCATCGATGCCGGGTTCGCATTATACGCCTCGTCAATCAGCAGGATGCGCTTGCCTTGAACGCACAGCGCCGCCACGTCTCCGCGGCCGGCGAGCGGCCGGAAATCTTCTAGCGCGCTCATTCCGCGATCGGGTTCGAGCGACAGCGCATGCAGCGTGGCCAGTACCGCCAGGCTGTTGACCGCCATGTGCCGGCCGGGCGCGGCCAGATGATAGCCCATGCGTCCCGAAGGCGTCTCGGCTTCCAGAAAGTTGCCCTTACGGCTGATCAGGCGGATGTCGGCTTGGGGGGCCTCACCATAGCTCACTATGCTCAATCCGCGCGCCAGTGCCAGAGCGCGCACCCGCGCCAGTTCCGCCATGTCGGCATTGAGGATGGCCGTCGCGCCGGCAGCCATCCCTTCAAAAATCGCGCTCTTGCGGCGCGCCACCGTCGCGAGGTCATGATGAAATTCCAGATGCGCGGCTGCGATGTTGGTAAAGACGGCGACGTCCGGCCGCGCCAGCGCTGCATTCTGTTTCATGCGCCCGATCGCCAACTCCATGACGACATGCGGCGTATCCCAGGCGATCGAGGCCAGGTTCCAGCCGATGCCATGTGGCAGGTTGGCGTTAAGCCGGCTTGTACCGACCTTTCCCCATGGCCGCAGAGCCTGCGCCAGCATCGCGACCATCGTCGTCTTGCCGGCGCTCCCGGTGACGCCGATCAACTTGCCGCGCATCATCGACCGAGCGTAGCGACCTAGAGCCAGCACCGCGTCGCCATTGTCGCGCACCGACAAAACCGGCAATTCTGCATCGGCAAATGCCTGCGGCGCGCTGGTAATGATGCCCCGAGCTTGTGGTTTTACCCGGTTAACCTGGCGCGGTGGGATGCCACGCTCGGCGTCCTCCTCTCCGCGCATCACGACCATATCGCCGTCCTGAAGGCTCGGACGATAGATGCACAAGCCTGTCGCTCGCCAATCTTCGGGCGGAGACCGAACCCATGTCCCGCCCGTTGCGCGCGCTACATTGTGCGCGGTCCAGCCGATCTCGTTGGCATCTGCCGTGCGCTGGCGCAGCAGATGCTGGCGATAGGCGACCAGCCCCGACAGATAATGTTCGACATCGTCGATCCGCACGCGAAAGGCGTGATGGCGAATGAAAAAGCTGCCAACGATTCGGCGCGGGTTGGCGAAAAACATCGCCAGTTCCGGCCAGAAATGGCCGTTGAGCAGGTAATGGGCGCGCGCGTGTAGCGCCCTGTCGAACCGCTCGCGATCGAAATCGTCCAGCAGATGGCGATGTTCAGGATCCTGGGCCAACCGATCGATCATCCCCTGCGCCGCCATCATCAATTCCAGCAGCGTCGGGAAGGTCGTGATCCGATATTCGACAAAATCCAGATAGTCCCGGACATTGTCCAGGCCAAAGCGGAACCATGCTTCTTCGGGGCAATGGCGGGTAAGTTCATTGGCGCAATAGCCGAGCCAATGATCGTGGGCCGCGGCATGACCGGCCGCGATGAAGTGCCTGACTGCACGGGTCGCCACCGCCAGCCAGCGCGGATCCTTGGTCAACCCGTAGAGCCGCATCAGCCCGAATGCCGCTTCGCCGTCATAATAGATGATGCGGAAGGGCTGCTTTACGCGCAAGGTTGGATATTGGAGGATATGGACGAAGCCGCCGCTGGCCGCATCCTGCATATATGCTATTCCTTGCGCCAGCCGATCGAGCAGCGGGCGATATCGGTCGGATGCGAACAACTCGCTATACTTCACGAGCGCCAGCACGCAGACCGCATTGCCGCCCAGCTTTATCTCCTCGCCCGCGTCGATCAGAAACGCGGCCGGTGAGCCGTCGGGCAGGGCGACCTCCCGGATCAGTGCGCGCTCAAGATAGCCCAGTCCGCGCTCGATCGCTGCAAGCACGTCCGGCGCACGCGTCACCTCCCAGCTTTCCAGCATGGCGTAGAGCGTGCTGGCATGGCGCAGGCTGTTATAGGCGACGATTGGCCTGTCAAAACAGGGATGCCAGCCATAATGGAAGCGCCCATCCTCTCTCACCTGCGACGCCAGATAGGCGCTGCCGTCGGCGATCATCTGCTGGAGCAGTTCGGGATCCAATTGCTCGACAGTCCGGCGCCCGGCATTGCGTCCCTGCTGCCGGATGGCATGAATGACGCCATTTTCTCCTTGGAACAGGCCGGCCGTCGAA
Organism: Sphingobium soli; assembly: GCF_020782245.1. Taxonomy (GTDB): domain Bacteria; phylum Pseudomonadota; class Alphaproteobacteria; order Sphingomonadales; family Sphingomonadaceae; genus Sphingobium; species Sphingobium soli. The sequence goes on from NZ_JAJGNP010000013.1 coordinate 105,250, forward strand.
AACAGCCATACCGGCGCGTCATCGCTGAAATCGAGCGGGTCGACGCCATGGCGGATCCGTGCATAGCGCCGGAAATTCGCCTCGTTCAGGGTCGCGGTGGGATGCCCCTTGCCGCCATAGAGCATGGCATTGGCGTTGATCTCCGTCTCCAGGAAGGCGCGCTCCAGACGTCCGTCCAGTGCGATGCCCAGGCGGAAATAATTGCGCTTCGTCCGCCCAAGGCGCGCGCGCAGGTCGCCCCAGTCGATCTGCTCTACCGCCCGCACCCAGTCGACGCGCAGCCAGCAGCCTTCAGGCGCCGCCCGCTTCAGCACAGTCTCGGCGGCCGCCCAGCAGCTTTGCGCGTTCGGGCCGGCGAAGCGGAGCGTGCGCGCACGCGTTTCGCCGTCGGTGTAGGACAGGAACAGCACGACGCCCGGCGTCCCGTCGATCATGATCGGGTCGATATGCGCCAGCCGATCGCCGATTGCCGCCAGCCTGTCCGTCAGCGTCGGCCTCATCGCTCGCGCAGCCCTTCGCGCGCCCGGTTGAGCGGCTTCATCAGATATTGCATCACGGTCTTGCTGCCAGTGTGGATGTCGACAGTCGCGATCATGCCCGGCACGATCGGGAAGCGCTTGCCCGCCTTGTTGACAAGCGCGACGGAATTGGTCCGCACGAATACGCGATAATAATATATGTCTGGATTGACCTCGTCCCGTATCGTGTCGGGCGAAATGCTCGAAACGACGCCATTCAGCCCGCCATAGATGGAATAGTCATAGGCGGTGATCTTGACCGTCGCGCGCTGGTTCGGGTGGATGAACGCGATATCGCGCGGCGAAATGCGCGCTTCGATCAACAATTGGTCGTCCAGCGGCACGATCTGCATGATTTCGCCGTTGGGCGCGATCACGCCGCCGATGGTCGATACCTCGATGCTCTTCACGACTCCGCGCACGGGCGATCGGATGGTCAACCGCTCCAACGTGTCGGACCGACCACGCACCACCGGCCCGAGCGCTTCCACTTCTTCGCTGACCTTGGCAAGTTCCTGCTGCGCCTCGACCAGATATTGCGATCGAAGGTCCGCCTTCTTGAGCGCCAGCTCGGCGCGCTGACGCTTCAACCGCAGCACCTCGACATTGCTGGCCGCCCCCACCTCGATCAGGGATTCACCGATCTTGACCTCTTTGCTGATGAGGGCGAGCGATTCGTCGATTAGTCGTTCGGAACTGGCAAGGCTGCTGCGCCGGTCATGATACAACCGGCTTTCCGCCGATTTGAGGTCCGGATAGTCATCGAGTTCGGCTGGAAAGTCGATCGCCGAACCTGTCACCTCCGCCCGCAGCCGCGCCGCGCTGGCAAGCGCTGCGCGATATTTCGCGGCGCTTTCCTCCACTGTCGATCCCGCCTGGGTCGGATCGAGCTGCGCCACGATCTGGCCAGGGTGCACGATATCGTCCTGCCGGACCATTAGTTTGGCCAATATCCCGCCTTCCAGCGACTGGATCACCTGTTCGCGGCTGGTGGGCACAACCCGGCCGCTGCCACTGGCCACCTCGTCCAGCCGGGCGAACCAGGCCCAGCAAAAGGCGACGAGGAACAGCGCCGCGAGCAGCCAGACCAGCCGCCGCGCACTCCTGATGCGGCCACGCCCTTCATCGTCGAACTGCCAGTCATCGTCCATCACCGTGCTGGTCATGCCACCCTCGCCCGGTTGGCCTGCATGGTGCGCAGCGCTGCATCGCGCGGCTGGTCCAGCAGGATGGCGCCATTGTCGATCACGATCACCCGGTCCACCAGTTCCAGCACGCGCATCCTGTGCGTCGCCACCACCAGTGTCCGCCCCTCGGCCCACCCCTTCAGGCCGTCGATGAAATTGCGCTCCGACACCTCGTCCATGGCGGCAGTCGGCTCATCCAGCAGGGCCACGCGCGGATGGCGCAGCAACATGCGAGCCAGGAGCAGCGACTGCACCTGCCCGCCCGAAAGCCCCTGCCCGCCTTCCAGAACGACATGCTCCAGACCGCTGCGCAGGCGGCGCACGAACTGGAGGGCGCCGGACATCGCCAGCATCGACACGATTTCCTCATTGGACGCATCGGGCGCCCCCAGCGTCAGATTTTCGCGGATGCTGCCGTGGAACAGGCGGCTGTTTTGCGACAGGAAGGCGACGTCCCGGCGCAGGTCCGCAGGGTCCACATGGTGCATCGCCAGATTGTCTATCAGCATTTCTCCCGACACTGGCGGCAACATGCCGGACAGGGCTTGCAGCAGCGTCGACTTGCCCGCGCCGTTGCGACCCAGCAGCGCGATCTTATCCCCTGCGCCGATTTCCAGCGCATCGATGGTCAACGCCGGCGGGCTGTTGGGATCCGCGTAGGTGAAAACGCCGCTGCGGACACTGAAGCTGCCCTTTATCGCATCGACGGAGATGCGATGTTCGGCTTCGGGCCGATCCACCGGCAGGCGCATGATCTGGTTGAGGCTGCCCATTGCAACCCGCGACTGCTGAAACCGGCTGAGCAGCGCCGTCACTTGCGACATGGGCGCCATCATCCGCGATCCCAGGATAGATGAAGCCACCAGGGCGCCCGTCGTGATGTCCCCGGCGATCACCATCGGTGCGCCCACGCACACGATGCCGGCGTAAACGCCATTTTGCACATTCTGCGTCCATACGGTCAGACTGTTGGTAAGGCCGCGCAGTTTCAGCTGCGCCTCTCCTGCTTCGGCATTGTACCGGTTCCAGTGCTGACGAAACCGCTCCTCCGCCTGTAGCGACTTGATGTCTTCGATGCCCTGCACGGCTTCTACCAGCATGGCGTTGCGCAGCGACGATTCTCGCATCGATGCGGTGGCGTAGACCCGCAATTTCCGCTGGGCCAGCAAGCCGGGCAGGATCAGCAGGATCAGCGCGCCGATCGGCACCAGCACCAATGGCCCGCCGATCGACCAGAGGATCACCAGAAAAATCAGGAAGAAGGGCAGATCAGCCATCGCCGCCACGGTGGTGGAGGTCAGCAGGTCGCGCACTTGGTCCAGATCGCGCAATTGCGCTATGAATGTGCCCGTCGATGTCGGCCGCGCGCGGTTGCGGACGTGAAGCGCATGGCCGAACACCCTGTCCGACATGCGCAGGTCTGCCCGCTTGCCGAGCACATCGACGATGTTCATGCGCAACCGCCGAAGCAGGAAATCGAACCCGATCGCCAGCGCGACGCCGAACGCCAGGATGTAGAGCGTGGGATAGGATTCGGCCGGGACCACGCGATCATAGACCTGCATGGAAAAAATGACGCCCGCCAACCCCAGCAGATTGGCGATGCACGATGCCACCATCACATGCACATAGGATCGGCTGTCCTGCCACAATATGCGGCGCAGCCAATTCTCCTCCTGCTTATGGATATAGGGGTCCACCCGCATGTCCGGAGCCGCGCGCGCCGGCCGGGCGATCACGACCATGGACGCTTCGCGCGCAATGTCGGCTATCGGGCGGTGGGCCATCAGTCCCGCTTCCCCCGACAGCGTCAGTGTCGCCTCGCCATCCTCTCCGATCGCCGTGACCAGGGCCAACGCGCCATCCGCCATCCGCACGATCATCGGCAAGCGCCACCCTGTCAGCGGCTCGCGTCCGCCCACCGGACGAAAACGCACCGACAGGCCCAGCGCCCGGGCCATGCCGCGTACCCGGGCCTGTTCTCCGTCCAGTCCCGCCCACAGGCCTGTGAGCTTGGCGACCTGTCCGCTGTTGGGCAGCCCATAATGGCGCGCGACCTGCTGCAGCATGTCCAGCCAGCTATCGACTGGCGTGGCGTCGGCCGGACTGATCGGCGGCGTCATCTTCACAACGTTACCCCGCGCACGACGGTGCCGCTCAGGTGAAAGGCTGCGCGGGTGCGTCCGGAATTATAAAGGCAGTCCAGTTGCAGCCGACGCAGATCATGGGCGCTGTTGACCGCCTCGAACCGGACCTGCTGGAATTCCTGCTCGGCGTTCAGCAGGTCGACCAGCGTCCGAGTTCCCATCTGCAGATACTGCATGCGATAGAGCTTGCCCGTTTCGTCCATATTGTCCTGGCGCGACGCTAGCGTCTGCAGGAGGGCGTTGAGGCTGTCGATCTGCTGCTGGGCCTCGGCCAGCCGCTGCTCGGCTTCGTTGCGCGCGCGCTCGGCGGCGGCGTCGGCAGCCTCTAAGGCAAAGGTCGCGCCGCGCACCCGCGCCTTGCTGATACCGCCGCCAAAGACATTGCCGGTCACGTTAAGGCCCAGTGAATAGGCACTGCGGCGATCGGAAAAGGGATCAGACACGTCGATCGTGCCAGTTCCGCCGATCGATACGGTTGGCATCTGGTCCGCGCGGCGGCGCTTGAGGTCGGCCGACGCCTCTTCCCGTTGCGCCTCTGCCACCATCACGGCGGGCACCTGTCCCCAATCGGGGGGCGGCTGCCGACACGCCAACATCAACCAGCCAGGCGCATTTTCCGCTACCTCGTCGGGCGGTTTGGTACGTCCCAACAGATAGGCCAGATTGCTCGACCAGCGGCGGCGCGCTGCCTCCACCTGCGATAATGTCGCGACCGCCGCTTCGACGCGCGCAAGCGCTTGCAACCGGTCCGACTTGGTGGCGGCGCCCATGGTGACGCGATTTCCGACCAGCTCGCTGATCGCCCGCACCCGTTCCAGCTGCTCAAGCGCGACGGCGTGCAGCGCCTCGCCGCGCTGCACCTCGATCAGCGCATAGCCGGTGTCGCGGACCAGCTGGTCGATCGCCAGCAGCATTTGCGCCTCGCCCACGCGCGTTCCCGCCCGCGCCAGATCCACCGCGCTTGACACCTTCCCGAAATCGAAAAGCATCTGCGATGCGTTGATCTGCGGACGGGGCCGCCAGTCTGCCGTCAACCGGCTGTCCAGCCCGGTCGCCAGCCCTGCGCTGATTTGCGGCGAATAGCCTGCGCGCGCGACATCCACTTCTGTTTCACGCGCGTTGAGTTCACCAGCGGCCTGGGTCAACGCGGGATGCCAGGCGATGGCCTCGCGCGCCGCCGCTTCCAGCGTCAGAGGGGCGGCCTGGGGCGCTGCCGGGCCGACGGGCGCAGCAGCGGTGAAGAACATCCAGCTGCCCGTCGCTACGAGACAGGCTTTGCCGCTATGGAACCAAGTTCCCATGTCGGTCACATCCTCATCCAGTGATGAACAGCATGCCCGACACAGATTACCGATAAGCTAATGATTTGCCACCATTGTCATCCAAATTCTATGATTTATGTTATCAAACACTGTCATATTTGGGAGGTGCTATTGGCTGTATGCTTCTCCAAATCTTCCGGTTGCGCCAGATAGGCGAGCGGATCCTGCGGCACATCTATCGACGATAGATCGTCTGGATGAGGCGACCCTTCACCGACTGGCGCGGCCAGTGCGACCTGTTCCGGCATCGGCTGACGGTCAAGATAGGCAGTCAGCACATCTTCAAGCTGGCCTTGTCCCTCAAACATTTCATAGGCGAGTTCGCCGAGTATGTCATCGGATGGCATGGATGCGGCCGCGTCGGCATCGGACAGGAGGGGCCGATCGCCCGGATCGATCTCGCCAGTTTCCGTCTGGGTCGCCGCCATGATGAGGTCCGCGCTGGACAGGCGCGCCATCGCGTCGTCCTCCATCGACGCCTCGGCTTCGGGCGAAGCGCTCCGCACGACCATGCTCTCGTCACTGGCCAGGACCGCCTCTTCCATCATTAGGCTGCTCGGTTCGGCCAATATCGCGCCCCCGGCCACGCCCGTGTCGACATCGATGGTGACGTTCAGCGTGGCGGTCGATGTGACGCCGTTGGGCTGGACGATCTGATAGGTGAAGCTGTCGACCAGATCGACCGTTGAATAAGGGATGGTGCCGCGCGGCGTGTAGCTGTAATCGCCGGTTTCGGTCACCGTCAACGTGCCGTAACTACCCTGGACCGTGACGGGGGTATCGCCGACTTCGACGAAACCGCTGCCGGTGCCCACCTTCACCACCGGGAAGTCAGTGCCTGTGACATCGTTGGCAAGCAGGTCGCCCTGCGTGCCGGTGACGCCTGCGACCTCGAACTGGTCCAGATGCGTGATCGACTGGCTGATATACACCGTCGAGCTATAGGCCGTGCCCAGAAGATTGGTGCTCGACACCGTGTAGGTATAGTTGCCAGATGGCAGATCCTCGAATGTGTGGCTGATGCCCGATCCAAGCGGCAGCCCGGCAACCGTGGTTCCCGTATAGCTGTCGACCACCTGCCCGGCGCCGTTGCGAACCGTGATGGTGTAGGTCGGTAGCAAGGCGATCGTGCCGCCGCGGATCACCGTGATGGTAATGTCCGCTTCGCTGTTCGCCGCCACAGAGAAACCGTCATTGCCCGACCTCGTGCTCAGGATCGGCGTATTGAACGCAAATTCCTGACTGTTCGGCACCGTTTCCACGACATTGCGATATTGGGCCCCGGCCGTGGCGCTGTCGTCATTGGCGATCGGGGCGGCGGTGATGTCGTCGCTGCCGATCGCGATTGACAGGTTGGCCGTTTCCGTCTCCCCGTCGCTGCGATCGATCAGCGTATATTGGAACACATCCGTCTTGCCGATCGCGGCTGCACTGGCCAATGGCGTGTAGCTATAGCTTCCGTCCAGATCGATGGTCAGCCGGCCGAACGCTCCGTTCACCACCGTGCCATCGGCGGTCACCGCCGTGGTCACGCCGTTCACGGTGACGCTCTGTATTTCCGTTTGGGGGCTGACGATATCGACCTGGCCTGTCGGGCCGGCATCGGTAATGACATTGCCTTCGATCTGCTGCGGGACAATGCTGCCCACGTCGGTGAAATCCGCATCGGTCCCCGATACGTTCAGCGACCCCAGCAAGCCCACGCCCAGAACGTCATTGAACGTCACGAAAGCGCGATATTGCCCTGGCCCAAGCGCCTCTGTGCTGACCAGATTGCCGTTCAGCAACGTCAGCTCAAGCAGGGAAGCACCGCCGCCGCCGTCGACCGCGACCCATTGCGACCCGTTCCACTGCTGCACGGCAACGCTGTACCCGCTCAGAACGCCGATGCTCAGCGTGGCGTCATAGGTGAAGACCGCGTTCAGGCTGTGGCCGTCCGCTACGGTAAAGCCGACGCTGGGCGTACTCAGCACCTGCGCATCGAGGTCGAGAACATCCAGCGAGACCAGCGCCACATAGCTGGCATTGCCATGATTGACCGGGGTCGTCACCGGCAGCAGATCGACCAGCGCGATGGTGCTGTTGTCGAAAGCGGCGATGTCGAATGGCGCGCCCACTAGTCCGGGGTCGGACTGGTTACCGGCCAGGTCGGTCTGCGTCACCGTCAGATCCTCGCCGCCGATTTGCGGGTTCGACAGGGTGACGAGGAAAGACCCGTTGGCCGCGACCACGCCCGTCCCGATCAGCGTCCCGGTGCCGTCGCGCACCTCCACAGTCGCGCCGGCCTCGCCGACACCGGTCACCACGGTGCCGCTGTCGTCGATTGCCAGATTGGCTGGCGCCGGCGGCGCCGTGATGTCGGGCGCGTCGATGCTGATTTCGGGCGACACATTGCCGGCCGCATCCGTCTGGATGACGTCGATGGTCTGGCCGTTGGCCTGCGGCGTGGTCAGGATGACGGTGTAGCTGCCATTGGCCGCCACCAGCGCAGTGCCGATGATGACGCCGGCCTCGTTGGTGATGGTGATGGTCGCGCCCGCTTCGCCCGTTCCCGTGACGGTCGCGCCATTTGCTGACACGATCGCGGTCGGGGTGTCAGGCGCGGTCAGGTCAGGCGCGGTCAGCGGCACGTCGCCGGATTCGTTACCCGCGCCATCCGTCTGCGTGACCGATAGCGCCTCGCCATTGCGCTGCGCCGGGCTGAGCGTGACGGTATAGCTACCGCCCGCAGCAACAATGCCAGTGCCCAGGATCATGCCCTCAGCGTCGCGGACCGTGACCGTTGCGCCCGCTTCGCCCGTGCCAGTGACGGAGCCGCCATTGGCGGCGATCGCCGCTGTCGGCGCGTCGGGCGCAGTGATATCGGGCGCGGTCAACGGCACCGGTGGCGAAATATTGCCCGCCGCGTCCGCCTGCACCAGGGTCAAGCTCTCGCCATCGACCTGCGGCGTCGACAGCGTGGCGCTGTAGCTGCCATTGGCCGCGACAATGGCGGTCGCCAGCAACTGGCCGGTTGCGCTGGTGATGCGGATTGTCGCGCCCGCCTCGCCTGTGCCGGTGACGATCACGCCGGTCGCCGATACACTGCCCGTCGGCGCGGCTGGCGCCGTGATGTCGGGTGCGACTGCCGTCGTCGGAAGCGAGACATTGCCGGCATCATCCGCCTGGGTAATGCCCAGCATCTCGCCATTGACCTGCGGCGTTGTCAGCGCGGCGCTGTAGGTGCCGTTCGCCGCCACCGTGGCTGTGCCGATCACCATGCCTTCGGGATCGGTAATGCGGATGGTAGCGCCCGCCTCCCCGGTGCCGGTCACGACCGTGCCGTCGGATGTGACGGTCCCGGTGGGCGCAGCCGGCGCCGTCAGATCCGGTGCGATGGTCGAAACGGATGGCGACGCATTCCCGCTCGCGTCCGCCTGCACGACGCCCAGTGTCTCGCCATTGATCTGCGGCGGCGTCAGCGTCGCGCTATAGGTGCCGTTGGCCGCGACCGTGGCCGTGCCAATCACGACGCCTTCGGGGTCGGTAATGCGGATGGTAGCGCCAGGCTCGCCCGTGCCATCCACCACCGTGCCGTCACCATTGACCACGCCAGTCGGCGCATCGGGTGCGGTGATGTCAGGGGCGATGACATCGACATCGTCGGACATGTTGCCGGCCGCGTCGGTCTGAACGATCCCTAGCGTTTCGCCGTTGACCTGGGGGCTCGCCAGCGCGGCAATATAGGTACCATTGGCGCCGACCGTCGCGGTGCCGATGACGGCGCCGTCCGGGTCCGTAACCTCGATCGTCGCACCCGCCTCGCCTGTGCCGGTGATGACCATGCCGTCGGAAGAAACGGTCCCGGTCGGGGCGTCGGGCGCGGTGATGTCGGGCGCCGTGATCGGCACCTGCGGCGACTCATTGCCCGCTCCATCGGTCTGCACCAGCGTCAACGCCTCGCCATTGGTCTGCGGAACGTCCAGCGTCACGCTGAAGCTGCCATTGCCGGCGACCGTCGCCGTTCCAAGCACCGTGCCGGCGGCATCGGTGATCTGGATAATGGCGCCCGGCTCGCCGCTGCCGTTTACCACTGCGCCATCGGGTGTAATGGTGCCGGCCGGCGCCGCAGGTGGTGTGATGTCGGGCGCGAACAAATCGACCGCGATCGACGCGTTGCCCGCCCCGTCAGTCTGGACCAGGCTCAGCGTCTCGCCGTTCACTTGCGCGGTGCTCAGCATGACCACGAAGGCGCCATTTACGCCGACCGTAGCGGTGCCCAGCACCAATCCTTCGGCATCGGTAACGCTGATCGTCGCACCGGCCTCGCCCATGCCCGTCACCGCGCTGCCATCGGGCGTGACGGTTCCGGTCGGGGCATCAGGCGCGGTAAGATCGGGCGCGACCAGGCCGATGGAGGGCGAAGCGTTGCCGGCTGCATCGGTCTGCGCCACTGTCAACGGCTCGCCATCGATCAGCGGGGGCGTGATTGCGACGCTGTAGTTGCCATTGCCATCCACTATATCCGTGCCCAGCACATTGCCGGCGGCGTCGGTAACGCTGATCGTCGCGCCCGCTTCGCCGCTGCCCGTCACCGCGCTGCCATCCGCTGATACCATCCCTGTTGGCGCGTCAGGCGCGACCAAGTCGGGCGTGGGCACCATCATCGCGTCGGATTCATTGCCTGCGGCGTCTGTCTGCGTGACGCTCAGCGTCGATCCGTCATTTTGCGCGGGGTTCAAAGTGACGGCGTAATTGCCCTGGCCATCCACCATGGCGGTGCCGATGATGGTTCCGCCAGCGTCCCGGACGGTGACATCTGCGCCCGCCTCGCCCGTTCCAGTTACAACAGACCCGCTATCGTCGATGATCGCTATTGGCGCTTCGGGGGCAGTCAAGTCCGGCGCGGTGACAAGCGTCGGGACAGAGCTGTTGCCTTCCGCGTCCGTCTGCACCACGACCAGCGTTTCCCCATCCCGCTGCGGGGTGTCGAGGGTGATGCTATAATTGCCATCACCATCCGCCTGCGCCGTGCCCAGCGGAATACCGCCCGGGCCTGTGACCGTTACGGTCGCAAGCGGCTCGCCCGAACCGGACACGACCGCACCGTCGGCGGAGATGGTCGCCGTTACCGGATCGGGCGCATCCGGGCCGTTAAGGTCGGGCGCTACTACGGTCACGTCCGTCGACTCATTGCCGGCGGCATCGCTCTGCACCACCGTCAGCGGTTCGCCATGCACTTGCGCGGGTGTAAGCGTTGCCGTCCATTCGCCATCCGCATTGACGGTCGCAGTGCCGATCACGACATCGGTAGGGTCCGTGATGGTGATTGTCGCGCCGACCTCACCCGTGCCGCTCATGCTTGCGCCATCACCAGCGATGTCGGCGGTCGGCGGGGCCGGCGGCGTGAGGTCCGGGGCGATCAGGTCGACAGCATCGGAGACATTGCCCGCGCCGTCAACCTGCGTGACGGTCAGCGGCTCGCTGTCCACTTGCGGCGGTGACAGGGTCACTGCGTAATTGCCCTGGGCGTTGACTGTCGCGGTGCCCAGCAAAGTGCCATCTTGCGATCGCACTTCAATGTCGGCGCCCGCGACACCCGTTCCGGTCACGACCGCGCCCAACGCGCCGATGGTCGCTGTAGGCGGCGGAGGCGCAGTCAAGTCGGGTGCGGTCAGATCGATGTCGGGCGACACATTGCCGGCCGCGTCGCTCTGGGTGACGCTCAGCGCTTCCCCATCGGTCAGGGCGGGATCGAAATCGACGCGATAATTGCCGTCGCTATCGACCGTAGCCGTACCGATCACCGCGCCGCTCGCGTCGCGCACCCGGATGGTCGCGCCGATTTCACCGGTCCCGCTGATCGATCCGCCATCGGCCGCGATCAGGCCCGTCGGCGCTTCCGGCGCGGTCAGGTCGGGTGCGACGATGGGGGTGGGATTGGACACATTGCCCGCGCCATCCACCTGCGTCACCGCAAGCGCTTCGCCATCCACCTGCGGCGTGTCGAGCATCACCGTGTAATTGCCCTGCGCGTCAACCGTCGCAGTGCCAAGCAGCGTGCCGTCCGCATCGCGAACCTCGATGATCGATCCGGCGACGCCCTCACCCGTCACCACCGTGCCCGTCACCACTGATCCGGTGCCGTCGATCGTCGCGGACGGCGCAGGCGGCGGGGTGAAGTCTGGCGCGATCAGGTCTATATCGGGCGACACATTGCCGGCCGCGTCGCTCTGGGTGACGCTCAGCGCTTCCCCATCGGTCAGGGCGGGATCGAAATCGACGCGATAATTGCCGTCGCTATCGACCGTAGCCGTACCGATCACCGCGCCGCTCGCGTCGCGCACCCGGATGGTCGCGCCGATTTCACCGGTCCCGCTGATCGATCCGCCATCGGCCGCGATCAGGCCCGTCGGCGCTTCCGGCGCGGTCAGGTCGGGTGCGACGATGGGGGTGGGATTGGACACATTGCCCGCGCCATCCACCTGCGTCACCGCAAGCGCTTCGCCATCCACCTGCGGCGTGTCGAGCATCACCGTGTAATTGCCCTGCGCGTCAACCGTCGCAGTGCCAAGCAGCGTGCCGTCCGCATCGCGAACCTCGATGATCGATCCGGCGACGCCCTCACCCGTCACCACCGTGCCCGTCACCACTGATCCGGTGCCGTCGATCGTCGCGGACGGCGCAGGCGGCGGGGTGAAGTCTGGCGCGATCAGGTCGATGTCGGGCGACACATTGCCGGCCGCGTCGCTCTGGGTGACGCTCAGCGCTTCCCCATCGGTCAGCGCAGGATCGAAATCGACGCGATAATTGCCGTCGCTATCGACCGTAGCCGTACCGATCACCGCGCCGCTTGCGTCGCGCACCCGGACGGTCGCGCCGATTTCACCGGTCCCGCTGATCGATCCGCCATCGGCCGCGATTAGGCCCGTCGGCGCTTCCGGCGCGGTCAGGTCGGGCGCGACGATGGGGGCGGGATCGGACCCATTGCCGGCCGCGTCGATCTGGATGACGGTCACGCTTTCGCCGTCGATGAGGGGCGGCGTCAGGGTGATGCTGTAGCTGCCATTCGGCTGGACCGTATCAGTGCCGATCAGCGTCCCGTCCGCATCGCGCACTTCGATGGTGGCGCCGATCTCGCCCGTGCCCGACAGGATCGCGCCATCCGGCGTGATCGCCGCCACCGGCGCAAGGGGCGCATCCAGATCGGGCGCGGTCAGCCCGACCGGGTCGGATGCATTGCCCGCATTATCTGTCTGGATCGCCGTCAACATCTGCCCATTGGTCTGCGCTTCGTCGAGGACAATCGTGTAGCTGCCATCGCCCAGCACCGTGGCAGAGCCGATGAGGGCGCCGCCCGGTCCAAAGACGCGGACGGTCGCGCCCGGTTCGCCCGCACCGGTGACGGTCAACCCGTCACCCGCGATTGTGGCGGTCGGCGCTTCGGGCGCAGTGGTGTCAGGGGCGACCAGCAGCGCTGGATCGGATTCGTTGCCCGCAGCGTCGCGCTGGGTGACGCTCAGCGTCTCGCCATCGGTCTGCGGGGCGCTCAGCGCTACAGTGAAGTTGCCGTCGGTTCCGACTTGCGCGGTGCCCAGCACCGTTCCATCGCGGTCCGACACCGTGACCGTCGCTCCTGGTTCGCCTGTGCCGGACACACTGGTTGGACTGTCCAGCGTCGCATCGGGGGTCACCGGCGCAGTCAGATCGGGCGCGATCGCAAGGGCCGGCGCGGATACATTGCCTGCGGCGTCTATCTGCGTGACCTGCACCGTCTCGCCATCGTCGAGCGGCGGGTCGAGCGTGATCGCATAGCTGCCATCGGCATCAGCCATCCCGCTGCCGATCAGTACGCCGTTTACCGAGCGAATCTCGATCCGGGCGTTCGGTTCGCCCACCCCCGCACACACCGTCCCAGACGCATTCACCGCAGCCGAAGGCGGCGGAGGCTCATCAACATCGGCGTCTGCATCCGCGTCCGCGTCAGCATCAGCATCGGCGTCTGCATCGGCATCGGCGTCTGCATCGGCATCGGCGTCCGCATCAGCGTCAGCGTCTGCATCGGCATCAGCGTCGGCATCCGCATCGGCGTCCGCATCTGCATCTGCATCAGCGTCCGCATCCGCATCGGCGTCCGCATCCGCGTCGGCATCTGCATCGGCGTCAGCGTCAGCATCGGCGTCTGTATCCGCATCGGCGTCAGCATCAGCGTCAGCGTCAGCGTCAGCGTCTGCATCGGCATCCGCGTCTGCATCCGCATCAGCGTCCGCATCGGCGTCTGCATCGGCATCGGCATCCGCATCGGCGTCAGCATCGGCGTCTGCATCAACATCGGCGTCAGCGTCGGCATCGGCGTCAGCGTCGGCATCAGCGTCGGCATCCGCATCTGCATCAGCGTCGGCATCT
>NZ_JAJGNP010000014.1 GCF_020782245.1 Sphingobium soli
CCAGAACCCAAAAGAGAAAACCACGGGTTGACCCACCCGTGACACCCGAAACATAATCCGCAGACGGGTCACTTCTCAGTGGAAATCAACAATCAGGGCACGAAGATCGAGGACCAGCCGCGCTCCTGCTCGATCACGATGGTGCCGGAGACGACGACGGTCGACGCCTTCAAATTCTTTGTGGTTCCCAACAGCGCCTACGGCACCCCGTTCGCACGGTACGATTCGATGGCGCCGCATATAACGGCCGGGACATGCCGTCCGACTGGCGTGGTGATGCAGGCGTGCGCCGCCCATCGCATCTACGGCGTTTCGACGAACAAATTTTGCGACGATTACAACGCCACCGAATATGTTTGCTCCCAGGACCTGACGGGAATTGCCTTCCTCCCTAGCCCGATTACCGGACGGGATTGGCATGCCAAAACGACCGACACGCAGGTCACCGTCAAGAGGGCCGACGGCTGTGGACCTCTTACAGCGGATGCCATGTGCACGGCCGATCCTGCGGGGGAGATTTGCACCGAGGGCCCGGAGACCCGCGTCATCAATGGGGTGCCGATAACCCAGGCATGCTGGGCGTGGAAAAGAGACTTCACCTGCCACACGCTGACTCCCGCCAGCGACTGCGGCGACCTCGAGAGCAATCGGGCCTGCACCTATTTGCGGACCGAATGCCTTGATGACGAACCGAACGGCGGCGCATGTCAGGTCGAAAACCGGGTTTATAAATGCCCGACGCCCTTGAGTGGGACCAGCGACGCACCGCAATATATTTGCGGCGACGATGTCTACTGCATCAACGGTGATTGCGAGCCGATCGTTCGCGAGGCGTCGACCGAATTCAAGGATGCGCTCGTCGCCTTGCATTCGATCGACCAGGCCGGTGAGGAGTTCGACGAGACCAATTTCACGGTCTTCAAGGGCAATCGCGAGACCTGTCACAAGCCGGTGTTCGGGCTCATCAACTGCTGCGCCGGCAAAACGTCAGGCCTGCTGACGGTCGGTGCAGGCGCAGCCGCACTGGCCGGCGGGCCTGCGGCGATCGCCGCGTTGGCGACGCCCTTCCTGACCCTGTTCGCTTGTTCGCAGGACGAGATGAAGCTCGACATCAAGGATCGGATGGGTCTGTGCCACAATCTCGGAACCTATTGCTCATCGAAGATCCTCGGCATCTGCACAACGAAGCGGACCGCCTATTGCTGCTTTGAAAGCAAGCTCAGCCGCGTGCTTCAGGAACAGGGCCGGCCACAGCTCGGCAAGCCTTGGGGGAGCGCCAAAAAGGAAACGTGTCAGGGCTTCACCGTCGACGAATTTGCCCGCCTCGACCTCTCCGTCATGAATTTCACCGAGGTGTATGCGGACTTCATGGATGCGGCGAAGCTGCCTGACGAAGTCCAGACGATGACGGACATCCAGGCGAAAATTCAGTCCTACTACGACCTCCACGGAAAATGAGGCGGGTCAGATGTGCACCACGCCGGGGGGAGGCCGTCCGAAGCCAGAAAGTCAGGGAGAATGATCATG
The DNA here is from genome assembly GCF_020782245.1 of Sphingobium soli. Lineage (GTDB taxonomy): Bacteria > Pseudomonadota > Alphaproteobacteria > Sphingomonadales > Sphingomonadaceae > Sphingobium > Sphingobium soli. The sequence continues at coordinate 1,528 of NZ_JAJGNP010000014.1, forward strand.
TCGATGCCGCTTCTTGAGCTGCCCGTCATCGCGGCAGCGCTGCTGCTTCAGCCAGCGCACGAGAGCCCGTCGCCGCGCCCGCCGTGCGCCTCCCGGCACGCCGCAACGGTGGCCGATTGCTGTGTTCATTTACCGGATTGGGAAGCGCGCAAAGAAAGCCCGCCCCGCGAACGCCCTGCACAGTCGCCCGGTAAGGCCGAGGGAGGGACGGAACATGGCAATTCTTGACCGGACGGTGATCCTTGCGGCAGCTCTCTCGGCGGCGATTTGGGCGCCCGCGCTTGCCCAGGACGCGCCCGCGGCCCGAAATGATACCATCGAGCAGGATCGGCCGGACGAATTCTACTGCGGCGAGCGCAGGCTGGGGCAGTGGTTCTATTGCGCGAAGCCAAAGCCGATGGACAACGCCAAGCCGGCGACGCCTGTCGAAGCGGATCGCGCCACGGATCGGATCGCCGCGATCGCCAAGCAACTCGACGAGCTGAAGGCCAAGGCCATCCTCGAGCCGACGGAAGCGAACGTCATCAACTATATCCGCTTCCAGCGCGAACAGCTCGATCGCGCGTCGACATTCTCGGACACCTGGCAACGCGCGCTCTGGCAGAACCCGGACCTCGACTATACGCTGCAACGCCCGGTTTCGACGGTCGGCAAGCGTCTGTGGCTCGATAATCGGAAGGCCGACCGCGATGCTGTCCTCACCAGCCTCGGCCAGCGCTACGGGCTGTTCTATTTCTATGCCCAAAGTTGCGGCGCGTGCGAGGTGTTCGCGCCGATCCTGCGATCGGTCACCGATAGTCATCGGATGACGGTGATGGCCGTATCCATGGACGGCGGGCCGAGCAGGGATTTTCCGAATTACGTCGTCGATTCCGGGCAGCGGGCACGAATGGGTGTGCCGGGCAATGAAACGCCTGCGCTGGTCCTGTTCGATACCCAGACCAAGCGGACGATTCCGGTCGGCTACGGCGTGCTCAGCGCCGACGAAATCATGGACCGCATCTTCATGCTGACCAACACCAAGGTCGGGAGCGACTATTGATGACACAGGCAAAAAAGGGCGTCCTGCGCCGGAAGTTCGGCTCTGGTCTGGCGTTAATCGCAGCTTCCCATTTCGCGATCGTCGGCGTCGCGCACGCTGATGTCGCGTCTGAGATGAACGGCTTCTTCAACGATGCCGGTGGCGCCGCAAATGTCACCGGGCCGACGGCATTCCAGGGTCAGTCCGCGGGCTATTACTCGCTTGGCAACGTGTGGACCCGCTTTCCGCAGAAGAGCGTCTCGCCGTTCAATCTGCAGCTTCCGAGCGCGCGGGCGGGCTGCGGCGGCATCGACCTGTTCGCAGGCAGCTTCTCCTTCATCAACGCCTCGGAAATCGTGGCGATGTTGAAGGCGACCGCCAACAATGCCCTTGGTTTCGCCTTCAAGCTCGCGATCGATTCCGTTTCGCCAGAGATCGGGAAGGTAATGGATGAGTTCAGCCAGAAGGCGCAGCTTCTCAACCAGATGAATATATCGAGCTGCGAGACGGCGCAGGCGCTGGTCGGTGGAATCTGGCCGCAGATGGAAACCACCCGCTCGACGATCTGCGAGGCGGTCGGCAACAGCCAGGGCATATTCTCCGATTGGGCCGCTTCACGGCAAGGCTGCAACAACGGCAACCGCCGGGACAGCACAATCGCTGGCAATACCGATGCGAGCATGAAGGACCAGCTCGTCGGCGAGCCACACAACTACACTTGGGAGGCGCTGAAGAAGTCCGCCAAATTCGGGGCGTTCGACCAGTCATTCTCCGAATATATCATGACGCTCGTCGGCACGGTGATCACCACGCCATCAACCGATCCGAGCGTAGGCGGGAAGGTCATCATGTTCGGGCCCGCCGAGGAGGCGGTGGTTACGGCGCTGCTCGACGGCACGGCGAACGCACCGGCGGTGAAGATGCTCAAGTGCAACGACACGGATTGCTACGATGTCGGTGAGCAGACCCTGACGGTGCCGGCCTCGTCGGCGTTGCGGCCGCGGATCGCAGGGATGATCCGCTCGATGAGCAGCAAGATCAGGACGGACACCGCGCTCGACGGTTCGGAGAAGCAGCTCCTCAACCTCGCGACCGTACCGCTCTACAAGATCCTGTCAGTCCAGGCCTATGCGCATTACGCGCTGACCGACGGCGAAATCGAAACGCTCTCAGAGATCGTCGCAGTCGATCTGCTGGCCGCGATGCTCGATAACATGCTCGATCGCGTCGAGCAGGCGCAGACTCACTATCAGACGTTCGACCAGGCCACCGCGACGCAGTGGAAACAGCAAATCGCTGCGACGCGGCAGAAATTCGCGCAGCGTGACGTGAAGCTCTCCAACAAGCTGCAGGTGACGATGCAGATCATCGATCGCAGCATCATGCTCGAATCCACGCTCCAGAATTCGATGACGCCGGGCATGGCGTCCGCGCTCAATTTCTCGCGCGGGTTGAACGCACAAGGGCTGAATTAGGGCAGGGGAGCCGGCGCGATGCTCGAGGTCTTTACGGTCGGGGGCGGGGAATATCTCGTCAACACCTTCAACGCCGTCGCTGCCTGGTCCGGGGGAGGTGGATACCGCTCGCTCCTCCGCGTCGTGATGGTGATGGGGCTCATCTACTCTCTGCTCGTCGTCGCCTTCACGATGAACTTTCGCGTGTGGATGAACTGGTTTCTGCAATCGACGGCGATCTATCTCTGCCTCATGGTGCCGACCATCGACGTGAAGGTCACCGACCGGATCAATCCGTCACTGGCACCGGCAACGGTCGCGAACGTGCCGCTCGGGCTTGGTGTTCTGGCAAGTTTCACCACGCAGATTGGCGACTGGCTGACGCGGACGGCCGAGACCGTTTTCGTGATGCCGAGCGAGCTCAACTATTCGACCAACGGCATGGTCTATGGCGCGCGCCTGTTCGACGCCACTCGCAACTTCGTGATCCGCGATGCCGAGTTCTCGACCAATCTTGAGGAGCATTTCAAGAAATGCGTCTTCGGGGACGTGATGCTCTACCGGAAGTCGCTGACCGTCCTGGCGCAATCGAAGGATCTCTGGGCGGAAATCGGTCCCGGCTCGGAAGCCCGATCGCAGGAATGGCTCGAACGGCAGGGCGATGGGACCGTCACCAGCGCGATCGTCACCTGCCGGCAGGCTTACGACATGCTAAATGCGCGGTGGGCGCCGATGATCGAGGCGAACACGCCGTTCTGGGGGAAGGAGCTTTACCCGAAGCTGAGCAACGCGCTGGCGGCCGACAAGCTGAGGCACGATCTGCCGATCGCCAATGCCGCGTTCACCGGCTCGGGCAGCAACTACAGCGATTCCATGCGGCAGAACACGGCGATCAACGCCTTCATGCAAGCCCGCAACAGCATGGCGGGCGGATCGGGCGCGGCGACGATCGACACCTTCGCGCAGACCCGCGCCGACATTCAGGCACGCAACACTTATAATTCGATCGCACAGCAGGCGATGGCCTGGGTGCCCATCCTCAACATCGTGCTGACCGTGGTCTTCTTCGCGATGTTCCCGGTGATATTCCCATTGTTCCTGATGCCGCAAACGGGTCTCGCGACCCTGAAGGGCTATGCGATGGGCTTCTTCTATCTCGCAGCCTGGGGGCCTCTCTATGTCATCCTGCACATGATCTGCATGACAAGAGCCGAGGCCGCCGCCGCGGGGGTCGCGCCCGGCGGCGTCACGCTGGGCACCTATGCCGGCATCGGCGCCGTGAATGGAGAGACTGCGACGATCGCCGGCTTCATGCTGATGAGCATCCCATTTCTCGCCGCGGGTCTTGCACGGGGCGCGATGTCGATCGCGGGCCAGGCGACCTCGATGCTTGCGCCGGCACAGAACGCCGCCGAGGCTGCCGCGCTGGAACAGACCACGGGAAACTATTCTTACGGCAATGTGAGCTGGGCGAATGCGACGTCGAACATGCGCCAGAGCGACCAATGGTCGATTGCGCCGAGTTTCACGGGCGGTGCGACCAGCGTGGGTTGGCGCCAGGACAACGGCGCCGTGGTGTCGGGCTTCGGCAATGGACAAGATGTCATCGACATGTCGGGCGCGATCTCGCGGCTGGGGTTCACGCCAACCATGAACAGCGGCACCGTCGCGGAATGGCGGGAAATGTCGAGCGCGGCGCATCGCCAAGCGCAAGCGTGGGAGAATGCCGCGCAGGATATTCTGACCAGCACACACACGAACCGAAGTGCGTTTGGGGTCTCGTCCGAGCGATCCAGAGGCTTTGAATCTGGAAGCGGGTCCACCGCAAATACAAATGTCGAGAAGTTCGATCGTGTTACCGGGTCGAGCTCGCAGGGCCTAGAGGAGCGCTCCTCGACCGGGTTGACCGATCGGATCTCGATGGGCCGTGATCGGTCAGCCGGCACGCTCGATCAGGTGACCGGCGGGATCAATGGCGGCATCGGCGGCGGCGGAGGTCGTAAGGGTGGCGGTGGGCGGGCAGGCGGCGGGGGACTTCTTCCCAATGTCGGCGGTTCCCTTGGGGTCAGCAAGACCGGGCAACAGGTCGACAATCTTCGCTATGGCACGGATCAAACGCGTTCCTCCGACAGCTCCAGCTCGTCTTCAAGCGGTGTGCGCGACGAGCACTCCAACGGCAGCGGAGCTAGCACATCCGACGGCACTTATGTTCGTTCAGGCTCGTTCAGCCGGTCATCGGTGACGTCATCGTCCTCGGTGAGCACCGAGGACGCCCTTTCGCGGGCACGATCCTATTCCGAGGCCGCGCGGCGTATGGAAGAGCTATCGCAATCCCTCGCGCGCGATGCGAGCTTCGCCGAATCGCACGGGATGCAGCTCAGCGAGAATATGAGCCAGGATCTTGCGCAATGGTACAGGCTGCAACAGGCCCTTCATCCCAACCTTGATGCGCCCGAGCTTTGGGCGACCGACTTAACGCCGCAGAAGCGCGCGGTCCGTGACCAATTGATTCAACAGTGGGCACAGGAAAAACGAGACGCGCTTTGGTCCGAGATCAGCGGCGATATCAAGGACCCGTCGCTGGTCGACGTGTCGCGGATCGATCTCGACGCCGGCGATGTGCGCGGCTCCTATAATCCGCGCGGGGTTAGCGGGATCGGTAGCGGTGGGGGAGGCGGCGACCCTGGCGCCGCTGCCCGCATGATCGCTGATGGACAGGCGAAGCTGGACGGTGATCGGGCGGCAGCGGAAGCCGCCCGTAACAATCGCGGTGGCGCGAATGTTGATCTACAATCCGAGGTCGGCCGCGAACTCAATCGCGGTTTCTTCACCGATCCGAACTTGCGGAAGTAAAGGACCGGTCAGAGCGTCAGGTAAAGATAGGCACCCGTCGCCACGAGCAGGACAAGCGAAATCACGCCACCGATCAGGCGGCCACGCGAAAGCTCGCTAGTATCGTCATCGCTCTCGTCGGAATTGATCTCATGCGGCATCGGATCGGCCGGCCTATAGATTGGGCCGCCGGGTAGATCTTTGGTGAATGCGTATGTGATCGTATCAAACATGGGCGACTTTCTACCGCCGACATCATATCATTGAGTAACTTCGCATTCAAACCGGAATAGGCCGATGCGGACACGTGCCACAATCGCAAATTCTGTTAAACCAATTTTGAAAAGAGACATTCTCGCGCAAGTTAGAAACGAGACTCTCGCTGGCGATAGGGCTGCCCAACCGTCGTTATGAGCCGGGGCAGTGTGGAGCCCTCCACACAGCTCAACGCTGCCCCGGCTCATAACGACGCTCGCTGTCGACAAACCAAAGGAACCATCGCTCTGCGATGAGCTCCCTCAATATTGAACAGACAGAGCGAAAGCTTCGTTGGCGGGCGTCTTTTTAACCGCCACCGAAATGGCTGGCCAACGTGTCGGCATGGCTCCACGCGATCGATCGCATGAACGCATCGACGTAGTCTCCTGCCTTGGCGCCGTAATCCATCGCGTAGGCATGCTCGTACATGTCGAGCGCGAGGAGCGGCGTGCTCCCGGCGAGGGTCGCGGTGTGGTCGGAGGCCCATTGGTTGGTCAGCCGGTTGTCGCGGTGGCTCCACTGGAGCAGCACCCAGCCCGATCCTCCGCCGAGTGCCTTGCCCATCCCGGTGAACTCCGCTGCCCAGCGATCGAAGCTGCCGAAGTCACGCTCGATCAGCTGGCCAAGCATGCGACCCGGGCGCGACGTTCCGCCAAGGCCAGCGAAGTAGAGCTCGTGCAGAATCATCGAATTCCAGGCGATCAGTTCCTCGCGCTTGAGGCCGTTGACCGTGAACCCCGGCGCCTTGATCGGATCGATCCCCGCGAACTGCGTGCTGATCGCCCCGAGCCGCTTCACCGCGCCGACGTAGTTGTTGTCGTGATGACTGACGAGCAGCCGCTCGGACAAGCCGGTGATCGACTTCGGATCGAACGGCAGCGGAACGGGCTGCGGCGCGAACGCTTTGCCGGCGGGACCGGCCGCGGCCGGAGCCTGTGCCACGGCTTCGGCCGAACCGAGGGCGGCGGCACCAAGAGTCACCATCGCGCCGGCGGCGAGAAGGTTGCGGCGATCAATCGTGGGGTCAGTCATGGGCGTCTCCTTTGGAAATGGCTGTGGCCGGTCATCCGACCAGCCCGGCGAGGTGAAGGGCGACGCCTGCGGCCGAAGCGCCGCCGAGCGTCAGGCAGATACCGACCTTCAGGCGGAACATGGCGATGATCGCCGCAAGCGAGATGGCGAGCGCCCACGGATCGACGCTGGTCAGCATCGGCATGTCGAACTCGATCGGGCCGGCCCGCAGCGGCCGCACCTGCCGGAAGATCGTGTGGATCGCGAACCAGACGGCAAGGTTGAGCACTACGCCGACGACAGCCGCGGTGATCGCCGCGAGCGCGCCGGAGAGCGCCTTGTTGCCGCGCATCCGCTCGATGAACGGCGCGCCGAGGAAGATCCACAGGAAGCAGGGAATGAACGTTACCCAGGTTGCGAGCAGTCCGCCGAGCGTCCCCGCGAGCAACGGAGAGAGCATCCCCGGATTGCGATAGGCGCCCATGAACCCGACGAACTGGAGCACCATGATCAGTGGTCCGGGCGTCGTCTCGGCCATACCGAGACCGTCGAGCATCTCGGTCGGGCTGAGCCAGTGATAGCCCTCGACCGCCTGCTGCGCGACATAGGCGAGCACCGCGTAAGCACCACCGAACGTCACCACCGCCATGGTCGAGAAGAAGGTGGCGATCTGGCTGAACACATTGGTCCGCCCGAGGAGCAATAAGAGCACCGCAACCGGTGCCAGCCACAGCACCATCCAGACGACCGCCTGGCGCAGCGACTGACGAATCGTGGGATTGGCGTGCGCGGGCAGCGCCTCGCCGAGCAGCGTGTCGGCATCCTCGACGATCTCGCCCTTGGCCGCGCCGTGCCCGCCGCCGACCTGGAACGCGGCGATCCCCGCGCGCCCACCGAAATAGCCGATCAGGCCAGCGCCGAGCACGATGACCGGGAACGGCACGCCGAGGAAGAAGATGAGCAGGAATGCCAGCACTGCCAACCCGCGCATGATGGTGTTCTTGAGTGCGCGGCTGCCGATCCGCACGACCGCCTGCAACACCACCGCGAGCACCGCGCACTTGAGGCCGAAGAACAAGGCAGAGACGATGCCGACCCGGCCGTAGAGCGCGTAGATCCAGCTCAAGGCCATGATCGAGACCGCGCCGGGCAGCACGAACAGCGCGCCGGCGACAATGCCGCCACGCGTCTTGTGCATCAGCCAGCCGATATAGGTAGCGAGCTGCTGCGCCTCGGGACCGGGAAGCAGCATGCAATAGTTGAGCGCGTGCAGGAACCGATGCTCGCCGATCCAGCGTTTCTCGTCGACGAGGATGCGGTGCATCACCGCGATCTGCCCGGCGGGACCGCCGAACGAGAGCGCGGCGATGCGCAGCCAGACCCAGAAGGCTTCGCCAAGTGTGACCGGCGCGACCGGTCCCGGCTGCCGCGACGACGCGACGCCCACTTCCACGGATGCGGTGCTCATGCCGTCACCGGCTTCGCGCGCGCGCCTTTCGGTTGATGCGAGACCCAGTCATGGGTCTCCCCGGTCGCATCGCGGCACCAGCGATAGAGCGCGTCATAGACGAGCATTCCGGCGTCGAGTTGTTCGAGATCGTCGGCATACATGCGCGACAGACCGAGCGACAGCGCGACCAGCCCCGCTGCCTCGGGAATGATATCGGGACGCCCGGTATCGGCGCCGCGCACGATCATGGCGAGATGGGCAAGCGGCTTGACCCCGGCCAGGCCGAGCCCGTCGAGCATCACGTCAAAGGTGCAGCGATCGCCGTCGTGGCTCCAGCGGATGCCGTCGCCCTCGATGTCGAACGGCGCCGCACCGAACCGGTCTGCGACCCCGACCACCTCGCCGGGCGCAACGAACAGGAAGACCGCGTTCGGATCGACGAAGCGGCGGATCAACCAAGGGCAAGCGATGCGATCGACCTTCGGCCGCGCGCGTGTGACCCACACGGTACGACCCTGCGGATCGCGCGTTGGCAGGATCGCTTCGGGCACCAGCGGATAACCGGCATCGACCCACGCCTTGACGCCGCCGTCGAGTGCTTCAGCTTCCGCGCCATCCTGCCGCAACCATGCGGCAGCGCCCTGGCTGAGCTTGTGGCCTTGCCAGCACGCGACCACGACCGGCCTGCCGCGGAAGCCGCCCGCCCAGTTGGCGACCTCGGCCCAGGGTCGGCGCATCGCACCGGGAATGAGGCGCGGATCGGCGGCGAAGTCTTCGTCGGTGCGAACATCGATGATGACCGGCGCCTTGGGCGTGCCGATCAGGCGAAATAGTTTGTCGACTTGGATGGAATTGAGCGCAGGCATGATGCGTCCTTGAGTTATCAAGAAGGACGCGATGCTTCAGCCTGTCGCCTCATGGGGTGATCGCGATCCCCATGCCGCGAATAAGCCTCCGGAGCCCGCGACTGTCAAGAAAGCTCTGCGCAAGAAAGCGCATTGGTCAGAGATATTTGGAGATCGCGCGGAACTGCGCGATCGCCTCCGCCGGTCCTTCACCCTCCTCGGCATGGACGAGGCAATGGTCGATATGATCGTTGATCAGTGCCTTCTTCGCGCTGGCGATCGCGCTTTCGACCGCCTGGAGCTGCTGCGCGATATCGACGCACGGCCGCTCCTCCTCGATCATCCCGACGATGCTTTTCAGGTGACCAGCGGCACGGTTCAGCCGCTTGATGATCGCCGGATGATTGGAGTGTGCATAGTGGGCCATGAGATAGCATCGCATGCAGGCGACCGACTGTCGAGAAAATATCCCCCTGGGGGGATAGACATGTATCCCCCCAGGGGGATATGGGGCGGGCGTGCTTACCGTGCTCGCCAACCGGACCTATCGTCATCTTTTCCTCGCCCAGCTCATCGCGCTGGTCGGGACCGGCCTGGCGACGGTCGCCCTCGGCCTGCTCGCTTATGACATCGCCGGTGGTGATGCGGGCGCGGTGCTTGGCACGGCGCTGGCGATCAAGATGGTCGCCTATATCGGCGTTGGTCCGATCGCCGGCGCGTTCGCCGACCGCGTGCCGCGCAAGGCGCTGCTGGTCGCGCTCGATCTGGTCCGCGCGGCGGTCGCGATCTGCCTGCCGTTCGTCAGCGAGGTCTGGCAGGTTTATGTCTTGATCTTCGTGCTGCAGGCCGCGTCCGCAGGGTTCACGCCGACGTTCCAGGCAACCATCCCCGACGTGCTCCCCGACGAGGGCGACTATACCCGCGCTCTGTCGCTGTCCCGGCTGGCCTATGACATGGAGAGCCTGACCAGCCCGATGCTCGCGGCGGCATTGCTGACGATCATCAATTTCCACTGGCTGTTCTCGGGGACCGCGATCGGGTTCCTCGCCTCGGCGGCTTTGGTGGTCTCATCAGGCCTCGCCAGGAGCGCCGCTTCACCGAAGGCCGATACTGGCATCTACGACAAGACGACCCGCGGAATCCGTATCTATCTCAAGACACCGCGCCTGCGCGGCCTGCTCGCGGTGACGCTTGCTGCGGCCGCGGCGAGCGCGATGGTCATCGTCAACACCGTCGTCATCGTCCGCGGACTCGGCTTCGGCCAGTCGCAGGTCGCCCTGGCGCTTGCCGCCTATGGCGGCGGCTCGATGCTCGCGGCGCTGCTGTTGCCGCGCGTTCTCGATCGTATTGCCGATCGCGCGGTGATGGTGAGTGCCGCCGCCTTGCTGACCGTCATGCTCGCCGGCCTCGCCACATGGGGCGCGACCGCGGGCGGCGGGCGGATTGGCTGGACGGTGCTGTTGCTCACATGGCCGCTGCTCGGCATCGCCTATTCGATGAGCGTCACGCCATCGGGGCGCCTGCTGCGTCGCTCGGCCAGCGCCGGAGACCGGCCCGCGCTGTTCGCCGCCCAGTTCGCGCTCAGCCATGTTTGTTGGCTGATCGCCTATCCGCTGGTCGGCCAGCTTGGCGCGACGATTGGAATGCCCGCGGCGCTGACCGCGATGGCAGGTCTCTCCGGGATCGGGTTCTTTGCAGCCGTCGCGCTATGGCCGAAGAGCGATCCGCAAGAGATCGCGCATGATCACGAGACGCTTGGCCCGGACCATCCGCATCTTCGCCAAGATCATAGCGGCGGCAACCAGAGCCATGTCTTCGTGATCGACGATCTGCACCAGCATTGGCCGCGCCAATGATCGCGCGTTCGTCTTGTGAGTTCACAGCTCTCGCGATAGGTCTTGTCGTATGACAGCAATGTCGATCTCCACGCGGCGCTTCGGCTCCGGTGGCGCGCTCGGGCGCGTCGCCGCGCTTATGGCGTTGTTCGCAATGATCGGCGTGCTGGCGCTATCGACGTGGCACGATGGCATGCCGCACAGCCATGCCGCAGTTCATGCAACCAGTGTCGATCGCGATCATCACGAGCATGCGCCAAGCAAGACGCCCGACATGGCGGATGTCCTGCACATGGCGGCGCACGCCGTGATCCAGACGATCGATGTACCGCGCCAGCCCGTGCTGGCTGCGATGCTCAAGCCGGTGCCGCTCCAGTGGAGCATTGCCGGCCCGCAGGCGCCCGGCGCGATCCACCCCGACGGACTCCTGAGACCCCCGCGAGGCTGAAGTCGCGCGCCCGTCTGGCGCGCCCGATCTTCAAGCCTTCAAGGGGAAATACCGATGCAAGCCTTTCGAGGCCGGCTGCCGCGGCGTGCGGTTGCCGGCATGCTGGCCGCGACCTGCCTCATGGCGGTCGCCCAGAGCGCCTATGCGCAGGTAGCGCCGCCATTCGCCACGCTGCTGCGTGAAAGCGAGGACGCTCCGCGGCTCGCGGTAAGCGAAGCCGGCGTCCGCCAGGCCGAAGGGCTGCGCGATCAGGCGCGCGCACGGCCCAATCCGAGTATCAATGTGATGACCGAGAATGTGGCGGGATCGTCACCCTATTCCGGGTTCGGGCGCGCCGAGACGACGCTGCAATATAGCCAGCCGATCGAACTGGGCGGAAAGCGCTCGGCACGGATCGCTGCCGGAGAAGCCGGCGTGGTCGCGTCGCGTGCTCGCGACCGCGATGCCCGGGTCGTTTTCGCCTATGATCTCGCACGCGCCTACGCCGCCGCCGAAATCGGTGACCGGCGCGTTGGCCTTGCCGAAGACGAAGTCGAGGAAGCGCAGAGCGACCTGAAGGCAGCCGAAGCGCTGGTCGGTGCGGGCAAGGAAACGCGGCTCCGCGCGCTCCAGGCACGCTCGGCGCTCAACGAGGTCAGCGCCCAGCTCGATCTCGCCAAAGCGAACCGCATCTCCGCTTATGTCCGGCTGTCGGCACTGGTCGGAGCGGATGCGCCATTTGCCAGCCTCGCTGAATCGCTGCTCGATACCGGTCCCAGCCCGGACATGGTTGGCCCAGTCGATCCGACGGCCAGTCCCGCGCTGCTCGTCGCCGAAGCCGAACGCGCGGCCGCAGCGCGCCGGCTCGATGTCGAAAGCCGCCGTGCGACACCCGACATCACCGCGAGCGTGGGCGTGCGCCGCTTGGAATATGAGGGTGCGACCGCGGTGCTCGGCGGCGTGACCATTCCGCTTCACCTGTTCGACCGCAACCGCGGCAACATCGCCGCCTCGCGCGCCGAGGTCGATGCCGCCGAAGCCCGGCTTGCGGTGCTACGCGCCGAGGCCCGTGCCGAAGCGCAATCGGCGGCCGCCGAGCTCTCCGCCGCTGAAAGCCGGGTGACCGCCGCGCGCGGCGCGCTTGCCACCGCCGACGAGACCTATCGTCTCGCCCGCATCGCCTATGAGGCAGGCAAGTCGCCGCTCGTCGAACTGCTCGCCGCCCGCCACGGTCTCGGCACCGCCCGCAGCACCGTTCTCGACGCCGAAACCGCCCGGTTCGAAGCGCGCGCACGCCTAGCCCGCCTCGCTGGCCGCACCATCACGGGGGAACCCATCCAATGAACGCCAATCAGAAACTCACTGCCGGCGCTGCGCTGGCGCTCGTGCTGGCTGCCGGCGCCGGGTTCGGCATTGCTCGCCTGACCGCTCCCACACCACAGGTCGAAGCAGCCGCCGAACAATCGGCCGCGCCATCGGACAGCGTCGCGATGACCGCCGAGGCGATCAAGACCTCGCAGATCTCGGTCGCGCCCGCTGCCTCGGGCGAACTCGACGCGGCGATCGCGGCATCCGCAACGCTCGAGGCGACGCCCGACGCGGAGGCGGTGCTGACCTCGCGCGCCGCCGGCACGGTGAGCCGCATCTTCAAGCGGATCGGCGATCCCATTCGCGCCGGCGAGACGCTGGCGCTGGTCGAGAGTCGCGATGCCTCGGCGATCGCCGCAGACCAGTCTGCTGCCTCCGCGCGGGTGACGCTCGCGGCCCGGCAACTGGCGCGCGAGCGCAGCCTGCTCGCGCAGGGCGTCTCGCCGCGCGCGGACTATGAAACGGCTGAAGCCAACCTCGCGGTCGCCCGCGCCGACGCAATGCGCGCCAGCGCTGCCGCCGGCGCAACGCGGGTCGCGCGTGACGGGCGATCGGTGGTGGTAGCCAGCCCGGTCTCAGGTCGTGTCACCGCAGCTCCCGCCAACCTTGGCCAGTTCGTTTCGGCCGAGACCGAGCTGTTCCGAGTGGCCGATCCCAGCCGTCTCCAGATCACGGCGAGCCTGCCGTCGGCCGATGCGCCGCGTGTCCGTGCGGGAGATCGCGTCGAACTCAGCCTGGCTGACGGCCAGATCATCGAAGGCCGGGTGCGGTCTTCGACGGGCGTGGTCGATCCCGACACGCGCGGTGCGACGGTGGTCATCGAACCAAGTGCCGGCGTGTCGATGCTGGCACCCGGCCAGCTCATACAGGCCCGCATCTTCGGCAGCGGTGGCGCCGCCAAGGATGGCGTGATGGTGCCGCAGGACGCGGTCCAGACCGTCGGCGACCGAACGGTCGTGTTCGTCCGCACGGCGAACGGCTTCAAGGCGACCAATGTGGAGGTCGGCAGCCGCAGCGGCGGACTGGTTGCAATCGTATCTGGGCTAAAGGCCGGCACGCCGATTGCGACTATCAACGCCTTCCTGCTCAAGGCCGAACTCGAGAAGGAGTCGGCGGAATGATCGGCCGCATCCTCCAACTCTCGGTGCGCGGCCGCTGGCTGGTTGCGTGTCTCACCCTGCTGGTCGTCGCGTTCGGCGCCTGGCAGATCACCAAGCTGCCAATCGACGCGGTGCCCGATGTCACCAACCGGCAGGTGCAGATCAGCACCTTTGCGCCGACGCTTGGACCGGTAGATATCGAGAAGCAGGTGACCTTCCCGGTCGAGACAGCGCTCGCCGGAATTCCGGGCCTGCAGATGACCAGGTCCTTCTCGCGCAATGGCTTCAGCCAGGTGACGGCGGTGTTCGAGGACACGACCGACATCTATTTCGCGCGACAGCAGGTAACCGAGCGTCTCGCCCAGGCCAAGGACAGCCTGCCTGCCGGCATCCAGCCCAACCTCGCACCGCTCAGCACCGGGCTTGGCGAGATCTTCTTCTATTCGGTCGCGTTCCGGCATCCCGACGGCAAGGGCGGCGCCGAACATACCGACGGCAAGCCCGGCTGGCAGTCCAACGGGAGTTACCTGACGCCCGAGGGCGAGCGGCTCACCACCGAACTCGCCAAGGCGGCCTATCTGCGCACGGTGCAGGACTGGATCATCCGTCCGCAGATGCGCAACGTGAAAGGCGTCGCCGGCGTCGATTCAAACGGCGGCTATGTGAAGCAATATCTGGTCGAGCCGAACCTCAATGCGCTTTCGACCTACGGCCTATCGATCACCGACCTCGCCGATGCGCTGGAGAAGGCGAACCTTTCGGCCGGCTCCAACTATGTCCGGCGCGCGGGCGAGAGCTTCCTCGTCCGCGCCGATGCGCGGCTCAGATCGATCGACGAGATCGAGCAGGCCGTCGTCGCGACCCGCGCGGGCGTCCCCGTGCGCGTCAAGGATGTCGGTCAGGTCGTCATCGGCGGCGCGGTGCGGACCGGTTCGGGCAGCCGCATGGGATCGGAAGCGGTCATCTCGACTGTGCTGATGCTGGTCGGCGAGAACAGCCGCATCGTCGCCAACAGCGCGGCCGAGCGGCTCACCGAAATCAACAAGGCCCTTCCACCTGACGTTTTCGCCGAGCCGGTCTATAACCGCTCGAAACTGGTCAACGCGACTATTGCCACGGTCGAGAAGAACCTGGTCGAAGGCGCGCTGCTCGTCATCGTCATCCTGTTCCTGCTGCTCGGCAATGTCCGCGCCGCGCTGATCACGGCGGCGGTCATCCCGATCACCATGCTGATGACGGCGGCGGGCATGAATGGGCTCGGCGTATCAGGTAATTTGATGAGCCTCGGCGCGCTCGATTTCGGCCTGATCGTCGACGGTGCGGTCATCATCGTCGAGAATGCGCTCAGGCGCCTTGCGGAGCGGCAGGAGCATGAAGGCCGTCTGCTCACGCTCGAGGAGCGGATGGGCGAGACGATCGAGGCGGCGCAGGAGATGGTCCGGCCGACCGTCTATGGTCAGCTGATCATCTTCCTCGTGTTCGTGCCGCTGCTCACCTTCCAGGGGGTCGAGGGCAAGACCTTCTCGCCGATGGCGATCACGCTCATGGTCGCGCTGGCCAGCGCATTCGTGCTGTCGATCACCTTCGTGCCCGCCATGATCGCGATCGTCATCAAGGGCCGGGTCAGCGAGACCGAGGTCAAGCCGATCCGCTGGTTCAAGGAGAAATACGCCCCGCTGCTCGACAAGGCGGTCGCGCGCCCGATGCCGTTCATTCTCGGTGGGGTCGGCGTGTTTGCCGCGGCTGTGTTCGCGTTCGGGTTCCTCGGTGAGGAGTTCATGCCGCAGCTCGACGAGAAGGACATCACCGTCACCAACTTCCGCGTGCCCTCCGCATCGATCGACCAGTCGACCCAGATGCAGCTGCAGATCGAAAACGCCCTGAAGACGCTGCCCGAGGTGGCGCTGGTCTTCTCGAAGAACGGCAACGCCGATCTCGGCACCGACCCGATGCCACCCAATGCCTCGGACACCTATGTGATCCCCAAGCCCGAGAGCGAATGGCCCGCCGAGGTCAAAACCAAGGAGGATATCCTGCGGCGGATCGAGGAGCGGATGAAGCCGCTGATCGGCAACCGCACCGAGATCCAGCAGCCGATCCAGATGCGGTTCAACGAGCTGATCGCGGGCGTGCGCGCCGATGTCGCGGTCAAGCTTTACGGCGACGATCTTGATGCGATGAGCGCGCAGGCCAAGCGCATCGCCGGCGTATTGCGCACGATACCCGGCGCGGGCGACGTCAGCGCCGAACAGACTGACGGTGCGCCGACCTTCGATGTGAAGATCGATCGGCTCGCGGCGGCGCGCTACGGACTGACGGTTGAGGAGGTCGCCAGTACCGTCGCCGCAGCACTGGGAGGCCGTGAGGCGGGGCTGTTGTTTGAAGGTGACCGGCGATTCTCGGTGGTCGTTCGCTTGCCCGACGCCCAGCGCGACGATCTTGAAACGCTCGGCGCCATCCCGGTGATGCTGCCCGCGGCCGATGGCCAGATTGCCCGCTCGATCCCGCTGCGCGAAGTGGCGCGGTTCAGCTACACCCAGGGGCTGAACCAGATCAGCCGCGAGAACGGCAAGCGCATGGTGGTCGTGCAGGTCAACGTCCGCGGCCGAGATCTGGGCGGATTTGTGCAGGAAGCGCAGGCGAAGATCGGCAACCTCGATCTTCCGCCCGGCATGTATACAGCCTGGGGCGGCACATTCGAAAGCCTGCAATCGGCCCGGCTGCGCTTGCTGATCGTCGTGCCAATCTGCTTCGTTGCCATCTACGCACTGCTCTACATGGCACTCGGCGGGCTCGTGCCGGCAGCGATCGTCTTTAGCGCGGTGCCGATGGCGCTCGCCGGCGGCGTGTTCGCGCTGCTCCTGCGCGGCATCCCGTTTTCGATCACCGCGGCGGTCGGGTTTATCGCGCTGTCGGGCGTGGCGGTGCTCAACGGCCTTGTCATGATGAGCGCGATCCGCAAGCGACGCGAAGAAGGGGCGGGCGAGGAAGACGCCATCGTCAGTGGCGCGATGCAGCGCGTGCGCCCCGTGTTGATGACGGCGTTAGTCGCCAGTCTCGGATTTGTGCCGATGGCATTGGCAACCGGTACGGGTGCCGAAGTCCAGCGGCCGCTCGCGACCGTGGTCATCGGCGGACTGATCACCTCGACCGTGCTCACATTGCTCGTTTTGCCGGCGATCACGGCTCTTGCTGCTCGGTGGCAAGTCCGCCGTGATCAACGATCCAAGATCGACGCCGCTGTCCAGAGTTAACGGCGGGCCACGAAGGCTACACTACCGAGGAGTGGACGGTCAGCTAAGTTGACCGTCCGCTGGTTGGCGGGATAAGTCGGGCTTCGAAGAGCAGCATTGGATCGCGGCAGGGGCGTCCTCAAGAGACGAGTCTCATTTGGAAATTGCGGAGGTGTCTCTTTTCGAAGTTGCGCTTACAAATTCTTAGAGCGATAATAAGAATTATGTTAAATATCAATATCTTATAAGAATATCAGTCCCGATACAACGCGGAGACCTTTCATGGAAGTCCGATTGAGCGCGACACCTAAAGGCAACGGATTTCAGGCAACGGTCGCATTGCCCGATGGGGTATCGATCAGCTCGGCCGAATCCTATCCCACCGAAGCCGAAGCGATCACCGCGGCGGCCGTGAAGTTGTTGGAGATGCCCGATCGCCTGATGCGCGCGACCGCAGTAGAAGCCGATCTTGCGATCAGCGGCAGCTCATCGCCGGCGTAGCGCCGCCAAGGTGTCCGGCATGATCGTGTAGACTGCCTCGCGCTGGGCGCCGCGATTTTGATGATCCACCCGATAGCCCTGATAGTGGCGTCGCAGGAGGCCGCCCCGACATAGATCCGACACTGCGCGGCTGACATTGCAGCGGCCCGATTGGCGAACCCGCTCACGGACCCTTTCTTCAATGACACGGTCAGCCTGTGTCGGATCGGCCGGTAGTTCGTCAGCCTGCTCAAGTGCCGACCGCACGGTTTCGATCGTCGAACGGCGCCAGGGTGTACGCTGCGCGATCGGAGCCAGCGCATCGCACAGCCAGTCGCGGACAGGCACGGCGTCGCCGTTCACCATCACGCTCGGTCCAGCCCTGCCCTTTTCGTCAGCGACTTCCTCCAGGAGCTGGAGGAGCATGTAGGAGAATTTTGGCCGCGGCGAAGCTGCGGCGATCGCCGCCAAAAGCCCCGGCGTGTCCATCCCTCGCGCGGGTTCGACGGATGCTTCGAATAGGTCTGCCTGATGGAACATAGCATGAATCTACTATGCACTTTGGTGGATGTGAATCCCACAAAGGACCGAAGGCGCTTTTTTTCTGGCGGATTCCACAGGCTTCGGAAGCGGTGCATTTGAGCTGCTTGACTCATCGCCGGGAACAGGAACAAATAAGGAACGAATCAACGAGTCCCGAGTCTCCTGAATGCCATGCGTCAATCAACCGTCCTTGAAGATTTGCGAGCGCGCATCGCGCGTATCGAGGGCGTAGGCGTTCAGCGCGAAGCGATCCCGTTCGGCATCGACGAACTGGATCAGCGATTGCCGGGCGGAGGCATTGCTGCAGGTGCTCTCCATGAAATGATGGGCAGTCCCGATCTCGCGGACGAGGCGAGTGCGACGGTCTTTCTGGCGGGAATCCTGGCGCGAATGGAAGGTCCCGTCTTCTGGTGCCTGCGCTGGCGCGACCTGTTTGCCCCTGCCCTTCATCTCGCCGGTCTTCATCCAGATCGGGTCATCTATGTCGAGGCCGGCAGCGACACCAATGTCCTGCTCGCGATGGAGGAGTGCCTGCATCACCCTGGCATCGCCGGTGTGGTTGGCGAAGTCGGGAAATATTCGACTACTGCATCGAAGCGCCTGCAATTGGCGGCGGAAAGCTCGGGTGTAGCGGCCTTCGTGTTTCGTCGCGCGGCGAAGGCCGAACAGGTCGCCGAAGGGACGGCAGCGATGACACGCTGGCGGATCACCGCTTCACCAAGCGAAGATCTCGGTCTGCCGAGCCTGGGTCGCCCTCGCTGGCATGTGGATTTGGAACGTGTGCGCGGTGGTAATCCGCACGCCTGGATCGTGGAGGCGTGCGATGCGACGGGTCGTATCGCTCTTCCTGCCGCACTGGTCGACCGACCGGCTGCGGCGGAAGATCGCAAAATTGTCGCCTGAGTGCCGTGACGGCCTGGTCCTTGATCTTCCGCTGGTGACCGCGGTGCCCGATCACGGCAGGAAAGTCATTGCTGCCGTCGATGCCGAGGCTAAGGCGCTCGGTGTCCGCGTCGGCATGACCGTGACGAAGGCCCGAGCGTTTGCCCCTGAATTGCAGGTCGTCGATGCCGACCCGGAGGGCGACCTGCAGGGACTTCGCGATCTCGCGCTATGGGCGGGCCGCCGATACTCACCCTTCGTATCACCGGATGCGCCCGACGGAATCTGGCTCGACATCACCGGCTGCGCGGGTCTCTTTGGCACCGAGAAGGCGCTGCTCAAGGATCTCCATCGCCGTGTTGCCGCGTCGGGGCTGGCTCTGCAGATCGCTGTGGCCGACACTGCAGGCTGCGCCCATGCCGTTGCGCGGCATGTACCCGCCGGCCGGCCGGTCACGATCGAGCCGGGCGGACACCGCACTGCCATTTCCATCCTGCCGATATCGGCGTTGCGATTGCCAGGACGCGAGGTCGAAGGTTTGCGCAAGCTCGGATTTGAGCGGATCGAACAGCTCATCGGTGCGCCGCGCGGCCCTCTCGCCAAACGGTTCGGCCGCGAATTGCATCGGCGGCTGGATCAGGCGCTCGGCTTCGTGCCCGAGCCGATCGAGCCGATCTACCCTGAACATCTGCCGCGGGCCCGTCGAGGTTTCATGGAGCCGATCGCGACACCTGAAGCCTTCGCCCAGGTGATCGGCGATCTCGTTGCCGATGTGGTGGGGCAGCTCACCTGTATCGGCAAGGGTGCTCGCCGATTGGATTGCTATTTCCACCGTGTGGACGGCCACAATCAGGCGATCCGCATCGGGACCGCAACCGCATCCCGCGACGCAGGCCATCTCGCGAAATTGCTGTGCGCTAAGATCGAGACGGTCGAGCCAGGGCTTGGCATTGAGGCAATGACCCTCGTGACGCCGCTGGCTGACGCGCTCGCGGCCCAACAGGATGAAGGGTTGGAAAGCCCGCGACGCGGGCCGAACCTCGCCTCTCTGGTCGATGCGCTCGCCAACCGTTTTGGTCCACGGAGCCTGCATCGGGCGGCACCGCACGCGAGCAGTATGCCTGAGCGCTCGATCACCACGATGCCCGCCCTTGCGAAAGATAGCGGCGCCCAGTGGGACGATGACCTCCCTCGCCCCGCCCGCATGTTGGATCGACCCGAGCCAATCGACGTGGTCGCCCTGCTGCCAGACGATGCCCCTCGCCTCTTCGTGTGGCGTCGAAAGCGCTATCGGGTGACCCGAGGCGATGGTCCGGAACGCTTGCACGGCGAATGGTGGCGCGAGAGCGGCAATGAGGCCGACAAGGCGCTGATCGTCCGGGATTATTATCAGGTCGAGACCGAGACAGGCGGTCGGTACTGGCTGTTCCGGCTCGGTGACGGCGTAAATCCGGCTACGGGCACCATGCGCTGGTTCATCCACGGTGCGTTCGCATGAGCGAGGTCGACGCCAACTATGTCGAGCTGCAGGTTACGACGCACTTCAGCTTCCTGAGGGGCGCATCATCCCCCGAGGAGCTGTTCGCCGCGGCCGCATTGCTCGGATTGCCTGCTCTCGGCGTCGTTGATCGAGGATCGGTCGCCGGCATCGTCCGGGCCTGGGATGCCGAACGGACCACCGGCGTTCGTGCCATCATCGGATGCAGGATCGATCTGAGCGACGGCACGGCGCTACTGCTCTATCCGACGGATCGCGCAGCCTATGGCCGAATGTGCCGACTGCTCAGCATCGGCAAAGAACGCGGCGGCAAGGGAGCCTGTCATCTCGACTGGTCGGATGTCGAACAATGGAATGACGGGCTCATCGCGATCCTGAGTCCTGACCGGGCAGACGTCGGCACCGAGGCCGCCCTTGCGCGGACGAAACGGATTTTCGCCGACCGTGCCTATCTGGCTCTGACGATCCGGCGGCGACCGAAAGATGCGATCCGGCTGCGTGATCTCGCGAACCTGGCGGCTGCGGCTCGCGTTCCTACGGTCGCGACCAATGACGTGCTCTACCACGCGGCGGAGCGCCACATGCTGCAGGATGTTGTCACTTGCATCCGGGAGAAATGCACGATCGACGAATTGGGCGCTCGGCGCGAGCGGTTCGCCGATCGGCATCTCAAGACCGGCCAGGAAATGGAGCGGCTGTTCCGTCGCTATCTCAAGGATGCGTCGCCCGTCTCTCGCACGCTCGAGATCGCAGCGCGGTGCAGTTTCAGCCTTGAGGAGCTCCGTTACCAATATCCGGATGAGATCAATGTGCCCGGCCGGACGCCGCAGGAGGAGCTGGAGCGGCTGACCTGGGAGAAAGCCCCCGACCGCTATCCCGAGGGGGTCGATGACAAGGTGCGCTCGCAACTGGTGCACGAACTGAAGCTCATCGCGGACCTTGAGTATGCGCCCTATTTCCTGACCGTCCATTCCATCGTGACCGAAGCGCGGCGGCGCGAGATTATCTGCCAGGGACGTGGGTCGGCCGCGAACAGTGCCGTTTGCTACGTGCTGGGCATCACCTCGATCGATCCGGTGCGCTCGGAATTGCTGTTCGAGCGTTTCGTGTCGGCCGAGCGGCGCGAGCCGCCCGATATCGACGTCGATTTCGAGCATGAGCGCCGGGAGGAAGTGATCCAGTGGATTTATGAGACTTATGGGCGGACGCACTCGGCGCTGACGGCCGTCGTGACCCGCTATCGCGCGCGGGGCGCGGTCCGCGAAGTCGGCAAGGCGCTCGGCCTGAGCGAGGACATGACGGCGGGTCTGGCCGGGTCCGTCTGGGGATGGAGCCAGGATGGCGTCGAGGAAAAACACGCGGAAGAGCTCAATCTGGACCTCGCCGACCGGCGCCTGGTGCTGACCCTGGAATTGGCCCGTCAGCTCATCAATACGCCGCGCCATTTGTCGCAGCATCCTGGCGGATTCGTGCTGACGCGCGATCGGCTTGACGAACTGGTGCCCATCGAGCCGGCTGCGATGGAAGATCGACAGGTGATCGAATGGGACAAAGACGATATCGATCTCCTGGGCTTCATGAAGGTCGATGTCCTGGCGCTGGGCATGTTGTCGTGCATGCGGCGGGCGTTCGAGTTCATGGAGAATGACAAGGGCCTGAAGCTCGATCTCGCGACCATCCCCGCCGAGGATCCGGCGACCTACGCGATGATCCGCAAGGCCGATACCTTGGGTGTCTTCCAGATCGAGAGCCGCGCACAGATGGCGTCCATTCCGTTGATGGCGCCGCGCACCTTCTATGATCTGGTCATTCAGGTGGCGATCGTGCGCCCCGGGCCGATCCAGGGCGATATGGTCCACCCTTATCGTCGCCGGCGCAACGGCGAGGAGGCCGTCACCTATCCGACCGAGGAACTGCGGCGCGTGCTCGAGAAGACCTTGGGGGTGCCGCTGTTTCAGGAGCAGGCGATGCGCGTGGCCATCGAATGCGCTGGCTTCACACCGAGCGAAGCGGATCTGCTTCGGCGCGCGATGGCGACGTTCAAGCTTGTCCGCCGTCAGCGCCAATGGCACAGATTTGAGGTTGTGATGTAAGGAGGATTTGGGCTTCGTCGTAGTGACGAAGGAACGAAGATGAAGCCCAAATCCTCAAGCGTAAAATCGGCCCGCAAACCCAAGGCGTCGGCCGAACAGGTGGTGAAGGATATCCGGCGCGCGACACGCCGGCATTTCTCGGCGGAGGACAAGATCCGCGTGGTTCTGGAGGGCTTGCGCGGCGATGACAGCATCGCGGAGCTGTGCCGCAAGGAGGGCATTGCCCAGGGCTTGTATTATACTTGGTCAAAGGAGTTCATGGAGGCCGGGAAGCGTCGGCTGGCGGGCGACACCGCCCGTGCCGCGACGAGCGGCGAGGTACAGGATCTGCGCCGTGAGGCGCGTGCCCTGAAGGAGGCCGTCGCCGACCTCACGCTCGAAAACCGGCTGCTGAAAAAAAGCATGATCGCGGATGGGGGAGACCCCGAATGAGGTATCCGGGATCCGAGAAGCTGGAGATCATCCGCATCGTCGAGCAGTCGCACCTGCCGGCGAAGCGGACCCTCGACCAGTTGGGCGTCGCGCGGCGGACCTTCTACCGATGGTATGATCGCTATCTCGAAGGCGGCCCCGAGGCGCTGGAGGATCGTCCTTCCGCGCCGAGCCGGGTCTGGAACCGCCTCCCCGGCGCCATTCAGGACCAGATCGTCGAGATGGCACTGGAGCAGTCCGATCTGTCGCCCCGCGAACTGGCGGTGCGCTTCACCGATGAGAAGGACTATTTCGTCTCGGAATCAACGGTCTACCGCCTGCTCAAGGCGCATGACCTGATCACCAGCCCGGCCTTCGTCGTGGTCAAGGCGGCCGACGAGTTCCATCGCAAGACCAGCCGCCCGAACGAGATGTGGCAGACCGATTTCACCTACTTCAAGATCATCGGCTGGGGATGGATGTACCTCTCCACCGTGCTCGACGATTTCTCGCGCTACATCATCGCCTGGAAGCTGTGCACCACGATGCGGGCCGAGGACGTGACCGACACGCTGCAACTCGCGCTCGAAGCCTCAGGCTGCGACCACGCCACCGTCAGGCACAAACCAAAGCTGCTCAGCGACAACGGACCGAGCTACATCGCCGGCGAACTCGCCGACTGGATCAAAGCCCATGACATGAGCCATGTTCGCGGCGCTCCGCTACATCCCCAGACCCAGGGCAAGATCGAGCGCTGGCACCAGACCCTGAAAAACCGCATCCTGCTGGAGCACTACTTCCTGCCTGGCGATCTCGAACGGCAGGTCGAGGCCTTCGTCGAGCATTATAACCATCGCCGCTATCACGAGAGCCTCGACAACGTGACACCGGCCGACGCCTATTTCGGCAGGGCCGCCGCCATTATCGAACGGAGGAAACGCATCAAGCGAAAGACCATCGAACAGCGACGCTTGCTTCACCGCAAGCTCGCCGCCTAAACATCAACCCCAGACGAGGCCCGATCTCCTCTTCTCTGCGCAACCATCTGCGCCAAATGTCCCGACGACGGACAATGCAAGAAATGGAAATGGTCGAGGCCCGGTGGGGCTCCAATCCACGCTTCAGCGGCGGGGCCTCCTTCCGCTTCGTGCGCTCGGAGGGCCAGATCTTCCCCAGCCAGCGCTGTCTGGTGCCCGCCTCGGAATTCCACATGACCGTTAGCGGCGGCAAGCAGTATCGGGTGCGGCTCGAAGACGGCAATTTCTTCTATCTCGCGGCGATCTGGGAGCCGGCCATGGCAGAGTGGCCCCTGTCCTTCCGGGTCATCACCGTCGCGGCCAATCCTGAAGTCAGCCACTATCAGGATCGACACGATGCCATCATCCTGCGCCGGCAACGCATGCAATGGCTCGACCACCTGCTCCCAGAGATCGACCTTCTCGAAACACCGCCGGCCCGCACCTTCATCGTCGAGGAAATAAACGGCGGCCCGAGGCAGAAGAGGCTTGCCGTCTAGTCCGGGATCTGGATTTCCATCGCCGCCATCTGAGCGATCAGCTCTGCCCTGGTGATCCGAACATCAAAGCGCCATTCAAGGAGCCGCACACCGTGGCGAGCCAGCAGCGCGCGCTTTTTCTCGTCGCGGAATTGCGTGAGCTTGAACCCCTCTTCGCCGCCGAAGAGCGTCACGGGCGCGTAGTGCTGCTGCCCCTGATACTCGATGGCGAGGCCCAGCTCCGGCACATGGATATCGACGGACTGCATGCCGAGGAACGCCGGGCGCCATTGATGGACCGCGGAGGGCCATAGGGTTCGAACCAGATCGAGCAGCGCCACCTCGGACACCCAGCCCCGTCCGATCTCGGGAATCGACCTCTCGCGGCGGAACGCCTCTTCGGCAGCGACCATGGCGGTCGCAAAGAACGCGGATGCCCCGGTGTCGGCGGCCCCGATGTTGATGGAGAAAATCCGGCCGCGCCGCGCACCGTGGTTCGTGAACTGCGCCATATGACGCCGATAGGCGGCCCAATCCGAAGCGGGCGGCATGGGCGGTATCATGGTCGACCCGAAATCCGGCCGAAGCCTGATCATTTCCTCCAGGACAGGCGGCTCCAGCGTGAATTGCGCATCGAGATGGCCCAGGAATGCCTCGAATTCCTCCAGCAGACGCCCCGCAATGAGCGATGATTCCGCATGTTTGCGCGCCAGTACGCGAATATCCTGCGCGCGCAGCGGCGATCCTGTCAGGAATCTGAGATAGATGACCTCGTCGAACAGAGGCTCACGATCGCGGCCGGGCACCGCCTCGACCAGCGTAAGTGCCTCGTCGAGCCGATCAGCCTGTGTGAGTTCAAGAACGCGCTGCCAATGCGGATCGGGATCCCAAGGTTCGCCATCGACATCCGGAAGATCACCTGGGAGGCCGGTGCCGTCAGCGCCACGCCATTGGTCGCCAAGCAGGCGTGCCTGCAATCCGTAACTCCGGGCCCGTTGATTGTCTTCCCATACGCGGGCAGTCGGCAAGGCTGGATCGAGGGGATTGGGCGTCCAGGACTGACCTTGGGCGATTCCATCGGGCCGCATCACATAGCCGATGTCGAATCCCGCGGCGGCGTAATCAGCCATGGCGAGATCGCCGATAGCTTCAACGATGCGCTCGAACAGCCGGACCTGATCCTGACGGACCCCGATCGAGAGCAGGACGCGGCCACGCGCCGAGATCTGCCGGAAGATGCCCGGCGCATGGACGGAAAGCTTAACGGCGCGTTGCCGCCGGATCCCCGGCCCTTCGAGGAAGTGAATGCGATGGGTAATGTCGTCGGGGAAGTCGGGATAGCTCAACGGCACCGGCTCCACCGCCTTGGGCACCCGCTTCTTGGGCGGCGCCTCCGGTCCATATTCTGTCAGCAGCTCACCGCAGAGCGCCGATAGTCGAGTGAAATGAACGGCCGTTGCCGAGCCTGCCGCGCGTTTCCCTGCGAGCGTCGCGTAGAGTTTCTGCCACTTTGCCAGGTCCTTTCGATAGAATTCGCGGGACATCCGGCTGCGCAACGTATCCTCATGGAGCTTGGCTGCCTCACGGAACGCCTGAAGACCGGCATCTCCCTCTTCCGGTGACGGGGGCTTGAGCTCCACAGCGCGCACCCGGTCAGTCGAACGACGGCGAGCCGTCGGCCCAGCCCGACGCCTGCCAGAGGATATTGAATTGCTCCTGCAGCTGCGGCTGCATCGGCGCGGCAAGATCGGTCACCTGAAGCTCAGGCAGGAACAGCTCGGGCTTTCGGATCTTGCGACCGCCACCGCGGGCGCGCGTCAACTGGACGTCTTCCACTCCCCGGAATGCGATGGAAACGAGGCCGGAACCGGCCAGGCCCACGTCGGCGAGCACGGCGGCAAGACGCTCGAGATGGGCGGCGATCGATGCTTCCAGCTCGCGACCATTCACCAGGATCTCGGGATCATCGTCGATCCGGGCGCCGATCATCGCCTCGAATTCAATCAGGCCGGGTCGAACAAGGCGCGTGCGCCACCGGGTCTCCGGGTTATTTTCGGTCTGAATGAGCGGCAGGCCATAGCTCCACCATTGGCGCTCATCCGAATCTGACTGAACCCGGACCTGGCTGTCAGGCGGAAAGCGGAGCGCCGCAGCGAGGACGGTCTTTGGATCGAGAGCCGGCCGATCCATCGCAGCGAGCGGCACAATGCGCAGCGTCATGCTGGGCATGGCGACGATCTCGGGAAGCCCTCCTCGCATCCGGTCCGCCGCCAGCTCTGAAATCGCGGTCCGCGCGGCCTCCCAGCGGGGATCCACCTGCGGCGCCGTTGGCGCCGGCGGCGCGACACGAATTCGGGAGCGCCCAACCTTCTCGAACGCATCTATCGCGCCGATCAGCGTTCCGGCGCGCGCATTGAGTTCCCGGATCGCATCCAGGGTGACCTGCTGCGTGCCGTGCCGCACGTCATAGTCGGTCTTCGGCCAGACCATGTTGGGGTTCCGGTCCATCACATGGATGCGCTCATAGACCAGCTCCATGAGAGAGGTGTTCGCCGCGCGAAGCGCCATGGCGGCCTCCTGTAGCGCGGTGTCCTCGAAATCGAAGGCAGCGCCCGCCCAGGTAGCAGCCATATCATCGAGGGGATCGAGTGCCTTGCGCGGATAGGGCGTCCCGAAATTATGCTCGCGCAGGAACTGGCGCAGCAGCTCCGGGATTTGCTGGCGATACCGCTGCAACAGCTCAACATCATGAGGGTGAGGTTCGGCCGGCGGCGCAGCCGCCATAAGAACCTCGTCGTCGAGAATCAGGCGAAGAGCGCTCTCCAGATCCTTCTGAAGCCCTGCCCGCGCCGCCTGGCGCTCCTCGTCGGTCGCGTCGGCCGGACAGTGGAAGAGGATCGGCCGTTTGAAATGGGTGAGGTCGAACGGAAGAGGATGCTCGTCGGGATGGCCCATCGCTGTGTTCATGACGCCGATCATCCTGCCCCACCCGCGCGATTTTAGCGCCCAGCCATGCTCGAGCAGGACATTGGGGTTGGGCGAGAGCTGGCCCTTGGCGCGCGTGGCAACGTGCGTGAGGTCGGACAGGAAGGCGACCGCCCGGTCGATCTTTCCGAAGATGGTGTCCGCGAGCGGCGGCATGCCCGGCACATTCACAGTGTCGCGATCGGCGCGAAGCTCACGATCGGCGGGATCAACGTCGGCGTCCGCATTGACGGTTCGAATGGCGCGGTCCAGCGCCCACTGAATCAAGCCGCGACCGATCCGGTTCTCCGTGTCGCTTTGCCAGGAATAGAAGATTTGGTGCGGCATTCAGGTAGCGATTCTCGTCGTTATGGTGGTCGCCCTCGCTAACATGCCTGCCTGGCCCAAGCATCATGGACGCACTTTCCCTCGTCGAATGATTGTCATCAATGACACTCTACCAGGCGTTTCGGGGTAAAGTGTCATTGATGGCATCTTAGGTTCTGGTGGGGCGGGCCGCCCCGGTCAAAGCGGCGCTGGTCGAGAGCCCATCATCCGCGTCTCCAGATTGCCGCCGGGCCGACGATGCAGGTCGATGACGTGACCCATCGTCGGCGTGAACTCTATCAGACTGGCCACCGTCTCGTAGGATGTGTTCGGCCCGAAATAGCGCCTCGCGCCGTGCCACTTCCGCCCCTCGATCAGGCGGACCCGGTACGTACCCGCAGGCACCGGCAGGGACACCCGGTCATTGGCGGCAACATAGATCGACAGTGCATGGGCGTTCGTATCCGGGTCCACCAATTGCACCACCGTGTTGGAATCGGCTGCCTCGATCGTGAGATTGCTGCGTTTGATCAGACCGATAACATTGGCCCCAACCGTAACCGACCCGCTCCGGAAACGGCTGCGCCGGCTCGAGATCAGGAATCCAGCCATGACGCTGCGCGTCCCCATAGAATGGGATCAGGATCAGCAGCAGGCTCAGCACCGGCAGGGCGAAACGGACAGCGATCGCCGCCGCAGACGGTTGTCGGCGATATCGCTGGTGGCGCGGATCAAGCCAGGCCGCCTCGATCCGCCCCCTACCCTCGTTCCATCTCGTCCGGTTGGCGCGCTGTCTGTGGCGCGCTCGCATATAGTCGCGATCATCGATGCCCATTGGACAGCCGCCTCCTGCCGAATGTCCGGGCCGCCGACGTCCGGATCAAAACCAACCGCCCTTGCGGCCTTCGCCCGCGTCACGAAGGTTTCGGCCGTCGATGGCGGAGCGGCGGATCTCCAGCTCGACCTCATCACCCTTGCGCCGGGTGCGGAAGTCCGCATTGCTGAGGCCGTTGCGCCGGGCATAGTCCTCGGCGGCCTTCTCGCTGCCGAACTTGCCGCCTTCGTCAAAATCCCATGCCATCGTCACTCTCCTTGCTTTCAGCCGGCACCGCGCCGACCGTTCGTCATCAAAGATCAAGGCCCAGGCTGCGCTCGGGCAGCGGCGGCAGCAGGTCTGCCTTTTCGGGCTTGAGATCCGGGGGCGCCTTGAGGCCGTCGCCCTTGATCGGTGCTGCGGGCTCAAGCGGCCCGTCCGGAAGGGGGGGAAGATCGGCGAGGATGTCCGGCTGATCCGCGAGGTTGATCCCGTCGATCGGGCCGGGATCGAACTTCACCGGCTTGGCGCCGCCCTTCTTGCCGTCGATATCGAGGCGGCCGACCGTCTCTAGGGCCGAGGTCTTGTTGCCGGCATTGTGGTCGAGCTGGCGTTCGAGCTTTTCCTTATCGTCCACGATCATGGTGAGTTCGTCGCGCACCCGCGTCACGCCCACATTGAACAGGCGCTGGTTCGACAGGTTGCGCTCATGGCTGTCCATGACCGTGATCGCCTTGTCGGTGGTGATGCCCTGCGCCATGTGCATGTTGAGCGCGTAGGCGAGGTCCAAACGCGAGAGCATCGGATCGCCCGGCGCCAATGTCAGGGTCTGATTGCCCGCCGTCTCGACGGTGATGCCCGAGGCATCGGCCGAGATGATCCGGGCGAGCGCCGCGTTGTGCAGGTCGCGCGGCTTGTCGTTCGCGGTCCAGCGGATGCGATCCCCCTCGCGGACATGCAGATCCTTCTTCTCGGTGAGTTCGAGCCGGTCCCGCTTTTCGGTGGGCGAGAGGCGCTGCGGGTCGAAGCGAATCTTGCGGCGCCCATCGACCAGTTCGACCTTGCCCGAGGGCAGCACCCTGGAGACGTCATAGCGTCCCTGCGCGAGCCCGACGTCCTGCGCGCCGCCGCGGCCGACATCGAGGGTGAGGCCGGGCCGATAGCTGGCGGCGTAGCGAAGCTCCTCGCGGGTCAGGTTCACGCGGTCATAGACGATGAGATGGATGCCCTCGCCCCGCACGGTGCCCTCGGCGGCAAGGCCGTCCTGGATGCGCTGGTTGATGATGGCGCGGGACTCCCGGCCAGACGCAAACACCTGGGTCGCGGCACGGTCGTCCGCCCCCAGCGCGAGCCACCTGTCGGCGGCCTCTTCGGGCGGGTTCGCGCTTTCGTGGACGTTATCGCCCAGCACCTTCATCGCCTCGCCCGCCTTACCGACATTGGCGAGCGCGGCGACGGTGCGCAGCGTGTCGGTCCGCTGACGGATATTCTCGTCCATTCGGGCCATCGTGCCGCCGGCGGCCTGGATCATCGCGAAGGACTTGCCGGCGTCGATCGAGGAGAGCTGCTGGCGATCGCCAACCAGCACGAGCTTGTCGATGCCGAGCGCCTCGACGATGCTGTGAAGCTTCAGCATGTCGGCGCTGGAGACCATCGAGGTCTCGTCCACGACCAGCATCGCGCCGCCGAGCCGCTCGCGCGCCTCCTCGTAGCGCGGCGTATCGCGCTCGGTCAGGTAGCGCTCGTTGGCGAGCACGAACGAGGCGATCGTCTGGCTCTTGATCCCGGCCCCTTCGGCGAGGTCGGCGACCATCTTGTTCTGGAAGGCCAGGCCCAGCACATCCTTGCCTTCGCCTTCCGCGATCCGGGCAACCGCCTGCAGCATGGTCGACTTCCCGGCGCCGGCGACGCCCTGGACAGTCACGGTCCGATCTTCGGAGGAGAGGATCAGGGTCGCGGCTGCGAGCTGCCCCGCATTGAGCGGGCGATCGGCGACCTCCTGCAGGCGGGCGGGCCCATCCTGCGCGGGGAGTATCGGCACCGCCTTGCCCACGCCCGCATCGACCGCCTTGAGAACGGCTTCCTCGGTGCGCAGCGCCTCCTGGGTGGTCACCATCCGGACGCCCTTGTCGCCGGCGCGGGCGACACCGGGGATTAGCTGGCGGTTGTCGTAGAGCTGCTCGATCCGGTGCTCGACCGTCTCGATGGTGACGCCCTTCAGGCCGAGGTCCAGCGCGGTCTTGGAGAGCTTGTTGACGTCGAACGCCGCCTCGCGTTCGGCGAGGATGCGGACGGCCGAGGCTACCGCCAATTGCGTCCGGGCGACGGCCGGCGATTTGGTGGCGCGGGCAAGGCCGCTGTCGATCAGCGGATCGGGCGAGCGAAGGAAGCCGCCGATGAGATCGCGCGCGCCGGCGATCGCGTCGGTGACCGCCCGGAAGCCCCGCTCCAGCTTGTTGTCGGCGGCGCCCTGCCCTGCCCGGGCCAGCGCCGAGGCGAGCAGTCCTTTGCCGTCGAACCCGAGCTCCGCCGCCTTGTCGATCCATCCTTTGAGGAGCCCGTCGCGGTCCTCGACATTGAGCTTGGGATCGCGGGTGGTGGTGGTCACGCCGTCGCGCCCCTTGGCCGAGACGATGCCGAGCTCGGCCGCCTTCTCGAGGATCGCCTCGCGCCGTTGGCTGAAGGCATCGATGATCGCCTTGGGCACGCCCATGATCTCGAACGTGCCGTGCTTGCCCTTGAGCTCGACCTGGTAGCCGAGCTTCTCCAGCCCGGCGCGCAGGTAGGCGTGGTAGATCGCCCCGACGACCGCGTTATTCGACCAGATCTTGTCGGCGTGCAGCGCCTGCCATTTGCCGTCGGGCATCTGGGTCAGATTGGCGATGACGGAGTGGACATGGGCCTGCGGATCGAGCGCGCGACTGGTGTCGTGCTGGAACAGCGCATAGACGAGCTTGCCGGTCGGCACCGGCACCTTGCGACCCTCGACGTCCTTGCGCCCTTCGGCGAGATTCTTCTCGACCCAGGCCATGGTTTTCTGGACCGCGACCATGTTGGCGGCGAGCACCCGCTTGTCGCCGGCGACATAGGCCATGACCGACACGGACTTGGGCGCGGAGAAGGTGAGGTCGACACCGTTGCGCCGGTTTTCGACCTGGGCGACGCCCTCTCCGCTCGGCAGGACGCCGCTCAGAATCTGCTCGAAGCTTTCGCGGCTGACTTCGCCTTCAAGCGCGAGGGCTTCGGCCCCTGCCCCGCCCCAGGCACTGACCTCGGAGGAGCCATCGGCCGTGTAGTAATTGTCCTTGAAGTCGTCCTTCGCGAAATAGTTCGCGGCGCCTGATGCGGAACGGACGGCGGCGACCGAGAGCATGGATCAGATCCCCATGTCGAGATCGTCCTGGTCACGGCCCGCGGCGAAGCCCTGACGCAGTTCGATGAGGGTCTGATCCTCGACTTGCGGCGCCTGCGGTGACGGTCCGCGCCGGTCGTCGGCGGGCCGCTGGCCGGTCTCCTGCTGGGCGTCCCTGCCGCGCGCGCCGTCCTCCTTGCCGCCGCCCGCTCCCTTCGCCTGCGGGGGCACCGGCCGGTCATCGCTACGCGGGGCGGTACGATGGGTTTCGGCGGCCTGGTCCTCGCTCGGCGACTGCAGGATCCGCGCCGCCATTTCCTTCGCAAGATTGGTTGGCTCGACCACCTCATCCACGATCTGGACGGCGCCGTCCCTGCCGCCGGCCTCACCGCCCTCCTCGTCGAAAATCTCCTCCCCGCGCTTGGACCGGACGGGCTGCATCACGGGACGCTTCAGGAAGCCCGGCGCCACGATGGGGTAGTTCTTCCATTCGAGAAGGATGCGCGCGGCCGGGAAACCGTCGGGGAATTTCACGAACCCGTGCATCGAGGGCAGGTTGGTGATGTCGTCGGGGATCACGAGGGGCTCGACCTGCTTGCGCGGAGTCAGGGTCGAGGCGTCGCGATTGTTGTTGTAGCCGTAGCTATAGGCCTCATCCATCTGCCGCACTTCGCGGTTGCCGATGTACTGCGAGCACTCCTCGGCGGTCTTGAACTCGCTGGTCGCGAGGATGAGCTTGGAGCGGGCGAGCGAGGCGAGATTTCGCGCGCCTTCCTCGCCATAGACCTCGACGAGCTTCTGGAAGCTGTGGAGCCCCAGGATCATTGCGCCGCCGAAGTTCCGCGCGGTCTGCAGGCCCTTCTCGATCGCAGGCAGGCGGTGCAGCGCGCCGACCTCATCGAACATGAACCAGGTCCGCAAGCTGCGCGTGCGCGGCAGCGTCATGAGGCTGGTGATGGCGATGTTCATCCAGAGCGTCAGCAGCGGCCGGTTCATCTCCAGATCGTCGTAGTCGGAGGTGACGAACAGGATCGATCCGGGCGCGCGCTCGGTGGTCATCCAGTGCCGGATCGAGAACGGCTCTCCTTCGTCGGGCAGGAAACGCAGGACCTGCGCATTGGTGTTGAAGACGGCGCGGATCGATTCCGCCATGCGGGCCGCTTCCGGGGCGGTCAGCGGGTCGGCGATGGTGTTCGCGAGGAAGCGATGCACCCGCTTCAAATCGGCGGTCATCAGGTTCTCGGCGAGCGCCAGGTTGGTGGTCTGGCCGCGCTCCTGAAGCCGGACGCACATCTCGATGAACAGGGTGCGGGCCGCGAGCGCCCAGAAGGGCTCGGACGAGCCGCCATCGGAGGGAATGAGCGCCGCGGCGGCCGACGTGAAATGGCTGTAGGTCGAGCAGTCGTTGAAGATCGACCAGGCCGGGCAGCGCTGGTCCATCGGGTTCAGGATCGTGTCGCGCATGGGATCGTAGAAGGCTTCGACATAGGCGCCGGTGAGATCGAAGATCACGGCGCTGTCCTGGCGCTGGCGCATCTGGCTGACCAGACTCCTGAGCTCGGTGGTCTTGCCCGCGCCGGTGGTGCCGATCAGCATGGAATGGGACTGCTCGAGGCGGTGCGGATAGGGGATGCCGGCGAGCGTATAGGGATGGTGGATGCCGCCCGCCTTCCGTGTCGCGAACGGCAATTTGAGCACGGCGGCGGACGAGCGGCCGGGGAAGAACTCGCGCGCGTCCTCCGCGAATTTTTCCGCATTGTGCTGCGCGATTTCGGAGACCAGCACGGCGCGATCGACCAGCATGGCGCCGCGCTCATGGCGTTCCTGAAGGATCGAACGCCCACGCCTGCGCGAGATGTCGACGAACCAGATGGTGAGTGGCGCGACCACGAAAACCGAGACGAGGATCGAGCCGATCAGCGCCCGGATGGTGGTCTCCCAGGCCTGCTGCACGGCCGGGATATAGGGCACCACGGGCATGACCGTTTTGTAGATCTCGCCATTGGGCAGGGTGACGTTGACGCGCTTGTTGGGATTGAGGTCGACCCAGTTCCAGAGCGCCGAATAGATCTTCATGCAGACGAGCTGGAATCCGTGCTCGTCGAGGCGGATCGAGAGGATGACGAACCAGGCCGCGAGGAAGGCGAAGAACCAGACCATGATGGGCAGCCGCGCGCCCGAAAACCACATCAGCATCTCGTGGGTGAGAAGCTGTGAGCCGCGGGTGAAATTGCCCGAGTTTCGCTGCACGCGGCCGCGCGCAGAGTGGTGGGTCAGCGGGATGTTTTTCCCGTTCGAGCGGATGTCCTCACGCGCCATGATATTGCACCAGGCGCTTGTCGGTTTCGGCAACGAGGCGGTCGCGAAGCTCAGGATATTGCTCGCGCAGAATGACGTCGAGCACGAGCTGCTGGAACTCGCTGATCCGGGCCAGGCGGCGCTGGCTCGCGGTCAGCACGTCGGAGGATGAAAGGAAGACATTGAGGGCCGACCGGATGACGTCGGCGACGCTCAATTTCTGTTCGGCGGCGATCACGCTGAGGCGGTCCCATTGGGCGCGCTCCAGGCGGACGTTGTAATGCCGGTAACTGGTAGCCAAGACCAACCTCCTAGCAGGGAGGCTGGTGGGGACTGAAGAATGGCTCTATTTATAGCCGAGCGACCCGGTTCCGGCAAGTTGATCGTCATGGACCAGCAGGCCGTAGTCTCACAGACTACGCGCGAATGGCTGATTTCCGCCGTTTTTGCCCGCCCACCAGCTCGTACTACAACGTAGTCTCCTTTCCTTCCGCGCTAACCCGTTGTGAAACAACGGAACTCATGCACCTTCAGGTGCGTAGGGTGTGCTAATCCCAAGAGCCCGATCCCCTGTCCCTGGGCCTGTTACGATGTCGTCGGAGAGGAGCCGGTTGCCGGGACCGGCGAGGTACGCGCCGCCGTGAGGCGGAACGCGCGAGGCCGGTGTCACCGATCCGATCAGGGCGCGAAAAGCCCCGATGCGCAGCATCAACGTCGGCCAAAGGGCCGCGTTGGAAAGGCGAGGATCGTGACCCGAAGGGCGGAGACAAGGCGCATGCCTTGGCTCCGTGAGGTTGGGCTCTCGTTGCCTGAAGGGCATCGGGAGCCCTAGCGAATAGAGCCGTCGTCGGGCGCAGGCCCGATGCGCCCAGCCCCATGAATCTTCTTCTTCCTGCCCTCACCAACCAGCGCTATGTTCAGCCAGTTCATAGCCCGATTAGCCTTCACAAGAGGCACCTATGGCAAAGACACTGGAACAGGAGAGACAGGCTCTCGAAGAGGATCAGCGCCGGCTGGAAGAGCGGCGCAGGAAGCTCGAAGAGAAAGAGCGCGAGCAGGCGATCGCGACGATCGAGAAATCCGGACTGCTGAAGCTTGAACCTAAGCGGCTCGCCGATCTGACGGCCCGCATCAAGACACTGGGTTTCGAGGAAGTCGAAAAGCGGCTCAAGGCCTGAATCATCCCCCGCCGCGGCAACGCCGCGGCACGGTCATGGGGGGCTCGATGCCCCCCGTGACCGTTCCTCTCCCAGCAAAAAAAGGGGAGAGGCCGCAGCCCCTCCCCTATCGTTCAGAATTCGTCGATGATGCCGCCCGGCGCGGTGTAGACGATCCGGTCGATCATCGCCTGTCCGAGCGCGCCGTAGTCGCCCTCGTCAATGGCGAGGAACCCCAGCTCATCGTCCTCGACCACATGCTGGTCGAAGTAGCTGTGCATCGCGCGGCGCTCGGCATTGGCGACGGCGGCGAAGTAGGCGGCGTGCTGATCGGCGGCGGCGATGTTCGTGATCGTCTGCATGTTCGTCTCCTGTCGTCTTGAATGACAGGGGAATGGCGTCGGGCGGGCGGGACCGTGTCAGGCCTCGCCGGCTTGCCGGCGACCGCAAAGCGGCGGTGGGGGTCACGATTTTCTTCGGCGGCCACCGTCGTTCGAGATTGATGCGCAGCGCCCGATCCGCCGAAGAAAATGGTGGGGCCCCGCCGGGCTTGAGACGGTCTCGTCCGCCCGACAGAATGGGAAGACTGTGAGAGATTTTTCCTCTCGGGGAAGCGCCTCCGGCAAGGCGTAGCGGCGCGCGGACCGACGGGTCCGTGCGGCACGCGAGCGAGCCGGTGTCGTCACGATGAAACGCCGCCCCATCATGGCTTTTGCGAATTATGAGAACGGCGTGCACGGACCCTTCACCGATCTCGGCCAGCGGGCGGAGCGGATGGACAATCCACTGATCCGGGAGGGTGCTGGACAGGGCCGAAACGACTTCGCCTTGGTGTCACAGGAGGTCTGTGTTAGGCGCCGGATTGCGCTGCGAAGGCTGCGGCGCCGGGACTGGTAATCCCGTCGAGAAAGGCAGCTCGGTGTGATCTCACGCCGGGGTGCCTGCGCACATGTCCAGGTGCCTTGGCACTAAAAGCGTAGGCGCATGTCTCGACGTGTTACCAGCCCCGGCTCCCGCGCACGGCGCGGGAGCTCTCCGGGGAGGAGCGACGGCCCGGAAGCTCGCGAGGATGGACCGCGCTCGAGGTAGCGATATGGACCTCTCGGAGACGGACCCGACGGTGACACGGGCGCTTGCGCTGGCATTGATGCGGCAGGCCAAAGAGTATCTGGCGGCGACAAACGATGTCGATGCCGCCGACCAATTGCAGCGCGCGATCGATACCCTGCTGACACCGCGAACGCCGGTCGCGGCATAGGCTCGCAGCGGCATTGCGGGGCGCGCCGCGCGCGGCGACGCGCCCCTTCGCGACGTCTGGTCCGGGCGGAGGCTATGCCCATTCCAGACGGGAACTGTCGTCAA
Source organism: Sphingobium soli (assembly GCF_020782245.1). GTDB lineage: Bacteria > Pseudomonadota > Alphaproteobacteria > Sphingomonadales > Sphingomonadaceae > Sphingobium > Sphingobium soli. The sequence goes on from NZ_JAJGNP010000014.1 coordinate 38,038, forward strand.
GATCTCCGGTCGCGATCAGGCGGTCGAGCCGGGACAGGTATGGGGCTGCACCCTGCGCTTCGACGCTGCGCCGGATCGCGGGATCAGCGAGGCGGGCACGGACATTGTCGACCGGGATTTCGCCGACGCTCTCCGGTCGCAGTCCAAGCCCTTCGAGCAGCGCGAACGCATTCTGATAGGCCAGATCGAGTTCGAGGCCGAGATCGGAGGTCAGCCCGACCGACAGGGTGATCGGGCCAGTGTCGCCCTCGCGATAGACGCTGACCCGGCGGCCGCGAAACTGGGCCTCATCCAGCACCGTGATGACATCGGTCTGATAGTCGAAGATGCGTGCGATGCTGGCGAGCGCCAGCGGGCAGACACGCGCCTCGAACCGATAGGAGAGATAGTCGTCCTCCGCGAAATCCGGATCCAGCAGGGTCATGTCGAGACGCTCGCCTTGGCCGCGCAGAAATTCCCGGAAGGCGGCGAGCTGGCGGGCGTTGATGACGGCGGTCTGGCGTTCCTGATGGTCGGCCGATGTGGTGATGCGAAACACAATGGACATCTCGTCCTCCCTTGCTGAACGCAGCACCCGTCCCTTCTCCCCTCTGGCCGCCTGGCGGGGCGAAGTCGGTGCGAATGGTGGCCATTGCGCGAGCGCGCCAGCGCTCAGTCCCCCGCGGCGCGAAGGGGCTCGATGCCCCTGAGCGCCGCATGTCCCCGCAGAAAAAGATGGAGAGGCCCCGGCCGAAGCCGGAGCCCCTCCAAGCGAGCACTCACGCGCTGCGCTGGGTGCGCTGGTGCGCGAGGCGGACGATGTGCAGCGGCACCCCCGCCTGCCGCAGCTTCTGGGCGAGGTTCTGCTGGATGCCCGAGCCTTCGCAGATGACGGCTTCCACCGGCTTGAGACCGAGAATGCGGTCATTGCGGACGAAGGCGGCGCGGTTGCCCTGACTGCGATCGAGGCGGAACTGGATGACCTTGACGCCGCGCGATGCCGCCCATGCGTGCGCCACGGCATCGCAGCCCTTCGCTTGCGCGGTGGTCGCGAGGATCAGCTCCGGGATGCGTGCCTTGATGCTGTCGAGACCGTTCCAGAGCAGGTCCACGTCCTCCCACACCTGACCACCGGAGAACGCCACGACCGGGCCTTCGGGGGCGAACTGCTCGCGGCGCTCCCGGGCTTTCGAGGCAAGATAGTCGCGGGCCTCGATCATCGATGCGGTAAGCGCGCTGGAAACCCGGCTTCCCCGCACCGGCGAGAAGGGCTTGCCGGTTTCGACCCGATAGACCTCGGCGGCATGGTCGCGCATGCATTCCATCGCCTCGCGGCAACCCTGGAGGGTCTGGCAGAGGAGCTGGGTGTCTTCGAGTTCGGTCGCGTAGATCTCGGACGGATCATAGCTGCGTGCGAGATCGCCGAGCTTCTTGGCGGCGTCATCCTCGCGGCCCTCGATACGCTTCGCCACGACATGGAAGCTGTTGGCGAAACCCCACGCCAGATCGGCCGCAAACGGCTCCATGCGGGTGTCGCGCAGCACGTCGAACATGGTCTGCATCATCATCTCGGTGGCGGCCCGCACCTGCTCGGGATCGGGCATGTCAAGTGCTTCGGGCGCTTCGACGATGCTGAGCTTGGCCATCTCGCTATGTTCGATGAACGCGCCCTCGTAGGTCTGGGTCAGTCCGTCATTTTCACGCGACGCGGCGACGAAGCTGGCAAGGTCGGCGAAATTGTTGAAAGAAGTCATAAAAGCCTCCGAACAAGTCGATCTCTCATCCGGGATTGGATGAAAGATGAAATCTCATCGGATGGGCCGACGGGGCTTTGTCAGGGACGCGGGGACAAGTCCCCGCGCCGCCTCGGCGGGGCGTGGGGGAACCGATTTTCTTGGGGCCAGAGCGCAGCGACGGTCCCGGGAAAATTGGGGGGACCGCGCATCCTTGAGAAAGCCCCCCAAGGCACATCACACTACGGCGATGAAGCTTGTCTGATACCGAGATGTTAGAGAGAGAATTGGATTTGCCCCGGCCGCGCGGCGGCCGGGTTAACAGCAAATCGCTCCATACTGTCCCAGGAGAAACCCCCTCCCCATCACCCCCGCAAGGTGATCGTAACCCGGCAGGGCGGAGACGCGGCAAGGCCGTGGCTCCGGGAGCCGCAGGCGAGTAGAGCGCCGGTCCCGGCCTGAGCCTGTCGAAGGGCCGGGATGCGCCAAATGATCGAGCACCGACGCCGCAGGCAATGTTGAAGGAATGAAGAGTGAAGGCCCAGATTCAGGCGAACTATGAGGAGCGTCTATCGCGATATGCTGCACTGTTGCATGGCAATGAGCCACCGGGGCTGGTGGCGAAACTCGCCGTCTATCAGCAGCTCCTGCGGCAACGTGATATTCATGGCGACCGCCTGTGGCAGATCGAGCCGATCCTCTATCCGCTGGCGGAGCAGGACGTGATCGCGCTGGTGAACAGCGTGATCAAGGTCGTCACCGATCAGGAGTGGAAGCTCCGGGATGGGGCGAGCTTCCATGTCGGCGAGTTCTACGCGATCGGCGTCGAGAACATGGTCCACAACCTCGAGACGGGGCGACGCGCGAACTTCCCGGGCCAGTTGAGCTGAAGGGCGGCGCCCGCAGGCGCCGCTCTACCGGGTCAGAAGAAGTCGATCTTGTCGGCGATGATCTCGCAGCCGTACCGGGTGACTCCGTCGCGATCCTCCCAACTCGAATAGTGCAGCCGGCCGGTGATGGCGACGACATCGCCCTTCTTGCGCGAGGCGCCGGCCTTGCCGAGGCCGTTGAAGCAGGTGACCTTGTGGAACTCTGTCTCTTTGGCGGTGTAGCCGGTGGCGTCGTCGACATAGGTCTTGCCGTCCCTGAGCTTCACGCGATCGGTCGCGACAATGAGGGTGGTGACGGCGCCGCGGGTCTCGGGGTCCTTGGCGACGCGGCCGGCGAGATTGACGTTGTTCATGGTAGTGCTCCTCGTTGGGTCCAGCGGCCTTCCCGCCGGTGACACCGAAGAGCGGCGTGCGGAGAGGGTCCGCACCGTAGCGTCAGCGGAGGGGAACCCCTGGAGGGAGTTGGCGCGGGCAGCCGCGAAGCGGCAACACGGGCGACCGGATGGGGTTGCGGGACGTCTTCGTCTCGCCGCAGGTGTCAGGAACAGGCGAAGGAAGGCTGCTGGCCGCGGCGGGGCTCTACCCGATGGACGATCGCGCGGCGCGCTGCTCTTGACCCCGGCGCCGGCGGCGGAGCGCCCTCAGGAGTTCGTGCTCAGCAATCGGTCACGGGCAAGCCCGTTCGGCGAGGCCCGCTAGACGCAGCGATCGGGATTGAGGGCAGAGCCTCGTATTGCTCGGCCTCGGCGGCCTCAGGCGCGAAATGGCAGACGGAGTTTCGCGCGGCGGGACCTTTCGCGCGCGGTATCATGCTCATCAGCCCATCGGTCGGCGGCGATCTCTTCGTCCGTAGGTCGCGCGCCCGCGAGATCGGCCCGCTGCTTGTCGCTCAAGGTCTCGGCCGTGCTCACCGCCCGATTGCCGTGCCGCTGGTTCGTTCCCATGTGTTCTCACTCCGAAGTCGCGATGATCCGCGCCGCGTGGCAAATGCGGGCGCGGCCGATACTGGTCAGGAGGTACGCTTGACCTGCGTGACCTTGCCGGCGTCGTAGGCGGCGAGCCAGCGGGTGCGGATGGTTTCGTAGAAGGCGGTTGGAAGCTGACCGTATGCAACCTCGCCCAATGGATCTCCGGGCACCGTCCGAAGATCGGGCCCGGGCCATTGAAAATAGTTGAGCTCCGTGAGGACGACCCACGAGCGATCATCATCGAGCCCGAGACGAACCTTCGTCGCGTGCGGAATTTCAACGGCAAGGCTCGTGTCGGACGGCGGCGTATGGGTCACTGGCAGGATGGTGACCATCTTGGCGCCTGCCTTATTTGTCGTCGCGAGCAGCACGGCGCAGGGACGGTCTTTGCTGCCTTCTTCGTGACCTGCCTTTGCTTCATGGCTCCAGAGATACGAGTAGCGAATTACGAGGCCGGGAACTGGATCGGGAATTTGCACTCGTCAGGACTCGACCTCGTGATCGAAGGCAGCGGCTTCTGCCGGCGCTCGCGCCGCTCGAACCCCCTCCACGATTTCCTCCGGCACGTCAGTCAACGTGAAGACCTCGCGATCGCGCCGCTTGAGCCGCTGATATTCGGCGGCCGACATCAACACGAGGCTATCGTGGCCATGATGCGTGATGGTAAGGGGCGCAACCAGCGCCTGGCGGCTGATGCGGCCGAAGGCCTTTGACGCCTCAACGGAACTGACAGTCTGGGGCATGGTGATTCTCCTGTCCGGAAAGTACGGAGTTTCCGGATAAATTTCAAGTCCTCTCTGTCGCGCGCGCGAGGACGATAGCTGAGGACACGGTCACAGGGAAACGAAGGCAGGGCCCGCTTGCCGTGAGGCAAACGAGCCCTGCGGGGTTGCCGCGCGCCGGAGGGACGCGCGCGGCAGGGAGAGAGGATCGTCAGTCGGCCATCTCGGGCGTGCGGCGACGGCGGCCATTGCCCTGCGCGGGCTCGCCGCCGAACGCGCCCTCGGCCGAGGATTCACCCAGGCCATCCGTACCGGCGAGGCCGTTCGGCTTGGCCGGCTCGTCCGCACCGGGCAGCGGCGGCAGGCTGTCGTCGGCCGGGGCGGTGTCGGTCGGCGCATCGCGGCGGCGGTTGGGACGCGACCAGACGATGTTGTACGAGCCGTCGTCCTGACGGAACGCCGAGATGTAGAGCGGCTTGTCGAGGCTGGGATCCTCGATCTTGCCGTTGAGGAACATTTCGCCGGTCGCATTGGACGCCAGCTCGAACAGTGAGCCGACCTGGACCCACTGGCGTGCCGCCGAGAGCGCGAGGATCTCGAACTTGGGCGCACGCGGATTGGCGGAATGGACGGTGCGAAGGGCGATGACGATCGCGACCGTGAGCGTCGAGATTTTGCCGGTGTAGGTGCCGCTGGCGTTCTGGGTGATGGTGCCGATGTTCATGGGAAGTCTCCTGAGAAAGTGCGCTCGAACCCCTTGTCCGAACACCTTCTCTCACCCGCTCCTCTCCTCGGCCGTTCGGCCGAGTAAGGCGCGCCAGCGCCGCTCCGACGCGCCACTTCGGCGCCGTCGGGTACTTCAGGGCCTCGCAATCACGCGATGCGTGTCAAGTCTGGGGAGCGCTTGCCGATGGCCGCCACAGGGCAATGACATCCTGCATCTCTTCGGCGAAACCGAGACCGTCGATATAGACGGCGCCGCGGTCGTTCTGGCCGAGAAAGCCGATCACGCTCGTGATGTCGTTTGCCACGTCGATGTCGAGGCCGAACATGTCGGCGATCTCGAATTGACCAAGCTCCGGGTCATTCCACCAGGCCATCAGAAAGTTCGCGACGCGGCGCGCCTGCCCGGTGTCGCCCATGGCGAGCGGGATAAGCCGTGTCAGCGCCGCACGGGCGGAATCATAATCTGTCGGTACGGACGTCATCGGTTTTCTCCGCGCGCAGAGGGTATCGAGGCGACACCCGGGCGCAAGCGTTTCTGCCTCGAACGGCCCGATCCTAATGAATCGAGCCGAACAGCCGCCGCTTGACCTCGGCCTGGTGCCGGCCATCCTTCTCGCCGATCGTCGCGGTCATGTCGGCGAGGAGCTGTTCGGCAAGCCTCGGCGGGATTTCCGCATAGGGCGTGATAACGGCGATCGCGGCCTCGGGCGTGGGAAGCTCGCCCGGTTCCGTGCCCCGCCAGATCAGCGCTTCCCCTTCATCGGGCTCATCATCGGTGCGAAAGCACACCTGAGCATAATAGGTCTGGAGCGGTCGGTCCCAGCCTACCGCCGCGCAGATGACGTCGGGATGGCCGGCCTTGGGCGGGAGAATGTGCCTGCTCATGCGTGTGTCCTCCGCATTCTGTGCGCGACGTGCCGCGCGGCGCCTTCGGCGCTGTTGATGGCCTGACCTGCTGCCGATGCCGCGCGGCGCGCGCCCGCCCTGCGCAGCAGGTTACGGGCTTCGCGCAGGCGTTCAACGGCAATCGCAATGGCTTGTCCGTCCTCGGACGTCGCGGGTGTGATGCGGCGCAAGATTACCTCCATTTTGGTTGGAAATTGGCGAGGCGACTGATCGGCTCAATCGTCGCAGGGGAGCATGATCGTCAGGACACGGACGGTCACCGCGGCGTCGGCAGGATCTTCCGAGCCCCATTCGAGCGAGGGATCGTAATAATCGATGCGAAAGCAGACGATGTGACCCTCGAGCTCGAACTGCCCGTAGTTGCGTTCCGGGCCGTCATCAGGCTTGAATTCGTAGCGCCGGACGGCCGCGAGTACCGCGGCCTGGGCGACGGCTTCGCTGACGATGCGGTCGCCGCCTGCCAATGTGGCGAGACAGGTCGCCGTCATCACGATCCGCGCGTTTCGATCGAGGCCGAGCCGCACGCGGTCATTGAGCTCGGCGATCCGGGATATGGTGCTGGTCATGCTGCCTCCATCAAGCCGGCGTTGAAACTCGCGATCCATTCTTCCATCGTCGGCCGCTCGGCGATCGGCACGATGCTGGCGGCGTCCTGGAAACGGATGAGATCGGTCGGCGCATCGCGACGGATCGCGTCGATCTCGGCCTCGGGGAGCAGCCGCTCGGCGCGGATGAAATCGGTGATCCTGCCGGGCCGGGTCCTGGTCGATCGGCGCCACAATCCCTCGACGGTGCGCAGGCGCGGTTCGGCGCGGGCCTCAATCAGGACAATCAAGCGAAGGCACCACGCCGGCAGGGCGCGTACTTCATCGGGCCGGATGGCGCCGCAGAAGAAGCAGCTCGACTTGGGCGGCACCGGGAGACCGGCGGCCTCGATCCGGGCGATGCAGCGATCGCGCGTCCAGTTCCATTCGCGCAGCGGATAGCGGCACTGGAACAGCGGATCGTCCAGCCCGGCAGCATGGGCATGACGCCGGGAATCGGAGGGCGACGTGTCGTAGCCGATCAGCCGCTCGACCTTCTGCCCATTCGCCCATGCGGCGCGAGCCGGTGCCCATTGCTTCAGGAAAGCGTCTTGCGGCGCCACCTTCCATTTGAGACTGCATTAGGTCTGCATCGACCTGTCTTATTGGCTCCGCAAAGCCCGCATTTCCGACATCCCCAGTCCTCCTCCCCTTCCAAGACGCCCGATTAGGGCGTGACCGCCTTCAGGCAGTGGAGGGATCGGGCGCTTCGGCGTTGATGCGGATAGGGACGGGCAGGCGTATCCGATCGAGTTCCTGCACGAGTTGCGCGTTGCGGCGTTCAAGGCGCTCCGCGCGCTGTTCGGCCTCGAGGGCGCGCTTCAGCAGGCTGGCATTATGTGTTGCGAGGGCGATGTTCTTGGCTTCCACGTGCCGAAGAGCAGAGCGTGTGCGATCGGCATCGCCGGCGGCCATTTCAGTGGCGCCCTCACGTTGCGATTGAAGCTCGCGCAGGGCGTCAAGAACGTCGGCATGGTGCGTATAGATGATGTTGCGGCCGACCCCGGCTGCTCGTGCAAGAGCGGCGACCGTTGGCGCGGCGGACGGGTCTTTGGCAAGGACGCCAAGGGCTTCGCGCAGACGTGCATTGGTGTTCGCCCGGCGACGGGCCTGCGGGGTGGATAGGTCAGATTCAGACGTCACCGGCATTTCCTTCGTCGAGCTGGTCGAGGATACGGCGAGATTCCTGGATGCGGGCTTCGGCAAGTGCTCGGCTCTCGCGATCGAGGTCATCGCGCTGGATCAATGCGGTGTTTCGTTCAAGCCGCGCTTCCCAGACCGGCCTATGCCGGTCGGTCACGGCGAAGTTGGCGCAAGTCGAGCAGGTGCTTTGTGTGCGAAGCACCGGGTTCGGCTCGCGCTCGCCGCCGAGGCAAGCGGAGGTCTCCCGGCGGTAGAGGCAGTAGCCCCAGTCGCATACGCCGAGGCGCATATCCGTGCCGGCGAGGATCTCGGTGATATATCCATCGACGTCGCTCGATAGCGTGCGCCCGCGGAACGGCGATCGCTCGGAGAGCATGACGCCCGCCTTCCCGGCGACGTTCGGCGCCAGGAGCAGGTCTTCCAGCGCCTTGCGGGTTTCTTCGGCGGCTTGGTCGTCGATCAGCTGGGCAAGCTCGAAGTCGGTGCCCACATAGGCCCGGTCGGTCATCGCGCGGTGGACATGGCCGAGATGGCGTTGCAGCGCCGTCAGGCCGGTGCGGTCGCGCCGCCCGATGAACCGTGAGAACGTCTTGCGACCCTGATAGGTGGTCAGGTGCCAGGTGCCGCCTTGGTGTTCCGGCAAGGCAAGGAACGGCGCAAGTCGTTCGTTCAAGCGGATATTGACCATGGGTGATCGCAGTCGAGCGACGGGCATCATCGTCGGAAGCGGCGAGCGTCCCCGGCCGAGCTGGTGGAGCCAGAGGTTCCTCTTCCCGCTAAGTTCGCGAAGCGGAGCGGAGAGACGTTCGAGGATGTGGATCGCCCGCTGGACCGGCTCGGGCGCGAGCCAGCGATGGACGTCCCCATGTTCCGTCAGCGACGTCTTCGTGATCGTGCCGACCAGATAGACGTGTTCCTCGCCGTCTCCGTCGGCCGCGCGCCGTTCGAGGCAACCCTCCTCAAGCCTGAGTATTTCGGAGGCTCTCGCGCCAACGAGATAGGCGATGACGACGAAGCAGGCGTCGCCAAGGCGATCGAGCATGAACGTCAGGCGGCGCAGCGGCCATTCCGGATTCGGATACAGATCCGCGTGGGGGCATGGCTCAGCCAACATGGCGCGTCTGATATGCCAGTGGAGCCTTCGCCCCTGATGCTGTTGTCGAAACTTCTCATACAGATCTTCGAGGCGATCGCGCAGCGCGAGTATCTGGTCCGCTGGGTCACCGAGCAGTTCCATAGCGCCGCTGATGAGAGGCACGGCGATCTCGTCGGGCGTATAGGGATGGCCGCCATAAGGTTTCCAGTGCCGCTTCCCAACCGAACCGGCACGAGGCGGCGCCATCAGCGGCGCGTCGTCCAGCTTGTCGCGCTGCATGTGGAACGTGCGGATCGTGCCGAGATAGCCTTCGGCGGTGCTGAGGGAGAGCCGTGAAGCGTTCCTGCCGGGACGGGCGCGCAACATGGCCACGAACCGGTCGACGGCGTCTTGATCGAGATCCTTGAAGCATCGGACGTTCTCGGCTGCCATCCATCGAACGAGGAAGCGGATGTGGCTGAAGTGACCATCGACCGTTTCCTTGCGAAGTGGCATCCGCCCTTCGGGCGGATCGGCCCGCAGCGAGAACAGGAACAGTTCGGCGGCGTGCCGGAGCGGCGTCCACTGATCGTCCGTGAACCGGCTCCCGTCCGGCATTTCGAAGCCCCAGTTGAACGTCGTGGCGGCGGGGACGCCTTCGTTTCCGAGCAATGGCGCCGGAAGTTGGGTAGGCGTGGATGTCGGGACGGAGGCCATGAGGCTATTCCAGGTCCGGCAGCGGCGGCAAGGCGGGTATGTGCCGTTCCGCGTCCGGCATCATTTCGGGCGGGAACGCCGGCAGCAGGTCTTGTGTCAGCGCCCGAAGGCTGGGGGCATAGAAGAGGCTGAACCGGATCGGGTCGATGCGTTCCCGCGCCGCTTCAAGATGCATGGTGGCCTGGACAATGCGCGCCAGATGACCCGGGTCGATCGGGACGATTAGGCCTGGACAGGCAAGGCAGCCTCCCAGTTTCGGGCACACGCGGCCAGGCTGTGCCTGCCCGCCGTCGACCGGTCGAAGGCAGTCGTGGCCGAACAGCGCCGTCACCCGCGCGCTGGTATCCGGCCCTTGATGTTGCGAGTCATGGGCGGGCGTCTCGCCGGTGACCCATGTGATCATCAGCGACTGGAGCCGAGCGATCGTATCGCGTTCGAGGCGGCGGACGGCCTCGCCATCGACATAGATGTCGGTGGTGGCGACATTCGCATGATTGAGGACCGCCTTGGCCGCCATGATATCGCCCTGCGACGCTGTGTAGTGGGCGCTTGCCATGCTGCTGCGGAACAGCTTGGGCGAGAAGTCGGGAAGCAAGGAACGGGACTTGCCCGGATGCGCATCGTTCCAGGAGGCGATCGCGCCATTATGCCGTTCGTAGAAGCGCAACATTGCCGATCGCAACGTGGCCTGCACGATATGACCGGCGTGATGCTCGCGCTCGAGGCGTCCTGTCGTCATGAGGAAGCGGTGGAGGAACAGCCGGTCGCGTTTGGACGGCTCCACATGCGGTAATAGGGGCGCCGTCATCGCAAGGAGCTTTTCGATCAGGCGCGGCGCCGCATAGGGTCGGCGATTGTCGAACGAGCGCCGTTGCATGCGCTTCACCTTGCCGCCGGCACGAGGTTTCACCCACTCGACCATGACGCGATGCCGCTCGAGCGGATGCGGCACGAGGCAGTCCCGCTTGATCTGGCGCAGCGGACCGGCGTTGGCCGCCGTCTGGATCAGCAGCACGATATAGAACGCAACCAGCGTGTCGGTCGTGAGGTGGAGATAACCCTCGAGCTCGCGGAACCCGCCTACCTCGGCGATCCTCTGCCGATCGGGCTTGTTAAGGTCCAAGCCTCGGTCGGTCGGCATGATGCCGTGGCCGCGGCGATGGAGCTTCCAGATCCAGCGATCCCGTTCGGCGGTCCGCCCACTATGGAGCGGCACGTTCGGAAGATTGACGATGGTTTGCCCGTGCTGGAACTTGGCCCATGCCGTGTCGATCTCGGCATAGCAGACTGCCAGCAGGGCGCGCATTGCGGCTGGTGTCAGCCGGTCTTGCGGTAACCGCTGGACGCCGGCGAGCGGGATCGGATTGTTGGGAACGGCGAAGCCCGGTGCGAACAAGCCTGGATTGTCCGCGATCGCGCGCTTGAGGACGGGCCGGATCATACCGAACTGACCGGATTGTGAGCGGACGCCACGCCTGCGCCCGTCAGTGGGCATCGCCAGCCAGGTGATGAACCGGCGGATCGTTGCCGTGTCGAGGTCTGCCGCGCGCCTGACACGCGCGTCTTCGCGCAGGAACCTACCGAACACGCGCAGCGCGAACCAGCGCGCGGTGCGGGTCGCGACGCTGGATGCCATATCATGATCGCGGAAAGCCCGGGCGATGGCGGCGCTGATATCGTCCGGCAACCCGAACAGCGCCGGGTCGAAGCGTTGGACGATCTTGCCCCATTCGTCGCGGAACTGGATCTCGACGACCTCCGCCGGATGGTTCGCCGGTGCCGGATCGAGTCTCAGCGTGCGATCGAGGCGGCCTCTAGCCATCGGCGGGGATCAGCTCACCATAAAGATAGGCGAGGCTCTCGCTCAAGTCGCGCTCGTGCAACTCGACGCAGCGCAGATAGATCGCGGTGGTCGTGATCGAGGCGTGGCCGAGCAGCACCTGCACCACCTTGAGTGGGTTCAGATCGGGATTGGTGCGGGCCTGGATCTGAAGGCGGGCCAGCATCGCCATCGCGAAGGTGTGCCGCAGCCAGTGCAGCGTGCCCTGAAGTCCCGCGGCCGCGAACGCTTCCGCGAGCTGCGCCGTCAGGAGTTTTCGCGTCATGGCGCGGCCATGCTCGTTCAGCAGGAGATTAGGCGGCGCGCGATAGCCCCGGTCGGAACGGCGGATACCGCGGACGATCCGGGCGCGATCCTCGCCCGCATACCAGTGTGTATGATCAAGCAGCCGAAGCGGCGGATAGACCGTCCTTGGCCGGTCGCCCTTGGTGATATGGAGCGGCACGCCGACAAGTGGATCGCTGTCGAGGTAGAGTGGCCAGCTATCCGGGATCTGGTCGAGGGCGAGCGCGCAAAGCTCCTTGCGACGCAGACCCGCCCCAAGCGCCCATTGCGCGGCAAGTCGGGCGGTAGGCCTCAGATGCGCGAACAGCCGTGCCAGTTCGTCGGCACGCAGCGGTCGCGGCAGTTTTTCCGGGCGTGAGACGATCAGCTCATTGACCTGGCGCCGCTGCAAGCCTGGGCGATAGGCGCCGTCGAGCATCAGCGTCATCTTCTCGGTCAACCGGAACGGGCAGTGGTCGATCAGCCCCTTATCGAGCGCCCAGCCATAGAAGCGGCAGACGGTCGAGACACGCGCATTGATCGTGGTCCGGGCATAGGGCCGCCCGGTATGCGTGCTGGGATTCTCCAGCATCCGGTTGCGATAGGCGGCGATGACGCGTTCGTCGGCCTCGCGCCATTCGATCCCCGATTGTTCGAGCGAGTCGAACCAGTCGTGGAGATGCTCGCCGTAGGTCCGCACGGTTTCGGAGGCGTGGGCACGGCCGCTTAGCTCTGCATGCTCCATGAGCCAGACGAAGGCCGGCTCGATGATCGCCATGTCGGCGTCGAACAGAATCGGGAAGCCAGCGGGGACATTGGGCACGCCAGAGGCAGCCCGAATCACTGATACCACGGGCCATCTCCCTCGCCCGCACAGGTGCGATTTCGAAAGTAGCGCAACATGCTCGATTTGGCCGACGCATTTCGATGGAATGGGCGCTTTCCTCGCCATGCCGAAGGGTGTCGCTTCGACCAGCCTACCCCAAGCACTCACCGCGCCTGCTGACACCTGGCGTCCGCCTTGATATGAGTGGACGATGATCGAGGGGGGAAGCGGTGGCGCGTCGGGTATTCTTTAGCTTTCACTATGACCGTGACGTTCGACGGGTCGTGCAAGTCCGCAATTCCTGGGTGGTTCGTCCAGGTGGCGAAGCGCAGCCTTTCTATGACAAGGCAGAGTTCGAAGAGGCAAAAAGACGCGCGGGCGGCATAGAAAAATGGATCGAAGAGCAGCTCAAAGGCACGTCCGTGACTGTGGTGCTGTTCGGCGCAGAGACGTATGATCGCGAATGGGTCCGGCACGAGATCAAGAGAAGTTACGAGCTTGGGAAAGGCCTATTGGCCATCGACATCCATAGCGTAAAAGATCCGCAACTTGGAACTGATCGACAGGGGACCAACCCTCTCAGTTATTTTACAATAAAGCAGAATGGCCGAGATATTCCGCTGTCGAACCTATACGGGACATATGATTGGGTCCGGGATAACGGCTATGCCAACATGCCGGCTTGGATCGAAACTGCGGCAAAAGCGGCCGGTCGCTGACACCAATGAGTATCTATGAACTGGCCATACTTGGTGCGGCAACGCCAGAGGAGCGTGCAACACTGACAGCGACGCTCACGGATATCGTTTCCGACTTCGGATTGACGTTGGGGGACGATGTAGTTGTGCATAATGCGGCAACGCTGGGTGAGCGGCACAAGCCAGCAGCATTCGCGTGTGCGTATTTTGGAGGAAATGCCCAGCAAGATCTCGAAGCGGCCCAAGACCTGATCCGGGCCAGTGCGCCCATCATTCCAACGATTGCCGCTGGCGCAGACTTCAATGCTCACATCCCCCCGCTTCTCCAGCCCATCAATGGGCTAACGCGGCGCGCTGACGATCCAAATATGACTGAACTCGCGTCAGCAATGCTGGAATGCGTGGGCTTACTTCGTCGACAGCGACGGGTTTTTGTGAGCTATCGGCGCGTGGAATCCCGAGCAGCAGCGTTGCAACTTCACGATCTCCTTGCGTCCCGCGGATTCGACGTATTCTTGGACACGCACGACATTAGGCCCGGCGATCCGTTCCAAGATGTGCTTTGGCATAGGCTCGTCGATTCTGATGTTATGGTTATGCTCGACACGCCTACCTATTTCGATAGCCGCTGGACTCGACAGGAAATAGGAAGAGCGCGCGCGAAAGAGATCCAGGTCCTTCGTGTAATTTGGCCTGAGCATACGCCAAACAAGCTGACCGATCTTGCAGAGACTATATATCTTGATCCAGAGGAACTCGAGGGGCCAGATGGCCCAATAGTAGCCAAAACGGCGGATACAATCGTCCTGGAGGTCGAGCGGCTACGAAGCCGGAGCATCGCATCTCGATATATGTCGATTACCGGCAAACTTCGCGCTGACGTCGAGAAAATTGGTGCGTCAGTGGAAGGCGTCGGCGCACATCGGGCCGTCGCCGTGCGGTTGCTGGACGGCGAAAAGATCTGGGCATATCCGATCGTCGGAATCCCCACGGCTGAAATTTTGAACGATGTGGCCGATAAGGCGCGACGAGCGGAACAGCAGGAGATACCGGTACTGGTCTACGATCATATCGGCATCCGTGATGCATGGAATGCTCATCTCCGATGGCTTGGGGAGCATATTCGCGCGGTCCGCACGATTAAAGTTTCCGAAGCCGGATGGGCTCTTGCGGCATGGGAGAACTGACCATGACTGAGGCCATTTTTCTTTCGGCAGGCGTGCCGGATCCGAAGCGAGGCCCACAATATGCGGCGACCGCTGACAGTGTCGCGATTACAGCCGCAGTCTCCGCTTTGGTGCACGTCACGCTAGGACGCAGGCTGCTTGTTTGGGGTGGTCAACCCGCAATAACACCAATGATCTGGGTGGTCTCGCAAGACATAGGAATAAATTACGGACACTGGGTCCGGCTCTACCAGTCTCGCCATTTCAAGGACGAGTATCCCGAGGATAATGAGCGGTTCAACAACGTGGTTTATACGGACGAGATTGAGAAGGATCGGGAGAAGAGCTTGCTGGCCATGCGCGAGCGTATGTTTTCCGAACACAAGTTCAAAGCGGCAGTTTTCATTGGGGGTATGGGCGGGATTGTACAGGAATATGAAATGTTTCGACGCCTGCAACCGGACGCTGCAGTGATTCCAGTAGTCTCCACGGGCGGCGCGACGCTTGAAGTTGGGGCGCAGGTTGAATCTCTATCGCCCGACCTAGCGGAAGACCGGGACTATGTTGCGTTATTTCACCGCCACCTTGACGTTTCCGTCCGAGAGGAGCGCTTCGAAAGTCCAACTCTCCAACCGGATGTCGTTGAGAAGCGATTTTGGCAACCCCCTGCCACTGCTTAAACGGGACGGGAACTCGTTATTCACCAGCCAGCCACTCGCTAAGCTCGGTAGCTGTGTTCCTTTTCTCGTCGAGGACCATCCAGACGCGCTTTTGATGACCCTGTAGATCCCCCCAGACGATGCGGCGGTATAATCCCAGATACTCCCACGACGCCCATGCCTGCTCATGCGCGCTGTCGGATGCCGGGAACAGCGCGATCTTCGTCAACCCTTTATACCCATCCGCGACGCCCAACTCCCAGGGCACCCAACGACTGTCCTTGCTGTTCTTGCTTGCAAGAAGGACAAAGCGCTTGGTCTGACGAATACGGCTCTTTAACAGCCCTGCCGTTTCCTCCGTCGTGTATGGGGGCATTTCCGGGTCGATTTCATCGACATAAACCTTGGCGCCGTGCCCTTCTAATACACGAATGGCGCCAACGACGAGATCATCGTCCTTGCTTGAGTGCGAAAGAAATGTAGCACCCGACAGCGCCCGAGAAGAAGCAGATTTCCTGAGGTTTACCTGCTCGTTGATGTTCAATTTGCCAGCGAAATTACGAAGCTCGGATTTGGTAATATATTCTATCATTCTTGCCGCCCGCTCTTAATTCCGCGCAAAATCTCCGATTCTCTGCACTTCAGTTATTTGCTCGGATCGCAATGGCCTCTTCAATCCAAGTCTCGATCCCATTCTTAATCGAGTCATAGGCGGCTTTGCTATCTGCTCCGGAAGGAGAGACGAGCTTCACTATGGAAGAAAGCTTCTTCCCTGTATTGGCGTAGCCTATTTCATCAAATGGATTGCTGCCTGCCACGCACGAGTTCCCATCGTGACCAAGAAGTTTGTTTATCCGGATACCCACCACGCCTTTGCCTGCGTCCCAACCTTTGACGATCTCGCGGATCACCCATGGCCGGTTCGCTGTTTCCGAACCGACGAGCACCACCACGCAACTCTTGCCGTACATGTTGTCATCGATCCATTTTTCGATGGAGGCTTTGCCCTTCCGCTTGACCTCCTCCCAAGCATTCGCAGTGCAAAGAGTCTGCCCTTCGAGGGCTCCGATGTTACGCACCTGCTGAGTACGCCAAAAATCGTTCGCGAAGTGAAAACTGAAGAAAACGCGCCGCGCCATAAGGCCCCCTTTTGTTCTCCGACCTTCTACAGAGGCGGCCATCGTTCCGCTAGAGAAATCGATTCGGAAACGAATGGCTTGAATAACAAGCGCGGCATTTTTGTGCGGCGCCTCATGCGACGCTTAAGCGTCGCTGCGCGACGCGAGGGACGGGCCGACCACCGCCAGCTCTTTGGGTTAGCGCGGCGGTCGGCCCGTCCCTCATCGCGCGCAAAGGAGACAGTTTCAATGGGTAGACCTAAGCTGCAACTATGCCGTCCCAGGCTGATGCTCGGCAAAGTCGCATTGGTCAGGACATTGGCGAGGATCGAATAATAGGGCGGCCAGTGCTTGAAGCGCCTGGGCACGTAGCGGACGATCTCATAGGGAATCCCGCGCGCGTGCATCCACGCGGCGATCATCCGCTGATATTCGTAGGTCTCGGGCTTCTCCGCGCCCGGATCGGCGCTCAGCACCAGGTCTGGCGCCTCGCCGCGCGCCTCGAGTTCGATCAGCAGCGCCGTGGAATCGACACCGATCCCATAGGCCAGGACCACGGGCGGCGGGGCGGCGACCAGAATGGTATCGACCGCTCGTCTGTTGCTTGGGATGTGCATGGAGTTCTCGGCCTCGATCGCGGCCCATCGCCGCAACCCTCAAGATCCCCCTCCCCTCATTCTCGGCCGGCTGTGCGGTTCTCGGCCTCGATGCGAAGATCGAACTGAAAGGTGGGGTGCGCCAACGGCAGGGCCTTTGGATAGGGAAGTCGCGGCAGTGCGCGGCCGTGCCGGCGGGCTTCGCGGGTGAGCTCGAAGCAATAGGCGTAGAGACCCGGCTGCTGATGGCGCACGAGATGGCGTTCGCGTTGCAGCCGCCAAAGCCATGTCGCAGGCATCTCCCCGAACTCCGGCCTGGGCAGGCCAAGCGAAACGAGCTGATCGATGGCGCCGGCATGGCCTCGCTCGCCAAGGCGGATCTTCGAGAGCGTGCGCCCCGCGATCGTTGTGTCGCCGGCGCGCAGGACGGTTCGCGGCCTCGTAATGGCGCGGTGCGCCGCCGAGAGCGCGCAATAGACGCGGCCTATATGTCCGGCGCTTGGGTCGCTGTACGAAACCACGGCCTCGATTCCGGGCTTCTCGCGGCGCAGATGGCGAAAGGCCCGCGCGACGAAGAAGCTCTCCCCGTTCTGGGGCACGGCGTCTGTCAGGATCAGGCGGGCGAGCACGCAGCCGCGTAGCGGATCGGCAAAGCCGGTGTGCCGCGTGATTACGGCTCCGGTGGCCGGAACGGCGAAGACGGCGACGCCTTCCAGGACTGCCCCGGCGCCATAGAGCCCGACCGCGAGCTGCGCCGCAGGATAGGTCGGCAGATAATGATGGCGGGCAATGAAAGCGCGCGCGGCATCGTGTCCGATGATCTCGACGGAATAGGATTTGGGATCGATGACCGTGAGATCGCGGGCCCAGAGCGCCCGGCGCTCGCGCCAGCGCTGGCTGCGGCTCGTTTCCATGTTTTGGATCCTCGAATGTTAGCGGGCGGCAAATCTCGTCGCCCCGCCGAACAGGCGGAGCGCGCGTGCCATCTCGTCGCGCAACCGGGCCTTGCTGCCGACGATGAGCGTCGGCGCGAGGGGTTTCCCGCCGGGGTCGATGAAGCCGTGCGCGAGGGTGCCGTCCTGTTCGATCGAGACGAGATGCCCCTTGCCGGGCGCCGGCCCCTGATAGCGCGCCGTCAGCTCGCCTAGCTTCGCAGTCAGGCCCTTGGTCGCCTTGGACCAACGGATGTGGCCAGCGCCGACATTGCTCCCGGCCTCGCGGCCTCGATCCATCCAGAGTTTCGCGTGCGCCTTGACCTGCAGCGGCGTGTTGCGCGTGCGTTCGCGATTCCGACAGGTTGGCAATGCGGCCGAATGGGTATCGAGAACCCGCAGATATTCGCCGTGCAGCGCGACAAGGATATCCTCGATGTCGATGCCGGCGAGGAGCGCGCGAAGCAGGTCCTCCTGCTCGGGACTGGCAATGAGCTCGTCGGCCCGCTCCGCCGTCAGTTCCTCGGCCTCGGGCTGCGCGGTCACACCGGATATGAAGCCCTTGGTGGCGGTGAGAATGATGGCGTGACCGCCGCAGCGGCCGCCTGTCTTACGATAGCGCTCCAAAATATCGCCTCGGCCGAGCGCCGCCGCCGGATGATCGCCCAGGATGATAACCCGCCGCGACCATGGTGTCGGTCGGGGCCGGTCGCTGGGTTTCGGCCAGTCCGAGGGTAGCGATCGCACCGCACCCCGCGACTGCATCGAGATGGGCGCTCGTTCGGCAGCGCGATTGGCCCGGCGCGCCGCGTCGAAGAGATCGTCAACGTCGCCGCCGCCGTCGGCGAACCCGCAGTCATAGGCCGGGCGTTCTGCGGCCTTGGACGGCGAACAATGGTTCCAACCTACATGGGCCGCGTACCAGCCATCGGCATAGCGGATCGCGAGATTCCAGTCATAACCATAACGATCGCGTCCACGCAGGATCGCCGCATCGCGGTCATCACCGCGTCCTGAGACGGCGCGCTCCTCGGTGAAGCTGAAATTGCGCGCCTGGCGCTCGGCCTCGCTATGCGCGGCAATCGCGTCGTTGACGGGCTTCATCGCCTGGACGCGCGCGCGGGTGCGCGCCATGCGATCTTCAGGTGAAGCCGTCGGCGCCAGGTCCGGAAAGTCGCGCCAGGCTTTCGCGATCGCTTCGGCATGTTCCGGTGCGCGGCCCCGGGCCAGCCAGGTGGCAGTCGAACAGGGGTCGAACTGCGGGATTTTTTCGACATGGATCATGTGGTCGGCCTCGGTCGAGATCAGGCGAAGAGGCGCATCGGCTGTTCGACCGGCGGCGTGAGACGAAGGTCGCGCCGCAGACGGTCGGCGAAACGGTCGGGCGCCATGAGATCATTGACCGATGCCCAGTGATTGCGCGCGCCGCAGTGATCATCGCGGCCACGAACCCGGCGATAGAGGACTTCCCGGCCCGGGCCCGAACAGCCAAGCGAGAGCTGCACCCATGCTTCCTCGCCATGGAGCGTGATTTCGCCGGAAACCGCAGGGCCGCCCTTGCTGGAGCGGATGTCATAGGTTCCGTCGCATAGGCCCAGCGCGTCGGCGAGGCGCCGCATTGCGGTGCGGCCCTCCGAATGGAAGAGCCGCTTGGCGGCCTCGTCATGGCTCACGCCCCGATAGGCGAGGTTGCGCAGGACCGGCGTTCGGCGGATTTCGGCGATCTGGTCCATGCAGGTGCGCCGAAGCTCGAGATTGGACGGACGATCTTCGCACACTGCGCTGAGGTGGCGAACGAGCAGGATCACGGCGGGATCGGTTTCGGCGTCTTTGCCGGCGTTGCGGCAATCCTTGATCGCGGCTCCGATCGCGTGGAGGGTGGTGCCGACGGTGATCAGCGCGCTGGGGTCGAGCGCCTGCTGGTGGCGCATGGCGACGTCGTAAGTCATGGGATGGCCCTCCGGTCTTGAGCGAAAATCCGCTCAAACGGCCCTCTCCCCCTCCCCTTTCTCCCGTGGCCGGCCTCGGGCTCGACCGAAGATTCAAGCAGCGATCGGTAGCGGGATCGGCACGGCCTGCCCGGTGGCGATATTGATGAACGCGCCCGCGTGGCCGATCGATCCGCGGCCAACGAGATCGAAGAGAAGGGCCAGCGCGTGGCTCGCCACCACCCGGTTCACGAAAAGCGACTGGCGCTCGAGGGCTTCGGCCATCGAGCACGACGGCGCGTCGTCGTCAGGCAGGCTCTCGTTCGCGACCTCGGGGAAATATTCGAGGACTGTCGGGAGGATCTGGTGCCCGGCCTCGGGCTCAGCGTTCGGGCAACCGATGATATATTGCCCGTCGCCAGCGCGGTTGCCGAGATCCAGCCAATAGGCCGGCGCATTCCTGGCCGAGGCGATGGCCGCACCGACGCTCCGGCGCGCCGATGCGGTATCGACACAAGTGATGACGATGTCGGTGCCGTCGAGCTTCGCGGCCTCGGGTGCCCGGCCATGCACCGCCGTCCAGGCCAGACCGTGGGCGAGATTGATCCGCTCGGTTAACGTCCGGGCCTTCGAGTTGCCGATGTCGCACCTGAAGAAGGGCTGCCGGCCAAGATTGGCCTCGCTGACGATATCGTCGTCGACGACGGTTACATCGAGCGAACGCGACGAAATCGCCCGCAGCGCCGTATCCAGCGAGGCGAGCCCCATCAGCATCTGCGCGCCGTTGCCGCCGCATCCCACAAGCACGATTTTGATCGCGCGGTTGCCGAGCGCCGCAGGCAGATAGTGGCGAAGGGGCGTCTCAGAGGTCATGATCGTCTCCTGAAAAAAGGGCTTCGCGGCAGCGGGAGGAACATCCCTCCGGCGCACAGTCGCGAGGCAAATGCGGGGCCGTCCGTATGACCCAGACGTCCGACAACCAGGGCGATCTTGGTCGCGTGCGCGTCGTCCGCGTCGTCGGTTGCGCTGAAGAAGGCCGCGCCGTGCCCATGGCTGTGAATGTCGCAGATGAGGTGATGGTGCGGCGGCAGCGCAGGCGGACGATAAGTGAGGTGTGACGGCGTCGCGCGGTCGATCTGGGGGAAGTCGACCCAGAATCGCCGATTAGCCTCATCCCAGAGGATGAAGGCGGCGGCCTCGTTGGGCAGCGCGGCGCGAAAGTGCTCGAGGACTTGCCGCAGCAGCTCCGCCGGTATCAAGCCGCAACGCAGGTCCGCGCGGCGAACTCCAATGCTCCCGTAGGGCAGGTAGGCCGGGATCGGCGGTGTCACGGGCAGATCCAGAGCCAGCCAGGCCCGGCGCAAGATCAGGCAGACACCATCGCGGCCGATTGCGAGGCAGCTGCCTGCTCGGGCTTCGCGAACGGCCTCGATCGCGGGTGATCGCCCATCCGGCGGCACGGGATAGCAAGGCGCCTCCGCCAGTACCGCGGCGGCGGTCGGGTCTTCGGCGAGGGCAGTCATCGGCCGGACCTTCCGTAGATGAGGTCGCCGAGCGTCACTGGGTCGGCCTTGGCGGCGCCTCGCGGGGCGGTCTGGCGACGATCTCCGAGGAACGGCCTCAAGCGTTTGACCGGGAAGCGGGTCGCGCGGGTCGCTGCGAGGGTGTCCCAGAGACGCACGAGACCGCCCTTCCCCGTGATCGTCAGCTCCTGACCCGGATTCGGATGGGTCGACCAGGAGTCGAAAAGCGCGCGCTCGAACTCGGGAATGGCGGACACATCCAGCGATGTCGGCTTCGGAATGTTACCCCAGCAGAGGGAACCGTTGAGGAAGACGTTGAGGATCGGCGAATGAAGCAAGGCGGTTTCGGCCGCGGGCCGCTCGTTCCGCTCAAGCGCAAAGACTCCAAGCCGGCGCCGTGTGGCGACAAGGACGTGTGCCGGATAGGCAACCGGGACGATCGCGCGGCCGCCAAGCGCACGCAGTCCAGCCAGTTTCGCCGAGAGGTCGAAATAGGCCGTCCTCACCTGTGCGGGCACCCACCAGACCAGCAGGTCGGGATGGGCGACAAGCACCGTTTCGGGGAGAATTTGCGGCGGGGCGACGCGGCCGAGCGCCTGCGACCAATGCCGCAGATGCGCCCGGGTCAAAGGCGTTCCAGCGGCGATGGTCGGCGCGCCGATAGCGTCGTGCTCGATCTGATGGATGCTGGCGAATGCCTCGGCATCTTCGCCAGGGGTAAGATGCGAGCCGAGGCCGCGAGCCCCGTCGCTTCTGTAGAGCAGGATGGCGTTGGTCAGCATCATGCCGCCTGCGGTTCGCTCGAACTGCACGCAATGGTCAGTCATGTCGGCCTCGTTATTCGGGAGGATAGAGTTCGATGAGATGTTTGGCGGCCCGCAGCAGCCGCGCGCCGGCGGCGAGTGACGCATGCCAGACATCGATCGCGGTGGAGTGCGTCATTGGGCAAAGGCCCGTCACGTCCATGAAACCATATTCCATGCCGTGACGCCCGACGTCGTCGACCTCGACCGCGAACTGTTCGACGGGAACGAGTGTCAGCGGCGGAAGCGGCGAACATTCCTCGATACCGGGGACATATTCGTAGAGAACATCCATCTCGAGGCGCCAGGCGTGATGTTCGTCAGGCAAATTGGTGAGCGCCGCGTGGGCATCCCGCAATTCGCGCAGAGCCCGACGAAGGGCAGTCGGTAACTTCGACGTGGGCGCTGCCCTCGCGGCGAGCATCCATTCTGGCCGCCTGGCGTTCATTTCGGACGGCATGGTCTGGGCCGCGATCTCGCTGTCGTCAGCCCCATGGAGCGCAACGAGGGCCTCGCGCGCAGCGGCGTCCTCGGTCTCGCCGTCCCAATAGTACATCGAGATGTTGTCGAAGAGGTCATCGTAGCAGAAGATCGGGAGAGCACTTCCGAGCGTGCGCTCGAGCACCCGATACGCAGCCGCGCGCCACGGGATCGGCCGCTTGCTGTCCTCGATCCATCCGAGATCGAGCTGCCCGACACTGTCGCAGACGATCGCGACCGCCGGCGCCCCGCAGGATTCGCCGTTGAGCACGACGACGCGCAGGTCCGCGATCGTGCAGCTCCGCAAGCTTTCGAGGACCTCGGTCTGGAAGACCCGTTCGATATGTCGGCGCGCCTCAGGGCGCGTGCGGTGCACTGTCTCCTGCTCTTTCGAGGCGACCCAACTGCCGACGAGCTTATGGTGGGCCGCCAAAGGTCGATCGAACATCACCGGAATATCAGGGGAGATATGGACGGTCCGTCCTGCCAGATCAGCCGAGCGGAGGAAGGGAGAGTCCTGTGGGTGGCGGGATAGGATCGGCAGGACCATCCTCGCGCGTGCCCGCGTCGAGGATGATCTTCGCATGGAGGGCCTGGGCTTGTTTGCTGCAGGCAGGCCGGGAGAGTTCGGAAGTGTTGCCATGGTCGTTCTCGATCCAATGGAGCAGCGTGCAGCGCGGTGCGGCGGGGATGGCCGCCATTTGAACGCGCGCCATGTCAGCCCTTGGTGCCGACAGCTCGGCGATATTCGGTGACGTGGACACCGCCAGTAACCCCGGCATCGACCAGGTCGGCATTGAGGATCGCCGGGTAGAGGGTGGCGTGGTAGGCGCGCAGCCCCTGCGGGTCATTGGCAAGGTGCGGCGGCTGCGGGAGGTCGATACCGTCATAGCGGTAGACGCGGGCAAGATGGTCGATCTGCATCGGAATGTCCTTGTTGGAATTGCAAAGGGTGTCGGTTGCTTCCGATCACCAGAGGCTGGCGGGCTCCTCCGATTTTGCATCGGCCGGCAGGGCGCCCGCCGCTGGCGCGGCCGGCGTGCTCGCTGCGACTACCGGCTTGGCGGGTGCCGATGCCGCCTTTGCCTTCGCCGCCTCCGCAGACGCCGCGCGCGCGGCCTCGGCCGCGTCCCGCTGGGTCGCGATCTGATCGGCAAGCGCCATGCGTGTGGCAATCAGCCCACCGAGCGCCCCCTCGGCGCCCTTCGCAAGCTCTGCATCGATCTCGGCGGCCGTCGCTGTGATCGAGATCGGACGCAGCTCGCCGGCCTCGGCCTTGTGCGTTTTGCCTTCGGCGACGCGGGGAATGATGATGAGGGTAACGACACCGTCATCGCCGGCGACAAGATCGAAGGCGAGCGAATAGCTGCCCAGCATGGGCAGAAGATTGGTGATCAGCATTGTGGGATTCCTTGATTGGAAAGTTGGGCGAGGTCAGGCGGCCAGTTCGGTGACAACCTCGTCGGCCTTGGCGGGCGGAAGCGAATTGGGCGGCGCATAGCGGCCATCGAGGGCCATCGCGCTTGGCACCCGGCCAGCCCAATCGAACCCGACAGCATTCAACATGCCGGAGATCAGGTCGCCCTTCTTGGCGCCGAGCAACTTTGCGAATGCCTTCTCGCCCATGTGCGCGACCAGGCCGCTCTCGGCGGCAATGAACTTGAGCTCGTCCTTCGTGTATCGTTCGAGAAAAGCGCGATCGACCTGCCAGACTGTCCGGATGTCGATGCCGAAGGCGCCGGCGAGATCGGCGACGTGCGCGAACGACTGGACGTCCCGGGCATATGCTGCCCCGATCGCAGCCAGCACCGTGGTGGCCTGAACCTCCGATAGCTCGCGGATCTCTGCGATCTTTTCCTTGAAACCGCGATCGGGGAACGCGGCGTCGACCAGCAGTGCAGCGCGCGAGGTCAAAGTGCCTGACTTGATGTGCGAAAGCGTGCCGGTCAGCGCTGCCACGAGGATCGCCGCCTGGGCGTTCAAAGGATCGTCGGCCAGCCCGCGGGCGAGCGCCGTGCGCCATGTCGCCTCCCGCAGGTCGGTCGTGCGGCCTGCGATGGACTTTGCGGTAACACTGGGCCCGGTGCTGGTGGAAACCTTGCGCACGACGGTTCCGCGACCGACCAGAGGTGCTGAAGGCGCTGCGTCATCGGTCAGACCGCCGATCTCACCGCCGTCCTCGTTTTCGTCGCCATCGTCGGCGAGAGCGTCATCATCGCCGTCATCGTGTTCGATCGCTGCGGCGGCGTCCTCGGCCTCGGCGGCCGCCTCCGCATCACGGCGTGCAGCTTCGACCGCCTCGGTCTTTAGCTGGAAGCAGGTAGCGTTGGTGCAGTGGCCATCGTCGACATGGGTGTCGAACAGGGCGCGCTGCGTCCCTGAATTGAACGGACAGGTGGTGCATTCCGTTTTGTCGAACAGGGCATCGGCGAGGCGCTGCGTGACCTTCATGAGAAGATCGCGGGTCTTTGCGATGTCAAGGCCGGCCGCGATGATCGTCTCGAGCGCCTTGTCCTGCTTGTCGGCGGGAACGGCGGCGAGCAATTCGGCGTGTCCGACCTTGATCCGGCGCTCGTCGAGCGCGGTTTTGACGGTCTCGGAAAGGTCGGCGAGCGCGAGCCGGCGGTCCAGCTTTGCGCGGGACCAGCCAAGCCGCCGTGCAGCTTCAGCCCGGTCGCCTTGGCACGCCGCGAGATAGCGAACGGCCGCGTCCGCCTGCTCGGTCTCGGAAGGATCATCGCGATCGTCGTTTTCGGCAATCGCCGCGTCGAGCGCCTCCTGGTCGGTCATCTCCCGGATCAGGACCGGCACCTCGGCGTTTTCGCCGAAGGCTTCCATTGCGGCCCGGTAGCGGCGACCGCCCGCGACGATCGTGAAATGCTCCGGCAGGTCGGCAGCGGGCCGAACCAGCATCGGCTGCAGCATGCCTCGCAAACGCAGGGAGGCGACGAGTTCGTCATGCTTCTTCCGGTCGAAATAGCGGCGCGGATTATAGCCCACGGCAATCCGGGCGAGCGGGACCATGGCGGTCCCGACAGGGTGCGATGCGGTCAAGGCGGTTCTCCTAGTGAGAATGGCGGTGCACGCGCTTGCTCGCGACGCGCACCCTTTCGGTGAGCCTGATGCTCACCCTTCCACTCCCCCTCCCCTTTCACCGCTCCGCCGTCTGGTCATGGAAGATGTCGGCCGCCCATTGCTCGAGCCACGGCTCGAACATCTCATCATGATCAAGATCGCCGGACTCGATGAGATCGCGGATTTCGGTACGGGCCTGCGCGATTGCGGCCTCCCAGGGATCGATCGGCGGAGGATCTGCGTCAGCAGGCCGTTGCTGCGGAAGGCGGCGCGGCCGCTCGGTTAGTCGGTGGTACTGACCGGCGAGCCATTGCTCCATGTAATCGGCCACGACGCGATCGGTCTTGGAGATCCCCGCCTTCAGGGCTGCCCGACGCGCACCGACGCCATAGGCCTGGCTGTCGATCGACGCGACCCGGTGTGCGAAAGGCAGAAGGAAGGGCAGTGCCGTGCCCTTGACGCCGAATGCGTGGAGCAGAACACCGGCCGGAAGAATCTGATCGAGATGGTCGATGACCGCGATCAGGCCTTCCGGTCCGTGAATATCGCGCCGGCACATGCTTCCGACACCGATCAATGCGCCGGGGCGGAGCGAACCCCAGAGCGCATCGACACAGCGCTCATAGTCGGATGGTCGCCGGCCCTGGATCACAGGCATCAGTCTGTCGGCTATTCCGGCATCCTCGCCCAGGATGCGGCAGTCGCGATTGGCGCGGATGGTGCGCGACAGGCGGTCGAAGACTTCGTCGCGATCTCGCGCGATCTCAGCCTCGACGCAGTAATCGGCACTTGCCCACCATTGGAATGGATAGGCCGCCGCGAGCGATACATAGTCCGACAGGGACCACGGGAAGCCACCATAGCGCGCAGTCGCGACGAAGCCTGCGGAGTCCAGGCAGAGGCCGGACAAACCCCGTGCATTCTGGAGTTGCCCCAGGCGCCATCCGGTCCATTCCCGCCAGCCGCGCTTTTCGGACCAACGTGAAAGCGCGTTCGCCGAGATGAGCGCGGTCCGGCCAAGCGCGCGTGCCCGCTGAAGGATCGGCCCATCGTTCAGGTGCGGAAGGCCGACGATGACGTTGATGGGCATGATGCGCGCTCCGCTCGCAACGGAAGCACGCGGACAATTGACGGTCGCGCATGTTCACGTTACGTTCTAATGAGTAGGAGATTTGCCATGACGACGCCCAGCATCCGACACCTGTTCGATCTCGACATAACGCTGCGGGATGCGGCGCTGGATATGGAGAACCGGCCGACCCGTCGGATGATCGCCAATGCGGCGATCGGCATTCATGTCGAGGACGCCTACTATTCGGTGCGGGAGCTGCGCGAGGCGGTAAGCTGGGTGCATGAAGGGGTTTCGGCGGGCAAGCTGAAGCTGGCGGAGATCCTGGGCAATGATGGTGCCGACGATTTTCAGCGCTGCATCTATTTCTGCCTCGCCGGCCGCGGCGTGGTGTCGATGCTCGACGATCTTGAATGGCTGGAGGATCTGCTGGAGCGGCGCGGGCGCATCGCAGGCGAACAGAAGCGCCTGAAGGAGACGGTGATGCCGCTCGTGAACCCCTATGTGGCCGACGCGCCCGATGGGCCGTTGGTCAGGATGGACGGAAATTTCGAGCAGGGACCATCTTGGTGGGCCGACCCGACTTTGTCGGCCTGACCATCAGCGCTCGCAGCTCAGGCGGTTCCCGTGCCGCCAGCGCGACGGTTCGATCCAGTCTCCGGCAAAGGCCCCTGCCCTTTGCCTCCTGGCCGAAGCGAAGGCCGCATTATATGCGCGCAGGCGAGCGGGATCGTCTCTGAGATAAATCGCCTGCGGTGTCGCGAGACCCGCGCGGATAAGACGCTCTCCCAAATCCGCGCCGTCGACTGTAACGACCGCAACGGGGCGGCCATAAGAAGACGAAGACACGAGCCGGATCGTCGCGGCCTTGGAGCGCAGGGCGTTCGCGGCGAAATCCTGTGCGGCCTTCCCACACTGCCAACATCCCGAGGCGCGCCGACAGAGCTGCCCGCGCTCGAATGCGTCGACCCCAAGCAACCGGAAATCGACGGCCACGGTATCGCCATCGAGCGCCCGCGCCTTCGCGTCGAAACTCTGAGACCATGAGGGCGATGTGAGAGCGGCTCCGCCCGCGAGGATGATGGCCGCCGCGATCCGGATCAAAATGTCATCTCCACCTCGACATGATCATCGGCCGCCGGCGTCGTGCAGACCCGGAATGGTTGCAGCGGATCGCCAGTGCGGACGATCGACAGCCTACCCGGCCGCTCGTCGAATAGGCGACCTGCGACGCGATTGGCGTTCTCGCGGCTGCAAAGCTGCAGACGCTTGGGCGACAATTCAAGACACGCGGCAAACATGATGGCTTCTCCCTGCTGCGGGAATGATACTGGCTGACGCACTCATGCAAAGATCGTCTTGTGAACCTTAGTGACCGGCAGGATCGTCCAGTCGCGCTCCATGAACCGGCTGATCGCATAGCCGCAGCGAGTCGCGGGATCGCGGAAACTCAGGCGGCGGCCGCGCTTCACGACGATAAATTCGTCACCCACATGACCATCGGAGAAGGTCAGCGCCTGGGCCAGTTTGATCCGGTCGCCGTCCTCGATCTTGCGCGATCGGCGGGCCAGGTTGGCACGGCACCGCGCGCGCCAGTCGAGGGCGTGCTCCCGGTCGGTCGGGGTCAGAAGGTCGAGAATGTGGCGGGGACAGCTATCCTCATAGGGGCCGACAGATTCGTCCATATCCTTGTAGCCGAAATGCTCGCCGGACTTGCTTTTGGGATTCCACATCACCTTGCAGACGATCGCGAAAACCTCCTTGCCGACGCCGTCGATCATCACCTGAGCCGCAGCATAATAGGTGCGATTCTGGGGGCAGGATGAGGCGAGCACCTTCAGTCCCTTGATCGTCCCGTCCGCCTCGCGGCTATAGGTGAATTGCGCGTCCAGATAATCCTTGGCGGTCTTGTGTCCGCCCATGTGGAAACGGGACATGGTGAGCCAGCCCATCGGTATCTCCTGTGATGTCGGGGAAAATTCGGATTAGCGGCGGTCAGGCCGCCTCGAGGATCTGCCTGACCCCCTCGGCCGATGACGCCGTGTCGTCGCTGTCGCCAAACGCCAGAAGGTAGTTGAAGGCCTGCTCAGCTTTCGAGGCGGCGTGAATGATTGCGGTCTTGTCCGCGCGCAAAATGCCGAGCCAGTGGGCGACGTAGCTCGCATGATTGTCGTGCAGTTCGTTCGGCAGATCCAAATGCGCGCAAATCAGGCCGCTTCCGATCTCAGCCACAAGCTCCTCGAAACTATAAGCTTTGTCGCCGAACCGCTTGCCGAAGGTCCGGGCAAGGCGCGAGCTGCCGCCTGACCAATGAACGGTCTCGTGTGCCCTCACCGAGGCGTAATGATCCATCGTTGTGAATGACCGCCGGTGCGGCATCTGGATGAAATCAAATGTCGGGTGGAAGAAGGCGCGATCGCCGCCATGTCGAACATCTGCCGGCACATGATCGAAGAACTCGTCGATGGCAGCTTGCCGCGCAGATGGATCGATCGGCGCAGGGGTCGCGTCGTCCGGATAGAAATAGGCGGGCAGCCCATCGATCTGATCGGCGTTGAACACGAGATAATGGCGAAGGAAACGAATGCTGCGTTCGCTCTCGGCACCGGTCACCCGGTCCGACTCGGTCTTTTTGAAGCTCGAATAATAGACCGAGAGCGAGCCGTGCTCCCCCCGGCGAACATGGCCGCCGAGCGCTTCGGCCTGGCGATACGTCATCCAGTAGCGCGAGCGATAGCCGTTCGCGTCTGCGATCGCCCAAAGATAGACCGTGTTGATCCCGGTATAGGGCGTGCCGCAGTGTCGGAGCGGACGGCCACCGGCGCCGGCAACCCGCCAGGGCCGAGTCCAGGGCGGGACGCCTTCTTCCAGCTTTCTGATGATGAGGTTGGTGATTTCGGCCGCGACGTCGCGGCTCGGACGGGCTTTCGCAGGCATGGCTGATGCTCCAGCGGGATGACGATGGGGTTCGGGAGAGGCAAGCGTGCGGGAGGGGACGATCGCGCAAGTGGCGCCGACCGCCCCCCTGTCCTGCTGGGTCAGGCTTCGACCGGCTCGATCACCGTATCGTCCGCGACCGAAGCGCCTTCCGCCATGTGATCATCCGACAACGCAGAGCGATCCGGCTCGCCACCGAGACGATCGGTCGGGCACGGGGCCGCAGCACCAAAGCGCATCGCGTCCGGCACCCATGCGAGCACAGCGTCCTTCGTCTCGGGCTCGACAATGGCCGCCCCGGCGAAGAGTTTTTCACAGCTCTCCGAGATCTCCGCCTTCTTCAGGGTGGCGTGCCGAGCCGTCAGCGCGCCGCCGCCGACGTCATGAAGCAGGCTCAAAATGCTGCCCTTGTTGACCCGATCGAAGAAGTTTTCCGCGGTCGGACGCCACCAGCTCGCAACGTCGATCTCGAGGATCGAGGCCAATCGATTGTGGATCGCGACCTGGCCGCTGGCCCCGCGCGGCTTGGCCTCGATCGACATGGCAACGATATAGGCCAGCCACTGCGCCTTGCTGTCGTCATCGAGCGCGCGAAACCCTTCGAACCGATCGATTTCGTGATCGTGGTCGCACCATCCGGCATCAAGGCCATCATGCGCTTCGGCCAGGTAGGACCGGGCGCGTGAGCCGGGCAAATCCGCCGTGACGGGATCCTGCGGGGCATCAGCGCAGATGGTGGTGCCATATTGAACGATCTCGTCGGCAGAACCGCCGCCGGCGAAAACCCGGGCGTCGATCATGACGAACAGCGCGTAATCGAGCGCGAGCGCCGGCTGAGCGAGCAGACAGGATGCGAGAATATCGCGGCGTTGTATGGCAAGCTCGTCGTAGAGCCGATTGCTGAGCGGCTTGCCGCCAGGTGCCACAGCTTCGGGTCGGCGAGCTGGCTCGGGCGAATCCTTCACGCCGACGCGAAACCTGCCCGCCCCGCCCTCGTCGGGTTCGCCGGGATTTCCGCCGCCCGCATCATCGATCGCGTCGGGTTCTTCGACGATGAGCTCCTGCTCGCTATAAAATTGGGTGTCGAGACGCATCTCGCCCTGCGGCGTCAGAAGCAGAAACGCGCCGACATGCGGCCGCAGCTCATCTGGCAGCACGGGCGCGCGATGCTCGATCGCCTCGGCCTCGGCGATCAGTCGGTCATCCTCCTGGTCCAGGGCCTTGTAGGCATCGGGCGAGATGGATTCGTCCTGCATTTCGGCCTCGAGCTCGGCGCGGCGCGCCTCGATCTCGCCAAGGCGGGCGGATTGCTCCTCGGTGAGCGCGGGCGGCTGCAGGATGGCACGGTAGAGGCCGTGGGCGGCGTTGTGGGCGTAGTTGCTGGCGATCGGCCTGATCCAGGCAAGGCCCGTCTCCTCACCGATGCGTCTCGCTTCGGCCTCCATGATGTCGCCGGCGAGACGGTGCGCGATCTCGGGATTGTTCCAGCGGTCGTTGCCGTCGGTGAAGAGGTCGCCATCGACCTTGCCGCCTGCCGCGCGATACCGCTCCTCGCCGACCAGAATCGCGATCGGATCGCTGGCCTTGAGCGTCTCATTGGCGATGACGCGGCGGATGGTGTCGGCCGTTACGTGGCCATTCTGGTAGCTGTTCCAGACCAGAAGCTGCTTGTCGTGGCTTTCGGTCGACGCATAGGCTTTGGCGATGTCGAGCGTGATCTCGCTTTTGCTCAAGGCGTCGAAGATCGGCGCTGCCAGCGAGGCGAGGCGCAGGCGCCCCTCGACGAAGCGACGTGTCACGCCGAAACGCTTTGCGACAGCATCGAGATCGCCGGTCGAGCCGATGAAGTGCTGAAAGGCGCGGCATTCCTCGGCGGGGGTCATCTTGAGCTGATGGAAGTTGGTCGCCGTGGACGTTTCGGACAATTCGGCATCGTCGCCGGTAAGGATCATGACGGGGACATCGAAATCGGCTTCCGAGATCGTACCGCGCTCGGCGAGCAGGCGAAGCGCGCGCCAACGGCGTCCGCCATCGAAGACCTCGAAGGTGCCGCGCGGCTTTTTGGCGGGCGTGACGAGCAGATTCTGAAGGACGCCCTTGGCCTCGATACTGGCGGCCATGGGTTCAATCTGAAGCTGTTCGTCCGGTGCGGTACGGACGTTGATCGGCGAGAGCCGCAGCTTGGCGAGTTTGATGGTCTGGATCACCGGGGTCACTCCTCTTGGCGTCCGGCAATTCCCGGACACCACCCCGTTCCCCCTTCCCTCTTTCCCAAGAGCGGCCTCGGTCGTTTGACCAAGGGCGACCCGCGCTCACCCAGGATCGGCGAGAATGCGCCCAAGGATGTCGGCGGCGATGCTCACCGGAAGGAACACCCGTGTCCGGTACTGAATGATCTCGGTGAAGCAGCCCAAGGATTTCAGCCAGGCGAGCTGATCCGACGGCGCCCCGACTATCTCGATGCGATGATTTCGGTTCACCATCGCGCGGCGGATCGTCATGGGGAATGGGCGGGCAACATCAACGCTTCGACCGGAATGGGCCGATTTGATGATGTCCGAGGGCGGCAGGTTCTCGGCGCGATCGATGCCGAGCTTGGTGAAAAGCTGGACAACGTGCTCGTCGAAAACGAGGCGGCCGAGCCAGCTATTTCCCGCTTTGTCAGCGATGCGGTTGACCACCAGATGATCGCTGGGCAGCGCCGACCAGATCGGCAGAAGCAAGCCGGTCGCGAGGCGGATCGTCTCGGTGTCGACCTTGTTCGCCGCTTCATCGGCTTCGGCCTGCCATT
The DNA here is from genome assembly GCF_020782245.1 of Sphingobium soli. Classification (GTDB taxonomy): domain Bacteria; phylum Pseudomonadota; class Alphaproteobacteria; order Sphingomonadales; family Sphingomonadaceae; genus Sphingobium; species Sphingobium soli. The sequence goes on from NZ_JAJGNP010000014.1 coordinate 70,186, forward strand.
TCGCGCAGAAGGCGTCCCGATCGACTATTTTCCAGGCGCTCTCGAAGAGCTCATGCTCGCGGATATATTCCCGCCGGGTCGGCCTCGTCAGCTCGAAGCGCGGGATCGGCGTTCCGTCCTTCTCCTCCATGAGCGCTCGGGCGCGGGTCTGCAGCGCGACCATCCCCGACCTGGCGTTGAGCAGAAATACGGCGGTGCTATCGCTGTCGGCGATACGCAGCACGCGCTCCAAGGTGACAGGGGTCCGCCGCCGCGCGATCTCGATGGTCAGCAAGTGCGACGTCGCCCCGCTGACCGGGTCGGTCCGGAGCAGTGTGTCGTCGATCAAGGTGGCGGAATCGACGAGGATCGTCTCGACACCGACATCGAGCCGGCCAGCCTCCCTCGCCGCCGATACCCGTGTCTCGACCAGGGACAGAAACTCATCGAAGATGCTGTTCTGCAGGCCGATGGGAAGCGCGAGGATGCGATTTAGCCATCGCTGGATGGGCGGCAGTTCCTCTTTCAGGACGCCGTCCTTGTCGCAGAGCTCGAGACCGGTCCGATCCTCGAATTCCGAATGCGAGATGCTCTTGAGCTTGCCATCGACCAGCAAGTGGAACCACGTCACCAGCGCAGCGCAAGCATATTCGCTCTCCAGATTATCAGCCGGGTCGAAGAGATTCTGACCGCCGGTCTGGCGCTGACCCCGTGTGAGTGCGCCGAGGCTGTCGAGCCGCCTCGCAATCGTGCTGGTGAAGCGGAGTTCGCCTTTGCAGTCGGTCGTGACGGGCCGGAACAGTGGCGTGCTCGCCTGATGGGTCCGATGGGTTCGGCCAAGGCCCTGAATGGCGCGGTCCGCGCGCCAGCCCGGCTCGAGCAACAGATGGACGCGTTGCTCCTGGTTCGGCACGTCCATTGATGCGTGATAGGATCGCCCCGTCCCGCCGGCGTCCGAGAAAATGAGGACGCGCTTCAGCCCCTGCATGAAGGCCGCGGCCTCGGCCTGACTGGTACGGGTCGAACGGGTTTCCAGCTTCTGCCGGCCGTCGCCCGTCGAGATTAGGCGTTTTGTCCGCCCAGTGACTTCCGCGACACGATCATGCCCGAAATGCTCCAGGATGCCGTCGAGCGCCGACATGATCGGCGGCAATGCGCAAAGATGCTCGATCATCAGCGCGCGGGCAGCTTCGGCTTCGGGATTGTAGACGGGATTACCCGTCTCGTCCGTCATCGGCTCGGAGCGCTGCGTGCCTGTGTCGTCGGTGAAGACGCGCATTTGGCGAGTAGGGAAAGCGCGCTCGAGATAATCGATGACATATTCACGAGGGCTGAGGTCGATTTCGAGGTCGACGCGCTCATCCGGGCTGAGCATGCCCAATCGCCGGTCGAGGATGGACTCGGCCGTCGTCACCAGTTGAAGCACCACCGACTGGCCCGCCATAAGATGCTCGCCGACCGCGGCGATGACCGTTGGCAGCTTCATCGAAAGCAGCACCTGGCCGAAGAAACGCTGCTTGGTGGACTCGAAGCGCGAGCGGGCCGATGCCTTCGCCCCGCTATTCAAAGTGGTGTTCTCGAGACCATCGACGACGCCGGTGAGTTCCAGGGCTTTTTCCATGTTCCGGTGGATGATGGACCAGGCATTGGCGTAAGTGTCGTAGATCTCGATCTGCGCGGGCGTCAGTTCGTGCCGCAGGATCTCATATTCGACACCGGCGAAGCTCAGCGCTCGCGCCATGTAGAGCCCAGTCGCCTTGAGATCGCGTGCGACCAATTCCATGGCGGCGATCCCGCCCTGGCGAATGCTGGAGATGAATTGCTCGCGATTGGCGAACGCCGTCTCCGGTCCCCAGAGCCCGAGCCGCACGGCATAGGCAAGGTTGTTGACCTCGGACGCCCCCGTCGCAGAGGCGTAGAGGATCCGCGCGGCGGGCAGATGGTTCTGGAGCCGAACGCCGCTGATGCCCTGTTGCGATCCCTCCTTGGCTCCGAGTGCGCCCTCGCCTCCTGCGACACCGCCCATCTCGTGCGCTTCGTCGAAGGCGATGACGCCGTCGAAATCGGCGCCGGCCCAGTCGATGATCTGCTTCAGCCGGCTATGTTCCCCGCGCATCGATCGAAGGGTCGGATAGGTGACCAGAAGGACGCCCTGGTCAAGCCTGATGGGTTCGTCGATCTTCCAGTTCGATATGGGCTGAATGTCACCGGCGAGCCCGCCGAGGGCCGTCCAATCACGGCGAGCATCTTCGAGGAGGGGCGCGTTCTTGGTGACCCAGATATTGCGACGCCGCCCCTGAAGCCAGTTGTCAAGAATGGCGGCCGCGATTTGGCGACCCTTGCCTGCCCCGGTTCCGTCCCCGAGGAAGAAACCCTTTCGGTAGCCGCGGCCCTCCTCCGAGATAACGAGGCCGACACCATCCTTGTCCGGTGCGAAGCGCCCAGGGATCGTCTGAGCCCAGGCATGGCCGGCGTAAACGACGGTTTCGAGCTGGGAGGCCGAGAGCAAACGCTCTGTGACAGTCCGCTCCGGCAGCGAAGGGACGTAATCGGGGATCGGCGCTGGGATTGATCCCATGGCAACGGATTCGACGAGCGCAGTCGGGTGTTCGCCGGCTTTGTCGAAAACCAGGCGGCTTGGCCGATAGGGCAGATAGACGCCGGTCTGTTCGAGCAGCGGCGCCGGGGTTTCGAGCCTGGTGTAAGCAACCGGCAAGACATGGTTGCGCACGGCAGCGTGAAAGGCCCGGGGCATGGGCTTGGCGCTTTTGACCGCTCTGAAGAGCGAGATGCCTCCGCCCCGCTTCGGCGCGGGTGCCGGCTGATCTGCGACAAGGGACAGGCGAGGTGTCACGGTGAGAACGTCGAGCAGTTCCGCGATTGATCCACCCTGGATGACTTCTGGTGCGAGCCTGCCGGCGACCTTGTCGATGACGAAGATTCGCACGTCGATAGACGTGCCGTGTTTGAGATAGCAGCCTTCAAGTCGAACAGAGGCTTGCACTGTCGATCCGCGAAGGACGGTCTCGTAGTGGTCGCGCATTCGGGTGGTCGGTCCGAACCAGTCGGGCATGATGGCAACGAGGCGGCCCCCAGTCTGCAATCGGCGAAGTGCAGCCTGAAGATGCCGAACGGCCGCAAGATCATCGACGCCGCGGCCGAGCGACCGCGAAAACGGCGGATTCATGAGGATCAGGGAAGGACGCGGTGCGTCGCCAAGAGCAGCATCAAGAATCGCCCCATCATGGCCGGTGATCGTTGCGCCGGGGAAAACGCCGTGCAGGCGATCGCGGCGGATCGGATCGAGCTCGTTGAGATGCAGCGATCGATGAGCCCCAAGCTGTGCAACGAGCAAACCGTTGCCGGCGCTGGGCTCGAGAATGACGTCATCCTGCCGGACATCTGCGAGCAGAATCGCGACGGCCGCAATGTCGACAGGAGTCGAGAATTGCTGCCATTCGATCTGGTCTTCGCTCCGCACGGTCTGAGTGGGGAGGCGCTGCGCGAGGTCAATCCGCGCGGCGACATCGGCGAGGCTGGCCAGAGGCGCCAATGATCCACGGAGATGAAGGGCGAGTGCGTGCTCTAGCACCTCGAAGCTTGAGCGCTGCGTCCAGCGTCCTTCGGCATCAGTTCCGCCGAACGCCTGCACCATCGCCCGATTGAGATGTTGACGGGTGACCGGCTCGCCTGACGCCAGTTGGGATAGAAGGATGTGCGCAGCGGCACGGTCGCCGCGCTCGGCGGTCTGAAAAAGGTCGGTCATTTGGGAATCTCCTGCGCGGCTGCATCTGTCGCAGCGACACACCCTCGATCCCCCTCCCCTCTCTCCGCCCCGGGATCAGGTCCGGCAGTGCGCGTCGAGGAACTTTGCCCAATCCTTGAAAGCCGGCGGCGGCGGGTCGCGGCGGATGATGAGCCCGGGACGGGCATATTTCGCTTCGGCGGACGCCGCGGCGCGACGCCCTTCTGGATCATTGTCCTCTGCGATCAGCAGGGTCGTAATGCCGGGTGGAATGACCAGTTGATCGAGCCGCCTGGCGCCAAGTGAGGCCCAGCAGGGGATGTCCTTGATGCGGGTGTAGGCGCCGGCAGTCTCGAAACCTTCGGCGATCGCCAGCGTCTCGCCCCCTGCCCGGCCCCGCCATGCGCCTGTCCCAGGCACGCCGAGCATGACTTTTCGGAGGCACTTCGCTGTCGCAGGGTCGAGAAAGTTGCGCTGGATCGCGACGAGCTGCCGGATCTCGCGAACAGCAATCAGCAAAGCCGGTCGATAAACGGTTTTCGGCTTCGGGAGGTATGGGCAGCGCGAATGGAAGCGCACGTCGGCAGGCGCTGGCAACAAGTTGCGTCGCTCAAGATAGCGCTCGGCCAGCGTCCCTTTGACGCCAACGGCCTGCTCCCAGATGCGCGAGACATTGGCGCTGCCTTGCGGTCGATCCTGTTCCGGTATTGCATAATGTTGGCCGGTTCGAACCCGACGCAATTCCCGCAGAACATCATCGCGTGCGCAACCCGCGAAGCACGTCACCAGAATGCCGCGGTCACCTTGGCGGATCGAAAGACTTGGATCGTTGTCGCCATGTGCCGGGCAACGGGCCATAGCCCTGTAGCCGGTCCAGGTGCCGCCAAGAGCGCCTACGAGGTCAACAAGTTCCTGGGTCGGTCGTTTGGCCGTGAGTGGCATAGGACTACCTCCTGCTCGGTAGCCACATCCCCCCTTCCCTCTTTCAGCGCATGGCGCTGTGACCCGGACCTATCAACGATGAGGGTCGGCGCGCTCACGTTGATCGCTTCATCGGGCACGACTCGGGCTCGTTCGCAGGCGACGAACGGCTCGGACATCATCGGTCAATCGTCAGGCCGGTTCTTCCGCCGATCCGCATATTTGATCACGAAGGCCTCCCAGAGCCGCATCCATTCGGTGTCGGTCCGGGGCCTCTTGATATCGGCGAATCCCTTGCGGAATGCGTTGGCCATATCGTCGACTGACCAAGGATGGCCCTTAGTGAGACCGACACTCCGAAACGCCTGTTCGCGGTCGCCATAGGAAAGCGTTCCCGGCGGGAATGCGTGAAGCGGTTCGTCTGATTTCGCTGCGGGTTTCGTTGCCTGCGGAACGGTGCGAACCGATGATCTCGGTGCCGTTTCGACGCCTGGCGCCCCAACAAGTCGCAAATGGGGTCCGACCAATTTACGCTCCATCGGCGCTGGAGACGGATGAAGGACCACCTTCCTGCCGGAGAGATCGACGTTCGCGTTGGGATAAACCGCCGAGACGAGCTGCATCGTCTCCCGCACCGTTTGACGAAAGCGCTTGCTGTCAGCCTCGTTGCCGAGGTGCTTTGCCAGTTGATCCCAAGAAATGATCTGCCCCTTGTCGGAGCCGATCCGTGGGAGGCGATAGGCAAGATAGGTATAGAGATCGAGCGCCGTTGGCGTCCCTTTAAGCTCCCGGATCGCTACTTCGTTTAATGGGACAGCGTGCTCGATAAGGTGACTGTAGAAGACCTCCGACATACGGATTTCCCGCGCGAAGGTGCCGTTCTTGTCGAGTGAACCAGCATATTCATTTGAGATCTTCACATCGCGGACCGCAAAGGCGTTGTCGTCCGTTTCGGTGCCATCCCAGCGAATCTGCCACTCGCACGCCAGCAAGCGGTCGACCTGTTCGCGCATCAGATTTGCGGTGCCACGGGGGCCATAGGACACCGTTTGATAGCCAAGCCGCCGCATCCATTCCGTGAAGTTGCGGCCGAGATAGACGTCGCGCGAACGCTTCATTACCGCCTGTGAAAGCAGATAGATGAGCGCAACCCTGGGATAGGCCCCATATGGAACACCCAGGCTTCTCATGACCGACTTGCCATCGATATTTTGAAGAACCGGCCGAGGGTTGATTGCCAGCGCGTACTTGCCGTCTTCCCGGATAATCGGGAGCGTGTCGTCCTTCGGGCGCTTGGTCGGGAGCGACATGGCGCAAAGCGCGGAATGGAGAAATGCCGGGACAGGCTCTTCGTCGTGGACTCGCAGGAAGGCGTCGAGCGTCAATTGGGTTCCGGCAGTGGAGGCAAGCTTCCGGACATTCTCTGCACCGCCATCGATCATGGCGAGTGCATATTGGTGCCCAATCGGCCTATGCTGATCTCCGTTCATTGTTCCGCCCTTCCCCGAATCTCCGGGGTCTGTGATGGCGCTGTCTCAACAGGTTTGGGTTTCGAAATCAACCCTGTTGGCAGTTTTGGCGGGAAATCAGGGGTGAGAGTTGCAATTCGACCGATGATCTCGGTGCCGCTTTTGCCGAATCGCCCCTTCCCACTTTCAAAAATCGAAATTTTGAAGCCGATTCGCGAATCGGATTGATTCAGGGATTCATGTAATAGGTATGCGCTCCGAGATCATCGGTCTGTTGGCACCGAGATCATTGGTAGGACGCACCGAGATCATCGGAAGGTACTGAGATCATCGGTATTTATCCACAGGGCATCGCTCGGTGCAGCCGGACGCAGCAAGTTTTCGGAAAGCTTGCACCGACTCGGAGATCATCGGTGCGTCTCTACCAGGGCGCATTGGCATTACCTTGAAATCCGAAACGGCTCGGAGATCATCGGTAAAGTTGTAAGTTCGATGGCCAAATCGTTGCTCGAAACTGCCAACGTCGCTATTGTGGGCCATCAAACCCACAAAAGCGGAATCTCATGGCCACTGATCCCACAAATGTCCCCGCCGATGACCTTCTGGAAGGTGGCCTGGATGTGCTTCACCGTAAAGCGCTCACGATCCTCAAGCGGATCCGCGACAGCGCGGTCGATCCAGAGACAGGGCAGAAGCGAGCCCCCACCTTCCCTATCTCCAAGGCTGCATCACTTGTCGGACGCACCGCGTCGGCGATCCGAGAAGCTGAACGCGACGGGCGTTTGCCGGAGCGTGGGCGGACGGCTTCCGGTCATCGCGTCCAATATACGCTCGAAGAACTCGATCATATGCGTGAGGTGTTCGGAACGCGTCCGTGGCGCAGCCCGGAAGATCCACCCGCCATTCTCTCGGTCTGCAATTTCAAGGGCGGTGTCGGCAAGTCCACGATCGCGCTGCACCTGGCTCAGCACTTCGCGATCAACGGCTATCGTGTGCTGTTTATCGACTGCGACAGCCAAGCTTCATCGACAATGATGTTCGGCTACCGACCAGACGTCGATCTGGAGGAGGACGACACGCTCTATGGGCATTTCCATAACCCGGAATTGCTGGGTGTGCGAAAGATCATTCGGAAGACCCACTTCCATGGGCTCGATCTGATCCCTGCGAATTTGCGGCTCTACAATCTCGAATACGAGATCGCCGGCTACCTCGCGCGCAATCAGAACCTGAACATCATCGACCTGATCGCCGAGGCCATCGACTCGGTGGTAGAAGATTACGATGTGGTGATCATGGATCCGCCTCCAGCACTCGGCATGGTCTCCATGGCGGTCCTTCAAGCAGCCAATGCGATGGTGATCCCCGTGCCGCCAAGCCTGGTCGACTTCGCATCGACGGTGTCGTTTATCGACATGGCGAAGACCACGATGAAGCAGCTCGAGCAGCTCGCGGGGAGGGGGCGCCCGGCTTACAATTTCATCCGTCTCGTCGGCAGCCGGGTCGACGACAGCAAGTCGATGCATCGTGAGATACTTTCGATGATGCGGAGCGTTTTCGGAGGCTCAATGTCTTCTTCGGTGATGGTCACCAGTGCGGAGATCGACAATGCCAGCTCGCGGATGAAGACGGTCTTTGAACTGGAAAAGCCCGTCACTTCGCACGAGGTTTACAACCGGTGCATGAGGCATCTGAATGAGGTTTGCCGAGACATCGAAGAAGACGTTTTGCGGACCTGGCCGAGCCGGGCAGGGGGGCAGCTTTGAGCAGCAGTTGCCACGTGGCAACAGCGGGCAATTGTTCGCCGTCTATGGGGCTGAAATCTGCTAAGAATGATGCGTTGTTGCCACGTGGCAACCGAGCAAGGAAAGCGTTTATAAACAGTATCATGAGCCAAATTCCAGGATCAGTTTTCCCTCAGAAAAGGGGAGCCGAAGGCGAGGCGAATTTCGGTTTGTTGCCACGTGGCAACAGACCAACAAATCGGGTCTCCAAGATGCCGGAAATTCGAGTAGGAGCGAGCCGATGACAAAAGGAAATAAGGGCTTCGGCTCGATGTTCACCGAAGGCCTGGATAATGAGGCCGAGCTTGACAATGCGAGCCCCTCGGAAGGGATCATGGCGAGCCGAAGCCAGACCCTGGCGCGGATAGCGAGCGGCAAGACGGTTACCGATCGAACGGAGTGGGTGGACCCGGCTCGTTGCCGTCCCTGGCGGATGCACAATCGCGACCTGGACCATTTGTCCGAAGAGAGCTGTCGCGATCTGATCGACTCCTTTCTCGCGGCGAAGCGGCAGCGCATCCCGGCGATCGTGCGTCGTCTGAAGGACGATCCTGACTACGATTATGAGATCATCGCTGGCGTTCGCCGGTGGTGGACCGTCCAGTGGCTCCGCGAACATCATCATCCAGAATTTGATTATCTCGTCACGATCCAGACCGTCACGGATGAAGAGGCATTCCGGGTTTCGGACGTTGAAAATCGGTCGCGAAAGGACATTTCAGACTGGGAGCGTGCAAAGGAATATGCGCGAGCGCTGTCGGAGTTTTACGAGAACTCCCAGTCCCAGATGGCGGAGCATCTCAACCTCTCGCGGTCATGGCTGAGCCGCCTGCTGGATGTTGCGAGGCTTCCTGAGGAGATCGTGGCGGCATTTTCGGACACCCACGACATTACCGTTCGAGTGGCGCGCGATATCAAACCGCTGACCAGCGAACCGAAAACTCTGAAGCGAATGCGAGACGAGGCCGAGCGCATCGAGGCCGAGCGTAGGAATGGTGGTTCCAGTCTGACCGGACCCGAGGTGGCGAAGCGACTTGTTCGTGCGACCGTTGAGGCAAAGAAGAAGGAGACTGGCGAGCGAGAGATCACGGGCAAAGGCGGAAAGACGATTCTGCGCTATGCCAGTGCCAGAGGTGGGGGGATCACGATCAAGATCGTGCCCCGGACCGGCGCCACGAAGGCCGAGCTCATGAAAGCGATCGAAGAACTGTTGCCGGCGAGCTGAGCAAAACAAGCGAGACGGCGTTTCAGTACGGAGGGCGTCCCGGTCGCTATTCGGCCCGCAGCCGGCGCTGCGCGGCAGGCGTGGTGGGCAGCGCCGCGAGGAGCTTTCGGGCACCCTGAGGTGTCACAGACAGCAGCTTCGAAACGGAGGATGCCTGGAGCCCTGGATAGGCGATCAATAGGCGCCCGAGAAGCGGCAGGCGACTTCGCTGAGTTGCACCTAAATTGGTGAGCTTGGCGACGTCATGCTCAATTGCGGAAAGCTCGCGGAGCCCCGCCGCGCTGATCTGCCCGATCTCCTTAGCGAGGAACCCGGTCAGCGCGGCAGGGGAAGGGGGCATGAACTTGGGGAGCGGCACCAGTGAGGGGATGATGCGGCTCGTGAAGCCAGCGCGGTAGAGCATGCGAGGAAGAGCGGTCGCGACGAGCCAGTTGCGATCGCGGCAGCGGGGAGGAAGCTCCAACGAGCGTCCGTCGATCGCAACAACCTCCGAGGCGCCGACCGGAAGACGCTCGGTCATTTCGGCAAGAGCGAACACGCGCTCGGCGATGGACCGGAGATCGGCGACGGGGAAGGGTGCATCCGCCGCAGACTTCACCTGACGCCAGAGCGGGCCGAAGTGTGCGAGATCGTCTCCACCATAGCGCTCAGCCTCTGCACGGTCGTCGAGGATGGTTCGGAGAGCATTGAGGGATGCGCGGCCAACCGGGTCTCTGACATCCTCGTCCCGACTTAGTGCGAGGTGGAAAATGGACGCCACCGATATCGGATCGTTGAGACCTTCGGAGGCGCGGGGAGGGGCGCTTCGCCCCGCGATCCAATCCTGCAGGTCGCCGACAGCGATCGGCACGCCGGCGAGACCTGCTAACGCCGCGGCGCCGTGAAGGCGCGATCGCGCAAGGAAAATGTCGGCGCTTGTACTATGATGAAGCCGGCCGTCGAGCCGGCCGAGCAGCAACATTGGGTCATTTGCGCGGCGGTCGACGATCTCCTGCATCGCTCTTACGCTTAGCGCGTGAGGAAACCAAAGTCAGCAGTTGGTTTCGCCTCATGCTATCGTCGAAAAGTTCATATGCGATAATTGCACTTATCATATAAGCGTGTTTGACGTCTTCTATAAGGAAGTGTCGGTTTCAGGATACGACCGGACTCCCCGCCACCGCTGAATTTTCGCTACCAGCCCCGCAAGAATACGGCCGGATTCAGGGAAGAATACCGCCGGACGCCAATGTGCTGCGCGGCAGAGTCCCGGCATTTTCAGGGGCACTTTCTGGCGGTATCCGCAGGCTACGGCCGGCCGGGGCAGGGCCTCTCTCAAGTTCCGTACACTCGGCTCAAATGAACGGGGCGGTAGACGCCTGTCCTACTGAGGGGTGATGGTCAAAGGCAGTTTAGGCGTCTACCTTACGGGGGCAACCGACCGGTTGACCTCGTTAGATGGATTGTGACCAATGCCCCTTATTGGCTACGCCCGCGTATCGACGGACGAACAGGACACGTTCGCGCAGCTCGGGGAGCTTCAGCGCGTGGGCTGCGCAACCATATTTGAGGACCGGGCCAGCGGTGCTAGCCGGAGCCGACCTAAACTAGCCAGCGCGTTCGCAGCGGTAGGGCAGGGGGACACCCTTGTGGTTGTGCGGATTGATCGCCTCGCACGATCGTTGTCGCATTTGCTGGAAATGGTTGAAGGGCTTCGTGCGAAGGGGGCGTATTTTCGCTCGATCGAGGATCCGATCGACACCAGCAGCCCGCAAGGCATGCTGATGACACAGATGCTTGGTGCTTTTGCAGAGTTCGAACGTGCGCTTATTCGCGAGCGTACGCGCGCTGGCCTCAAAGCGGCGGTCGCCCGCGGCGCTAAGCCGGGAAATCCGAAAATGCGCGCACGAGATCCCTCAGCAATCGATGACTTACGTCACATCCTGAAGGAAAAGCATCTCCACGATCTGATCGATGGCCGGCGGGGTTGGCTGCCGCTCGTTGAGCGCCTGCGGCCGCAGTTGCCCTGGGCGTTGGTGTTGCGGCACATTCAGGCGCTCAAGCCCCCGGTGCGCTCGTTTTCTGAACGCACGCTGGTGAAGGCATGCAGGACGCTTGTTGATGCAGGCTACGCAAATCCTGTCATCCTTGAGACGGCGCCGCGCCTTTCACGTGATACTCGCGTTGCTCTACTTGTTGCCGACAAGCTTAGGAGCGAACCCGACGCGACGCTGCGTGGCATTGCGGCTTGGTTGGGTAAGGATCTGCGAGAGCCAACCCCGCGAGGGGGGATGCAATGGTCACCTGAGGGTGTGAGGCGGGTCATTGTCCAAGCCCGGGATCTAGGTATTCTCCCTAATAGATCGGCGGCCCCGGAAGTCTGTGAATGATCGTAGGACAGCCAGCACGAGATGAGAATTCTGTTAGCGGTCCGGTGCCGGCCTAAGGCGGATCAAACAGTCTGATCCTGGCGTAATTTGGGATATCGCCGCCATTCGCGAGCCTTCCAGGGATCGCAGGTCCCCATTCAACACCCGCCATTCCAGAAACCTTGCCCAACCTTCCAGGAATGCATGACACGGGCCGGTAGGAGACCATCTGGTTCTGCTGGAAGGTGGCAATATCGGTCTCAACGCGCGCTTCTGAGCCCGCAGCATGATCGGTCTGGATCGATGATCCACGTCGCTAAACTGTCGCCGATCGAGAAGCTGGCGATCGACCTGATCCGGGGCTGCCGACCGGCACGCCTCGGGTCGGACGACTGCCGGGATTTCGTCCGGCTTGCGCGTGCGGCGAAGGGGGCAGGGATGGTCATCTCCGCCCTCGACTGCCCTTATCTGGGCGATGACGAGGCAACGCTGCTCGGTTGTCTGGCGCTGCTCCAGCGCCAGCGCGCGATCCTTGCGCTGGATCTCGATCCGCAACTGCTGCGCCATCTTGCACGCGGGGCGGAGCGTCTTGCCGGATATGGCGGCAGGCTCGAATATCGCAACGTCGCGCGGATATCTCCCGGGGGATCGACGCGCCGAAAGCGTGCGTGGCGAAGCAGGAGCGCGCCCGCACCCACAGTCGCGCAGGATCATCTGCATTGAGAATGCGGGCTGGCTGCGACCAGCCTTGATCATTGGCCCTTGATCATTGGCCCGTGCTCATGACTCTTTACGAACATTGGGATTTTGTATGGTTGCCTCCAGAATCGCCCAATGTGTGTCTGCTAGCGCCCTGAGCATGCGCCATCTTGCTCTCCTGATCCTGCCTCTCGCCGTGTCTGCCTGCGGTCAAACGGCATCCAAGCCGTCCACGCCGCCCGCCCATGCGGAGCTGATCGCGAACGAAGCCGAACTCCTGAAACTCACCCTGACGCCCAAGGCGCAGCAGCGCTTGGGGATCGAGACCACGACGGTCGGCGGCGGCTCGGCCGCGCAGATGCGGCAGGTGACCGGCGAGATCGTCGTGCCGCCGACGAGCGCGGGCGGCGTGCCCACCAATTCGCTCACCAACCTGCAGCAGATCGGATCGCAGCAGGCGGTGGCCGACGGCGAAGTGGCGCGCACCGAGGCACAGGCCCGGCTCGCCCGCATTGCCCTGACCCGCGCCGAGGCACTCGTGCGTGAGGAAGCCGGAAGTGTGCGCGCCCGTGACGAGGCCGCTGCCGCCCATGCCGCCGCGCAGGCCGCGCTCGGCGCCGCGCGCCAGCAGCGCAGGCTGCTCGGCCCGGCGGTCGCGACGCTCGGCACCCAATCGACGCTCTGGGTTCGCGCATCGGTCTTCGCCAGCGACGTCGGCGCGGTGCTGCGCGGGAGCGAGGCCATGATCCGCCCGCTCGGCGGGAACGGAGAAGGCAGGAGTGCACGCCCGGTCCAGGCGCCGCCCTCCGCCGACAGCGTGGCGGGCACCGTCGATCTCTATTATGCCGTGAACAACGGCGACCGCGCGTTGCGCGTCGGTCAGCGCGTCGCGGTCGAACTGCCTCTGGCCGGGCGCACGCAGGGCCTTTCAGTCCCGTCCTCGGCCATCGTGCGTGACATCTACGGCGGCGAATGGGTCTACCAGAAGACCGGCGCCGATACTTTCGTGCGCCAGCGCGTGGAGGTCGCCTCGGAAAGCAGCGGCCAGGCGCTGCTCGCGCGCGGGCTCAAGGCCGGGGCGCTGGTCGTGACCGTCGGCACTGCGGAACTCTTCGGCACCGAGTTCGGGGCGGCGCACTGATGCTGGCCGGTCTCGTTCGCTTCGCGCTGGTCCAGCGCGTCCTCGTGCTCGCCCTTGCGGCGCTGCTGGTGGTCCTCGGCATCCGCGCCGGGCGCGATGTCCCGCTCGACGTGTTCCCCGAATTCGCCCCGCCCATGGTCGAGATCCAGACCGAGGCGCCCGGCCTTTCCACCGAGGAAGTCGAAAGCCTCGTCACCGTGCCGATCGAGACTGCGGTGAACGGGGTGCCGGACCTGATGACGCTGCGCTCCAAGTCGGTGCTCGGCCTGTCGTCAGTCCAGATCCTGTTCGATCGCGGCACCGACGTCATGCGTGCGCGGCAGATCGTCGGCGAGCGTATCGCGCAAGTGCAGGCGCGCCTGCCGCTGGCGGCCCGACAGCCGGTGCTGATGCCGCCGCTGTCCTCGACCAGCCGGGCGATGAAGATCGGGCTCATTTCCACCAGGCTCGACCAGATGAAGCTGTCCGAACTGGTGCGCTGGACGATCCGGCCCCGCCTGATGGCCGTGCCCGGCGTCGCCAACGTGGCGGTCTGGGGCCAGCGCGACCGGCAGCTGCAGGTGCTCGTCGATCCCGACCGTCTGCGCGCCTCAGGCGTGACCCTTGCCGAAGTGCGCGCCGCTGCGGGCGATGCGGTGCTGGTGGGCGGGGGCGGCTTCGTCGATACCCCGAACCAGCGCATCGCCGTGCAGCAGGCGGGCATGGTGCAGGACGCGGCCCAGCTGGGTCAGGCGATCGTCAGGCAGTCCGGCGATGCGCCGGTCCGCCTGTCCGATGTCGCTCGCGTGGTGGACGGCCATGCGCCGCCGATCGGCAACGCGATCATCGACGACGTGCCCGGCATCATGCTGATCGTCGAGAAACAGCCGACCGCCAACACGCTGGAAATGACCCGCGCGGTCGAGGCCGCCATCGCCGAACTGAAGCCGGGCCTGACCGACGTGAAGATCGACACCACGATCTTCCGCCCGGCCACCTTCATCGAACGCTCGATAGACAACCTGACCCGCGCCCTGCTGATCGGCTGCGCGCTGGTGGCGGCGGTGCTGTTCCTGTTCACGCGCGACTGGCGGCAGGCGGTCATCAGCCTGACGGCGATTCCCCTGTCGCTTCTGGGCGCCGGGCTGGTGCTGCTGTGGAGCGGGGCGACGATCAACGTCATGGTGATCGCCGGCCTCGTCATCGCGCTGGGCGAAGTGGTGGACGATGCCATCATCGACGTCGAGAACATCGCCCGCCGCCTGCGCCTCAACCGCGAGACGGCGCATCCGAAGCCGGCCTTCGAGGTGGTCCTCGCCGCCTCGCTGGAGGTGCGCTCGGCGGTGGTCTTCGCCTCGCTCATCGTCATGCTGGTGTTCCTGCCGATCTTCTTCCTCGGCGGGCTGGCGGGGACGTTCTTCCAGCCGCTGGCGATCGCCTACGTGCTGGCGATCGGGGCCTCGCTGCTGGTGGCGTTGACGGTGACCCCGGCGATGTGCCTGCTGCTCCTGCCCCGGGCGCCGCTGACCGAGGAGCGCGACACGCGCTTCGTCGGCTGGCTCAAGGGCCGCTACGCCCGCATCCTGCCGCGTGCGGTGGTGCGCCCCAAGGCGGCGATCGGCGTGGTGGCGGGCGGCCTGCTGCTCTCGGGGCTGGGCTACATGACCTTCAAGGACCAGTTCCTGCCCGACTTTCGCGAGACCGACTTCCTGATGCACTTCGTCGAGAAGCCGGGCACCTCGATCGAGGCGATGGACCGGATCACCATCCGCGCGTCGAAGGAACTGCGCTCCATCCCCGGCGTGCGCAATTTCGGCGCGCACATCGGCCGCGCCGAGCAGGCCGACGAGGTCGTCGGCCCCAACTTCACCGAACTGTGGATCAGCCTTGACGAGAAAGCCGACTACGACGGCTCGGTCGCCAGGATCAAGGAAGTGGTCGACGGCTATCCCGGCCTGTTCCGTGACGTGCTGACGTACTTGCGCGAGCGCATCAAGGAAGTGCTCACCGGCGCCGGGGCCACCGTGGTGGTGCGCATCTACGGCCCGGAGCAGGAGGAATTGCGCGCCGCCGGGCAGCGCGTGCGCGATGCGGTTTCCGGCATTCCCGGCGTCGCGGACCTCAAGCTGGAGAGCCAGGTGCTGGTCGCCCAGCTACGCATCCGTCCGCGTCCCGAGGATCTGGGGCGGTTCGGTCTGACCGCAGGCGAGGTGCGCCGTCAGGCGCAGACGCTGGTGGCGCAGCAGAAGGTCGGCGAGATATACCGCGACCAGCGCGCCTTCGACGTCGCGCTATGGGGCGAGCCCGAGGTGCGCGGCAATATCCACGCGCTGCGCGACCTGATGATCCAGTCGCCTGCCGGTGCGCCCGTGCGCCTCGCCGACATCGCCGACATCGAAGTGGTGCCCGCGCCCAACGAAGTGAAGCGGGAGAACGGCCAGCGGCGCCTTGACGTGACGCTCAATGTTTCGGGCGCGGACCTCGGCACGGTGGCGCGCGGGGTCGAGGCGGCGGTCGCCAAAGTGCCTTTCGTCAGCGGCTATCACCCCGAAGTGCTGGGCGAATATGCCGCGCTGAAGGAATCGCGCCAGCGGCTCTGGACCACGGGGGCGCTGTGCCTGATCGGCGTGCTGCTGCTGGTGTGGATCGAGTTCCGCTCGCGCCGGATCACTGCGCTGGTGGGCGTCAGCCTGCCGTTCGCACTCGTCGGCGGGGTCGTCGCGGTGGCGCTGACGGGCGGGGTGCTCTCGCTCGGCTCGCTGGTCGGCTTCGTCACCGTGATCGGCATCGCCGCGCGCAACGGGATCATGCTGCTGTCGCACTATCGCCATCTGGAGCGCGAGGAGGGGATGGCGTTCGGCCGCGACCTCGTCCTGCGCGGGGCGGAAGAGCGGCTGGTGCCGATCCTGATGACGGCGGCCTGCGCGGGGCTGGCGCTGGTGCCGCTGATCGTCGCGGGCAATGCGCCGGGGCACGAGATCGAGCACCCGATGGCGATCGTCATCCTCGGCGGCCTGATCTCCTCTACCGTGCTCAACCTGTTCCTGATGCCCGCGCTATATGCGCGCTACGGGGAGGAGAAGCGCACGCCGCCCGCGCAGGTTCAGGAGGTGCCGGCATGACGCGCCGCATTTCGCTCGCCGCGCCGCTGCTGGCGCTTGCCTTGTCCGCCTGCATGGGCGCGGGGATGCCGCCGAAGACCGTGATTCCGCAAGCTGCGGGCGGTGCTTTCGCGGAGGTTCCGGTCGCCTCGATCGCGCCGGTGCCGGAAGACTGGTGGCGCCTCTACGACGATCCGCAGCTCGACGCGCTGGTCATGGCCAGCCTTGCCGCCAACGCCGACTTGCGCGTCGCCTACGCCAACCTCGACGGTGCCCGCGCGGCCTTGCGACAGGCCCGGGCCGCGCGCCTGCCGACGACCACGGTGGAAAGCGCGCTGACGCTGGACAACCCCAGCAATCAGCCGAGCGCCGCCTCGGTCTCCGCCAGCGACTGGGACATCGCCGCCACCGCGAGCTGGGATATCGACCTGTTCGGCCGCCTGCGCTCGGGTGCTCTTGCCGCGCGCGCCGATGCCGAGGCGCAGGCCGCTGCGCTCGACGGCGTCCAGGTGGCGGTGGTTGCCGATACCGTGCAGGCCTATGTCGAATTCTGTGCCGCGACCCGCGCGACGGCCGAGGCCAAGTCGGTCGCCGCCGCGCAAGAGCGCTCGGTGGCGCTGGTGAAGGAGCAACTGGCCGCAGGCGAAGTCTCGCCGCTCGAAGTCTCGCAAGTCGCGGCCCTGTCGGCATCGACGCGCGCGGCTATCGCGCCTTTCGAGGCGCAGCGGATGAACGCACTCTACCGCATCGCCACGTTGCAGGGGCGCCCTCCTGCAGAAGCGCGCGGGTTCGCGCTGGCCTGCGAGGCGGCGCCGCGTCTGAAAGGGGCGCTGCCCGTCGGCGACGGCACCGCGCTGCTGCTGCGCCGCCCCGACGTGCGCGAGGCGGAGCGCAAGCTGGCCACCGCCAGTGCCCGCGTCGGCGTGGCCCGGGCGGACTTCTACCCCCGGGTCAATCTCGGCGGCGCGCTCGGCCTGCTGGCGGGCGGGTTCGATGCGGTCGCTTCGCCGCTGATCAGCTGGGCATTCCCCAACATGGCCCCGGCGCGCGCGAAGATGGCGCAGGCCCGCGCGTCCGAACAGGCAGCGCTGGCCGGTTGGGACGTCGCCATGCTCAGGGCTCTGCGCGAGGTCGAGACCGGGCTCGCCAGCTATGAGGCGGAGATGCGCCGCAACCGCGACCTTGCCGAAGCGCAGAGCCAGGCGCAGGATTATGCGCGGCGCACCGCCGCGCGCGTGCGCTACGGCGATGCTGCGGGATTGCTGCAGGTCGATGCGGAGCGCACCCTCGCCACCGCCCGGCTCGCCCGGGTGCAGAGCGACATGGCGCTGGCGCAGGCCGAGGTCACGCTGTTCCGCGCGCTCGGAGGTGGCTGGCGCGGCGGGGCACAGGCGCGCTAGGCTGGCCTGATGCGAATCCTGATCGTCGAAGATGACCAAGACACCCTGCGCTTCATCGCCAAGGGGCTGGAGGAGGCGGGCCACGCCGTCATGCTCGCTTCGGACGGGACCGAGGGGTTGTACCATGCCGCCGGTGGCGGGTTCGACGTGGTCGTCGTGGACCGGATGCTGCCGGGGCTCGACGGGCTGTCACTGCTCAAGGCGCTGCGGGCGACCGGGGATGCGACGCCGGTGCTTATGCTCACCGCGCTGGGCAGCATCGCCGACCGGGTGAACGGGCTGGAGGCGGGCGCGGACGACTATCTCGTCAAGCCCTTCGCCTTCTCCGAGCTGAGCGCGCGGATCAATGCGCTGGGGCGGCGCACCCATGCCCGGATCGAGGCGCGGCGGCTCAGCGTCGGCGACATCGTGCTGGACCTCGACAGCCGCACGGTCGAGCGCGGCGGCAAGCGGGTGGCCCTGCAACCGCGCGAATTCAGTCTGCTGGCCGAACTGATGCGCAACCCGCGCCGGGTGGTGACGCGCACGATGCTGCTGGAGCGGGTGTGGGATTTCGACTTCGATCCCAAGACCAACATCGTCGACACGCACATGAGCCGCCTGCGCTCCAAGCTCAACGCCGGGTTCGAGGAGGACGCGATCGAGACCGTGCGCGGCTCGGGCTACATGATGCGGGCCGGGTGACGTGGGAGCTGTGATGCTGGGCAAGGCGTGGAAGACGACGACCGGGCTTGTCGCCATCGTCGGCCTCGTCTTCGCGCTGGCGATCGTGGCGATCGGCGCGATCTCGTATGAAGTCACGCACGAAGCGCTGGAGCAGCAGCTCGATCACCGCATTTCCGCCGAAACCGCGGGTCTGCTCGCCGAGGCGCACAGGCGCGGACTGCCCGCGATCGCCTCCGCCATCGCGCGGCGCGAGGCGTCCCGGTCCACCGCGAGCCTCGACTACCTGCTGGTGGACGATGCCGGAACGCGGGTTGCGGGACAGATGCAGGCGCAAGTGCCTTCGAAGGCCGGGTTCGAGGAGTTCCTGCACTATCGCAAGCCCGGGGCATCCGAAGACGGCATCGCGCAGGCGCTGACGACGAAAGTGGCGGGAGGCACGCTCGTGGTAGCGGCCGACCGTTCGGGCCTTGATGAGATCGACCGGACGCTGGGTTCCCTGTTCGCGGCGGCCCTTGCGGCCTTGCTGGTGGTCGGCGCGGTTGCCGCCGGGATCATCGGCTGGCTGACACAACACCGGCTCGAACGTATCGACGCGACCGCACGGGCGATCATCGGGGGCGACTTTGCCCGGCGCGTTCCGCGCGACGGATCGGGCAGCGAATTCGACCGGCTCGCGGGCACGCTCAACGCGATGCTGGACCGTATCGAGGGGCTGATGGAGAACCTGCGGCAAGTTTCCAGCGACGTCGCCCATGACTTGCGCACGCCTCTGACCCGCCTGTGTTCAAGTCTCGATCAGGCGGCGCAGGAGAGCGATGAGCAGGTCCGATCGGAACGGCTCGACAGTGCCCGCGCACAGGCAGCCGAACTGCTGGAGATCTTCGCCGCCCTGCTGCGCATCGCCGAGATCGAGGGCATGAGCGAACGGTTGCCGCGCGAACACCTCGACCTCTCCACATTGCTCGAAAGGATGGCGGAGAGCTATCGGCCCGACTTCGAGGATAGCGGGCGGTCGTTGCATCTGGTTCTTGCGCAGGAAATGCAGGCCGAAGGCGACCGGCGCCTTCTCGATCAGGCCCTTGCGAACCTGCTCGACAACGCCTTGCGGCATACCCCAGTGGGCACCGACGTCACGATCAGCGGCGAACGGGTGACGGACGGGGTGAAGGTGACCGTCGCGGACGACGGGCCGGGGGTGCCGGTGCAGCACAGAGCCCGCCTGTTCGACCGCTTCGCCCGCGCGGAATCGGCGCGCTCGACGCCGGGCCACGGGCTTGGGCTGGCGATGGTACGGGCGATCGCCTTGGCCCATGGCGGCGACGCCCGGATCCTCGACGATCGGCACGGCTTCGCCGTCGAGATCAGGATCCGGGGATGATCTCTCGGATGCAGACTATTCTTCCAGTTCGACGGGCATCGGCGAGGCTTCAGCGAACCGCGTAGCTGGCGATGAAACCCAGATGGTCCGACAATCGGTTGCCGCCGTTGTCGATCCCGAACGGTACTTCCAGATCGCGCAGGACCAGTCCGTCGTCGGCGCCTGCGCGGAAATACTGCTTGTCCTTGGCGCGCGAAAGAATCGCGGTACGGTCACGCGAGGTCATCCCCGTGGTATCGATCGCGTTCGCCAGCGCCGTCGCTTCGCGCGCGCCGGGGACGATGCCGCCCTGGGCCGCCTCGGCCGCGATACGGCGGGGGTCATGGCCGAGGTTGAAATCCCCGCCGAAGATGATGCCCGCGTCGGCAGGCACGTTGGCGCGGATGAATTGCCGCGCGGCGGCGACTTGCAGCCCGTAGGCCGTGTTGGCGCGATTCACATCGACACCGGACGCCTTGCGCGAGTTGAGATGCGTGTCGGCGATGGCGACGGGGGTGTCGTGGCCCGGCACCTTGATCCACGCAAGCAGCACGCCCTTGGCGGCAAGGCAGTCGAAGCCCGCGCACATGTCGGCGGGAAACGCCATCTTGCGCGTGCGGATGATGGGATAGTCGGACAGGATCACGAGCCCGCTGTCCACCCATTTGCCGAGGCTTTCTCCCTTGAACCAGGAAGCGCCCCCGGCGAGATCGACAGGTGCGGTCCCCACGTCCGCGATCTGCGGCCCCAGCGCGACATGGGCATAACCGGCGGCCCGGGCGATGGCCTTGGCCTCCGGAATGAAGGCTTCCTGAAGCAGGACGACGTGCGGCTGCACTCCGGCACGGCGCAGGTATCCGAGCCGCTGCCCGATTTCGGCAAGTTTGTCCGCGCGGCCGTAAGCGGCGGGAAAGGGCAGTCCCTTCACGTTGTAGGTCATGACCGAAAGCGTGCCCGCCACATGCGGACGGGCGTGCACCGGCTCGGGCGAGACGGCGGCGGGGGAAGGCAGGGACAAGTTCAGGGCGAGGATTCCCGCCAGGGTGGCGACGGTCAACATGCGCAGGCGCTTCACGCGAGATACTCCCACAGGTTCACGCAGTAGACCCCGCGGTCCGGCGTGACCCGCACCTTCGAAATTCGATGTGCGGTTCCCTGCAGGCGACGGAGTCCCAGCATTGTCCCGGGTTTGTCGGACAGCAACGGAAGGGAAGCGGCGCGGATGCGCGGAACCGGAACCTTGAGTCTATTTTGCGTGCTGGCGGCGGCGGCGGCTGCGCCGACCGGTGCGGAGGCACGCTCTGCAAAGATGCACGGTGCCCGCGCGGTCTCGCTGCTGCCTGAACAAGTGCGCTGGAGCGGGCACGATCGCGGCGTCGTGGATCGCGGGAAGGCCGTCAGTCTGGCGGTCGATGGCGGAGATGCGGGCTGGAGCTTCGACTACCTGTCCCTGCGATCCTCACGCGATGGCGACGTGGACTGCTGCGCGTCGGGCGATCATTTCAGCGATCATCAGGCAGGGCTGCGCGCATGGCACGCCGTGGGCGACGGGGACACCGTCGGACTACGCGCCGATATCGGCAAGGCGGGGCGTCGCAGCATGTCTCCCGCGGTGCTTCCCGCGAAATCGACGGCGGGCTACGCATCGGCGCAGGTGACCTGGGATCATCGCGGCCAGTGGTCGGTCTCGACCGGATGGTTCCGGCAGGGCGGCTGGGGTGGCCGGCAGATGGACCTCGATGTGATACGGATGGGCAACGGCGAACCGGCGGCGGCACGCGGTGTGCGCGCCGCCTTGCGGATGAACCTGAGCGACGGGGGTGACGACGCGCGCACCTGGCTGATGCTGGAGGCTCGCGAGGGCCGCCGCGCGGTCGGCGCCGGAACGGGAATGCGCCATGCGAGCGACGTCGGGCTTACCCTGACGTCGATGTTCTGAATGGGCGCGATGATGACACCGGCGGCTCGTTCGCGTAAGGGTCTGCTCCGCCCTGGAGGGGAGACTGCATTTGCCAAGGCTGGACGGGCAATGACATCCGATGGCCACGAAGTTCCGGTCGATGCCGGCCTGCGCCAGTTGTGCCTGACGCTGCGGCCCGAACTGCGCCGGTTCCTGCTGGCGCGCCGTGTCAGCGAGACGGACGTCGATGACCTGTTGCAGGACCTGTTTCTCCGGGTGGAGACGAGTGTGACCGGACCGGTACGCTCGCCGCGGGCCTATCTCTACCAGATGCTCAACAACATGGCGCATACCCGCCGCCGTACCGAAGCGCGGCAGCAGGCTCGCGATGCGGACTGGCTCGGTGCGCCGTCCGGCCTGGCTGCGACGGATATCGAGATGGCGGATCTCGCTCCAGACCAGGAGACGACGCTGCTCGCCCGCGATCATCTGGCTCGCGTGGAAGCGCGGCTGGCAAAGCTGCCGGAACGCACGGCCTACGTCTTCCGGCAATACCGCATCGAAGGCGTGTCGCAGAAGGAGATCGCGCGCGATCTCGGCATCAGCCTGAGCGCGGTCGAAAAACATCTCCAGCGCGCCTATGGCGCCGTACTGGAAATCCGCAATCGTCTGAACCCGGAGGCGATGCCGCCGACCGGTGCAGGCGGGACAGTCCTCGACACTGCAGGAGGCACCGATGCAGCCGCTCGCTGAACAGACCATGCGCGATGCAGCGATCGCCTGGCACTTGCGCCTGACTGACGGTTCGGACGCGGACTGGGGCGGTTTCGCCGACTGGCTCGAAGCCGATCCGCGCCACAACGACATCTACGAAGCCGTCTGCGACGCCGACCTGGCGCTGGAGCCGGCGGTGGAGATCGCCCGCGAAGCGCCCGCTGAAGTCGAGGTCGATCCGTTCCCGGAGATGGCGCAGCTGCGCCCCGCACGCCGCTGGATGTGGCCTGCAATGGCCGCTTCCGTCGCTTTCGCAGCGCTGGGCACCTGGGCCGGTTCCGGCCTTCTGTCGAGCGATTATTCGGTGCGTACCGCACCTGGAGAGACCCGGACTTTCGCGCTGTCCGACGGCACGCGTATCGTCCTTAACGGCGGGACGGAGATCGTGCTGGACAAGTCCGATCCTCGGGTCGCCACGCTCAAGGGCGGTGAGGCGCAGTTCACCGTTAGTCATGACGCCGCGCGGCCCTTCACGCTGTCGGTCGGTGACCAGCGCATCGTCGATGTGGGCACCGTATTCAACGTGCGCAGTGGCAAGGACGTGCTGCGGGTCGAAGTGGCCGAAGGCGCGGTGCGCTTCGAGGACGGTATGACTCGTCTGCGCCTGAATGCCGGGGATACGCTCGATGCGGGGAGCGGCAACATCGTCGAAGGTTCGAAGCCGGCGGCGGAGATCGGCGGCTGGACACGCGGACGGCTGGTCTATCACGATGCACCGATGGTTGAGGTCGCGGCGGATATCACCCGCGCGCGGGGCATTGCCGTCGAACTGGGTTCGGATATTTCGCATCGTCGTTTTTCCGGCGTCATTCAGCTTGATGGCGATGACGTCTCCCTCCAAAAGCGCGTCGGCACTCTGCTTGGTTTGAAGGTGACGGCAACTGCCGATGGTTGGTCGATTACGCGGTAGGAGATGGGCGCGCGCAAGCCTGGCAACGGCGGTTGCTCTGGCGCTTCCCGTATCGGTTCAGGCGCGGCCCGCGCAGCAGTTCTCGGTTCCGGCCGGGCGGCTGTCGGACGCACTGATCGTGCTGTCGGAGCAGGCGGGTATCTCGATCGCGATCGGGGACAGCCGCCTCGATACCCTGCGTACGCGCGGGATCAGGGGGCGCTATGACACGGAGCAGGCGCTGGCCGTGCTGCTTGCGGGCAGTGGCTACGGTTTCGTCTTCGTCGATGCCCGGACCGTGAAGCTGGTGCGGCAGGCCCCGGCCCCGCGCAAAAGCACTCCCCGCCCCCCGCGCCCATCCCCGCCTGCGGAGGGTTCCGGCCCCGACATCGTCGTCACCGCGACCAAGCAGCGCCTTGGGCTGCTCGACTACCCTGCCAGTATCTCGGTCGTCGCGCCCGAGCGGACGGAGCTTGCGCGCGCCGGTGGCAAGGGCACCGGCTTCATCCTCGGCAAGCTGCCCCAGCTTTCCTCCACGAACCTGGGGCCGGGCCGCAACAAGGTGTTCATTCGCGGGATCGCCGACAGCAGCTTCAACGGTTCCAGTCAGGCGACGATCAGCCAGTACCTGGGCGAAACGCGTCTGATCTACAGTGCGCCCGATCCCGATCTGGCGCTTTACGACATCGCCCGCGTCGAAGTGCTCGAAGGGCCGCAAGGCACGCTCTACGGTGCGGGGACGCTGGGCGGCATCATCCGGCTGGTGCCCAACGCGCCCGACCTGCAATCCGATACCTTCGACGTGTCCGCAGGCGTTCGCCTGACGCAGGACGGTGCGCCGGGCGGCGACGGGGCGGTGACCGGCAATCTCGTGCTCGCGCGGGGCAAGCTGGCGCTGCGCGCAGTTGCCTACGAAACCGTTGACGGCGGCTATATCGACGATGTCGAGCGGGGCTTGCGCGACATCAACCGCAACAAGACCACGGGCTTCCGCGCCGGTTTGCGCTGGCAGCCGGACGTGGCGTGGACCGTCGACCTGTCGGTCCTCAGCCAGGACATCGCCTCTCGCGACGGGCAATACACCTTGCGGGGTGAGCCGGACCTGACCCGCCGGTCCGCGATCGCGCAACCGTTCGACAACGACTATCGACTCGCCGACCTCACGGTGCGGCGGGACTGGGGCG
Organism: Sphingobium soli; assembly: GCF_020782245.1. GTDB lineage: Bacteria > Pseudomonadota > Alphaproteobacteria > Sphingomonadales > Sphingomonadaceae > Sphingobium > Sphingobium soli. Next base: position 94,747 of record NZ_JAJGNP010000014.1, read on the forward strand.
CGGTGCAGTTGGTGTCCTCCACCGGCTACGCCGATCACACGATCGATTCCACGTTCGACGCGACGCCTGGCGGAGCCGCATTGCCGACCGAGTTCACCGAGGAGATCACCGTGCACCTCCTGTCCCACGAGACGAGATTGTCGGGCAGTTGGGGCGGATCGGGGACCTGGCTGGCCGGGTTCGGCGTCGTGCACAACGACGACCGGGTCGTGCGCAGCATGGGCACGCCCGGCTCGCCGGACCTGCTCACCAGCCTTTCGAACACGACGCTCGACCTGGCCGGGTTCGGGGAAGTCGGGGTGCCGATCACGAAAACGCTCGTGCTGACCGCAGGCGGACGGCTGAGCTACGTGCGGCAGACGAGCCAGTTCATCGGGCAGATGGCCTCCGAGGATTTCGAGCCCGTACGCACCCAGAAGCGGTTCCTTCCCTCTGCCGCGATTTCGTGGACGGCGCGGCCCGGACTGCTCGTCTATGGCCGTTTTCAGCAGGGCTATCGTCCCGGCGGGCTGCAAGTGACGGGTTCCTCCAACTCGCAGAGCGCCGAGCGTTTCGGGGCCGACCGTATCCGCACCGTCGAGGCGGGCGTTCGTTTCGGGATGGAGAAGGATGCCCGCCTCTCGGGAAGCCTTGCGTTCTCGTTGGCGCAGTGGCGGGACGTGCAGGCTGATCTCGTGGGCCTGGACGGGCTGCCCTATATCGCCAACATCGGTTCCGGCCGTGTGAAGAACGTGGCGTTTTCGCTGGCATGGCGCGCTCAGGACCATCTGTCGTTCGAAGCGGCGGGCTTCCTCAATTCCAGCGATTTGTCCAAACCGGCGGCCGCCTTTGCCGACGCCACCGACCGCGACTTGCCCAACATCGCCGACGAAGGCTGGCGCATGGCGACCAAGTACGACCGGGAATTGTCATGGGCGCGGATCACGCTCGACGCAGCGGTACGTTATGTCGGTCATTCCAAGCTCGCGATCCGCGCGCCTTTCGCGCTGGGGCAGGGGCGCTACTACGACGTATCGACGGGCGCGCGACTGGGCTTCGGCAAATGGGGCTTGGCGCTGGACCTCGACAACCTGCTCAATACCCGTGCGAATACATTCGCCTTTGGCAATCCCTTCTCCGTCGCGGACGGACTGCAGCAGACGCCGATGCGTCCGCGCTCGATCAGGATAGGTTTCGATGCAAGTTTCTGAGAAGCGCCTGCTGGCCTCGATCCACGACGTCGCGCCCTGCTTCGAAAGCCAGGTGGACCGGCTTGCCGACCTGATCGAGGCGCGGCTCGGCCCGGCGCGTTATGCCATGCTGGTGGTGCCCGATCACTGGGGCCGTGCTCCGCTTGCCGAGGCGCGCGGGTTCCAGGCCCGGCTGCGTGCCTGGGCGGACAGCGGGGTGGAGATGTTCGTGCATGGCTGGTTCCACCGCGATACCGCCGAGCACAAGGGCGCGGCCAGCCTGAAGGCGCGGCACATGACGGCGGGCGAGGGGGAGTTCCTGGGCCTTTCCCATGCCGAGGCCCTGCAGCGCATGCGCGACGGCAAGGCGCTGGTCGAGGACATCATCGGCAAACCGGCCGCCGGTTTCATCGCGCCCGCCTGGCTCTACGGTCCGGGCGCGATGCAGGCGCTGGGTGAATGCGGCTTTGCTCTGGCCGAGGACCACATGCGCGTGTGGCGACCGGGGCAAGAGGACAAGCCGCTGGCGCGCGGACCGGTAGTCACCTGGGCATCGCGCAGCACGATGCGCACGGCGTCCTCGCTGGCCTTCGCGGCGTTGGCGCGGCCGGCGCTGCAGCCGCTGCGGACCTTGCGGCTGGCGGTCCACCCCGGGGACGTGACCAAGGCCTCGATCGTCGCCAGCATCGATGCCACCTTGCGGGCTTTCTCCCGTCGCCATGTCCCGGGCCGCTACGCCGACCTCCTGAAATAATTTGCATATCCCCGCACCGGGGAGTGCGGGTCCTGTCGGGGCGCGGAGTCCCATGGGCATGACGGAGCCCTTGCGGATCGCAATACCCATCCACAGCTTCGAACCCGGTGGGGTCGAGCGTGTGGCTCTCAATCTGGCTGAACGCTGGCAGCAGACCGGCCACCAGGTGTCCATCGTCCTGGGACGGGACGAAGGCTCGGATCGGGGGCGCGTCAGCGCGCACCTCGACTACCGGATCGTCTCGAGCCGCGTGCCGACCGCGCGGTTCGAGACGCTCTGGATGATCTGGTGCTTCTTCCTGCATCTTTCCCGCGAGCGGGTGGACGTGATCTTCTGCCCCGGCAACACATACGCGATCGTCTGCGTCGCCGCCCGCCTTCTGCTGGGCGAGCGCTGCCCGCCCATCGTGAGCAAGGTGAGCAACGACCTCGTGCGGCGCGACAAGTCGATCTTCCGGCGGCGCGTCTACCAGTTGTGGTTGCGGGTGCAGGGGATGACTCTGGACCGGTTCGTGGCGCTGGCCGAACCCATGCACGGCGAGATCGTCCAATCCATGTCAGTGGGGGCACATCGTGTCACGACCATCCACGATCCGGCGCTCACCGAGGCGCGCTATGACCGTCTCTTGGCGATCCCCCGCATTCAGAGGAGCCGCCATCGCTATCGCTTCCTGGCGCTTTCGCGTCTCGTGCCCCAGAAGAACCTCGAAGTCATGCTGCGGGCCTTCGCCGCCGGCTTCAGGCCGGGCGACGAACTCACGATCGTGGGCGACGGGCCGGAACGGGCGCAACTCGAAGCGCTCGTGCGCGGTCTGGCGATCGAGGAAAAGGTGCGCTTTCGCGGCCATGTGATTGATCCCGACCCTTATCTGCGGGACGCCGACTGCCTTCTGCTTTCCTCGAACTACGAGGGCGTGCCGGCCGTCGTCCTGGAAGCGATCGCCGCCGGGCTTCAGATCGTCGCCACCGACTGTTCCTCCAGCATGAAGGAACTGGCCGGACGAGGGGTGCGCGCCACGCTGGTGCCGGTCGGGGACATCGACGCGATGGCGCGGGAAATTGCGCATGCGGACGAGCTTCCGCGGCCCGGCCCGATGCAGCGCGAGTATTCGCACCGCTTTACTGTCGAGATCGCTGCCGGAGCCTACGTGACGACCATGCGGCGGGCCATTGCTTCGGCCAGACATATGCGGGTCCTGATGGCCTCGCCAACGCTGCGATAATCGCGAACTTCCCCTGGATATCCCGTTCACTCTCAAGGAATTCCTTGTGCTTCAGCCCCCTTCTCTTTCAATGGCGGAACGACCGAACGTCCTGCTTCGCGCGCAGGATACGCTATCGTGGAAGCGCCGGACTGCGCTGTTGCCGGTCCTGTTCTCGATCCTGATCGCGCTTGGGGTGGTCCTCGAGCTGCGCGGCATGGACACGGTGCGGATCCTGTCCATGGTCCCTCGCGATCCGGGCTTCTGGATCGTCTTCGCGCTCAGCTATCTCGCCGGTCCCGGCAGCGAGTGGTTCATCTATCGCCGCTTGTGGCAGCTCCCCGTGGAAGGTTTCGCGGCGCTGCTGCGCAAGCTGGTGTGCAACGAACTTCTGCTCGGCTATCTGGGGGAGGCCTATTTCTATGCCTGGGCGCGCCAGCGCAGCGCCATGACTGCGGCGCCGTTCGGGGCGATCAAGGACGTGTCGATCCTCTCCGCCATGGCGGGCAACGGGGTCACGCTCGTCCTGCTGGTGGTGCTGTGGCCGTTCCTCGGCTCGTCCACCATCGGTTTCGAGAACCGCGCGGTCATGCTTTCGCTGTCGGTAGTGCTGGCGACGTCGATCCTGGCGATGGCGTTCCGGCGCCGGATATTCTCGCTGGACCGCGATGCGCTCTGGTACATCACCATCATGCATCTGTGGCGCATCGTCATCACGACGATCCTCTCGGCGGTGCTGTGGCACATGGTGCTCCCCTCGGTCCCGGCGATGTGGTGGCTGCTGCTGGCGACGATGCGCCTGCTGATCTCGCGCCTGCCGTTCATCCCGAACAAGGACGTGGTCTTCGCAGGGCTTGCCGTCTTCACGCTCGGCCACGAGACCGACATCGCCGCACTCATGACGATGATGGCCTCGGCGATCCTGCTGGTGCACCTTGTCCTGGGGCTCGGTCTGGTGATGTCCGACCTGCTGCGCCGAGCCGTCGACGCATGGTGATCCGCGCCACGTCGCTGCTTGTGACTGCGCTGCTGCTCGGCGCGGCGGCGCTCCCCTCTTCGCCTGACCTGGGCAAGAAGGAAGGGCAATGCCGCCGGGATGAGCAGGGGCCGTCGCTGCTTGTCGATGTCGAGGGACTGAAGGACCGGCAGGGCTCCCTGAAGCTGGAAGTCTATCCCGCCAACGACGAAGACTTCCTGGCGGACGATAACGTCCTGCTCAACGCCGGAAAGGTTTTCCGACGGGTCGAGGTGCCGGTTCCGCAGACAGGAAGTGTCCGCTTGTGCATCCGTGTTCCGGGACCGGGCACATATGCGGTCTCGCTGCTGCATGACAGGGATGGCAATCGCAAGTTCGGATGGACCGTCGATGGCATCGGCTTCTCCGGAAACCCGAAGCTGGGCTGGAGCAAGCCGAAGGCGGCCAGGGTTGCAGTGACAACCGGTGCCGGGCCGACACTGCTGTCCATCTTGATGAACTATCGCAGCGGCCTGGGCGTCGCGCCGCTCAAGCGAAAGGGCTGAGCCTTGAAAATCGTCGATGTCTGCGCCTTTTACAGCCCCCAGGGCGGCGGGGTGCGTACCTATATCGAGCAGAAGCTGCGGATCGGGCCGCAACTCGGCCACGAGATCGTCGTCATCGTCCCGGGCGAGGAACATGCGATCGTCGAGCGCGGCCCCGGCGCATCGATCGTCACGTTGCCGTCCCCGCGCTTCCCGCTGGACCGCAAGTACGGCTACTTCGCCGACGAGGCCGCGCTGCATGCCGCACTGGATGCGCAGAAACCCGATGTGGTGGAGGTCTCGTCGCCCTGGCGCAGTCCGGCCATGGTGGCCCGCTGGCAGGGCAACGCGCGCCGCAGCCTGGTGATGCACGCCGATCCGCTGTCCGCCTACGCCTATCGCTGGTTTGAGCCGTTCCTCGCGCGCTCCCGTATCGATCGCGGGTTCGAGCGCTATTGGGATCACTTGCGCGAACTCGGCGTGGCGTTCGACATGACCGTCTGCGCCAACCACGACCTTGCGGGCCGGCTTCGTGCGGGCGGAGTGTCCGGTGTACGCGTTCATCCGCTCGGCGTCGAAACCGGCGTTTTCACGCCCGAGCGACGTGATCCGGAACTGCGGGCACGGCTTCTGGCCCTGTGCGGCCTTGATCCGAATGCCCGACTGCTGGTGGCGGCGGGCAGGCTGGCGCCGGAAAAGCGCTGGCCGATGGTGGTGGATGCGGTCGTCGCGGCGAGTGCGCAAGTGCCGGTGGGCCTGGTCCTGTTCGGCGAAGGCCGCGAGAAGCGCGCGATCCGCAGCGCTATCGCCGGCAATCCGCACGTCCGCCTGTTCGAGCCCGAGCGCGATCGCTTTGCCTTCGCCGCAATCCTGGCGAGCGCCGATGCCGTCGTCCACGGCTGCGAGGCCGAGACCTTCTGCATGGTCGGCGCCGAAGCACGGGCCAGCGGAACAACCGTGATCGTGCCCGATGCGGGGGGCGCTGCCGATCATGCGCTGAACGGCGGCGGGCTGACCTTCAAGGCCGGCAACCGTTTCTCGCTGGCGAATGCGATCGTGAAATTCTGCGAGAGCCCGCAAATCCCGCAAGGCCAACGCAAGGTCGTCAGCAACCTCCAGCATTTCGAGGGGCTTTTCGCCGCTTACGGGGAACTGCGCCGCAGCGTCAGGGCCGCGTGACGTCGAAAAAATTGTGACGGATGGGGTGCGGGTCTTCGCAGGTCGCGGAGTCAAGCGACTATGCGCATCGGATTCCTGTTCAACCACGACCAGATACACCAGGTCGCCCATAGTCTTCCGATCGCAATGGCCCTCGTCGAGATCGGCTTCGGCGGGAAGATCGTGGTCGCCACGACGAACGCGGCGCTGGCGGCCGAGGTGCGGCGCATCGGCGGCGCACATATCGGCTCGACCATCGAACATGTTGAACTCGAACCGTCCCCGCTGTCGCGGCGGGTGGATGCACTGCTCGGCAAAGTGGTGCCAGCCGGAAAGCTGCTGATATATCGGGACAATCTGGCGTTTTTCCGTGGTCTTGACGTACTGGTGGTGGCGGAGAAGACCTCGCTGATCCTCAAGAAGCGATACGGTCTCACCAACCTCGGCATCGTTCACACCCGGCACGGCGCCGGCGACAGGGCCATCGGTTTCAACAAGGCCAGCGCCTGCTTCGACCATGTGCTGTGCTCAGGCCCCAAGATCCGCGACCGGCTTGTTCAGGAAGCCGGGATGGCCCCCGAGGCGATCACCATCGTCGGCTACCCCAAGTTCGATCTGGTCCGCGAAACCCGGCAGGTCAGCTTTCTTCCCACCGTGGAGCAGGTCGTGCTCTACAACCCCCACCCGTCGCCGCACCTGTCTTCATGGTATCGCCACGGCCACGGCGTCTTCGAGCAGTTCCTGGGACGCGCCGACCAAGGGTTGCTGTTCGCCCCGCACGTGATGCTGTTCCAGCGGCAATACGTAGTGACGATCGACAGGCTGACGGTCGATCGGGCGGGAGAGATACCGCCCCGTTTCCTGCGCGGCGACAACATCAAGGTCGATCTCGGCAGCCGGGCATCGACCGACATGAGCTACACTCTCTCGGCCGACGTCTATCTCGGCGACGCGAGCAGCCAGGTCTACGAATTCCTGCTGCGGCCGCGGCCCTGCATCTTCCTGAACACCCATGGCCACGAGTGGCATGGCGACCCCAACTTCCGGCACTGGACGGCCGGGGAGGTCATCACCCGGCCCGAAGAATTGCCACAGGCGCTGGAGCGGGCCGAAGAGCTTCACGCGACCCGTTACCGTACCGTGCAGCAGGACCTGTTCGCGCAGAGCTTCGATCTCCAGGACACCCCGTCTTCCATTCGTGCCGCGAATGCCGTAGCGGCTTTCGCGGAACGGCGCCGCCGGGATAACCGCCATCTCAAGCTCGTTCCGGCGTGAGTACAAAGACTGGTAATGTCGGATAGCAAGCCGCTAGAAGCGCATGATGAATGGGCAACAGCACGTCGCGCCGAAAATCCTGATGGGCGAATGGTGACCGATCGACCGGCGGGCCGGGTCCGCCGCATCTTTGCGAGCCTTGGCCTGGTGCTGGGAGGCAAGGCGGGCGCGGGCATCATGAGCCTGGGCTATCTGTTGCTGGCGACGCGTTACCTGGGGCCGAAGGACTACGGCGTGCTGGTCCTCGTCCATGCCTATGTCACCACGGTTTGCGGGGTGATCGAATTCCCCTCGTGGCAGGCGATCGTGCGCTATGGTGCCGAGGCCGACCGCGATGGGCAAGTTCACCGCCTGTCGCGATTGCTGCGCTTCGGCGCCAAGGTCGAACTGGCCGGGGGCGCCCTCGCAGTGATCTCGGCGATGGTGCTGGTGCCGTTCGTCGGTCCCCATCTCGGCTGGTCTCCGAAGGCGATGGCCTTTGCGCCGTACTACGCCTTCGCCGTGCTGGGATCGGTGCGCTCGACGCCTTCAGGCTACCTGCAACTGTGCGGGCGCTTCGATCTGCTGGGCCTGCACAACCTCGTGCAGCCTACGGTAAGGCTGATCGGGACATTGGTGGTGATCGCGTGCGGATGGGGCGTGAAATCGTTCCTCTTCGCATGGCTGCTCGCGGCTCTGGCGGAATTCGCCGCGATGTGGGGTCTCGGCCTGTGGATGGCGGCGAAGCGCCTGGGCAATGCGATAGTGCGTCCCGAGCCCGGCCGGGTGACCGACGACAACACCGGCATCTGGCGCTTCATGCTGGCGAGCAATGCGGACGTGACCCTCGGAGACCTGACCGGCCGCGTCGCGCCGCTGGTCATCGGATGGGTGATGGGACCGGCCATGGCGGGCCTCTTTGCGGTCGCGCAGCGCGCTACCGTCATCCTCGCGCAGCCCGCGCAGATCCTCGGCAATGCTTCCTACGCCGAACTGGCTCACATCGTTGCGGGTGGATACGGCGGCAGGGCGCTGCGCCAGACGCTTCTCAAGGTCGTCGGCATCGCGGTGCTGGCGGCGGTTCCCGTCGTGCTGATCGTCGGGATTTTCCCGACCCAGATCATCCGCCTGATGGCAGGCCCGGCTTTCGGCGCCGCGTCGGGCGTGATGATCGCGCTGGTCGCCGCGCGTGCTGTTGCGCTCATAGGTCCGCCTTGCACCTCGGCACTCACGGCGCTTGGCCACCCGGCCCGGTCGATGTGGGCCAACCTGCTGTCGAGCTTCGCCTTCCTGCCGCTCCTTCCCTGGCTGCTGACGACCTTCGGGTTGATGGGGGCGGGCATCCAGGCGGTGGCGCAGGCGGTCGTGGCCAACGGATTGCTCGCGGTCCTCGTATGGCGCACCAGCGGCCGGTGATGACGGGTCCCCGGATCGCCTATGTCATCAACTCGCTGGAGGGTGGCGGCGCGGCGCTTCCGGTGCCTGCCATCCTTGCGGTGCTGCGCGGTGCCGGTGCACAAGTCCGCGTCCTTGCCCTGACTCGCCGCGACGGCAGGGCTCTGCCTGCCATGGAGGCGGCGGGCCTCGATGTCGCGGTGCGCGAAGGCGGAGAGACCGACCATCTCGCCGCCGCCCGATGGCTGACCCGCGAACTGCGCGGGTGGGAGGCGACCCATCTGTGGACCTCGCTCAGCCGCGCGACGATCCTCGGGCTGGTACTGGGGCCGCATTTGGGAATTCCCGTGATCGCATGGCAGCATAACGCCTTCCTCAAGCCCTGGAACGAGCGTCTCCTGCGCCTGCTTCAAGCCCGCGCGGCAATGTGGGTGGCGGATTCGCGTGTGGTCGAGGAACTCACCGCCCGGCGCCTCGGTGTCCCTGCGGACCGGTTGGCGACATGGCCGATCTATGCCGCCGATCCCGCGATGCCCCAGGCGCGCGCCTGGCAGCCGGGGGAAGTCCTGCGTCTCGGCAGTCTCGGCAGGCTTCACCCGGCCAAGGGCTACGACGTGCTGATCGCGGCGCTGGTCCGATTGCGAGAGCAGGGGTTCCGTCCCCCGGTTCCCTTCGAGATCGCCATTGCGGGCGACGGTGCGCAAGGCCCGCGACTGGCGGCACTGGCTGCCGAAGCCGGTATCGAAGGACTGCGCCTCACCGGTTACTCCACCGAACCTCGGGCCTTCCTTGAAACCCTGCACCTCTACCTCCAGCCTTCGCGGCGGGAGGGCTTCTGCATTGCCGCCCACGAAGCGTTGACTGCTGGCCTTCCGGTAATCGCATCGCGCGTGGGCGAATTGGCCTTCTCGGTCCGGCCGCAGGTCAACGGATGGCTTGCCGAGCCCGAGGATCCGGTTTCGCTCGCCACGACGCTGCGCGAAGCCCTGTCCGCCCCCGATGCCCTCGCGGCGCTGGGGCGGCAGGCCCGGGCGCAGATGCTGGACGAGTATTCCCAGGCGCGCTTCGAACGGACCGGAAGGGCCATCTGGTCGCGCCTGGGGTAACGGTCACGCGGTCTTCGGCAGGGTCAGCCGCACCAGCACCGGCATCGCCAGCAGGACCAGCGGATACTGCAGCAGCAGACCGGCGATGATCGCGATGGCCAGCGGTTGCTGGATGCCCGATCCCTGTCCGATCGCGAAGGCGAGCGGCAGCAGCGTCAGGATCGCCGCGAGCGTCGTCATCGTGATGGGACGCAGGCGGTTGCGGCTTGCCTCGCGCGTGGCCTGCTCCGGCGGCATGGTGTGGGCCAGTTCCTCGAACTCCGAGACGTAGAAGATCGCCATCTCGGTGCCGATTCCGATGATCATCGTCATCCCCATCAGCGCCGTGATGTTGAGATCGACGCCCGCCAGCCACAGCGCCGTGAACACCGAGGTCGTCGAGAGCAGCGAACAGCCGATGATGATGACCGGCAGCCAGAAGCGGCGGTACAGTACCAGCAGCAACACCAGTTCGGCGATCAGCGCGGCGGCGAACACCTTGATGAGGCCGGAGAACGCGATCTGCTGCTGCTGGTAGAGGCCGCCCAGCTCGTAGCGCACGCCGGGGCTCAGGGCGCCGGGCTTGTCGAGGGCGGTGGTGACGTCGGCGACTGCCGCGCCGATCCCGCGGCCCTGGATACGGCCGGTGACGGCGATCATCGGCTCCAGGTTCTCGCGCCCGATCTGCGGCTGCCCGGTGACCGGCTCGATCGTCGCCACGCGTGACAGCGGGAAGACGTGGCCATCGGTGGCCCGGATCGGCAGCTGGGCAAGACCCGCTTCGCTCATGGTCATGGCGTCGGGCAGGCGCACGCGGACATCGACGGCCTTGTTGGGCTGGGCCAGCGTCGTCGCGACGGCGCCGGTCAGCGCGGTGGACAGCTGGCTCTCGACGTCGGCGGGGACGACCCCTTCCATCCCGGCGCGAACCGGATCGACATGGACGTTGAGCGCATCGCCTGCCAGCTGGACACCGTCGTTGACCTCGACGACGCCGGAGATCTTGCTGATCGTCGCGGCGACCTTCTGCGCTTCCCCTTCGAGGATCGACGGGTCCGAGGCGTAGAGCTTGACCTCGATCGGCTGCGGCACGGCGGTGAGATCGCCGATAAGGTCCTCGATCAGCTGCGCGACCTCGACCTGCACGCCGGGCACCTTGACGGCGATCTCGTCGGCTACGGCGGCGGCGATTTCCTCGGTGGGGCGGCTGTGATCCGGTTTCAGGCGCACGAAGTAGTCGCCGTGGTAGCTCTGGCCAAGGTCTCCGCCAAGGCCGGTGCCGAGGCGGCGGGAGAACGTCGCGACTTCGGGATTGGCGCGCAGCATCGCGTCGATCTGGCCAACCTGCCTGCCGGTTTCGTCCAGCGAGGTGCCCGCCGGAGTCCGGTAGTCCATGACGAAACCGCCCTCGTCTACCTTCGGCATGAAGCCGGTGGGCACATTGGAATATCCGACGTAGCCGATGACGAGCAGCGGCACCGCGATCACCGCGAGCAGCCAGGGCCGCGCGGACAGGCGGTCGAGCGCGCCGTCGTGGACGTGCGCGAGACGGCCCTCTCCGGCCGCGCCGGGGTCATGCCACTTGTTGAAGTCCACCAGTCGGCGGGCGAGAATGGGCACGACGAATGCGGTCATCGCCCAGGAGATCGCCAGCGCCGCCGCCATCGTCACCGACAGCGCCTTGGAGAACGCGCCGGTCACGCCGGTCAGGAACGAAAGAGGCAGGAAGACGATCAGCGTCGCCATGCTCGACCCGGTCAGCGGGGTCATGAACTCGCGCGCGGCGGGCATGACGGCGGCGTCTCCGGCGAGCTTGCCGTCGGCGTCCCGGGCGCCTGCACGGCGGGCGATATGCTCGACCATGACGATGACGTCGTCGATCAGCAGGCCGACCGCCGCTGCGATGCCGCCAAGGGTCATGATGTTGAAGCTCATCCCCAGCATGCTCAGCACCAGCACGGTGATGGCCAGCGTTGCCGGCACCACGATCACCGCCACCAGCGTCACCCGCCAACTGCGCAGGAACCACAAGAGGACGAGACCGGCGAGGACGAGGCCGATGAGCACCGCGTCGCGCACGCTGGAGACGGACTGCGTGACGAGCTGGCTCTGGTCGTACCAGTTCACCAGCTTGACGCCTGGGGGCAGCTTGAGGCCGTTCAGCTTCTGCTCGACTTCCTGCGCGATCTTGACCGCGTTGCCGTCCGGCTGTTCGTAGATGTTGAAGAGGACGGCCGGTTTGCCGTCTTCGACGATGCGCTGCCAGACTGGAAGCGCGCCGTTCTGCACGGTCGCGACGTCACGCACGCGCACAACGCCGGTGGGCGTGGCCTTGACCACGATGTCGCCGATCTGCGCCGCGCTGCTGACGCTACGGTCGGCGATCACCAGCGAGAGGCGGCCGCGATCCTGCACCTGGCCCACTGCGCTCAGGACGTTGCCGTTCTTGATGGCGGTGGAGAGGTCGGTCATCGACAGGTTGTAATCGGCCAGGCGGTGCGGGTCGGCGAGGACCTGCACTTCCGCCGTGTCACCGCCCTGCACGCCGATGCGCGCCAGGCCGCTGATCGACGAGAGCAGGGGGGTGATCTGATACCTGGCGAAATCCTGCAAGGTAACCGGATCGACCTTGTCGGAGACCAGCGCGTAGGAGATGATCGGGAAGACCGTGGGGTCCATGCGGCGCACGTCGTACTGCGTGCCCGCAGGCAGGGTCGGCACGACCCGGCCGACGGCGGTATCGACCAGCAGGGTGCTGGCGATCATGTCGCGGCCCCAGCCGAAATCGACCGAGATCTGCGCGGAGCCCCGGCTCGTTTCCGAACGCACGTTCTGCACGCCGGGAATGGCGCGGATCGCCTCTTCCACCGGGCGCGTGACGGTCAGCGCGGTCTGGTCGGCAGGGCGGCTGCCGGCATCGAGGTCCACCACAACGCGGGGGAAGGAGACTTGCGGGAACAGCCCGATCGGCAGTGCGAGGGCGGCGACGATCCCGGCGAGCGCCATTGCCAGCGCGACCAGGACGATGGCCCGCGATTGCGAGCCCAGCAATTTCTCGATCATCGGTTGCTCCGGCGTACGGCTCCGCCGTCATCGACCTGATAGGCGCCATCGACGATCAGCGGGCGGCTGGCGTCGAGCTTGCCCTGGACTACATCGCCCTTGTCGGACGAGAGCAGGACCTGAACGGGCACCGACTGGGCCTTGCCGCCGATGATCTGGAACACGCGGGATGGACCTCCGGCGGTGACGACCGCCTTGTGCGGCACGACCCAGCCCTGGACTGCGCCCGTCTCGATCGCGACCTGCATCGATTCGCCCGGCAGCAGCGTACCGGCGGGGAAGCTGAGATCGACGTCGATGAGGCGGCTGGTCGCGTTCAGTGCGCTGTCTACGCGGATCACCTTGCCGCGCAGGTCGGCGCCGCCCGAAAGGCGCTTGAGGCTGGCCGACTGGCCGACGGCGACCCCGGCTCGCGCCGCCGGATCGACGCCGACGGTGACGACGATCCCGCCTGCCTTGGCGACGGTGAGGATCGGGGCTCCGGCCTGCGTGCGGTCCCCTTGCGCGACGGCGACGGTCGTGACGACCCCGTCGAACGGGGCCACGATGGTGTGGCTGGCTCGGCCGGCGCCGTCCGCCTGCAAGGCGGCGAGCGCGGTCTGCGCATCGGTGACGGCCTTGGTGGCCTGGGTCAGCTGGTCACGCGTGGCGAGCTGCTGGGACAGGAGCTGCGCGGTGCTGGCCTCCTGCTTGCGTGCCGCGGCAAGGGCGGTCACGGCCTGCAGGTAGCCGCTGCGCGATGCGGGCGCGGTGACGAACGTCGCAAGCGTCTGGCCCGCATGCACTGCCATGCCCGGCGCGACGGCCAGTGCGGTCACTTGGCCGGGCTGGGCCTCGCTGAACGTCATGGTGCCGTTGAGGGCCGGGCCGACCGATCCGTAGGCCACGACCGTTGCCGGCAGGGAACCCTGCCTGGCCGGGATCGTAGTGACGAGCACGGTGGGCGAGGGGGGCGGGGTCGGTGCATTCGAGCCGCAGCCCGCCAGCAGCGCCACGGCCGAGAAAGCGAAAAGCCTTTTCATCGGGCGTCCACCGTGGTCGTCGATTCAAGATCGACGGTCGGCAGCCCGGCGCCAACAAGCGTCTGGATCGCGATCTGGCGATCGAGCAGGGCAAGCTCCAGCGTCATGATTTCCTGTTCCTTGGTGAAGCGGTTCAGGACGAGGTCGACATAGCCGCGCTCGTCCAGATTTGATGCGCCGAACGCGGCCTGGGCGCGAGCGGCGGCGGCGCGTGCGTTCGGCAGGTCGCGCCTGGCGACCTCCAGTTGCGCCGACAACTGCTCGTACTCGCGCAGCAGCGAACCGATCGTGCCGATGGCCGCGGAGAGGCGGGCATCGTAATCGGCATGCAACTGTGCGCGGGTCGCGCGGGCAGTCGCGACGGCGGCCTGGCCCTGATCGAAGATCGGCAGGCCGATCTGCAGGTTCGGGCCGCCATTGATGACCTTGGCATTGTCGCTGGCGACGCTGCCGCCGAGGATGAGGTCGGGGAACTGCGACTGGATCGCCTGACGCAGTTGCTCGTCAGATGCGGCATATCCCATGCGCAGGGCCAGCAGGTCCGGTCGCCGATCGGGCAGGGTGGCGATCTCGCCGCGCACTTGCGCGGGATCGAACGGCGGCAGATCAGGCTCGGCGGCGAGGGGGACAACCACTTCCGGGGACAGGCCCAGCAGAGCATTGAGCTGGTGTCGCAGGTTCAACTGCTGCTGGTCGAGCGCGTCCAGCGCGGAGCGGGCGGATTGCAGAGCGACACGATCGGGAGCGACGGTCACCAGCGTGACGGTCTGGCTGGCGAGGGCCTTGTCCAGCTTGGCGCTGCGTTCGGCGAGGAGCTGATAGGCCGCGAGATAGTTCTGGCGGTTGCGGGCGCCGATGATCAGGTCGGTGGCGATCTGCCGGGCCTGGCCTGCGACCTGCCATTCCTGCCAGACGACGCTGGCGTCCACTTGCCGCTCGCTGGCACGGGCCGCGCGCTGGCGCGACTTGTACGTCAGGATGCTCTTGATGTCCTGCGCGAGGCCGAGGTTCCAGGCGGGAACCGTTCCGGCACCCGACAGCAACGGCAGGAACGCAGCACTCAGCGAGGGGTTGGCAAGCAGCCCGGCCTGCTCCGTCTGTCCGGCGGCGATGCCGCGTTGCAGGCGCGCTGCCTTGAGGTCGGGGTTGTTGGCGAGCGCCAGCGTTATCACCTGCGCGACGGTCAGGGGAGCTTGCGGCGTCGATGCATCGAGGGCGCCGAGGCTCGGCGCAAGCGGGGCGGCGGTCGAGAGCGGCAGGGGGGTGTAGCGCGCGCAACCGGTGACGGCCACGGCAAGCAAGATCGCTACGGAGTGCCTAAAACGATGCCTGTCCATACCGGTAGGGTGTCTTTGCAAAGAGGGCGGGGCGGTTGCGCAACCGCCCCGTCGCAGGTGTATCAGTCCGGGTTCTTGCCTTCGGCGGCATTCTCGAGGATCGCGCCGGTTTTGGCATCGACGCCCACTTCGAATGGCTTGCCGTGGCTGGTGATGTCGAAGGAATAGCGCAGGCCGCTGCCGCCCTTTTCCTTCTCCAGTTCCTGGTCCGTGATCGTGCCGGGCCGTGCCTTCAGCGCGGCGATGCGCGCCGATGCGAGAGTGACCTTGGCCTGGGCGGCGTATTCCCCGCCTTTCAGCGCGGCGGGCTTGGCCGACGCAACCGAAGATCCGGCACCCACCAGGGCAAGTGCGACGATGATGCTGGAAGTTTTCATCATGGCATCCTTAAGAGCGGGACTGCTCTATGACGCGAACATAAACAACTGAACCTTTGCCCAAGATGATTGAAACATTGTTTTTTGCCAACTTGCAGATGCATCCGATGCGAGCGAAAAAGGACACGGCATGAAAATCCTGCTTCTCGAGGACGACGACGCGACCAAGGCGCACCTCGAGCGCGTGTTGAGCGCGGCCGGACATGTCGTGGATGTCTGCTCCACCGGACAGGACGCGATCTTCCTGGGTTCGACCGGCGATCATGCCGTGCTGATCCTCGACCGCATGGTGCCGGGGCTCGACGGGCTAGGGGCGCTCAAGGCCTTGCGGGCGATGGGCGTACGAAGTCCGGCGCTTTTCCTGACCGCGATGAACGGGGTGGAGGACCGGGTCGAGGGCCTGGAAGCCGGGGCCGACGATTACCTTGCCAAGCCTTTCGCGGCCAGCGAACTGCTCGCCCGGGTGAATGCGCTCGCGCGGCGGCCGCCGATCGTCGAACTGCAGACCTTGCTGCGGATAGACGATCTTGAACTTGACCGGGTGAAGCGGACGGTGATGCGCGGTGGCCAGCGTATCGACCTGCAGCAGCAGGAACTGAAGTTGCTGGAATACCTGATGCTCCACGCGGGCGAAGTGGTCACGCGGGCCATGCTGCTGGAAAACGTCTGGTCGTTCCACTTCGACCCCAAGACCAACGTGATCGAGAGCCACATGAGCCGGTTGCGCGCGAAAGTGGATCGCGGCTTCGGCAAGGAACTGATCCAGACCTTGCGCGGCGCGGGGTATCGAATCGATGCCGCCTGAGCACCGGCCTAAGCGCCGGGCTTCCGGGCCGATCCGCAGCGCGGCCTTCCGTTTCGCGCTGCTTCTCGCCGGGGTCTTCGCCATCGGTGCGGCCGCGCTGCTGATCGTCGTCGAAGAGCAGATCGGGCGCTATGCCACCGAAGCGACGAACGGCGGCCTGCAGGCGGAGATGAGCGTGCTTCAGGGCGAATACGCGCAACTCGGGCAATCCGGTCTGACCGACGCGATGGCCCGTCACGCAGGCGTTCGTCCCGAGGCACCCTATCGCTACCTGCTGCTCGATGTCGCAGGCCGCCGCCTGTTCGGCGATCTTCCGGCGACGGCGATGACGGAGGGCTGGAGCACGGTGAACGTGATAGAGCCCGAGCCGGGCCAGCAAGGCACGCGCCGGGAAAGCATGACTACGCTCGGCGCGCGTCTGCCGGACGGGTTGCGGCTGGTCGTGGCCAGCGACAACTACGACGTGCAGATGCTGCGCCACCGGCTCGGCCGCTTCACCCTGCTCAGCGGGATCGGCATCACGCTCTTCGCACTGCTGGGCGGATATCTCACCGGGAGGCTCTTCGTGCGTCGTCTCGACCGGGTAAACGGCGCGGTCGATCGCATCGTCGAGGGGGACCGAGCGGAGCGGCTGCCGATGATCGGCCTAGGCCCGGAGTTCGACGATCTGGCGCAGAACCTGAACCGGATGCTCGATCGCAATGCCGCAGCGATGGAGGCGCTGCGGCAGGTTTCAACCGACATCGCGCACGACTTGCGCACGCCGCTCAGTCGCCTTCACCAGCGGCTGGAACAGATGCAGGAAAGTGCCGAGGTCGAACCGGCGATGATCGACGACGCCCTTGAGCAGACCTCGGGCATCCTCGAGACCTTCCAAGCGCTGCTGAGGATCGGCGCCCTGGAAGGCGGAGTCGGACGCAGGCGCTTCACGCGGGTCGATCTCAGCGAACTGATGGACCGCGTCCAGCAGGCTTACGCCCCCGTGGCCGAGGATGCGGCGCATAACTACCTTGCTGACCATGAACCCGGCATCGTCGT
The DNA here is from genome assembly GCF_020782245.1 of Sphingobium soli. Lineage (GTDB taxonomy): Bacteria > Pseudomonadota > Alphaproteobacteria > Sphingomonadales > Sphingomonadaceae > Sphingobium > Sphingobium soli. The sequence continues at coordinate 111,905 of NZ_JAJGNP010000014.1, forward strand.
AAACGGCGACGGCGAACTGCTGGCGCAGCTCTTCACCAACCTTGTGGAGAACGCCATCGTCCACACGCCTGCGGGAACGACGATCACGTCGCGGATTTTCGTGGACGATGGCGGCATAGTGGCCGAGGTGTCCGATACCGGGCAGGGCATCCCGGCATCGGAGCGCGCCAATGTCTTCCGGCGGTTCTATCGCCTCGATGCCAGCCGCCATACCGAGGGCTCGGGCCTTGGCCTGGCGCTGGTCGCAGCGATCGCGGCCCTGCACGACGCGGCCTGGACCATACCGGAGCATCCTTCCGGCCTTACAGTACAGATTATCTTTCCACCTTGCCCTTCCTGACGGCAGATAGTGTCGACTATCTCGGGAAGAGATTAGGGCTTGGCGAAAATTTACTCACAGGTCGCAAACCATGACCCACGCCCCTGCACCAGTGCGAATTGTCGTGTCACGTTGAGACTTGATCACTGCAAAGATCACGCCGGTCTCGGTCTTGCAGCTGCCCCGAGATGGTACTCGGCAGAGTGCACCTTCGTGTTGAATGGTCTCCTGCGTCGCAGTGGCCTCATATTCGGCACTCTCGATGGTTATTTCGGTGAGAACTCAGCGGTATTCGAACCTCCGGTTTCAGGTACTGGAAAATCGCTGTCGAATGGCCACAATGGGCGCGTCACCGACCGGCACCTGTCAAAATTCCGAGGGACCGGTTTCAGCGCAAGCCGTCATTCCAGCGCCCGCACCGGAATGCCTTGAGTTGGCCGCACTCGCCTTCCTGATTTAAATCCGTCTCCCAAAAAGTATGTATCACACGAAATAAACTTAGGCGGAGTCTTGAAAAAGAGTTTCATAGGTGTGCGAGGCGTCTCGTAAATAAGACATCCGTTCAAATTGTTCATTCCGATGGAGGGCTGCTTCCAACTTTCTTTTTAGTGTTGACGAGCAAGTGAGGCGATCTTGAATAAAGTGCTTGAGCGCCATGCTACCGATCGTCCGCGACCATATGTCGACAACCAACTTGCCCTGACAGAGTCCCGTTGCGCCATAATCTGCATCGAGCATTGCGGCGCATATTGCAATCAGACAACGGCGCAGGGACGGGCTAGCAAGTGCGAGTGGCATTTCACAGGACGGTTCGTCTGGGCAACCGTCTTCGAGTGTGAGCGCGGGCGTGGCAAAGCGATCGAAAAGTTCATCACGTAGCCCTGCGCGCCTGCGAGCCCTCGCTAGGAGAAGGCAGATTGTGGAGGTTTCGTCGAGCAGCTGAGAGGCTGAGGTGTCGTTGAAGCGGAATTGGTCCGGCACTTTTCCTGTGAGGGCATCGCGCAGCGCGGCTTCGAAACCTGCGATCATTTTCCAAAGCGAATGCGCCGCTGGCTCCAGTTCAAGCGCCCCAGGATTTGCCCGTTCGAGACCCCGACGGCAGCGGGCGCAGCACATCCTCGGCGGCCCTTGCGGTGACCGCTTCATCGCCCAATCGACACTCCCGCAAGTGACGCATCGGTCGACGAGCGGCCAGTTGTGTCGGGAACAAAAGCCTCCCGCAGCCATAGCCCAGTCGGCGCGGACATAGGCGGCGCGGCCCCCAGCATAGTCCTCGGCGAGGCAACGGCTGCACCAGGTAATCCGCAGGGAAAGAGCGGGCTCGCAGTCCCGACCAAGATAATCGGATGGAACGTAGCGCCAGGCCACAAAGTCTGGGTTGATCCTGGGATACCGATAGCAGAGGCCGAGTTTGGCAATCTGGGTCGGCGCAATGCCGGTGTTTGAGGCAAGTTCAGTGATCATCGATTTGGTCGGGTGGACGTCCGGATGACGCCAGTGGCCGGCGCTATTTCGAGAGGCGCGAAGAGAAGGCTCGTTCATAGCATTCCGATTGGGTCGCATGCGCGTCAGCCACGAACTGAGAAGCTCATCCGGGAATGGCTCCACGAAAGTCATAGGATCGCTCGGCCGATTGTCTTTCGCTTGCCCGCCGAGGCATACATGGAGACGAGAGGCAGTGTTACGTCCTTGGCGTCGAAGCTTGCTGCGTCGAGCATTTCCTGGCCATCGCGGATCGCCGCGACGGCAGCCGCCTCAATGAGCCTGAATATTCGGCCGGTCACACCTTGGGTGAGGGCTAGTAAACGTTGCCGCGCTTCGACGGTGTCGAGCCGCGAAGGTCGTCTGAGGGGCAGCAGACCAGAAAAGCTCGCAAGGAGCTGGCGCAGGGCGTGATCGTTACACCATGGCATCAACTCGAACGCTCCGAACCGATCAGCAAGGTTCGGATCGGTCAGGACGGCCATGCGCGCCTCCTCGGTGCCTGCGCAGACAATCGGAATTTTGAGGTCATTCGTCAGAAAGCGAATTGTATTGAGGAACACCCGCTGCTGGCGCGGCGTGCCTGCGAGCATCTTGTCGATTTCGTCCAGGACAAGCACCTTGGTTTCGACTTCGGCAAGCAAGTGTCTCGCTTCCGCCCGCATCGATCGCACGGACAGGGAGCTAAGCTCGACGCAATTGAGCGCGGTCAGCAGTTCGGTGTAAAATTGATCCTCCGTCGGCTCCGGCGGCATCTGCACCAGCAGCACTGGCATCCTGCTAAGCCCCGTCCTTATATCGAACTGGGGCGCATGCAGTTTGGAGAAGCGGCTGACGATCTCGGTCTTGCCCATCCCGGTGGAACCAAACAATAACAGGCAGGGCATTCGCCCTCGAGGTGGATAGATCACCAGGTCCTCGAGGTGACAGAGCGCGGCTTCAGCCTGTGGCAACGAAATCCAACGGTCGCGCCGAAGCCAGTCCACCCGGGCCTCATCAGTCAGTTCGGCATACTCGCGGTAAGCCGGGAAGAGATGACCGTAGAGCGTGCTCATGACCGTTCCTCGATGGCGAGCGGGACGACTGGCCCGTCGAGATTTGGTGCTGCGAGTTGTTCGTTAGCTTCTCGAGCCTCGAGGTGAACCGTAGGCGGCTCGCCGCGGATGAGCGCATCGACGAGGCGTTGGGTCGTTCGTCGAGCCCCTCGGGTTTTCGTCACGGCGGCGAGTACGATACTACGCTGTGTGCTCACCATCTCGAACAGCATCTGCTCGTCGACCGCGCCGCGCCCGCGCTCTCGAAGCGCTCTCAGGGCATAGTCGTGTTCGAACTTCGTGATCGCTGGGCGGCGCTTATCGCGGAGGGGGACAATCACATGCTCGCCGCCGGGCAGTTCGAGATAAACCGTCGAAAGGTTGAGCGGATTGTATTTGATGGGGAATTTATGGACGCTGTTCGCCACCAATGTGGTCAAAGCGCCATGCCAGTAGACCAGATGGAAGAGCTTGATGCCGTCGCGCCGAACCCGGCGCATTTCGAATGGAAGGAAGTCGAACAAAAAGCGTTGTTGGTCAGCCGGTAGCCTAAGTGGCTCAGTGCGCTTTGTCTGGTCGTCGCGCCACGCGGTCATCGGCGGAACGCCGAGAGCTCGGTGGATAGTACCATGATAGATGCCCACTTGGAGCGCAAACCACCGCTCGAATTCCTTGAGGGTCATACAGGCCTCGCCCTCGGCGTCGTAGTCCCCCTTATTTTGAATGTTCGAGAAGGTGGTCCCCGGAAGTAGATGCACTTCGCCGATGGTAGTGCCTATCAGGCGCTCAATGTGCCCGCCAAAGTGCGGCGTACGCGGAGGACGATAATGAAGGTCTATTCCGAATTGCTGGCAGCCGCGCGTGAGCGCGCGTGAATGAAATTCCGAGGCGTTATCAAGATGGAGGATGTCGGGCAGGCCGAAAACGGGCCATGCGAACGCAAGGTCCCGGTCGGCCAGCCAAGCATCTTTGGGTAGAACCGCATGGCGGATCGCCATGCCGACCGATGTCGCCGATGGTTTCTCCAAAGAGATGTAGAAGCCGGGAATTACCCGCGTGGCAACATCGATCTGCAGAGTCAGCGTTGGCCGACCCAGAGGCTTCCGGAAATACTCATCGACGATGATGATATCGACGAGAGTGTGATCCATCTGCACGACCTGAAGCGGATATTCCGCCTCATAGGAGGCCCTGACTGGACGAAAGCGATCTGCTGCAGCCTTTGCGCCATCTCGGGCTTCAATAAGGTGTTCGCGCTCCAAGGCATCGACCCTAAGGTGAACCGTTTGCCGGGCCGGAGGTCGAAGGTTCTGCTCCAGGCACGAATAGCGTATCTGCCGAACCAACTGAGCGAGAGTGGGCCTTGGACGGCGGAGATAGAATTTCTCTATCTCGGCATCGATCAGGCGGTCGATCTCGGAATGTAGGCGGGACCGGCCTTTGGGAAATCCGTCGTGCTGGTCGACCAGTGAGCTGGTTACTGGATTTTCCCGGTATCTCGCCAGAAGCTCGTAGATGCGGGACCGGCTGAGGCCCAGCGTCGAGCCAGCTTCTGCAATCGCTTTGTGGCCAAGCCGAGGTTCCGCGGCAAGAGCGCGAATTACCGGCTCGCGCTCGCAAGCTGTACGCCATTGTGAAGGATCAACCGTCGTGAGGGCAGTGCCAGCTTCGGCCATGACCTATCCCCGATTTTTGCCAGGGACTCGTGTTGCCGGGTCCGGTCGTTTTGTAGCAGAACCGCGCCTTCAGGTCGAACGTCCGGAGGTATTCTTACACGTGACCCAAGCTTTTCTGCCATTTTCTCGTCCGCCCGTATTCTTTAACTGACAAGGTGGGCTACAAGCGCGGCTGAGGAGCGAGGCGCGTCGTGAGCACCGAAACCGCCCGGGAAGGGCCAGAAATCCCCGTAGCGCCGCCTGAGGCTGTCCTGCCGGCCGTCAGGGCGCCGGCCGACCTTGCGTGGACGATCGTGCAGATGCGCGCCGGCGAGCGCATCACCGTCAACGAGGGCCTGATCGCCGCCTATCAGGCCGCTTCATCGCCCCATAGCATCCGTGCGCTCAAGTCCGACGTCGAGGCGTTCGATGCGTGGTGTAGGCGCAACAACCGGATCGCGCTGCCGGCCACGCCCGAGACCGTGGCCGATTATCTCGACGCGCGGGCCGGGAAGGGGAGCCGGCCGGCCTCGCTATCCCGCTACAAGGCGTCGATCGCCAAGATCCACCAGCTGCTCGAGCTCAAGGATCCGACGCCGGCGCCGCTGGTGAAGCTGCGGCTCCAGACGGTGCGCCGCGAGAAGGGGGCTGCGCAGAAGCAGGCGCGGCCGCTGCGGTTCAAGGGCCCGGTGCGCGACGTCGAGCGCGACAAGGCGCGGGGGCTCAACATCCGCGCGCTGCTCGAGAGTTGTGGCGAGGATCTGCCGGGGCTGCGTGATCGGGCGCTGCTATCGGCCGCTTATGACACCGGGCTGCGCGCCTCCGAACTGGTGGCGGTCGCCATTGAGCATATTGAGGAGGCGATCGATCCCGAAGCGCGGCTGCTGCAGATTCTGCGTCATAAGGGCGATCAAGACGGGGAGGGGGCGACCGCCTACCTCAGCCCGCGCACCGTCGCGGCGATCGCGGCGTGGACCGAAGCGGCGGGGATCACGACAGGGCCGCTGTTCCGGCGGGTGCAGGTGCGGCGCTACAAGGCGCGGGCAGCCGTGCGCGGTCGGCCGATCGACAGCATCTCGGGCCGGGAGACGTGGGATCTGCGCAAGACGCTGTCCAAGCCGGCGGTGAAGGCGCGCGTCGAATATGACATCGGCACCGTGGCGCTGCACCCGGGCTCGATCGGACCAATCTTTCGGTCGATCATCGGCCGCGCGTTCGACCGTGGCGCGCTGCCCGATTTGACGGCGGACGATCTGGCGCGGTTGCTGAAGGGGATCAGTGCGCACTCGACGCGGATCGGGCTCAATCAGGACCTGTTCGCCAGCGGGGAGGATTTGGCCGGCATCATGGACGCGCTGCGGTGGAAGTCGCCGCGGATGCCGCTCGCTTATAATCGCAATCTCGCGGCAGAGCAGGGGGCGGCGGGGCGCCTTATGGCGAAGATTGGCTAGTCATGACGGCCTAAATAGGTCTTTGGATGATGCCGTGCGACCACACGACGGCGGCAGGTAGATCGAGGGATTTGCGCAGCGGCAAGAACCGGAGAAGGGAGGCTGAGCCCCCGGGGTCTTGAGCTACAACGTTAAGCCTAAGAAACGGGCAGGGGCCTGGTAGCGCGTAGTGTATGAGCGAAGCCACCATCGCTCAAACTCATCAGCACAGTCCAATTTCGAAGAGGAAACAAGAAAGTGGTTCCGGAAACGGTATGGATCTTATCCTGTGTAAACGCTCGCGCTAAATGGCGGCGTTCTGATCGCGCTATTTGTCAGTTGCCGGGTCCGATGACGAGGCAATCG
>NZ_JAJGNP010000015.1 GCF_020782245.1 Sphingobium soli
TGAGACCGTATACGTTGACGCAGACTGATCAGATCACCTCAAAATCATGCTTGCAAACGGGGCGGGCCATACGTTTTTTTAACGCCGTTCGGCCCCTTGTCCCCCGCGTCGGCAGTGAGTGCGGTGGTTGCGGTCCCGATCGAGCCGACCTGGCGTTCGACCGGCGGAGCGGGCGGCGCGGGAGGGGCTGAAGGGATGGGCGGGGGCGGCAGGCTGCCATCGGCGCTCTCCAGTTCATGCGCGCTGGGACTGGGTGGGAAAGCCGGGATGTCGCCGGGCATGGCGCTTGGGAGGTCGCCTTCTGCCGCGTCCGTGGTGGAGCGCGAGCCCGGGGCGATCTTGCCCTCCTCGATCGCGGTGACCCGGTCGCCCAGCAGCGCCTGGCCGTCGAGGATTTTCTTGAGATCGCCCCGCACTTTGGTCTCGAGGCTGTCGCCGCGCAGGCCCGCGCCCATGTCGAGGCGCGACGCCGCCGGTGCTGTCGGCGCTTCGTCCTTTGACCCGCTCGAGGCGGTGTAGAGGCCGTAGCCGAACATCGCGATCACCACGCCGACACCGGCCTGACGGGCGCGCAACTGCTGGCGGGCGCTTAACGCCGCCCAGCGGGCTTTCAGGTCGAGGAGCGCGGGGCCGCGGCTCCCATTCTGCGCGCCGCCGTCCTTTGCGTTGTCACCAAGGCCTTCCTTCTTGGGCGGGCGGGAATAGCCCTGCATTCCGGCATGTCTCCGCTGGGGGGCGGCAGGCGAAGCGGGATCACCGCTACCCGCACCTGTGTTACCGGGGGTTTTGTCGTCGGCGCCACTCACATCGCTTCTCCCCGGCGCAGCAGGATCAAGCGAGCGCTCTCGCCGGCGCGCAGCGACAGACGATCAAGGGTGACGCTGAAGATGCGCGCGCCCATGGCTGTGCCGAGGAACAGCCGCTCGTCAATGTCGCTATCGGCGCTCGCCTCGATCCAATATTCCGACGCTGAAAGGCCCGTGCCCTCGATCGCGACGCGGCGGCGTTCGGTGATGCGCAGCGCGGGCGCGGCGCTGAGCGTAAGCGGCCTTGGCGAAACGGCGACCTCGGTGAAGCTCGCCGGCACGCGATCCTGAAGCATCGAGAGGGTGATGGAGACGGCGCGCTCCTCCTCGACCAGCGGCCCCAGCAATTCGCCATTGGCGCGAGCGCGCTGGCTGGCGCCGGGCGCGAGCGTCACGGTCTGGGCGGGCATGTCGGAGGGCTCGGCATAGAGCGGATAGATCGCGCCGTTGCAGGTCACGAAGAATTCCGAAGGCGTGGTGACGAAGCTGCGGGTCACCTGACCCGCATCGTCGCTTTCCTTGACGAGGAATTTGACCCAGGCGTCGGCGCCGGCCTTCTCGACGGCGATCGCCTTTTCGGCCGAGAATTTGACGTCCTCGATCTCGCCGCCCTGGCAGACCAGATGATTGATGTCCCGATTGGAGAGGCGGATGCTGCTGGTCTGGTCGGGCAGGGCCATGATGGCCTGCGCGAATGTCGGGACCGGAAGACAGGCGGTGATGAGTGCCGCGGGCGCGCAGAGGCGCTTACCGAAGTTCGGCATCGAAACTCTCCTCGCTGAGGGACAGGAGCCAGAAGCGTCCGGCATCGATCGTGTAGCGGATGCGCAGATTGCCCCGGAACTTGCGGATGACGCCGCCGATCACGCGGACCTTCTCGACCGGGACCAATATCTGACGATCGGTCCAGGTGACCGGCTGGTCGGGCCGGATGTAGGTCGCGATCGAGAGCGTCGGATTATTGGCGAGCTCGTCGAGGATCGCGTTCAGGCTGTCGCGGATACCGTTGTACGCGGTCGGGTGGACGATACTGAGCAATTCCTGGAACTGCCGGTCGGCCGAGAGCGCCGAATAGGTGCCTGAAAGCGAGACGATATTGCGCGTCATGGTGCGCAGATAGGCAGGCGAGGGCTTGCCGCCGGTCACATAGAGATCGCCGCCGGCGCCAAAGGGGACGACGATCGTGCGCTGGTTCTGGCTCGTCGTGTAGAGGGCGATCCCCAGCATCGCGGTGATGCCGAACAGGCCTGCGATCGAGAATTTGAGGAGCCGGTTTTCCTCGAAGAGGTTGGACGAACCCTGAAGATAGCGATGGATGCCGAAGCTCGCGGGCTTCTCCAGCAAGGGGTCGCTTGGTTCTCGGGCGGATGATCTGCCGAACATGGATGTCCTCACTCACAAAAGCGGGTCTGGGCCGGACCGGGGTAGCGGGGGAGCTTGAGCAGCCCCCAGCGCCAGGCGAGATGCGGCATGAAGCCGCGCGGCTTGGTCCGCTTCCAGGGAATGAAGAGGAGAAGGACGCCGAGGAGCGACCAGCCCACATATCCGCCGACGATGACGGCGACGAAAATGGTGGACACCACGAGGATGAACTCCTGCGCGTCGAACCAGAGAATCTGGACCGGCTTGTGCAGAAATTGGGGAAGTCTCTCGTCCACGTCCTTCTCCCTTGCTTCATCACGCCTGGACCAGGCGTGATTGTTACGAGGAGCGACCATTCGCTCTTCGTGTCCGGCGCGGGCACCGATGAAGAAGCCCGCGCCAGTCCCTGTTTCAGGCGGGTCTCAGACCATCATGCCGAAGGTCTGGAGGATGGAATCCGCCCGGATGAGGCAGACGGCGGCGACGATCGTCGGGATGCCGATCATGATGTTGGAAAAGAGGCGGCTGACCCCGAACAGGAAGGCGGCGACGCCGCCCACAAAGCCGAGCGGCCCCTTCACCCCCTGGTTCACCACGATGTCGTAAATATCGTAGCCAAGGTCGCCGGCGGCCGGCGCCTGGAAGGCGTGGGCGGCCGATGCCAGGGTCATCGCGATGAGCAGGGTTCCCACGGCATCGGCCGACGCAAAAGAGAGGCTGCGCATCCGGTTGCGGGAGGGGGCAGGCAGTGAGGCAAGTTTGAGCATGGCTCTTCTCCAGGCAATAAGGAGCCTCCCCATGAAAATGCCTGCCGGCACCGACGCGGGTGTTCGTTGACGGCCAGCGAAGGGATGGGTGGCTCCTTGAAAACAGGGCCCTGTCGCCGGCATCTGTTGCTCAGGCTGTCGGCGCGCTTGCGCCTGTCGCCATGAGCCCGCCAAATTTGGGGGAAATCAGCTGGGCGGCTTTTTGGGCACCTGTTTCTCGTCGAGCCAGGCCTCGATCTCGGCCTGCTGGAAACCGGAGATGACCCGGCCGTCGAGAATGAGGGTCGGCGTCCCAGATATGCCCATGGCTTTGACGGCCTCGGCATTCCTGGCGACGCGTGCCGCACCCTCCTTGCATGTGACCAGTGGCCTTGGCGCTTCTCCGGCATAAGTGGCGCGGAAGGCGCCTGCCTGGTCCTTCGAGCAGAGGATATGCTCGGCCTTGGACGCAGCCTGCGGGTGGATGCCGCTCACGAAATAGATTTGCCGACGCACCGGCTTTCCTTCGGCGGCCTTCGCCGCCCAGAAGCGATCGAGCGCGCGGCAATAGGGGCAGTCGGGATCGGTGAATTCGATGACGGTCGGCGCGCCCGGCGGTCCGATGGTGAGGGCTTGGGAAGGCTCGAGCATCCCAAGCTTTTTCCGCGCGCTCGCGTCCTGGGCGAGGGCGGTCAGGTTGACGCCGTTCTTGTCGTAAATGGTGGCGAACAGCAGATGCTCGCTCTGCGGCGCATAATAGAGGATGCGACCGCCGGCGCTCGCCTGGTACAGCGGCCCCTTGATCGGAGCCGGCCCGAAATCCTCGAACTGGAGATTGGCAAAGCTCTGATGAAGGCTCTGTTCGGCGGCGCGGGCTGCCGCGGCAAGGTCCGCCGGTTCGCCCGGTTGCGGCTGTGCCACCGCAACACCGGGAAGGAGGAAGGCGGCGCAGGTGAGGACTGCGGAAAGATTGCGGGAAGGCCTCTTCATCGGGCTATCTCCTTCAGGGGCAAAGCGGGGGAGTTCAGCAGGTCGGCATCGATCCTGACCCTGGAGCCCAGCTGCAACGAAGGACGCGGTTCGACCGGAGAGGTGGCGTCTGGGCGAATGAAGAAATCTCCGTTCGCCTGCGCTATGTCGAGATGCTTCAACGGTAGCGCTGCCGGAGTTCCGGGCTTTGGGTGCGCCGCTGCGCTTGGGTTCGTGATCAGGCCGGACAGGAACAGTCCAGCCACGATCGCCGGTCGATTGGCCGACATCATCATCGTCTCCAATGCATGACGAAGCATTGCGCCTCGTGCGGGTCTCCATGGGCTGGCGATGGACGCTCAAACTCGAAATCGGATCTGTGCCGCGCCAGCCCATGTCGGGATGAGCCGGTGGTGCGCCAACCTTGCGGGCATCCGCAATGGGCAGGGCACTGAGATGCCGAAACCGGCACTGAAGTACCGGAATCGGCATCTCAATGCCGCTTTCGGCATTTCAGTGCCGGTTTTTTGATCAGGACACGCCTTCAAATTCACCGACGCCCGTCAGTAGCATGGGGGTGGTCGCGCGAATCACAAAAGGGGTTGAGCCATGGTCGGCAACCGATCGAGGACCTACAGATTGCACCTGTCGAGCGAGGGCACCGACCTGTTCCTCGCGTGCCACTATCGATTGGCGCGGATCGCCAGGAGCTTCATTCCCTATGGCGCGACGCTATCGGTCGCGCTCCTGCTGATGGGATCTGTGGACACGGACGAGCTAGTCGCGGAACTTACCATGCCCTCGCTCAAGAAGTTGGTGGGGAATGAAGAACATTATGTCGGGGCATCGGCGCAGCTGAAACCTTTTGCCGGCGCCATTCTCGAACGCATCGCCGCCTCGGACCATATCGATGCGCGCCCGACGGTCGCCAAACTCCATGTCGCCGCCATTGCGATCATGGCGGCGAGCGAGGATCGGGCTCTGGCGCGGGCCTTTCGACGGCTTCCCGACACTTTTCAGCAAGACTGACCGGGCGTCGAACGGCGCGTCAGGCCGCTTTTGTGGGGCGGGCCCTCCACCATGAGTTAGGGTGGCGACGCGGCATCGCTTCCTCAATTCGGGTATTTTGACCGTCTGTTTGCGGACCCAAGCGGCTCGCCAACTGTCAAAATGGTACCGATAAAATTTGACCGACGGCATATTTCACCCAAATCTTGGGTCATCGGAATGTGCATGGATGCTTTGAGACGCGATCAGGGAGGACCTGATGACCTCATCTCAAAGCGGCGCCTTTGAAGAAGGGGCGTCGATACTGGCCGAGGTCAAGTCGATCTCAGGTCGCCGCATTGAAGAACGGCGCAGGCGCCATCGCATTACGCAAGAGCAACTTGCCGCCGATGTCGGGATCGGTGTGCGGTGGCTCAGGGAAATCGAATCGGGTAACCCGAAGTCCCGTTTCGATGATCATATCGCCTGCGCCCATGCCCTCGGACTGTCGGCGGCGCATCTCCTCATCCCCATGATGTTTCTGGAGCATCACATGCACTTTCCCCGCCATTTCTTTCTCGATGACATGCGCGATCTCGAACAGCTCTGCATCGAATTCATTTCCGGCCTGAACCTGCGGACTTTCCTCAAGCCGTCCGACGGCGGGCGCGGCCCGGCCGGCACCGGCTCATCGGCATAGGCAGCCCGCATGGCGCCCGAAACCGTCATCGCCGATCGCGTCTATCGCGAACTCAAGCTGCTGATTCTGCGCGGTGACCAGCCGCCGGCAGCGCCGCTCGTGGTGCTGGCTCTCGCGGAGCGCTTCGGGACCAGCATCGCGCCGGTTCGCGACGCGCTCCATCGTCTCGTCGGCGAGCGACTGGTCGCGATGCAGGGCGGAGGCGGCTTCGCCATGCCGCCCCTGACGCGGCAGCGAGCCTATAATCTCTACAGTTGGCACGGAGATATTCTCGAAGCGGCGCTCAAGGTCATGGTGAAATTCGAACGAATCGAGCCGCCACCAGCCTTTCTTGACGATGAGATAGCCGAACCCGAACGCATCGCCGCTGCCAGCGCCGATCTGTTCACCCAGATTTGCGCCTGTTCGCCCAATGACGAACATCTCGATGCGGTCAGCATCGTTGGCGAACGTCTTCACACATTGAGGCGGTGCGAAAGCGTGGTGAACAGGCAGGCCGAGGAATTGCGGGAAGTATGGACCATCGTTTGCGAAGGAAATAGACGTGCGACCCGAACGGCAATCTCCCACTATCATAAGCGTCGCCTGGCGCGTGTAGACCAAATCGTGAGCGCCGCGCTTCTGGCATCAATTGCGGACTGAAATTCTCCGTCCATTTGCAAGCTTATAAGCTGTCAAAATGGCACCTTATAAGATCGGATATATGGCTCTGCTTCAATAGCATCAGTCCTGCCGCAAGACTGCGGTGAACTGATGGAGATGAAGATGAACAACATCAACGAGCATGAAGACAGCGTCGTCGATCTCGGCGTCGCATCGGTCGAAACGAAGGGCGCAGCGCTCGACGATTCCGACAATATCGGCGGCCAGGTCCGCCAGCTCGGTATCGCCGACGACTGACCAAGGGGCGCGCGCCGGAGGGCGCGCGTCTTTTCGTGATGGCCGCAAGCGTCGGAGAGCCGAAATGGGATACAGGTTGAGAAATGGCCTGTCCTTCTGCGTGACAGGGCAGCGCGCGATCTTCCTCGATGTCGCGGCCGACCGCTATTTTGGCCTGCAGCCGCAATGGGATCTGGTGTTCCGGCGGCTTGTCATGGGCGAGGCGCCCGGGTCCGACCTCGGTCATCTGGTCGCTTCTGCCATTCTCGTTGAAGACGAGGAAATCGATTCGCCGCCGCAGCCGGTTTCCATTCCCTGCGCGTCGCGCGAAGTGCCGCTTGATCCCGCGACGGGATCGATGGGGCAGCGGTTCGCTTTCATCCGAGCGCAGATCAGCGCGATCATTCGCCTGCGCGTCCGGGAGTTCGGCCTCGTCATCGCGCAGATCGAGCGGCGCGCGCGGTGCGTCGAGATCGACCATGCCGGTCGCGCGGACCCGGAATGGACAGGCTGGGCTTCAGCGTTTGCCGCCAGTTCATGGTTGCTGCCGCAACGGGGGCAGTGCCTGCCCCGCTCGATCGCCTTTCTCAAGGTCCTGCTCGCCGCGGGCCTCAGCGCAAAGCTGGTCATTGGCGTCAGCGCATCGCCCTTTTCCGCCCATTGCTGGGTGCAGGCCGATGACATGGTCCTCAACGATCGGCTGGAGAATATCCGGCCCTTCGAGCCGATCCTGGCGATCTGATGCTGGGGCGTTACCTGATCCTGATCGATTGGAATGAAGAGGCTCTGCCGCGCAGGCAGGCGTTCGTTCAGGAGCGCACGGGTCTTCGATATTGCACGCGCATTGGGCAAGGCATCATCTGGACAAGCGCGCCCGACCTTGTTTTGCCGCTGCCTGACGGTTCGGGCGCGGTGATCGGAACGCTGTTTCCGCGCCATGGCCCGGCCTTCCCGATCACCATGGAGGACAAGCCGTGGCAGGAGGAGATGCGAACCGGCGCGGTCCTGCCGACGCTGCGCGACCGATATTGGGGCGGCTATATCCTGCACACAGAACGCGAGGGAATGATGGAAATCGCGCGAGATCCCGGCGGTGCGATGCCCTGCTATTTTCTCCAGATGCCGACGGGCTGGGCCGTGTCGTCGGATGTCGATCTCCTGGTCGAAGCCGGCCTTTTGAAGCGCGCCATCGCCTGGGATCAAATCCCGCGATATTTGATCGCAAAGGATCTGCCGAATAGCGCGACGGCGATCGAAGGCCTCCACGAATTGCTGCCCGGCACCTCCGTCCTGTTGAAGGCGGGGGAACAGGAAGTGACGCGCTTCTGGTCACCCTGGGATCATGTCAGGGAAGCCGAACAATGGGACAGCAAGGCGGCGGCTGAACGCCTGCGCAGGACTATTGATCATTGCGTCGCTTCCTGGGCCTCGACCTCCAGCGCGATCCTTTCGACCCTTTCGGGCGGGCTTGACTCCTCGATCGTCACGGCTGGCCTGTCAAAGGCCGGGACGCCTTTCCAGTGTGTCACACTCGTCACCGAAAATCGCAACGGCGACGAGCGGGATTATGCGCGCGCCATGGCCTCGTCGGTCGGTGCGCCCTTGCTGGAAGGCTTCTACGATCATGGCGATATCGATTTCTCCCGATCGGTTGCCAGACATTTTCCCAAGCCCATTGGACAGATTCATGAGGTGGCCTATCATGCCCTCGTCATGCGCCTGGCGCGCGATTGCGGGGCGGATGCCGTCCATACCGGAAATGGCGGCGACAATATCTTCTACAACAGCAGTTCGGTCCGCCCATTTTTCGATTGCATCCATGCGCGGGGCATCGGTGGCGAGGCTTTCGCCACGCTGCGCAATATCGCGAAGGTGACCGAGACGTCGTTGCCGACAGCGGCCTGGGAAGCGCTGCGCGCGATCCCGCTGATGCGTCGGCCCTACAATTGGGTCCGCAATGGCGAGGCCATCGCCGACGATGTGATGGCGGATTTGCAAGCCAAGCCTTTGCGGCACCCCTGGCTCGATGAGCAACTGCGCTCGCGTCCCGGTAAATCCGGGCAAATCGCCTTCCTCCTGCGGGTCCAGAACCATCTTGAAGGCTATCTGCGCGAACATGGGATGCCGATGGTCAACCCCCTCATGTCGCAACCGGTGGTCGAAGCGGCACTGGCCATTCCGACCTGGAAAATGCTTGAGGGCGGGCGGGATCGTGCCATCGCGCGAAGGGCCTATCATGATCGCCTCCCGCCGCTGGTTCGGGACCGGCGGCGTAAGGGAAGTCCAAGTGGCTTTGCGATGGAGGTGATCGAGCGCAACCACCATGAAGTGCGTGAGCGGCTGCTGGACGGCGAACTCATGCGTCGGAAACTTCTGAACGGCGCTGCGATCGAGGCAGCGCTGGCGCGGGGACCGGCCATGGGACTGAGTTATGTCCGGCTGCTCACCCTCCTCGATATGGAGGCCTGGATCGCGCGCTGGAACGGGGCTGGCGCTTGAACGGCCAATGACGGGAACTCCGGGCATCGAGTGTCAAGCGCGCGAAGGGGGGCGATTGCTCTGGACACGTCGCCGGAGAGGATCACGCCTTGCGGATCATCCTTGGATCATAGAGCCATTTGCGCACTTTCCGGGCCTTGATCCCCTTGGCATCGGGGTGCGCGGGATTGATGAGGAGATTATTCTCCTCTGGCACAATGACGGAAGGGACGAGCAGCAGCGCTGTCCTTTGGCTCTGCGCCCATTGCGATCCGAATGAGATGCTGACCCGTCCCGCCGGTTCGGCATCCCAGCCGACCGGGAGATTGCCGGGTGTCGCGACCTCCGCTGATGCCAGCACCTCGTCCGGCACCTCGATTTCGACGAGGTAGCGATTGAGCGGCAACCCACCCGAGTTCAGATGAACGACCGTCTCCAGGCAGGCGAGTGCCCGGCTGCTCGCCGCATAGACGATGGCGACGCCGACCTCATTCCACCGGCCCCCGGTGATCTTGGCTCCGGTGCCTGACAGATCGTCCGCTTCATAAGTCCTGGCGTCGGTCGCGATTCTCCAGAAGCGTGTCGTCACGCAAAGGCGCCGCTCTGGATCTGCGCGAGGGCGCGGGACACGACAGCCTGTCCCTCCATCGTGTCGAGAAGATCGATCGGATTGACGCCTCCCAGCGCCGGGAGAGGCTGACGCAGCCAGGACGAGAGCCATTCGGGCGCATCGAACCCATCCGTCTCGCCCGATTCCTCGACCATGTCTTCGAGCTGGCCGACCAGTTTTGCAAGGCCCAGAACCCGTTCACTGTCTTCCGTCGAGAGCGGCTGGTTGTTCGCCGCCTTTTTGTTCACGGTGGCCGTCTTGAGATTGAGCGCGTCGAACATGACCTTCTGGTCCACATGCAAGGCGGCGATGAAGCGCTTCAGGTCGCTGGCCGCCACGCCCTTCTTGATGACGCCGATTCGATCGACTGGCGAGGCACGGTACAGCGCCTTATAGGCAAAGGGGGGCGTGCCTTTCCCCTGCGGCTTGCGCGCGCCAGTTTCGAGTTCGGACATGGCAATGCTCCTTTGAGCATTTATATAGATCCTTTGAGCATCGTTCGCAAGGAAGTCGGTGGAGGCAGCCATGCCATCGGCCGCCCATCAGCTGCCGACCGGTCGTTTTTCTCCGGCGGCGGCTTGATCCTGAGCCGCCCGCCGCATCTCGGCCCAGCGATCGACTTCTGGTGCATCGTCATCCGATGGGGCCGGACGCTTGCCCTTCAGCCAGAAATCGAACCATCGCAGGTTCCGCTTGTAGATGCCCGCTCGATGAGCGGGGTGACGCTTGATGTGGACTTCATCGGGGAAGACATAGAGATCGATCGGGTGCTTGGCGGCCCGCAGAGCCCTGACTGTTTCCAAAGCCACGAGATATTCGCCGTCGGCGGCCTGCATGAGGATCGGAAAGGCGACTCGCGAGGCGTTGCGGGCGAGCGAAATGTCTCCCCACATTTGCGGCTTGTCCTCAGGGGAGGCCGGCCAACCGAGGCTTTCATAGTGGCGCTGGAGGGAAGGCCCCAGCACCCAGCTTTGAGAGGGCTCCCAGCAGCAGCCGCTTACCACCGCGGCCTTGAACAGACTGCTATGCAGCGCTGCATATTGGACGGTCGTTGATCCATCGCTGAGCCCGGTGATGCCGATCCGCTCCGGGTCGGCGACCCCGGCGTCAATGAGCTGCCTGACCTTCGTTTCGATGGCGGACAATATGCTTCGCCGCTCCATGAAGCCGTCATTCTGCCGCCGCTGTCGCTCGATCGATGAGAGGCCCAGCCCGTAAAGCGGGGAGCGCGGCCGCTGGACGTTTAGAACCAGATATCCCGCGCGGGCGAAGAGCTGGACGGGATATTCATCGCCCGTACCGCCTCGAAGGAAGCCGCGGCTCTCATATTGCACGACGATGAGCGGGTAGCGGCGTCCGGGTTGATAGTCGGGCGGATAGACGAGATCTCCGAAGCATTCGATGCCCTGATCGTTCCGCCAGAGCTGCCGTTCGACATTGCCAAACTTCAGCGTCCCGAAGGTCGGGTTCGGGTCAAACAGAGGGACGGATTTCCCGGTGCGCAGGTCGATACGGCTGAGATAGCGTGGGTGGGTCGGGCCTTCCCGCCCACATAGGACATCATCGTCGATCGGCTTGCAGTCGATGAGCAGGTCTGATGTCGCATAGAGCCTGTGGGGTTCGGCCGAACCGACCTTCCATTCATAAATCGCCATCTCATTCTTCGCCCAGCCCTCGCGCCGGACGTAGCGCACGGCGCCTTTGGAAGAGAACCAGGGCGCACCTTCCACCTCAGTACAGGCGCTGCTTTCGCAGCGGTTTTCCTTCCCTGCCGGACCAGCGGTGATATGATCGAGCCCTTTGTCATCCCGCACCGTTGTCGCGAGAACGCCTTTTGTGGTTTGCGATTCCTCGATCGGTGCCGTCAGCAACGCTTTCTCTTCGTCACTGGCCGCGCGGATGTCACCGTCACTGATGCGCACGGCCTTGTAGACATAAGCGGGGTGGCCGCCTGGAAAGGGCCAGGCCGAGGCGAACGGGAAGTAGCGATCATCATAGTGGAGCCCCGACCGGGATTCCCGGCGCAAAGCCGTTGCCTGAGCGGAACCGTCGCGGACCTTGTAGATGATCATGCTTCCATCGCGACTGAAGCGGAAATCGACGATATCCTGCGGATCGGCGCCGATGGCCCGGGCATTCAGTTGCTCATCCCACAGGCGGAGTTGCAGCCGTCCGTCGATGAATTTGAGATAGGCGAGGCGCTTTCCGTCGCCCGACCATCTCGGCGTGATCAGTTGTGTGATCCCCGACGGGAAGCCATTCGTTCCGTAGAAATCTTCGAAGCGAAAGAAGGCGACGCCCGGCCCAGAATCGATCAACGCCGAGTTTCCGTCGCGATCTACAAGGGTGATGCCGGTGCAGTAACTGTCCCCTGCCACGCTGGCGCGTCGGACGCCGACCGCGACCCTTTGATTGTCCGGAGACAGGGTGAAGAAGGAACCGGATTCCATCGCGGCATTGGGTCCAAGATCCAACGTCTCGATGAGGTCGTGATCCGAGATGGGACGAGGGCTGCCGGCTTGCGCGTCGGGCTGCAGGATGCGGGCGCAATCTTGTGATGCAGGTGCGGCCGGGACTGCGGCCGCACCTGCCCCGGATATGCTCAGAACAAGGGAAATGAGCATTACCAGGCCTTTGAGACGGTGAAGCTCAGGAGGCGCCCGATGCTGGAATAGTTGGTGGCGTCATAGGTAGGGTTGGTTGCCGTCGCGCGGATGGTCGAGGGCTTCTCATTGAGGATATTTTGCCCGGAAAGCAGGAAGGACCATCCGCCCAACAAGCCGCTCCCCTCGGGTTCCCAACTGATCGTGACGTCGATCGAGTGGAAGCCCGAAACCTTGTAGGTCGTCGTGGTTCGCGTGTCGTCCGTACCGCCAATATAATTATAGGCGAGGTTTGTCCCGATCGGTCCACGCTTCCATCCGGCGCTCGCGCGACCGCGCCAGTGCGGCGGGTTGAAGATCCGGCCGGCCTTCACGATCGTCGGTTGACTGGCGCTCAATTTCTGATCGCTCTTGAGATAGCTGCCGCTCGCTTCGAGGTGGAACTGATTCTCTCCTGCCGAAAATTCATAGGAGGCGGAGGCATCGACGCCTCGGATATGCTGCCTGGCGGCGTTCTGAAGCTGGTTGAAGATGATAGCCGCCAGATTGGCAGGGTCGTAAGCGCCGCCTGTCTGGTTCTGGACGCCCAAAGGGAGATTGGCCGTCGCAGCCAGAACCTGTTCCAGGGTTGGGTTGAGGAGGATGAGGTCGGCATATTCGGCTTTGAAGGCTTGGGAACTGTCGGCGATCGGGCGAACCACGCGGTTTTTGTACCGGACATCGAAGTAGCTGGCTTCAAGCCGCAGGCCGGGGATGCTTTGAGGCTTTGCCTCCGCCGTCAAGGTCAGGGTCGTCGCCTTTTCGGGTTCGAGATCCTTGCTGCCGCCGCTGATCTGGAGGACATTCCGGCTCGTTGGCGGCGAGGGGAGATAATAGGCCGGGAAGAGAAGCACGCCCTGCCGGACCGTGTTCTGCTGGCTCAGCGTCGGCGCCTTGAACGATTTTCCCCAGGCGCCCTTGAGCGTCAGGTCGCTGATCGGCTGGTAGCTGATGCCGATCTTGGGGGTCGCGAGCCCGCCAATCTCGTCATAGCGCTCATAGCGAACGGCGCCCGAGAACTGGAGCGATCGGATCAGGGGAACCGCGCTGCGATCGGCGACCAATGGCAGGAAGAGCTCGCCATAGGCGAAGGTCGCCGTCTGGCCATCATGATAGTTGAGGAGGGACGTGGTGGCCGTTGCGGTGACGCGCGTGATCGATGCGTCGAGGCCGTTGGAGCGAAGCCCCGCGCCGACCGCGAGCCGCGCATCGCCGCCCGGCAGCGCGAAAAGCGGGCCTTCGCCGCTGAATTCGGCCGACCATAGATCATTTTTGTACTGGACATGGTTCACCGCCGAGGCGGTGCCTCCCGAATAGATTTCCGCAATGATCTTGCTGTCGCTGATGGCGCGGGTGGCGCGGGCCGTGACTTCCCACCCCGCGGGAAGCCTGAATTTGACCGACGGGCTGATGGAATAGCCTTCGATCTCTGGACGACTGATGATGCCGCTCTGCGTCACATTGGCGGTAGCGCTGTAGGGCAGGGCGGCGACCGATTTGTGGCGGTTATAATGGGCGTCGATCTCGAATTCGACGACCTCGCCAAGCGCCTGATGGCCCGCCAGCACCGCACTGACCTGCCGCTGGGACGGAAGCAGGGTCATGCTGGACTGGCGCGATCGCATATAGGAGCGCTGCGACGCCGTGATGTCCGTCGCTTTGCTGAAATCGCCGGCGATCATGAATCCCCCGCTTTCCCATTGGCGTCCGGTCACGGCGCTATATTGCTGCTGGACGTCGCCGCCATCTGTCGCGGCGCCGAACCGGGCGGTGGTGAGCAAGCCGTCATAATCCCTGCGGAGTAGGATGTTGGCGACGCCGCCCACCGCGTCGGACCCATAGAGAGCCGATGAGCCGTCCGCGACGATCTCCACCCGCTCGATGGCTGCCAGGGGGATCGCGCTAATGTCGATCCCCTGGCTTACGGCATCATATGCGACCCGATGGCCGTTCAAAAGTGTCAGCGTGGCGTCGGCGCCGAGGCCGCGCAGGTTGAGGGTGGAGGAGGATGTGGTGTTTTCCGAGCCGGTCTGCACGCTGGAGATGACGCCCGGGTTCTGCCCGCCGCTGAAATTCTGCGGAATGCTGCGGACAAAGGAGCCAAGGTCCGTATAGCCGAGGTCCCCGATCTTCTCTCGGGAAGCAGCGATGACCGGAGACATGGGCTTTGCGCCGCGAATGCGTGAGCCAGTAACGAAGAGCTGGTTGTCCGCCGCGCCTTCTACCTCCTCGCGCGACGGCGTTGCTCGCCCCCGGAGGTAAATGGTTCGCCCCCTGATGTCCGCATTGAGGCCTGATTGTGCAAGCAGGGCGGTGACGGCTTCCTCGACCGTGAATTCGCCGGTCAGCGCGGGCGAGCGGCGTCCCTGGAGCGCCTTGGGATCAGCCACGAGCTGATAGTCGTTGGCCCTGGCGATGACGCGCAAACCCGCGCCGAGTTCCTGGGCCGGCAGATCATAGCTTTTCTTCGCTTCCTGCGCCCCGGCCTGTGGCGCAACCATGCTGACGCAGATCGCGGCGCTGCCCAGAAGCGCAAACTTTCCCATACCCATTTTCTGCCCCCTTGATTGGTCCGCCTCTTTGCGAGGCTCAAAACCAGAAGACGGGGCGAGAGAGGTTTGAAGCTGGGCGCTTGAATTATTTTCTGGGGCTGAGGATCAATCTGCCCTTTTCGGTGCGATCGATGTCGAGGTCCAGAAACCCGCTGATCGCTTCCGCCACGCGCTCAATGTCGCGAATGTGGATGTCCGCGAATATCTCCCGGTCGCCCAGGCTCGCTGGCATCAACTCGATCCTGGTATCGCTGTAGCTGTTTGCTTCCGCGATCACTTCCCTGATGGGCACATTGTCGAAACTCTTCACGCCGTTCACCCATTGCTCGTCAGACCTGCGCGCAGGAATGACAATGCTTTGCGGCTCATGTCCATGGCTGAAGGCCAGAATCTGGCCGGGCCGGAGCAGAATTTTTCTGGCAGGCTGTGTCTGCTGAGAGGCCAACTCCACCTCTACGCCGCCTTCGATCAGATGCACCGCGACATTGTTTCGGAATAGCACGTCGAAGACCGTGCCGGTCGCGCGCACCTCCATGCCGCCGGCCTTGACGAAAAACGGACGCTCGGCATCATGGGCAACAATGAACCGGGCGCGACCTCGCTTCAGGGCGATGTCGCGGTGGTCCGGCGTCATCGCCACGGAGATCGCGGTATCGGTATCAAGGACGACTTGGCTTCCATCGGCGAGCTTGACGGTTCGCACTTCCCCCACTTTCGTAACAAAGGCGGCTGGGGTCTCGGCGCCTGCCATCTGCGGAGATTGAGTGCGCATGGTCTGGAAGAGGATGCTCGCGGCTATGAGCAGGCCCAGGATAGACGCAGCCGCCAGGACTGGGACTGGCTTGATCCACCAGGGCTTTTGCGCCTGAAGCCGGGGAGGGGGCAAATCGAGCACCCCGCCGGCATGGCCGGCGGCCTGCACATCGTTCATCAGGTCAAGATAGAGCTGCCGCCGAGCCGGCTTTTCCGAGATCCAATCGGCGAGCGACTGCGCGTGACGTTCCGGCTCATCGAGCATCCGCAGCACCCATTTTTGAGCGGCCCGGCGGTCCTGCGCCGTAATTGCGCCGTGGTCCTCAGTCATTGTCCGCCTCCCGCTGACGGTCGATGAGCCGAATGGCCTTGAGCATATGCTTCTGTACGACCCAAAGTGGCTCTCCGAGATCCGATGCGATCTGCCGGTAGCTACAGCCTTCCACCCGATTGAGAAGGAAAATTTCGAGCGTGCGGGGAGGCAGTTGCTGGAGGATCGCCGTCCAGCGAGCCAATTCCTGACGTGATTGAACGTCACGATGAGGATCAAGGCTGGAAATCGCATTTACGCCATCCTCCAGCAGAGTCAGCTGCCGTGAGAGGCGCGTGGAGCCACGTTCGGCATGGTCACGCAGCAGGTTGGTCGCAATCCGTGTCAGATAGGCGCGAGGGCTTCCGAGCGAGGGATGCGGGGCGGCACGCACAAAGCGGGTCAGCGTCTCCTGGCTGAATTCGTCGGCATCAGCACGGTTGCCGAGCTTGCGCGTGAAAAAGCGCATGAGGCGAGGCTTCTCCCGTCGATAGAAGTCGGTGAAGCTGAACCGCTCGCCGGTATCATTGCTCACAATCTGAAGGTCGATCCGCCGACCTTCACTTTCGCCCTGACCCATTCGTCGCACCTATGTCCTCTCGGGGCGACGGCCAAAGCCGGATGTTAGTAACCTGGCATACACACAGGCGCATGCGCCTTTACCGTTGCCGGCTGGACATGCGCGCATGCCACCCGGCCCAGTGAAACTGCGACCGAGCTGTATATGCAGAGGTTACTAAGCCCCACTTCCGGGCTTTTTCCGGAAGCGAGGCCAATGTGCCGGAATAACGGAGGAGCGCAACCCTAAAGACTGGATTTGTGACGTTTTTGGGAAACGACGCGGGGCGAAAGGGCGGCGAACGGAGGGATGAGGGCGGCTGCCCGCTGCGCGGGCATCGCGCTCTTGCCAGCGCGGCGTGCCGCCTCGCTGGCCGGGCTCGGCTGCGCCGATCCCGGCCCTTCGGGTTGCGATCGCTTCCGCGCAGGACGTAGTTGCGAAGGGAGGTGAGGGGGCAGGAGGGATGACGGCAGGCTACGGTCCCAGGGACATGCCTCATCGGCCATTAGGATGGCGGTTGCTCTATGAACTGGATCATCGGTCCGCGCAGAAGGGGAGGGGAGAATTGGGAAGGGGACGAAATCCATTCCTGTGGAGTGCCTCTCATGCCCATCTCCCTCCATGCCCGCCGGCTCGTCACTGGTGTCATTGTAAGATTACGAAATCTGGCTGGCGACCAGCGCTGTGCCGCGCGGATCGAACATTATCTTGAAAGGAGCGGTCCGCGCGAAATGGCCGAGCCAATCGGTGCGGGAGGCGGCGAGGGAGGCGCGCGGATAAGGCAAGCATTGGCGCAGATGCCACCGTTAACGCGGGCCGTACTCAAGGCAGTGGTCGGACGCAGGATGAGCGTCGCGCAGGTGTCACGTCGGTTCGGTATCAGCGAGGCGCGGGTCTGCTGGCATTTTCGCCGAGCGATCTCGATCGTGGCGGAGTGTCGAGAAATACGCTGAGCCCGTTCGCACATGCACCAACCCGGATCAGCATTTCAGGCGCGACCACGGCCTTCGCCTCCCACATCAATGGCACAGACTGGGACATTTGGCTCGGTCAGCTTTGGACCGACGCCAGTAGGATAACAGACATCCCGAATGACAAGCGCTGTGTCCGCTTTGCGCGTCAAATTGCAACGTTTAGCCCAGCCGTAGGCGTTCCTGAAAGCAGTCGTTCGTCCAGTTGCAGGCCTAGCGGCTACTACTGGGTGGACACAGGCTCTTTATAATCAGGGTGTGAGTCCGGCACGCCTGGTCGCGCGGGCGCCTCGCCGCTATCAGTAGCCACGAAGCTAGACATCGTTAGCGCTATGTCGAACGCGATCGGATGTGCAAAACTGGCTTACGCTGCCGAGATTTTACGCTAGATCAGTCGGGATGACTATTGCGGCCTTTCCTGATGAGATCAATGTGTTGGAGGCCTGCGGAAGACTGGTCGACTTTAACGCCTGGGAGCAGACGAAGATCGATCCAGAAGGCTGGCTGTCTAACTTCTCCATTGCGGAGCGTCCCTTTGCTCTGGTCCTCCTGAGCCGGTTCACCTTCCTCGCGGATCATCTTGTCGATCAGCTATTCCGATCGGCGTTTCAGAACCTGTCTAACGTACTGTTCGGCGAGGAATGGCCCGAGTCCGGAGTAGTATGTGAAGGGTGGCGCAGATTCTGCAACCGGGCGCTAATTACAATCGTTCAGGGCGAAAACCCTAATCCGTCCGACAGCGGGTGGCTTTTCGCGCGGAAGGCGCGGCAGACGTTGGGAATCGATCAGGACCAGCTCAGGGAGCCACGTGAAGTCGTCGCGATGCTGGCTGATGGCTTCTCTGGGCCGGTCGTGTTCGTTGACGACTTCGTAGGTTCGGGTGAGCAGTTCGTAAAGACCTGGCAGCGTCAGTATGACCTTCCCGGCGGCGGCACGGCCTCGTTCAAGGCGCTCGCCGCGCGGTCGCCAACCAGCTTTTTCTACTGCAATGCCATGACCACCGAATATGGTCTAAAGCGGATAAGCCGCTGTGTTCCCTCTGTAACGGTTTCGGCAGGCAACATCATTCCAAGTCGCTACTCCCTCGCCGATCCCGAATCCCTGCTGTGGCCGAAAGCAATTCGGAACGAGGGCATCGCGCTGATCGAAGCGATCGGTCGTCGACTTGGTTACGGCGCGGAGGACGGCAGCGAGCAGGACTGGCGGGGATTCCATAAGCTCGGGCTCGCGCTCGCGTTCCAGCATTCGGTTCCCGACGCCAATCTGCCCATCTTCTTCACCGACCGAAACGGCTGGAGGCCGCTGGTGCAGCGCCTATGACAAACGAACCCGCCATCGATGACGAGGCAATCACCGATCCGTTCGGCATCTACCGGGCGGAATGGCTGAAAGACGCACTTTTTAAGGTCTTCACCAAGCCGGCATATTATCCCGAGCTTGAGACGCCGCGCCCCTGCGTGCTTGTAGGCGGTCGGGGAACGGGCAAGACAACCGTGCTTCGATGCCTGTCGTATGACGGCAAGTTCGAGCTCGAGAAGCATGACAGTTCGAAGATATCCACCTGGCCGTATTACGGTTTCTACTACCGCGTGAACACAAACCGAGTGACCGCATTCCGCGGGGAGGAACTCAGCGACCGCCAATGGCAGCGCGTGTTCGCGCATTATCTAAACCTCGTATTTTGCGGTCAGGTGGTGGAGTTTCTTAACTGGCATGCGGAGCACGCGCCGACCCCAGCGGCGCTTCCGGCGGCCGTTTGCCGAGACACGGCCGATGCGCTCTACCTCGATCCCGCCACCGATCAGGCCGAACTACTGCTGAGCATGCATAAGGGGCGTCGGCGGTTCGAAGCCTTCCTCAACAACCTTGATCCGGATGCGCTGCCGCCCCTATCGCTGCAGGGTCAGGCGATCGACGACCTATGCCAAGCCGTTCTCGAACTGCCTCAGTTCGTGGGCAAGGATCTGTTTTTCATCGTTGACGAGTTTGAGAACCTGCTCGACTACCAGCAAGCGGTCCTCAACACCCTAATCAAGCACTGTGGATCCCATTATACCTTCAAAGTTGGCGTGCGCGATCTGGGCTGGCGCAAGCGCAGCACGCTCAACGAGAACGAGCAGCTCGTCAGTCCCGCGGACTATGAGCGTATCGACATCGAGCAGCGACTTGAGGGCGAGCAGTTCGTCACCTTTGCCACAGAGGTCTGCAACCTTCGCGCCCAGGCGTCGAAGGGCTTCCCGTCGGGGTTGGACTTCCCGCGCATTCTCCCGGGCCTGACAGCGGACGAGGAGGCGGATCTTCTCAACGTGCGGGATCACGCTGAGCGGATCTTGAAGGCCGTCGCCATCGAATGTCCCGGTTGGCTGGACGAGGCGAGAGAGATGCCGCCCCTCGACCTGTCGGTGGTCGACTTTTGGGCCCGGTCTCAGCAGATTCCTATCGCGGACGTCTTCGCGGAACGCGCGCGCGAGCCGAAGTCGTGGGACGACCGGCTCGGCAACTACAGGTTCGCAGTCCTTTTCACGCTCAGGCGTCGCAGGCCCGGCATACGGAAGTACTACGCCGGTTGGCGCACCTACACGCTTATGGCAGGCGGCAACATCCGCTACCTGCTTGAGCTAGTTGGTCAGGCCCTTCTCTTGCAACGGCGGGACGGGGGCAGCTCAATCGGTGATCCAATACGCCCGGAGCTGCAGACGTTGGCAGCCACTCAAGTCGGGCGCAAGAACCTGTCCGAGCTTGAGGGGCTGTCGGTGCACGGGGCGCAGTTAACGAAGCTCCTGCTAGGACTGGGCCGAGTCTTCGAGGTGCTTGCCAGCGAACCGGAGGGTCACACCCCGGAGGTCACGCAATTCTCGTTGCCAGATGACGCCCCGCTGGGCGATGCGGAGCAGCTCCTTGCGGCGGCAGTCATGCACCTCGCGCTCGTCCGGAGCGTGGCCAACAAGCGCATGGATCTGGACCTCAAGGGGTACGACTATTCCGTCCACCCCATCTATTCGGCGTTTTTCGTCTTCAGCTATCGCCGTAAGCGCAAGCTAAAACTCACCCCCAATCAGTTGATGGCACTGGTCCGCGAGCCAAAGGTCGGCATCAGGCAAATCCTTCGTCAAAACAACCGCGGCGAGGGCAACTATCCCTTGCCGGACCAGCTACGGCTTTTCGAAGGTTTCTATGACGCCGATCGGTGAGCGCCCCCTCTTTACGCGTGACTATGACGATCCGGCGCGATTCGAACCAGCGCCCGGGTCGAGCTATATATACGGCGTCACGTCAGAGCCCCGCAGCGAGTTTGCGCTATCGCTGCCCCGCCGCTTCGGAAGCGTGAAGTTTGTCGAAATCCGGGAAGGGGAGACCGGGACCTTCGAGACCAACGTCGTCGGACACGAGCGCGTCCCGACGAGGCGCCGCGCGCCACTTCAGGAATTCGTAAATGCGCTGGGCGACGGCGTGGTCTACCTGGACATTACAGGCCTGGGACATGCGACCTGGGCGCCGATCGTCCGGATCTGCATCGAGGCCGGGCGACCGCTTCGGGTCATCTATCTGGAGCCCGACACATACAACGAGTCGCCTGCGCCCGAGGCAGGCCATATCTTCGACCTCAGTGATCGGATCGAAGGCATTGCGCCAATCCCGCTCTTCGCGTCACTCGACGACCGCGCTGAGGACGAGTTTTGCTTTGTGCCGCTACTAGGCTTTGAGGGTGTTCGGTTCTCGCACATGCTCAATGAGGTACAGCCCTTGGCAAAGAAGGTGTATCCAGTAATCGGGGTGCCTGGATTTCGTCCCCACTACCCGCTCGACGCTTATCTCGGGAACGCAACGCCGCTCGAGAAATACAAGGCGGCGCGGAACCTCCGGTTTGCCCGCTCCAACTGTCCCTTTAGCCTGTTCTACGCGCTTGAGGACATCCGCGATCGTTATCCCGGCCAGCAGATCAAGGTTGGGCTGATCGGAACGAAACCCCACGCGCTCGGCGCGATTCTCTTCGCTTTGGCACACGCGGAAGAGGTGGAGATCGTCTACGACAACGTGAAACGTAAGGTGGGCCGCACCACTGGCACCGCCCGATGCCTCGTCTACGGCGTATCGGACTTCCTGCGGCCGATCAGGAAAGCTGCCGCCTGATGGATGCGATCTACACCCCTCCGGACTTGGCCGAGTTCGTGGCGGCTGCGGTATCCCGGGGCGCTCCGCGTTCGATCGCCGACTTCGCCGCCGGCGATGGAGCTCTGCTGCGCGCGGCTGCCGCGCGCTGGCCTAACGCAAGCCTGTTCGGTTCAGATGTTGATGTGCAGGCCGTGCAGACCATCAAATCGTTGGTTCCAGGGTGCATCAGCGCCCAGCACGACTTCCTCGCAAAGTCTAGCGACGGTGCGCTAACCGGTCGTTTATTCGACTTGATCCTGCTTAACCCACCGTTCTCCAGCCGAGGAAATACGCGCCACACCGTCGATGTTAAGGGCGTAACCCATCATGCAAGCAAGGCTCTTGCATTTGCTGCGCGAGCTCTGCGCTTCCTCGCTCCGGGCGGCGAGATTGTGGCGATCCTGCCTGCGTCGGTGATGGTGAGCGAACGGGACGCCGCGCTGCTTGCTGCGCTGGAAGAGTCAGGATCGGTTGAGCAGATCGGCGACATCAGGAGGGCGGCGTTCAAATCTCACGCCGTTGCGGTCGTGGTATTGCGCATGTCGCACAACTGCATGGCGAAGTGCGCAAAGGAAAAGCCAGTGCTCGTCTCGCTCCGCCCGTTCTCGGTGGAGATTTCGCGTGGCTCGGTGTCTATGCACGAGTACGTAGCTGCGGCGACCGGCCCACGGTTTATTCACACCACAGACATGCGCGAAGGCATTCTCCTGCCGTCGGAAAGGCGAGCGGCGGGCGAACTGCGGCGCGTGCAAGGCCCAGCGGTGCTGATCTCACGGGTAGGACGTCCGGCCAAGGGCAAGATCGTACTCCTGCCTGATCACGAAGCGGTACTGTCCGATTGCGTCATCGCTATGCGCACCTTCCCAAGAGGAAGGGAGGCTGACCTGTTCGAGTTGCTCACGGCTAATTGGGAGACTTTGAAATCCGCCTACGGCGGCAGTTGCGCGCCATATACGACGCTCAAACGCCTCGCTGCTGCGCTACTTCGGCTGGGAATTTCTAGCACCATTGTCACAGCAGGAAGTGCACGCGTTTCCGACGAAAAGGGAAAGTCACATCGGTCCGCAGGCGCCGCAAATGTTGAAAGCGTGCGGGTCGGAGTCATGGGTTAGCCAGCTACTATTGCTCCTCGATCCTGTCGTATGGACCGAGGCCTACCTTAAGCGCTTTGGCTTCTTTCTCAATTTCTAGAACGCAAGGCGGTCAGTCAGCAAAAGCCCCAGTTCGGGTCGTTAGCTGAGGCTCTAGAAAATGTCCGGTTTTAGAAATCCGAAGCGCGCGGCTAAATGGCGATAAAGGGTCGTCCCTTCTCTGAAGCGTTATACCTATGGCCGTCAGGGCCACAGGAGAAGTGTCATGGGATTATCAGAATTTGATCCCGCTGCTCGCGAGCGGGTGTCTTGGAACGCTGGACGTAAGGTCGGCGCGAAGCGAGCGCTCAAGCCCCGGCAGATATGGGCGATTCGCTTCTTTCTCGACCAGCATGGGCGGGTCCGGGATCGTGCCCTCTTTGATCTCGCAATCGACAGCAAGCTTCGTGGATGCGATCTGGTGAAGATCAGGATCAGCGACATCGTTTGTGATCGGAAAATTCGAACACGGGCCACGGTTGTACAGCAAAAGACCGGCAGACCGGTTCAGTTTGAGCTGATGACCGATGCTCGCGCCAGCCTGCTCAAGTGGCTGGAACTGCGAGGTGGATCGTTGGAGGAATTCGCATTTCCTAGCCGTACCGATCACGCAGCCCATATCAGCACAAGGCAATATGCGCGCCTCGTCGACGAATGGGTAACAGGAGTTGGTTTGCCCAGCGAAGACTATGGAACTCACTCTCTGCGCCGAACCAAGGCATCGATCATTTACAAGGCGACCGGCAATCTCCGTGCAGTCCAGATTTTGCTTGGGCACACTAAGATCGAGAGCACGGTCCGCTATCTTGGAGTTGACGTAGAGGACGCGTTGACGCTGGCCGAAGGCACCGAAATTTGAGGTCTGCTGGCTCCTTGCCAGTGTGAGGAGCCAGAACCTTAGCGTAGCGGCTACGCGCCAATCTTTGCCTTTCGATAGCGATTTCCCTTCGCTCCGAAGCGGACATCCAAATCTTATTGAACCTGGGACCTAACGATTGCTGACGCCCGGGCCGCCTAGTGGCGGCTCAGTAAGGAGGCACACCATCGTCGGGGTGCTGCTTGCCTCGATGTCTCACGTATCCGGTCTGCCCCATCGCAGGAGTCGATCGCCATTGGCTGCCCTCGTAAATCAGTTTCGGGGCGGCATTCTCATTACCACCTGTCACAGCGTTGCAAGGCAAGCCTAATTTAAATTTGTTTTTATATGATTAGATAATAGCGGGGCAGGGAGATATTTCTCACACTTAACGGATAGCGCATGGTTGAATGAGATCGTATATATAATTGATTTAAATAGATAAAATGGTTGGAAAGTTCTTGCCGATTCTACTCCATTGCTCGTTCCCAAATGAGGGGTCGCCGCGCCGTCCGTTACAGATTGACATTTGCCTAATGAAAGTTAGTTTGAAGAGCGCAAGATGCCTGTAGGGCACGCCGACATGGGAGAGTGTTATGAGAGTGAAGCAACGATTGGCTTGCGGCATTGCTGTTGTTGGACTTTTGGCTGAGATGCCTGCATTTGGGCAGGAGGTTCCTCAGGCGGCTGTCGATGATCAGGGCAATGAAAAAATTGCGTCGCCGGCCGACATCGTCGTCACCGCCCAGAGGCGGGAGCAATCCCTTTCCAGAGTCCCGGTGGCTGTCTCGGCTTTCAATGCCGATACGCTTCAGTCGCGCAACGTGGCCAGCGAGCAGGATTTGGCCGCATTGGTCCCCGGTCTGGTGGTCAAGAGCGGTCAGAACTCCAACCAGCTCAACTTTACGCTACGTGGCCAGACACTCGATCCATTTTCCGGTTCAAGCCCCGCGGTTCTAACCTATATAAACGAAGCGCCGGCTACCGAAGGCAACACATCGACGGCCTTTTTCGACTTCAGTTCGGTGCAGGTTCTAAAAGGACCGCAGGGCACTTTGTTCGGCCGCAATGCGACCGGTGGCGCCATCCTGTATGAAACGACCAAGCCGGGAGACGACTTTGGCGGCTTCCTGACCGTCAAGGGCGGCCAGCGAAACTATATCCAGGTTCAGGGCGCTCTGGACATTCCGGTTTCCGATATCATTAAGGTTCGTGTCGCCGGCGATTACAACAAGCAGGATGGCTATATCCGTAATATCAAGACCGGCAATACGCTCGGCGACACGGATTCGCTGTCCGGTCGTATCACGATCGTGTTGGAGCCACGGGACGGCTTCAAAATGACGACCGTTGCCCAGTATAGCGATTTCGGCGGATCAGAAGGCGCGGGCGGCCTTTACTCCTATCATAAGGTGGGTGAGGTCAATAACG
The DNA here is from genome assembly GCF_020782245.1 of Sphingobium soli. Taxonomy (GTDB): domain Bacteria; phylum Pseudomonadota; class Alphaproteobacteria; order Sphingomonadales; family Sphingomonadaceae; genus Sphingobium; species Sphingobium soli. The sequence goes on from NZ_JAJGNP010000015.1 coordinate 24,894, forward strand.
GCTATGTCCTCAATAGCACCCTCGACACCCTCTATGGCATGAACAGTCCCTTCGCTCCGCTGATCGGCGACGGGCCGCGTGGCGACGGCACATGGCCTGGCGCCGTGGCGGGCTATCTGGCCTGGCAGCAGGCTAATCCCTACAAGGTCTGGCTAAGCTATGACCTGCCCCACAAGGCCCACACCGCGTTCATCACCAACACTGTCGAGGCGGAAATCGGTGACGACGTCATCCTCAAAAACATATTCAACTATGCCGATGCTTTTGCCCGCACCCCAGGAATCCTGACCGGTTCGCCTTTCGGCTCGTTGAGCCTGTACAACCGATCCGGCCTGGGCAATGGCCCTCCGGGCGGCGAGGAATTCAGCACGGAGCGGCTTTCGAACGAACTGCAACTGCAGGGGAAAACGGGCGGCCTCGAATATATTCTGGGCGTCTTCTATTCCGACACCACGAAGCAGGAATATATTCCCGTTATCGTAGGCGCGGAGCTGCCGACACCACTGGCCGACATCGCGTATAATTATGAAGTCGGAAACGAATCGAAGGCGGTGTTCGGCCAGCTAACCTATGCCGTGACCGACAAGCTGAGCGTGACCGCTGGCGGACGATATAGCTGGGAGACGGTAAGCCTTCGCCAAAAGGCAGGAAGCCTCTTCAACTTGAGCGGCACCACGCCACTAAAGCAGGAAGCCAAGCTCCATGATCCGAGCTGGACGTTCAATGTCCAATATCAAATCAATTCCGGCAACATGGTCTATTTTGCACAGCGCGGCAGCTTCCGTGCTGGCGGCTTCAACGGTGCGGTCGGGCCATTCAACAACGCCAATTTCTTCGACAATGAAAATACGTATGACTTTGAACTCGGCTACAAGTTCAACGATTATATCGGTTCCATGCCCACGCGGATCAATCTGGCGGTTTATCGGCAGATCGTGAAGCATGCCCAGCATTCGCTGTTCGTCGATCTGGGGGCCGGCCCGTCGGCGTTCACGGTAAACGTGCCTGAAAAGCGCATCCAAGGTGTCGAGTTCGATGCCAATGTGAAGCCCAGCGACTGGCTGGAACTGGGCATTTCGGGCGCCTATACCGACGCGAAATTTACCAAGAATATCGTCGACCTCGCACCGCTGGGCGGGCCGATCATTCCCTTCGACACCTATTCCGATGCGCCCAAATGGGCGGGCTCGGTCTTTGCTGAAATCACCATGCCGCTGTCGGACGATGTGGGTAAGGTAAAGCTTCGCACTGATGTGTTCGGCCAGACGTCGACTCATTTTTCCAACAATGAGGGGTCGATAACGCCGCGTACCAAATTGCCTGGCTATGCAACCGTCGACGTCCGGCTGAGCTGGAACGACGTCATGGGCAGCAAATTCTCGGTCGCGGCCTATGCCAAGAACCTGTTCGACGAATTCTATTATAATTCGGGCTATGTCGAAGGCGGGAGCGGCGGCTTCAACACCGCGATCTGGGGTGAGCCCCAGACCTTCGGCGCGGAAGTTACCTACCGCTTCTGACGCCAATGAGAGGGGGCAGGTACGCCTTGTCCCTGCCCCTCGGCCTTCCAAATGCCGCCGATTGCCGGAAATATAGCCTATTCCTCCTTGGGATAGGTCTGTCGGGTCAAGAAAGACGCAAAATATGTCGACAATTATCACCCCCGATTATGACGCGGTCGTGATCGGTGCGGGCGTCACCGGCATCTATCAAACCTATCTGCTCGACCAGAACGGGATGCGCGTGCTGGGCGTCGACGCGGCTGGCGATGTCGGGGGCACATGGTATTGGAATCGCTATCCAGGCTGCCGGCTGGATACGGAAAGCTACGCCTATGGCTATTTCGCGCTGAAAGGCATCATCCCCGAATGGCGGTGGAGCGAGAATTTCGCCGGGCAGCCTGAAATGCTGCGGTACGTCAACGTGGCCGCCGACAAAATGGACATCCGGCGATTTTACAAGTTCAACACGAAGGTCGTATCGGCCCATTATAATGATGAAGGCAATGTCTGGGATATCAGGCTGGACGATGGAACCGATCTGACCTGCCGTTATCTGATATCGGCCACTGGCCCCCTTTCGGCATCCAGCATACCCGATTACAAAGGGCTGGACCTGTTCCAGGGCGAAGCCTTTCACTCGTCGCGCTGGCCGACGGACGCGGAAGGAAAGCCCAGGAATATCGATTTTACCGGCAAGCGCGTGGGCGTGATCGGCACCGGCGCCACGGGCGTTCAGATCATTCCCATCGCTGCGGAGACGGCACAGGATTTGTTCGTGTTCCAGCGCACGCCCAATTGGTGCACGCCACTTGGCAATTCAGCCCTGAGCGACGAGGAAATGGACCTTATCCGCACCCGCTACCCGACGATATTAGAATATGTGAAGACTACGCCGACCGCCTTCCCCTATCATCGCGACAATCGCAAGGCGAGCCAGGTATCGGAACGGGAGCGAACCGAATTTTTCGAGGATCTATATGATCGGCCTGGCTACGGTATATGGTTGAGCGGGTTCCGGGATTTGCTGCTCAGCAAGGAATCGAACCAGTTCCTGGCTGACTTCGTGGCCGGCAAGATCAGGCAGCGGGTCCACGATCCTAAGGTCGCGGAGAAACTCATTCCCGTCGATCATCCCTTCGGCGCCAAGCGCGTTCCGATGGAAACCAACTATTACGAGGCCTATAACAAGGACAATGTCCACCTTGTCGACATCAAGGAAACGCCGATCAACGAATTTGTGGAGAATGGCGCGAAGATTGGCGATCAGATCCACGCGTTGGACGTCATCATCTTTGCAACAGGCTTTGACGGTGTGACCGGATCTCTAGACAGGATCGACATCAGGGGGCAGGGGGGGCAGCGGCTTATCGATGCGTGGGCCGAAGGCCCCTCGACCTTTCTTGGTCTCCAGGCTCGCGGATTCCCTAATTTCTTCACGCTTGTTGGGCCGCATAATGGGTCCGCCTTCTGCAATGTTGGCGTTTGCGGTGCGCTTCAAGCCGAATGGGTCACAAGGATGCTGGGCTATATGAAAGCGCGCGCGCTGACTTTTGCCCAACCGGAACAGGCCGCCGAGGATGAATGGACAAATGCGGTCTATGCCGACTTTGCACGGACCCTGATGGCAGACACCAATGCCTGGTGGATCAAGGTCACACACCGACCTGACGGAACGGTTGTTCGCCGCACACTCGTTTATGTCGGCGGTGGCCCGGAGTATCGCAAGCGGTGTGAGGAAGTCGCCTATAGTGACTATGCCGGTTTTGAACTTTCATAATTGCGCCATCACTAGCCCTCGTGTCCGGCCATCGCGCATGCGACGGGCCAACCTGCTTCCAACTCCCGCATCTCGTTCCCAAATCTGAGGACCAGACATGACCCCTATATATATTCTGGCAGGCGTTCGCACGGCGATCGGCGATTTTGGCGGTAGTCTGAAAGATTGTCCGCCAGCGACACTGGGCGCGGCCGTCATCGCAGAAGCGATCGCGCGGGCGGGTGTCGCTGCCGATCAGATCGGCCATGTCGTCATGGGCAATGTCATTCCCAGTGAACCCAAGGACGCCTATCTGGCCAGGGTAGCGGCGGTCGAAGCCGGCATTCCTGTCGAAGTGCCCGCCCTTACGCTGAACCGGCTATGCGGTTCGGGTGTCCAGGCGATCATCTCGGCCGCGCAGATACTGGCGCTGGACGAATGCGATTTCGCCGTCGCCGGTGGCGCTGAGTCCATGACCCGTTCGCCGCACCATATCGCTGCGGCGCGGTTCGGACAGAAGATGGGCGACGTTAAAATGGTCGATGCGCTCATTGCGGTATTGAGCGATCCTTTCGAGGGCATGCACATGGGCGTGACCGCCGAAAATGTGGCCGCCGATCATGACATTTCGCGCGACGATCAGGACCGCCTTGCCGTCGAGAGTCATAGACGGGCGGCGCATGCCCAGCGCGAAGGGCGTTTTGCATCCCAAATCCTGCCGATCGAAGTCAAGGACCGGAAGGGAACACGGCTGTTCGACGCTGATGAGCATGTTCGCGCCGAAGCCAGCATAGAGCACCTTGCCGGGCTTCGGCCAGCCTTCAAGAAAGACGGCACCGTAACCGCAGGAAATGCTTCGGGCATCAACGACGGCGCAGCCGCGGTGGTCCTTGCATCCCAGGCGGCCGTGGATGCCGGCAATCTGAAACCGCTGGCCCGAGTCCTCAGTTGGGGACATGCCGGTGTGCAGCCCGACCGTATGGGCATCGGCCCGGTCAAGGCGGTTCCCATCGCCCTTGCGCGCGCGGGCCTTGCGCTTGAACAGATGGACGTCATCGAATCGAACGAAGCCTTTGCGGCACAGGCCTGTGCCGTCGCCAAAGTCCTGGGCTTCGATCCGCAGAAGGTTAATCCGAACGGGTCCGGCGTGGCTCTGGGCCATCCGGTCGGTGCTACCGGTGCGATACTGACTGTCAAGACGATCTACGAAATGGAGCGAACAGGTGGGCGCTATGGGTTGATCACCATGTGCATCGGTGGCGGACAGGGCATCGCCATGATCATCGAGCGGATGCAATAGCGTATCCGCCGACGATTCCTGGCAATGCCCGTCCAGATCAACGGACGGAGATCAGTCCACCATCGACGGGGATGAGTTGCCCGGTGATGAAGCGGGAGCCGTCACTGGCCAGGAATAGCAGCACAGGCGCAAGATCGGTATCGGCATCGCCGAACTTCCCGCCCAGCGGGATCTGCTCTGCGGTCGCCTTGTCATGGGCAGCCAGATCTTCTGGAGACAGGGCCTCGCGAAAGCGCGCGTACATGGGCGTTACTATGTAGGGAAGTACCGCATTCATGCGGATGTTTCGCTTGCCCCACTCGCGCGCGACGCTGCGTGTCCAGGCGTGAACCGCCGCCTTCGATGCGCCATAGACGGCATTGTTGATCTCTGCGGTCAGCCCGGATTCGGACCCGAAATTGATGATCGAGCCGCCGTCGGGCATGTGCCGATAGGCGGCGCCGTTGGTATAGATGGTGCCATTCACATTGACGTTGAAAAGCCAGGCCAGCGTTTCGTCAGGGACATCGTGGGTGGGGGCGTGGCGATGGACACCGGCGATATGAGCCAGCACGTCAAGGCCGCCGAGGCGTTCCGCTGCCGCATCGAAAGCCGCATCCACTTGCGCGCGATCGCCCACGTCGCATGAGATGAAGAAGGCCGAACCGGGGCCTTTAACGGTCGCGGCGGCTGCGATCGCCTCTCCCTGCGCTGCGTCGATATCCATCGCGGCCACGTGCGCGCCAGCCGCCACATAAGCGCGCAGGGCGGATGCTCCGATGCCTTGCGCTGCGCCGGTCACGATGATCTTCTTGCCGTTCAGGTCCATGATAGTAATACCTTTCTATACGCAGCCAGGCTGCACCTGATTTTCTGTCGGAATCATGTCCCGCTCGCCGCATGGATTTCTGGTTTTCACCGGCCTTGCCATTTCGGCACGCGCTTTTCCTTCCATGCCGACGCGGCTTCGCGGCAATCTGCCGTGTCCGCATGGGCATCGATGAGGGGATAGCGGCGATCGAGCGCCGTCTTCAGTCCATGCTCCAGGCCCAGCAGCGCGGCTTGCTTGCCGGCTTGAGATGCCAGAGGTGCGCAGGCGAGGATCTTCTGGACCCATAGTTCGGTGGTCGCGGCCAGTTCCGCTAAGGGCGCGGTCTCATTGACCAAGCCAAATTGCAAGGCGCGGGCAGCGTCAAGCGGTTCACTCGCAATGATCATCGCCATTGCCACATGATGCGGCAGTTGGCGGATCGCACGATGCACGACGCCGCAATGGTCGATGAATCCCGCCCGCGCCTCTGGCAGGCGGAATTGCGTGTCGTCGGCTGCGATCAGGATGTCGGCACACATCGCCAGTTCGAAGCCAAGGCCAAGGACATGGCCATGCACCACGGCGATCAGTGGCTTTTGAAGCGGCACAAGGCGACCGCCAATCCCCGTCAGTCCGCCGCCGAACGACAATCCGTCCTGCGCGATGGGCGGATCAGAGATATCCGCCCCGGCGCAAAAGGCGCGATCTCCTGCGCCGGTAAGAAGCGTGACGCGAATATCAGGATCGCTGTCTATTCGCGCCCATGCCAGCGCCAACGACCGGTCCATCTCCGCATCGATGGCATTGAGAGCCGCAGGCCGATTGAGCCGGACCTCGGCCAGGTTTCCCCGAACCTCAAAATCGATCGATGCCATGGGCGTTGGCTCCATCCGGCACTTAATGCGCCAGCATGCCGGCATCGACGAGATGTTCGGATCCGGTGATGTAGGAGGATTCATCGGATGCCAGGAACAGGACGAGGTTCGACACCTCGATCGGTTCGGCGATCCGCCCGAGCGGAATCTGGGCCAGCGCATCGCCGCCCACTTCATCGGTCGCCTCGACCATCATCGGCGTCTGGATGAAGCCGGGATGGACGGAATTGACGCGGATATTATGCTTGCCATATTCCATCGCCGTCGCCTTCGTCATGCCGCGGACGGCAAATTTGCTCGCGACATAGGCCAGACTGGGGAAACCGTAATTCGCGGCTATCCCAGCGATCGACGAGATGTTGACGATGGACCCGCGTCCGGCCTTCACCATGACAGGCAAGACTGCCTTCATGCCGTAAAAGACGCTATGCTGGTTGATCGCGCAGACCTGGTCATAGCCGTCTTCGGTCAGATCGGCGGTCGTGGCCATCGGACCCAATATGCCCGCATTGTTGACCAGAATATCGATCGTCCCAAATGCGTCGACAGCCGCCGCGATGACATTGGCCCAGGATACCGGCGAGGTCACGTCATGAGGAACGAAGCTTGCCTGCTCACCGAGTTCAGTCGTCAGTGCTTGCCCGCCTTCGACATTGCGATCGGTAAGGATGACGTTGGCGCCTTCCTGCACGAACAGGCGAGCATGTGACGCTCCCATGCCACGCGCCGCGCCCGTGATGATGGCGGTTTTTCCTGTGAGGCGGCCCATAATTTCTCCTATATCTGTCCGTTCGGCGTTCTGTGGCCTAATTTCAATTATTTAAAGCTCTGCTGATCGGAATGTCAAGAACGGGTTGAAATCTTCACTTTCCGCCAGCGTTGCAGACGCTCTCTATCTAAAAAATAATATATATAAATCAGCATATTGAAAATTTTACGAGTCCCCGGTTTGCCCCGATTGCCGATCGCGTGGGTGGCAAGTCATGATTAGCTGTTGCATATTTTATCTAATTAGGATTAGTTTTATAAGGGTGGACGTCGGATCAAACCCGGGCAAACAATATGATGGCGAAATGGCAAGGCCAGATCGCGTCTTTATCGAGAGGATGGCCATGTACGGCAAAGCCGCAGTGCTCGTGGAAAAAAACCGCCTGGAAACATGGGATGTCGAGGTCCATGCGCCTGAGCCGGGCGGGGCGCTCGTCCGCACGATATTGGGTGGCGTGTGCGGCAGCGACGTCCATATCCTGACCGGCGAAGCAGGTGAGATGCCCTTTCCGATCATATTGGGGCATGAAGGCGTCGGCGAAATCACCCAGTTGGGTGCCGGCGTTTCCACCGACTATGCCGGAACGCCGGTCAAGGCTGGCGATCTGGTGATCTGGTCGCCGATCGCGCTGTGCCATCGCTGCTATTCCTGCACCGTGCTGGAACAGACGCCATGCGAGAACAGCCAATATTTCGAGGATGCGGCAAAGCCCAACTGGGGCAGCTATTCCGACTATGCCTGGCTGCCCAACAACATGCCCTTCTATCGTCTGCCCGACGGTGCGCAGCCTGAAGCGATCGCGGCGCTCGGCTGCGCCCTGCCGACCGTCCTGCGCGGCTTCGACCGCTGCGGCCCGGTTAGTTTCGGCGATTCCGTGGTTGTGCAGGGCGCTGGACCAGTAGGCTTGTCCGCCATCCTGGTCGCGGCGCAGGCCGGCGGGCGGGAAATTATCGTCATCGACAGTGCGCAGGCGCGGCTGGACGCTGCCATGACATTGGGCGCGACAGCGACCGTGTCGCTCAGCCTGCCACCCCAAGAACGCAAGCGCATGATCTACGACCTGATCGGCAAGCAGGGGCCGGATATCGTCATCGAGGCGGCGGGCGCTCTGCCCGCCTTTCCCGAAGGCGTGGATATCAGCGGCATCCATAGCCGCTACATCATATTGGGCCTGTGGGGCGCGATCGGTACCCAGCCGATTTCACCGCGCGACCTGACACTGAAGAACCTGACGATTGGCGGCGCGTCCTTCCCGGCCCCCAAAAACTATTATCAGGGAATGCAGTTTGCGGCGCGGGTGCAGAACCAGGTGCCGCTCGCCGCGCTGGTCAGCCATCGGTTCAGTATCAGCCAGGCTGCCGAGGCGCTGACCGTCACCAAGAATGGCGTCGCCACCAAGGCCGTCATCGATCCCACCATGAGCTGAGAGGATGCAGGTATGAACGTCGATACGATCGCTCCGTCATCTGCCAAACACCGCATGCCGATTCCGGATTATGTGCCAGCCAGCCTGGTGCGGGAAATCGATATCTACGATCTCGATGGGATTGAGGAAGGCGTGCATGAGGCGTGGAAGAAGGTGCAGCAGCCCGACACGCCGCCCCTGGTCTGGACGCCCTTTACCGGCGGTCACTGGATCGCGACGCGCGGCGCTCTGATCGATGAGATTTATCGTAACCCCGATCACTTTTCGAGCCGGGTGATATGGGTGCCGCGTGAAGCCGGTGAGGCCTATGAAATGGTGCCCACCAAGATGGACCCACCCGAACATACGCCCTACCGCAAGGCTATCGACAAGGGTCTCAACCTCGCCCAGATTCGCAAGGTCGAAAGCGATGTGCGGGCGGTTGCGATCGACCTGATCGAAGGTTTTGCGGGGCAAGGCCATTGCGACTTTGCCAGGGATTTCGCGAACATCTTTCCGGTCAAGGTCTTTCTGGCGCTTGCGGGCTTGCCGATGGAAGATGCGGCGGGGCTCAATGCGCTGGCTAAGGAAATGACTCGTCCGTCAGGCAACACGCCCGAGGAGCAAGGCCGTTCTTTAAGAGAGGCGAATGCAGGCTTCTTCGCCTATGTCGCGCCCATCATCGCGGAGAGGCGCGGAGGCAGCGGCACCGACCTCATCACACAGATGGTGAACAGCGAAATCAACGGCGCGCCGATGCCCGATGACAAGATGCTGGGCCTTGTCTCGCTCCTGCTGCTGGGCGGCCTCGACACCGTAGTCAATTTCCTCAGCTTCATGATGATCTATCTCGCGCGTCATCCAGAGACGGTGGAGGAGATGGCGGCCGACCCGATGAAGCTGCAACGCGGCGTCGAGGAGATGTTCCGTCGCTTCGCCGTCGTGTCCGACGCGCGCTATGTGGTGGCGGACATGGAATATTACGGCACGCAGCTCAAGGCGGGCGATCTTATTCTGCTGCCGACGGCATTGCATGGCCTGGACGACACGCAACATGCCGACCCCATGAAGGTCGATCTGTCGCGTAGGAACGTTGCCCACTCGACCTTCGCACAAGGGCCGCATCGTTGCGCTGGGATGCATCTGGCGCGCATGGAAGTGCTCGTCACCTTGCAGGAATGGATTGCCCGCATTCCCCGCTTTGCCCTGAAGGAAGGCGCAGCACCCATCTATCACGCCGGCATCGTGTCTGCCGTCGAAGACATTCCTCTGGTCTGGAAGGTTTGAAGAAAGCATGCCCATAGTCGCTGATTCCGCCACCTTCCGGCAGATATTAGGTCATTATCCGACCGGCGTTTGCGCCATTACCGGCATGCAGAAGGACGGTACGCCTGTCGCCATGATCGTGGGGTCTTTCACCTCCGTGTCGCTCGATCCCCCGTTGGTCGCCTTCTTTCCGGACAAGGCCTCATCAAGCTGGCCCAATATCGAAGCCTGCGACGGATTTTGCGTCAATATACTGGCGGACGATCAGGAAGGCCTGTGCCGTACGCTGGCGTCCAAGGTTCCAGCCAAGTTCGACGGGGTGCCGCATCATCTGTCGGCGCGTGGCGCACCGATATTGGACGGCGCGCTGGCGTGGATCGACTGTTCCTTTCATGCTATTCATGAGGCAGGCGACCATTATATCGCCATCGGTGAGGTGCATGCCCTCGACATTCATCATCCCGGCGCGCCCTTGCTATTCCATAAGGGACGCTACGGCAAGGTCGCCCCGCTTCTTTGAAGCAAGCTCCATCAGCATTTGGAGAAGGCCGTTCCATGGGCAATCTGATCATCATCGATCGTTCAGGACAGGAACATAGCCTACCGGCCACCGAAGGCCTGTCGGTGATGGAGGCCATTCGCGACAATGGTCTGGACGAATTGCTGGCGCTTTGCGGTGGCTGCTGTTCGTGCGCGACGTGCCATGTCTATGTCGAACCGGGCTATGAGCATCGATTTGGCTCCATGACCGACGATGAGAACGACCTGCTGGACAGCTCCGATCATCGCAAGGCGACCAGCCGTCTGTCATGCCAATTGGTTATGGATGGTGAAGCAGGCTCCATCAGACTGGCCATAGCACCGGAAGACTGAAGCGGTCCTGTGCATGGTTGAGGGCGGTGTCGTCACGGCGCCGCCCTTTTCCCGTTTACTCTGTCAGGATCGGCTCTGCATTGGCTACGGCATCGCGCATCGGCAACCGGTTGATCACCGTGAGGCCAAATCCTTCGAGCGCAGCCAGCTTCGCCTTGCTCGATGTCAGCAACGTCATCTGCCGCACGCCAAGGTCCAGCAATATCTGGGCGCCTATGCCATAGTCACGGGTCGCGTTTGTATCATGATAGGTTTTGCGCCCGCCCTCGATCCGCTTGGAGATTGAGTCCGGGCTGGGATCGCGAACGAACACGGCGACGGCCTGCCCCTCATGCGCGGCGATTGCCTTGAGCGCCTGCGGCACATAGTCGGGATGCGCTTGCGACCAGCCGAGCATGTCGGTCGCAATGTCGACCTGATGCACGCGGACCAGCGTGTCGCGATCCGGGCGGATTTCGCCTTTGATCAGGGCGACGTGTTCACCACCATCGACCAGATTGCGATAGACATGGATGGTCAGATCGCCGCCATAGAAACTGTGGAAAGGCGCGCTCGCGACCCGCTCGACCAGCTTTTCGAACCGCCGCCGATAGGCGATGAGGTCGGCGATCGTGCCGACCTTCAACCCATGCTTCTTAGCAAAGACCAGCAGTTCGGGCAGACGCGCCATGCTGCCATCGTCGTTCATGACTTCGCAGATGACGCCGGCGGGCGTCAGGCCGGCAAGGCGGGAGATATCCACGGCCGCCTCGGTATGCCCGGCCCGAACCAGAACGCCGCCGTCGCGCGCCGTCAGCGGAAACACATGCCCTGGCGACACGATGTCCGACGATGTCTTGGTTGGATCGACCGCCACGGCAATGGTATGCGCACGATCCTGCGCCGAAATCCCGGTCGTGACGCCTTCGCGCGCTTCGATCGATATGGTGAAAGCGGTGCCATGACCGGACTGGTTGTTGGCCGCCATGGGCGGCAATGTGAGCTGTTCGGCGCGCGCCTTGGTCATTGCGAGGCAAATCAATCCGCGCGCATGTTTGGCCATGAAGTTGATCTGGCCCGGCGTCGCGAACTGGGCGGGTATGATGACGTCGCCTTCATTTTCGCGATCGTCGGCATCGACCAGAATATAGGGCAGCCCGTTTATCGCGTCGTGAATGATGCCCTCTATGGACGAAATGCCTTCGCTACTCATCGATCCGTCTTTCCATATACTGGCGTCTCGTTCAGCCCGCGCCGCGTTGTGCGGCGAGGTGGGCCAGCGCCATCTCTTTCAATATGTTTTTCTGGACCTTGCCCGTGCCGGTCTTCGGCAGGTCCGCTTCCGCGATGAACCAGATGTCGCGCGGCAGCTTGTATCCGGCCACTTGCGGCTTCAACCAGGCCAGGATGTCATCGCTGGACAGGATATGCCCGTCAGCGCGCACGATCCATGCGCAGCCGCATTCGCCCCAGCGATCGTCGGGCATCCCGATGAAGAAGGCCTGGCCGATTGCCGGATGCGTGGTGACGAGTTGCTCCAACTCTTTTGGCGACACCAGTTCGCCCCGGCTCTTATATAATTCCTTTGACCGGCCCGTCAGGAACAGGTTTCCGTCAGGCCGGAATTGCCCCAGATCGCCCGTCCGCAGCCACCCGTCCGCCAGAAACAGCTTTTCCGTTTCTTTCGGTCGGCGAAAATAGCCCAGGCTGTTCATCGGCCCGCGTGTGCAGAGTTCGCCGGCAGCGCCTGCCGGAAGATCAGCGCCGGTCACGGGATCGATCGTCTTGAATTCGCAGATCCGGCCGTCCTGCCCTGCGATGCCGGCCACGCCCGCCTGCACGATGCAGCCCTGCGTCTCCGCGACGATGTCGATCGGATCACCCGGCTGGGTGCAGATGATCGTCGCGGTCGCTTCGGTCTGGCCGTAGCTAGTAAAAATCTCGCTGCATCCCAGCGTCTCCTGGATGTCGCGCCAGACCCAACTGGGCGTGGGCGCCGCAGCGCTATGGACCGCCGTGAGCGAACGCAGGTCATAGGTTTTGACCTTCGCCCGCTCCATCATTGCGATCGTCATTGTGGGCACGCCCATCAGATAATGGGCGCGATGTCGTTCGGTCGCGGTGAGCAGCGCATCGGCATCGAACCGGAGCAGGGGGACGATCGACCCGCCCACGATCATGCCCGACAGTAAGCCCACGACCAGACCGAAGCCATGATAGAGCGGAAGCGAGAATACCGCGCGTCGCCCTTCATCGAACGCCTGATGATAAGCCCCCGCATAAGCGGCCCGCAACAGATTATCATGGGTCAGCACGACCCCTTTTGGCGATCCGGTCGTACCCGACGTGAACATGATGACGGCGGGATCATGCGGCCTTGCGCTCTGGGCCGGCAAAGCGCCGTCCGGGAGGGAAGCGAGAAAGTCGTCCGGCGCCTCCGCGTCATAGACCAGGCCGCCGCGCAGTTCCGGCAGGGCGGCGCAGGCGCCGGTCCGCCATCCGGGCGCCTGGGCGTCAAGCTCCAGATCATAGCGGCGCGAACCGAAGCGGGCCATGCCGATCAGAAAATTGCAGCCCGCCTCCCGGATCGCATATTCCAGATCCTTTGGGGCATAGAGGGTGTTGATCGCTACAGCGACGCCGCCGACACGCCAGATAGCAAACATCAACGACACCGTGATCGGGTAGTTGGCCAGCAGGAGCCCGACGCGGTCGCCCCGCGCGATGCCAAGCCCTGAAAGCGCCGCGGCGAAACGCTCCGATTGCGCGTGGACCGCAGCATAATCGAGCGTTTCGGCGTCCGTGATGACCAGCGGCTTTGCCGCAAAATGACGCTGCGCGCGCGCCAGATAGGCGTCCAGCGTCATCTCCTCCCAGACAGGGTGTCGGTCCGATATCGCTTGCCGCCGTTCCTCTATGGCCTCGATCAACGCGGCTCTCCTCCTCTACCTAATAGAAATTAATATGCCTCCATTGGTAATTTGCGTCAAGCGCTGTCCTGCACGGCAAGGTAAGCGGGCCAACTGCCAAGCACTGTGTCAGCGACCATGTGCTGACATTTATCGTTGATTATATTCGATTTTATACGGCGCTCCTTCCCTTCAAGTCGCACATTTTACAACAACGCTGCCATAGGGAGACCGCAAAGGTTCGATCTTGGGCTTGCCAAAGCAGCCTAACTTTGATTAGATTGCTTTCAACGGGATATTTTGGAGGCACATATGGATGTAGGTTTGGGGCTGACGTTCCAGAATCTGAAGGACCAGGTCAGCGACATCGAGGTTTTTCGGCACGAACTGGCCCTCGCAGCCGAGGCCGAAGATCGCGGCTTCGACTCCGTATGGACTCCGGAGCATCATTTCACCGGTTACATGATGACGCCCAATGTCCCCCAGTTCCTCTCCTGGGTCGCGGCCAAGACAAAGAAGATCAAGCTGGGCACCACCGTCACCGTGCTGCCGTGGCAGAACCCGGTCCGCATCGCAGAGAGCTTTCTTCTGCTCGACCAATTGTCGGAAGGGCGCGCGATTCTGGGCATCGGGCGGGGCCTGGGCAAGGGCGAGTTCGACGGCTTTCAGGTGCCGATGGGCGAAGCGCGCCACCGGTTCCGCGAATATGCAGAAGCGTTGCTTAGCGCCCTGGAAACGGGCGTCATGGAATATGACGGCAAATATCTTCAGCAACCGCGCGTCGAACTGCGGCCGCGCCCCTATGCAAGCTATCGCGGTCGGGTGTTTGCATCGGCAGTCTCGCCGGAATCGGTCAAGCTGATGGCCAACCTCGATGTCGGCCTGATGATCATCGCCCAGAAACCCTGGGACCGTGTTGCCGAAGATGTGACAAGCTATCGCGACCGCTTCTTTGCCATGCAGGGCCGCCCCGCCCCAAAGCCCGTGGTCGTCGCTTTCGTCGCGGTGAACGAAGATGCCGCCAAGGCGCAGGAGATGCGCGACAAATATCTGGTCGAATATGCCCGGTCCACATCATCCTTCTACCAGTTCGGGAACAAGGAATTCGAGAAGATCGAGGGCTATGAATATTATGGCGCCTTGGCCAGCAGCGTCGAGAAGCATGGCATCGAAAAATTCAACAACTTCCTCGCCGACCTCCAGATATGGGGCCGTCCGGAAGAGGTCGTGGAAAAGCTGAAAGCGATGGTCGATCGCTTCGATGTCGGCAGCTTCATCATCTATACTCAGTTTGGCGACATGCCCTTCGAGGTCGGCCGCGACAATTACGAGCTTTTTGCCCGCAAGGTTCTGCCGCATCTCAAGGACATTGACGTTTCCACCCCGGCCGCGTCAGTTGTCAGCCCGCTGCAATCCATAGCTTGAACTGTTATCCGTCATTGCGGCGCGCAAGACGTCGCGGCGGGGGAGAGAGGATGAACATGACAGATGCTGCGCAACTGGTGCTGTACGAAATCCGTAACGGGACGGCGTGGATAACCCTCAATCGTCCCGAAAAGCGCAATGCGCTAAGCGAGCTGTTGCAGGAGCAGCTAAGCGCGCTGTTATGGGAAGCAGACGAAGATAATCGCGTTCACACGGTTGTCCTCAAGGCGGCCGGGCCAGATTTCTGCTCTGGCTACGACCTGCAGAAATACGATCAGCCCATCCTGGGGCAGGTCGATCACAAACGCGGTCGGGCAAAGTTCGACGACGACAGTTGGCACCAGGAAAAGGCGCAGCGGCTGCGCATGGCGCTCTTTGACATGCACAAGCCGGTTATCGCCCAGGTCCATGGCCGGTGCCTGGCGGGCGGAACCGATCTAGCGCTGCTGTGCGACATGGTGATCTGCGCCGAAGACGCGCTGTTCGGTTTTCCGCCGGCGCGATCGCAAGGCTCGCTCCCCAGCCATATGTGGCTTTATCTGGTGGGGCCGCAATGGGCCAAGCGGTTACTGCTGACGGGCGATTCCATCCGTGGCGACGATGCCGCGCAGATCGGGCTGGCGCTCAAGGCGGTGCCTGCCGACCAGCTCGATGCGGAGGTCGCGGCGCTCGCCGCGCGTCTTGCCCTGATCGACGCCGACCTGCTGAGTGCCAACAAGCGGATCGTGAACCTCGGCCTGGAACTGATGGGCGCGCGCACCATGCAGCGGATGGCTGCGGAAATGGATGCGCGCGGCCACTTGGCCGCCAGTCGCACGCGGTTCAACGAAACCGTGCGCACCGAAGGATTGAAGGAGGCGGTGCGTCAGCGCGACGAACCCTTTGGTGACCCGGTGATCAAACTATAACAGCAGATAGGATGAGGCGATGATGGAAGGCGAAGGCTGGCGGTGTCTCTGGGACGCCAGAGCCATATTGGGCGAAAGCACGGTGTGGGATGCGCGGGATGGCTGCATTTACTGGGTCGATATCGAAGCGCCCAGTATCAACTGGTATCATCTCGATAGCGGCCGGACGGGGCGCTGGGACGCGCCAGCGTGGATCAGTGCGATAGCACCGCGCGCCAGCGGCGGCTTCATCGCTTCGTGCGTCGATGGCTTTGCCCATGTCGATCCCCACCGGCAAATCTACGCGCCGATCATCCACCCGATAGCCAATCCCAAAATCGCGCGGCTCAACGATGGCGTGACCGATCGCAAAGGACGCTACTGGTCCGGTTCGTGCGATTCCAGTCAGTGGGACGAAAGCACGACTGCGGACGACAAGGAAAGCACGCTCGGCAATTTGGATGTGCGCAACACCGGCGAACTCTATCGGCTGGATGCCAATGGCGGCGTGAGCACACAGGAACGCAATATCGTGACCGCCAATGGGCCCGCCTTCAGCCCGGACGGTCGGACCGCCTATGTGAACGACTCCATGCCGCTGGTTAGTTGGGTCTATGACGTATCGGACGATGGCACATTGTCGAACCGTCGTGACTTTCTGAACTTCAAGCCGGAAGATGGATATCCGGACGGCATGGCGGTCGACGTCGATGGCTGCATCTGGATGGCGTTCTACGAAAGCTGGATGCTGCGTCGGTTTGCGCCGGACGCGACCTTGCTCGAAGAACGACGCTTGCCGGTGCGGCGCGGGCTTCGCCCCGCTTTTGGAGGAAGCGACCATGAGCGCCTCTTCCTCATCACCGGATCGCAAGGCTTTTCAGCCGCGACATTTTCCGAACAGCCGCTCGCCGGCGGGCTGCTCGAAATACTCGATCCACCCGCGCCGGGGGTCCCTAATTCCCTTTATGCCGGGTAGTCAGAAACCGCTCCCGATGAGGCTGTCTTTCCCTTATAGTTTTGCTAAGGGACGGCATGGCACACGCAGATAATGGCCGAACGCGCATTTTAGACTCGGCCGCGACAGCCCTTCGCCAAAAGGGGCTGGCAGGCGCGAAACTCAGTGAGATCGCCAAGGGCGCCGGCATGCTGGCGCCCAGCATCTATCATCATTTCCAGTCAAAGGATCATCTGGTCGAAAATGTGATGATGGAAGGCATTTACCGCAACAGCCGCCATATCGTGGCGCGCGTCGAGGTGTTGGGGCCAGGCGCGGCACCGTTGGTGCGCTTGCGCGCTGCAATCGTGGCCCATATCGACTTCCTGTTGTCGGGCGACGACTATTCTTCCGCCGTGGCGCGGGTGTTCGACGATCTGCCGGATGAAATGCGGCGACGGGTTCTGGCCGCCTATTCCAGCTTCGACAATTATTGGCGCGACCTCATCGTTGCCGCGCAGGCGGACGGCAGTGCCAGTGCCGCGCTGGATCCGACCGTGGTCAGGAAATTTTTGATCGCCATGCTCGATTCCAGTTCATCCTGGTATCGACCGGGCAAGTTGGGACCAGCGCAGATCGCAGAGCAGGCGGCGGATTTGTTGCTGCATGGATTTGCCCGCAGTCCGGTCTAGCAAAAGTGCATGGAAGGGGGATAAGTGTCCCCCTTCCATATTCTGCCTGTCAGGCGGCAACCGTTTCTGCGGCGGTGGTTTTGGCACCGGGCAGCCTGACCCGCGGCGCCACTTCCTTGGCGATCAGTTCCAGCGAGTTCCACCAGGGCGTGGGATCATCATAATAGTCATGCGATTCCACCTGTAGCGTACCCCAGCCGCCGGTCGCTTCGAACAGCGTGTTGAGCTTGTCGACGACCGTATCGGGCGATCCGACGACAAAAACGTTATCGACCAGGAATTCCAGATCGGCATCCGCCGGATTGATGCCGGCATCTTTGGCAAAGCCGTCCATCATGCCGAAACGATGCCAGATCGGGATCAGATATTTGTTGAAGCAATAGCCGATCGGCCCTTCCATCACGAGGCGCTTGGCTTCCGCGTCGGTATCGGCGCAGAATACGGTCTGCGATACTGCATGGCGCTGGCGGATGGGGGTGAAGCCCGCCTTGATATTGGCCTCCGCATAAATCTCCCAATGGCGCTTGAGCGCATCGAGGCCGGAGTAGATGGAGACCGGCTTGAAGTTCTTCTCGCCGGCAAGTTTCATCGATGGGGAGTTGGCGCTGAACCCGGTGACCGCGATCTCCGGGAAGGCGCCGTTAAAAGGCGCGAAATTCGCGAGCATGTGTTGCTCATCGTCCTCGGTCTCCGCAGGCGTCTCTTCGGGATAGCCGGCGTCCCAATATTTGCCTTCGAAGAAGAAGGGCTCGCGCTTCCAGATTTTCTCCATGATGCTCAGCGACTCGCGAACCATATCGTTCAGCATCTGCGGTTCAGCATCCTTGATGCCATGGATATAGGATGCTTGTGGATAAGCGCCCGCGCCAATGCCCAGAAAGTAGCGGCCCTCCAGAATCTGCGAGAGCCAGCCGACCATGATGGCCAGCTTTGCCGGATGCTGGTGCGGTAGAATATGCGCCATTGGTGCAAACTTGATCTGGCTCGTCTGCAATGCCGCAGCGGCCATGATGAGTTCGGGATTGGGAATATTTTCCCAGATTTGCGACGCATGTTCGGAGATCATCATAGAGGTGAAGCCTGCCTTGTCGCAGGCAACGCTGTTCTGGACACCCCACTCGAAAGTCTGCCTCGCTGTGCGTCCAGGACGCATATAGGGGTGAAAAATGAGGCCGGTTTCCATCGCCATGAAAGTCTCTCCTTAAGCGTCTGCTGCATCGCGCCGTTTCAGCATCTTGGTGCGGTGTCGGCTTGGTGCTGTCTAATGACAGTTAGGGAGTAATCCCTCCGTGAACTTTAAGTCAAGTGTAAATTCGAAAACGACCGCGGGCCGCTTTTCGCCAACGAAGATGTGAAGCGGATCAAAGCGCACGAACGCAGGAAGATTTTCAAATTTTCTGGCGGGTCAAGCAAACTGGCTGTAGCATACGCCGGATATTGATGCGTCAAAGCGGTGCCTTGATCGCAGCTTGCGACGAAAAAATATTACATCTGTCTTAGGATATTGCGATGGCGAACGTTAGGATGAATATTGAGGCGCTGCCTACTACTGAACCCACTGACGGAAAAACACGCCTGATTTTGGCGGGGGAGCAACTCTTTGCAGAAAATGGCATCAACGGCGCCTCTATGCGGGAGATTGCGACGAAGGCTGGTCAGGGAAATCATGCTGCCGTGCAATATCATTTCGGTTCGCGGGAAGGCTTGGTTCGTGCTATTTTCGACTTTCGGATGGAGCAGATGGAAGCGAAGCGTGGCGCAATGCTGGAGCGGGCCCGGGCAATGGGTCGGCTGAAAGATGCACGGACCATCTTGGACATCATCCTGTTACCTCAGCTCGAGCTGCACGACGCAGATGGCAACCATTCCTATGCCAGCTTCCTGAGCCAATATCTTCTGCAAAGCCGCTCGCCGGAGTTCGGCGATTTTAGCGGATCAGAACCGCCGCATTTGACCGAGGCGCTAAGATTGATGCGAGAACGCGTTGATTATCTTCCACCTTACGTTGCGCAACGGCGGCTGATCAGTATCAGCCTAATGTTCCTCAACATTCTGATGCGCCATCATGGAACCGACGAAGCCGCGTTCGGCGAGTCTTTCCCGGATGCGTTGGAAGATACGATGGAGCAGATTGTCGGCAGCATGTGCATGCCGCTTCGAATGGCGCCGGCCCTTGCGGGCACGAATTAACTTATGGAATTTAGATAGGTTATGGGTGAGATATTTTCAGCGCGTGGGGACAGCCCTGTTTCGCTTCCGTATTGCACGCACAATCGTCGCCGTAGCCCCACAACGAGCGATGCCTAGAAGTCGAATTTGTGAGACATGCCACATTCCAATCGATAACATCGTGATCAACAAGTGACCGGTTCTGCTGAGAGCTGACGCTTACCGACATGCATCGAAACGACATGATTTATTCGGTAGCTAACGTGGTCTAAATGGCAGCTATCCTCGCGATCCGGCTCCGAACCGGAAATTCTCCTAACGGCCATTCACAGGCCTCCGAAATGGGAAAGCAGCCGGTCTGCACTTGAGAACGGAAGATTGACGACTGAGTGTCCACAAAGGGTCGACATCGGAAGGCAAGACCTGGGACAAAACCGACGTTCGCAAGCCGGACAGGAATGGCAGGTCCTCATCCAACACCTGCCGTAAGCGCGAAAACGTCCCCACATTTTCGTAGGCGCTGATCTGGCTATGTTTCGCCCCTCGTCTGAGGGGTGTCGTAGTGGCCGATGATGTAAGAACATTCGAAACAGGTTTCGAAAGGCAGGAGGTCCAGCGGCCCTCGCGTATGGACGTCATTCCAGCAGGGCCGATGCGGCGCCGCTGGTCGGCCGAGGCTAAGGCACGGATCATCGCGTCGAGTTTTGAGCCCGGGGCCAACATTGCGGAAATTGCGCGAACGCATGGACTGCTACCGCAGCAACTCTACGCATGGCGGCGATGAGATCGTGATCCGCACGGCCGCCCTCGCGATCCACGTGCCACCGGGCGCGAGCGAGGAACATATCGCCCGGGTGCTCGCCGCTGTGGGCCGGTCGGGATGATCATCCCGCCAGGGCCGCTCAAGGTGATGGTGGCAACAAAGCCGGTCGACTTCAGGAAAGGCGCCGTCAGCCTGGCGGCGCTGGTCGAGCATGAACTCGGACTCAAGCCCTTCTCGGGGGTGGTCTTCATCTTCCGCTCAAAGCGGGCGAACAGGATCAAGCTGCTGGTCTGGGACGGCACCGGCCTGGTCCTGGTGAGCAAGGTCTTGCAGACTGGAGGCTTTCATTGGCCCCGGGCTCACGATGGCGTGATGCGGCTGTCGGCATCGCAGGCGTCGGCCTTGTTCGAAGGGCTGCAATGGTCGAAAATGCACACGCCGCGCACTCAGGTTCCGGTGACGACGCGATAGGTCGCACGCCTGATTCCTCTGATCGAAAGGCCATTGCGGACCGCTCCAAAACTGCCAGAAATGGGGTATGTCCGCCACGGCAGCCGACCTTCCTGACGATGTCGCCACCCTCAAGGCGATGGTCCTGGCTGGCCTTGAGCGTGAAGCCCGGATGCAGCATATCATCGACCAGATCACCCGCACGACCTTCGGGAAACGGTCGGAGAAGCTGAGCGAAGATCAGTTGGCGCTTGCCTTCGATGATCTTGACGTCGCCCGTGCTGAACTTGAGGCGCTCGGTGAGCAGGCGGCAGGCCAGAAGAAGGAACGGGCACGAAGGGAAAACGGGGCGGCGCGGGCGTCGCTACCGGCGCATCTGACCCGCGTTGAGGAAGTGATCCTCCCTGACGAGAAGGAATGCCCCTGCTGGGGAGGCGCGCTGCACTGCATAGACAGCGACATATCGAGCCGGCTTGATGTCATCCCGGTCCAGTATCGCGTGATCGTCACGTCCCGACCGAAAATGGCGTGCCGCGCATGCAGCGAGGGAGTGTTCCAGGCGCCCGCGCCCAGACATGTGGTGCCAGGCGGCCTGCCCACCGAAGCGCTGATCGCCGATGTGCTCGTCACGAAATACGCCGATCACACGCCCTTTTATCGCCAGGCGCAGGCGCTGCGGCGGCAGGGCATCGAGATCGACCGGGGAACCATGTGCAACTGGGCGGGTCGAGCCGCGGCCTGGCTCGGGCGCCTGACCGGCCGGATGAAAGCTGACCTGCTGGCGGGTGCGCGGCTGTTCGTCGATGAGACCACCGCCAAGGTCCTGGCGCCCGGAACCGGCAAGGTGAAAACGGGATATCTGTGGGCAATCGCTCGTGATGATGGCGCGCATGGCGGCACCGATCCACCGGCGGTCGTCTACACCTACATGCCGGGGCGCGGGAAGGTCTGGGCGGAGAAGCTGCTTGGGGACTTCACCGGCATCGTCCAATGCGATGGCTATGGCGCCTATAAGCATATCGAGGCGCCGGACCGGAAGGGCGGCCCGGGAACGCTCGCCTTTTGCTGGGCGCACGTTAGGCGTGGCTTCTTCGACGATGCCAAGGGTGGTAACGCCCCCGTCGCCGATGAGGCGCTAAGGCGGATCGCCAACCTCTACAAGATCGAGGGTCGTATCCGAGGTTCCAGTCCCGAACACAGGTTGGCGATCCGTCAGGCTGAATCCGCTTCGATCATCGCGGAAATGCTGCCCTGGTTCGAGGAAATGCTGCCCAAGCTGCCCCGCGGCTCCAACACAGCTGAGGCCATCAGGTACACCCTCAACCACTGGAAAGGCCTCGTCCGCTTCCTTGAGGATGGGCGGATCGAGCTGGATAACAACACCGTCGAGCGGTCGATCAGGCCGATTACCCTCCAACGAAAAAATGCCCTGTTCACAGGCCATGACCTGGGGGCTGAAAACTGGGCGACCTTCGCCAGCCTCATCGAAACGTGCAAACTGGGCGGCATCAACCCTCAGGCCTACCTCACCGACGACCTCGCCCGTATCGTCCTGCGCGGCGAAGCAGATCCAATCGATGATCTGCTCCCATACAACTGGGTAGACAGTCGCGCCGCCGCCACCACCGTCATCGAACAGGCCGCCTAACCCCTCCCTGTGGGGGTGATTTAGCGCTTACCACCTGCCGTTCTTAGGCCCAGATGATCTTCTCTAGGTATGCGCAGGATGGCCGATAGGCGAATGTCAGGTTAGGAGCCAGGATGTGGGCATAGCTGCCGTTCATGTTGGTTGGTTCGCGACCGAATTGGGCCGTTAACCGTGGAGCATTGAGCAGCAATTGGTGCCGTAATTAGTCGTCCGCCCGGACAGCAATAATGTATCAAAGTTTCGGTTCACTTGGGAGGCTGACGTATAATATTGATTCTATTGATAGCGATAAAGGCGGATTCTATAGGCCCTGCCCTTTGCCGCATCATCGGAAAACAGTCGAAGCGATTGGCCTTGGCCGTTTTCGTCTCCGTTAAGCCGTCGGCCGGTAATGGCACCCTTGCCGCTCAGCATTTGCTCATCAATACTTTCAATGCCAACAACGGGTGGACCGGGGCGATCAGTGGTGAAGGTTATCTGGGCGTCACCACTACCGATAACGAGGAACTCGTCGGCGCCAGTTTGAAGAAACATGGCTGCGATGCGGCTGGCGGGATCGATAGTCCCGCTAGGCCCATTCGCACGCGACATATTGACAAGATAGTCGCCGATCCGTCCACGACCAGCCCGCTGAGCCGAACCCTCCATGATAGCCGTCTCGACTTTTCCTTCCGCCTGCTTCTGAAGCAAAACCGGGGCTATTTTGGCCAACTGGCCATAAATGGCAGCGATTTCTTCGTCACCGTCGCCTCCCGCGCCGAGGCCAACGCTCACATCTCCGGTAAGGACTACGCCCCGGCCATCAATTCCGAACGGAGAGAAGCCGAGGCCGGCCAGCGAACCCAATGTGTAGAGCGCATTGGCCGCGCCGGTCGCACCGCCCCTGGCTTCTGGTACAAAAAGATGATTATCCGCGCGCCGATATTGCGACGCCCAATTTACATAATCATCAAAATATATGTCAGGGGACAAGAAATCGAGCGACGGCGCGCCAGCCTTCCAGATGTCGAGCGAAGAGGGAAGCGGCCCGCCCGAATTATACTGGCCCGGTTCGTAATTGGGTCGGATCAGGGCGGCATTTGTAAACATCGGTAGTTTGTATTCGGCTTTACCAGCGGCCGTAACCTGCTCGATAAAGGTCGCATACCACCACGACATGAACAAGGAATCGGTCATGCTGCCATTGCCGAACACCTCCTGCCATGTTCCAGTTTGTCGCGCCCCTGCCGCCTCCCAAGCTGCCCGAAGTTCTGGATGCAAGGTAGCGCGATGTTGATGCAGATGGCGTGTGAGCGTTTCGGGGACCGCAGCGTTGAACGCTGCTTCTGCCTCTGGTGAATGGTCGCGAGATTGCGGGATTACGCCGACCTCATTTTCAACCTGGACGAACAGCACGGTATGGCGCTCCCCGTCTGCCTCTCGGATATGCCGCATCAGTCGAGCGAATGCGAAAGCATCAGCATTGCGAGAGGCGGCGGAAACGGAGATAGCCGCTCTGTACCGTGGCCGTCGCTTGTCTGGACGCGTGCAAACCGTGTCTGATCTCGCTTCACCCAAGCCGGAACATAACTGGAGTAGGTATTCTTCCACGCTCCAAACCACAGGATTACAAGGCGCAGATCATTGTCGCGCGCGCCCTTCAACAATCCATCAACGTTGCTGAAATCGAATTTGCCTTCTTCTGGTTCGATGGTTTCCCAAGCGACCGGAACAAGCACGGTATTGAGATTCATCGATTTGAGCCGTGGTGACGTGACCCCCAGCTTTCCTCCAGCTGGGATTAGAGCCTGGCCGCGTTGTTGCGCATGAGCGCGGTTGAAGCAATGGGCTGCGCAGCGGAGCCCGTAGGGCGTAGCGAAGCAGGCCATTGCTTATCCAGTTCGGCGGCGAACGCCGGCGGTGTCGCGTAACCGAGAGACGAGTGCGGTCGCTCCCGGTTGTAGTCATCCACCCAGGCCGCGATCTCGACACGGGCATGGGCCATGCTCATGAACAGCGTCTCGTTGAGTAGCTCGTCGCGCATGCGACCGTTGAAGCTCTCGACATAACCATTCTGCATCGGCCTACCGGGCGCGATGTAATGCCACTCCACCTGCATCTCGCCGCACCATGCCAGCACGGCATTGCTGGTGAGCTCGGTGCCGTTGTCGCTGACGATCATGCCAGGCTTGCCGCGCTGTGCGATCAGCTCGGTCAGTTCACGCACGACACGGCGACCGGAGATCGATGTGTCCGGCACCGCGGCCAGGCACTCTCTGGTCACGTCATCGACCACGTTGAGCACGCGGAACCGCCTGCCAGAGGCCATCTGGTCGTGCACGAAGTCCAGGCTCCAGCGCTGGTTCGGCAGAGCCAGAACCGGAGCAGGTGCCCTCGTGCCGACAGCGCGCCTGCGGCTTCGTCGTCGCCTCACCGCCAAGCCTTCCTCACGGTAGAGCCTCTGGGTCTTCTTGCGGTTGATCATGATCCCCTCCCGGCGCAGCAGGATGTGCAGACGGCGATAGCCGAACCGGCGGCGCTGGTTGGCCAGCTCGCGCAGCTTCTCACGCAGACCGGCGTCATCGTCCCGGGTGGAGCGGTAACGCACGCTCTTGCGATCGGCATCAATGACACGGCACGCCCGCCGCTCGCTCATCCCGTGCCACGCCTGGAGATGAGCGACAGCCTCCCGCTTGGCGGCGGGCGTCAGAACTTTTTTGCCAGGAGGTCCTTCAGCGCAGCGTGGTCGAGCATCGCATCAGCTAGCAACCGCTTGAGCTTCGCGTTCTCGCTCTCCAGCTCCTTCAGGCGGCGAGCATCGGAAACCTCCAGCCCGCCATACTTCGACTTCCAGTTGTAGATCGTCGCTTCCGACACTCCGTGCCGCCGGGCCAGGTCAGCGGTCTTCGCACCCGCCTCCGCTTCCTTCAGCACGCCAATGATCTGCTCTTCGGTAAATCTAGTTCTCTTCATCTTGTCCGTCCTTCTGCCAGGGCCGGACTCTAATCGAGACTGGAGGAAAATCAGGGGGTCAGGTCAGTGGCCAAATCGGCGTCATGTAGGAAAGATCGCTTGAACTAGAGTTATGCGTTTCCCCCACCAAGCACGAGATGTGGCTTGCCATCAACGATGAGCTGGGTCGCCTTTCCACGTTGCTCCAAGTGCGGTGCCGTCGTGGTTTGGGCGTAAGCCCTGTCACCAACGACATGGAAGATACCGGACACAATCAGCGTTAGCGTGAATAGAAATCGAGACATAAAAATCCTTGGCTGATTGCGATATCTTTTTCAGGCGGGGTTGATCGAGTGATGAGCGTCATGCCCAAATGGACTGAGGAGTGCAGACGCATTGCTTGTGCGGGTCAGTTGAATCCAACAGGCCTTAAGGGATGTCGAGTCGGACCACTTTCTTGGACAGATGAGCATTCGGAATAGCTCGGATAGCCAAGAAAAGCGCCTGCTACACAAGAGTGCTACTGACCCTCATTCTGAATCTTTGAATAATTCTCTACCGCACTACGCCATTTCCAATAAGTTATCAGGCCGTGCTACTTGGGCAATATGTTGACGATGACCCTTTTGTAGCGCGTCAGGGGAGGTGACCCCTTATCCGTGACTTTCAGAATAAAATGCGCAGTTTCTTGTTTTGAAACATCAGGTGCCTTGAAAGTAGCGTGAAATACGTTCTCGGCCCCTGATGGGGGTATCGGGGTTTTCCAGCTTCCAGCCTCTGCATAGTTGAACCAGAGGTAGGAAAGGCTGTCCCCATCCGGGTCCGTGGTGCCGGCACCGCTCAGCGAGAAGGCCTCCCCCGACCGCACAGTGATCTGGTCAGGATGCGCGAGTTTTACCACCGGTGGGTGATTGGCCTTGGCATAAGGCTCTACCGTCCAGTCCATCCTGGCGGCCATATCGTTCTGGAAATCGTCACGCCAACGCCAAAGCGTTACACGGAAATCCGTGAAATTATCTCTCGTCGGCTTCATGGCACGACCGTAATCGGCCGATGCATATGGTGTGTAGCTGTCGATCGCATTGGACCAGATCGGCCGCGTTTCGGGATTTATTGGAATTCCCCCGCTTACCATGTCCCCAAGCGCACCAACGGAAGGCGTGTAAAGTTCGTAACGTCCACCCCATCCTCCGAAATCGGGACGCTCAGGAACATTGAGCCCATTGGGAATAAGACCCAGGAATGTGGGCGTATCGCCCTCCAGGCCCCATCCCACATCAGGATAGGCGGCACCGAGCGGACCGTGATCCTGCTGGATGTTCTTGGCGATCCATTCGTTGCTGATCGTCTCGTTGTCGATGCCCTTGACGACAGTGTTTATGCCTGTCCAGGTCGCGTTCTCATATTTGCCTGGGCTGACGATGAAAAACACGTCAGGAAAATTAGCTCGGATCCAAGGTCCAGCGTCGTCCTGATCGGAGATCGTATAAACGCGTAGTTTCGCAACGAGGCGCTTGACCTCCTCGGGCGGCTTTGTCCCCCGTATTTGGACCAGAGCCTGGGCCAAGGTGTTGACGCCGCCCCAGGCGGCGACCCACACAGGGCGAGGGTCGGGCGACGATAGCGCGCGCACGATGAGTTCGGACCCCGGCGTGTCCTTCCCGTCGCCTGTGCTACCAACACCATATCCGGGCTGACCGGTGGTCACCAATGAAAGCAATTTGTCGGCGGCCGGGTAACCTGCTGCATGAAGGAGCAGGTTCTGGCGCACCTTGCCGTAAGCAGTCACGATCTCACGGATCGCTTCGGGATGACTTTTATTTTTCATCCAAACCGAGGTGGTCGCCACGAGGCCCTCGACATCAATTTCATTCGAATAGAGCAGGAGACGAGTGATCGACATACTGTCGTCTGGTTCGCCACCGATGTCGGTCAGAACGATCAAGCGCTCCTTCTGCGTTGTCCCGGCCTCGCGATGAGGCTGCATTTGCGCCTCTACCGCAGTGGGAACCAGTAGCGCCGCAACGCAGGCAAACCAAAACGGGTGGTGCCTCATCAATTCTCCCCTAACCAACGACATTCTATCACTGACCGATAGCGCTACCATAAGATGTTCGCATTTGTGCGCAATCAATTTATCCCGCCAGTTGTCCGCTGCGGCGGCGTTCTGTGAATTCCACCGACCGTCATCAAAAGCTCGTCGCGCCAATTGCAGCGAATATCGAACAGATCGAAATTTCGATCTTTCCAAGCTAAGCAATCGGGAAGGACGCAAATCAGCCATCTCGAGACCAACCTTTGCGGGTCGGAGATTTTCATCCGTGAGCGTCCGGTTTCGGAAACGATTATCGGGCGATTAAGCGACCGATACGGGACGCGTAGCAGACTGGCGAAAGTTTAATTTCTGAAGGACCGGTTTCGGCGTGAGCCGACGCTCCAGACTCCACAGCGGAACGGCTCATTTCTGGTCGCATCCAGAATCTTATCGCTCAGTATAAGCGCCAAGTGGGGCGGGATTTCTGCGGCTTTGCCGCATGCCCTCATCTCGCCAAGGCTAGCCGTTGTAATTCGAGGATATCCAATCTTCCCGACCATGCCGGACGCGCAGAATGATGACCTCGTCGTCATCGTCCACTTCATAAATCACGAGATGGGCCTTGTAGGGATGCACGCGAACAGGCGGTGATATCTCCTCGCGCAGGCGCGCGGCATGGGGATAGTCTGCGAGAAACGCGAAAATCGCACTCAACCCTTCGTGATAGGCGTCGGCCTGAGGTAGACCGAACTGCTCGATTCCCTCAAGAAAGATAGCTTTCAGATCATCGACTGCGGCGCGTGTTAAACGGAAGCGAGGCACGATCAGGCTTGCAGGCCAGCCTGGCTGATCGCCCGCGTGCGGATGTCCGCCATCGTCTCGCCGCTCAAGCCACCGGCGCGAGCTTCATCGACAAGGCGCTGCATGGCGGCAACCTTGTCGGCGCGCTCCTGATCGCGGCGAATAAGATCGCGCACATAGTCGCTGGCATTGCTGTATCGACCGGTGTCAGCTTGCGCCTCCACCCATTGCTTCATAGGGTCTGGCAGTGAGATATTCATCGTGGCCATGGCAACCTCCAAGGTCGGAAAAATAGCAAAGGTTGGCAAAGTTTGTCAATTGATACGAAGCCATGGTCCGCCCCCACGATCTCCCGAGTGTTGGCTGCCCCACGCCTCGCAACATTTTCTCCGTGGGGGTTGCAGCCGTTCTCCAAAATGGCCGCTTCTGGCCATCGGAGAATGATTATGGAAATGTCAGAAACCGCGAATGCTTCCTTCAAGCGCCCGGTCTGGAATGCAGGGCGCGCTGTCGGTGCAAAGCGGGCCCTGAAGCCCAAGCAAATTTGGGAGATCCGCTTCTACCTCAATCAGCGCCGCCGCTTGCGGGACCGTGCCCTTTTCGACCTCGCTATCGACAGCAAGCTGCGCGGTTGCGACCTTGTTCGCATGAAAATTGGCGATGTCGTCCGCGGAGGGCAGATCCGAACGCGGGCCATTGTCATGCAGCAGAAAACGGGTCGGCCTGTTCAATTCGAACTTCTCCCCGATGCCCGGGCCAGCCTGCTGGCGTGGCTTGAGCGACGGGGCGGCACGGTCGATGATTATGTCTTTCCAAGCCGGGTTGATCACAATGGTCACCTCAGCACCCGGCAATATGCCAGGCTTGTCGATGAATGGGTGACCGGGGTTGGTTTGATGCGCAGCGAATATGGCACGCATTCGCTTCGCCGAACCAAGGCTTCGATCATCTACCGGGCGACTGGCAATCTGCGCGCCGTTCAGATCTTGCTCGGCCACAGCAAGATCGAGAATACGGTCCGCTATCTTGGTATCGATGTGGAAGACGCGCTTGCTCTCGCCGAAAACACCGAGATCTGAACCATCGGCTCCCCGTTCCGCTGGCGGGGAGCCGACTTTGGTAGGCCTGGGACGAAGTCGCCATTCCCGAGTTTTGGACTGAACGTCAGGTCTTGCCATGAGCCGACATTCAGCGTTTGCTGGCTTGCCCTCGCACAGCGGCTGCAACTGGGCCGGTAGCAGTCAGTCCGCTCTTGGCGGCAAGCAAGTCAGAAGCAGACATCAGCGGGCGATGCGTTCGCTTTATATCCGCCTACGGATGATTAAATCTGCGACGGGAATTTTTAGCGCGATTTCGGCCATTACGCCGGCAATCGACACAAGCTTCCGCTGCGGCAGCCGCTTTGCCGCGCCGTTTAGGCAAAGGCCCCCGACCGTCTCGCCGTGCAGCCGCAGGGGTATCGCAACGCAGTTAAGCCCGGACTGGTATTTACCCTCCTCGAAAGCGAAGCCGCGCTGGCGCGCCTGTTCCAGATCTTCGGTCAGGCTTGCGCGCCGTTCTAAGTTCGCCAAGGCTTGCGCAACACCGGGCATGAACGCGGCGATCAGCAGTCCGATAGCAGAACCGGACAAGGGCTCGCGGCGGCCCAGGCGGCTGTGAGCGGTCGGGTTGTTCGGCAATTCGATACCGTCGAGATAATAGAGTTCATCGCCGCTCGGCACGATCAGATAGGTTGATTCCTCGAACCGCCGTGCTGTCTCTTCCATCAAGGGCCGGAAATGCCGTCGCAGCGCGTCGTCGTCGCCCGCGATCCGGGCGAGGTTGAGAATACGGCCACCCAGCCGGTAGTCGGACCCGGTCGCGGGACGTCGCACATAGCCCAGCGCGATGAGCGTTGCGAGGATGTTATGAGCGGTCGACGACTGCACTCCGGCGGCGTTCGCAATTGCGCCAAGCGCCGCGGCGCCTTCCGCCTGCGCTAGGAATTCCAGCATCCGCATCGCGCGTTCGACCGACTGGATCGGCTTACTCATGAGGGGCCATTCTTGCCGAGTTTTTCAATCATGTTGAAGATATGGGCTTGGTGGCCGCCCATGGCCAGAGCGGCGGAACGCACGGTGCGAAATTCCATTATCGTGATATATGAACAAGGAGATCAGCCAATGCCACATATAGTGATGGCGCAGTGCACCGCGCTTCCCGGTCAGGAAGACGCGCTTCAGAGCCACATTGCAAACCTCGCTAACGCGGTTCGCAAGGAGGCCGGTAACGAAGGGTTCGAGGTGTATCAGCGGCCCGCAACCAAGCGCGGCTGGACGATGATCGAACGATATCGCGACCGGGAAGCCTTCGACACGCATCTCAATCAGCCGCACACCAAGTCGTTCAATAATGCGTTGAGAGAACTGGCCGAGGGCGGGGCGTCAGATGTCACCGAACTTGCACCGGTCTGCCGGCCGGACGACGCCGCCCCCGGCGTGCGCGGGATTGACCATGTCGGGATTACAGTCCCCGATCTAGACGCGGCGTCCGACTTCTTGTCCCGTGCGTTCGGTGCGCGAACGCTTTACGATGTGCTGCCCGCCGATGCGGACCCGATGCAGGGCGCTGAGGTGGAGCATCAGCTCGGAATTTCCGCAGGGGCGCGGATCGAACATATGCGGCTCATGCGAATTGGCGCATCTGCGAATATCGAAATGTTTCGCATCGCCAATGCCGATCAGGCAGACGCCGCCGGGCTAGTCGATTACGGACTGCAGCACATCGCGCTCTATGTCGACGACATGGACGCTGCCGCAAAGCGACTGACAGAGGCGGGCGGCACCCTGCTGTCCGATCCGCATCCGCTGGCAGGCGTCGAGGACGGCGAACGCAATTCCGGCGTCTATACCCGAGCGCCATGGGGGGCCTTGATCGAGCTCATCTCCAGTCCCGACGGGGTCGATTACCCCGCCGATTGTCCGATGCCTCGCTGGAAACCCCAGCCCAACATCTAGCGCCGATTGCCCAATCTCAAGGAGACATAACAATGATCAAGATGACCATGTTCCTGAAACGCAAGGCAGGCATGAGCCACGAGGATTTCGTGAAGCACCATATCGAGGTGCACGGGCCCAAGTTTCGGTCCATTCCAGAAGCGGAGGCGCATTGCCTGCGCTATATCCAGACGCATCCCTCACCTTTGGAAACCGATGCTGCGGAGAATGCCGATTTCGACGGCACTGCAGAGCTCTGGTTCGATAACGAGCGGGGCATGGATGCGGTGCTGACTTCCGACACCTACAAAAAGGTCGTCTTTCCGGACGAGAAAACCTTTCTCGACCACGACAATACGCTGATCTTGGTCGGCGAGCAGGTCGAAATCATCGGCGATTATCGTGAGGGTTGATTTCATCGTTCTCGTGTGTGCTTAAACTCGGCCGATCGGACTATCCCGATTCATCGGTTCTGCGCGGAAGGTTGTCGTTCGGCTGAGTGGCTATGCGCGGCCTTCCGCGTTTTCTCGTAGGTGATGTAAGCGTTTCTTCGCTTGAGAGAATGATGTCAGCGAAACTGATAGATCCTTCGCATTAGGTGAAGGACCAAGGCCGCAAGCCAGATCGCCAAGGTGAAATGCAGCAGGTTGACTTTGGCCGACCACCCCCCATCCCACAGCTGCGCGCTGAAGGCGATGGCGCCGAGAGCGTTGATCACCCCGTGCATCCACACCGCCGCAAGCGTGCTGCGCCGCGCCAGCAGCCAGACCCGAGTCATCAGCAGCGACAGGCCTATGACCGTCACCGTATAGGCGGGCAGGTAGAAGCCGAAACTGAGGCCGCCGCGCCATTCGGGCAGGATCGCCATGATCGGCAGATGCCAGAGCGACCAGATTGCCCCGAGCAGGAGCGAGGCCGGCACTTCGCCGAGGCGGTCAAGCAGGCGCGGGAGCAGATAGCCGCGCCAACCGCCTTCCTCGCCGAGCGGACCCGCGCCGAGCACGGCGGTGACCACGCCGTTGAAGATTACCGCCGGGAACAGGGTAAGATACGATAGCACCGGCGGCACGCCGTCCATCGGCACCGGCGTGTAGCCGAGCGCCGCGGTCAGGCCAAGCACCGCGAGCGGTAGCGGCAGGGCGATGGCCGCGATCCCTGCCCAGCCCATGCGCCAGCGCAGGAATCCGGCCGCCCATTCGCGCAGCCGCCCCTCGCGCGCGCTCAGCACCGCTCCCGCCAGACCCGGACCGAAGGAGCCGACATAGACCGCGAACAGCATCGGCGTGGCGGTGAGCGAATCCGGTCGTCCGGTCGCGGACCAGATGCCAAGCCAGACGAGCCAGCTGAAGCCGAAAGCGAGCGCGAGGAAGGTCGCGACACGGGTCGCCCAGGCGGCGGAATGCGGGCACGCGGACGCAGCCCCGGACACGAGGGAACTCATGGCAATCCTTTCTTGTATTACAAGGTAATAAAGTAAATTTTTGCACCGGACCCTACGTGGGGCGCAGGCTGCGCCGTAGCCACCGGGTCAGCAGGACGTAGAGCAACACGCAGATGGCTAGCGTCAGCGGCACCGACCACAGGCCGAGCAGGTCCTGGCCGCCGGAAGCGGACACGATCCCGAAGGTCAGCGAGCCGTCCGCCCCGCGGATCAGGCCGACATTGTCGCCAAAAAAGGGTTTCAGCACGGTCATGGCGGCAAAAATTGCGAGCAGCAGATAGCCCAGCCCGAACAGACCGGCGCGCAGGGCGCGGCCCGAGCCGGAGCGGATCGCGTGATAGAGCCCGCGCGAGATGAGGGGCGCGGAATAGCGTGCGGTGCCGCGCGCGATCAGCTCGTTGGCGAGCATTGGGCGCAGGAAATCGCCCGGGCGGCCGAGCCGGTCGATGGCGCGCTGCAACCGCTCCGCCTCCGCGCCCTGCGTTTCGCTGGCGAAACTGTCCGCCAGATGCATCCGCAGATCCTCCGCCAGCTCCGCCGCATCGGGCCCGATCAGCGCGACCATCCGGTCGATCTCGGCAACATAGCCAGCCCACAGGTTGCGAGCCTCTGCCTGGGTGAACGCGGGCGTGTAAGCGGGGTTCATCGATCAATCTCCGGTGCGGTCAGCGCATCAACCGAGGCGACCAACTTCGTCCAGCCCGCGGTCATCGCGTCGAGCATGCGGCGGCCATGCGGCGTGACCGAATAATATTTGCGCGGTGCCCCGCCATCGCCCTGCGCCAGACGCGACTTGATAAGATCGTCCTTCGCAAGCCGTAGTAGCAGTGGATAGATCGTCCCTTCCGACAGTTCGAGCGAGGAGCGCTTGGCAATTCCGGAGATCAGCTCGAAACCGTATTTTTCCCGCTCACGCAAAGCCAGCAGGATGACCAGTTCGAGCACGCCCTTACGGAGCTGGGTTTCCCAGCGCGCCACCGAATCATCCAACCGAGACTGTTCCTGCGTCATGATTACCTTGTATAACCATTATATTTGCATTGCAAGGATATTGGTTATTCCCCCGATGCGCATTCAACGGGAAAGGATTTCGCCCTGTTTGATAGCAAGCCGGGGCTCTCGCAAGATCGTCAGATCTTTGGAAGGATCGCCGTCATAGGCAATCAGACTGGCTTCTGCTCCTTCCGCAAAACTGCCGATCAGTCGATCTGGAAACAAGGCGCGCGGCGTTGCCGAGGTGGTAAGGGCAAGCACTTCTTCGGAAGTGAAGACATTTGTCGCATGGAGCGCCTCGACCTCGTCAATCACAGAACCATCGAAGAGATCGCTCCCCGCAAGCATTGGGACGCCCGCCGCCTTCAGACGCGTTAAGTTGTCGCGAATTACTGCCAGAAGTTCGGCCCGATCTTCGGGATGAGCAGCCAAGTAGTAACGTGTGACCGCAACAGTCGGAATGATTTTCGTACCGCGCCGCTTCATCTCGGCAATGGTGGATTCCGACAGACGCAGGTCGGTGGCCGTCAGTCCCTTCGGAATGCGCGTGTTGAGGTGTGCGACGATGTCTACACCAGAAGCAACGACGCGATCGATGTCGTCGGCACTGTCAACATGCGCGGCAACACGGGCTCCGATTGCATGTGCGCGCCGAACAACTTCGGGAAGCAAAGCCGTGCTCATCCCTCGGAAACCGTAGCTCGACCGATCCTTCCGCTGCTCCGCCGCATGGGCATCGTCGACAACAATCACCTTGATGAGTTCAGGCCTGGTTTCGGCAATCTTCGACCATTTGGCGTCGAGATCGCCAAGGCTGTCGATCGCCCAGAAGGACTTGTCGATATAGTCTTTTGGATCGTCTGGCATGCCCGCCTGCTTGGCACCTGCCAGCGCCAGCCCGAGAGGGTGCCCGTCCGAACTCGAGAGGGTCGCCTCTGCCCACAGGACATCAACTCTGCCCGGCCCGCCCAGCACGCCGCGATAACCAGCGATTTCTTCTGCATTCGCCGCCAATTGCGCCGAATAGAATATTCCGCGGCGCAGATAATCGTCGGCAAAGGTAGCTGCCGTCCAAGCATTCTGAAGATTGTGGTTATGGGCATCGGCGAGTGGCGGGAGGACGTATCGGCCGTCGAGATAAATTCGCACGTCGATTCTGGGCGGGGGGGTCCGCGTGAGCTTTCCATCGATGCTATACCAATGGTCTTCGACGAAGCGCTGGCCGTCGAACCACTTGCCACCTTCCAGCGAGAGAGCGGGTTTTGGGAAAGCCGCCGCGATCCGGGGGGGGCCGGCAATTTCGCCTTCGTTCGCAGCGAGCGGGGCAGAGGCGAGCAAGAGGGCAAGGCATGGGACAGCAAAACGGATCATGACAGCTCCTTGGTCGGGTTGCCGGTCGCTACTATGCTGGCGCATGCCTGCCAGTTTCCCTGGCGTGAAGCGAGGCTGCGGCGGCGCAAGGCGGTCAGCGTGTGCCCAGCGCTTTTTCGAGTTCGCCCCTGAAAGAACGGCTGAAGCGAACCCGCTTGCCGCCGGCAAGTTCCAGTTCGCCATCGCCATTGCGCCGGGTTTCCATCGCCGTGACGAGGCTGGTGCGCACTACGACGGAGCGATGGACTCGCACGAAACCAGGACCAAGTTGCGCGAGAAGCGCTGCGACAGGCTGTCGAACAAGATGCACTTCCCCTGCGGCATGAATGCACTGGTAGTGGCCCGCACTCTCTACTGCCGCGATCAATTCTGTCGCAATGTAGCGTGTCGAGGACCCGTCTCTGATCTCGATGGGCGGGGGCGGCGCGCCATGTCTCGCCTGACGAACGCGTCTCAGAGCCCGCCCGAGATCGGATGATGCAATCGGCTTGAGGAGATAGTCGAATGCGCCCTGTCGGAAGGCGTCGACAGCCGCAGTCGGGTCGGCAGTGAGGTAGACCAGCGCTGGCCCGTGACCGCGCCGGACCAGTTCGCTGCCAAGCGCGACGCCGGTGCCGTCGGGCAGACAGACATCGAGGAATACGACGTCGAAAGCCATTGCTGTTACAATTTTTCTAGCTTCAGCCAGACTCCTCACTTCAACGACTTGACCGATATCGTCATGGTTTTTCATCAACCGAAGCAGGGCTGCGCTCGCCAGCAGATTGTCCTCGACAACCAGCACAGACAGGTCAGCCATGTGGCACCTCGAGAATGACGGCAAACTGATCACCGTTAGGCGCTGCAGTCAGGCAGCCCTTATCTCCATAAAGGATCGCGAGGCGCTGCCTGACTTGGTCCAGACCGGTGCCAAGCCCCCGCGAAGCGCGTGAATCGCGAAGGATAGGATTCGATATGTGAATTTGTAGCGCGCCGAAAATATCTGTCACCGTCAGTTCGATCTGCCGCGTGCCGTCGGGCAGCGGTGCGCCGTGCGTCAGTGCGTTCTCGATAAGCGGAACAAGGATGCGTGTTGGCACTTGCTGCTGCCACAGTCCGTCGCCAACCTCGCGTCTGTAAACCAGCTTTCCATGCAGTTCACGATACAGCGTCACGTGCTCGTCGACAGCGCCCAGTTCGTCAGCCAGCGTGTGCATTTCCTCTTCCGCTGACAGGCCACTGCGCAGGACGTCGGCCAGCGCCAACAACGCCGCCTCCGCGCGTTCGGCAGACACGTGCGCCATCTGGGCGATCGATCCCAGCGCGTTCATAAGGAAGTGGGGACTGAGCTCTGCCCTCAGCGCGCGCAGCTCTGCCCGAGCTGAGCGAACTTCCTGGTTTCGCGCCCTGTTCGCCCATACAAGGGTCTGACCAATGGCGATGACGGCCACATAGGTTGGTAACGCGAACAGAGATGTGACCAGCACACGTCTGAGTGCTTCCGATGGCGCCTGCGGCTCACCGAACACTGCGGGCAGGGCTACTGCTCCCAGACCCTCGATCAACGGTAAGAAGCCCGCAAGGGAGGGGACAAGGCCTATCCCGATCAGCAGCAAGGCAGCGATGGATCGTGCATTGTTCCCTTCTCCGAGAGGATATCTGCGGCACACTGCGAAGAGGGTCGGCGTTGTCAGAGCCCACGGCAGGAACGTCGCGAAGCAAAGGACGATCGCGCTGGCGAAAGCCCGGAACGACGGATCCGGGCTCGCTGCTAGCGCGGCAGCCGGTCCCCATGCGATCGCAATGCATGACCATGCAAAGGCAATCCATATCCACAAAATTCGGTATGTGGGGCTGGTCGACGATTCCATGCGCGGCGAATAGGCTGAGCGGCGCTCCGACGACAATAGTGGAACGTTTACTTGTTCAAGCTGATCAAGGTTCACGGTGTCCACCGTGGTGCACGATCTCAGCCCAAAGTGGGTGGGATCAACCTGTGAAATGGCAGCTTTTGGGGCGATGCGCTCAAACTTCGAACGACCGGAGTTAGGGCGCATAGCCGACCGGGTGGCATGCGCGACCCGAATGGCAGGTTTCAGAGAGAGCCGCCACTCGCATCAACGACACTGAATGTCTTGAGTTGGTCGTCACCTGCCGGAAAAGCAGACCGTCAGCACCTGGGAAACTAAAAATGGATGCTGAGCGTCCGGCATGGGTCGTCCCTCCTTTGAAGCGTTATACCTATGGCCGTCAGGGCCACAGGAGAAGTGTCATGGGATTATCAGAATTTGATCCCGCTGCTCGCGAGCGGGTGTCTTGAAACGCTGGACGTAAGGTCGGCGCGAAGCGAGCGCTCAAGCCCCGGCAGATATGGGCGATCCGGTGAAGATCAGGATCAGCGACATAATTTGTGATCGGAAAATTCGAACACGGGCCACCGTTGTACAGCAAAAGACCGGCAGACCGGTTCAGTTTGAACTGATGACCGATGCTCGCGCCAGCCTGGTCAAGTGGCTGGAACTGCGAGGTGGATCGTTGGAGGAATTCGCATTTCCCAGCCGTACCGATCACGCAGCCCATATCAGCACGAGGCAATATGCTCGCCTCGTCGACGAATGGGTAACAGGAGTTGGTTTGCCCAGCGAAGACTATGGGACTCACTCTCTGCGCCGAACCAAGGCATCGATCATTTACAAGGCGACCGGCAATCTCCGTGCAGTCCAGATTTTGCTTGGGCACACTAAGATCGAGAGCACGGTCCGGTATCTTGGAGTTGACGTGGAGGACGCCTTGACGTTGGCCGAAGGCACCGAAATTTGAGGTCTGCTGGCTCCTTGCCAGTGTGAGGAGCCAGAACCTTAGCGTAGCGGCTACTGCACATACCAGTCATTGCTGAGGCCAAATAGGCTGCCCGGAGCCCGTCGCTGCAGCTTCACTCTGAATTGACCTGCTGTTATGATCGCGCCCAAAGGGGCTCTGATGCGGATTGTCATTATCGACGACAGCGGACTGCGCGCGACGGTCCTGGAAGAAGGGCTGCGCGATGCTGGCTATGACGACATTCACATCGTTCCACCACGCGGCGCCTTCGTGGCGCGGCTGGAGCGGATGGCGCCCGACGTCGTGCTGATGGACCTGGGCAGTCCCAGCCGCGATACGCTGGAAGAGATGCTGATGGTCAGCCGTGCGCTGGCCCGGCCGATCGCCATGTTCGTGGATCATTCAGACGACGCGATGATCGGCGCTGCGATCGACGCGGGTGTATCCGCCTATGTTGTCGATGGCCTGCGCAAGGAACGGGTTAAGCCGGTGCTGGAACTGGCAGTGCGCCGTTTCAACGCGTTTGCCAAGATGCAGACGGAACTGGACGAGGCGCGCACGGCTCTGTCGGAACGCAAGATCATCGATCGCGCAAAATCCATTCTGATGAACCAGCGCTCGCTCAGCGAGCAGGATGCTTATGCGCTGCTGCGGTCGAGCGCGATGAACCAGGGCAAGAAGATCGTGGATGTGGCGCAGGCGCTGATTACCGCCAGCGACCTGCTGGGAGGAGGATTATGACGATGAGCCTGCGCATCGCCTTCCTGCCGTTGACCGATGCCGCCGTGCTGGCGGTGGCGCGCGAACGGGGCTTTGCCGAGGAGGAGGGGCTGTCGCTGGACCTGATCCGATCGACAAGCTGGGCGACGCTGCGCGACCGGCTGGTCTATGGGCAGGTGCATGCGGCGCAGATGCTGGCGCCGCTGGCCGTAGCGGTGACACTGGGGCTGAGCCAGCAGCCCGCTGCGCTGGCGGCGCCCTACAAGTTGGGCGTCAATGGCAATATGCTGGTGATGGCGAGCGATTTCGCCGCTGCGCTCGATCCCGATACCGGACGGCGCCTGTCCGATCCGCTGGGCACCGCGCATGATTTCGCCGCAGCGATCGGCCTATGGCGGCGCAAGCCGGTGATCGGCGTGGTGCATCGTTTTTCTAGTCATTCGCTTATGCTGCGTTACTGGCTTGCCAGCGCGGGCATCGATCCTGACCGGGACGTGGTGCTGCGTGTGCTGCCGCCGTCGCTGACGGTGGAAGCGATGCGCGCGGGCGAGATAGATGGCTTCATAGCCGGCGAGCCATGGGGCAGTGCGGCGGTAGAAGAGGGGCTGGCTGAGACGGTCGCGATCGGCGAGCGCATCTGGCAGCGGGGCGTGGAGAAGGTGCTCGCTTTCCGCACGCCCTGGCTGGAGGAGAATCCCGACATTGTCGATCGGCTGCTGCGCGCGCTGATCCGGTCGGCTTCCTGGTGCGACGATCCGGCAAATCATGACGCGCTGGCGCAATTGCTGTCCGATCCGCGCTATGTCGATCAGCCTGCCGACCTCATCGCACGTGCGATGAGCGGACAGATCGTTGTGCGGCAGGGGGAAGCGCCTATCGCCAGCCCTGATTTCCTGCTGTTTTCGCGGGAAGCCACGCCCTTTCCATGGCGTAGCCAGGCGCTCTGGATCTATTCGCAGTTCGTGCGCTGGAACATGGTCGAACATGGCCCGGAGGCTTTGGCGAAGGCCGGTGCCGTGTTCCGTCCCGATATCTTCCGTCGGGCGCTGGCCGACGCGGATGTACCGATGCCGGGCGCGAATATGAAGGTGGAAGGGGCATTAGGCCTGCCTCTGGCTGTGGGATCGCGCAAGGGCGGATTGACGCTGGGGCCTGATCGCTTCTTTGACGGGCGCGTGTTCGATCCGGAACGGATGGAGGATTATCTGACCAATTTTGTGTCTCCGCTTTGAATCGGCGGGAAATTTTGTGCCTTGCAACATGATGCGATTCGCGAGATAACATACAGGTCGCGCGACGAAGCGCGCTTATCTGGATGTGCCGTCCCAAGGGTGGGGCCGCCATCCTCACCATATATCGCAGCAAAGCCGCTGACCGGATCATCCCAAGGGATGCTGTCCGGGCTGCGGCTTTTTTCGTGTCCATTTCCGTTTACTGGGGGACGTATCATGGCAACTGCTTATTGGGATCGCGAAGCACAAGACGCCGCGCTCGCGCCGACGACCAGCTTCTGGAAGGCCGGCCACGCGCCGACCCTTGTTGCTGCCTTTCTCTATTTCGACCTCGCCTTCATGGTGTGGGTGCTGCTCGGCCCGCTGGCGCCGATGATTTCCGAGACACTGGCGCTGACCCCGGCGGAAAAGG
The DNA here is from genome assembly GCF_020782245.1 of Sphingobium soli. Classification (GTDB taxonomy): domain Bacteria; phylum Pseudomonadota; class Alphaproteobacteria; order Sphingomonadales; family Sphingomonadaceae; genus Sphingobium; species Sphingobium soli. Next base: position 64,996 of record NZ_JAJGNP010000015.1, read on the forward strand.
GGTTGATGGTCGCGACGCCGACGCTGGCGGGGGCACTGCTGCGCGTCGTCAACGGTTTGCTGGTTGATCGGATCGGGCCGAAATTGTCGGGCGCGATCAGCCAGATCATCGTCATCGCCGGTCTTTTCACCGCCTGGGTGGCAGGGATCAACAGCTTCGGCGGCACGTTGGCGCTGGGTGTGATCCTAGGCTTTGCCGGCGCCAGCTTCGCGATCGCGCTGCCGCTGGCGAGCCGCTGGTACCCGCCTGAGCATCAGGGCAAGGCGATGGGGCTTGCCGGAATGGGCAATTCGGGCACGGTGCTTGCCTCGCTCTTTGCCCCGGTGCTGGCCAAGATTTTCGACTGGAATGCGGTGCTGGGTCTGGCCTGCATCCCGTTGGCGATCGTCTTTGTCCTGTACATGATCATGGCCAAGGACGCACCCAATGCACCCGCGCCCAAGAAGATCGTCGAGTATTTTCAACCGCTCAAACAGGCTGACGCCTGGTGGCTGATGGCTTTCTATGCCGTCACCTTCGGCGGGTTCGTCGGTCTGGCCGCCAGCCTGCCCATCTATTTCACAGACCAGTTCGGTCTGACGCCGATCGTAGCGGGATATTGCACGGCCGGCTGTGTTTTTGCCGGATCGCTGGTGCGGCCAATGGGCGGTGCTCTTGCTGACAAGATCGGCGGGTCGAAGGCGCTGATGATCGTCTATGTCGTGGCCGCTATCGCTCTGGCGGGCGTCAGTCAAGCAACGACGCTGGCGGCGGCTCTGGCCTGTTTCGTGGTCGCGATGCTGGCACTGGGCACCGGCAATGGTTCGGTGTTCCAGCTGGTGCCCCAGCGTTTTCAGGCTGAAATCGGCATCATGACCGGCCTTGTAGGCATGGCGGGCGGCATTGGCGGCTTCTACCTCGCCAGTTCGCTGGGCCTTGCCAAGCAACTAGCCGGCAGCTTTGCACCCGGCTTCCTGATCTTTGCCGGGCTGGCGATCGTCGCCCTGCTGGGGGTGGTGCTGGTCAAGGCCAAGTGGCGCGCAACCTGGAAGACGGGCGCCCGCATCTGATCCGGAGAGGAGGGCGGCGGCAATGATCGCCGCCCCATTCGGGTCGCATCTATCTCGTCCGAGGGGGGACGTGCTTTCCATGAAATATCTTCTCGCGTCGGCGGCCGTGCTGGCCGTCGCAGGGTCCGCTTGTGCCCAGACCATCAGCCTGAAACCCGTTGCCGAGGGGCGGTTGCGCTACGAACATGCCGATCAGGAAGGATTGCCGGAGGAAAAAGCCGATGCGCTGACCGTCCGCGCCCGCGCCGGACTGACGGCCAGCAGCGGGGCGCTGTCCGCGACGATCGTGGGGCAGGGGACGCTGGCGCTGGTCGACGATTATTATGACGGCGTAAATGGTGCGGCCACCCGGCCGATCGTGGCCGACCCTGAAAATATAGCCCTCTATATCGCCCAGCTGCAATATAAGACGAAGGTGCTGACCCTGACCAGCGGGCGGCAGAAGATCGTGCTGGATGACGAGCGTTTCGTTGGCAACGTCGCCTTTCGCGATAACGGCCAGACCTTCGACGCCGTGCGCGCCGAAATTACGCCGGCCAAGGGCCTGAAGTTAGATATAGCCTATGCCTGGTCCGTGCGAACCATCTGGGGGTTTCAGGGCAAGGGGGTGCGGCAGCAGGCGGTGAGCGGCGACAATATCCTTGCCAATCTGTCTTATGCCACGCCTGTCGGCACGCTGAACGGCTTTGCCTATCTGGTCGATCAGGATGAAGCGGCGGTGCAGGCGTTTCGCCTGTCCAGCCAGACTTACGGGGTGCGACTGGCGGGGGCGCAGCCTTTGTCGAAAGTGGCGAAGTTCAGCTACCAGTTCAGCTATGCCCGTCAGTCGGACTATCATCGTAATCCCAACGCTTACAGCGCCGATTACTGGCTGGCGGACGGCACGCTGGACATGAAGGGATGGAAGCTGAACGCCGGCTATGAAGTGCTGGGCGCCAGCAGCGGGGCGCCTTTCACCAGCTTTCAGACGCCATTGGGCACCAATTTCAAATTTCAGGGCTGGGCCGACAAATTCCTGACCACGCCAGTCAATGGCATTCGCGACCTCTATGTTGGCGGCGGCTATGGCTGGAAGCAGTTGGGGCCGCTGTCGGGCGTAGCACTGTCGGCCAGCTGGCATCGGTTCGACAGCGACCGGCTCGATCAGCATTATGGCAATGAGATCGATTTTCTTGCGTCCGCGAGAGTGAAGAAGATGAGCCTGTCGATCCGGTACGCCCATTATGACGCCAGGGCGATGGCGACCAACACGGAAAAGCTGTGGCTTCAGGCCGACTGGGCCATCTGACTGAAAATCTATCAGAAGAATCGCTTGAGCCATCAGGCTATTCTTCATATGCTGCACTGCAAAGGACAAGGATGTCCTCCTTCACATTGCCGGGGCGGTTCAGGGTAGAACCGGCAAGGCGCGACATGATGGCAAAGCCGCCATCCTGACTCTCGGAAGCGAAAAGCTCCGGGGGCTAGGATGGCGGCTTTTTCTTTTCTGGAGTAACGGGGATGGAATTTCAGGACGGATTGGCGCCGGCGGCAGAGTGCGAAGGGGATATGCTCGTCCCCGCCGACGACGTACGGGAACATCTGGTGGTCGTAGGCAACGGCATGGCCGGTTGCCGCGCGGTCGAGGAACTGCTGGCGCGGGATGCGGGACGCTATCGCGTCACCATCTTCGGGGCTGAGCCTTATGTGAACTATAACCGCATCATGCTCTCGCCGGTGCTGGCGGGGGAAAAGACTTTCGAGCAGATCGTCATTAACGACCGCGCCTGGTACGACGACAACAGCATTGAACTAATCGCTGGTGATCCGGTGGCGTCGATTGATCGTGACGCCAAATGCGTGACCGCACAGAGCGGTCGCACGGTTCATTATGACAAGCTGCTGATCGCGACCGGTTCCGATCCGTTCATCATTCCGGTGCCAGGCAAGGATCTGCCCGGCGTCATCAGCTTCCGCGACATGAAGGATGTCGACGCGATGCTGGCGGCGGCGGAAGCGGGCAAGGCCGCAGGCGGCGGCAGCGCGGTGGTGATCGGCGGCGGCCTGCTGGGGCTGGAGGCCGCGCATGGGCTGACGCTGCGCGGCATGAAGGTGACGGTGATCCACCTGATGGACACGCTGATGGAGCGGCAGTTGGACGAGGCCGCCGGCTGGCTGCTCAAGAGCGCGCTGGAAGGGCGTGGCCAGACCATCCTGACCGGCGCCGATACAGAAGCCATCTATGGCGACGGCAAGGTCGAGGGCGTGCGCCTGAAAGATGGCCGCGAAATCCCGGCAAGCCTGGTCGTCATGGCGGTGGGCATCCGTCCTTCAACGGCTCTGGCGCGCGAGGCGGGGCTGGAGGTCAATCGCGGCATCAAGGTCGATGACCATATGGTCACCAGCGACCCCGATGTTCTGGCCGTGGGCGAATGCGTCGAGCATGACGGCAATGTCTACGGCCTTGTCGCGCCGCTGTGGGACATGTGCCGCAGCCTCGCCGATGGCCTGACGGATCAGCATAGCGGCTATATAGGGTCCGTTACTTCTACCAAGCTGAAGGTTGCCGGGCTAGACGTTTTCTCGGCCGGTGATTTTTCCGGCGGTGAAGGCTGTGAGGATATCGTGCTGCGCGATGCGTCGCGCGGCGTCTACAAGCGCGTCATCGTCAAGGACGACAGGATCGTCGGCGCGGTGCTTTATGGCGATACCGTTGATGGCGGCTGGTATTTCGACATGCTGAAGCGTGAAGAGAATGTCGCCGACATCCGCGACCTGCTGATCTTCGGTCATGCCTTCGCCTCAGGAGGAGGCGCGCTGGACCCTAAGGCGGCCGTTGCGGCGCTCTCGGACGATGCCGAGATTTGCGGCTGCAACGGCGTCAGCAAGGGTCAGGTCGTGTCTTGCATCGAAGCGGGCAATTGCAGCCTCGACGCGGTGCGCGCCACCTGCAAGGCGTCGGCCAGTTGCGGCAGTTGTACCGGTGTCGTCGAAAATCTGCTGGCGGTAGTCCTGGGTGACGACGTCAAGTCCGGGCCGAAGACGATGTGCAAATGCACCAGCTTCACCCATGACGATGTCCGTCGGGAGATTGTCGCGCAGAATATGCGCTCCATCCCCGAAGTGATGCAGTTGCTGCACTGGTCGACGCCGGATGGCTGTTCCTCCTGCCGCCCTGCGCTCAATTACCATCTGCTCTGCGCGCTGCCGGGCGAATATCAGGACGACCAGCAGAGCCGCTTCGTCAATGAGCGGATGCACGCCAATATCCAGAAGGACGGCACCTATTCGGTCGTCCCGCGCATGTGGGGTGGCCTCACCAACCCGCGTGAATTGCGCGCGATTGCTGACGTGGTCGAGAAGTTCAATGCGCCGATGGTAAAGGTGACGGGCGGCCAGCGGCTCGACATTTTCGGGATCAAAAAGGAAGATCTGCCCGCCGTCTGGGCCGACCTGAATGCCGCGGGCATGGTATCTGGCCACGCTTACGGCAAATCGCTGCGTACGGTGAAGACCTGCGTGGGGTCCGAATGGTGTCGCTTCGGCACGCAGGATTCCACCGGCCTTGGCGTCAAGATCGAGCGGATGACCTGGGGATCGTGGATGCCCCACAAGTTCAAGATCGCGGTGTCGGGTTGCCCCCGCAATTGCGCGGAGGCGACGATCAAGGATTTCGGCGTGGTTTGCGTGGACTCCGGCTATGAACTGCATGTCGGCGGCAATGGCGGCATCCATGTCCGCGCCACCGACCTGCTGTGCAAGGTCGCGACCGAGCAGGAGGCAATGGATTATTGCGCCGCCTTCACCCAGCTCTATCGCGAGGAAGCGCGCTATCTGGAGCGCACAGCGCCCTGGATCGAGCGGGTAGGCGTCGATTATATCAAGAGCCGAATAGTGGAGGACGATGCAGGTCGGGAAGCGCTGCGTGCCCGCTTCCTCTATTCGCAGAGCTTCTCCCAGGAAGACCCATGGGCAGAGCGTGTCGCGGGCGCACAGGCTGACCTGCACCAGCCGCTCGCCCCTATTGCCATCGCTGCGGAGTGAACGACATGACCGACTGGATCGACATCGGAACGCTGGCCGACATTCCCCGGCGCGGCGCCCGCACGGTACAGATTGGCGGGGACAAAGAAATTGCGGTGTTCCGCACCGGCGACGATCAGGTCTTCGCGCTGGTGAACGAATGTCCGCACAAGAAGGGGCCGCTCAGCCAAGGCATCGTCCATGGGCATAGCGTGGCCTGCCCGCTGCATAACTGGAACATAGCGCTCAAGACCGGCGAGGCGCAGGGCGCGGATAGCGGCTGCACGCCGACAATCGCGGTCAGGCAGGAAGGCGCACGCATCTGGATCGCGCGGCCGGTGGCGGTGCAGGTGGCGGCGTGAGGGGTGGACTATAATGTCCGAGGCGATCCGCACCACCTGTGCCTATTGCGGCGTAGGCTGTGGGATATCCGCGACGCCCAGCGGGCCGCGATCCGTTGTCATCAAAGGCGACGACGCGCATCCTGCCAATGCGGGTAAGCTCTGTTCCAAAGGCACGCATCTGGGCGAGACGGTAGGGCTGACAGGCCGCCTGCTCCACCCGATGATCGGTAGCAAGCGCGCCAGTTGGGACAAAGCGCTGGATCTGGTCGCGCGGAAATTTCGCGAGACGATCGCGCAACACGGTCCGGACAGCGTCGCCTTCTACGTATCGGGCCAGTTGCTGACCGAGGACTATTACGTCGCCAACAAGCTGATGAAGGGCTTCATCGGGTCGGCGAATATCGACACCAACAGCCGCCTGTGCATGTCGAGCGCGGTGGCGGGGCATATGCGCGCCTTTGGCGAGGACGTGGTGCCGGCCAGCTATGATGATTTGGACGCGGCGGACCTGATCATACTGGTCGGGTCGAACACCGCCTGGTGCCACCCGATCGTCTATCAGCGCATCCAGACGGCCCGCGCGGCGCGCGGTACGAAGCTGGTGGTGATCGATCCGCGCCGCACCGAAACCTGCGAGGGTGCCGACCTGCATTTGGCCGTAAAGCCGGGCACCGACGTCGCGCTGATGAACGGACTGCTGGCCTGGTGTGCGGCGGAGGGGATCACCGATCCCGCCTTCATCGCGGACCATGTGAGCGCGCCCGAAGGCTTTTGGAAGCATATCGCCACCGGCCATGACCTTTGGACGACGGCCAAGACCTGCGACATCGCGCCCGCTTTGCTGGAGCAATTCTACCGGCTGTTCGCCGCCACGCCGCGCACCGTCACCCTTTTCAGCCAGGGCATCAACCAGTCGATCCGCGGCACCGATCAGGTCAATGCGATCATCAACGTGCATCTGGCGACGGGCCGCATCGGCAAGCCGGGCGCGGCGCCTTTCTCGATCACCGGTCAGCCCAACGCCATGGGCGGGCGGGAAGTGGGTGGCCTCGCCTCGACGCTGGCGGCGCATATGGACTTTGAGCCCGAGAATGTCGCACGGGTCGGCCGTTTCTGGGCCGCGCCGACCATGGCGACCAGGCCGGGGTTGAAGGCCGTCGACCTATTCCGCGCGATCCATGAAGGGCGGATTAAGGCGCTGTGGATCATGGCGACAAACCCGGCAGTCTCGCTGCCCGACGCGGGCCGCGTGCGCGAGGCTCTGGAAGCAATCCCCTTCCTCGTCGTGTCGGACATCATGGCCGATACCGACAGCAGCACCCATGCCCATGTGCGCCTGCCCGCCGCCGGATGGGGTGAGAAGAACGGCACCGTCACCAACAGCGACCGCACGGTCAGCCGGCAGCGCCCCTTTCTGGCTCCGCCGGGAGAGGCAAAGCCCGACTGGTGGATCGTCAAGGAAGTTGGCCGCCGCATGGGATGGCGCAATGCCTTCGCCTATGATCGGCCGGCCGACATCTGGCGCGAACATGCACGCCTGACCGCCTATCAGAATGACGGGCAGCGGATGCTGAACCTGCGCGCGCAGGCGACCATGGGCAATGACGCCTATGACGCAATGCAGCCCTTCCGCTGGGGCGACCGGCCCTTTGCCGATGGCCGCTTCCCCACGCCGGATGGCAAGGCGCGGTTGGTGCTGACGAAGCAGATGGACATTCAGGCGCCGCTGAAGCAATGGCCGATGACGCTTAACACCGGCCGCTATCGCGACCAGTGGCACACGATGAGCCGCACCGGCCTGTCGCCGAGACTGGCGCGCCATCGCGAGGAGCCGCTGGTTGAAATCCATCCCGCCGATGCCGCTGCACTCGGCATCGTCGATCGCGACCTCGCCCGCGTCCAGACCGCGCAGGGCAACAGCATCTTCCGCGCGAGCTTGAGCGAGGAGCAGCGTCCGGGCGAAATCTTCACGCCGATCCACTGGACCGACCAGATGTCGAGCGGCGGCCGCACCGGCCTACTGCCCCGGCCGCTGGTCGATCCCCATTCGGGTCAGCCGGGCTTCAAATCGACCCCCGCCAGCGTTGAGCGGGTCGCGGCCGAATGGAAGGGATTCCTGATCCTGCGTGGGCAAGATGCGGTGAAGCTGCCCTGTCTGTGGGCGACGAAGATCAGCGTGCCGGGTGGCGCGCTCTACGAGCTTGCGGGAAATGGCGATCCGACCCGGCTCGATGCTTTCCTGCCCAAGGGCGACCGGGTCGAGGCGATGGACATGTCGCGCGGCACTCGTCGCATTGCCACGATCAGTGGGGGCAGGCTGAACGGGGTGCTGTTCGTCACCCGCACCGGCCTGTTGCCGTCACGTGATTGGCTGATCCGCCAGTTGGAGGCCGACAATGTCGGTGGTTCTGTTCTTGCTGCGCGCGGCCCCGGCAGCCAGCCGGACAAGGGCGCGACCATCTGCGTCTGTTTCGACATCGGCCTGAACCAGATCGTTGCCGCCATTCGCGACCGGCAACTGGTCGATGTGCCCGCCGTCGGCAAAACACTAGGCGCGGGGACCAATTGCGGATCGTGCCGCCCCGCCATCGCCAATATTCTTGCTCAAACCACGCAGGAGACACTGCATGCAGCCGAATGATCTTATCGCGCCGGGCGAAGTCTGGCTGGTCGGCGCTGGTCCGGGCGACCCGGACCTGCTGACGCGAAAGGCAGAAAGGCTGATCGCGGCCGCCGACATCATCTTTTACGATGCACTGGTCGGACCGGGCGTGTTGGACCTGATCCCCCTCCACGTCGAGGCGGTGAGCGTCGGCAAGCGGTCCGGTCGGCATTCAAGGGATCAGCAGACGATCGACCAGATGCTGGTCGCCGCGTCCCTGGCAGGAAAGCGTATCGTCCGGCTGAAAGGGGGCGACCCGGCGATGTTCGCCCGCGCGACCGAGGAGATGACGGCCCTGCGTGCGATCGGCGCACATGTGCGTATCTGCCCCGGCGTGACGGCCGCCAGCGCCGTAGCAGCGTCAGCGGGTATCTCCCTCTCGCTCCGTGGCATTGCGCGCCGCGTCCAGTTCGTCACCGCGCATAGTCGGCGGGGGCAGGCGCTTGATCTCGACTGGAATGCGCTCGCCGATCCGGCCTGCACGCTTGCGGTCTATATGGGGCGGGATGCAGCGCTTGAGCTCAGTCGCGCGCTAATCGTGGCCGGCTTGCCCGGAAGGACGCCGACGCTCATTACTTGCGACGCCTCCCTGCCGCATGAACAGATGCTGCGGACCCGACTGGACCTGTTGCCCCTGGTCATCCAGTCCTTTGCTCAGGATCGCCCGACATTGATCCTGATCGGTGAGGCGGTCGCTCAGCCCGATCTGGGCATCGCCATCGGCACGATGGCCGACGCTGCACTGACGGACTGAGGTGGTGCCAGAAATTCGGACAGGGTGTTAAGCTGGTCCCGACCTGATGGATTGGTACGGGAATGAAGACGACGAGGAAGCGCTACAGCGCGGATTTCAAGGCGAAGGTAGCGCTGGAGGCGATCCGTGGTGACCTGACGCTGGCGGAGCTGGCGGCCAAGCACGGCGTCCACCATACGATGATCGCGGCCTGGAAGCGCCAGGCGATCGAGGGGATGACGAGCACGTTCTCCGGGGCCGGTGATGCGGCCAAGGCCGTCAGCGAGAGCGAGGTGGAAAAGCTGCACGCCAAGATCGGGCAACTGGTCGTGGAGCGGGATTTTTTAGCGAAAGCCTTCGGTCGATGAGCGTGGACCGGAGGCGGGCGATGATCGAGCCTGCTCACCACCGTCTGTCGATCTCGGCGCAGTGCCGTCTTCTGGGGATCAGTCGCTCGTCGTATTACTACGCGCCGGTGCCGGAAACGCACGAGACGCTGGCGCTGATGACGGTGATCGACGCGACGTTCCTGGACTGCCCGTGGTATGGCAGCCGCCAGATGGCGCGGCACCTGCGGCGTGCTGGCCACGAAGTCGGGCGACGGCGGGCACGGCGCCTGATGTCGAAGATGGGCCTGTCACCGATCTACCAGCGGCCCCGCACCAGTGATCCACACCCGCAGCACCGGGTCTATCCCTATCTGCTACGCAAGCTGGCGATCGAACGGCCCAATCATGTCTGGTGCGCCGACGTGACCTATATCCCGATGCGTCGCGGGTTCCTTTACCTGGTTGCGATCATGGACTGGGCAACCCGCAAGGTCCTGGCCTGGCGGCTGTCGAACACCATGGACGCCGGGTTCTGCGTCGCGGCGCTGGAGGAAGCACTGGCGCGCTTCGGCAAGCCGGAGATCTTCAACACCGACCAAGGCAGCCAGTTCACGTCGCGGGCCTTCACCACTGTGCTGCGCGAGGCCGAGGTTCGCATCAGCATGGACGGGCGGGGCCGGTGGATGGACAATATCTTCATCGAACGCCTTTGGCGATCCCTGAAGTACGAATGCGTTTATCTCCACGCCTTCGAGACCGGCTCGGGGTTGAAAGCTGGCCTGGCCCGCTGGATCACCTATTACAATACCCAGCGTCCGCACTCGAGCCTGGCCGGAAAAACCCCGGCCGAGGCCTATCGGCGGATCGGGCAATCAGATCATGGGGGGCATGCCCCCCATGATCTGATGATCAAACAGGCGGCATGAACGACAACCGGGATTAGCTTAACTCAGCCGCCAAACTGTCCAAGAAGGCGGGACCACCTCATGTGGGACGCGCACCGCTTAGCGTCGAGAGGTGTTATTTGGATCATCCCCGAGCAACAGCAGGTAAATCCGGGGCGTCGGTCATTGGCACAGCCTGAGTATCTCCCGGCGCCACGTCATTATAGCGCTGAAGGACCAGATTGCCGCGCCGCCCCGCTTGCGGATCGAAACGATATTCTGTGACCGAGCAGTTGGCGACGTCCCCGTCTTGGTCGATATCCAGAATCTGGGCTTCATCCATATTTTCGATGATGTAGCGCAGGCAGAGGACGACTACCTGATGCGCGAAGATGATGACCCTCTGCCCCGAATTATGGAGGGACACCGTGTCCATCAAAGCCCGGAGGCGGAAGATGACATCGCACCAGCTCTCGCCACCGGGCGGGCGGTGATAGAATTTCCCAAGCGTCTGGCGGAAGGCGGCTTGCTGCGGCTCAAGCTTCGCGACCCCACCCGTCGTTAGCCCGTCAAGGATGCCGAACTCCTTCTCGCGCAACCGCTCGTCAATGCAAACGGGCTCCTCCATCGCAGCGCCGCCCTCCCCCCTGAACAGCTTGGCCGTCTCCACGGCCCGGCGATAGGGTGAGGAGAGGATCACATCGGGTAGCTGGCCCATCCCGCCATGGGCGACCCAACGACCAAGCGCTCTCGCCTGCGCCTTGCCCAAGGCACTGAGCGGGACATCGACGTCCCTTCCCTCCAGTGCGATGCGATCGAGCGCAGCTTCATGCGCTGCGTCGCGGGCGACATTCCCAGCACTTTGTCCATGACGGACGATCCAGAGTTGCGAAGGCCAAGGTGCATGCTCATTATCCATAGAGGGATCAATGCCGCTCGGCATCTTGCGGTTCCTGCGATATCGCTAGCGGCGCGATCAAGCACGCCACCGCGCAGTCCCGAAAGGTCTTGCGCGGGTGTCGAGGGCGAGGCTCTGGCTGAACAAGCTGCGGTGCGGACTAAAGATCGCAGCATTAAAGGCTCCGGGCTTCGGCGATCGCCGCAAGGATATGCTCGAAGATTTAGCCATAATCACCGGAGGCAACGTCACCAGCGAGGACCTTGGCGCCAAGCTCGATAACCTAATGATTCACATGCTTGCCGAGCCAAGGACGTCACTATCGACAAGGGCAACGCCACGGTCATCGACGACGTCGGCACCAAGGGCGATATAGACGCACGCGTTGCGCAGATTCGCCAGCAGAGCGATGAGACGACCTCCAACTATGACCGAGGGAAGCTCCAAGAGGGGCTTGCCAAGCTCGCCGGTGGTATAGCGGTGATCCGCGCCGGCGACGCGGCCGAGGTCGAGGTAAAGGAGAAGGATGTGGCTAATAATGCGCTCCATGCCACCCGCGCCGCGGTCGAAAAGGCCATCCTGCCCGGCGGAGGCATCTCGTTGCTGCGCGCGCTCAAGGCACGGGATGGCATCAAGGCGGCCAACGACCACCAGCAGTCGGGCTCAACATCGTCCGCTGCGCACTTCGCGCCTTCGCTCACAAGATCGCCGAGAATGCCGGCGAGCATGGTGCTTGGATCGTTGGGAAGCTGCTCGAAGCCGAGGACTATATTGAGCGTGGACATAATGACTCTGTTGTTCGCTATGTGATATGAAGGCCGCCGAAAGTGCGGCCCGCCCGCCTAGCTCCTATTCGGATCGGAATGCTCTTGCCTATCGAGACTATTGACGGATGCGGCTACCATCTTGTGGCGTTTTCGTGAGCGCACCGGGTGACGACGCCCCTTGATCAGATGACAAACCCTGCGCAATCCGTTTTGCAGGGGCAACGACTGCGCGACGAGTTGATACAGTCGAGCCGGCACTCGCCCCTTGCTACTATCGTAACGGACGCAAGAGCCGAAAATGTCATCATCGCTGCCAACGAAGCTTTCGAACGGCTGAGCGGCTATGCTGAGTCGGATGTCATCGGCCAAAACTGCCGCTTGCTTTCCGGGGTTGCGACCTGCCCAACATCTCGAGCCCTGTTGCGCCAGGCTATCGAAGCTGGCCGACCGGCATTTGTCACTCTGGTCAACTATCGTAAAGACGGTCACGCATTCCACAATGCCGTGATGATTGCGCCTGTTTATGACGAAGGTGGTCTTCTTTCCTTTTTCATTGGGACCCAATTGAAGGTAGATGGCGAACTCAAAGATGTCGGAACCGCAAAGGCAAAGTTAGCTGTCTTAACCCCCCAGCAGTTGAAGGTTCTCGCGCATATGGCGCGCGGCATGCGCCACGCCGAGATCGCAAAGAACCTTTGCCTTTCCATCAAAACCATCAAGATGCATCGCGGCGCATTGGTGCATCGCCTGGGTGTGCAGACTTCGACCGAGGCGATCAGGATCGCTGTAGAAGCGGGCCTTTAACCTAGAGCAAGGCGGTTCTGAATGACCTTGCCAACCTTTCAAGATTCGATATGGACTTAAGTCCGGGGCAAGCCGGGGGGGCTTGTTGAGGATGTCGCGTGACTAATTCTGATATGCCCGACAAAGCCGGAGCAAAATTCGAGCTGCTCGTCGACGCAGTTATGGACTATGCGCTCTACATGCTGGATCCGGAAGGCCGGATCACGACATGGAATAGCGGCGCTCAGAGAGCCAAGGGCTATACTGCTGACGAAATCGTAGGGCGGCATTTTTCATGCTTCTTCACCCAGGAGGATCGCGATTCCGGTCTACCGGAAACTGCCTTGCGCGTCGCAGCGCAAGAGGGGCGTTTTGAAGCCGAGGGCTGGCGGATCAGGAAGGATGGCAGCCGTTTTTTCGCCAATTCCGTTATAGATCCCATCAGGAACGAAACCGGAGAACTGATCGGCTTTGCAAAGATCAGCCGCGACATCACCGAACGCCGTGAACGAGAACTCGCTCTCTTTCAGGCGGAACAGCGCTTTCGGCTCCTCGTCCAAGGGGTCAAGGATTGCGCGATCTACATGCTGGATACCGACGGTATCATCACCAATTGGAACACCGGGGCCGCCGCGATCAAGGGCTATGGTTCCGACGAGGTCGTGGGTAAGCATTTCTCCATTTTCTACACGCAGGATGACCGGGACGCGGGCGCACCCGAACGAGCGTTGGCGACGGCCCTCGCGGAAGGAAAATATGAGACAGAGGCCTGGCGCGTTCGCAAGGACGGCACGCTGTTTTGGGCAAATGTGCTGGTCGATCCGATTTATGACGAAGAGGGAAAGCATATCGGCTTCGCTAAGATCACCCGTGACGCGACAGACAAACGCCAGGCACAGGAGGAGCTGGAAGAAACCCGCAGCGCGCTGCTTCAGGCGCAAAAGCTGCAGGCAATTGGCGAACTAACTGGCGGTGTGGCCCATGACTTCAACAATCTGCTGACAGTCATAGGCGGGGCGGCCGAAATGCTCCGAAAAGTCGATCTGCCGGAGGAGAAGCGGGCGCGCTATATCGACAACATAGCAGCAACCGTTGAGCGGGCTTCCACCCTTACCGGTCACCTTCTCGCATTCAGTCGGCGCCGCGCCATCCGTCCCGAGGTTATCGACCTCAATATCCATCTCGATGCCTGGGCTGAAATTCTATCCCGGTCCCTCGGGAGCGGCATCGCCCTGTCGGTGAAGGCATCGGCGAAGAACGCCCGCGTGGAAGTGGACCCGACTGAACTGGAAACAGCCGTCCTGAACGCTGCAGTAAATGCCCGCGACGCGATGCCGGGGGGTGGAGACCTCCTCATAGAGACCCGGGACGACGTCTACGAAAGGCAAGTCGCGGTGGCCATCGATATTACCGATAGCGGCACTGGTATGTCGGAGGAAACACTCGCCCGCGTATTCGAACCGTTCTTCACGACCAAACCGATCGGCGAGGGAACAGGACTGGGATTATCCCAGATTCATGGCTTTGCGGCTCAAGCAGGCGGCATCGCCCGGATAAGTTCACGCGTCGGATCGGGCACCACGCTCACCATCATCCTTCCCAGGGTCGACAAGACGCCGGCGGCGATCCAGCAGAAAGGTGAACTTGCCTCAATACCACCGGGGATAAAGGTCCTTCTGGTCGAAGATAATATTCAAGTTCTCCAATTCGCGGAGCAATTGTTAGACGATCTGGGGTGCCAGACGGTGTGCGCAAGTAACGCGACTGAAGCACTTGCGCTTATCCAGGAGCAATCGTTCGATCTCGTCTTCACAGATATCGTTATGCCAGGACTGAGCGGCATCGATCTTGCGCGACAACTGCACATTCGGGCGCCTGGGCTGCCGGTCCTCCTCGCGACAGGGCATAGTGATCAGCTTGTTGGGGAAGGAGAGGCGCATCTTTCTGTATTATCAAAACCCTATGGCGCCGAGACACTGAGCGCAGCGATTGGTCAGCTTATCGCTGCATCCGTTCTTTCGTCAGGATCGAATGTTGGAGCCAGCACCTGCGACCCGTGAGGCGCGGGTTTCGCCCACCGTGGGGGGAGTTTCACGGATTGTAAATCGGCGCGCCGAACGGCCGAGGCACAGTGCGTCATTTTTAAGTTTCAAGCAGCCGTCCGGTTTGACGTGAGCCGACATTAGAGCGTTTTTCTTTCAGTCTGGGTCATATCCACATGAGCTGAAGTAGTTCGCGCATTCCTGCGGTTGGAAGAGGTCGACCAGCCTGCCGATGAGGGACCACAGCCCGGCAACGGTCCGCTCGCCGGCCTTTCGTAGCATCGCCTTGAGACGGGCGAACGCCTTCTCGATCGGGTTGAAGTCGGGACTGTAGGGCGGAAGGAATATGAGCCGGGCGCCAGCCGCCTCGATCAGGTCGCGGACGCTGGCGCGCTTGTGGCTGGACAGGTTATCCATGATCACGACATCGCCGCGCCTGAGGTCGGGCACGAGCACCTGGTCGACATAGGCCTCGAACCAGTCACCGTTGATCGGCCCATCGAGCACCATGGGCGCGACCATGCCGGTCATGCGCAGGCCCGCGACCAGCGTCGTCGTCTTGCGATGGCCATGCGGGTAGCCCATCCTTAACCGCTCGCCACGTTGGCAGCGGCCGTGGCTGCGGGTCATGTTGGTCGCCGTCCAGGTTTCGTCGATGAACACCAGTCGCGCAGGATCGAGGTCGAGTTGGCCGTCGAACCACGCCTCGCGCTGGCTCAGGACGTCGGCACGGTCCTGCTCGATCGCGTGGCCGGTCTTTTTTTGCGCGTAATCCCGTGCCGGGCGAAGAAGCGGTGCAGGGTCGAAATCGCCACGCTCACGCCCGCCTTGCCCAGTTCCCGGCGCAACTCGTCCAGCGTGATGTCCCGCCGCGCCTCATGCAGCGCCAGGATCGTGTGGGCATGCGCCTCGATCCGCCGCGACCGCGTGTCTCCACCTTGCGCCTTCGCCGCATAGTCGCCCGTCCTGCGGCGCTGATCGTGCCAGCGGATCACCGTCGCATCCGCCACCCCGAACCGCCTCGCCGCAGCCCGGCAACTCATTCCCTCATCCACCGCCGCGAGCGCTCGCGACCGTAGGTCCATCGACAACGGCTTGCCCATCCATGCCGGCCTCCATCCCGGCCAGCACCGTGAATCAGATCAGCGCACCCGTGTGAATCCCTTTTGACTCACGTCGGCCGGAAATCGCTCTAAATCGTTACTGCAAACGACGTATGTTGGTCGCGAGATCCTGGAACCGGAACGTCCGCGGCTGGGGGCCTTGAAATCGAGGCTGAACGGCACAGATGGGTCGGGACCGGAAAGCAGGGCCTAGCACAAACCCGTCGTTTCATTGCGACCGCTTGAACGTCTACTTTCGTCAGAAGCTAACGTTTGGCCTTGGCTCCTGCCTGATGGTTGAGATAGGCATTGGCTAAGTGTTCGGTGTTTTTTTTCTGCCGCGCACTTCTATGGTCCCGGTATCGTCACCTAGCTTGCTCCAACCTGCCGGCTCGACGCGAGAGGCAGCCATTTCGCAGTCTGTCGGCAAACGCACGAGATCCAGAGCGTTCCCCTGCCAGCGCACGAGCCCGAGCCGTTCGAAGTCTGCAAGCCAGCCTTCCATCGGCCACCGTTCCCAGCGCGCTTGGAACACCCGTGCATTGCGCACAATGTCAGCGACGTGCTGCACGGGTGGCTCGTAGCTGTCATGATACTGATGACAGGCAATCGCCTGTCCGACGAATAGCAGCTTCAATCCGGCAGCAGCAGCCCGGAAACCAAAATCGGTATCTTCGGCACCGTAACCGGTGAATCTTTCATCAAACCCGCCCAGGGCCACGAATGTCGATCGACGCAGCGCGAAGGCAAGCGACCAGAAAAGCCCGGCATTCGTTTCCTCACGCACGCCTTGGGTAGGAAACGTCCGCACGGGATGCGCCCGGCCATGCTTGAGCAAGTCGGCTTCTTCCCAAGATCCGCGCGCATCGTCTGGGCCAAGATAGCGAACGTCCGCGCAAAGCAGGGCGTCACGCGCGCGGAGGGCTTTTACCAGGAGACCGACGCAATCCCGCAGTGGAATGCAATCGACATCGAGGAACACCAGCATATCGTGGCTTGCCAAGGCCGCGCCGCGGTTTCGGGCAGCGGCCAGCGGAAGGCCGTCTGCTTTGAACCTGTCGACGCGAACGGGAATGCTTGTCGGTCCTACGGTGACCGGCTCGTCACTCATATCGACAATAATCAGTTCATCGGGTGGGTGCATGCTGCGCCGCAGGCCCTCGACGAGCTGCGCCAGATGCGCGCTCCGGTTGCGGACTATGGTGACGACCGAGACGCCCATCAACGCCGCTTCCACAGATCGAGACGATATTTGTCTCGGCGCTCGGCCAGCTCAATGTCAAAGTCCGCCGCCAGTTTAGCCCATATGGTTTCGACCGCCTCATCCCCGCTTTGCGGATAGTCGGTCTCAGCCGTATAATGGACAAGGATGATCCGGCCGCCCGGAGAGACGTGACCGCGAAGCCATTCACTTGCACGACCCAGGTCAATCAGATCCCAATAATAGGCCACTTCCGACAGCACCACGAGGTCGAAATGTTCTGTCTCGGGGGTTTCCTGCGGAAACACCATGTGGGCGAGCGACACGCCAGGACGATCGCCGACCCGTTCCCGCGCTTTTGCCAATGCCTTTGTGCTGATGTCGACCGCAAGGAGGCTATCGCACAGGGGCGCAAGATGCCCTGTCAGCACGCCATGTGCACAGCCTATCTCAAATGCGTGTGTATATCGTCTGTCCGCCAAGACATCATGCGTATGGACGAATTTGGCCGCTTCATACTTGCTCGACGCAAGGTTCCATGGATCATCGTCCGATCCGAAGATGTCATCGAAATATTGCGCCGTCAGGCTGGAGCCGGTCATCGGCGATCCCTTCTCAATGTCAGAAAATCTCGCGCGGCCATGCGCAGCTTTTCCCGTGGGAGCCGGAATCCCTTGCCGATCACCGGCGACATCTGGCTGCGATGGGCCAGGAGCGCATGGCGCCGCTGCCCAACGGGCATCGCCGGCGTTGCAATACGTCGCGTATGTCGGGGTGGCTCGCTCCAGACATGATAGGCGAACAGGGCGATCGGACGCCTCGCCCCTCGCAAAGCCGCGTCGGCCAGCCTGTACGCCGCAACATGGTCGCAATGCGCCTCGCTCTTATCGGAGACGGCAATGGCATCGATCCGGTGCCAGCGCAGCAGGGCCGCAAGCCGACCGGCATCCCTCCTAAATATTTTGCTATCGCTGGAGTGGGGGTGAGCATCGCGCCATCCCATCCAGATCGTCGGGATCGCTTTGGCGCCTAACCTGCCGACCGCATTGTGGGCCTCTCGGCGCCGCGTCGCGGCAAGGCGGGGCGTACCTTCAGGATGAGAGCCGGCCCCATCGGTCAGGAAGACGATGCCCCCGAGGCGATGATTAGCGACACAGTGCGCGATCAAGGCACCCGCGCCGAGCGTCTCGTCGTCGGGATGGGGGACGAGCACAAGCCAGCGCGCCTGCGCCCAGCGGCTTTGGGCCAAGGGCTCTGCTTTCACCACAAGCGGTCGCTTTCGTCCCAGATGTCGTGATCGAGAAGCGTCTTCGCGGCCTCGTCCCGCGCATGGTCGGGTCCGGCCTGCCGTAGATAGAGCGAAAGGTCGCGGATGATCTTGTCCGCAGGTTCGCCATCAAAGGCGCTGCGCGTGCCAAGGATGCGCGCTGCGGCCTCCATCGCGATGAAACCCGCATTTTCGACGACCCCCCGCGTCAGCCGCGCGACGGCAACGGCATCTGCATCCCCCGACGCGAAGCGCTGCGCTGCTTCTTCCACCCAGAAGCCGGCGGTTCGCATTGCTACCACGGCATCGGCAAATCGTGCCCGCTGCAATGGATCTTCGCGGGCGCTATTGCGCATGGCCGTGCGGATTTCAGAGACAAGCGCCTCGATGCCACCAAGCTGCGACGCGCAGAAGCGCCAAGCACCAGCGGTAAAGCGGGGATCCCGGTCATAGTCGCCCGGCTTACCCAGCAGCATGAGCGGCTCGACGACCATGTCGTCGAGCAAATAGCGACCGCTCACGCTCGCGCGCATCCCGCGAACACGCCAACCCGACAGGTTCGTCCGCGCCTTTTCGTTGGCCGGGACGATGACCAGGCGCCGCGCGGTGTCCTCGCAGGCGGCTGTGACGAGGGTATAATCGAGACCGCCGGCTCCGCTTGCGAACATCTTCTCGCCGATCAGCGACAGGGTCGCTTCGCCAGCGAGCCGGACACCGGGCGCTGGCTCTGTCGCCCATACACCGAACCACGCACCGCGATCCAGCACCTGTGTCAGCCACTCAAGCTGGTCAGGTGATCCGTACCAGTCGAACAGCGACATCGCGTTGACATGGCCCTCATACAAGCGACCGATACTCAAGTCGCCGCGCCCGACCTGGCGCAAGGCCTTTGCCATCGCGCGTGCGCGGGCCGCCTCGTTTTCAAAGATATCGCCTCCACATAGTTGCGGTGCGAACCGACGATGATGGCCGCTCTGGATGAGCGCTGTCAGGCTATCACTGGGAAAATGGGGTGCGGCGTCATAGCGCGCACCTAGCGTTGCAAGGCAATCAACGATGTTGGTCGGGTCAATGGCCTGGTCCTGAGGGTCGGGGATCACACGATATGACTCCTGTTTGTAACGGCCGGGACACCTAGGGCATCAAGCCACCGTGAGACCCGTTCCGGTCCACTTTCCCCATTCAGGCAAGTGGGCCATTGCTGGTTTTGCGCGATCGCCTGACCGATTAGGCGCAGCCATTCCTCAGGCTGGGGCCAATCGTGACGCACGATTGCTCCCCCCACTGCCGCCAGCCTGTTGGCCTTCGATGCCTGCTCGGCGAACGGACGGGGTTCGGGCATGCAAATGAATGGGCGCCGCGCAGCCAGGACTGCGCTGACAACGCCATCGCCTGCAGCGCCGATGACGACCCCGGCAGCAGCAATCTGTGCGTCCGCATCATCGACCCACCCCCGCAATTGTAGATTCGCCGGCATGACGGAAGGCACGGTGCAGGGACCGATGATGCGCCATTGCCATGCGGGCGCTGCGCGAGCTGCGACCGCCCAGTGCTCTCCATTGGATAGGCCACCCCCGCTTCCCAGAACGACCAGAACAACGCCATCATTCACAGTGGCATCTTGGCTCCCAGATCTGACGATGCCGGGTGCGTAGAAGGTCTTCTCGCGCACCCAGCCTGGGATTTCCTCATCGTCGAGCGCTTCGTGGAAAGGGGCGAGCAGAGCGGTAGCTCCGCGAAAGGCGTCCAGATGAGCAGCGTCCAGCCGACTCCCGCTCAACCGGACATAGACGGTTGGCACCGATGAAAGTCGCGCCAACATTGCCACCTCAACCGAGACATCCACCACCATCAGGCGTGGTCGCGCCTCGGCGATCCAGCCTGTCATTTGCGCAGTTCGCTGGCGGAGGCCCTGATGATCCAGCGGCGCATAGTGCAGGGATGAGGGACGGTCCACATGATCGATGCCGGCGAAGCTGTCGTCGAGACGGTCGTCAGGAAGATCAAGGAAGGCGAGGTTTCCGGTTCTGCCAGCAAGCCCGCTCCCCATGAGCATGACATTGTCCAGCAACTGACCGATCGCGATCGCGCGCTGGCGATGACCGTCGCCGTGATGATGCACATAATATCCGATCGGGCGGCTCATGAGACGGCCGCCATTTCAGCTTCCGCCACTTTTGGAAGCGGCATGTCGCAGGGCATGGGGGGGAGGACGCGCTCTGCTTCTATACAAGCCGCGACGCCCATCCTAGCCCTCGTCCGAAGCCGCCAGCGTGCGCGCTCCTCCCAATGGGAGAAAGCAGGGACTAAAGGAATATCACCGCTTGCGGCGCACTCGATCCATCTTCGCATGTCGGCCGCCATGCCGCCATTGGCACGTCCTGTTGTCCGTGAAGATGCCCGGGTCCACACCGCATTCGGATGAACGAGCTTGCCCCCCGCCTTGATCGCCGCGTCGACCAGGGCACGGTCCTCGCCAGCCGGCAAGAGCGGAACGCCGCCCGCGCGGCGGTAAAGGTCGACGGACAGCCCGATGCTCGCCCCTGTGTGATCGCCGTGCCGCGGCGGCATATCCCACGCGACCGGATCGATCCTATCCTCGATCGCTCGCACGGCCTGCCAATAGGCATCGAACCGGCGGCGCAACATGAAGATCGCCGGACCCTCGTCCGCTTCCAACTCGTCCAGTTCAATGCGACCGCCAATGATCCGCTCAGGGGAAAAATGCGCCAGATTGGCCTCGATCCAGTCGGCGGGCGGTCGGCAATCCGCATCCGTGGAAAGCAGTAGGCCGTCAGCGGTAAGAAGATCAGCGCCCATGTCCATCGCCGCCCGGCGGGCAGAACCGGCGTGGGCAAGTTCGGGTTCGAATACGCGCTGAAGGATGTGAAGCGCAAACCCCGCATTGGAGCGAAGCGTGGCCTCAACTGCTTTTTCATGCGTGACATCACTACTGTTGTTGACACATATCGCGACAGCAAAGCTCCGAACGGTTTGCTGTGCCAGGGCTTCGATCAGGCGACCGATACGCTCCGCCTCGTTACGAGCCGGTATGCAGACGCAGACTGGCGGCCTCATGCGACGCTGGCGACAAGCGGCGCATTTTGCGGCTCGCAGGCCAAAACCGAAGCAAGCGCGAGCTGGCGGTACACGGCTTCATATTCATCGACCATGCGTTGCGCGTCGCAATATCGTTCTGCATGAGCCCTGCAGGCACTGCGGCTCAGAATGGAAGCAGCCAGTGCCGCCGATGCCAACGATGCAACATCGTCTGGCTGCGCTAGAACGCCGCAATCTTCATTCAACAGCGCAGGCACCCCGCCGCGCCGGAACGCGGCGACAGGCGTGCCGCAAGCCAGCGCCTCAGCGATGACCAGGCCATAGGGCTCTTCCCATCGCGGGGTGCAAAGCGCGGCGATGGCTCCTCCCACCAGGCAGGCGAGTTCGCGGTGGGACAGATGCCCGACATACTCGACGTTCGCCCCAAGCCGCGGTGCGATCGCCTCATCGAAATAATGCTGGTTCGAAACGGGGCCGGCGATACGCAGCGGCAATCCTGCAAGACGTGCCGCATCGATCGCGTAGTCCAGGCCCTTTTCGGGAACGATCCGGCCATACCAGACCAGATACGGCGTTGCGCTCGCGACAGGCTGATACGGGAAGTGTGTGAGATCGATGCCGTTCGGAATAACATGATCGGTTCTCGCCACGTGGCTCCACATGTCGGCGGTCGCCTGCGAGACGGCGACATAGGTCATTGGCCCGCGGTTGAGCCGGACGCCGCTTTCCAACCAGCAAAAGGGCGGGGTGTGAAGCGTGGTTAGAACGGGTGTGGCAAGCGTCTCGGCCATGCTGATGGGGAGATAGTGTAGCGAATTGTTGTGGATCACATCAAACGATCGCGACCGCAATTCGGTCATCAGCTTGAGATATGCATGGTGCTCGCGGAAGAAGGCGACATCGTTAGCTTCGGCAATGCCGGTTTCGAAAAGCGAGGTCTCATCACAGATCGCTTCCACCCCCAGCGCGGGATCGGAGCGCGTCGAAGCAAAGAGCGTGATGTCGTGTCCCCGTTCGCGCAATGACCGTGCGAGCATGTGCGTGTGCATCTCCAGTCCGCCTGCAAACGGCTCACTGATGGGAAACTTCAGATGGGCTATGATGGCGATGCGCATTCAACAGGCTCCCGGCGACGATGCATATGTTTTTCAACCGCCAAGCCCTGAACGCTTGTGTGAAGGTTTATTTCCCGGATTTGACGGGGTTTTTCTGCAGCGAGTGCAGCTTAACTTATATCAGTATAGTGATTTCGGCCGCACGCTACCAATCGACGAAACGCAGATCACACCGCAGGAGCATTTCACATACGGATGATTATAGTGGGATGAAATTTTTGACTATATGAACATTATAGTCCGCCCACCGATATGATTAAATGTCCTGCTCTTTTTTCGAATAGCATTTTCCCTTTCTGACCTACCGCTGGGCGATCACGGATAGCCTTCCGACGTTAATTTTAATGTGCCGTCTTTTTCCAGCCTGATGCGTTGCTGGTGAACCATATCACGATCAATGCGCAAGGGACCGACATGGCCAGTGAAAACGAAATCGAAAACAGCACGGGAAATGGCGGGGAAACGCATCAGCAGGCGAGGGATGATAATGTCCTGACGACCAACCAGGGCATTCGGATTTCCGACAACCAGAACCAACTCAAGGCAGGCGCGCGCGCGCGCGCGCGGCCTAGTCTTGCTGGAGGATTTCGTTCTCCGTGAGAAGATTTTCCATTTCGACCATGAACGCATCCCTGAACGCATCGTCCATGCCCGTGGCTCGACTGCCCATGGCTATTTCGAGGCGACCGACGACATTTCCGACATCTGCAAGGCTGTGGTCTTTACCAAAGGTACCAAGACTCCGGTCTTTACGCGCTTTTCGACGGTCGCAGGCGGTGCTGCCTCAGTCGATACCCCGCGCGACGTGCAAGGCTTTGCGGTCAAATTCTACACCACCCAAGGCAATTGGGATCTGGTCGGCAACAATACCCCGGTGTTCTTTATTCAAGACGCGATCAAGTTTCCCGATCTGATCCATGCCGCCAAGATGGAAGCCCAGACCGGCTATCCCCAGGCGGCGACGGCCCCATGACACCTTCTGGGGCTTCATCAGCGTGATGCCCGAATCCACCCACATGATCATGTGGGCGATGAGCGATCGTACTCTGCCGGCCTCGTTTGCCACTATGGAAGGCTTTGGCATCCATACGTTCCAGATGGAAAACGAAGCGGGGGACGTGACCTTCGTAAAATTCCACTGGAAGCCCAAGGCCGGCCTCCAGTCGACGATCTGGGACGAGACGGTGACGATTGCCGGCGCCGATCCCGATCATCAGCGCCGTGATCTGTTCGAGCGGATCGACCGAGGCGACTTCCCGGAATGGGAGCTGGGCATCCAGGCTTTCGACAAGGCGCTTGCCGACAGCCTCGATTTCGACGTGCTCGATTCTACCAAGATCATCCCGGAAGAAATGCTGCCGGTGCGTATAATCGGCCGCATGGTCCTCGATCGCTATCCCGACAATTTTTTCGCGGAGAGCGAGCAGGTTGCCTATTGCCCAGGCAACATCGTCCCCGGCATCGGCTTTACCAACGATCCGCTGCTGCAAGGTCGACTGTTTTCTTACCTCGACACGCAGAAGTCGCGGCTGGGCACCGCCAATTTTCACCAGCTTCCGGTCAATGCGCCCAAATGCCCAGTGATGAACTTCCAGCGCGACGGCCAATTTCAGATGGCGGTGCCGAAGGGGCGGACGAACTACGAGCCCAACGGCCTGTCTGAAGGTGGCGAAACGTGATCCGGGGATGAGCCCGGGCCGCGCGAGTGCCCCGTTACCGGCTATCGCAGCATCGCCTCCGCAACGGGACCGGACGAGGAAGATGGCAAGCTTCGGATCCGTGCCGAGAGCTTTGCCGATCATTATAGCCAGGCGCGACTATTCTTCCGTTCCCTCGCCGAGCCGGAGCAGGCGCATCTGGCCTCGGCCCTGGTCTTCGAACTCAGCAAGGTCAGCTTGGCCCATGTTCGCACGCGAATGATGGTCAACCTCGTAAATGTTGACCCCGCGCTCGCCAAGCGCGTTGCGGACGGGCTCGACATGGAAGTGCCCGAAGCTTCACCATCGGCAGCCCCGGTCAAGGACATGAAGCCTTCCCCGGCACTGCGCATAATCGAGGGTCCGAGGGCACCAAAGTCGATTGAGGGGCGCACTATCGCCATTCTCATTGCCGACGGCTCGGATGCGGGGGGCCGTCCAGTGATCGTCGCTCCCAAAATTGGTGGCGCAAAGATGTCTGATGGTTCGGTAATGGAAGCGGATTTCCAGCTCGCTGGCGGTCCTTCTGTACTTTTCGATGCCGTTGCCGTCGCCCTGTCGGAAGAGGGATGCACGCAGCTTCTCAGGAAGCGGCTGCCGTTCAGTTCGTTATCGATGCTTTCGGGCATCTCAAGGCGATCGGCCATACAGCAGAGGCGCAGCCGTTGCTCGACAAGGCCGGCGTCGAACCTGACGAAGGCGTCACCGACCTTGGTGCGACCTTCATCAAGGTTGCCGCGACCCGCATTTGGGCGCGCGAACCAAAGGTCCGCATGCTGGCGTAGGCGTCGATCGGGAACACGGCACCCCAGCATGCGTTTTAAAGATATCTGTTTGAAGGAGAGTATCATGAGCATCGAAGGCAAAGCCAAGGAAGCTGCCGGTTTCGTCAAGGAAGAGCTGAACGAACACGGCGACACGCCCGAAGCGAAGAAAAAGGTTCAAGAAGGCCGCGATCTGCGCAACGAAGGTCGGGTCGAAGACGGCAAGGCGCCCAAGACTACTGAGCCGGGCACCGGCGCCAAGGAATAAGGCTCTACCAAGCTTCAGGACGCCGCCCCCCACAGGGCGGCGTTTTTATATTCATGATCGTTGATTAGATTGTCAGGGCGTCATCCAGCCCATCCGCATTTCAGGCTATTTCTGGGGCTTCCTCTACTGACGCAGCACGGTGGAAGTTCCCGACCGGCGACCTTCGCCGCCGAGCCCTTTGACGGAGATGACCTTTCAAAAATTCGCGGTTTCACGCTGGCGGGACGACAGGTTTGGGCCAAGCCGTCGCCGAACGCGTTACCGGCAACTGGCGCATTTTGGTCGTCACCTGCCGGAAAAGCAGACCGTCAGCACCTGGGAAACTAAAAATGGATGCTGGGCGTCTGTAAAGGGTCGATCCCACCCGGGGCCAATGCCGAGTCGTGGGACTTGACGGTCGTTCCGGAGCGCGACGGTGAATGACGGGTTCCGCCGAAACCCGTCATTATTGGACCCGCGACCCGAGGTCATGACGCTTTCGATCAGCGCTTTGCCTGCGCCATCAAGCCGCGAGATTGCATCCACCAGATCAGTTCATCGAACCAGTAGTCGCTGGTGGTGCCCTTCGGCTTCAGATCGAATCCATGCCGACCGCGCTCATAGATATGAAGCTCGGCCGACGTTCCTGCCTTCCGCCAGGCGTTATAGAGTTGGACAGGATCGTTCGGCGTGAACTCGTCGTCCGCGGCTCCGGCAATGAAGGCCGGCGACGCATCGGCGGGAACCGGCGTGCGAAGCCCGCCATAGATCAGGCCGACAAAATCGGGCCGTGATGCCTTGTCCCCGATGGCCAGATCGGCGGCGAGGAAAGCGCCTGAGGAGAAACCGAGAAAGCCGATGCGCTTGGGGTCGACGTCCCATTCAGTGGCACGTTTCCGCACGATCGCCATCGCACGCGCGCCATCCTCGACCGCATGCTTCTCACCGGCGAACTGTGGCACTTCCACCGGACGACCGCTCTTTGCCCGCGCCATGATGCCCTCCATCTCCTTCATGTGGATTTCAGGCATGTGCATCGCGTTATCGGGACTTTTGATCGTGCGGTATTTGAGCACGAACGCAG
This sequence comes from Sphingobium soli, assembly GCF_020782245.1. GTDB lineage: Bacteria > Pseudomonadota > Alphaproteobacteria > Sphingomonadales > Sphingomonadaceae > Sphingobium > Sphingobium soli. Next base: position 91,027 of record NZ_JAJGNP010000015.1, read on the forward strand.
TGACACCGCGCTGCGCGAACTGACGGGCTACCGCCCTCCCGCCGGCCTCATATCCGAGGCCAACGAAACCGCCGCCTGGTGCTATGATGATCGCCGTGCCGTTGGCGCTTCCGGCGTCGGGACGGAACAACTCCAGCGTGGGTTCGCTGACGTTGAAGATCATCGTCTCGCCGGATTCGAGCGTGTCCCGAGTTTCCGGGACACCGAGCGAAACAACTGCCCCCTTGGGATAGAGTGGGATGTTCTCCCCACCTGCGGTTGTCTGCGCCATGGCGGTCGTTGCGGTGAGCAGCGCGGCTGCCATCACGAGCCTCGCCACGCTTCCCAGATTCTTCATGATGGTCTCCATGGTCAGATGCGTGCTTTGAGCGTGACGAACGCTGAGCGTGGCTGATTAGGCGAGACGACCGGATAGCCCATATAGCTGTGCGGATCCCAGGCCTTCCGTCCACCGAGATTGACGACGGATACGCCGAGGGAAATCCGGCCGAGGTCATAGGAGGTCTGCACATCGATCACGGCGTATCCGGGAACCGCGATGCTGTTGGGCAGCGTCAGTTCACGCGAGGCGAAGGCGGTGATCCCAGCCCCGAACGACAGACCCTTTGCAGGACCATTCAACACCCGATAACGCGCCGCTACCCGCCCGCTGTCCTTGGGCACGCGGGCAAGCGTGTCACCGGGGGCAACGCCATCGTCACGGGTGTTGGTATAGGCATAGTTTGCCAGCAGGGAGAACGCCGGGGTCGGCTCCCAGACCAGATCGACTTCCAGGCCGCTGGCGCGCTGCCGACCGCTCTGGACATAGAAGCCCACATTGGCCGGATCGGCCGTGACGACATTGTCATGGGTCTGCCGGAAGGCCGCAATCGTACCCGAGAGGCCCACCTTCGGCAAAGCCAGCTTTACGCCGCCCTCGATATTGCTGGAGGTCTCAGGCTTTGCCGCCTGTGTACCGATGAACCCAAACGGCGCGCGGAACGCCGTCGCATATCCCGCGAACAGCGCAATGCCGGGCACCACGTCGAAGGTCGCGCCGATCCGGGGCGAGACATGGGTATAGGTCTTGTCGTTGGCCACGCCGATATTGCTGTTCTCGATGAACTTCAGCGAGGTGACGCGCAGGCCGCCGGTCAGATGGAGCCTGCCATAGGTTGCCTGATCCTGCGCATACACGGCGAATGTTTCGAAGCGGTCGTCCGTGTAACTGTTGACCGGCGTCTGGGGTGTGTAGCGCAGGTCATAAGCTGGATTGGAGAGATTGATCGTGCCCGAAGGGCTGTCGCTGACGAACAGGCCCATGGCGCTGTAGAAGCTGGTCCAGTCATAGTTAGCGCCGACGAGCAACGTGTGTGCGCCGCCAAGCATCTCCGCTTTCACAGCGAGGTTGGCATCGATGGTCGCCTCCTTCGTCCCATTGACCATCGTGATCGGGAAGACATCATAGTTTGGCGCTACGGTGCCGGTCCCGGCCAGGCCGGGATACACGAAGCTCCCGCTCTCATCGACGTCGCTGTCATAATCGCGGCCAGTGACGGTCAGTTTGACGCGATCCGAAAAGGCATGGCGCAGCGTCGCCGTGCCCATGTTGTTATCGTTTCTCGTGCGGGGCTGGCCGATCGGCGATCCGGGGAAGGCATCGCGATCAAGCGTGCCGGCCAGCGCCGCATCGGCAGGCAGGCCTGAATATTCTAGCTGTCGGCGGCGGTTGAACTGGCCCTGGACGAGAAGGTCGGTATCCGCGTCGATCTGGAAGGAGAGGCTTGGCTGGATGGACCAGCGCTTGCCACCGACCTTGTCGATCCAGCTTTTGTTGCTTTGATACTCACCGGCCACCCGTGCAGAAATGCCGGAGGTCAACGCCACGTTGATGTCGCCATAGGGATTCCAGGTCGAGAAGCTGCCAGCGCGCATCGCCACATATCCGCCCGTCTTGTCGGACGGCCGCTCGGTCACGACATTGATAATACCGCCGAGCGGGGTGCCCAGACCGCCGCCATAAAGCGTGGCGCTTGGTCCCTTGAGCACCTCGATCCGCTCGACACCGATCAGGCTGCTAGGGTCATAGGCTTGCTGGTTGCCCGCGAAAATCGGCAGGCCATCGAGATAGACCTCCCCTGGGAAGCCTCTCAGGATCGGCGGGATGAAGAGGTTCTCTTCCGATCGCGTGGGCGTCACGCCGGAGACATTGACCAGCGCGTCGCCCAGCGTCCGACGATCCTGCTCCTGCACGAGCGAGCGGGTGACGACCTGAACCGACTGTGGCACTTCGATCAGCGGCGTGTCAGTGCGCGTTGCGGTGCTGGAAGTGGGGACCGCATAGCCTTCGCGCTCGCCGGTAACGACGATGTCCCTCGTCCAGCTTGGCGTATCCTCCGTCTGCGCGGCTGCTGGTGAGGTGAAAGCCAGGGTTGCAGCCAGGGCGATGATCGATGTTTTCATGGGAGATACTTTCCGATTCGATGGTGGCCGGGTGGCTTAGAAGCGCTTGCTGAAGGAGAGCTCGACGCTGCGCGGCGCGCCGACGAAGACGAGGCCGGAGGCGTACCCGGACCAGTCAGCGTAGAATTTATCGGTGAGGTTGCGGCCGCGCAGCGTGAGCGTCCCGATGGACGCATTCCACGAGATGGCCGCGTCGAAGGTGGTGAAGGCGGTGACCTTAATGACGTTCGCGGTCTCGGTGTAGAAATCGCCATTATGGCGCATGCTGCCGACCACGGTGATCGGCAGTGCCCTGGGCGACCATGTCACGACGACGTCGGCGAGACGTTCGGGGACATTCTGTGGGCGGTTTCCCGCGCGGTCGACGCCGCCGGCCTCGATCAGCTCCAGATATTGGGCGTCGAGGAGCGTCCCGCTGGCCGCGACGCTGAGTTCCGGCGTGACCGGCAGGTTCAGCGACAGCTCGAACCCACGTGAGCGCTGGGCGCCGCCCTGGAACACAACCGCCGGGCTTGTCGGATCGCGGGTCAGGATGTCGTCCTGACGGATGTAGAAGGCCGAGGCAGTCAGTTCGACGCCCGTGCCGGTGAGAGAGGTCTTCACCCCGCCCTCGTAACTATGGCCGGTCGTCATCTTGAACGCGGCATTCGTCGCGCTCAGGAACAGGAGGCCGCTGAGAGGCGAGACGGCATAAGTGTATTGTGCGAACAGCTGGGTCCGGGGTGTGACGCTATAGACGGTGCCGGCACGCCAGGAGATCGGATGATAGGTTTGGCCGTAAGTCTGGACCGCGCCGCTGGTCGCGTTGAGGACGTGCCGGTCGAGCTTCACGTCGTCATATCGGAAGCCGCCGACCACCAGCCACTCGTCCGTCAGGTTGAGGGCATCCTCCGCGAAGATCGCGAAGGCATCGACCTTGGCATTGATGTCCTGCCGCGTCCCGAAATTGGCGGGTGTGTCAGCAGGGAAGGTGCCGCGGACCGGATTGAACGGATCGACCGACGTGCCGGTGCCGAAGCGGCGTACCGTGAAGAAGTCGGTTTCACCATATTCCGCGCCAAGCGTGAAGCGGTTGCGTAAGCCCGCGATCCGACCGTCGAAAGCCAGATGCAGGCGCTGGTTCCAATATTGATGGTCGTGGCTGATGTAGGTGGCGCCGCGATCGATCAGGCCGGTGCTGGCGTTGAACGTATATTCGTCGGCATCCTTATAGTCGCGGAAACTGTCATAATAGCTCATGTCGCTGACGATCTTCAGGTTGTCGGTCAGCGCATATTCGGCGCGGGCGCGCAGCCACGTCGTGTTCGAGCCGTCCTTGCCGTCCGTGTAATCGTAATTGGTCTTGCGTATCGCCTTGTCGAGCACGAGGCCGGAACTGCCGGAGACCGCCGATGACGGATCGCGGGCCAGCGCCCGTGAGATTGCCGGCGTGCCGTAATAGGCGGTCTTGAACCGGTCCTCGAAATGGTCGACCGATACCACCAGCGAGAAACGATCGCTGGGCTTGAAGAGCAGCGATCCGGTCGCTGCGAAGGTGCGGCTGTCGGTATCGTCGACCCAGCCCGACGAGCGCGCGGAGGACACATCGCCGCGAACGGCCACGGTCTCTCCCAGCGGCAGATTCACGTCCGCGGCCAGGCGGGCGGTGTCGAAGCTGCCATAGCTGGCCAGCATCTCGCCGCTCACGCCGTCGAGTTTGGGACGGCGAGGCACGAAGTTGATCGCGCCGGCCAGCGCGCCTTCACCCGACGTCACCGACGCCGGCCCCTTGATGACCTCAATCCGCTCGAAGGACCAGGCGTCCCAGTTGCGCACGCCAACGTCGGAATTGGCCATGCGAACGCCGTCGTACAGATAGTTCACCGCGCGATGGAAGCCGCGCATCGAGACCGATCCGATCGATCCCGGCAGGTTGCCAGAGACGACACCGGGCGCGGCATTCATCGCCTCGATCGCGGTTCGGACGCCCTGCAGCTTGAAGTCCTGCTGGGTGACGATGTCGACCACAGCCGGGGTCTCGCGAATGGTGAGGCCAAGGCGGCCGGAGACTTCCGTTTCCTTTTCCAGCTGCTGGCCCGTGACGATGATCGTGTCGCGTTCTGGCCGGTCAGCGGCATCGTCTGGCGTCTGCGCCAGCGCGGGAGAGGACGCCAGGCAAGCGGCTATAGCGATGAATGATGCTTTCATGAGAATCTCCCTGTTTTGTTGGATTGGGCGCGCGCTGCGAGGCGCCGGCGCCAATGAAGGAACCCGGTCACGAAGAGACCGAGCGGAACGAAGCCGAGGATGACGGCAAGGATGCGGGTCGAGAGGCCCGCGATCGATCCATCGTGAAGAACGCGGATCCATTTGGCGGTCGTGGTCGAGGCGTTGCCGCGCCGGACATCGTGGACGGCGAGCACTGCGCCAGAATACTGGTCGATGAAGATGAAGCTGCTCGGAAAGCGCCGGTGGGGATCGCCGGGAAGCTGCACGCGCATCCGGAACGGCTCCGATCCCGCGCCGGGCACGTCGATGGAGGCCAGGCGTGCATCCGGCATGGCGCGGTGCGCGGCGGCCAATGCCCGCGACACCGTAATCTGCTGGCCTTCAGATTCCCCCGACTGCGGATCGGGCACTTTGTCCGGCGCGACTATGACGGCCGTTAGCAACTGGGCCTTGATCGTAGGCAGCGCCAGCAACGCGCCGGTGCCTACCAGGATGAACAGCAGCGCCATGCTCCACACGCCGGTCAGCTTGTGGAGATCGCGCAGGCGACGGAGCGCGACGGCATTGCGCTTGAACGCGAATGCCTTGCGCCAACTGCCGCGCGGCCACCAGACGACGATCCCGCTGACCAGCAGCGCCAGCATGGCAAAGCCCGACCAGCCAACGATCTGGCTGCCGACCTCTCCCGCGAGAAGGTGCATGTGCAGTTCGTAGAGCCAGCTCATCAGATAGCCGCCCCATGGCTCCGCGCGCAGGATCTGCGTGCCGTCAGCCGAGAACCACACCATCTCGCGGTCACCATGATGGCTGTGATGATCGGAAGGATAGTAGCGCGCCGGGATAGCACCCGGCTCACCGGTCGCTTCGAATGACCAGCTGCCATGCGGATTATCCCAGCGCGATCGGGCCGTCGCGAGCGCGCGATCCCAGACCGGCGAAGACCAGTCAGGTCCATTGCCCGCTACGGTCTGCTCGATCGCAGGATGCAGCGCCTTGTCGATCTCGATGTAGAAGACAAGCGAAGATCCTGTCGCGCCCAGCAGCGCGAACAGGCCACCGAGCCCAAGGCCCAGCCACAGATGGAGCTGGCGCAGGAGAATGCGACTTCGCGCGGTCATGCGAAGTGGCGAACCCGGCGAAACCAGGCAGCGATAATCATGATGGTGATCCTCGGCAGGCCTGACCACCGCACACACGCGCACAGCCAGGCCAATCTGAAGCAGGGTGCATGACAGCACAGGAGCCAGATGCGCGGCGCGCACCTGTCCCCTCAGCCGCTCACGCGACGACTACCGATCAGATTGCCGGAGGCCCCCTCAGGGGAGGACGTAGATAAGGCGGTGCTGTCGAGATTCGCAACACCTGCGGGCGCGTGCCGAGCGTCAGCACGAACAGGATGGCCCCTGCCAGCAGGATCGGATCCGCCGCAGCGAGCGAGGGTGCCGACAAGCCTGAGAAGGCGCAGGGCTGTTCGGCCTTGCCCTGATGGCCGTCCCCTTCGGACTTCCCGTGCTCCAGACCGGGGATGGTCATGACCATCGTCATCGGCCCGGTGCCCGAGCAGATGCTGACCACGATCTGGCCGTTCGAGACCGTCGGCATGAACCCGGCCGGCATGACGATTTTCATCATCAACGCGAATGCAACCACCGCGCAGGCAAAGGGCCTATTGGCAAAGACAAGGTTACGCAGTCGATGCACGGGTTGTGCTCTTAGTCACCGACCGTGCTTCTGTCATGTGCGAATGACAGTGAGACGAATTGTCCATTTGAAAGAATAGCCGCTTTCACCGGATCCTATCAGTTATTGCTTGGAGATAGCGATGGCGGAAAGGTCTGTTTTCGGATCGACGGGCGCGCCCCTCTGCTTGCGTTCCGAATAGCGATCGACCAGTTGCTGCGCGTGCGGGCGCATCAGCACGGTGAAGCGTACCAGTTCCTCCATCACGTCTACGATCCGGTCATAATAGCTCGACGGCTTCATGCGGCCCGCTTCATCGAACTCCTTGTACGCCATTGCCACGGATGACTGGTTGGGGATCGTGAACATCCGCATCCAGCGGCCGAGCAGGCGCAACGTATTGACCGCGTTGAACGACTGCGATCCTCCCGACACTTGCATGACCGCAAGCGTGCGCCCCTGCGTCGGCCGCATCCCTTTCATCTCCAGTGGCAGATGATCGATCTGCGCTTTCATGATGCTGGTGATCTGCCCGTGCCGTTCCGGGCTGCACCACACCTGTCCCTCCGACCATAGTGAAAGCGCGCGCAATTCATGGACGGCAGGATGATCGTCTCCCGCTACCTGATCGGGCAGCGGCAGCGTCGAGGGATCGAATATCCGGGTGTCCGCGCCGAACAGACGCAGAAGGCGGGCGGCTTCCTCGACGGCAAGACGGGAGAAGGACCGCTCGCGCAGGCTGCCATAGAGCAGCAGAATCCGCGGCGCGGGGTTGAGTGCGCCCCGCTCCGATGCGGGCCACTGGTGGATGTAGGCGGGATCGAGCGCGGGCAGGCTGTCGGCGTCATGGAGATTACGAAGGGGCATTCAGGCCAATCCTATACGCAGGGCGAGCGCCGCAAGGGAGATGAGGAGGACAGGAACGGTAAGCGTGAAGCCAACCCGGAAATAATAGCCCCACCCGATCCCGATCCCTTTCTGGCCAAGAACGTGGAGCCACAGCAGGGTCGCAAGCGAGCCTATGGGCGTGAGCTTGGGTCCGAGGTCGCAGCCGATCACATTGGCGTAGATCATGGCGTCCTTCACCGCGCCCGTGGCGTGCGCGGCGTCGATCGACAGTGCCCCCACCAGTACGGTCGGCATGTTGTTCATGACCGACGACAGGGCCGCCGCGATCATGCCGGTTCCCAGCGCCGCGCCCCATACGCCGCCTTGGGCGATCTGATCGAGCAGTGCAGCGAGGTGGTCGGTCAACCCGGCATTTCGCAGGCCATAGACGACCAGATACATGCCGAGCGAAAAGATCACGATCTGCCAGGGCGCTTCGCGCACGACCCTGCGGGTCATGATGACATGCCCCCTGCCTGCAATCGCGAGCAGCAGGATGGCACCGGCAGCGGCGACGGCGCTGACAGGCACGCCCATCGGTTCAAGCAGGAAGAAACCGAGCAGCAGCAGCGCCAGCACGATCCATCCAGCGCGGAACGTCGCCGCATCGCGGATCGCCTCACGCGGCGCGCGCAGCGCCGCCACGTCATAGGTCGCGGGTATGTCGCGCCGGAAAAACAGCATCAGTACGCCCAGCGTCGCGGCGATCGCAGCGAGATCGACCGGAACCATGACGCTGGCATATTCGCCAAAGCCCAGACCGAAGAAATCGGCCGACACGATGTTGACGAGGTTCGAGACGACCAGTGGCAGGCTCGCCGTATCGGCAATGAACCCGGCGGCCATGACGAAGGCGAGCGTGGCCTTGTCGCCATATCCCAGCGCCCGCAACATGGCGATGACGATCGGCGTCAGGATCAGCGCCGCGCCGTCATTGGCAAAGAGGGCCGAAACGGTCGCGCCCAGCAGCACGACCAGCGCGAACAGGCGGCGACCATTGCCCTTGCCCCATCGGGCGACATGGAGCGCGGCCCATTGGAAAAATCCGGCTTCATCGAGCAACAGGCTGATGATGATGATTGCGACGAACGTAGCTGTCGCGTTCCAGACAATGCCCCACACCACTGGCACATCGGATAGCGAGACAACGCCCAGGAGCAGCGCCACCGCCGCTCCGCCCGATGCACTCCACCCAATGCCGAGGCCCTTTGGTTGCCAAATGACGAGCGTGATCGTGGCAACGAATATCAGGACTGCGAGCAGCATCAGGCGATGCGCTGGCCCGAGGCATCGACCACTTGCTCGCCATCCTCCTTCGCGAACGCGCCGAGCTGGCCAGTCGGCAGCAGATCAAGCACGGATTCGGAAGGACGGCACAGCTTCACGCCCAGCGGTGAGACGACCAACGGCCGGTTGATGAGGATCGGGTGCGCCATCATCGCATCGATCAATGCATCATCCGACAATGCGGTGTCGCCCAGGCCCAGTTCTGCATAGGGCGTTCCCTTCTCTCGCAGCAGGGCGCGCGCGCCGATCCCGGAGCGGTCGATCAAATCGACCAGCAGGGCGCGCGAAGGCGGGTTTTTCAGATATTCGATGACATGGGGTTCTATGCCCGCATTGCGGATCATCGCCAGAGTGTTGCGCGAAGTGCCGCATTCCGGGTTGTGATAGATGATGATGTCGGTTGCCACGATGAATCCTTCAGCAACAGGTGAGTTCGGAGACGAGCGGTTCGCAAAGTTCGGATCGGCCCTGACAGCAGTCTTTGGCCAGAAAGAGGATCAGCCCCTTCAGTGCGCTGATGTTGGCCCGCTGGATTTGCTGGCGACCGCGCTTTTCCGACAGGACGAGTCCGGCTTTCGCGAGCACAGCCAAATGGGTCGAGAATGTGCTTTGGGTCAGCCCTGACGCTTCGACCAGTTGTCCGGTGGAGAGGCCATGAGGTTCGTGGCGGACAAGAAGGCGAAAGGCATCAAGCCTGGTGGGATGCGCCAGCGCACCGAGAATTTCGAGGGAGACATCGGTTTCCATACATCGGAATTATCTGATAGAATTGGTGAGGTCAAGACGCATCGGAATTTTCCGATAAGTTACCGAACGTTGACATCCTAGGCCGAAGCGTTCTCGCGAAGGGCTGGTTTCGGCGAAGACTGCCATTGATGGCCGCGCTGTTGATTTCCACTGAGAAGTGACCCGGGTTTTCCATCGAGAAGTGACCCGTCTGCGGATTATGTTTCGGGTGTC
>NZ_JAJGNP010000016.1 GCF_020782245.1 Sphingobium soli
TCATAAAATTTCAAAAAAACGACATAAGCGAATTTTGGGCAGCGAAGGGACGATCACGCCGGTGAGATGGCTGGGCCGGTTCCTAAAAAGCGTCGCCAGGCATTGCCATCAAGGACGCTTCGCCCGCGCCGATCGCCCGCGCCAAGCCCTCACTCTCCGGCAGAAGCCGGAGCACGAAGAATTCGGCAAGCGCGCGCTTGCTCGCGTGCAAGGGACTATCGCGGGTCGCCACGGCTGCCATTCGAGCCCACATCCATCCCAAGCAGACGAGGGCAAACAGGCGAAGATAGTCAACCGCCGCCGCTCCTGCTGCGTCGGCACCGGCCCCACGCAAGGCGATCGTCGCGTCTCGCAGAAGGCCAAGCGCGTTACGTACCCGTTCGGCCATTTCGACGCCTTCGCATTTTTGCAAATCCATTTCGATCTGATCGAACAGGCGCTCGACCACAGTGCCGCCGGCCATAGGCAACTTGCGGCCCACAAGATCCATCGCCTGGATCCCGTTCGTACCCTCATAGATCTGCGCAATGCGCGCGTCTCGCACGAACTGCTCCATCCCCCATTCGCGGATATAGCCGTGGCCGCCGAACACCTGCTGCGCCGCAACCGCACTTTCAAATCCGAAATCGGTGAACGCGGCTTTCACAACAGGCGTAAGCAGCGCGACCAACGCATCGGCATCCGCCCTGATTGCCGGATCGGCATGGCCCTGCGCCCGATCCCACTGCAAGGCGGTCCACCCAGCCAGCGCGCGCCCGGCTTCGACAAAAGCACGTACCTTGAGCAACATGCGCCGGACGTCTGCATGTTCGATGATCGCAACAGGGCCCCGGCCGCCATCGCTACTGCGCCCCTGGAGCCGATCCTTGGCATAAGCGGCCGCCTGTTGATAAGCAGCGCCGGCAATGCCGAGCCCCTGGATGCCGACCATCAGTCGTTCGGCATTCATCATGGTGAACATGGCCGCTAAGCCACGGTGCGGCTCGCCCACCAGCCACCCCGTTGCGCCATCATAGTTCATGACACAGGTCGGCTGGGCATGAATGCCCATTTTCTTTTCCAATGCGCCGACCGACATGGTGTTGCGCGTGTCATCGGGCAGCATCTTGGGCACAAGAAACAGACTGATACCCTTCACCCCAGCAGGCGCATCGGGCAAACGGGCAAGAACGAGATGGACGATATTGGACGCCATGTCGTGGTCGCCCGAAGAAATGAAGATCTTCTGCCCGGTGATTGCGAAACGCCCGTCTCCCAGATCTTCCGCCTTTGTTTTCAGCAGTGCAAGGTCGGTGCCGGCTCCGCTTTCCGTCAGCGCCATGGCGCCGGTCCATTCTCCGCTGATCAACGGCGCCAGATAGCGGGTCTTAAGGTCGTCGCTCGCATGGGCGGCGATCGCTTCCATCGCGCCGCGGGTGAGACCCGGAAAAAGCCCGAATGAAAGATTGGATGCGGACAGCATCTCATCGAGCCATAATTGCAGGATGAAGGGAAGGCCCTGTCCGCCATGGTCCGGATCAGCAGCCAGGGACGGCCATCCCGCCTCGACGAAGGCTTGATAAGCTGCGGCAAAGCCGTCAGGCATGACCACTGATCCATCGACCAGCCGCGCGCCTTGCTCATCCCCTTGACGATTGAGCGGATGAAGATGATCGGCACAGAATTTCCCCGCCTCTTCAAGGACCGCCGTCGCGAGGCCGCAATCCACGTCCTTGCCGAGCTCCGTCATCGCTCCATCAAAATCGAGCACTTCCTCCAACAGGAAACGATAGTCGTCGATGGGCGGGATATAGCTTTGCATAATACGGGCCTTTCTATTGCATAGCGCTATACCAAACAGTTGTTACAGCTTCAACCTGTCGATATGTCGTGGCGAAACACACGCGCGATTTGCTCAGCGATGTCTCGGGGCGACAGGCGGCCGGGCCGCACCCAGTCGGCCGCCGAATTAAGTTGAGACAGAAGCAGGTTGCGATAGATGGAGCGGTCAAGCTCAGGCGGCAACGGCAGATTGGCCACCAAGTCCCGAAACCGCGTTTCGAACCGATCTCGCCGCTCGATCAGCGCGGTGCGAACCGTAGCGGGCACCTCGCGAAAATCGTTCATCATCGGCATCGTCAACGAGTCAGGGTCGAGCTGAATCTCCAATAAAGCGGCGCAGGCCGCCTCAAGCCGGGCCCAAGGCTCGAGCTGCTGCGATGCAGCCTGAGCGATCCGACGCTCCGCTTCGTCCAGGGCTGCGTGATGGAGTTCTACGAAAAGGGCGTCCTTAGATCTGATATGATGATAGAGCGATCCTCCCTGGACGCCGGCCGCTTCCCCAATGTCCCGCATGGATGTTCCGCGATAGCCCTTGCGCGCAAATAGGCGCGCGGCGATTTCCAATATGGCGCGTCGGCGCGCGCCGCCCGTTTCCGGTTCGCTGGTCCTGTCATCCCTTATCATCATCCCGGCGACCTAGCATGAAAGGGGACGCCGAATCACCCCGGGACGCACTCGGCGATCCAGAGGGTGTCGGGTAACGACCAGCCATATCGACCGAAGGTCCAATTGCACGCTCGACCGCCTCTGCCATCCTTGATCCAACTTTAATCGATTCAGGAGTGGACGATGCTGCAGCAGGCCATGGAGCGTTTTGCGGGCGAGAGGTTGATCCGTGAGCGCTACGACAATTATATTGGTGGACAGTGGGTAGCTCCAGCCAAGGGCGAATATTTCGACAATATTTCGCCCGTCACGGGCCAAGTCGTCTGCCAGATCGCACGCGGGACCGCCGATGATATCGAACTGGCACTCGACGCAGCACACAAAGCCAAGGATGGCTGGGGCAAGACATCGCCTACCGACCGGTCCAACATTCTGCTCAAAATGGCCGACCGCATGGAGGCCAATCTCGACCTGATCGCGATGGCCGAAACGATCGACAATGGCAAGCCTATCCGGGAAACGACGCATGCAGACATCCCGCTCGCGATAGATCATTTCCGCTATTTCGCGGGCTGCCTACGCGCTCAGGAAGGATCCATCGCGGAAATTGATCATGACACGATCGCTTATCATTTTCACGAACCACTCGGCGTGGTCGGCCAGATCATCCCATGGAATTTTCCAATTCTGATGGCGGTCTGGAAGCTCGCCCCTGCCTTGGCGGCAGGCAATTGCGTGGTTTTGAAGCCTGCTGAACAAACCCCAATGTCGGTCATGGTCCTGATGGAAGTCATCGGTGACCTGCTGCCGTCGGGCGTGCTCAACATCGTCAACGGCTTTGGCGTGGAGGCTGGCAAACCTCTGGCCAGCAACAAGCGGATTTCCAAGATCGCCTTCACCGGCGAAACCACCACGGGCCGCCTGATCATGCAATATGCGTCGGAAAACCTGATTCCCGTGACGCTTGAGCTTGGCGGCAAGAGCCCGAACATCTTTTTCGAAGACGTCATGGACGCTGACGACGATTATTTTGACAAATGCCTGGAAGGCTTCGCGATGTTCGCCTTGAACCAGGGCGAGGTGTGCACCTGCCCCAGCCGCGCCCTGATCCAGGAAAGCATCTATGACCGGTTCATCGCCCGCGCCGTTGAACGGGTCAAGGCCATCCGCCAGGGTAGCCCGTTAGACCCAGCGACCATGATCGGCGCCCAGGCCTCGAACGATCAGCTTGAAAAAATCCTCTCCTATATCGAGATCGGCCTTGGCGAAGGAGCCGAATTGCTGACCGGCGGCGAAAGGGCACGGCTAGATGGCGAACTGGCGGAGGGCTATTATGTCGAGCCGACTGTGTTGAAGGGCCATAACAAGATGCGCATCTTCCAGGAGGAAATCTTCGGCCCGGTATTGTCCGTCACCACGTTCAAGGACGAGGCGGAAGCCCTCGCGATCGCCAACGATACGCTGTACGGACTTGGCGCCGGCGTTTGGACGCGCGACGGCAGCCGCGCCTATCGGATGGGCCGGGCCATTCAGGCAGGCAGAGTCTGGACGAATTGCTATCACGCCTATCCGGCCCACGCAGCCTTTGGCGGCTATAAGCAATCCGGTATCGGACGCGAAACGCACAAGATGATGTTGGATCACTATCAGCAGACGAAGAATCTACTGGTAAGCTACAGCCCGAAAGCGCTCGGCTTTTTCTGATCCGGCGAAGATGCAATTGTCGGAAGCTGCATTCCCTGTTCCAGGGCTTCCGATGGCGGCGGGCGACAATCTTCCCCAGCGCCCGCCGCACTGGTTAGTAGCAAGGACAGTCACCATGGTGCCAGCGCGCGTGATAGCCACGCCGGAAGCGGACGCGATGATGCGGGCGCTTACGCAGACGCATGGTGCGCTGATGTTTCATCAATCCGGCGGTTGCTGCGATGGGTCCGCGCCGATGTGTTTTCCGCGCGGCGAATTCAAGGTCGGAACGCAGGACGTTCTTCTAGGGCATGTGGCAGGCGACATTCCCGTATGGATCGGCAGCGCGCAGTTTGACTATTGGCGCAATACCCAGGTGATGATCGACGTCGTGCCCGGTCGCGGCGCGGGCATGTCGCTCGAAAGTCCGCAAGGTGTTCGTTTCATCGTCCGCTCCCGAGTTTTCACGGATGAGGAATATGCCGCGCTGGAGGCGGCAGGCGGCCCCGTCCGCGGATGCTGAACGTCGGACTGGTCACGCGTCGCCGGCAGGTTCATAAGACCGTATAACAAGGAGAAATCAGGGGGGGAGATACCGATGACGTTGCTGGCTTCACGCATTGGCTTTGCAGCCAGTCACGCTGCGAGCCCTGTTGCCGCCATGGACGAGATCATGGAGCAGCTTGGCGAAGCGCCGCTGGCTGGCCTCATGCTGTTCTGCTCGCATCGGTTCGACCGGGATCCGCTGGCGCGGGCCATCAACCGGCGTAGCGAAGGCGTGTCGGTCATCGGTTGCACCAGTTCGGGGGAGTTGACCGATCGCGGCTATGACGAGGACAGCCTTTCCGCGATCGCTTTTCCAACAGACAGCTTTCACCTCGCCTCCCACTGTTTCCAGGATGTCGACATGTTCGATCCGGTCGCGGCGCGCGACGTCGTCCGCAGTCTGGTCGCCGCAGCGACGCGCGACAGCCGGTCTCTTGGAGAGACAATAAACCAGGTTGCCCTGTTCCTCGTTGACGGGCTGTCGCATCGCGAAGAGTTGCTCACCATGACGATCCAGGACGCGCTGGGCGATATCCCTTTGATCGGTGGGTCATCGGGCGATGGCCTGGCATTTCGGGAAACATCCATATTTGAGGGGGGGCAATTCCACGCGCATGGAGCGGTCGTGGCGATCTTGTCCACGCCTCGGCCCCTGCACGTTTTCAAGGCGCAGCATTACCGGCCGGGCGCAGCCAAGATGGTTGTCACAGGCGCCATTCCGCAGGATCGGGTCGTAACCGAAATCAACGCAGAGCCTGCGGCCAGCGAGTATCTGCGCATCGCCGGCCATGCCGGCGAGGCACTGGGCGTCGAATTCTTTGCCGCACACCCGCCGATGGTCCGCGCCGCTGGCGACTATCATGTCCGGTCCATCCAGAGCGCAAATGCCGATGGCAGCCTGACCTTCTACTGCGCGATCGACGAAGGCATCGTGCTGACCGTGGGAGAGCCGGTGGATCGCATCGCGGGCATGGATGCGCTTTTCACCGACATCGCCGATCAATTGGGCGAAGTCGATCGCATCATCGCCTTCGACTGCGTGCTCAACCGCATCGACGCCGAACAGCGCCAAATTTCCCGTGCCGTCTCGGAACTCTACCGTCGCCACAGCGTCATCGGGTTCAATACTTATGGCGAGCAATATCACGCCCTGCACGTCAACCAGACGTTCAGCGGTCTGGCCATCGGAAAATGACCGGGGCGGCCGCCGAAATTGCAAACTTGGACGAGATAGACGTCGCGGCCTTGCGTCTGGAAGTCGCCAAGCTGCGCAAGATCAATGCCGCATTGATCGACCGGGTCGAACGATCCAGCGATATGGCCGGCAATGCGTTCGCCATGTTCGAGACTGCGATTTCCCTAGAATCCATGGTGCGCGACCGCACCGTCCAGCTGGAGGACGCACTGGCGCGATTGGCAAGCGCGCATGCGGAACTAGCAGCGGCCCACGATAGTGCCGACGCAGCACGCATGCGGTTGCGCGATGCCATCGATTCCATCAACGAAGGCTTTGTCCTCTTCGATGCCGACGACCGGCTGCTGCTGTTTAACGAAGCCTATCTCGGCTTCTGGCCCGACATTGCCGATCAGCTGCGTGAAGGCATGCGGTTCGATGAAATCGCTCGGCTGGCGGCGGCACATCAGACTGCACGGGAAGCTTTGATAGCGCCTGACCGCTGGGTTTCTGAACGCCTTGCCCGCCACAGCGTCACACAGGGCGGCCATGTTCAGGCCCTGGCCGACGGACGATGGGTGCAGGTCAACGAACTGCGGACCAGCGAGGGTGGAATTGTTGGCATCTACACCGATATCACCGAAGCAAAGGCCGAGGATGCACGCGAGCGCACGCGAGAACTGGCCGAGCGCAACATCATACTGCAGGCGACACTCGACAATTTGTCAGAAGGCGTTTGCCTGTTCGACGCGGACAGAAATGTCGCGGCTTGGAATGAGGCCCTGCAACGCCTTCTGCGCTTGCCGGAGGACTGGGCGCAGGACATGGGCAACCATGCGCAATTGGTGCACTGGTGCCGAACCGAGCGGCATCTGGCTGACGAAGGGTACCTGGACTGGCGAGATGGCATTGGCCGAAAGGTCGGCCAGGTTCGCGCAGGGGATCGCTGCTTTGAATTGCGCAGCACAATGTTGGAAGGCGGCGGACAGGTGATCGGTTTTACCGATGTCACCGATATGTTGCGCGCGCAGGCGTCCTTGAAGGAAACGGCTGAAACGCTGGAACGCCGGGTCACGGAACGGACGTGCGAACTAGAGGCAGAGGTAGCCGAGAGGCGACAGATCGAGGCGGAATTGATGGACGCCAAAATTGCGGCGGAAAAGGCCAACCTGTCGAAGACGCGCTTCCTGGCCGCAGCAAGTCATGACCTGCTCCAACCTTTGAACGCCGCGCGCCTGTTCGTGGCGGCCTTGGGCGACAGGCGGCTCGCCTTGCCTACCCGCGCTTTGGTCAGCCAGACGTCCACCGCGCTCGATTCGGTGGAGGATTTGCTGGAGGCACTGCTGGAAATCAGCCGACTGGACGCTGGCGCCATCCAGGCAGAATTGTCGAACTTCCCCCTGGACCGTCTGCTGGACACGTTGCGGGTGGAATTTGCGCCGATGGCGCGGTCGGCAGGGCTGTCGCTCAGTATCGAGGGCGAGCAGGTCTGGGTGCGGTCTGATATCCGGCTGCTGCGGCGGATCCTGCAGAATTTTCTATCGAATGCCGTGCGGTACACACAGAAAGGCGCTGTGCGGCTGCATTGCCACATGTTCGACGCGCTAGTCGAAATCAGCGTTACGGACACCGGCCCCGGCATCCCGCCCGACCAGCAGCAATTGATCTTCGAGGAGTTTCGGCGGTTCGACAATCGCCAGTCCGGCAAGGGCCTGGGTCTCGCCATCGTCCGGCGGGCGAGCGACATGCTCCGGCATCCGGTGACGCTGCGGTCTGTGGCTGGCGCCGGCTCCACCTTTTCGATCATGGTGCCGATCGGCGTGGAAAGCGCAGATGAACGGCAGCCACACGACGCTACGGGAAGGGATCGCACGATGCGCGGGCTGACCGCATTGGTGGTGGACAATGAACGCGCGATCCAGACCGGCATGAGCAGTCTGCTGGGTGGATGGGGATGCAGCGTCGTGACGGCCGGCAGCTTTGCCGAAGCAGCGGGCCAGTTCGCGGCTGGGACGGCGCCCGACATCATCCTGGTGGACTATCATCTGGACGAAGAGGAAACCGGCGATGTCGTCATCGAGCAATTACGGGCGCGTTTTGGTCTTCGGGTGCCAGCGGTGATGATCTCGGCCGACCGCGGCGAAGCGCTGAAAGCGCAGCTGGACGCCGCCGACATTCCCCTGCTCAACAAGCCGGTGAAGCCAGCGCAATTGCGGGCGCTGTTGCGGACGATCCTGAAATAACAAGGCTGTGGCCATCAGTCGCCGCTAAAGCCCACACGGTTCGCCTTGATGACCGCCTGGGTACGGCTGAGCACGCCTAGTTTTTGCAAGATGGCCGAGACATGCGCCTTGATCGTGGTCATCGACACGCCGAGGTCATGGGCAATCTGCTTGTTGAGGCGGCCACGAACAAGATGGCCCAGAACGGTCTTTTGCTGCGGCGTCAGGCTGTCGATGCGGCGGACGATATCATCCTCCTCCACCGAAGGGGGCGGCACTTCGCCCATGGTTTCGGGCAGATAAATTTCGCCAGCGACGATGCGTTGCAGCGCATCGACAATGCCGCTGCGCTTGAGCGATTTGGGGATGAACCCCGCCGCTCCGGCCGCCAAAGCGTCCTGCACGATGGCGCGGTCGAAAGCGCCCGAGACCATGACGACGGGGAGGATTGGAAAGCGCTGCCGCAGCAGTTTCAACCCGTCGAGGCGGCGAACGTCGGGAATATTGAGATCCAGCAGGATGAGATCGAAATTGTCCTGCTTTTCTAGCAGCGCGACCGCTTCTGCCAAGCTCGCCGCCTCCAATATCTCGATATTGTCGAAACTGATCGCGATGACACTGCGCAGGCCATCGCGCACCAGGGGATGATCGTCGATGATCAGCACCCGTTCCATCATGGCGTCCCCGCCCATATACTGACCCATCCCCCGCCCCTGCATTTCATGATCCATGATGCCATGGGCGGAGGCAAGATGCATCGCGCGTGGCGGCAATGCCGGCATGTGCGGCGTATGATGTCCCCGGCCCATGACAATCATCGATCAATCTCCTTTCATTTCGGCTTATCGCGGCAGCTTGAACACCCAGAGCGCCCCGCCTTGGTTGATGTCCTTGAAGCTTTTGGCCACTTCGCCGCCCCACAGCGGGACCGCCCCACCCCAGCCAGACATGACGGCGACATATTGTTCGCCATCCTGTTCCCAGGTGACGGGCGATCCGACCACGCCAGATCCGGTCTGGAATTTCCAGAGTTCCTGCCCCGTCTTGGCGTCGAAAGCCTTGAGATAGCCCTCCGGCGTACCAGTGAAGACAAGGTTGCCGCCCGTCGTCAGCACGCCGCCCCACAAAGGCGCCTTGTTCTTATATTCCCACATGATCTTGCCGGTCTTGGGATCCATTGCGCGCAACGCGCCGATATGGTCTTCGGCAATCGGCTTAATGGTGAAGCCCGCGCCCAGATAGGCCGCGCCCTTCTTGTAGGCGATGGGTTCGTTCCAGATATCCATGCCCCAGTCATTGGATGGCACGTAGAACAGGCCCGTGTCCTGGCTATAGGCCATGGGCATCCAGTTCTTGCCCCCAAGGAAGGAGGGGGAGGCAAAGACCGGCTTCCCCTTCTCGGTCGTCGGCGCGCCGGGTCGGCCGGCTTCGATATAATTGGGCCTTCCGGTCTTGAGATTGATGCCGTCAGCCCAAGTCGTCTGCATGACGAATTTCGAGGCGCTGACCAATTTGCCGTTGGTGCGATCGAGCACGTAGAAATAGCCGTTGCGATCCGCCTTGGCGCCCAGCTTCATCGGCTTGCCATTGATCGTGGCGTCGAAGGGAATGAATTCGTTGACGCCGTCGAAATCCCAGCCGTCATGCGGCGTTGTCTGATAATGCCATTTGATGACGCCGGTGTCGGGATCGAGCGCGATGGTGGAGCTGGTATAGAGATTGTCGCCCGGGCGCAGATGGCTGTTCCAGGGTGCTGGATTGCCGGTCCCAAAAAAGAGCAGATTGGTTTCCGGGTCGTAGGTGCCGCCAAGCCAGGTTGCGCCACCGCCGGTCTTCCACAAGTCGCCCTGCCAGCTGGCGTTGGTCTTGCCGGTGATGCCGTTATCCTTGCCCCGCAACGTGCCCATATGGCCTTCGATCACGGGGCGGTGCCAGATCAGTTCGCCGGTGTTGACGTCGCGCGCCTCGACCGCGCCGACGACGCCGAATTCGCCGCCTGAATTGCCGGTGATGACCATGCCCTTGACGATGATCGGTGCGGCGGTCGCGCTATAGCCTTCCTTATAGTCGGCGATCTGCTTATTCCACACGACCTTTCCGGTTTCGCGGTTCAGCGCCACCACGCGCGCGTCGAGCGTGGCGAAGATGATCTTGTCGCCGTAGATGGCCGCACCGCGATTGACGACGTCGCAGCAGGGCATGATCGCGTCCGGCAGTCGTGCATCATATTGCCATTTTTCCTCACCGGTGCGCGCGTCAAAGGCAAAGAGGCGCGAATAGCTGCCCGTCACATAGATGGTGCCGTCATAGACGATCGGCTGCGCCTCCTGACCGCGCTGTTTTTCGCCGCCCAGCGAGGCGGCGAAGGCGGGCACGAGTTTTGCGACATTGCCCGCGTCAATCTGCTTCAAGGGGCTGAACCGCTGCGCGCGCGGACCCATGCCATAGGTCAGCACGTCGCCGGGCGTTGCCGCGTCGTTCATGAGGTCAGCATCGGTCGGGCCAGCCCCCTGCGCCAGCAGCGGCGCCCCAGCCACGACCAATGCCAATGCGGCGGCGCCGCCCAGCGAACGCAACATACGTCCCTTCATCATCATCCTCCCATTTCTGCGGCGCCGTGCGCGCCCATTGCGCCGAACAGCCTATGCCGGGCGGCGCAAGCGGCAATTGGACCTTCGGTCGGGAGGAAATGGACAGGAGCGAAGTTCATTCGCTTTGGCCGCTTTTGGCCCCGAAGCGACCGCAACGCGCCCACGAAGCGACACGGAAGCGACACCTAAGCGACAGGTGGGAATAGCCAC
Organism: Sphingobium soli; assembly: GCF_020782245.1. GTDB lineage: Bacteria > Pseudomonadota > Alphaproteobacteria > Sphingomonadales > Sphingomonadaceae > Sphingobium > Sphingobium soli. The sequence continues at coordinate 10,854 of NZ_JAJGNP010000016.1, forward strand.
CAAAACCCGCCCATCCGAGCATGAAAAGGATCGAAGCGTGCCTCACCGACCAGGAAAGATCAGAGAAAGTCCAACATTGGGTGATTATCCCCTTGGCATACGTGAATCATTGGGCCGAAATGTGTTAGCGCCATAGGCGCTAAATCCAGGTGACGTATGCCATCTTCCTTTGACTCAAACAGCTTCTGCAAGATAGCAAGTGCTTCCGTAATGATGGGGGCACTATGGAATATCGCGTTCCAGCACAGTTCACTTATGAGTTTGAAGGCCGCGCTACGGTTAGTGAGGTCGCCAAGGCTCTCACTGCTCAAGAGAAGCTATTCCGAGAAGCTATTCTGGTTATCGAAGAGTGCTTCCCCGATATTTTCGTCGAGCATCTGTCGGTGGTCGTTCGGGAAGTGTCCCAAAACAGCCCCCTACGGCATCGACTTGAGGGCGTGCTGGCTGCTGGTGCCCAACAAGGCCTTATCGAAGACATGCCTGTAGACCTTCTCCAAACCTTATTTGGCGTCGACGTCCCAGACTCTTACGACTCGTTCGTCAGCGTCATCATCCTCATCATCGGGCTTTGGGGCGTGGAGAAAGTGATACAGCGGATGAAGAGGGCGAAGGATGACTTCGATAAAAAGCAGATGGAAAAGCGTGAGCAGGCTATCGCAGAAGAGCGGCAAAAGTTGGTTGAAGAGGCTGCGCGCAAGGTCAGCATACCAGAAGACCAACTAATCGAGGCGGTGACCGCCGTACTTTCCAAACGCCCGGTTTCAGTCGGCAATCAGGCAATGGATTTCCTCGCGCCAGCCCGTCGTCACCACGCCAGCGCAGTAACAACGCCGGGTGGGGCTGAGATAGGAAAAGGCGCGCTGGACGCATTGCCTTCTGACGTGGAAATGGCAAGCCACAAGCCGCCCACCCAGACTGAGTCATATGAGGGCGTAACGGTAAAATTCTTCGCTCATGATCGGGAGAACCCCAAGCGATGGGCGGCTTCTATCGCTGAGGTGGCGGATGGTCGCAAAGCCTTGCATCTCGCCCCAGGTATAGACGCAGAAGAACTTTTTACCCGCGACAAGGTTAAAGCTGATGTGCTGGTTACGTCTGTTCTCGACAACGAGGGGGATTACCAACCAAGCGTCTACTACCTAGCTAGGATTTACGATGACCAGCCTTCGTGATGCCCGCGAGAAGGGTAAAATCGACCAGTTCATCAAGGCACATGACACCGACCCAGATGGCGACGCGGACGCCTTCAATCGGGCCGTTCGGGCAATGGCCCAAAAGTTCCCAGCAGTTCCGAAAGCATCGTCTCGGAGCAATCCCGACGATTGAAGCGATATTCCGCTTCCTTCGCGTACTTCCACAGATGCTTGCCGCTCACGTGAATATGGGTGCCGTTGATCGACCGCTTTAGCTGCGACCAGAAGCCTTCGATCCCGTTGACGCTCACACCGTCGCGGCTCGCATATTCCTTGGCGGCGTGGTTCACCTTCTTGTGCTGGTAGCCGATGTTGCCCAACGTGGCATAGGTCCGATATTCATCCGTGTGGACTTCCGTACCGGCCTCGACATGATCCTGCACGATGGGGAAGATTGTGCAGCGAAGGCGGTTCGGCACCACTTTCGTCACAATCTCGCCGCCGCGTTCCATGACGCCGAAAACGATGGTCTTGCCTTCCGCCGGATCGCCGCCACGCTTGCCCCGCTTGTGGACGCCGCCGATGAAAGTTTCGTCTGCCTCGACAATTTCACCAGCGCCGCCGATCGGTGCTTCACCGTCAACGTCGGCCATATGCTCGCGGATAAGGTGCGCCATGCGCCACGCCGTCTTGTAGGTGACGCCAAGCTGGCGCTGTAGTTCCTTCGCCGCCACGCCGTTGCGTGTCGTGGTGAACAGGAAGATGGCGTAAAACCAGAGCTGGAGCGGGGTGCGGGTCTGCTCGAACGGCGTGCCAACAGTCGGGTGCAGGTGATGGCCGCACCACTGGCACGAATAAGCGCGCTCCGCCTTGATCCGATACCAGTTCGACGGGCGCTCGCATGACGGGCATTCAAAGCCCTGACCAAACCGGATTTCGAACAGGTGGTTCAGGCAGGCCTCATCATCGGGAAACTGCTTGAAGAACTGCGCGATCGTTTGGGGCTTCTTGCTCATGCCTCATTGTATAGCGCAATTCCTTACGTATGCCAAGGGGATAATCGCCCAACATTGGAAGCGGCAAGTGAGGGCCGCGATCAGCCTGCGACAGGCTTCTGATAGGTGACGCCATGGGCGGCGAACAGGGCGGCCAGTTCGCCCGACGTCCCCATGGCGGCCAGGATGTCCTCAACCGCGTCGCCCAGCGTGCGGCTGTTTTCCTTGACCGCCATGCCGATGTCCCAACCCAGCGAGGTGAAGGCGGGAAGCGGCATTTTGCGGCGAATGATGGCGGGATTTCCGCGGTCATGCAGCGCTGCTTCGATCTGGGCGCGGCTGGCGAGCACGCCGTCGGCCCTGCCATCGAGCATCGCGTCCACGGCGGCTGTGCCGCTTTTATGATGGACGACATCCCTGGACAGTACCCCGCCAAAGGCGCCGATCAGATAAAAATCGGGAATGCTGTCCAGTTCGGCGGCGAGCCGCCTGCCCTTCCATTGGACGGGCGGCGCATCACAGTCGATATCGCCATTGGCGCAGGCAAACTGGAACGTCTCACGATAATAAGGCGCGACAATCGCAACCTGATCATTGCGCGCGGCAAAGGCCCGGTCAAAAGGCACATGCAGCATGATGTCGGCCGGCATGAAGCCGAGCAGCCCGCCCTTCCAAACCGCATTGCGCAGGTCATCGTCGACGCTTTCATCCGCCGTGATCTGCGCCACGTCGGCGCGTACGCCCAGCTTTTGCGCCAAGGCATTGGCAAGATCGACGTCGATGCCGGTCAGCCGGCCATTTTTTTCCCAGGACCAGGGACGGTTGTCACTATAGACGGCGACCCGAAGGACCCCTGTATCCCTGACCTTGCCCAGCGGCGCCGCGCCGATGCGCGAGGGCAGAAGGCCCAATGTCGCGGCAGCGCCGGCGGTGCTGAGAAAGGCGCGACGGCTGACCATGGGATCAGCCCTCGAACTTGGTTTCGAGCCAGGCGCGGATCGCCCAGCCGGTCTTTTGCCCCAAGACATCCCCAAATGGCGGCATATAGACTTTTCCGTCATGGCTTGAGCCGTGGCGATAGCGTTCGGCGAACCACTGGTCGCCCGACTCACCCTGCTCCAAATAGCGCAGGTCCGGGGCGATGCCGCCGCTTTCCGCGTCGAGCCCATGGCAGCGTGCGCAATTCTGGCCATAGGCGGACTGGCCGATTTCGATCGCCTTGGCGTTGCCGCTATAGGGATTTTTTTCCAGCCATTCCTCGCCAATGTCCGGCAGCGCGGAGGTATCGACCGCCTGCGGCGTCACGTCGCCATGCGCCAGCAGTTGGCTGGCCGTCGTTCCGGCCAGCACGGCAAGCGCGCCCAGCAGCAAAATGCGTCCCGAAGTCATGAGCCTGTCCATCCTCACCCATCATGTCCTGTTCCATGCAAGTGTAGGGGAGCGGCGGAGAGCGCCCCATTGGCCTTTGGTACAATCCCGCCCGCCTGATGCTGCGCCTAGACCATTGGGACGACGGACATTGAGGGAGAGGGCTGGCATGAAGAGACTGCTATGGGCCGCGATGGCGAGTGCGATGCCGGTCCCGGCGATCGCGGACACGCTCTATGTCTCCAATGAGCGGGGCGACAGCGTGAGCGTGATCGACGGCGCGACGCGCACGGTGCTGGCGACGTGGGATGTGGGCGGCCGGCCACGCGGCATCACCGTGTCGAAGGATGGACGATATGTCTATCTGTGCGCCAGCTTGGATCATGCGGTGCAGGTGATTGATCGCGTCAGCGGCAAGCTGGTGGCCGAATTGCCGTCCGGTGAGGACCCCGAGCAATTCTCTCTGTCGCGCGATGGCGGCACCCTGTTCGTTGCCAATGAAAATGACGCCGCGCTGACCGCGATCGACCTTTCCTCGCGCACCGTCGCCTTTCAGGTGGCGGTGGGCGGCGAGCCGGAAGGCGTCGCGCAAAGCCCGGACGAACGATGGGTCGCGGTCACGTCCGAAGAGGATAATGTCGTCACCTGGATTGATCTTTCCACCCGGACGGCGGCAGGCGAAACCGCGACCGAGATGCGGCCGCGCCATGTCGAATTCACCGCCGATGGGCGCCAGCTTTGGATCGCGGCCGAGATCGGCGGCGTCGTCCAGATCGCGGACGTCGCCAGCCGGACGATCACGGACACGCTGCGGTTCGAGATAGAGGGCGTCGCGGCGCATCGCATCCTGCCCTGCGGCATCCGCTTCACGCACGACGGCAAGACCGCGATCGTGGCGCTGGGCCGCGCCGATCATGTCGCGCTGGTCGATGTGGCGAGCCGCAAGGTGCGCGCCTATGTCCCGGTCGGCCGCCGCGTCTGGCATGTCGCGGTCAGCGCCGACGGCCGCCACGCCTATAGCGCCAATGGCCTTTCGAACAATGTGTCGGTGATCGACCTGGACATGGCCAAGGTGGTGGGCACCGTGCCGGTCGGCTCTGCCCCGTGGGGAATCGCCATCGCGCCCTGACCCGGCCGATGCCGCAGCGCCCGGCCGAAAGTCGCAGAACCTAAGTTCAATTTTCCGTCCGCCTGATGCGGCCCACTGTCCGGGCCAGCCGGAACCACCGGCGGCTCAACGGGAGGATGAGATGAAGGGGACACTGCGCCTGATGTGCGCCGCGAGCGCATTCGCGCTTTGCGTCACGGCCGCGCCGGCGATGGCCGGCACCACCGCCGATCTGCTGAAACGACTGCATGAAAAGGGCATCCTGACCGACGAGGAATATCAGGAGCTGCTGAGCGGCCAGGCGAGCGAAACGGCGCAGGCGGCTGCCGCGCCCAGCGCACCGCCCGTGACGCCCGACGCCTCGGGCGGCGCGGGCTTCGTGCGGATGACCGATAGCGGCATCGGGTTGCAGATGGGGGATGTGACGCTGAAATTTTCAGGGTCGGTCAACGGATTTTACGTGCACGACAATGGCGAAGCGCCCAGCGCGACCAACACGGTCGTGGGCGGTGTCGCGACGGTGGGCGGCGACACGTCGGCGATCCGCAACGGCCTGCTGCCCGGTTTCCTGAAGGTCGAGGCGATGACCACCCAGGGCGGCTGGGACGTGGGCGCGCATTTCGGCATGTATCCGGGTATCAATTCAGTCAATTATGCAGCGGGCGGCGGCGCCAACAGCCCCGGCAATCCGCGCGCATTGCAGACCAGCGGCATCGATTTCCGCCAGACCTATCTGACGTTCGGGCGCAAGGGATTTGGCGAGGTGAAGATCGGCCGCGATATCGGCCTGTTCGCGTCCGAAGCGATATTGAACGACATCACCTTGCTGTCGTCGGGCACGCCGGCGGGCAATGTCGCGCCGTCCAACACGACGCTGGGCCGGATCGGCACTGGCTATATCTACACCGACTTCCAGCCGCAGATCACCTATACCACGCCCAGCTTTGGCGGGATCACCGCCAGCATCGGCATTTTCGAGCCGTTGTCGTCGCTGACCGGGCCGGCCGAAACCAACAAGCAGCCCGGTTTCCAGGGCAAGCTGGTCTATGACGGCAAGATGGGCGCGGTATCGACGCGGCTGTGGGCGTCGGGCATCACGCAGAAGCATAATGTCGATGCCGGCCCTGATTATACCGGCTGGGGATGGGATGTGGGCGCCAAGGTCGGCTTTGGCCCGGTGACGGTGGTCGGAACCTATTATGACGCATCGGGCCTTGGCACCACTGCGCTCAACCTGTTCGACATAGATGGGCTGGGCAACAAGCGCGACAGCCACGGCTTCTATCTTCAGGGCCTGGCGACCTTCGGCAAATTCTCGTTCGGCGGCAGCTATGGCGAAAGCCATCTGGATTACGCCAACGCGGCCGATGCGATCGCCAACCCCGCGCTGGTCGACAAGAATAGCAGCTGGGTCGGGCAGGTCCGCTATGGCCTCAATAGCTGGGTGACGCTGCTCGGCGAATATGTGAGCACCAAGTCGCAGGCGCATAACGGCAATGAGGCGTCGTCGGACGCGATCGCGGCGGGCGCGATCCTCTTTTTCTGACCAAAGGACCAATGTCCCGGGGGACGGGCCGCATCCTACAAGGGGTGCGGCCCTTTCCGTTTGCAATCGCGACAAAAAACCAGAAGGGAGAGGCCGCCTGAGGGGAATGCCATGAAGACCTGCCTGCTGCCTGCGTTGCTATTGATCGTTCCGACTGCCGCTTGGGCGCAGACGCCCGGCGATGCGCCGGCGATCATCGTGACGGGACGCGGCCTGCCGCTGCCGCCGGGGACCCCGGCCTATGGATCGGTGGTGATCGGGCGCGAACGGCTGATGGAAAGCGCGTCGGGGCGGATCGAAACGGTACTGGGCGATGTCGCGGGATTTCAGCAGTTTCGCCGGTCGGACAGCCGGTCGGCCAACCCATCCGCGCAGGGCGTGACGCTGCGCGCGCTGGGCGGCAACGCGTCAAGCCGGACCTTGATGCTGCTGGACGGGGTGCCGCTGGCCGATCCCTTCTTTGGTTATATTCCCTTCGGTGCGCTGGCGCCCGAACGACTGTCGGTCGTGCGCGTGACGCGCGGCGGGGGCAGCGGCGCGTTCGGATCGGGCGCGGTCGCCGGCACCATAGAACTGGCGAGCGCGACCCGCGAAGAATTACCCGGCATGGCGCTGAGCGCCCTATATGGCAGCCGCGACGCCAGCGAATTGTCCGCCACCATCACCCCGGATCTGGGCGGCGGTCATGTCTCCCTGTCGGGCCGATGGGACCGGGGGGATGGATTTTATACCACGCCGCGCGACCAGCGAGTCGCCGCCAGCGCGCCCGCCGCCTATGATGGCTGGTCGACCAATCTCCGCGCGGTCGCTCCGATCTCCGCGACGTCCGAATTGCAGTTTCGCGCAACGCTGTTCGAAGATCATCGCACGCTGCGTTTCCAGGGCGCCGACAGCATGAGCGAGGGCCAGGACGCCAGCATCCGCTATGTCGCGCGCGGCCCGTGGCAGGTCGATGCGCTGGCCTATATCCAGGCGCGCAATTTTTCCAATATCGTCATATCCTCCTCCAGCTTTCGCAAGACGCTGGACCAGCGCAACACGCCATCGACCGGGCTGGGCGGCAAGATCGAGCTGCGCCCGCCGGTCGGTCCCCAACATGTGCTGCGCGTGGGCGCCGACACGCGGCTAGCCACCGGCGACATGTATGAGGACGCCTATAACGCCAATGTCGCGAGCAACCCGCGCACCTTCCTGCGCCATGCGGGCGGCGAGCAATGGACGAGCGGCCTGTTCGTCGAGGATGACTGGACGCTGGGCAGACTGGTGCTGACCGGCGGCGCGCGGGTTGACCGGTGGACGATCCGCAACGGTTTCTACCGCCAGGTCAATGCGACGACGGGCGCGGCCACGGGCGAATCCTATGCCGATCGGTCGGGCTGGGAAACGACCGGCCGGATCGGCGCGCTGTTCAGGCCCGGCGACGCGGTGGCGCTGCGGGCGGCGGCCTATAGCGGCTTTCGTCTGCCGACGCTGAACGAACTGTATCGGCCCTTCGTGGTCTTTCCCATCACCACGCGCGCCAATGCCGCGCTGAACCCCGAAAAGCTGAAAGGCGTGGAGGCGGGCGTCGACCTGACACCCATGAAGGGCGTCACCCTGTCGGCCACGGCCTTTTACAACCGGCTGGACGGCGCGATCGCCAATGTCACCATCGCTCCCAACACACGCGAACGGCAGAATGTCGAGCGGATCGTCGCCAAGGGCTTGGAACTGACGGCGGCGGCGCAGATGGGCGATTTTTCCTTGTCGGCATCCTATGCCTATAGCCACAGCAGCGTGCATGCGCCGGGCGAAGCGTTTGACGGCTTCACGCCCGCGCAGAGTCCGCGCCATGCGGCCAGCGGCACGGTGGCCTGGGCACCGCGCGGGGGGCCATCGCTGTCCACGACGCTGCGCTATGTCGCCAAGCAATATGAAGACGACCTTCAAAGCGATGTGCTGCCCGACGCGCTGACGCTGGACGCGGTTGCGCGCCTGCCGCTGGCCAAGGGCGTATGGCTGGTCGCGCGGGGCGAAAATCTGTTCGACGAGCCGGTTGTCACGCGCAATGCGGGCGGGTCCATCGACCTTGGCACGCCGCGCACGCTGTGGATCGGCGTAAACTGGCGTCATTGACCCAAAGTAGGATGGAGCGCCCCCTGCCCTTCCCCTAACCCTTGTTTCAACAAGGAAAATGGGGGTGAGGATGATGCGGACCTGGGGTGCGCTCTTGGCCGGATCGACGGCGATCTGGACGATGCCAATTAGCGCGGCGGAGAGCGAGGCCGACAGCGAGGTCGACAGAAGCGCGATCATCGTGACTGCCCCGGGGGGCGCAGTCGACGTGGACGATGCGCTGATCCTGACGCGCGACGATATCGGACGTGCGGGCACGCCCGACCTGCTTGGCGCGCTGACCCGGACCATCGCGGGCATTACCTTGCAGGACGCGCAGAATAATCCCTGGCAACCCAATCTGGTCTATCGCGGCTTTTCCGCGTCGCCATTACAAGGGGTGGCGCAGGGACTGGCGGTCTATCTGGACGGGGCGCGATTCAACCAGCCCTTTGGCGATACGGTAGCGTTCGACCTGCTGCCCGAAGCGGCGATCCGAAGCGTGAGCCTGCTGGATGCAAGCCCGGTCTATGGCCTCAACGCGCTGGGCGGCGCGATGCTGGTCGAAACGCGCACCGGCCTGTCCGATCCGGGGCTGGAGGCCAGCTATAGCGCGGGACGTTTCGATTATCGCGAGGCTAGCATTGCAGGTGGCATCGCGCGCGGCGACCTGAGCGCCTATGGCGCGTTCCAATATAGCCATGAGGATGGCTGGCGCGATTTTTCGCCCTCAACCCTCTATAATGGCTATCTCGACCTGGGCTTCGACACGGCGTCGGGCGGCCTGCATGTCAAGCTGGTGGGCGCGGATACCGACCTGACCGGCAATGGGGTCGCCCCGGTCGAATTACTGGCGGCGGACCGGCGCGCGGTGTTCACCTGGCCCGATAACAGCCAGTCGACCTATGGCCGCATCAGCCTGCACCCCTGGGTCGCCCTGTCCGGCACCACGCGGATCGAAGGCACGCTCTATGCCCAGCGCCTGACGCTACGCACGATCAACGGCGACGCGGCCGATATCGAGGCATGCGAGGAGGAGGACGAGGCAGGGCTGTTGTGCCTGGAAACCGTCGGGGATGATTCCGACGAGGAGGAAGAGGCGGTGCTGACCGACGCGGCCGGCGCTCCGATCGCCGACATGCTGGACGGGGACGGCTATGGCGTGCTCAATCGCGGCCGCACCCGCACGCGCGCCATGGGCGCCCTGTTCCAGATCATCGACGACCGGCCGATGCTAGGCGGGCGCAACCATTTCGCGCTGGGCCTGAGTTACGACACCAGCCGGACGCGATTCGACACGTCGGTCGAACTGGGCGCGTTGACCGATGCGCGCAGCGTCGATGGGCTGGGCACGATGATCGTACAGGGCGATGGCGCCATCGCGCCGGTCAGCCTGATCACGCACAGCGATTATTGGGGAGTCTTCGTGCAGGACAAGCTGCCGATCACGCCGCGCCTGTCGGCCGAAATCGGCCTGCGATATAATCATGCGCGGATCGTGTTGCAGGACCAGATTGGCACGGCGCTCAATGGCCGACACCGGTTCCAGCGGGTCAATCCGGGCGTGGAACTGGATTACAGGATGAGCGATGCGCTGTCGCTGCGGGCAGGCTATGCGGAAACGAACCGGGCGCCGACCCCGGCGGAGTTGTCCTGCGCCGACGAAAATGCGCCGTGCAGCCTGACCAACTTCTTCATCGCCGATCCGCCGCTCAAGCAGGTGGTGGCCAAAAGCTGGGAAGCGGGCGCGAGCGGATCGGGGCAGGCCGGCGGCATCAAGGTCGATTGGCTACTGTCGGCCTATCGCACGCGCAACCGCAACGACATTCAATATATCGCCTCGGCCATCAGAGGGCGGGCCTATTTCCAGAATATCGGCGCCACCCGGCGGCGGGGGATCGAAGCCAGCGTCAAGGCAAGCCGGGGCGGCCTGACCGGGGCGATCAGCTACGCCTTCACCGATGCGACCTATCGCGCGCCGCTGACGCTTGCGAGCCCGGCCAACCCGCAAGCGGATGATGACGGAAGAATCGCGGTGGCGCGCGGCGACAGGCTGCCGGGCATTCCCCGCCATAGTGCGACGCTGAGCCTCGACTATGCGACAGCGCGATGGTCGTTGGGGGGCGATGTGCTGGCGCGGAGCGGCCAGTATCTGATCGGCGACGAAGGCAATGATACCCGCCAGGTGCCCGGCTATGCCATCGTCAATCTGCGCGGCAGCGTGACGATTGTGCCGGGCGTCAACCTGTTCGGCGAAGTGCGCAACGCCTTCAATCGACGCTATGCGACATTCGGGACGTTCAGCGAGGTGGATGAGATCGACCTGGAGGAAGCGCCCGGCGCGTCGGACCCGCGCGCTTATGGCCCGGGCGCGCCGCGCCGCTGGTATCTGGGGATGAAGGCGAGTTTCTAGGATTTAGTCCGGCCGGTCGACGCGCGGAAGCAGGCGCGCCTCCAGCCCGGGGTAGAGATGCGAGACGCTGCGTTGCAGTTCGTAGCGCGCGGCGGCGAGGCCGGCGAAGCGATCAGGGATCGGCAGCATCCCCGCTTCCACCATGTCGAGACCGGCGGCGACGGCATCGGTCAATGTCGCGTCGAGCCAGTCGAGCCAGTCGCGAGTCTGGACGATCGCGGCCGTTCCGCCAGGATCCAAAGGTCCATGGCCCGGCAGCAAGGCGCCATGATCCAGCGCCGCGAGCCGATCAAGGCTGGCGCGCCAGGCCGGCAAGTCCGCCGTCGGCGTGCTGGGCGCGCGATTATAAAACACAAGATCGCCCGCCATCAGCAGCCCGGTCTGTTCATCGAGCAATGCCAAGTCCGCGCTGCTGTGGCCAGACAACGCTAGGAGGCGAAACGTCCTGCCGCCGAAATCCTCCTGCCCGGCCGTCAGCGCGATGCGGGGCAGCAAAAGGTCGGTGCCGCGCATCCAGTCGCCGAGGATACGGTACATGGCATCGGAAAAACCCTGCCCCTGCGCTTCCATGGCGGCGATGGTGCCCGGCAGTGCGGCGGCGCGGGTGGCGTCGAAAGCGCCAAGGCCAAAGCCATGATCGGGATGGAGATGCGTCACATAGATGCGGATCACCGGCTTTCCGGTCAGCTCTTCGGCCACGCGCTTGAGCGCCAGGCCATAGCGCAACGACGGACCGCAATCGATCAACACCGTGCCCGCAGGCGTATCGACAATGGCGATATTAGCGATGGCGCCGCCATTGTCAGGCTGAATGGGGGCATCGGCCCCCCGCACCATCCAGATGCCCTGCGCGATTTGTTCGGGTTCGATCGCATAGCTTTCGGCTGCTCTGGCGACAACGGGCAGGAAGGCGAAGCCTGTCAGGACGCTGCGACGCGAGAGCATCAGGGACGCGCCGGTATCGGCGATTGCCGGGCCAGGTCGATGCGCGCGACATAGTTCCGGCCATTGGTGTCGCGAGCCTCGACCAGAAGCCGCCCCCCCGACGGCGCATCGGGCATCAGGGTCAACGCCGGATCTTCGGCCACGCTGGCCCACAGGTCCATATCGCCCAGCAGTTGGCCATCGCCATCCTTCACCGTCAGATGGTCGAGATGATAGGTCGCGATATTGGCGACCAGCCCGGTATCCATGGGGTGGCGAAAGCCGAGCCGCAGGCGCGCGCCGTCGCGCTGCGGCCAAGCGCGCCCGCGAATTTCGCCCAGATGATCAGCCCAGTCGCCCTTCACCCGGCTGATCGGTGGAGTGGAACAGCCCCCGCCCGCCGCATCGATCCAGCCACCCGACACCAGCCACTGGCCGTCCTCCAGCTGCACCGCGCCGCGCACCGGCGTTCGCTGGTCGAGCTTGATGCGGGTAGCGACATAAGGCGCGGCATGGGTCGGCCGATAGTCGATCGCGACAGGAATGGGATTGAGGTCGGCAAAGAGCAGCATCCGCCGCACCCCGGGAATTCCGCGCGCGTCGATGGCGACGGGAAAGGCGCGCTGATCCTCTGCTATGGCCGGAAATTCGACCTTCACCCGTGCGTCGAACCGGACGGGATCGTGGCCGAACAAGGTGAGGGCATGAGCGCGCCACATGGGCGATCCCAACGGATCGGCGGGATAATCCTGCGCCGCCTGCCCCGGCGCGGCGATCAGCGCCAGCAGCAGCGCCATCATGGCCTTCATGTCCCTTCTCCCTAAGGGCAGGAGGTAAGGCAGGCCGCCTTGCGATACCATTGCACCTTGGGTCGATGACGCGGAAGGATTTGGCGATGGGGATCGCGTGGATGATGCTGTCGATCGCTGCGCCTGCGGGGGCGGACGCATCTGCATTCGACAGCGCGGGATATCGGATCGCCCATTATCGCGCGCCGACGCGGCGCGCGCCCAACGGCGTTACCCGGATCGCACCCCAGGCCGCAGCGGTGTTGCGGCCAGGTGTCGATGCCCTGTTCATCGACGTGACGCCGGTCGATCCCGGTACGGGGGGCAAGCCAGAGCGAATGACGATTCCCGGCGCGCACTGGTTCCCTGAAAGCGGCAGGGGTGGCATTGATCCGGCCGTCGAACGATGGCTGCTCGACGGCGTGACGCGATTGACCACAGGGCGCGCCGATATGCCGGTCGTCGTCTTTTGCCTGGCCGATTGCTGGATGAGCTGGAATGCGGCGCGACGGCTGCAGCGCGCGGGCTATCGGCCTATCTGGTGGCTGGCGGAAGGGAGCGATGGCTGGCGGGACCTGGGCTTGCGGCTGGAGCCTGTCAGTCCCGAACGCAACCGGCCCGAATGACCGACGACCCACGCAGTCCGAACAGGGACCTTGGACCAATGGCCCATTGCGCCGGGTCAGGGAAAACCCCCATTTTCTTTGGCAATCCGGCGGCCTACGCCGAACCATCCAATGGAGAGAGCCTTGATCCGTCCCGTCATTCTTCGCCTGTCGGTCGCCACGCTACTGCTGTCGCCCCTGCCCGCGGCCGCCAAGGAGATCATCGTCCATATGAAGAACCAGGGCGCGGAGGGCGCGATGGTGTTCGAACCGTCCTTCGTCAAAGCCGCGCCAGGCGACAAGATCCGGTTTTTGCCGACCAATCCCAGCCATAATGCCGAAACCATGGCCAATATGCTGCCAACGGGCGCGACGCCGATGAAGGGGGCGATGAACAAGGAAGTGACGATGACCGTGACCAAGCCCGGTCTTTATGGCATCAAATGCATGCCGCATTATTCGATGGGCATGGTCGCCCTGGTCCAGGTGGGCAAGGTGACGCCAGCCGATATCGCCGCAGCGAAAGCAGTGAAGCTGCCCCCCTTCGCCGCCAAGCGGATGACGGCCGCGCTGGCCAAGGTGAAATAACCGACTGGTCCCCGCTGCCGTCAAGAAAGGCGTCAGAACCAGACGCGCAGCCCCAGGACGATGCTGGCGGTCGACGCCCCCCCTGCCCCGTCAGACCTGCCGCAGGGCGCGGGCGGGGCGGACCGACAGGAGCGGCAGCGCGCCGGCAAGGCCGATGCCGAGTGTCAGAAACGCTCCGCCCGCCAGGGTGCCCAGCATGACCACCCAGTCGGGCGACCAGGTAAAATCGAAGACCTGAACGATGACGAACCAGGCCGCCGCGCTGCCAAGCGCCAGCGCCACGACCGCCAGCAGAACCGAGAGCAGGCCATATTCCAGCGCCTGACCGCCCAGCAGTTGCAGCCGGGTCGCCCCCAGCGTCTTGAGGATGACGCTGTCGTAGCTGCGCGACTGGCGGGCGGCGGCGATGGCGCCCACCAGCACCGCAATGCCGGCCAGAATGGCGACCGAGGCCGCAACCAGAATGGCGCGCGACATTTGTGTCAGGATGGCGCCGACCTGATCGATGACATCGCCCACCGCAATGACCGACACGCCGGGGAAGGCCGCCAGCAGCGCGCGGGTCATGGCAGTGTCGTGGCGCGGGTCCATGGTGATGGTGGCAGCAACGCTGTGGGGCGCGGATTGCAATGTGACCGGCGAGAAGACGAGCACATAATTGAAACCCATCGTATCCCAGTTGACCTTGCGCAGCGAGGCGATGCGCGCCGTAATCTCTCGCCCGAGGATCGAGACGGTCAGCCTGTCACCCACGCCGATGCCCAGCGTGCGGGCCGCTTCCGCGTCGAGCGAGACGAGGGGCGGACCGCGATAGTCGGTCGGCCACCAGGTGCCTGCGACCAGATCGCTGCCTTCGGGCAAGGCCGCGCTGTAGGTGACGCCGCGTTCACCGCGCAGGAACCAGGCACCTTCGGGCAATTGCGCAAGATCGGCAACGCGCGTGTCGCCATAGCCGGTAATGGTGCCGCGCAGGACGGGCACGATGTTGAGTTGCGCTTCGGGAGCCTGCGCCCGGGCAATAGTGCGGAAGCGCTGCTGCTGCGACGCGGGGATGTCGAGCACGATCTGCGCCGGCGCTTTCTTGGGCACGACTTGCCGGATTTCCGCATCCAGGCTGGTTTCGATCCCGGCGAGCGTTACGAACAGGGTAAGAGCAAGGCCAAGCGCAACGATAAGCGCGGCCGTCTGCGCGCCGGGCCGATGGAGATTGGCGAGCGCCAGCCGCAGCCAGGGACGGCGGGGTCGGGGCAGGCGCCGGGCGATCCGGCGCACGGCGATACCGATGCCAAGCAGCAGGAGCAGAACCGCGCCGACGGCGCCCAGAACCGCCGCGGAGAATAGCGGATCGCCCGCCGTCCCAAGCGCCAGCGCGACGAGCAGCAGGCCGGCCACCGTCATGGCGGCAAGGCTGCGTCGGTCAAAGCCGGAGCGACGTTCGATCGCACCCCGGAACAAGGCGGCGGCGGGCTGGGTCCGTGCCCGGGCCAGCGGCGGGAACGTGAAGAGAAAAGCGATGAGCAATCCATAGAGCGCGCTTGTCGCCAGCGGCAGCGGGAACAGGCGGAAACCCGGGCTGACCGGCAGCACGTCGCCCGCGAGCGCGACCACGAGTGGGGGCAGCACCGCGCCGACGACGAGCCCTGCGGCAATGCCCAGCAGCGCAACGGCGCCCACCTGCAAGCGGTAGATGCGCGCGATGTCCGCCGCGCTTGCGCCCAGCACCTTGAGCGTCGCAATGCCATTGCGCTTGCCCGCGAGATAGGAAGCGACCCCGTTGCTGACGCCGATCCCGGCGATGACCAGGGCGGCAAGGCCGATCAGCGACAGGAACTGCCCCATCCGGTCGATGAAGCGATTGGCGCCGGGCGCGGCGCGATCGCGATCCTTGAACGTCCAGCCTTCGCCCGCGCGCGCCTTTTCCCAATCCTTGCGCACAGTTGCCGCGTCATAGCGCGGGTCGAGGCGAATGCGATATTTGGTGGAATAGAGACTGCCGGGCTGGATCAAGCCGGTCCGACGCAGCCCCGACAGGGACGTGATCGCCACCGGTCCCAGGGTGAAGCCCTCCCCCAGCCGGTCGGGCTCATCCACGATGATGTCGCGGACAATGAAGAGCGCGTCGCCGTAGCGCAGCTTTGCGCCGCGACCGATGCCCAGCCGTTGGGACAAAGCGTCGCCGATCAGGATATCGCCGGCATCAAGCGGACGATAGATGCCGTGCCGCAACGCCAGCGCGCCATAAAGCGGATAGGCAGCGTCCACCCCCTTGAGCTCGGTCAGGATGGCGGGCGGCGCGTTCCCCCTCCCCTGCCCCACCCGCTGGGCCATGGCGCGCATGCGGATAGTTTGGCTGAGCGCGCCAAGTTGACGAAAAGCCTGTTTGTCGCCCAGGCTGGCTTCGCGCTGGGTCATGCCGATTTCGATATCGCCGCCCAGGATCAGCCGTCCCCGATCGCGCAGTTCCTGCGTGATCGCGCTGGTCAGGCTGCCGATCGCGGCCAGCGTCGCAACGCCCAGGAACAGGCAGAGGAACAGGAGGCGCAGGCCGCGAAAGCCCAGATGCAGGTCGCGACGGGCAATGCGCCACGCTGCGCGCCAGACAAGCCGGCTCACGCCATGTGATCCGACAGGATGCGTCCGTCGCGCATTTCGATGATGCGCTCGCAGCGCTGCGCCAGCGCGGCGTCATGCGTGATGATGAGCAGCGTCGCCCCCGCCGCCGCCTGCCGTTCAAACAGCAGGTCCATGATCGCCGCGCCAGTCGCGGCGTCCAGATTGCCGGTGGGCTCGTCGGCAAAGAGCAAGGTGGGGCGCGGCGCGACCGCGCGCGCGATGGCGACGCGCTGTTGCTCGCCACCCGACAATTGCGCGGGATAATGATCCAGCCGGTGGCCAAGGCCGACCGCGCGCAATTCTTCAGCAGCAATGGCAAAGGCGTCCGCCTGCCCCGCCAGTTCGAGCGGCACCGCGACATTTTCCAGCGCGGTCATGGTGGGAAGCAGATGAAAGGATTGGAGGATGATGCCGATCCGACCGCGCCGGGCGCGCGCCAGATCATCCTCCCCCAAGGCGCCGAAATCGACGCCGCCAATTTCCACCCTTCCCCCGCTTGCCCGCTCCAACCCGGTCAGCACCGCCATCAGCGAGCTTTTGCCCGATCCCGACGCGCCCAATATGGCGACGCTTTGCCCGCGCTGCACATGCAGATCGATCCCCTTGAGGATCGTTACCGGGGCCTCGCGGGTTCCAAGCTGAAGCGTGACATCCTGGGCACGAATGGCGATAGTTGCAGGATCGAGTGGCGAATGCATGAAGGGAATGGGTCCTTGGCGGGCAGGTTGACGCAATATGGGGCATTGACGCTGATTGTCCATCTGACGGCGGGTTGTTCTCCTGACGCGCCGCCCCCTCCCCCGGCGAGAGAACAGGCGCAGAGGGTGGAGCCGCCGGCCCGGGCGACGCCATCGGCCGACCGCAAACTGGTCGTGGCGTTTGGCGACAGTCTCTATGCCGGCTATAATCTGGACCAGGGACAAGGGCTGGCGCCGGTGTTGGAGCGCGCGCTGGCCGACCGCGGCCTCAAGGCGCAGGTGGTGAATGCCGGCGTGTCGGGCGACACGACGACGGCGGGGCGCGCCCGGCTGGCCTTCACGCTCGACGGGCTGCCGCGCAAGCCGGACCTGATGCTGGTCGGACTTGGCGGCAACGACATGCTG
The DNA here is from genome assembly GCF_020782245.1 of Sphingobium soli. GTDB lineage: Bacteria > Pseudomonadota > Alphaproteobacteria > Sphingomonadales > Sphingomonadaceae > Sphingobium > Sphingobium soli. The sequence goes on from NZ_JAJGNP010000016.1 coordinate 28,132, forward strand.
CGCGGGCTGTCGCCGCAGGAAACGCGCGACAATCTGGACGCGATCCTGCGCGAAGCCAAGGCGCGCGGTATCCCGGTTATGCTGACCGGCATGCTCGCGTCGCCCAATATGGGGGCCGATTATGCCGCTGCGTTCAACCCCATCTTTCCGGATCTGGCGCACAAATATGACGCCGCGCTTTACCCGTTCATGCTGGATGGGGTGCTGGGCGAACGGGCGCTGCTTCTGCCTGACGGCATCCATCCCAATGCGCGAGGCGTGACAGTGATCGCCCGCCGGCTGGCGCCGATTGTTGCGCAAAATCTTAAAGGCTGACGCCGGCGACGCTGCCGCCGCTTGGCGGTAATTTTGGGAGGGCCGACGCGGTGCAAGCGCGAGCGATCGGCGCATAGAGTTGACTTTCCCAAGCTGTTTTTATCATTGAATATACTACTCTTTCTTGTTGATAATAAACAGATTATCATATCTTGCTATATATAGGACAGGAGGCGGCCCTTGGAGGAAGATCGGCAGCTCGCTTATGCGCATGCGCAGGAGGCTTTAGGCCGCCTAGACGAGCGCATGCGGCTCAGCCCGGTTCGCGCGGCCTTCCGGGTGCGCGCCCATGTCGCTGAACGTCAGGCACTGGCCGCGATCGATGCCGTTCCGTTGCATGACCATGATATCGAGATTGACGGCCGGGGCACGGTAAGAACATCGACCTTCGACCTTAGCCTGGGGCGACGGTCCATCGGAACGCCCATTAGTCTGGACGCGCTGGCAGGCGACGCCATGGCGGTGCTGGATTGGCTTGGCATGAAACCAGACCCGATGGGCGATAGCGGGGTGGTCAACGGGCCAATATCGGATGACATGATCGCGCGCGTGGAGACTTGGCAGCGGGCGATAGAGCGTTGGCGCCCCTCCCCTCCCCTGATCGCCAGCGCGCATGTCGCTGCGTCCTGGCGATCGCACGCGCCCCTTGGTCGGAGCGATCTGGCCGCCAGCCTGCTGATTGGGGATCGATGGGGACCGGGGCGCTGGAATGGGTCGCATGGCGGCCTGATCGCCCTGGGTCTCGACACGCAAAAGAGCGAATGGCGGATGGCGCGAGACGCTGCGCTGGAGCGCTTATGGCTGGACGCCATTCGGGATGCGGCGCAGATGCTGCTGGACTTGGAGCTTCGCCTGCGCGGTTTTGCCGCACGCGCACGCCATTTTTTGGACTCGCGGCGGCGCGCCGGGCGGCTGGGTGATGTGCTGCATCTCGCAATGTTGAGGCCCTATGTAACGAGCGCAATGGTGGCGCGGCATTTGCAGCTGACCAGCGCAGGTGCGATCAAGTTGCTGACCATCGCGGCAGAGGCGGGGCTGCTGATCGAACGCACCGGGCAGGCAAGCTATCGCCATTATGCGATACCCGTTGCCGCACCGCCCGGTGTTCCGCGCGACGGCCGCAATCCGCTGGACCGGTCAGAACCGAGCATCTGGCAAGATGACTCGGTGCCATGGGATTGGCCGGGATGACAGTTGCTGCCTGTGCAATTGCGACCATAAAAACCAAAATATCGAACCATGCCCGTCGCGTCAGCGGCGGGAGATTCCAGGATTCTAGAGATTCTAAGATTCGCCATATGTAAGTTATTCTTTTCGCAGCGGGATTCAGCACTGACCTGACCCGGCGGGGGTGATTCCCTGTCCTTGTGGGGGCGCAAGCCTGACCCGATGGGGGGCTTATCCTGCCCTCTTGGGGACCGTCCTGACCGCTTGGGGGAACGAGCATGAGAACCCCATAGGGCGTAAATTCGGGCATCGATGCGCCCAGGGGCTCACAATTCCGCGACTCGGGGTGAAACAAAGATTTCCTATTGAACAGAGCGAATTTCTATCCTGACCTGATGGGGGCAACCAAACCAGCCTATCCTGTCCTGACTTGACCTTCGCTGTCAGGACAGGCATTTGTGGCGCGATCGACGGGGTGGCGCCATGGACGAATCTGCAGGCATCGAGCAACAGCAAAGCGAAGAGGCGGCCGCGACGCCGCGATCGATGCGAGTCGCGGCCGCGCTGTCGCGCAAGGGCAGCGATGAATTCGTCAAACCCGGTCGGTTGGTCGAGGTGCGGTTCGTCAAGGGTCAGTCACTCAGCCTGACCGCTTCGCGCCTGCTCGCCCTCATGATCCTGACGGCGGGGGGCGATGCCTGGCGTGATATTCCGCATCGTATGCGCAAGGCGGATATCCGGCGCGGCCACAAGGGCAATGAGCGGATCGTCGATATGTTGGAAGAATTGCACCGGACGCTGTTTGCCGAAGACGACAAAAGCTGGCGGGGAAAGCGCGCTACCAAGCGGTTCAATTTGATCCAGGCATCGTGGGAAGAGGTCGAGGACGGGGACAAAGAAACCGGGTGGATTGAATGGCAATTCACGCCCGATGCGCGGCGGCTGATCCAGGAATCAGAGACCTATGCCGTCATGAACCGGCAGGCGGTGTTGGGTTTCCGCTCGGCTTACGCCCTCAAACTGTATGAGGAGGGCGCGCTGCGTCTGCACCGCCGGCAGCCTGTATGGAAGGTCGATATCGTCGGGCTCAGGGCAGCTTTGGGTATTGATCCGGACAAATATGGCGATTTTGCACAGTTGCGTCGCAAGGTGCTCAAGATCGCAAAGACGGAGATCGACCAGCTGGCCCATTTCACGGTGGAATGGGAGGAAATCCGCCGTGGCCGCGCGGTGGTGGAGATCATATTCCGCTTTTCGCCCAAGGGCGCGCCATCGCAGATCGCGACCGTCGATGAATTGGCGCGCCACTCCGCCGGTAGGAAGGCCAGGCGAGAGCATGCGGTGGAAACTGTGATCGCAATTGGGCGGGAGGAAGATCTGGCAGACCCGGCGGAGGTCACGCATTTGCTGTCTGCCGCGACAACGTCGCTGACCGTGAGCGAAGAGCGGGCGCGCGACAAGGCGGCGGCGCCCTGGGCGCGGTTTCCGCGTGGCAGGCTGCATTTCGGGACGACAGAGCAGGCGGCACGGGCCATAGGCCTGCGTCATGGCGGCGGGTGGGACGTCGACCTGATTGCCGATGCTTATCGAGAGGCCATGGGCGACCGGCTCGACAGCCTATCAGGCGTCAAGCTTGAAAAGTCGTGGAAGGGATTTTGCGAGGCATTCTTCGCGCGGCGGGGGCGTCCATCGTAATAATTGCAGCCCTGCAATTTTTCCTAAAGGGCGAATGAGCGACCTGAGATGTCGCCTATCATATTTACGTCGAACTACGTTGGGGTTAGCCTTTGGACCATCAACATAGCTGGCGCCCGTCGATGCAAAGCATGAGCGCCAAGGGCGCTACATGCATGCGGACAAATCGCGACGGCGCCCCTTTGCCGCCCGCCTAAGTCGTGCGTGCGCCCGCTTCTCCGGTGGGGGGGTGCGCGATCGTTTTCATAAACCGGCTTTTCCCACCGCTGAGGATCCGCAGGCGCACCCGCCTATTGGAACGGGAGCCAAGGGAGTCGTTGGTTGTCCGGGCGGCTTGATACACGGGGAGGTTCGCGATGTCTGAACCATTGCTCGGCTCATGCTCCATCTGCTGATGCGCAGCGCCCTCCCCTTCGGCGCCACCCAAGAATCGCGAATGCACAAAATCCAGGTGGAAAGAATCAAGCCGAGTAATCTGATGCCCGGAACATTTACCCATTCCTTCGGCATCATGCGTCCACCCTGCAAGGGATCACTGCGCCGATTGCAGACTGATCAAGAATTGCAGCCCTGCAATTTTGTATCGCCGCCCCCAAAAGGTCAGGATCCATCATGCTCTGTCATGTCGACCGCCCCCATTAGGTCAGGATAGGTAGCACAATTTACGATGCGTTGAAGCTACAACGCGGATTTGCGAATTTTACGCGCATATTGACGGGAAAGTGAAAATCGAAGATGTAGTACGCCAGTTTCACAAGGAGCAGCTATGGCTTCCGCATTTGAACAAGTGCGGCTGGGGGAAGCACTGGACGTTGCCACTCTAGCCTCTCGGTCCTCTTCTGTCCTCGAAAAGCTGCGCAATTCTGCACGCAACGCGCGAGCCGACGAACGGCGCGAGCCAACTTTCCAGATCGGAAAGGCCGCCGATTTGGTGGGGCGAACGACAGCAGCGATTCGGGAGGCGGAAAGCGATGGCCGCCTTGTCCCCCCTCCCCGTGCGGACAATGGGCGGCGTATGGGTTACACGCTCGCGCAACTCAATGATATGCGCGGCACCTTTGGCACGCGGCCGTGGCGGGAACCTGAAGACCCATGCTCGATCATCGCGGTCCAGAATTTTAAGGGCGGCGTCGGCAAATCAACCGTGTCGGTGCACCTTGCCCAATATCTGGCCATTCGCGGCTATCGAGTGCTCCTGATCGATTGTGACAGCCAGGCGTCGGCCACGACTCTGTTTGGCTATGTGCCCGATCTCGATCTGGATGAGGACGAAACCCTGTACCCCTATCTGCGCGAGGGGGAGCGGGCGTCGCTCGACTATGCTATCAAGAAGACGCATTTTGACGGGCTGGACCTGATCCCCGCCAATTTGCGACTGTTCCAGTCGGAATATGAACTGGCCGCCCGCATGGCGCGGGGGCAGGGGACTTTGCTGGACCGCATGGCGCATGGCATCGCGTCGGTCCAGGATCTTTATGATGTGATCATCCTGGACCCGCCGCCAGCGCTCGGCGCGATTTCCCTGTCGGTGTTGCGCGCAGCCAATGCCCTTGTGGTCCCGGTGCCCCCCACGGTGATGGACTTTTCCTCGACGACCGCCTTCCTGGCGATGCTGGACGAGACGATCCAGGAACTCGCATCCTACGACCTTGCGCCGCAACTCGCTTTCCTGCGGTTCGTGGCGTCGAAGGTGGACGAGGGCAAATCCATGCAGAAGGGGCTGCTGGATCTGATGCGACAAGTCTATGGCAATGCCATGGTGCGCACGCCGCTCAAGGATTCAGCTGAAATCGACAATGCGACCGCGCGGTTGATGACGGTCTACGAACTGGAAGGTCCGATGACCAGCAAGGCGGTTCGCGACCGGTGTCTAACCTATCTCGACGGAGTGAATGCGGAGATCGAGCTGGAGATCCGTAAAACATGGCCCAGCCATCTGGGACGCCTGCGCAAGGCGGGCCACGCATGAACAGGAGAAATTGCAGCCCTGCAATTTGGCATGGAGGAGAGCGAGCATGAACTCCCGGAACAAGAGTTTCATGGCCGACCTGGTGTCGGCAGTGGAGCCTGCGGCCGAGGGACAGGGGCGGCCTTCGCGCCTGGGCGTTGGCGTGCTGGGGGGACGCAACAACCGGTTGGCGGAACTGGCGTCCGGGTCGGTGGTCAATAACCCGCAAGAGCTTGTCGATCCGGCTCGGTGCCGCATCTGGGATCGGCACAACCGGGATTATGCGGCGCTGAATGAAGAGCGCTGCAACGACCTTATCGAAAGCATAGTGGCGCAGGGCAAGCAGGAGGTGCCTGCGATTGTCCGGCGCGTGCAGGACCCCGATTATGATTATGAGGTGATCTGCGGCGCCCGCCGGCATTGGGCGGTGTCCTGGCTGCGCCAGCATAATCATCCGGAAATACGCTATCTCGTTGAAATCAGGGACTTAACGGATGAGCAAGCGTTCCGCATCTCGGACCTGGAAAATCGCGCACGGGCGGACCTAAGCGACCTGGAGCGCGCGCGCGACTATTTAAAGGCGCTCGACCTTTATTATGCCGGCAGTCAGAAGCAGATGGCTAAGCGGCTCAACCAGTCCGAGGCCTGGCTGAGCCGGTATCTTGACCTTGCCCGACTGCCGCAGGATTTGGTGGAGTCGTTTCCCGACCCCTTCGACCTTAAAATCTCCCATATCGGCAGTCTAAAGCCGATCCTGAAGGCCGATGACATGCGCGCCACGGTGCTGGGCGAGGCACGCCGAATTCGCGAAGCACGATTGGCAGGGGAGGGGGGCATTCCTGCCAATGCGCCGGAGATGATCCGCGCTTTGGTCGCAGCGGCCGGCATGACCGCCAATATGCGGGAAAAGGCTCGTCCGCCCAAGGCCCCCAAGAGGACAGGATCGGATGCCGTCATCGTCCACAGCGCCGCAGGCGCGCCTCTGCTGCGGGTCGATGCGAAGGACCGGCGTGGCGTGACGTTGACCCTGTTTCACAAAGGCGGCGGGTCGCGCGCTGAGGCCGAAGGGGCTTTACGCGATCTTCTCGACAATCATTGGCCAGCCGGATAACAGGCTGGGTGCGCGATCCGCGTTCGAAAAAAAAGGGCTGTGGCTTGCCATATAGGCACTGCAGATATTTGCCTGAATGCCCTTGCGCCGGTGCGGCCTGCTTGTAATATGGCCGCGCGGCGTGGGGGCGTTGTTACAAGAGTGTGGAAACATAATGCCCTCCCTGTTCGGGATGACGCCGGCGCGATCTTCGACGCTGCTTCCCTTTGCCTTGCTGATCCTGATGATCCCGCCCTTTCTGGCGGATATGGCATTGCCACTCGGCATGTCGGTATGGGTGCTATACCTGCTGCCGCTCACCTTGTCCTACATGACGTCACGGGCGATCATTCCGCCACTGCTGGCGGTGATCGCGACTCTCTTGATGGCGATCGGCTATCAGATCGCGCCGGCGGGCGTCGATCCGACTGTTGCGCAGGTCAATCGCTCGCTCGGGGGCCTAACGGCCTGGTTGTTGGGCGGCCTTGGCTATGCGTTCATTCGAACGAAACTGGCCGTGCGGAGGGAGGAATGGGTTCAGCGATCGCAGATCGGCCTTGGCCGGGCCATGGCGGGCGAACGCAATCTCCAGACGCTGGGCGAAGACCTGCTCCGAAATCTCGTGACACGTCTGGATGCGCAGGCGGCCCTGCTATTCGTCGATGACGGCGCGGCCTATCGCAGGGTCGCCAGCATCGGGGTGCCCCAGGGCGCGGATATTATCAGTTCGACCGGTCCAGACGATGGTCTGATCGGCGTCGCCATCACCGAACGGCGCATTGTCCGCGTCGGTCCGGTGCCGCCATCCTATCTGGCCTATGGCGCCAGCATGGGGCAGGCCGCGCCCACCACCATGCTGGTCGCGCCCGCCTGCGCTGACGATGATGTCGTTGCCGTGCTGGAAATCGGTTTTGCGCAGGAGCCAGACGCCCAGGCGCTGATATTGCTGGAGCGGGCAGGGGAAGCGATCGGCAAGGCGATCCGCGCCGCGCGCTATCGCGAGCGCTTGCAGGAATTGCTGGAAGAGACGCAGCAGCAGTCGGAGGAATTGCAGGCGCAAAGCGAGGAGTTGCGTAGCGCGAACGAGGAACTGGAAGAGCAAAGCCGGGTGCTGCTCGATTCTCAGGCGCGCCTGGAAACGCAGCAGGCGGAATTGGAACAGACCAATGTCGAGCTGGAGGAGCAAACGCAGCAGCTGGTCCAGCAGCGCAATGATCTGACCCGGGCGCAGGCGTCGTTGGAGGAGCAGGCGCGCGAACTGGAGCAGGCGAGCCGCTACAAATCCGAATTTCTCGCCAATATGAGTCATGAGCTGCGCACCCCGCTCAATTCGCTACTGATCATGGCGCGATTGCTAGCCGACAATCGAGCAGGAAACCTGACCGCCGAGCAGGTTCGCCATGCCGAAACCATCGAGACGTCGGGCAACGACCTGCTGCTGCTGATCAACGACATATTGGATATTTCGAAGATCGAAGCGGGTCATGTCGACCTTCAGACGCGGCCCATGCGCATCGCGCCAATGGTCGAGAAGCTGCATGCTCTGCTGGAACCGGGCGCGCGGCAAAAGGGGATTGCGCTGCGTATCCCAGCGGCCAGCGCCATGCCGGTCGAGATTGAGAGCGACCCTCATCGGGTGGAGCAGATCCTCAAGAATTTCCTGTCGAACGCGATCAAGTTCACCGACAAGGGCGAAGTCACGCTGACGGTGGAGGAGGCTGGGGACGATGCCATCGCCTTTACCGTCCATGACACGGGCATTGGCATCCCAGCTGAGCAACAGCAGACGGTGTTCGAACCCTTCCGGCAGGCCGATGGATCGGTCAGCCGCAAATATGGCGGCACCGGGCTGGGCCTGTCCATATCGCGCGAACTGGCGAAATTGCTGGGTGGCGAGATCAGCCTGGTGAGCGCGCCGGGGGAGGGGAGTAGCTTTACGCTCACGCTGCCACGCCATTTCACCGAGACGCCCGTCACCCGTCCGCATTATCGGCCCGCGCCGCGCGAGGCGGCCCCGCTGCTGGCGACCCGCACCGACCTGCCAGCGCCACCGCCGCGCGTCCGGTCTGTCGAGGATGATCGGGACGCCCTGACCGGCGACAGCCGCGTCATCCTGTTTGTCGAGGATGATCCGGCCTTCGCCCGCATATTGTGCGACCTGGCGCGCGAACTGGATTTCCAGTGCCTGTTGGCCGAAAGCGCGGACGAGGGCGTGACGCTGGCGCGCCAGTTTGTGCCGCAGGCGATCATCCTGGACATGGGGTTGCCCGACCATAGCGGGCTGTCCGTGCTCGACCGGCTGAAGCGCGACGTCAATACGCGGCATATTCCAGTGCATTGCGTATCTGTGGCCGACCATGCGCATGCGGCGCTGTCGAGCGGCGCGGTGGGCTATATGTTCAAACCGGTCAAACGGCAGCAGCTTACCGAGGTGCTGGAAGGGTTGCAGCATCATTTTTCCGCGCGCATGCGCCGCGTTCTGCTGGTGGAGGATGACGCCACCCAGCGCGAAAGCCTGCGCCTGCTGCTGGCGACGCGCGATGTCGATACGGTGGAGGCGGCCGACGCAAGCGAATGTCTGGAACGGCTGTCCACCCAGACGTTCGACTGCATGGTCATGGACCTCAATCTGCCGGACGCATCGGGCTTTGAGCTGCTGGAAAAGCTGAGCCGCGATGACAGCCTCTCCTTCCCGCCGGTCATTGTCTATACCGGACGGGATCTGTCGGCCGAGGAGGAGTTGCGCCTGCGGCGCTATTCCAAGTCGATCATCATCAAGGGGGCAAAGTCGCCCGAGCGGCTGCTCGATGAAGTGACGCTGTTCCTGCACCAGGTGGTCGCCGATCTGCCCGCGCGGCAGCAGGCGATGCTGGCGACCGCGCTCAATCGCGACGCGCTGTTGGAAGGGCGCCAGATATTGGTCGCGGAGGATGATGTGCGCAATATCTACGCACTCACCAGCCTGTTCGAGCCGCATGGCGCCACCGTTCATATTGCGCGAAACGGCGTGGAAGCGCTCAAATTCCTGGAGGGCGAGCGCGGACGGGATATCGACCTGGTGTTGATGGACGTGATGATGCCCGAGATGGACGGGCTGACGGCCACGCGCGAGATCAGGGCCAATCCGAACTGGCGCGACTTGCCGATCATCAGCCTGACCGCAAAGGCGACCGCGCAGGATCAGGCGCAATGCATCGCCGCGGGGGCCAATGATTATCTGGCAAAGCCCCTGGACGTGGACAAGCTGCTATCGCTGGTGCGGGTGTGGATGCCGCGATGACGATCGACGCGGTCGTGGCGAACGACACCATCGAAGAGCTGCAATTGCTTGAGCTTGACTGCCTGCTCGACCTGCTATGGCGCCGCCACCAGTTCGACTTTCGCGGCTATTCGCGCGGGTCGATGCTGCGCCGCATGGTTCGGGCGCAGCAATTTTTCCAGTGCGACAGCTTGTCCATGTTACAGCATCGGATGCTGCACGAACCGGCCATATTGCCCGACCTGCTGAGTTTCCTGACCATCCATGTCAGCGAGATGTTTCGCGATCCCGGCTATTTTCGTGCCCTGCGCGAAGAGGTCATCCCCCATCTCGCGACGTTCCCCTCACTTAAGGTCTGGGTCGCGGGATGCAGCACGGGGGAGGAGCTCTATTCGCTCGCCATCCTGTTTCGGGAGGAAGGGCTGGACAGCCGCACGCTCTTCTATGCCACAGACATCAGCCCGGCCGCGCTGCGCAAGGCGGAAATGGGCATTTACGATCTGGACCGGCTGGCGGGCTTTACCGCCAATCATCAGGCGTCGGGCGCGCGCACATCGCTGAGCGATTATTATACCGCCGCTTATGGCGGTGCGCGCTTTGATCCCAGCCTGCGCGAGCGCACGCTTTTTGCCGAGCATAGCCTGGTCAATGATCAGGTGTTTGGCGAAGTGCATCTCATATCCTGCCGCAATGTCCTCATCTATTTCGATCGCCCCTTGCAGGACCGGGCGATCGGATTGTTCCAGGACTCGTTGGTCCGAGGCGGTTTTCTGGGTCTGGGCGCCAAGGAAACGTTGCGCTTTTCAACCCATGCAAATGCATTTAGCGAATTTGCCGCGCAGGAGCGGATTTACAGGAAAGCCCAAAGCGCAGGAAATGTCGTCCATGTCTGAAGAAGCGCCGATCAATTTCCTGTTGGTGGACGATGTGCCCCAGAATCTGGAAGCGCTAGAAGCGCTGCTGGCCAATGACGGGCTGCGCCTGTTCAAGGCGCAGTCGGGCGCGCAGGCGCTGGAACTGATGCTGGAGCATGAATTCGCGCTGGCGTTGCTCGATGTGCAGATGCCGGAAATGGATGGGTTCGAACTGGCCGAGATCATGCGCTCAACCGAGCGGACCCGCGCTATTCCGATCATCTTTCTGACGGCTGTCGCGACCGATGAACAGCGCCGCTTTCGCGGATATGAGGCCGGTGCGGTCGATTATCTGCTCAAGCCCATCGACACGCGCATGCTGCGCAGCAAAACCGATGTCTTTTTCGAACTGAGCCGGCAGCGCCAGACATTGGCACGCCAACGCGATGCCTTGCGCGACACGGCGGAGCAGCTGGCGACGACGCTCAACCGCCTCAATGCCCATCGCGACAATTCGCCGCTGGCCATCGTGGAATTCGAGCCTGACCTGAGGCTGATCAGCTGGACGCGCGGGGCGGAACGGCTGTTCGGCTGGTCGGCCGAGGCGGTGCTGGGACGCCATGCCGGAACCATCGGATGGATGGATGTGGACACGGCCGGTGCGGTCACGCGCCATGTCGCGGCCCTGACGCTTGGCGGGGAACAGCGCGACATGCAGGTCCATGCCGTCCAGCGGATCGACGGCGCATCGCTGGAATGCGAATTTTATTATTCCCTGTTGCTGGACCATCAGGGCAAGCCGGCTTCCGTCAGCGTCCAGATTCTGGATATTACCGAACGGCGGCGGGCGGAGGAAACACAGCATCTGTTGATCGGGGAGCTTAACCACCGGGTCAAGAATACGCTCGCGTCGGTACAGGCGATCGCCTTCCAGACGCTCAAAGGAGCGCCCAGCCCCGCTGAATTCGCCGACAAATTTACCGGTCGCCTTCAGGCGCTGGCGCAGGCGCATTCGCTGCTCAGCCGCCAGACCTGGCAAAGCGCCAGCCTGTCGCAACTGGTGCAGGATCAACTCGACCTGGGCACGATCGATGAGGGACGATGTTCGGTGTCCGGCCCTCAGGTCGAATTGTCGCCCAACCTAGCGCTGCATCTGGCGCTGGTCCTGCACGAACTGGGCACCAACGCCGCCAAATATGGCGCGCTATCCAACCGCGAGGGGCATGTGTTCATCGACTGGCGGATAGCGAATGAACGATTGTTGCTTAGCTGGCGCGAAAGTGGCGGGCCGGCCGTCACCCCGCCAACGCGCAAGGGCTTTGGCACGATATTGGTCGAACGCAGCCTTTTGGGGGAGGGTGGGGCGGTGAGCGCCGACTATCCGGTCGAAGGCGTGCACTGGCAGTTCGACCTTCCCTGGTCCGCGGCCACAGCGGACATGGGATCGGCCAGCCCACCTCCCGGCGCGGCAGTCCATGAACCGATCATCTATGGCGAACGCCTCAACAGCCACACCATCCTTGAAGGGCTGGAATTTCTGGTGGTGGAGGATGAACCGCTGATCGCGTTCGAACTCGCCGACGTGTTGACCGAAGCCGGCGCGCGGGTGGTGGGGACGCCATCAACCCTGGACGATGCGGTCAATGCAGCTGAAACGCTTGCTTTCGACGCGGCGATCCTCGACGGCAACCTGCAAGGGGCGGCGGTCGATCAGATCGCCGAAGCGCTGGATCGCCGGGGCATACCCTTTCTGTTCCTGTCTGGCTATGGACCCGAGCATCTGCCCGTCGCCTTCAACGAGCGGCCGTTGCTGAACAAGCCGTTCGACAGAGGCCATCTGCTCACCATCTTGCGGCACATCGTCAAGTCGCCGACGCCTGAACCGGTGCCCGCGCGCCACGTTGCGAATTAGGGCGCGAGCACCGTATCGACCGCCTGGGCCAAAGTGTCCGGATAGTCGAGGGTATAGTGTAAGCCGCGGCTTTCCTTGCGATGGAGCGCGGAGCGAACGACGAGCCGCGCCACTTCCAGCAGGTTGCGCAATTCGATGAGGTCGGGCGTCACCCGGAAATTGCCGTAATAATCGTCAACCTCGCGCGAAAGCAGGTCGATGCGATGTTGCGCCCGCTCCAGCCGTTTGGTGGTGCGCACGATCCCGACATAGTCCCACATGAAGCGGCGGATTTCCTTCCAGTTATGCTGGACGATGACTTCTTCGTCGCTGTTGGTGACGCGGCTTTCGTCCCACGCGCGGATCGGCGGGGGCGGGGGCAGGTTGTCCCAGGAGCCACGGATATGCTTGGCCGCCGCTTCCCCGAAAACGAAACATTCCAGCAGGGAGTTGGACGCCAGGCGATTGGCTCCGTGAAGGCCGCTTTCGGTCACTTCGCCAGCGGCATAGAGGCCGGGCAGGTCGGTGCGGCCATCGAGGTCGATGATGACGCCGCCACAGGTATAATGCTGCGCCGGGACGACCGGGATCGGCTCCTTCGTAATGTCGATGTCGAGATCCAGCAGCCGGGCATAAATGGTCGGGAAATGATGCCTCACGAATTCCGGCGGCCTGTGGCTGATGTCGAGATGGACATAGTCCAGCCCCAGGCGCTTGATTTCATGGTCGATGGCGCGTGCCACGATGTCACGCGGGGCGAGTTCCGCGCGCGCGTCGAAACGCGGCATGAAGCGTTCGCCGCCACCCGGCACGCCGGGGGGGAGTTTTAGATGACCGCCTTCGCCGCGCACCGCTTCAGTGATCAGGAAATTCTTGACCTCCAGATTATAGAGGCAGGTGGGGTGGAACTGGTTCATCTCCATATTGGAAACGCGGCACCCCGCGCGCCAGGCCATGGCGATGCCGTCCCCTGTCGCGCCGCGCGGCGCGGTGGAGAAGAGATAGGTGCGGCCTGCGCCGCCAGTGCACAGGATGGTTGCGCGGCCCAGCAGTGCGTCGACGCGCTTGGTCGCCTTGTTAAAGGCATAGACGCCCCAGACATGGCCGTCGCCCGAATAGCGCTCGCCATGGCGCGAGGTGATAAGGTCGATCGCGACCATATCCTCCATCAGGGTGATGTTGGGATTGGCGCGCGCGGCCTTGAGCAAGGCGACCTGGACGGCGTGGCCGGTGGCGTCGTCGACATGGACGATGCGGCGATGGCTGTGCCCGCCTTCGCGCGTAAGGTCCCAGCGCTTGCCAAAGGCGTCGCCGCCATCCTCGCTGGGGTTGAAGGGCACACCGAGCGCCGCGAGCCGCTCGATCGCGGCGGGCGCTTCGGACACGACGAATTCCACCGTCTCGCGATTGTTGAGGCCCGCGCCGGCGACCATCGTGTCGTCGACATGCGCCTCGAAACTGTCACCCGCGTCGAGTACAGCAGCAATGCCGCCCTGCGCCCAGTTGGTCGACCCGCTGTCGAGCGCGCCCTTGGCCAGCACCAGCACCTTGCGATCCTGCGCGAGGTTGATGGCGGCCGTCAGTCCGGCGGCGCCAGAACCGATGATGATGACGTCATGGGGGGTGGTGGGCATATATCGCGCTCTTGCTGCTTCTGTTCTACGCCCCTTCCGCAGACGGAAGGGGGGACTGTTTCGCGTTACGCCGCCGCCGTCAGATGCAGGAACACATCCTCCAGGTCCGGGTCGCGGGTCACCACATCGACGATCGACAGGCCGCTTGCCTGCACGGCGCTCAGCACTTGGCCGGCATTGGCGCGGTCCTTGCTGTAGGTGATGGTGAGTGTGCGTTCGCCGGACAGTTCCACCTTTTCGAAACAAGGGGCATCCGGCGCGGCCGTCACATCTCGATCGACCGTTACCTGCACGACCTTCTCCTGTGCCATGGCGATCAGTTCGCGTGTCGGCTTGTCGGTGATCACCTTGCCATGATTGATGATCCCGATGCGGTCACACAGTTCCTCGGCTTCCTCCAGATAATGGGTGGTGAGCACGATGGTGACGCCCATGGCATTGAGTTCGCGGACATAGTCCCATAATTGCTGGCGCAATTGCACGTCGACGCCGGCGGTGGGTTCGTCCAGCACCAGGATGGGTGGCGAATGGACCATGGCCTTGGCGACCAGCAGCCGACGCTTCATACCGCCCGACAGGGTGCGGGCATAGGCATTGGCCTTGTCGTCCAGATGCACCGCGCGCAGCAATTCCATCGACCGGCGCTTGTCCTTGGGCACGCCGTAGAAGCCTGCCTGATTGTCCAGCGTCTCCAGCGGCGTAAAGAAGGGGTCGAAGACGATTTCCTGCGGCACGATGCCGATCGAATTCTTGGCGTTGCGCGGATTGACGTCGATGTCGAAGCCCCAGATGCGCACGTCGCCGGCCGTCTTGTTCACCATGCCGGCCAGGATGTTGATCGTGGTCGACTTGCCCGCGCCATTGGGGCCGAGCAGGCCGTAAATCTGGCCGCGTGGAATGGTGAGGTCGATGCCGTCGAGCGCGCGCTTGCCGCCCTTGTAGACCTTGGTGAGGTTACGGATTTCGATAGCGGCTTGCGGGGCAGGGCTGTCAGTCATGCCTGTTCTATGGGGATGGCGACAGAAGAAGGGAAGAGGGCGGAGGCATTGGGGAGGCTAAGGATCGCCTGGCGGCCTTTCGGGATCGGGGCCGGCAGGACATGGAGTGCCCCGAGTGGGTTGAATATGGGCTTGATGATTTCCGCCGGGACGCTTTTCGTGTAGGGGTAGGATTCCCAAGGTGTGGGCATGCGTTCCAAAACCCGCACTGCTATTGGTCCTTTCCATCCGCCTCTCATCTGGAGACTATTGATGAAAATCGCCCTGATTACGGAAAACAGCCAGGCGGCGAAGAATTCGACGATCCATTCGGCATTGACCGCCGTTGCCGAACCGCTGGGCCATGAAGTGTTCAACTATGGCATGTATACGGCCGAGGATAAGGCTTCGCTGACCTATGTCATGAATGGCATCCTGACCGGCATTCTGCTCAATTCCAAGGCGGCCGACTTCGTCGTTACCGGCTGCGGCACGGGCATGGGTTCCATGCTGGCATGCAATGCCATGCCCGGCGTGTTTTGCGGCCTGGTCATCGATCCGACCGACGCTTTCCTGTTCGCGCAGATCAATGACGGCAACGCCATTTCCATGCCCTATGCCAAGGGTTTTGGCTGGGCCGCCGAGCTGAACCTGCAGGATGTCTACCGCAAGCTGTTCGAAGGCGAGCGGGGCCTTGGCTATCCCAAGGAACGGGCCGAAATCATGGCCAAGAATCGCGGCATCCTGAAATCATTGAAGGATGCTTCGTGCAAGGACATGGTGACGGTATTGAAGTCGGTTGATCAGGATCTGCTTAAGGCCGCGATCGCCGGTGAACGCTTCCAGGA
Organism: Sphingobium soli; assembly: GCF_020782245.1. GTDB lineage: Bacteria > Pseudomonadota > Alphaproteobacteria > Sphingomonadales > Sphingomonadaceae > Sphingobium > Sphingobium soli. Next base: position 43,810 of record NZ_JAJGNP010000016.1, read on the forward strand.
GTATTTCTTCGCCAATGCGCAGGATGAGGCCATTCGCGATTATGTGAAGGGCGTTCTCGAAGGGGCGCCGGCATTGGCCGACGCCTGAGTATGAGGCGACCGGGCGGCAATCGCGCCGTCCGGTTTGCTCTTAAAAATCTTCGGCGATATCCATGAGCCCGAGCAGCTTCTTCGGCGCAACCTGCCGCCAGCTAGCGCGAAGCCGATCGGCGATGTGGTCCCAGTCATTGGCGCCTCGGTCCAGCCGGATGCCGACCCAGTCCGTGCCGAAATAAGCCGGGCGATAATATCGGTCGGGGTCCGCATCGATCAACGTCGCCTGTTCGTCCGGTGCGGTGGTCTTGACCAGCAGTGCAACGATGCCGTCGCCATGATGGTCGCGGGTGAACCAAGCGAATTTCTTGCCCTTTTCAATCCCGAAACATGGCATGCCATGGGAGGTGATCTCGTCTGCCTGGGGCAGGGCAAGGGCAATTTCCCGGACGCGGTTGAGCATCCATTCGGGCTGCTGCTCGCGCGTGACGAACTCCGCCAGCGTGCGCGAATAGAGCTGGTGCTCGGCGATCAGGATGCGGGCGGCAAGGCTGTCGGCGCTATCGCCCGGCAGGATCGCGACGGGAGTCTGCGCCAGAACCGGCCCGTCGTCCAGTTCGGCCGTCACGACATGAACGGAGCAGCCAGCATGGCTGTCGCCTGCGTCGATGGCGCGCTGGTGCGTGTCCAGGCCCTTATATTTGGGCAGCAGGCTGGGATGGATATTGAGCATCCGGTTTTCCCAGCCGGCAACGAATTCCGGCGACAGCAGCCGCATATATCCCGCCAGAGCGACATAGTCCGCACCCGCTGCGCGCAATTGGGCATCGATGATCGAATCGAATTCGGCGCGTTTCAGCCCCTTGTGGCTGTAGCCAAAGGTGGCGATGCCCTCCGCCGCCGCCAGCGCCAGGCCCGGTGCGGCCGGGTCATTGGCGGCGACCAGCACGATCTCATAGGGGCAGTTGTCAGCCTTTGCGGCATAGAGCAACGCCGCCATATTCGACCCCCGCCCGGAAATCAGAACAGCGACCCTGGCTTTTGCCATCATTTTCCCTCCGTTCCGCCGGACAAGGTTGGTGGCATCACCCCAGATGGGTGGCCGACCAGTCTGCTTTCGCGCTCCAGCTGTCAGCGCTGCCCCGGACGGTGCAGCCCTTTTCCCCGGTAACGACCGCACCGATGGCGAACACGGTTTCGCCCGCATCCTCCAGCGCCTTCGTAACGGCGGTAACATGCGCCTCATCCACGGCCAGCACCATGCCGATGCCGCAGTTGAACGTGCGCGCCATCTCCTCCGGCTCGATATGGCCCTGTGCTTGCAAGAAGGCCATCAGCCGCGGCTGATCCCAGGCGTCGGCTTCGATCACGGCGTGCGCGCCTTCGGGCAGGACGCGGGGTATATTTTCCAGCAAGCCGCCACCGGTGATATGCGCCAGCGCGTTGATCAAGCCCGCGCGCACCAGCGGCAGCAAGCTTTTCACATAGATGCGCGTGGGTGCCATCAGCGCGTCGATCAGCAGCACGTCCTGGTCGAACAGGGCAGGGCGGTCGAGCCTCCACCCCTTGTCGGCGGCCAGACGTCGGACCAGCGAATAGCCGTTTGAGTGCACGCCCGAAGAGGCGAGGCCCAGTAGCACGTCGCCGGGCTTCACCCGGTTACCGGTCAGTGCATTGGATCGTTCCACCGCGCCGACGCAAAAACCCGCAAGGTCATAGTCGCCATCAGCATACATGCCCGGCATTTCGGCGGTTTCGCCGCCAATGAGCGCGCAGCCCGCCTGACGACATCCCTCGGCAATGCCGGCGATGACGCGTTCGGCGACGCCGCTTTCCAGCCGACCGGTCGCATAATAATCAAGGAAGAAGAGCGGCTCCGCCCCCTGGACGATCAGGTCATTGGCGCACATCGCGACCAGATCGATGCCGACACCATCATGGCGGCCATGGTCGATCGCGAGCTTGAGCTTGGTGCCGACGCCATCATTGGCCGCGACCAGCAACGGGTCATCATAGCCCGCCGCCTTGAGATCGAAAAAGCCGCCAAAGCCGCCCAGTTCCGCGTCAGCGCCCGGCCGGCGCGTCGCCTTGGCAAGGGGGGCGATGGCGCGGACCAGGGCATTACCCGCGGCGATGTCGACGCCAGCCTTGGCGTAGCTGTAGGATTCGTTGTCGCTCATGATCAGCGCCCCTAGAACAAAGAGGCGCAAAACGGAAGCTTGGCATCCCGGGCATTACGCGCCAAAAGGGCGCGCGTGAGCCTGAGCCCGTCCCTGTCCCGCCCCCTGTTCCGGCCCATGGCGCTGGTGCGCCTGCTGTCCCGGCCTGTCCAGATCGCGATCGCCATCGGTCTTGGCTTGCTGGCCGCCGCGCTGTTCGCGCAGATGGAGGGGGAACGCGGCGTCCCGCCAATCGCCAGCGGCGGCGATTTCGAGGTAACAGGCGTCAAGGTGGATGTGGAAGCCAAGGACGCTGACAGCGCGCGCTATGCCGGCTGGCGCATGGCGCAGCGACAGGCCTGGCGGATGTTGTGGAGCCGCACCCATGGCGGCGCGGGCGCGCCGGCGCTGTCCGATTCGCAGCTGGAAGCGATGATTTCAGGGATCGAAATCGAGCAGGAGCAGGTGGGCCCCACCCGTTATGTCGCTACGCTGGGCGTCATGTTCGATCGCGCGCGCACCGGGCAGTTGCTCGGCGTGTCGGGCAATGTCCGTCGGTCGCCGCCGCTGCTGGTCATTCCGGTGATGTGGGATGGCGGGTCCGCCGTATCCTACGAGCGGACCAATGAATGGCAGAAGGCTTGGGCGCGCTATCGGACCGGCGAAAGCGCCATCGATTATGTGCGCGTCGCCGGATCAATCGCCGATCCGATCCTGCTCAATGCTGGCCAGACCGGGCGACGCGGCCGGCTGTGGTGGCGGGTGCTGCTCGACCAATATGGCGCGGCCGATGTCGTCATCCCGATCGTGCGGTTGGAGCGCGCCTATCCCGGCGGCCCGATTACCGCGACCTTCACGGCGCGCTATGGCCCGGACAACAGCCTGATCGGCAGCTTTGCGCTGCGGGCGTCGAACGCCAGTGGCCTGGCGCAAATGCTGGACGAAGGCGCGAAGCGGATCGACACGCTCTATACCGGCGCGCTCAACGACGGTCGCCTGCGTCCTGACCCCTCGCTCATCATCGAGGAGCCGGTCGATCCCGCCACGCTGGAGATCGAAAATGCCGTCGAAGCGCCGATCGAGGCGATCGATGTGCCGGTTGCGGGCGTCAGCACGACCGGCAGCTTCACGATCCAATATGACACGCCGGACGTCAGTTCGGTGGGCGCAGGCGAATCGGCCGTCCGGTCCATCCCGGGCGTGCGTTCGGCATCGACCAGCAGTTTGGCGCTGGGCGGCACATCGGTCATGCAGGTCGGGTATGACGGCAGCATCGACATGCTGCGCACCGGGCTTCAGGCGCGCGGTTATCAGGTCGCCGTGGCTGGAACGACGCTGCGCATCACGCGGCGACAGGCGCCGCCTCCCGCGCAATGAGCCAGATCAGCCTTCCGTTCGAAGGCCATGAAGGGAGGGGCGAAGGCGATTTTCTTGTCAGCGACGCCAATCGTGTCGCCGTTGCCTATCTGGAGCGTTGGCGGGATTGGCCGCTGTCCATTGCCGTTCTGACTGGCCCGCCGCGTTCGGGACGGTCGACACTGGCACGTCAGTTCGCCCGCATGAGCGGTGGCGATGTCATCGATGATGCGCATGAGGGTGACCGCCCGCTGGACGATCATCGGCTATTTCATGCCTGGAACGCCGCGCAGACGGAGCATCGCCCGCTTCTGCTCGTAGGGCAGGCACCGCCCGCCACCTGGCCCGTCACCTTACCCGACCTACGCTCCCGTCTGGCCGCCGTCCCCCATGTCGGCATCGATGCACCCGACGAGATGCTGACCCGCGCACTCATCCAGCGCAGTTTCGATGCCGCTGGCGCGGCGTATTCTGCGGATTTGCCAGACTGGCTGGCGCGGCGGATCGACCGATCCTATGCCGCCATCGAAACGATCACGCGCCTGCTGGATCGCGCTGCCTTGTCATCTGGACGCAAGATTTCGGTCGCAATGGCGAAAGAGGCCCTGCAATCCGCGGGTATCCTGCCTATAGTCCCGTCCGATCCTTCCTCAGTGCAACGCGAGTAGTCCGTGGCCGAAGCCGATCCCATTGCCAATCTGTCGCTGCCCAGCGACCGCTATTTCAATCGTGAGCTGTCCTGGCTGGCGTTCAACCAGCGCGTGCTGGAAGAGGCGATGAACCGCGCTCATCCGCTGCTGGAGCGCTTGCGCTTCCTGTCGATTTCGGGCGCGAACCTTGACGAGTTTTTTTCCGTGCGGGTCGCAGGGCTCAAAGGGCAACAATTACAGAATGTCGACATGCGCTCCGCCGACGGGCTGACTCCGGCGCAGCAACTGTCCGCGATTACCGAGACGACAGGCACGCTGATGCGCGCGCAGCAGAAAGTGTGGGGCGCGCTCCATGGCGAATTGACGCAGGTTGGCGTCGAGGTCATCGGCCCTTCGGCCGACATGGACAATGTCTGCGCCGCCTGGCTGCGCGAACATTTTCTGACGCAGATCTTCCCGATCCTGACCCCCCAGGCCCTCGACCCGGCGCACCCCTTTCCCTTCATTCCCAACCAGGGGCTGTCGATCGTTTTCGATCTGGAGCGCCTGTCGGACAAGCAGCCGATCCGCGAGCTGGTGATGATCCCATCGTCGCTCGCGCGGTTCGTGCGCGTGCCAGGGGACCCAGCGCGCTACATGGCGCTGGAGGCGGTGATCCGGCGCTTTTCGGAGGACCTCTTCCCTGGCTATCGCGTTCGCAACAGCGGCGTCTTCCGCATCATCCGCGACAGCGACATCGAAATCGAGGAGGAAGCGGAGGATCTGGTCCGCTATTTCCGCAGCGCCATCAAACGCCGCCGCCGCGGCCGCGTTATCCGCATGGAAATCGAGGAGCGCATTCCCGAACCGGTCGAGGAAATGTTGCAGGACATGCTCCAGGGGCATGACGCGATCATCGAGGAGGTGGAGGGTTTTGTCGGCATCGGCGACTTGTCCGGCATCGTCGATGAAGATCGGCCAGACCTCAAATTCGAACCCTATGCGCCGCGCTTTCCCGAACGTATCCGCGAATATGGCGGCGACTGTTTCGCCGCGATCCGGGCCAAGGACATTGTCGTCCATCATCCCTATGAAGCGTTCGACGTCGTCATATCCTTCCTGAAACAGGCGGCGTCTGACCCGGATGTGGTCGCGATCAAGCAGACGCTCTACCGCGCGGGCAAACAGTCGGCGATCATCCGGGCGCTGATCGACGCCGCTGAAGCGGGCAAGTCCGTGACCGCAGTGGTCGAACTCAAGGCGCGATTCGACGAAGAACAGAATTTGATGTGGGCGGACGCGCTGGAGCGTGCGGGCGTGCAGGTCGTCTACGGCTTCATCGACTGGAAGACCCATGCCAAGGTGTCGATGGTCGTGCGGCGCGAAGGAGAGCAGTTCCGCACCTATTGTCATTTCGGCACCGGCAATTACCACCCGATCACCGCGCGGATTTACACTGACTTGAGCTTCTTCACCGCCAATCCCGATTATGGCCGCGATGCCGCAGCGTTGTTCAACTATATCACCGGCTATGTCGAACCGCAGGGTCTGGAAAAGCTGGTGATGAGCCCGCGCGACCTGCGCAATCGGCTGTGTGAACTGATCGAGGCGGAAATCGATCATGTGCGCGCCGGGCGGCCCGGCACCATCTGGGCCAAGATGAACAGCCTGGTCGATCCCGCGATCATCGAAAAACTCTATGCCGCCAGCAATGCCGGGGTGCGGATCGAGCTGATCGTGCGCGGCATCTGCTGCCTGCGGCCGGGGGTGCCGGGCATGTCTGAAAATATCCGCGTGAAGTCGGTCGTGGGCCGTTTCCTGGAACATAGCCGCATCACCGTGTTCGGCAATGGCAAGGCGCTGCCCAACAATGGCGCGAAAGTCTATATCAGCTCGGCGGACTGGATGCCGCGCAATTTTGATCGCCGTGTGGAGTTCTTGGCCCCGGTGGAAAGCGGCACCGTGCACGACCAGATCGTCGACCAGGTGATGGTTGCCAACCTTATCGATACGGAACAGAGCTGGGAGCTGGACGCCGAAGGCCATTATAGCCGCGTCGAAATGGGCGAAAAGCCGTTCAACCTGCATCGCTATTTCATGACCAATCCGTCGCTTTCGGGACGCGGCGCGGCTCTGGACAGCGACGCCGTCCCGACCTTGCGTTTGCGCAGCGGGGGTTGAACGCGGCCATGAATTCGATGCTGAGCCGCGTGCGCGCCGTAGCCGAACAGATGGTGACATCGCCCGAGCCCGCCCATGCGCGCACGGCGATCATCGATATCGGGTCGAACAGCGTGCGCCTGGTCATCTATGACGGACCGCGCCGCATCCCCTTCATCCTGTTCAATGAAAAGGTGATGGCCGGACTGGGCGCCTCGCTCGCCCGCACCGGCGCGATCGAACCCGAAGCGATGGAGCGCGGCCTGCGCGCCATCGGTCGGTTTGCGCATCTGTGCCGGTCGATGAAGGTTGCCGATATACGCTGCGTCGCCACGGCGGCGGTGCGCGATGCAACCAACGGACCCGACTTCATCGCCCGCGCCAAGGACATGGGGCTGACGGTCGAATTGCTCACCGGCGCGCAGGAAGCGATCGGCGCAGCAATGGGTGTCCTGTCGGGCATTCCCGGCGCGGACGGCATTGTCGGCGATTTGGGCGGCGGCAGCCTGGAACTGGCGCGGGTGCGGGACGGGACGGTGGAACAGACCATATCGCTGCCGCTGGGCGTGCTGCGTCTGCCGCAGATCCGCGCCAAGGGGCCGCGTGCCTTGGAGCGCGCCGTCGCCAAGATGCTGGACAAGGCCGGATGGGCCGCTGAACCAGGCTTGCCCTTTTACATGGTCGGCGGGTCGTGGCGTGCGCTCGCGCGGTTCGACATGCAGCTGACCCATTTTCCGCTGCCCGTCGTCCATCAATATGAAATGACGGCTGCGCGCGCCGAACAGTTGACCCGTATCGTCAGCCATGTCGACAAGGCCCGGCTGAAACAGATACCGGCCATGACGGGATCGCGCGTGCCGACGCTGCCGGACGCCGCCGCTCTGCTGTCGGTTGTGGTGCGCCAGCTCAAGTCGAGCCGTCTGGTCGTGTCCGCCTATGGCCTGCGCGAAGGGCTGCTTTACGGAGCGCTGCCGCCCGATATTCAACGGCACGATCCGCTATTGGTCGCAGCAGAGGCGGAAGGGGAGGCACAGGCGCGGTTTCGCGGCCATGGGGATCGGATCGACCGCTGGATCGCTCCGCTTTTTACCGATGACGATGCGTCGGGTCGCCGTATCCGCCGGGCCGCCTGCTTGCTGGCCGATGTAAGCTGGCGCGCTAATCCCGACTTTCGGGCGGAGCGGGGTGTCGAAATCGCTTTGCACAGCAACTGGGTGGGTATTGACGCGGCGGAACGAGCGATGCTGGGACAGGCGCTCAGCAGTCATTTTGGCGGAGGGGTGGCACCGCTGCCGGCGCTGGAGCGAATCGCCATGACGGACCGGTTGCAGCGCGCCATTTTATGGGGCCTCGCCATCCGCCTGGCTCAACGCATGTCGGGTGGAGTGGAGGCGCCACTGGCGGTATCGCGGCTGGAACGGCATGATGACCGCATCGACCTGTATCTGCGCGCCGAGGATGCCGATCTTTATGGCGAAGCCGTCGAACGCCGCCTGCGGCATCTGGCCCAGGCCATGGGGTTTAAATATCGGATGATGAACGGCTGACGGGCGCCAAGGCGCCCGTCCCATTCAAACGCTTATCGCGCTTATTCGCTCTCGCCGGTGGTGGGCGTCGCGGGGCCGCCGGCGGTTGCGGCGTCAGCGGGCGCCGCGCCTTCGACGCTTTGGGCGGCGTTGGTTGCATCGCCCGCCGCTTCGGCCGGCGTGGCGCTCGCTTCTGCTGGCTCAGGGTCGGCCGCGGGCAGCGGCAGGTTGGACCCTTGCGTGTTCAGCCAGGCGATCAAATTGGCGCGATCGGCCGGATTGCCCAGGCCGGCGAAGGTCATCTTGGTGCCTGGCGCAAATTCGCGCGGGCTTTTGAGCCAGGCGTCCATATTTTCGAACGTCCACTGACCGCCCTTGCTCTTGAGCGCATCGGAAAAGGCAAAGCCCGCCTTGCCCACGGCAATTGCTTCGCCGACCGTGCCCCACAGATTGGGACCGATGCCATTGGCCCCGCCCTGGTTCACGGTGTGGCAGGCGGCGCATTTGGCGAACACCTTTTCGCCCGCCGCGACGTCGGCGCTGGCCAAAAGGGTGTTGAGGCTGGGCCCGCTGTCGCCGCCTTCGCCTTCGGCCTCCACGCCCTCGATGGCATAGCCCATCTTTTCCGGCCGTTCGGTTTCGAAATATTTGGAACTGACGATCGCGCCACCCAGGGCGATGATGCCTGCAAACAAAGCCCAGCCCGCCACGGTATTGAAACGATCGCCCATCTCGCTCGACTTCCCTTGCTTTTGTCTTGGCGGCTGTCAGTCGCGCCCCCTCTTGAGCGCTGCCATAATCGGGCTGGCGCGATGGTGCAAGCCGGGTTGATAGACGAATGCGCAGCGCGCTTGCGCCGGCCGGGGGGAAATCCTAAGCGCGCAGGCGCAAATGGAAAATTATCCTGCCCCCGCCCGCGCGATCGTCGCGGACCAGGCTGCCAAGGCTGCAGCCAACCCCGCGCGCGCCGTCGCCTATCAGGGCGCACCGGGCGCCAATTCGCATCTGGCGGCGCTTGGCTATGCCCCCGATTGCGTGCCCTTGCCCTGCTTCGCGTTTGAAGACGCCATCGACGCTGTGCGCAAGGGCGAGGCGGACCGCGCCATCATCCCGATCGAAAACAGCCTGCACGGGCGCGTGGCGGACATGCATTTCCTGCTGCCCGAATCGGGGCTCCATGTCATCGATGAATATTTCCTGCGCATTCGCCACTGCCTGATGGCGCCCGATGCGACGCCTGTAACCAGCGCGGTCAGTCATGTTCAGGCGTTGGGCCAGTGCCGCCACTATCTGCGCGAACGCGGCATTCAGCCGGTCGCCTATGCCGATACGGCGGGCGCGGCGGCACTCGTCGCCGAACGCAAGACGCCGGGGGAAGGGGCAATCGCGCCCTATCTGGCGGCCGAACTTTATGGGTTACGGCTGGTCGCGGAAAATATCGAGGATAGCGACGACAATATGACTCGCTTCCTTGTGCTGGCGCGTGAGGCGAAAATGCCGGTCGCAGGCATCGGCCCGGTCATGACCACTTTCCTGTTCGAAGTGAAGAATGTGCCCGCCGCGCTTTACAAGGCGATGGGCGGATTTGCCACCAACGGCGTCAATATGACCAAGCTGGAAAGCTACCAGCGCGGCGCCAGCTTTGCCGCCACGGAATTTTTCTGCGACATCGAAGGTATGCCGGGCGATGCGGCGGTCGACCGGGCGCTGGCCGAACTGGAATTCCACACCAAATGGGTCCGGCAGCTTGGCAGCTACCGTCAGGCCCGTCCGCGCACCTGACCCAAGCGGCGGCGGCGCGTCAGCACCAGCCGCGCTCCACCCTTTCGCCCGTAATACTTCAAGGGTATAGGCCGACCATGGTTGCTGCCATCCTTCTGTCCGCCTTGGCGATGAGCGTCATCGTCGGCGTGCGTTACCTGCTGGCAAGCGGCGGCTTCGCGCTCGCGACGCGCATTCGCCAGCCCGGTCTCTACCGGGGGCTGGAACGGCAGATGGGGCGGGAAGTGCGCTGGTCGCTCTTGTCCGCGGTCATTTACGGCGTGCCGGCGGGGATCGTCGCCTGGGGCTGGCAGGCGCGCGGCTGGACGCAAATTTACAGCGACATTGGCGACTATCCGCTCTGGTATCTGCCGCTGTCGGTGCTGCTCTATCTCGCCGCGCATGATTGCTGGTTCTATTGGACGCACCGCTGGATGCACCAGCCGCGCCTGTTCCGCATCGCCCATGCGGTGCATCATGCCAGCCGCCCCCCAACCGCCTGGGCCGCGATGAGCTTTCATCCCTGGGAAGCGCTCACCGGTGCGATCGTCATTCCGGCGCTCGTGTTCATAATACCGATCCATGTCGGCGCGCTGGCCGTCGTCCTGACCGTCATGACGGTCATGGGGGTCAGCAACCATATGGGGTGGGAAATGTTTCCGGGCTGGATGGTGCGCGGGCCGCTGGGCGCCTGGCTGATCACGGCGAGCCATCATCAGCGCCACCATGAATATTATGCTTGCAATTACGGCCTGTATTTTCGTTTCTGGGATCGTCTGTGCGGCACCGACAAAGGGTTGGGCAAATTTGCGAAGGGACGCACGTGAAGGCGGTTGGTCTGTGTCTGGCGGGGTTTTTTTCGATGGGTGCGGCGCCCGTCACTTTGCCACAGCCCCTTAGCATGGCGCTGGAAGGGCTGCGTTCGGCCAAGGGCCAGATTCTGATTTGCGTGACGCGCGATCCGGATCATTTTCCCGACTGCACGGATGACCCTGACAAGCGGCATTTTTCCATACCCGCGTCCAGCGACCCCGTGACGCTGGGTCAATTGGCGCCGGGTAGCTATGCCATCGCGATCATTCATGACGAAAATCGCAATGGGCGGTTGGATACCTTCGCCGGCATTCCGCGCGAAGGCGTGGGCTTCTCTCGCAACCCTGTCCTGCGCTTTGGCGCGCCCAGCTTCCGATCTGCCAGTTTCACGATCAGCGGCGCGCCGGTCGAACAGGATATTCAGCTGAAATATTTCCTGTGACGGAAATCGGGAACCTGTAACCCCCCCGAAACATTCTGCCTTCCGAATAGAGATTTGAAAACAGGGGTTCTCATGCCATCCTTCCGTAGCCTTGTGGCCGCGACATTTGTCGCGCCCCTGTCATTCACCATGACCGCACAGGCACAGGAGGCGGAGGATCACAGCAATCTGACGATCGGCGTCGGCGCGGCCGCCGTGCCGAGCTATGAAGGGTCCGACGATTATCGTGTCATCCCGATCCCGCAGCTGCGGGGCAAGGTTCACGATTTCGCCTTCTGGACGCGCGGGCCTGCCCTCTTCGTCGATGTCATTCCCAATCGCAGCGACGAAGGCATCGACATTCAGCTTGGCCCCGTCGTGGGCGCACGGTTCGACCGCACCAGCCGCAAGCGCATCAAGGACGACGCCGTCGCCGCGCTGGGCAAGCTCGACACCGCAATCGAGGTGGGTGGCTTCGTCGGGATCGGAAAGACCGGCGTCATCACCAGCGCCTATGACAATATTTCGGCGCGCGTCACCATCACCAAGGACGTTGCCGGGGCACATGACAGCATGATCGTGACGCCCGCGATTGAATATTTCACCCCTTTGTCGATCCGCAGCTTCGTTGGCCTGGGCGTGTCGGCCGATTATGTCGGCAAGAAATATGGCCGATATTATTTCGACGTGACGCCCGAAGAGGCCGTTGCGAGCGGCCTGCCGGCCTATGATCGCGCTGGCGACGGGTCAGGCTTTCGCAAGGTCAATTTCAACCTGACCGGTGGGTATTCCCTGTCGGGCGACATCCGGCGCGGCTGGACGCTGTTTGCCCTTGGCAGCTATTCACGCATGCTCGGTGATTATGCGGATTCGCCCGTGGTCGCCATCGCCGGATCGAAGGACCAATGGATCGGCGCGATAGGGGTCGGCTACACCTTCTGACGGCATCCTGCCTTGTTCCATGGGGGTGACGCCCCACATAAGGCGCTGTAAGGCAGCGGCCTTGACGGACCAACTTGGCAGGAGATGACGACGTGGCGACCCTGGGACTGAGCGAGACTGAAAAGGCGGCAGTGGAGGCATTTCGCCGCGACGTCGTCGATCCTTCGCGCACCAGTCTGGTCATTGTCGATTTTTGGGCCGAATGGTGCGGCCCCTGCAAGCAGCTGGCCCCGGTGATCGAAAAGGTCTGCGCCGACTATGCCGCCAAGGGCGTCAAGCTGGTCAAGGTCAATGTCGACGAAAACGGCTTTATCGCAAGCCAGTTTCGCGTGCAGTCGATCCCGACGGTTTATGCCGTTTTTCAAGGTCAGCCGGTGGCCGATCTGTCGCAGGCGCGGACGGAAGGGCAGTTCAAGCAATTTCTTGACCAATTGCTGGCCCAGCTTCCGATAGAATCCGATGAAAAGGCTCTGCAACAGGAAGTCGCGCCGCTGATCGCCATGGGGGAGGAAATGCTCGCGGGGGGCGAGCATGAACGCGCCCTTTCGATCTTCTCGCAAATCGCGGAGATGGATCCGGACAATGCCGAGGTCATAAGCGGCCAGGCTCGCGCATTGATCGCGCTTGGCCGACTGGACGAAGCCGAAGCGCTGATCGCCAGCCTCCCACCTGAAGTAGCAAAGCATCCGGCGATCGATCAGGCCCGCGCGGCGATCGCGCTCAAGCGCGAAGCGCGTCCGACGGCTGATCTGTCGGACCTGGAATCAAAGGTCGCCGCCGACCCCGATGATCATCAGGCGCGTTTCGATCTGGCGGCGGGCCTGATGGGCAATGGCGATCGCGACGGCGCCGCCGACATGCTGCTGGGAAGCGTCCGTCGCGACCGCGGATGGAATGATGGCGCGGCGCGCGCTCAGCTGGTGAAGATTTTCGAGGCAGTGGGTCTGGAAGATCCTTGGGTTGCAACGCAGCGGCGGAAACTGTCGCAGATATTGTTCGCGTAACGACGATGGCGGCGACGCGCGTCTCCATCTTTCCGCTAGCGGGCGCGCTGCTGCTGCCGGGTATGGACCTGCCCCTGCATATTTTCGAGCCGCGCTATCGCGCCCTCATCCATGACGCAATGGCGCGGGACCGCCGGATCGGCATGATCCAGCCGCGTGGCGACGGTCCGGTGCCACCGCTTTATGATGTCGGATGCTTGGGCCATGTCAGCCATATAGAGGCTCTGGAGGATGGTCGCTTCAACATCATATTGACCGGCCTCGCCCGGTTCCGGGTTCTGCGCGAACTGCCTGTGGCGACGCAATTCCGCCAGGTCGAGGCGGAGGTGGAACAGGCGAGGGGTGAGGACGAAGTGTTGTCCGCAGTGGAACGCGCCGCGCTGGAGCAGGAATCGCGACGCTTTGCCGACATACTGGGCTATGTCGTCGACTGGACGGCGGTATCGCGGCTGGACGATGTGGCGTTGGTGAACGGCATCGCGCAAATCGCGCCGTTCGATCCTGCGTCCAAGCAAACCCTGCTGGAAGCCGACAGCCTTTCCGAACGGTCGGAGCGCATCATGCAATTGATGCAGATCATTGGCCGGATCGAGCGCGACGGCGGCGCGACGCTGCAATGATCGAACCGGACGCAAATTTCCCTCCCATTGAACCGTGGTTGCTGGAAAAGCTGGTATGCCCGGTCACGCGGACACCGCTGCGCTGGGATGCCGGGCGGCATGCCTTGGTTTCGGAGGCGGCCGGGCTCGCTTTTCCAGTGCGTGACGGCGTGCCCGTGCTGGTGGCAAGGCAGGCGCGTCCGCTGTAAGGCGCGGTTAAGTGGCCACTGCTATGAGGTGCCTCGCGCCAAACGGTCACAGCAGATAAGGTAAACCCGATGTTCCTGCCAATGCTACTTCTCGCCCTGGCGACCCCGGTTTCCACGCCGGCGGCGGTTCCCGCGCCAGCCGTCGTTCCGCTGCCCATGTCCGACACGCGGGGACTGACCTGCGCCGACGATAGCTCCGTTCGCGACATCGTGATTGATTTCACGGCCGGGCGCTGGCGGGAATCCGGGCGGAAATGGAGCAAGATCATCGCGCAGGACGATGCGACGATTACATTGGTCAAGCAGGGCGGCGGGCTGCTCAGCGATCTGCGCCGGGTCGAACAGCTGGACCGCGCGACGTTGGTGCTGTCGACCGAGCTACACACCGGGCTGATCGACGAAAAGCGGGCCTATCATTGCCGTGTCGTGCCGCCTTTCGACGCGGATCGAGAGATTTAAAGTCGGGCTGCGTTATCGCTGCGCCGCGATACATTCCACCTCCAGGGGCGCGCCCAGAGCAAGTCCATTCGCGCCAAAGGCGCTGCGGGCCGGCAGGCGCTTGCCCTTGAAATAGGGCAGATAGGCCGCGTTGAAGCGTGGCCAGTCCGTCATGTCGGCCAGCATCACCGTGCATTTGACGATGTCACCATAGTCGAGTCCATTGGATTTCAGGATCGTGCCGACCGCATCCATCGCGCCTTTGACTGCGGCATCAAATCCGTCCATATGGGGGTCCATCCCCTCCGGCACTTGGCCGATCTGGCCGGACAGGAAGAGGAGACCGCCGGCTGGCACCGCCGGTGAAAAGGGCAATTGGGCGGGCAGCGGTTGCGGCGTAGCAGCGGGCTGCGCCATGGCCGGCGCGGCGGCCAGCATCAGGCTGGCGATGAGGGCGAACTTCATGGCGATCTCTCCTTGACGGGTCAGGCGCGGGGCAGGGCACCAAGCAGACGCTCCACGTCCTGCATATCGGTAAAAACGGATGGCGCTATCCGCAAATGATGATCGTGCAGCGACACGCGCACCTGCGCGCGCGCCAAAGGTCCGGTCAGCCGTTCCTTGGCGTTGGGCAGAAGGGCCGTCAACAGGGGCGTGCGTGCGTCGGCCGGAGTGATGAGGCGATAGCCCTTGGCGGTCAGCCCCTCCCGCAGCAGCCCGATCAACTCTTGCGCGTGAGTCTGGATCGCCGGAACGCCGATGGCCGTAATATAATCAAGCCCGTGGTCGATCGCGGGTATGACAGCCTGCGCATAGGTGCCGGTCCCGAAATGGCCGAGGGCGCCCGTTCGGTGGATATAGCCGGTCGGCGCATTTCCGGGCGGGTCCATGGGATAGACATGGGTTTGCGGCGGTGACAGGCCGATGCCCGGCGTGGCGCCGGGAGCGGCAAAGCCATAATAGCCAAAGTCCGCAAGGCGAAGGTCATCGACGATGCCGCGCCTGGCGTAGAGAAAGCCAAGGCCAAAATCTCCCATCAGCCATTTATAGGTGGCGCAGGCGGCGAAATCGACGCCGCTGTCGTGCAGATCGACCGGCACCGCGCCGGCGGCATGGATGATGTCGGCATAGACCAGTGCGCCGGCCGCATGGGCGAGCGCGCATACAGTCTTCAGATCATGCTGGAACCCGTTATAGGTGGACACGAGCGACAGGCTGACCAGCTTGGTGCCCGGCGTGATTGCGCGCGCCATGTCCTCCGGCAGGATTCGCCCGTCACGGGCCTGAACCCAGGCGACATCCACGCCCTGTTTGGCCAGTTCCTGATACATCGGAAAGGCCGCGTAGAAATGCAGCGTGTCGGTGACGATCCGTCCGCCACTGCCGGGAAAACCCAGCGCGCGAAGCACCGCTTGCTCGCCTGCGGTGGTCGATTGCACCCAAGTCACTTCATCGGGATCGGCATTGACCAACCGCGCGAACTTGGCGAGCGTGGCGGCGCGATCCACCGGCGGCGGCGCGGCAGGATCAAGCGTGCGGCCAGCGACATAGGCATCCATCGCCCGCCTTGCGCCCAGGCTGATCGGGTGGATCGACGCACTGTCCAGATAAGCGATCGGGGTGACTGCGAAACCGGCCTTGTCCGGCAGGGCAGGGGGATTGGTCGCGCCTGTCGCCTTGGCCGCCACCTGCATGGCGATCGCGGCGCCGATCGCCTGCCGGCGCGACAGCGTCATGCCAGGACTTTGAGCAGGGCGGTCTTGAAAGCCTGCATCTCTGCCGCCGTGCCAATGGACACGCGCACCCAGTCATCCATATGCTCGCGCGGCCCGCCGATGAAGATGCGATCGCGCGCCAGTGCGGCTGTCACATCAGCCCCCGGACGGCCGACATGGATCATCAGGAAGCTCGCTTCGCTCGGCAATGTGCGCAGGCCCTGCGTCGCGCACCAGGTGGTCAGATCGTCGCGCACCGCCTTATTCTCAGCTTTGCGCATCGGCACCAGATCGGCATCGAGCAAACTCGCTTCGGCCGCGACGACGGCGGGCATGGGGGTGATATTCACGCCATAGCGCGCCATCCCGTCCAGCAAATCCTTGCGCCCGGCGATTAGGCCGCAGCGTAGGCCCGCCAATCCGTAAATTTTGGAAAAGGTGCGCGCGACCAGCACGTCCGCGCTCGATGCCACCAGATCCAGGCAGCTTTGCGCGTCGCTGAACTGGATATAGGCTTCGTCCACCAGCAAAATGCTGCCCTTGGGTTTATGGGCGAGCAGCCATTCGATGTCCGTGCGTGCGACGGGAAGGCCGGTCGGATTGTTGGGATTGCAAAGATAATAGACGCCGGCATTCGGAGCGGCCGCGAGCAGCTTTTGCGGATCGGCCACGAAGTCGCCAGCCAGCGGCACCGCGACCGAGCGTGTGACGCTTTTATCGCCAAGGCCCAGAAACCCTTGGTCGAATGTCGGTTCGAAATAGGCGATCGGTCGTTCGCGCGAGCTATATGTCAGCGCGACCGACCGCAGCGGCATGAAGGAGCCGGGGTGGACCTGAATCTGATCGGCGGAGAGGCCGTTTTGACGGGCGAACAGGCTTTCGAGCTTGCCGGCAAAGGCCATGCCATAGCGGCCTGAAAGGGGCGGCAGGGCGGCCAGCGCCCGAAGGGCGGACGGGCCGGGGCCCACCGGATGTTCGTTGCTGTTGATATAGACGGCATCGGTCAGGCTCGCGACCATGCCGGCGGGATCGTCGGGCAGTGCGACCGCGCGGCCGCGCTGGGCAACAGCGGGCAAGGCGGAAACGGCGCCCGCCGCGGCCACCGCACCGCGCATCATCATTCGTCGGGACAGGGACATGGGCCACCTACCAATTGCCAAAAAGCAAAAGGGCCGATCCATCGCTGGACCGGCCCTCCTTCGTGACGACGTCAGAACTTGAAGTCGAGACGCGCGTAATAATAACCCCCGGCCGAGCCATAGGCACCGTGGCCATAATAGCTGTTCCAGGATGTCGTGCCATTTTCATAGGGCGACTGACCCGGCAGCACGGTGACACCGCTCAGCAATTTTGGCTTTTCCGGCCGCTTGTCGAACAGGTTGTTCGCGCCGACCGAGAACTTCACAAAATCGGTGAAGTCATAGCCCAGTTCCAGATCGGTGATCCCGGTCGCCTTGACGATGCCGTCCCGCTCGATCGGCTGGCCGTTCATCGCCGCTGCGGACAGGGCCGAACGGACGAGGATGCTGGTCTTGCCATAGAAGGTCTGGCGCAGATTGGCCGAGAAGGGGCCGCTCGCAAAGTTGATACTGCCCACAACCTTATATTCGGGCGACGCGTCCTCGATATAGCTTTCCGATACGGAACTGAAGAGGGCGGGGTTGCTGTTATCGGTAATCTTGGTCTTGTTGTAGTTCGCCGTCAGCGACAGGTCGAGCTTACCGAAATCGAGCATCACCGGATAGCGGGCGGCGAAGTCGATACCGTAGGTTTCGGTGTCGATGAGGTTGGTGAAGCTCGCCACGCCCAGCGTTTGAAGCCCGGTGTCGAGCACAAGGCCGGTAGAAGCAATCGCGGCAAGGATGCTTTCCGCCCCAGCGACGGGATTACCGCCCTGGATGGCGGGCAACGTCGCTGTTGCGGAGATGCGGTCCTTGATCTTGATATAATAGCCATCGATCGTGATCGCGAGCTTGGGCGTTGGGCGAATGACGATACCGGCCGAGAAGTTGGTGGACTTCTCAGGACGCAGCGCATTGAAGCCCAGCAAGGTTGCTGCTGGCGAACCGGCCGGCAATTGCAGCACGGCGCTGGTCGGCCCCACATTCACCGTCGAATAGAAGGATTCGGCCAAAGTCGGTGCGCGGAAGCCTGTGGACGCGGTGCCGCGGATCGCGAAGGCGTCGGAAAAGTCGTAGCGCGTCGTGATCTTGCCGATCGTCGTATCGCCAAAGTCGGTATAGTCCTCGTAGCGGCCGGCAATGTCGATGGTCCATTTGTCGATCGGTTCGGCGATCAGGTTGATATAGGCTGCCCGCGAGCTGCGACGATGTTTGCCTGCATCGATATCCTTGTAGCCGGGGAAGGACTGAACGCCTTCCGCCAAGGTGGAATAATAGTCGCCCTGCAGGATTTCATAGGTGTCGCGCCGATATTCGCCGCCAAAGGCAAGGGTCAGCGGATTGGCCATGCCCACATCAAACTCCTTGCGGATGTCGAGCGTGGTGGTCAGCTGGCTGAGCTTGAAGCCGCCGTCATAGGCGTCGCTCACCGTATTGGGCGTGATCGTCGGGTCCGTGAGCGAGGCGTTATAATTGGCAATCCAGAGCGAACGATGCGCCGATTCAATGGTCCAGATCTTATTCTGGTCATAGCCATAGGTGACGCTGAGGTCGTAATTCCAGTCGGACCCGAACTCACCCTTGGCGCCGACGGTGAAGCTATATTCCTTCTGTTCCACCTTTTGCTGTGGGACCATGCCGAACGTGCCGGTGTCGCCATAACAGGTGGTAAGGTCGGTTGCATCCGCGCAAATGCGGTTGGGTGGACGATAGCCCTGCAGCGCATAGCCCACGCGCCGCGACACATCACCGAAGCTGTAGAGTTCGACCCCGCCGAAATCATAGCCCATATTGTAAAAGAGGATGTTGAGCTGCGACTTCGCCTGTCCGCCATTGATGCCGTTGAGATCAAGATTGGCCCAGGCAGGATCATAATAGTTGCTGGTCGATGGGAACTGCCCGGGATAGGTGCCGGCGGCGTTCACATAGGGATTGCCGTCAATGTCGGCCATGATGACCTGGCCCGTGCCGGTGGTCGTGTAATCCTGGCGGCGGTGGAAGGCGGTAACGTTGAAAAAGCCGTCTTCGCCCAGCTTGAAGCCAACATTGCCCGATGCGGAAAATAGTTCGCCTTCGCTATTATAATATTGGCCGCCCGTCACCTTGAAGGTGCCGCCGTCCGTCTGGTCCTTCAGGATCATGTTGATCGCGCCGGCGATCGCGTCGGTACCGTACACTGCCGATGCGCCATCCTGTAGGATTTCGATGCGCGACACGGCGTCTGGCGGAATGAGGTCGATGCTGGGCGCGGCCGATCCTTGGAACGGACCAGGGATCACCTGGAGGATGGCGGAACCGTGGCGACGCTTGCCGTTCACCATCACGAGCGTATGATTCGGGCTTAGACCGCGCAGACGGGCCGACAGCGAGAAGTTGGACATGTCCACGCCCTGCGTCTGGGCGGTGAAGCTCGGCACCAACTGGGTGAGGGCCTGATTGAGGTTGGGCTGACCGACGCTCGATAGCGCCTGTTCGCCCAGCACGGTGACCGGCGCGGCGCTGTCTGCGGCCTGCATGCCGACAGCGCGTGTACCAGTGACGATGATGGCTGCGCCGTCGTCGGCCTGCGGTTCCTGCGGCGCTTCCTGCGCCAGCGCACCGGCCGACCAGGACGACGCCAGGATAAGAGAAAGTTTGAACGCGGACAGTCTTGTCATTCATGCCCCCTGTTTTTGCAATGTCGATGACAAAGGGATGAACGAACGGTGTCAGCCGAGCCGCTATTGCAGCGCAGCATTTCCAACAAGAGAAGAGTCTGTGTCTGAAAAGACACAAGTGCCAGTGCGAACCTACTGGCTTTGCGTAGGCAGGCTGATCATGGCCCCGGAAAATTACTCTTCAGGGCAACTTTGCATTCACTGACATGGAGGGTTTTTATCGCAGAACCGTTATACTAACTTATGTCCTTGAAATCAGGATGCCAGCGCCGCGTCGATCAGCGACCTGGCTTCCGCGCCTTCCCAGTCCATTGCGCCGATCACGCGCAGCATTTCCTTGCCCTGCGCGTCGTAGAGGACGGTCGTGGGCAACACACCGGTTGCGTAGGAAAAGCCGAAGCGATTATCCGGATCGGTATAGGCTTTGAGATGCGGCAGATCATGTTTGGCGAAAAATGCGCCGGCGGCCTTCGCGCCTTGCACATCCTGCGAAATGGTCAGTACGGCCAGCCCCTTGGGGCCGTGAGCAGCTGCAACACGGTCGAGCGTCGGCATTTCCGCTATGCAGGGCGCGCACCAGGTTGCCCAAAGATTGACCAGCATCGGCTTGCCCGCAAAATCCTGCAACGTCATGTCACTGCCATCGGGCGCCTGAAACACGAAGTCGGGCGCGGCGGTGCCTGCCTTGCTGCGGTCGATCTTGTAATTGAACGCCGCCTCGCCCTTCGGTTCTGCGGTGGCTTCGCCGGGCGTCGGCGTGACTTCGCCGCTGATGGCGGCATTGGCTTGCTCCTTGGGCGGCGATTGCCTATCGCATGCCGCCAGCAACGCAGGCAGGAGCAATATCATTAGCGCGCGGGACGACGACAGCATGGGTTCAGGCTCCAACAGCATGTGGGGCGGCCGCTTCGCTGCCGGCCCCGCTTCGATCATGCGCGAGATAAATGCGTCCATCCCGTTCGACAAGCGCTTGTGGAAACAGGATATCGCAGGGTCCAAGGCGCATGTGGCGATGCTGGCGCGTCAGGGGATCGTCAGCCAGGCCGATGCAGACGCGATCAGCGCCGGGCTGGACACCATCGCCGCTGAATATGAAGCGAGCGGGGTTCCGGTGAACCTCGACCTGGAAGACATCCATATGGTGACGGAGTCGCGCCTGGCGGAGCTGATTGGCCCGGTGGCCGGCCGGTTGCACACGGCGCGCAGCCGCAATGACCAGGTAGCGACCGACTTTCGCCTCTGGGTGCGCGACGCCATTGATGAGGTGGAGGCTGGCCTTATTGGCCTCCAGCGCGCGTTGGTGGCGCGGGCGCAGGATCATGCCGACGCCGTGATGCCGGGCTTTACCCATTTGCAATCGGCGCAGCCGGTGACGCTGGGCCACCATCTCATGGCCTATTATGAAATGGTGCGCCGCGATCGTAGTCGCTTTGCCGATGCGCGCGCCCGCCTCAATGAATGCCCGTTGGGCGCGGCAGCGCTCGCCGGCACCGGGTTCCCGACGGATCGGCACATGACAGCAGCGGCTCTCGGCTTCGTCAAGCCGACCGACAACAGCCTGGACAGCGTGTCCGACCGTGATTTCGCGCTCGATTATCTGATGGCCGCAACTCAGGCGTCGCTCCACCTTTCTCGCCTGGCCGAAGAGTTCATCATCTGGGCGAGCCAGCCCTTTGGCTTCGTCAAGCTGCCCGACGCCTATTCGACCGGCAGTTCGATCATGCCGCAAAAGCGCAATCCTGATGCGGCCGAGCTGGTGCGCGGCCATGCGGGACGCATCATGGGCTGCATGACTGCGCTTTGCATGACGATGAAGGGTCTGCCGCTCGCTTATTCCAAGGATATGCAGGACGATAAGCCCCCCGTGTTCGAGGCGCATGACCTGCTGGCTCTGTCGATTGCTGCGATGACCGGCATGGTGGAAACCGTGACCTTCCGCACTGACCGGATGCGCGGCCTCGCCGAAAGCGGTTTTGCCACCGCGACGGACCTCGCCGACTGGCTGGTGCGGGAAGGCGGCATCCCCTTCCGCGAGGCGCATCACATCACCGGCCGCGCCGTGGCGGCGGCAGAAGAGGCGGGCGTCCCGCTCGACCAGTTGCCGCTAGACAGGTTGAAGGCGATCGACGATCGCCTTGACGATCGCGTCTATGCAGTGCTGACGGTCGATGCGTCGGTCGCCAGCCGCAAAAGCCATGGCGGCACAGCACCCGACCAAGTGCGCGCCCGCATCGCGCAGGCGAAGGAGGAACTGGGATGAAGACACTGCGCATCCTCGCTGGGCTTGGCCTCGCTGCCCTGACGCTTGCCGGCTGCGGCGGCCGCCAGCCTCTGAAACCCGTCGAGGGGCAGAAGCTGCCTGCGGTGCCCGTCGGTGCGGCGACCGCACCTACCAGCACGCTATTGCTGACGCCGTCGATTCAGGCGCGTCCGGAGCGCAATGTCGAACTGCTGACCCAGTCGCGCGAGCGCACTGACGATGAATTCGACCTGCCGCCCGAAGCGCGGCCCAACTAGACCATAGGACAAGAGCTTGGATCATTTCTCTTATGTCGACGGCGCCATGCAAGTGGAGCAGGTGCCGATGGAGGCCATTGCGCAGGCGGTCGGCACCCCGGTCTATGTCTATTCGACCGCGACGCTGGAACGGCATGTCGGGGTGTTCCGCGAAGGCCTGGCGCAGCTCAGTGATCCGCTGATCGCGTTCGCCGTCAAGGCGAACCCCAATGCCGCAGTGCTGGCGACGCTCGCTAGGCTGGGGCTGGGCGCTGACGTCGTGTCGGCCGGCGAATTGCTGCGCGCAGTGGCAGCGGGCATACCGGCCAGCCGCATCGTCTTTTCGGGCGTCGGCAAGACGGCCGAGGAAATGCGGATCGCGCTGGACCATGGCATTTACCAGTTCAACCTGGAAAGCGAACCGGAAGCCGAGATGCTCTCGCAGGTCGCGGCCGCGATGGGCAAGCGCGCTCCGGTCGCCTTTCGCATCAATCCGGATGTGGACGCAGGCACCCACGCCAAGATTTCGACCGGCAAGTCGGAAAACAAGTTTGGCATCCCCTATGACCGCGCATTGGGCAGCTACGCTGCCGCCCGTGATCTGCCTGGCCTCGATGTTCAGGGCGTCGCGGTTCATATCGGCAGCCAGCTGACCGACCTCGCCCCGTTGGAGGCGGCGTTCGTGAAGGTCGGCGCGCTGATTGACGCGCTGCGCGCGGCCGGCCATGACATCCGCACGGCGGACCTGGGCGGTGGCCTTGGCGTTCCCTATGATCCCGCGCAGCCGCTGCCGCCCAGTCCGGCCGACTATGGCGCGATGGTGTGCCGGGTGACGCAGAGCTGGCCCGTCCGGCTGATGTTCGAGCCTGGCCGCGTGATCGTGGGCAATGCGGGCGTGCTGCTGTCGCGCGTCATTCGGGTGAAGCAGGGCGCGCAGGCGCCTTTCGTCATCGTTGACGCGGCGATGAACGACCTGATGCGGCCCAGCCTTTATGATGCCTGGCATGACATTCGGGCGGTGAAGCCATCGGGCGACCGCGCGACCGCCAATGTCGTCGGACCGGTGTGCGAAACGGGCGACACCTTTGCCATGCATCGCGACATGGATGTGGTGCAGGCGGGGGAATTGGTCGCCTTCATGACCGCCGGGGCCTATGGCGCGACCATGGCGGGCACCTATAACAGCCGACCACTGACGCCCGAAGTCCTGGTGTCGGGCGCTCAATGGGCAGTGGTGCGCGAACGGCCGCCGCTCCGCGCGCTGATCGACGGTGATATCATTCCCGACTGGTTGGCGGACTGATGCACAGCCTGCCGGTCTTCCTTCGGCTGGCGGGGCGCCCGGTCATCCTGACAGGGGATGGCGAGGCGGCGGAGGCGAAGCGGCGGCTGCTCGAGCGCGCCGGCGCGCGGATCGTGGATGAAAACGATCAGGGCGCGCGCATCGCCATTGTTTCGGATGGTGATGAAGCGACGGCCGAGCGGCTGCGCGTACGCGGCATTCTGGTTAACGCGACCGACAATCCGGACCTGTGCGATTTCACGCTACCCGCGATTGTCGATCGTGATCCGGTGCTGATCGCCATCGGCACGGGCGGCGCATCGGCGGGTCTGGCCAAGGCCTTGCGCCAACGGCTGGAGGCATTGCTGCCCGCAAGGATAGGGGCGCTGGCGCAGGCCCTGTTCAATGCGCGCCCCGCCATCCGCGCGCGCTGGCCGGATGCAGGCGAACGGCGGCGCGCGATCGACGCGGGGCTGTCCCCGGGCGGGGCAATCGACCCATTGAACGAGCGGGCCGCAGCCGGGCTGGCCGGCTGGCTTTGTGGACCGGATGTGGCGCAAACGTCTCGGCTGGAAGTGGTTCACCTGTCTTCGAACGATCCAGAGGATCTGACGTTACGCGCCGCGCGGCTGTTGGGTGAGGCGGACCGTATCTATCACCATGCCGATGTTCCAGACACGATCCTCCATCGCGCGCGGGCCGATGCCGTTCATATCCTTGTCACGTGCCCGCCAGAGGCACTGGAACCGGGTCTATCGCTCTTGCTTGTCTTGCGGAACTGATTTCAGCGCGCGCTAAGGCGTGCGACTTCCGCCTGCAAATGGTCCACTGACGCCATCAGACGCGCACGATCCAGCTCCAATTGCCGCAACGTCTCGCGCGTTTCACCCAATTCCATTGCCCGCCGGGCGATGCGGGCGTCCAGCTCGGCATATTGCCGCGACAGCAAGTTGACGCGCTCGGCCCGCGCATGAACGCGCCGCAGCCGTGCGTCGAGCATTTCGAAATCAAAGGGTTTGACGATGTGATCGTCAGCCCCCGCATCCAGCGCCGCGATCATCTTGGGGGTGTCGGATGCGCCGCGCGGATTTTTTCCATCGTCCCGATCGCTGGCAGTAACTGCAAATCCATGTCGATAAGGATGATGTCCGACGGTTGAATGATCAGCGTCTTCTGCGCCGCAAACCCGTCCTCGACGACCGTGACGTCATAATGACGATGCGACAGGCGGCGTCCGATGACCGCGCGCGCCGTGGGATTTTCATCGACCAGTAAGAGGCGCAGGCGACGCGGGCTGACAGGCTGGGGCTGTTCTTCGTCAAGCGAAACCTTCGCGCCGCGATATATATAGGACATGCCTTGGGCTCCTGGCGTTGGCCCCGAGTTTAACGGGAAACGGACAAAAAAATGCTTAATGGATCGGTCCATTATTAATTTCATTTAATTGGTTTGCCCTGGCCGCTGGCCCTAGCCCCTTCTTGGCTTATCTGAAGAGGAGGCTACCATGACCAATATCGTCCCCCCGCTGGCGATCGAGGATATTCCCGATCTGTCTGACCTGATCAGCCCGTTTGAATTGTCAGATGGCGGCGCACTGGACATCAGCCTGATGGATGTCGTGATCGCGATTATCGACCAGCCATGACGCCGGCGCCGCTCACTGCAGCGGCGCAGGCGGCGGCCACTGCGCCGCTTGGCGAAGCGGTGGCGCTGATCCGGCCATTTCTGCGTGATATTGCGTGGTTTAGCGCGTGGCTGACGGAGCAGACCGGACAGATGCGCCTTGACCCCCTGTACCTCCCGCCCGTCCGCGCCAGCCGGAATGGAGGGGTGCGTCATCTGGTGTTCGTGCGGACGGAACGCATCTGGCTTACCGCCACCATCCTCGATCTTGCCGGACCGCCTGCTGACCGGCTGCATTTTTCCGGTCGCCATGCGCTGTGCCGTCCGCTCAATCGGCCGCTGCACGGCGAGATATTTAGGCTTGAGGGAGACCGCGCTGTACGTGCCCGGTCGATCGATTGTCAGCCCGGCACCATGGTGGATGTGGACGAACGGCATCAGGCGTTGCGCCTTGCGCACGGCGGCGGGCTGCTCATGATGTTGCGCGCGCAGGTCGCGCCGCTTGGCCCCGTTCTGTCGCGCGGTGTCGATCTGGGCACCGGAAGGACGAGCACATTGGCGCAGGTGGACGAAGGCCATGCGCGAACGCTGATGCTGCTTTCGCTCCTGCGGATACAGCATCGGCACGATGCTGCGCCACTGTTCGCCGCCGCGCTCGACGCGCCGCTGCCGGGGCAGCGAGGGGCGCCGATGCGGGAATATCTCGCACTCGACACGGCGCAGGCGCTTGATCCTCTGACGCGCATGGCGCAGGTCGACCCCGATGTAAATGTGCAGGCGCTGGCACGGCAGACGCTGGCAAGGCTGGAACAGGTTGCATGCCGCGCGTGATCGAAACGCAGGACGACGGCCCGATCCTCGATCTCGACGCATTGGTCGACTGGTGCGAAAGCCCGGCCTTCGACCCATCCTGCGAGGATGGACTGGCAGCCGCGGCGCCGATGCTCGCAGCCCTGGCGCGTAACCGCCATTTTCTGGCTGACGCCGCTATCGCCGAACTCAAGACCAGATGCGCGACCCAGCGTCGCCATAACCCCTATTCCGCGCAGGTCATGCTATTGCGGCAGCCAATGGGCAAATATGTGCTGCGGGCGGCGTTCTGGCCGGCAATGTCCGATCATGTCGTGCGCGCTAGCGGCACAGCGCCCTTTCTCTATCATGTGCCGCATGACCACGGCTTCGATTTTCTCACCGTCGGCTATCTGGGGCCGGGCTATGGATCGGACTATCACGACTATGACCGGGCCGAGGTCGTGGGTTTTGAAGGTGAAGCCGTCAGGCTGCGCAGCGTCGGGCGTAGCTGGCTTCATGAAGGGCGAATGCAGCTCTATCGCGCCCACCGCGATATCCATACCCAGCTTCCGCCAGAGCGCATGTCGATATCGCTCAACATTCTGGCCAGCCCGCCAGGTCAGGGATGGCGGCGCCAATATCGTTTTGACACGGCGCGCGGCGTGATCGCGCAATCCATGACCGTGGCCAGTGCGCAATTGCTGCTCGAACTGGCGATCGGATGCGGCGACGAAAACGCCATGGATCTGGCGGCGGCGTTTGCCCGCCGTCATCCGCACGACGCGATGCGCCTGACCGCGTGGAGCGCCTTGGGCGACGCTTTGCAAGGGGACGCCCGCCGGGAGCACCTGGAAGCCGGCGCTGCCAGCGATAGTCCGCTGGTGCGCGCGCAGGCCTATGCATGTCTTGGCACACTCCGAAATGGATAGGAAACGGTTTGTTTTTGTTCCGCCGGGGCTGTCGGATGGGGCCGGACACTAGACGACAGGGCGAATGTGGGCGGGCGCGTGGAATGTCATGGTGTGGGAACCGATTTCGGACCGGTCGCCCGCGCATTAAGTGCGCGGGGCATGGATTTGGCGATGCGGCACGCGCCGGGCGAACCCCATGTCCGCGCGGGTGACGCGATGATCCTTTGGCAGCGAACGGATGATCCGCTTGCCCGCGCTCATGCCTTGGACAGTGGCGCGCAGGACGTGGTCGGCCCGTGGATGCACGAAGCGGAAGCTGCCGCACGGATCATTCGTTTGGCCCAGGGGCAGAACCCAAGGCTGGTTCGGGGAGACCTGGTGATTGACCTGTTGGAGCGCCGGGTGGAGAGGAGCGGGCGCGCCATACCGCTGCTTGCCCGCGAATATGCCTTGTTGCTGCACCTTGCGCGTCATGCGGGGCAGCCGCATAGTCGTGAAGACCTGCTTCGGTCGATCTGGCGACTGGACTTTGACCCGGGAACCAACAGCGTGGAGGTACATATGTCGCGCCTGCGCGCCAAGCTGGACCGGGGCCATCAATGGTCGATGCTGCGCACGGTCAAGGGGCGCGACTACATGCTCGATCCCGGCGCGGGCGCGTAACCGCGCAGGAACAGATCCACCGCGAATGCGGCATCCCGTTCGATATTCTCCGGTTCGACGTGACTGATCTGGCCCATCAAAAGCTGATGATGAAGTCCGGCCATGCACAGCGCCGTGAGCGCGCGGGCGGCCTCGAGTGGATCCGCCGCCCGCAGCGCGCCGCGTCGCATGGCTCCTTCCAGAAATTCGGCCAGCAGCGCCCGGGTATTACGCGGCGCCAGTTCAAAGAAGATGCGACTGAGTTCGGGAAACCGCCCGCCTTCGGAAATGACAAGGCGTTGCAACGCAATGGCTTCAGGAGACGTCACCTTCCCCACAAGGCTGATGCAGGCGCCCAACAGGACTTCCTCCAGCCCGGCGTCGGGGTCGAGAATTTGGGAGAGGCGCGCGCGGTAGGCCCGGGCCACACGATCAAGCACGGCAGCAAACAGAGCGTCTTTTGACGGGAAATGACTCCAGAGCGTGCCTTTCGATCCGCCGAGCGCGGCAGCGATCCCCGACATGGTGGTGCCGGCATAGCCATGATCGAGGAAATAGCGTTGCGCGACCTCCAGGATCATCTCCTGTCGGTCGCGTTTCCGTGCCTCCCGTCGGCTACAGGATGAAGGCTCGTTCAGCACCGTCATAAAAGCGTACCATATAGTACGATAACCTTGTTGACAAGCCACTGCAAGGAGCGCAAGGGCAATTTTCATACTATCTGGTACGGTTTGTAATGGCGATGAGTCGCATGATGTTATCCACTCGCCTCATTATGGGTTCTGCCGCGGCACTGCTGCTGTCGGGCTGCGCGGCGATTCCCGACCTCGGGCCGGAACCCGCAATTCGCTCGGCCCAGAGCGTCGATGCCCGACAAAGCCTGACCGCGCCTGAAGCCGTCTGGCCGGCCGATGACTGGTGGGTGGCCTATGGCGATCCGCAACTGACTGCACTGATCAAAGAAGGCCTGAAGAACGCGCCGGACATGGCGATCGCAGCCGCTCGATTCCGTCAGGCACAGGCGGTCGCGCAACAGGCGGGGGCCGCGACGCTGCCGTCGGCCGATCTGGAAGCCAGCGCCAATACCACGAAGCAGAGCTATAATATGGGCCTGCCAAAGGAATTCGTGCCGCAGGGATGGTTGGGCACAGGTCGCGTGGCGTTGGACTTGGGGCTGGACCTTGACCTGTGGGGCAAGAACAAGGCGGCGCTGGCGGCCGCGACGTCCGAAGCGCGGGCCGCTGAAATTGACGCGCGACAGGCGCAGCTCGCGCTCACCACCGGGATCGCCAACGCCTATGCCGATCTCGCGCGGCTCTATGATGAGGCAGAGGTGCAGCAGCGCACGCTCGACATCCGGATGGCCAGCCAGAAACTCGCTGCGGAACGGCGCGCGAATGGCCTGGAAACGCGTGGCAGCGTGCGCCAGGCCGACGCGACCGTGTCCGCCGCCAAGGCGCAGCTTGCCGGCGCCAAGGTGGCGATCGCCCTGCGCCAGCATCAGATTGCGGCCTTGATCGGTGCCGGGCCGGATCGCGGTCTGTTGATCACGCGGCCCGCCAAAGGTCAACTCTCGCCGCTCGGTCTGCCGGCCGATGTTACGACCAATCTAGTCGCGCGCAGGCCCGATATCGCCGCTGCGCTGGCCCGCACGGAAGCTGCGGCCAAGCGAATCAAGGTCGCGCGCGCCGATTTCTTCCCCGCCGTGCGGCTGGGTGCGCTGATCGGCGTGCAGTCGCTTGGCTATAACACCGTCTTTACCGGCAACGGCGCACAAGGCGGCGCGTCGCCTTTCCTGGACACCTTGTTCAAAAAGGATTCGATCTTCGGCAATGCCGGACCCGCGATCAGTCTGCCGCTGTTCCATGGCGGCGCGCTGCGCGGGCAGTATCGGAGCGCCCGCGCCGTCTATGATCAGGCGGTGGCGACCTATGATAAGACGGTGTTAACCGCCTATCAGGAGGTTGCGGACGCCGTCACCAGCCGTCGTGCGCTCGAACAGCGTCTGGCGGACGCCCGTGCGGCGCTTGCCGCCTCGCGCGACGCCTATGACGTAGCGCAGAAACGCTACAAGGGGGGGCTTTCGCCCTATCTCGATGTGTTGAATGTCGAGGATCAGCTGCTCGCTGCCCAACGCACCGTCTCTGATCTGGATGCGAGCGCCTTCTCGCTCGACATCGCTCTCATCCGAGCGCTGGGCGGCGGATTTACCGCCAGCGCTGCTTTGCCCAAGGACGACATCCATGGCTGACGCCGAACCTGAAAATATCGCGCGGACGAGCGAGCCGCAGGCCTCCGAACAGGACGCGCAGCAGGCCCGGCGCAACAGCACCCGGCGCAAATGGCTGATCCGGCTGGGTTTGTTGGTGCTGGTGGTCGCCCTGCTGTGGGGCGCCTGGTATCTTTTGTTCGGCCGCAATCATGTTAGCACCGACAATGCCTATGTGAATGCGGAAATGGCGCAGGTGACGCCGCTGATCGGCGCGCAGGCGATCGACGTGCTGGTCAGCGACACGCAGTCGGTCAAGAAGGGCGATATTCTCGTCAAGCTTGATCCGACCAACGCCCAGATCGCCGTCGCGCAGGCAGAAGCCGACTTGGCTGAAGCGCGCCGTCGTTTCCGCCAGACCGATGCGACCAGCGATTCGCTTGCCGCGCAGGTTCAGGCCCGCAGCGCCGATATCGTTCAGGCGCGTGCCCAGCTTACCACCGCGCAGGCCGATCTTGAAAAGGCGCGCGTCGACTTGCAGCGCCGCGAAGCGCTGGTTGCCGATGGCGCCGTGTCGGGTGACGAAGTGACCGCCGCGCAGACCGCTTATGCCAGTGCGCGGGCGGCGCTCAGGCTGGCGCAAGCGGGCGTCAAGACGGCTGAGGCGACGCGCGGTGCGGCGACTGGCCAATTGGAAGCCAACCAGGCGCTGGTGCGCGGGTCGACCGAAGACACCGACCCGGCGGTCCTGGCCGCGAAGGCGCGGCTCGAATCGGCTAAGCTCGATCTGGAACGCACGACCATTCGCGCGCCGATCGATGGTGTCGTCACCAAGCGGCAGGTGCAGGTCGGCCAGCGCGTTGCGCAGGGCAGCCCGATCATGTCCATCGTCCCGATTTCGCAGGTCTATGTCGATGCCAATTTCAAGGAAAAGCAGTTGCGCGGCGTCCGCATTGGCATGCCCGCCAAGGTGACGTCCGACCTTTATGGTGGTGACGTCGTCTATCATGGCAAGATTGTGGGTTTTTCCGGTGGCACCGGCTCTTCCATGGCGCTGATCCCTGCGCAGAACGCGACCGGCAACTGGATCAAGGTGGTGCAGCGCCTGCCGTTGAGGATCGCGCTTGATCCCAAGGAACTGGCTGCGCACCCGCTGCGCGTCGGCCTCTCGATGGAAGTCGAGATCGACCTGGCCGACTGAAGGGAGCGCGCGGCATGGCGAGCGAAGACGATATCTTCTCGCGGCTTTCGCCGCGCACCCGGACGCTGGCGGGACTGGTTCTGGCATTGAGCAATTTGATGGTCGTGCTCGATCTGACCATCGCCAACGTGTCGGTTCCGCACATTGCCGGCAATCTTGGCATTTCTCCCGATCAGGGAACGTGGATTATCACCTCCTACGCCGTGGCGGAGGCGATCTGCGTACCGTTGACCGGCTGGCTCGCGCAACGTTTCGGGGTGGTGCGGGTCTTCACCCTTGCGATGGCCGGCTTCGGTCTTTTTTCCGTTCTGTGTGGCCTGTCGACGACGCTTGGCATGCTCGTCGCCTGCCGGATCGGCCAGGGTATTTGCGGCGGTCCGATCATGCCGATGTCGCAGACGCTGCTGATGCGCATCTTTCCGCCCGAAACGCGCAATCGCGCGATGGGCATGTGGGCGATGACGACATTGATGGGGCCGGCGCTGGGACCGATCGTCGGGGGATATATCAGCGACAATTGGAGCTGGCACTGGATTTTCTTCATCAACCTGCCGATCGCCGTGCTGTGTGTCTTTGCCGCTCAGGCTTTGCTGCGGCCTGTCGAGACCGAAACGGCCCGGGTGCGCATTGACAAGGTCGGACTGGCATTGCTCGTCTTCTGGATCGGCTGTCTTCAGATCATGCTGGACATCGGCCGCGATCATGACTGGTTCGCGGATCCCACGATCATCGCGCTGGCGATCATGGCTGCGCTCGGCTTCTGCGTCTTCGTCATCTGGGAGCTGACTGAGGAGCATCCGGTCGTGGACCTGCGTGTGTTCCGCCATGTTGGCTTCAGCTCTGCGCTTTTCACCCTGTCGCTGTGCTTCGGGTCCTATTTCGCCAGCATCGTCGTCATTCCGCAATGGCTTCAGATGTCGATGGGCTATACCGCGACCTGGGCGGGTATCGTGACCGCGCTCACCGCCATGGCGGCGTTGTTCACCGCGCCGATCGCCGCGCGGATGATGGCCAAGACGGACCCGCGCCTGCTGATTTCCTGCGCCGTCGCCTGGATCGGGATCATGTCGTTGTGGCGTGCCCATTGGACCAGCGGCATCGATTTTTATGGCATGGCCCTGCCGCAGTTCATTCAGGGCTTCGCCTTGCCCTTCTTCTTCATTCCGCTAACGACGCTCAGTCTGGGATCGGTGCTGCCCAGCGAAACCGCGTCGGCCGCCGGCCTCCAGAATTTCGTACGTACGATGGCGACAGCGATCGCGACATCTCTGGTGCTGACCGAATGGGGTGATTCCCAGCGCGTGTCTCGCGCCGAAATGACGCGCGTGCTTCAGCCTGACCAGACTCAGTCGCTCCTCTCGTCATTGGGCCTGTCGCCCGACCAGATCCGGCAGGTGATAGCCAATATCGTCGAGCAGGAGGCGACGGTGATCGCCATCGACCATGTCTTCTTCATCTCCGCGATCATCCTCTTCGTCGCCGCCGCGATTGTGTGGATGGCGCCCAAGCCTGTCGGCAAGGTCGACACGTCCGCCGCGCATTGATAATGGAGCGGGGCGTCAGCCGCGCCACCGTCCAAGGATCGCGCCGTCCCGCAACACCGCGCGCGCTGCATTGTGGCCCGGCGCGCCGGTGACGCCGCCGCCGGGATGCGCTCCGGCGCCGCACATATACAGGCCGCGCAGTGGCCCGCGGTAGGCGCCATGGCCTAGCACCGGCCGCGCCGCCCACATCTGATCCAGCGTCAAGGCGCCATGCATGATGTCGCCGTCGATCAGCCCGAATGTGCGCTCAAGGTCGAGCGGCGAGTGGATCTGACGAGCGATAACGCTGCGGGCAAAGCCCGGCGCCTGGGCATCGACCGTCGCGATGATGGTGTCGGCCGCCTCTTCCCGGGCATCGTCCCAACTCCGTCCGTCGGGCAGATGCGGCGCGAATTGCTGACAGAACAGGCTGGCGACATGGCATCCGGCCGGCGCCAGGCTGTCATCGACGGTGGAGGGGATCAGCATTTCGACAATGGGCGCGCGCGACCAGCCGTCACGCTTTGCGTCCATGAAGGCGCGATCCATATAATCCAGGCTGGGGGCGATGATGATGCCGGACTGATGACGCGCCCCTTCCCCCGGCAGGCAGCGGAAATCGGGCAGGGCGGACAGGGCAACATTCATGCGAAACGTGCCCGACCCGGTTCGGAAACCTTTGATACGCTTGACGAAGTCCGCTGGAAGGTCGTCGGGTTCCATCATCCGCTCATAGAGCAGCCTTGGCCCGACATTGGCGATGACCCTTTTGGCCATGACCTCCTCGCCGCCCTCCAGACGCACGCCTACAGCCTTGTCGCCATCGACCAGCACGCGCGCGACGGGCGCTTCCAGACTGACCTCGACCCCCATCGCCTGGACAACCCGCGCCATCGCCTGAGTGATGGATCCCATGCCGCCGACGACATGCCCCCAGGCGCCTTTCTTCCCGTTCACTTCACCGAAAACATGGTGCAGCAGGACATAGGCGCTGCCGGGGGTGTCGGGCGACGCATAGTTGCCGACCACCGCGTCAAAGCCGAAGGCGGCCTTGACCGGGTCGGACTCAAACCAGCTATCCAGGAAGCCGCGCGCTGATTTGGTGAACAGGTCCAGCACATCGCGCTGCTGTTCGATGGTGAGCGCTGCGACATGTCGACCCTGCCTTAACGCATCGAGCATCATTGTCATGCCGTCGCCGACATTGGGCGGGCATGTCAGCACCAGGTCGCGGATGACATTCGCCACCGTTTCCAGCGACGCATAATAAGCAGGCAAGGCGTCGGCGTCGCGCGGACTGAATTTGGCGAATTCGGCTTGCGTCCGCGCGATGCCGCCGCCCAGAATGAGATATTGGTCGTCCGGCAAAGGCAGGAAATTGCTCACCGGCCGCTCGATGACTTTGTAGCCCTGGTCGATCAGCCGCATGTCGCGAATGATCCTGGGGTGGAGAAGGCTTACCGTGTAACTCGCCGTCGAATTGCGGAAGCCGGGATGAAATTCTTCGGTGACGGCCGCGCCGCCGACTATCGCGCGGCGTTCGAGGATCCGGACCCTGTAGCCTGCGCGTGCCAGATAAAAGGCGCAGACCAAGCCATTATGTCCGCCCCCGATGATCACGGCATCATAGCGCTTGCCCATGCCCCTCACTCCATCACGCTGCTCACTTTACAATCGTATAACAACTGCATGTGCAAAGTCGATGAAGCTGTCGCGTTCGCCGTCGGCGTGATCAGGCGGTACGATCCGGCTGCTCGCCCCAATCTGCAAGGATGCTGGCCCGACTTGCTGCCTTTTCCCAGGGAAATACGAACCAGTCCTTGGTTACTGCCCGGTCGATCGTTTCCGCGCGATAGTCCACCTGCGCCGCCGATCGGCTGTTATCGATCAACACCGCCACGCGCAGCAGCGCCGCGTCGGCTTCGCCGAGCGCGCTGCGCAGGCGCTGGATCGTGCGCCCGCTGTCATTGATGTCGTCCACCACCAGCAGCCGTTCGCCGGCCTTCACCCGCAATCGCAATTCGCCCAGCAGCGTTTCGGCAAAGGCCGGGACCTGCGCGGAAAGATCGACCGATAGCATCGGTCGTCCCAAAGCATGACTAAGCCAGGTTGCCGGCGCCAGCCCGCCGCGGCCGATGCCCACGATCCAGTCGGGTCGCCAGCCAGACGCGATCACGGCGTCGGCCAAGAGATCGATCTGCGCCAGAAAGCGCGCCATCTCTATGTCGGTCAGGATCGGTTTCTGCATTGTCATCCTTTCACCATCGCAGCGTCTCCCTCGATGGCAGCCTGCGCACCATAGCGTCGCGCGAGCCAGGCGCAGGCCATCAGCTGTATCTGGTGAAAGACCATGACCGGCAACAGGATCGGCCCCGCCATCGCCGCCGGAAACAACACGCCGGCGATGGGCACGCCCGAGGCCAGGCTCTTCTTGGACCCGCAAAATTGCAGCACGATCGCATCCTCGCGGGACAACCCCATCAGCCGCCCCAGACCCCAGCTGGTCAGCAATATGATGATCAGCAGACCGGCCGAAACGGCGACCAGCGTCAGCATCTCATCCTGCGACACGGCCCGCCACAATCCTTCCACGACAGCGGCGGAAAAAGCGGCATAGACCACCAGCAGGATCGATCCCCTATCCACGCGGCCGATCTTCGCCCGGTGCCGATCGATGAAGCCGCCGATCCAGGGGCGCAGCATATGGCCAAGGACGAAGGGCAGCAGCAATTGCAGCACGATCCCCTCCACGGCGGAGAGGGAAATGAGGCTTCCGCCTCCGCCCCGCTGTATCAACAGCGCGACCAGCAGCGGTGTCACCACTATGCCCAACAGATTGGAGAAGGAGGCGCTGACCACGGAGGCGGCGACATTGCCGCGGGCGATCGCGGTGAAGGCGATGGAGGACTGAACCGTCGATGGCAGCAAGGTCAGGAACAGCAATCCGGTGCCCAAGCTTTCCGGCAATGGGCCGAATCGGCTGATTAGCCATCCCAATATGGGAAAGAGGAGGAAGGTCATCGCCAATGTCGCGCCATGGAGTTTCCAGGCGCGGGCGCCCTGCCAGATGGCGGCGCGCGACAATTTCGCGCCGTGGAGGAAAAAAAGCAGCACGATGCCCGCATCCGCCATGCCCTCGGCAATGCGCGCGCCCTGGCCGCGCGCCGGCAGCACGGACGCTAGGGCGACGGTCGCAATCAGCATCAGCAGAAACGGGTCGAGCGCTTGGCGCAATCGGTTCATCATCACATCTGGCACCATTTGATCGAAACGCAGGGGATAGACGCGCCCGTCAGACTGCGCCAACAATTTCCCTTTGCAGCGCAACAAGGGAGAGGCCGGGCGTGAGCGAGAATGTAGCGATCATGGAAAATGAGGGCGTGGTGGAGATCCATCTCGATCGCCCGGACAAGAAAAACGCTCTGACAGGCGCCATGTATCGCGCCATGATAGCCGCGCTGACGGATGCATCGGCACGCGAAGCGATTGGCGCGGTGCTGATTGCGGGACGGGGGGATGCCTTTTGCGCGGGAAATGACCTGGCGGATTTCAGGGCCGGTCCGGAAGGAGGGGCGGCAGCCTTTGATTTCATTCAGGCGATCGCCGCTTTCGACAAGCCGTTGGTGGCGGCGGTGCAGGGTTTGGCGGTCGGCGTCGGCACCACCATGCTCTTGCATTGCGACCTGATCTACGCCGCGCCTGACGCGCGTTTCATTTTGCCTTTCGTCAATCTGGGCCTGGTCCCCGAAGCGGGCTCCAGCCTGCTCACGCCCGCAATCCTAGGGCATGCCAAGGCAGCGGCAATGCTGCTGCTGGGCGAACCGCTCGATGCCGAGGCTGCCGACCGCGCGGGTCTGATCACGGCTATCATACCCAGCGAGGCGCTGATCGACCATGCCCGAACCAAGGCCGCAGCGCTGGTAGCCAAACCGCCCCAGGCTCTCACAGCGACGCGCAGGCTGATGAAGGGCGATCCTGCGCTGTTGGCCAGCAGGATGCAGCAGGAGGCCGCATTGTTCCGGCAGGCTATGGCTTCGCCCGAAGCTGTGGAAGCCTTCACCGCCTTCTTCGAAAAGCGCCCGCCGGTGTTCCGCCGGGATTGAACCACTTGCGCGCGGGGACTGCCGATTGTCGGGTCTGCTGTCGTTGCTGGATTAGGGATGGAGCATCCGCATCCAGCGTGCGAAGTCGAGACTGCGGTTGTCCTGGGCCAGCAGGTGCGGTTGCGACCAGAAATCCGCGCCGCGCTGACGCGCTTGCCCGGGGGCGATGCCGAAGGCGCTTCTGAAGGCGCGACTGAACGCGGATTCGCTCGCAAAGCCGCAATCGCGGGCGATCTCACCAATCTTGCGCCGTTGATTGGCGGGGCTCGACAGGATGATCGCCGCCACCGCCAGACGACGACGGCGGACATAGTCCGCGATCCCGCCGACCGGCTGGAAGGTTCGATACAGGGTTGCGCGTGACATGCCCAGGCTTTGTGCGAGCGACGCGGCGTCAAGCGATGGCTCTCTAAGCCGCCGGTCTATCTCCTGCGCCACTTTGCGGAACGGGGATAGGGGCGCGGGGGCCGTAGGCGCAAACCCACCGCCGCCCTGATCGGCTAGCATCGTTGTTACCAGCGCGACGGTCGATCGGGCCGCGACCTGGGCATCCCCCGGGGTCAGCGTGGGCAACCGGTCGACAAGCGCACGCATATAGCTGCCGAGCATCGCCGCGATCGCCCCGTTTGCAGGCAGCACATGTCCGTGCAGCCGGGACGCGTCGTCACAATGGTGCGCGAGGAAAGAGCGGGGTATCAGCACCGAGATGTTCGTGAAATCCGTCGCCCGTGTTTTCAGTCCTTGAGCCAGATCGAAGATGACGACGTCACCGGCGGTCACAACGACCGAATGGTCGGCTGCAACGCCAGCGAAACCACCCTCCACATAGAGTTGGACCAGAAGGTGATCGAGGCCGCTGGTTGCGACCAGAGCAGCGTCTCGATCAAAGGCCAATGCGGAGGACTGGAACCGTCCGACCATGATGGTGCCAAGATGCCACGCAGAAAGGTTGAGGCGATATTGCCGCTCATCGCCCAGGCAAGTCAGCGTGAACACATCCTGCACTGATTGGCGGAAAGCCGCCAGCGCCTCGGGTCCTGTCATCGCATCAGTGGAAATCCCGAACGAAGGTACAGACAAAGTTTCCGGTTTGTCCATCGGCGACAACCCCATTCTTCCCTGGCGATTAACCATTCTTTGTGGGGGTTTAGCGTGATCGAGGCAATTTGTCTCAATTTTGCTGCACATCGTTTCAACGGCTGGGCCTGGCGTTGACAATATGTCTTCAGCCGGATGATGGCCGGGCCACTGAGATTGGCCGGCGAGGGGCGCTGGAGGATATAGGCTATGATCGGCGCCGGGAAAAACGCGTGGCCAGGGATGGCGGCCGGGCATTCCCACAAGATCAAGGCAACCATTCCTTCGTCGCGTCCCGCCCCCCGTCTTTTCGCATTGTAGCGGAGACGGCTTCACTGTCTTCTGACGACGGCCAGGCGATGGCTGCGACCCCCATCGCCCGTTATCAGGAGCGGCGCTTGTCCTGGGCCATCGCGCCAGGGACAAGCGCCGGACGCGATGCCAGGATCAAAGCCCCGCAATGTTCGCATATATCTCCGATGCCGCGGCCGTCGTTCAGGGAAGGGCAAAATAGCTGCCTTAAAGTTCTATTCGTGATGAACTGGTCCACGACCTTTGCGTTATGCCCTGTCTTGGCTTGTTCGCGCCGATATGGGAAATGGGCCGGCGACTTTGGTCCGAGCGAAATGACAGGAAGACAGGCTTGCCCTTCAACAGGATGATGATCGCTGGCTGGGTCGCGGCTTTGTTGGCCATGGCCGCGTCAACGCCACTAGCGGCGGCCGACCCCGCGCCGTTCGAATTGTCCGGGCCGGCTCTGCGCATCATGGTGACGCGCGGCGACCAGACTTTGCCGATCGGGCAAGTGCCCAGTCTGTCCGAAGGAGACAGGCTGGCGATCCGGGCGGACCTGCCCCAGGATCAGGGCGCGCGCTTCATTCTCGTTGCGGCCTTTTTGCGTGGTGCGACCAATCCACCGCCCAAGGACTGGGTCCAGTTTGCCGAAACCTGGAAGAAAAAGGCAAAGGACCGCGAACTGGAACTGACCGTTCCCAAGGGCGCGCGACAGATGGTCCTTTTCCTGGTGCCCGATACCGGCGGGGCGGAAGGGACGCTGAGCGACGCCGTGCGCGGCAAGCCAGGTGAATTCGTGCGTGCGACTCAGGACCTCAATCAGGCGTCGCTCGATCGGTCACGGCTGGACAGTTTCATGGCGGCGATACAGGCGCAGGAAAACACGCATCCGGAATATCTTCGCACGCTGGCGCCCGTCCTGGCGCGGAGCCTGTCGATGAAATTGAACGAGGATTGCCTGTCGAAGGTGATCGAGATGCAGGCGGCCTGTTTGCTCGATAATCGCGAATCGCTGGTGCTGACCGATGTCCACAGCAGTTCCATGGCCGAAACGCTAACCGGCGCGCCGACTGACCTGGCGCTGCAACTGAGCGCCACGCGGGAAGCGGGCTATGGCTATTACAGCCCCTATATCGGCGTCGCGCGCGATATCGCGCGCATTTTCGGTGCGTTCAGCAATCCTGAATTTGATTATCTTCCGACCCTGAGCGTGCGGCAAGGGGACGCGATGCACCTGCTGCTGAACGCGGCGCCATCTTTTCAAAAGCCCAAATCGGTTATGGTCGTCGCAATGCCGGCCATCGAGGCGGATAGTCCGCCCCGACTGCGCAGCGGCGCGCAAGGACCGGTCTGCGCGGTGCGGCCAGACGCCGTACTCCCGGTGGAAGGGGCGCCGTTGATCTATTCCACGGCCTATGCCCGCGACATGAAACTGGCGTTCAGGACGGCATCGGGCGGTACGATCGACGTTCCCGTGACGCCACGCGCCGATCGTGGTGGCTATGTGCTTGCAGCCAATAGCGGACAGTTTCGGACGTTGCAGGGGTCGGTTCGTGCACATCTCCACGGGAAATGGGGCTTCAACCGCTTCGATGGGCCGGACTTCACCGTTCAGTTGCCCGACGAAAAGGGATGGTCGATCGAGGGTGATAAGCCTTCGCTGGTGGTGGGGCGGGACAATGCGGTGCGCCTGAACGGCGGTGCGCCGGCTTGCGTCGAGAGCGTTACCCTGCGCGCGCCCGGGGGGCAGGCTCAATCGCTCGGCTGGAAGGTGACGGACAATGACTCGATCACGGTCACATTGCCTTTGACCGAACGCAGGGCAGGGCCTCTCGAACTGGCGGTCAAATATCTGGGCGTTGCAGAGCCCTCGATTCTCGCCCTTCGCAGCTATGCCGAACCCAGCCGCCTTGACGGCTTGACCATCCATGCCGGTGATCGGACCGCCACGCTTGCCGGTCAGCGGCTGGACCAGGTCGATAGCGTTGCGCTTGGTGACCTTTTGCTGCGCCCCGACGGATTGACGCGCGAAGGCAAGTCCGACCGGTTGATGTTGAAGGCGATTGAGGGACAGGCGCTGGAACCAGGCCGCGCCATGACCGCTGAGGTGTCGTTGCGCGACGGCCGCCAGGTCGACCTGAGCGTGAAGGTCGACGCGCCGCGCCCCCAGATCCGCCTTCTGGGCAAGACGATCGTGGCCCGCCCGCCCGGCGATGAAGGGAAGGCATTGATCCTGCCCCCTGACACGTTGCTGCCGGACGATGGATACATGAGCTTTTCGGTCGCGGTTGACGGGGACGTGCGCCTATCGCCCGCCGACGTGATTGAAGTCGCCACAACCGATGGCGGCGATATGGTGCGCCTGACGGCTGGCAAGGCATTGCAGATGGAAGGGCCGCATGTCCTAGTGGCTCGGCTCGATCCTTCAGCTTTCGGGCCGGCGTTGTTCGGACCGCTTCAGATGCGCCTTCTCCACAATGGAGAAGCAAGCGACTGGCAACCGCTTGTGACGCTGGCACGCCTTCCCCGCGTCGATGCCGTCACATGCGCCACGGCGGCGGAGGGCTGCACGATCAGCGGGCGTGATCTGTTTCTGATCGAGGCGGTCGGCGCCACCGCGACGCTGGATGACGCCGCGACCGTCGCGCATGGCTATACCGGGGCCGTCCTGAAGGCGCCCCTGCCAACGGCCGGAAAGCTCTATCTGCGCTTGCGTGATGCTCCGGGCGATGTCGTCATGCTGCCCGCCGGCTGATCGCCGCGCATCACAACCGGTGAAGATGCCGTCGACGCCTTGGGAAGGTTCCCACCGCAGAAAGATTTTTTGAAATAATGATGTTTTACCTG
>NZ_JAJGNP010000017.1 GCF_020782245.1 Sphingobium soli
GGACGAGTTCAACATGGGTCAATTCTCAGTGGAAATTTACGCCCTACCCGGGTCACTTCTCAGTGGAAATCAACAGGGCCAGTTTGAAATGGTTTCGGTCGACGAGCACGGCAAACCCAAGCCCTATCGCCCGCAAGCGTAGAACGTCCGGGAAATTTGCAAAGTTCGCCGATTTGCAGCTTTTCCTTCGCAAATCTTCGCCTTTTCAGAGGTGTCGGCTCCCTCGCGCGTGCGGGTAAGGATTTTCGACTCTGAAAAATTGCTCTGTAGAGATTTGCGCCGATGAATGATGCTTTTCGCCAGCCGCTTCCCGGCACCGACCTCACCTATTTCGATGCGCGCGCAGCGATCGATGCCATCCGACCTGGTGCTTACGACAAGCTCCCCTATGTGTCGCGGGTTCTTGCCGAGCAGCTCGTCAGGCGCTGCGATACGGCGCTGTTGCCCGAAGCGCTGCGGCAAATTGCAGAAAGCAAGCGCACGCTCGATTTCCCTTGGTATCCTGCGCGCGTCGTTTGTCATGACATTCTGGGGCAAACGGCACTCGTCGATCTCGCGGGCCTGCGCGACGCCATAGCCGATGAAGGCGGCGATCCAGCCAAGGTGAACCCCGTTGTTCCAACCCAGCTCATCGTAGACCATAGCCTGGCCGTCGAATTTTGCGGCTTCGATCGGCAAGCGTTCGAGAAGAACCGCGCGGTGGAGGATCGCCGCAACGAAGATCGCTTTCACTTCATCGAGTGGACCAAGAAGGCGTTCGAGAATGTGGACGTCATCCCGGCGGGCAACGGGATCATGCACCAGATCAATCTGGAAAAGATGTCGCCCGTCGTACAGGTCCGCGACGGTGTCGCCTTCCCGGACACCTGCGTTGGCACCGATAGCCACACGCCGCACGTCGACGCGCTCGGCGTTATCGCGATCGGCGTCGGAGGGCTGGAGGCCGAGACCGTCATGCTCGGCCGCGCCTCGATGATGCGGTTGCCCGACATCGTCGGCGTAAAACTGACCGGCCAGCGCCAGCCCGGCATCACCGCGACCGACATCGTTCTCGGCATCACTGAGTTCCTGCGCAAGGCACGTGTGGTCGGCGCCTGGGTCGAGTTCTTCGGAGAGGGTGCGGACAGCCTCACCATTGGCGACCGCGCGACCATCTCAAACATGTGCCCGGAATATGGCGCGACCGCCGCCATGTTCTATATCGACAGCCAAACGATCGACTATCTGCGCCTCACAGGGCGTGAGCCGGAACAGGTCGCGCTGGTCGAGACCTACGCGAAGCACACCGGGCTCTGGGCCGATGCGCTCAAGACTGCCGAATATAAGCGCGTTCTGGAGTTCGACCTGTCGAGCGTCGTGCGCAACATGGCCGGCCCGTCCAACCCGCATAAGCGCCTGCCGACCTCTGCGCTCGCGGAGCGCGAGATCGCCGTCAATCTCGACAAGGCGGTCGCTGAGGAAAAGCAGGGCCTGCTGCCCGATGGCGCGGTCATCATCGCCGCGATCACCAGTTGCACCAACACCTCCAACCCGCGCAACGTCGTCGCCGCCGGCCTGCTCGCCAAGAAAGCGAACACGCTGGGCCTCGTCCGCAAGCCCTGGGTGAAGACCAGCTTCGCGCCCGGCTCGAAGGTCGCGCGGCTTTACCTGAAGGATTCGAAGCTGCTACCCGAGCTGGAGAAGCTCGGCTTCGGCATCGTCGCCTATGCCTGCACGACCTGCAACGGCATGTCCGGCGCGCTCGATCCAGCGATTCAGGACGAGATTATCGAGCGCGACCTCTACGCCACCGCCGTGCTGTCAGGGAACCGCAATTTCGATGGCCGCATCCACCCCTATGCGAAGCAGGCCTTCCTCGCCTCGCCGCCGCTGGTGGTCGCCTATGCGATCGCGGGCACGGTGCGTTTTGACATCGAGCAGGACGTGTTGGGGCTCGTGGATGGCAGGGAGATCCGTCTCAAGGACCTGTGGCCGAGCGATGAAGAGATCGACGCAATCGTCGCAGCGTCCGTGAAGCCGGAGCAGTTCCGGGAAATCTACGAGCCGATGTTCGCCGCCCGCGACACCGGCAAGGCCGATCCCCTTTACGACTGGCGACCGCAATCGACCTACATTCGTCGGCCGCCCTATTGGGACACCGAGGGCGTGGGCGCGCTCGCCGCCAATCCGCGCAGCCTCAAGGGCATGCGTCCACTCGCTATCCTGCCGGACAACATCACGACCGACCACCTCTCCCCGTCGAACGCCATCCTCGCCAGCTCGGCAGCGGGCGAGTACCTCACGAAAATGGGCGTGCCGGAAGAGGATTATAACAGCTACGCCACGCATCGCGGCGACCATCTCACCGCCATGCGCGCGACCTTCGCCAATCCGCAGCTTATCAATGAGATGGCCGTGGTCGACGGCGCGGTGAAGAGAGGTTCGCTCGCGCGCGTCGAACCCGACGGCAAGGTCATGCGCATGTGGGAGGCGATCGAGACCTATCTCGACCGCCGGCAGCCGCTGATCATCATCGCCGGCGCCGATTATGGCCAAGGATCGTCGCGTGACTGGGCGGCGAAGGGCGTGCGCCTCGCGGGGGTCGAGGCGATCGTGGCGGAAGGGTTCGAGCGCATCCACCGGACCAACCTCATCGGCATGGGCGTGCTGCCGCTCGAGTTCGAACCGGGCACCACGCGCCTGACCCTGGGCCTGGATGGGACCGAGACTTTCGATGTGCTGGGCGACCGCCAACCGGGTGCGACGCTCAACCTTCACATTCACCGCCGCGACGGCCAGAAAATCAGCACAGCCGTCAGGTGCCGCCTCGACACCGCCGAGGAGGTCTCGATCTACGAGGCCGGCGGGGTTCTCCAGCGCTTCGCCAAGGATTTCCTGGCTTCCGAACAAGGCGTTGCGTGATGTCGCCTATTAAGTCTGGCCTGCTGCAAATCCGCATCCCCGCCACTTTTATGCGGGGTGGGACGAGCAAGGGTGTCTTCTTCCGCCTCGAAGACATGCCCGAACCGACGCGGGTCCCCGGCATCGCACGCGACAAGCTGTTCCAGCGGGTGATCGGCAGCCCCGATCCTTATGCCGCGCATATCGACGGTATGGGCGGCGCAACTTCGAGCACCAGCAAATGCGTCATTGTCTCCCCCAGCACGCAGCCCGGTCATGATGTCGACTATCTCTACGGCCAGATCGCGATCGATACCGACTTCGTCGATTGGTCGAGCAATTGCGGCAATCTTTCGACCGCTGCGGGAGCCTTTGCCATCCACGCCGGCTATGTCGATCCGGCGCGGGCCGAACAGGGTATCGTCACGGTTCGCATCTGGCAGGCCAATATTGGCAAGACGATCATCACGCATGTCCCGGTGACCGACGGCCCAAATGGCCTAGAGGTTCAGGAAACCGGCGATTTCGAACTGGATGGCGTGACCTTTCCCGCCGCCGAAATCGTCCTTGAATTTCTCGACCCGGCTGAAGACGGCGACGAGGGCGGCTCCATGTTCCCGACCGGCAACCTCATCGACGAGCTCGATGTGCCGGAAGCCGTGGTTCCAGGCGGCAAGATCAAGGCGACCCTGATAAATGCCGGCATCCCCGCTATTTTCGTCAACGCGGCTGATATCGGCTATACCGGCACCGAGCTGCGAGAGGCGATCAACGGCGATCAGGCCGCTCTGCGGCGGTTCGAGGCCTTGCGCATCGCCGGCGGGCTCAAGATGGGTCTGTTCAAGGCGC
The DNA here is from genome assembly GCF_020782245.1 of Sphingobium soli. Lineage (GTDB taxonomy): Bacteria > Pseudomonadota > Alphaproteobacteria > Sphingomonadales > Sphingomonadaceae > Sphingobium > Sphingobium soli. Next base: position 3,730 of record NZ_JAJGNP010000017.1, read on the forward strand.
CCGAAGATGCCGCGAAAAGCCTGCGCGCTCCGTGTATTGCCTTCGTCGCGCCCGCCACCAGCTACACGTCCTCGAGTGGCAAGACGATCACCGCCGAGGATATCGATCTGCTCGTCCGCGCACTGTCCATGGGCAAGCTTCACCATGCGATGATGGGCACCGCATCCGTCGCCATTGCCACGGCGGCGGCGGTTCCCGGTACGCTCGTCAATCTGGCGGCAGGCGGCGGGGAGCGTCAGGCGGTGCGGTTTGGGCATCCCTCCGGGACTTTGCGGGTCGGCGCAGAAGCGCGCCAGGAAGATGGCCATTGGTCGGTGACCAAGGCCATTATGAGCCGGAGCGCCCGTATCCTCATGGAAGGCTGGATACGTATTCCCGGCGATACGTTCTAGATTTTCCGGCCTGTGACAGGCTGCGTCGCGCCGCGTTTGTGCAGCCTAAATCCGTCGGGGGGCTGGCAGGCATGTACCGCCCGCCCCGAATTGCCCCCGGCGTCATAGAAGTTAGGCAATCCCTGCTACTCCACGCAGCATTGGCTCCTTATATAGTCAGAATAGGCGTCCCGCTGCGCATCGAGGCTATGCCCTTAGCAGGTTTTGGCAGAAGCCGACATTTAGGACGGCGGATATGAACGACCATTCCTGGGAAGGGTTTCGGGCGCTTGCGTACGAAAGCCTCCAGTGCAGGAACCCGCGGGCCCCACGTGCCGGTCTATGGGTAAAAAGGCTTTGGGATGGTCCTGGCGGGTAAGCGCAGCTGATCCAGAAGTGCCGCTGCTGGTCCGTTCAACGTGTTTTCGTGCGGCGTCAGATTGCTAGGTGCGTTTGTGTTGCTGGCCGGTGTGCCCTGGGCCCGGCGTAATTCTATGATAGGCATGCAATGGGTCATCGGCCAGGACACCATGGGCGTGACCATCATGCAAGGCGAGCTGAGCATGAAACCGAGGTCTTTGAAGAACCTGGGCAGGCGGTGCAGAATGCGCAGGCTGGTGCCACCCTGGAAAAAAGCGACGTCGAAAAAGTCGCTACGCCAGAGCGCATACGGAGCGATCTCCTGGATGATCTCCTTGGTCGCATTCTCCTCCTCGACCGCGTTGGTCGCTCGATATTGGCGACGCTTTTCCTGAATGATTTCAATCATCCGCTAGAACAGCAACTCGAACTCGATGCAGAATTCAACGGAGCCCGCTAATTTGGACGGTCAACGCGTTGGCATCTTAGCGGCATGGCGTGGACCCGGCGTCGCCAAGCGAGGTGGCAGGCCGATTTCTTCGTGCGATGACGAAAGCCATCGCTGCACCTCCTGCTGAAGCCGCTGGCGCAAGGAATGCTATTGACCCAAGCCATGACGCCGGCACCGATCCGATGAACAGAGAAACGCAACCGAGAGTTGCAAATGAACCGACCGTTGGCGCGAGAAGCGCACCGCTCACGATCATCAAAGATAAGCTAGCGCCTCCCCGAACGAGGACAAGCGCGATGGGGTACCCGACGAGCACCGCAGGGATGACAAAGAATGCCGCTGCGACCGTAAGCCAGAACATGCTCAGAAGCACCGTGAGGGCTGCGCCGAGAACGTCGTGAGGGAGAGGGTCCGCGTCGTTGAAGACCAGCACCTTTATCGTCGTCGCTAATCCACATGCGAGAGCTGCCGCACAGCATGAGGCCAGAAGACCGCCCATATGTCGGCGGGCTATCCTGTAGGTGCCTCGCTTATGCAAGGGCGTCGCCTTGAGATCGTGATCGGCCTCGCCCGCCTCCTGCCTTCCTCCAACTGTGACGTGGCCCGTGAGCCAAATCCCGCCGCGCAGCCTGCGGCGGGAAGTCCTTGAGGACAGCGGCAACGTCTATTCCCCCTCCCAGCACGCGCGGGCAAACCGCGTGACTTCCACTGCAAGGTCGCGGTCCTCAGGCGTGTTCCCCATGAAGCCGCCATGCGGCATGGCTTCGAACACATGCAGATCAGCGGGCACGCCGGCTTGGCGCAGCGCGCGATGCATTCGAACCGTGTTGGAGAGGAACAGGTCGCGCGTGCCCGATTGGAGGAAGCTTGGTGGGAATCCGGTGAGATCGCCGAACAGGGGCGACAGATAGGGGTGCGACAGCTCTGCGTCGGCTGCATAAAGCTGATTGTTTCGCATCAGCGAGCCGGGCAGGATCACATCGACGAGCTGGTTGACCTGGAAGCTGTCGCCAGATTCGGTGAGGTCGGCTTGGGGGGAAAGCAGCATCAGGCCTGCCGGCATCGGGAGCGCCTCCTCCCTGGCTCGCAGGAGCATCGCAGCCGCGAGATTGCCACCCGCCGATCGCCCGCTCACGAGAATGCGCTTTGGTGCGTGGCGCTCCAAAACATAGCGGTAAGCTGTCATCGCATCGTCGAGCGCAGCGGGGTAAGGGTCTTCGGGCGGCGTTCTGTAATCGACACCGTAGCAAAGAACCCCATGCTGGTCCGCCTGCATCCGCGTCTGGGCGATGCAGGCATCTCCGCCACCAAACACCAATGCGCCGCCGTGAAAGTCGATATAGGCGCATTCGGGGTATGATATGGTCTCCGGCGTTGCGACGTGGATCGTCGCACCGTTCGTGTGGATGGTCGCCACCTGCGAGCGGAGCGTGCCGGCCAGTCCTCTTACCGCCGCGGCATATTGCCCCTCGGCTGCGGCTTTTACCGCCTTCCACCCGGGATGATCGCCCGGCAGCGGCATCGTATGGAGCGAGTTCAGGGGCACACCGTCTGCGCCGACCAGCTGTTCGAGCTTGGCTCGCGCTTCGGCGCTGATGGAGGCGGGAAACGGTATCCGGCGCGCCGGTACGGCTACCCCATAGTCTTCATCGGTCATGTCGCGTGCTAATTCCTTCGCCGATCGGGCAGCGCGCATGGCGTTTGGATCGACTTCAAACTCCGTGTCGGATTTCTCGCCTTCAGCGATCATAAAAGCTGATCCACTTCGTTTTCGTTCGGTAGCTGGTAGCTTCCGGTCAGGTCAATGAGCGTCGCCGGATCGCGCGAGGCGAACAACATGGCGCGGTGGACGGGCTTGAGGAAAGCTTCATCGACGACGTGATCGAGAAAGCGGAGGAGCGTGTCATAGAAGCGCTGCCCGGCCGGCGCTGCGAGCGCCTCACGAATTTCGCCATTGTCGAGCGATATCGCCCGGACCGCGACGGTCACTTCGTTCCGGGCGGGTGACGGGCGAGAGGCAAATCTCTTGAAGCCAAGCCGCCGATCACCTCCTGCCTCCAGCACAGTCACCGTGCACATCGTCAGCGCTCGATGCAAAGGGTTTTGGCCGGATAGTCGAAGGTGATGGTGCCAGCCTTCCAAAATGGCACGCCGAGCGACCCGTCAAACAGACCGATTTCAAACGCTTTCACACCGGATGACAGCGCTGCTTCAACGCCGGGAAAGACGGTTCCGCCAAGGCGCAATTCCGCAACGGCTGCCACGCTGCCCTGCACCTGACCGCCTGTACCATGGCCGACTTGCTGGACCTTGCCCGAAGCGATCAGTGCTTTACCTGCCTCGCTGCGCACGAAGGGGCCGCCGATCATCAAGGCCTGATGCCGGGTGCCCAGATCGACCACGAGCTTGAGCTTAACCAGATCCGCGTTCGGCATAGTCCTGATTTCCGCTTCAACCATGGGAATGTCGGACACGATCGTAAGCGGGATCGGCGCGGCGCACTTGCCAAGGCTTCCGCTGGGGCCGAAAGAGATCAACTGCTTCCTATAATCGACCCGCACCGCGCCGTACTTGAAAGCGGGCGCGCCGATGATGAGATCGATTGGGAACCCCGCCGATGACGAGAGTTGCTCGAGGTTCGCGGAGAGCCCCGGCAGCTCCTTGAACCCCAATTTCGACCGGACGCAGTTGCTGCGCCTGAGCACCAGCACCGGCCGCGTCACCTATAGGTTCCTTGACCGCAAGACCCAGCGCTGTTGTCGTTCGCTGATCGACGACGAGAGCACCGGAACCGCTGTCAAGTACCGCGGACTGACGGCGACCGTTCAGCGTTACATCAATCGCGACAAGGTTGTCGCGGAGCTTGAAGGGAATGCTGGCGGGCTTGCCGGGCGCATGTGCAGGGCGATCGCGTTCGTTAGCTTCGGATTGCCATTGTTCCTGCTTATCCTGAGACGAAGAATTCTGTGAATTGGCTGGCCCGGTCCAGACTCCAGTTGCAAGAAGTGCGGCAAGCACCAGACTAAATTTCATCTGCACGGATATCCTCACTCTTCGTCGTTGAACGCTTTCGGGCTGGAAGCGCGATGACGACCTTCGGGGCATGGAGCACAAGGCGACGCACGGTGATCCTCTCAAGGATATGACCGGCTTATCATTCCACGGCCAATCCTCTCGCGCCCAGCCAATCGTCGGCATTTTTGCTGGAGCTGTCGGCAGGATCGCCCGCGCCGGATGTCCGGGTTCTGATAGTTCAGGAGCCGGCCGCGTTCAGATGAACGAGCGCGCATCGCTGGCGCTCGCTTATCTCGCATATTGTACCAAAAATGTTGCGTTCGAGCGAAGCCGAGATCCGGCGCTCTAGCGAGGAACAGCTTGGGCCAGCGGGCATGTCCGGCGTCTCGAAACTGCCCGTGGGATATGGAAAACGCAGGTGCTACACCGGCACCGCTCCTGACGAAGGCGCGTGGGCGAGCAATTGATATTCCGCTGCTGTTCCTCCTAGCGCAGCCCGATCCTCAGATCAGACGCGCCGGATCAGCCGCGCACATCCTTGGCCACGCCATCGAGCAGGCCGTTGACGAAGCCGGCCTCGCGCTTGTCGTAAAAGGCGTGGGCGACATCGACATATTCGCTGATGACCGTGCCGGTGCCGACATCCTTTCGCGCCAGCAGCTCATAAGTGCCCGCGCGCAGGATTTGACGCATCGGCTTGTCCAGCCGGTCCATCGACCATCCGCTCGACAGGCGCGCGGCGACCAGCGCGTCTATCTCCGCCCGGCGCTTGTCCACACCGGTCACGATATCGTCGAAGAAGCTTTCCTCCGCCTGCGCATAGGTCACGTCCTCAATGGTCGCGCCCAGCCGATGCTGGTGAAATTCGTGCAGCAGGCTGGCGAGCGGCGTGCCCTCCATCTCCAGCTGGTAGAGCGCCTGGACCGCGGCGAGGCGCGCGGCGGAGCGGGATTTGGAGCGATCGTTCATACGCCTAGATAATCCGTTCGGTTCGAGCCTGTCGAGAACCCTGTTCCTCCGGTTCTCGACAGGCTCGAACCGAACGGGGGTGGTTGTCAGGACAAGCGCAGCGCCACTGATGCTGCATGGGCGGGCAGCCCCTCCGCCTGCGCCAGTGCGACGGCGGCAGGGCCGATCGCGCCGATCGCATTGCGGTCGAGGCTGAGGAAACTGGTGCGCTTCATAAAGTCGAGCACTGACAGTCCCGACGAGAAGCGCGCGCGGCGGCCGGTCGGCAGCACATGGTTCGGCCCGGCGACATAATCGCCCACCGCTTCGGGCGTCATCCGGCCCAGGAACACCGATCCGGCATGGCGCACCTGCGCGAACAAAGGTTCGGGGTCTTCCACCGCCAGTTCAAGATGCTCTGGTGCAAGGGCGTTCACCAGCGGCATCGCTTCATCGAGATCGCGCACGATGATGATTGCGCCATTGGCGTTCCAGCTGGTCCGCGCGACCGCGCTGGTGGACAGCGCGGGAAGCTGGCGCTCGACCGCTGCGGCGACCGCATCGGCAAAGGCGGCATCGTCAGTGAAGAGGATCGACTGGCTGGTCGGATCATGTTCCGACTGGCTGAGCAGATCGGCGGCGGTCCATTCGGGATCGTTGCGGCCATCGGCGACGACGACGATCTCCGAGGGTCCCGCAACCATGTCGATACCGACCACGCCATAGAGCTGGCGTTTGGCTTCGGCCACCCACGCATTGCCAGGGCCGGTGATGACGTCTACCGGCCTGATCCGGTCGGTGCCATAGGCGAGCGCGGCCACGGCCTGCGCGCCCCCGACACGCCAGATTTCCTCGATCCCCGCGATCTGCGCGGCGGCCAGCACCAGCGGGTTGATTTCCCCGCCCGGCGTCGGCGTCACCATCGCGATGCGCGCGACGCCCGCAACCTTGGCCGGGATGACGTTCATCAGCAGCGAGCTGGGATAGGCGGCGCGTCCGCCCGGCACATAAAGGCCGGCAGCGTCTACCGCGCTCCAGCGGGCGCCCAGCCGCACGCCGGCCGCGTCCACGCCGTCGCTGTCCTGCGGCTTCTGCTTTTCATGATAGGCCGTGATGCGCGCGGCGGCGAGTTCCAGCGCGTCCCGCAATTCGCTGGAAATTCCATCGAGCGCCGCGCGCGTTTCCGTCGCCGTTACCGCCCAGCCGCTGACATTCAGGTCATGCCGGTCGAACCGCTGCGTATAGTCGGCCAGCGCCGCGTCACCCCCGGCCCGCACCGCCTTGAGGATCGCGGTCACGTCCCGCGACACATCCTCATCCGCTTCCCGCCGCGCATCGACCAAAGCGGTGAACGCAGACGGGAAATCCGAGTCCGTGGTGGAAAGCCTAAGCGGCATCCTTCACCCCCACGGCGGCGCGGAACGCTTCGACCAGCGGCACCAGATCGGCCGACCGCATCTTGTAGGCAGCGCGGTTGACGATCAAGCGCGCGGAAATCGGCATGATGATGTCGGTTTCGACGAGGCCATTGGCCTTGAGCGTCGCGCCCGACGAAACCAGATCGACGATCCGCCGCGACAGCCCGAGCGAAGGCGCCAGCTCCATCGCGCCATTCAGCTTGACGCATTCGGCCTGAAGCCCGCGCGCCTCAAAATAGCGGCGGGTGAGGTGCGGATATTTGGTCGCGACGCGCACATGGCTCATCGCCGCCGGATCTTCATCGGCCAGGCCCGCAGGCTCGGCGACCGACAGGCGACAATGGCCGATATCGAGGTCGACCGGCGCATACAGCTCGGAATAGCCGAATTCCTCCACCACATCGGACCCCACGATGCCGATCTGCGCCGCGCCATGGGCGACGAAGGTCGCCACGTCGAAGGCGCGCACGCGGATAATCGACACGTCCGCGCGGTTGGTGGCAAAGCGCAGCGCCCGGCTCTTCTTGTCATGAAACTCCGCCTCCGGCTCGATACCGGCCTTGGCGAGCAAAGGCAGCGCCTCATCGAGGATGCGCCCCTTGGGAATGGCGAAGGTGAGCGAACGAGTCATGACGCGGGGCACTTAGGCGCGGGGGCGCAAAAGGGCAAGGTTTGGAGAAGCAGGCAGAACGGCTTGCTGATATGTGCGAGCTAATAGAACCTAGTATCTTCATCAGTTAATTCGAGCGCGGAGAAAGCCAGTGGCTGAGGCTATCATTGGACCCATCATCGGATTAGCCGTTTCAGCAATGACAGCGTGGCAGCTGATCGACGGCTTTCGGAGAGGCACAATGGAAGCGCCCTATTGGGGCTTCGCCTTTTCAGGCCGCAGAAAAGATCAGCCATTTCGTTTTTGGATGCTCACGCTGCTGCTGGCCTTTTGGATGATTGGCGGCATCTTTCTATGCATCGGGATCATGTTTTTTCCGAACGGCCTCGCCGGATAGAACTCTTCACTATCGTCATCCCGGCCTTGAGCCGGGATCCCACTTCTTCCGTATCGCCAGAAGGTCAACGGGATGCCGGATCGAGTCCGGTATGACGAGGCGGAGGAAGGTTACGCCGCCTCCGCCATCGCGCCTTGCGTGCTGGCGATCCAGCCGCCGCCCAGCACGCGGTCGCCGGCGTAAAGGACTGCCGCCTGCCCCGGCGCGACGCCATATTCCGGCGCGTCGAAGATCAGCCGGTCGCCCTCCAGCCGCGCGGGCACGGGCCTGGCCATCGATCGCACCTTGGCGGTCAGCGGCCCCGTAAAATCCCCGCCCAGCCAGTTGATGTCCGACAAGAGCGCGCCCGACACCGCCAGCGCCGCCTTCGGCCCCACGATCACGCGCCGCGCCTCCGCGTCCAGCCGCACGACGTAGAGCGGCTCAGCCTGCCCGCCAATCTCCAGCCCCTTGCGCTGGCCGACCGTATAATGGATCAGCCCCCTGTGCCGCCCCATCACCCGGCCATCGACATGGACGATCTCGCCGCCCTCGTCCGCATCCGGGCGCAGCTTGCGCACGATCTTGGCATAATCGCCATCGGGGACGAAGCAGATGTCCTGGCTGTCAGGCTTCAACGCTACCGACAGGCCCAGTTCCGACGCAATCTCGCGCACTTGGGCTTTGGGCAGCCCGCCCAGCGGAAAACGCAGATAGTCGAGCTGCGCCTGAGTCGTGGCAAACAGGAAATAGCTCTGGTCGCGCGCCGGGTCGGCGGCGCGGTGCAGCTCTGCTCCTGCCGCGCCCTCGACCCGGCGAACATAATGGCCCGTGGCCAGGCAATCGGCCCCCAGGTCGCGCGCAATCTGGAACAGGTCGGTGAACTTCACCCCCATATTGCATTTGACGCAGGGAATGGGGGTGCGCCCGGCCATATATTCATCGGCGAAGTCGGCGATCACCGAATCGCGGAACCGGCTTTCATAATCAAAGACATAGTGCGCGATGCCGATGCGGTCGGCGACCGCGCGCGCATCGCGTATGTCCTGCCCCGCGCAGCAGCTGCCGGTGCGGCCCACCGCTGCGCCATGATCGTACAGCTGAAGCGTTACGCCGATCACTTCCGCGCCGGTCTTCGCCGCAAGCGCGGCGACGACGCTGCTGTCCACGCCGCCGGACATGGCGACGACAATGCGCCGCTGATCGCGCGGCTCGGCAAGCTGAAATTCGGGCTGCATGGGCGCGCATATAGGAGCAAGCGCGGCGGCGTGCAAAAGTTAACGAAATATGACGCCCTTCGGTCACTTTACCGCCAGAATGACTCGCAGAACGGGGTGAAGCGTTGGGCGGGTTTACCGACGGTTATCCATTCCCCGCTAGAACAAGCCCATGGACTTGAGTTTCCTCCGGGCAGGCGGGCTGACCCCCGCCAACGCCAGAGTGACCGGCTGGCCGCGCGTGCCGGTCTGGCCGTTCCTGCGCGCCGCCACTGCGGCGGCCCAGGCTGCCAGCCCGACCGCAAAGGCCGTGGCGGGAAGCCTGCGGGGGCAGGATGGAGGCGATGATTGGGTCCAGGAACTGGCGGATGTGTTCGCGCCACGTTCCGGCGGCATGATCGAAGCCGTGCGATTGTCGGGCAGTTTCAACCCGGTGGTCGCAGGTCGACTGAATAGGGGACAGGAGGAATGAAGCCGGTGTTTACCTTCGCGCTTTAGTCCCTGTTCAGGGCTGATGGAGATAACAGGGTTTCACGGCAGAGTTCGGCAAGGCCAGCGCCGCAAATTGAGGTAAGAATGATCGAGAACCAGAAAATCAGGCCAGCCCAGGTCGTCGGTCCGCTCGGAGAGCCCCTGACGCTCGACAGCCTGCCGCCGCGCGATACGACGCGCTGGGTGGTGCGGCGCAAGGCCGAAGTGGTCGCCGCCGTGAATGGCGGATTGCTCAGCGTGGACGAAGCCTGCGCCCGCTATAATCTGACGCTGGAGGAATTTGCCGGCTGGCAGCGGGCCGTCGATCGGTCGGGCATGCACGGACTGCGCGTGACGCGCATCCAATATTATAAGTCGCTCTATGAGCGGCAGCAGAAATATTGACCGTCGGAGCGTCACCGTCTTGGGCGCGGCTATGACAGCCCATCAGGAAGCCGCTGGCGCGATCCGGCGGCTTCTTTGCCTTGGCGCATAAAAAAGCCTGCTCTAACGGGCGGAAAGCCAAGATGGTTTCAATCCCGGAATCATTTCTGCGTGATGGAACGCGATGCCCTTTGCTCCGTTGAATAGGCACCCAACCCGATGGGGGCCTGGTCAAGGAGAGTAACATGGGAATCATCTTGTGGCTGATCGTCGGCGGCATCATCGGCTGGCTTGCCAGCATGGTCATGCGCACGGACGCACAGCAGGGCATTTTGCTCAATATCGTTGTCGGCATCGTCGGCGCCTTCATTGGCGGCCTGATCTTCAGCGGCGGTTCGATCAACGACGGTCTGACCGTCTACAGCTTCCTGGTTTCGCTGGTCGGCGCAATCATCCTGCTGGCGATCGTCAACCTGGTGCGTCGCGGCTCGATGCGCTAAGCGCGAAGACGCTTCAATCCTAAAAGGCCGCGCCCCATGGGCGCGGCCTTTTTTGCATGCGCTCAACGGCGGGCCATGACCAATCGATAGAGCGCCAGTATAGCGGCCGATCCCGCGCAGGCGGCGATAAATCCGGCTTTTTGCCCGGCCCCGTAAAGCCCCATCAGTCGCCCGACGAAACCGGCGAACAATGCCCCCGCGATCCCCAGCAGGATCGTCACCGCACGACCGCCTGGATCGCGCGCCGGCATGAGAGAGCCCGCCAGCGCGCCCACCACCAGGCCGATCAAAATCCACCCCAGCACGTCCATGACGCACCCTCCTTGTCCTTGATGTGCGACCCGCCGGGATAGCGCCACAAAACAGGCTGCGTGGCAAGTTGATGCGCTATCGAAACGGTCCAGCCCGTGCTAAGGCGTCGCCATGGCGAAGCGGCCGGACGCCGGCGGACCATGGTCCTATTATCGCTTTGCGCTCTAGCCCGCCCCCATGATAAATGGGCTTGAGGCAGGTGCTATATTCATATAACACAGTCGCCAACAGGGGCAAAGCGCCGGAGAGATGGAATCGGCATGAACTACGAAACCCAGCTGCTGGGCGACTCGGCAATCATCATGGACGGGGATGATCGGCGCCGCAGCAGGAAGAAGCTCATCATCGGCGCAGGCGTCGTGGTCGCGCTGATCGCGGTGGCGGCGGCCATTTCGATGCGCGGAGGCGATCCTGCCGCGACGCCCGCGCCGGGCGCTGTCGCACCGGTCGTGACCGTAACCAGCCCTGGCCAGTCGACGGTGGCCCGCACCGTGCGCGCGACGGGCTCGCTCGCGGCGCGCGTCGACATGCCGGTCGGCGTCGTCGGCGAAGGCGGCATGGTCAGCCGCGTTCTGGTTCAGCCGGGCGACTGGGTGAAGGCGGGCCAGACGCTCGCGACGATTGAACGTTCGGTGCAAAGCGAGCAGGTGCGCTCGCTCGCCGCGCAAGTCGAGGTCGCCCGCGCCGACGCCAAGCTCGCCCAGGCCCAGCTTGATCGCGCCAAGGCGCTGGTCGGCCGCGGCTTCATCAGCGCCGCCGACATTGACCAGCGCACCGCCACCCGCGATCAGGCGGAAGCGCGCGTGCGCGTAGCTCAGGCGCAGCTGGCCGAACAACGCGCGCGCACGGGCCGACTGGATATCCGCGCGCCGGCCGCCGGACTGGTGCTCACCCGCTCGGTCGAACCGGGCCAGATCGTGCAAGCGGGCAGCGGCGTGCTGTTCCGCATGGCCAAGGGCGGCGAGATGGAAATGCAGGCGCAGGTCGCGGAAGGCGATCTTGCGACGCTGCGCGCCGGCAACAGCGCCGTCATCACGCCGATCGGCACCGACGCGCGGATCGCCGGACGCGTGTGGCAGGTGTCGCCCGTGGTCGATCCCCAGACGCGCCAGGGCATCGCCCGTATCGCCATTCCCTATGACCAGGCGATCCGGCCTGGCGGATTTGCGTCCGCGACCATCACCAGCGGATCGGGGAACGCGCCGCTGCTGCCGGAATCGGCGGTGCAGAGCGATCCTAAGGGCAGTTTCGTCTATATCATCAATGGCAAGGATCAGGTGGAACGGCGCAATGTGACAGTGGGCCAGGTGTCCGATGATGGCGTGGCGATCACCAGCGGCATCACCGGCGCGGAAAAGATCGTGACGTCGGCCGGCGCCTTCCTGACGCCGGGGCAGAAGGTGAAGCCGGAAATGGCGAAGGGCCGCTGAGGCGACAGGGCCGGTCCCGGCCCGGCAAGGACAGACAAAGCGAGCGCCAGGATGGGCGGTCGGTGAAGGAAGCGCGTCATGAATTTTCGCAACATTTCCGCATGGTCGATCCGTAATCCGGTGACACCGCTGGTGCTGTTCGTCGCCCTGGTGCTGGCGGGCGTCGTCAGCTTCATGCGGATGGACGTAAACCAGAATCCCGACGTCAGCTTCCCCATGGTCAGCGTCACCGTGGTTCAGCCGGGCGCCGCTCCGACCGAACTGGAAACCCAGGTCACGCAGCGCGTGGAGGCCGCCGTCCGCGGCATCAGCGGGGTGGAGGACATCACCTCCTTCGCGTCCGAAGGCCAGTCGCTCACCAACGTCCAGTTCCAGATCGGCACGCCGGTCGACCGCGCGGTCAACGACGTCAAGAACGCCGTCGACCAGATTCGCAGCGATCTGCCGCAGGGCATATTGGAACCGCAGGTCCAGCGCATCGACGTGGATGGCGGCCCGATCGCCTATTTCAGCGCCGAAGCGACCGATATGACGCTGGAGGAACTGTCCTGGTATGTGGACAACACCATCGCCAAGCGCCTGCTGAGCATCAGCGGCATGGCGGCGGTCAATCGCGGTGGCGGCGTCAGCCGCGAAATCCGCGTGATCCTCGATCCCGCCAAGCTCCAGGCCTATGGCATCACCGCCGCGCAGGTGAATGCGCAACTGCAACAGGTGAACATCAATTCGGCGGGCGGCCGCACCGAAATCGCGGGCGCGGAGCAATCGATCCGCGTGCTGGGCAATGCCCGCAACGCCACTGCGCTGGGCGACACGCAGATCGCCATTTCCGGCGGCCGCACGGTCAAGCTCGCCGACCTTGCCACCGTGCGCGACATGTATGCCGAACAGCGCAGCCTGTCGCTGATGAATGGCCGTCAGGTGACAAGTTTCAGCATTGCCAAGGCCAAGGGCGCATCGGACGTCACCGTCTATGACGAAGCGATGAAGGTGCTGGACCAGCTTAGGAAGGAAAATCCCAAGGTCCAGTATAAGCAGCTTTACAGCAGCGTCGAATATACGCGGGGCCAATATCACAGCGCCATGTCGGCGATGATCGAGGGCGCGGTGCTGGCGGTCGTCATCGTCTTCCTGTTCCTGCGCGACTGGCGCGCGACGATGATTTCCGCGCTCGCCATTCCCCTGTCGGCGATTCCGTCCTTCTGGTTCATGGACATGATGGGCTTTACGCTCAACGGCATCTCGCTGCTGGCGCTGAGCCTGGTCGCGGGTGTGCTGGTCGATGACGCGATCGTGGAGATCGAGAATATCGTGCGTCACATGCGCATGGGCAAATCCGCCTATCAGGCGTCGATCGACGCAGCGGACGAGATCGGCCTCGCCGTACTCGCCACCACCATGGCGATCGTCGCGGTGTTCCTGCCGGTCGCGCTCATGCCCGGCCTTGCGGGGCAGTTCTTCATCCAGTTCGGCATGACGGTGGTCGTGTCGGTGTTGATGAGCCTTGCCGTGGCGCGCCTTATCACCCCGATGGTCGCGGCCTATTTTCTCAAGGCCCATGGCGAAGCGAGCCATGGCGAAGGCTGGATGATGGATCGCTATATGGGCGTGCTGCGCTGGTCGCTTGAGGACCGCCGGGCGAAGGCGCGCCATGCGCGCGGCGGTGTGCGCAACCATCTGGCCGGCTTCTTCACCGATCACCGCGTCTGGACGCTGGGCGCGGGCATCCTGGCCTTCATCGCCACGATCGCTGCGTTCGCCACGCTGCCCATGACGTTCCAGCCGACGATCAACACCGATTTCAGCCAGGTGAAGATCGAAACCGTGCCGGGCAGCACGCTGGAACAGACCACCGCGATCACCCGCAAGGTGGCCGAGATGCTGGCCGCCGATACGCAAACGGTGGAAGCCGCCTTTGCCGACATCAATCCGACCAGCGCCGACATTTTCCTGACGCTCAAGAAGGACCGGCCGATGACGTCGGTGGAATGGGAACGCAAGGTCGCGCCCAAATTCCAAACGATCGCCGACGCGCGCGTCAATTTTCAGTCGCAATCGGGCGGCGGCTTTGGTCGCGACGTCATCATGATGTTCGGATCGGACGATCCGGCGCTACTGGAACGCACCGCCAACAAGCTGGTCGGGGAAATGAAGGGCCTCAAGGAACTGCGCGACCCGCGCGTCCAGGGCGACATGCAGCGGCCCGAAATCATCATCAAGCCGCGCATGGACCTGGCCGCCAGCATGGGCGTGACGACAGCGGCGCTCAGCCAGTCGATCCGCATCGCCACGATTGGCGATATCGATCAGAATGTCGCCAAATTCTCGCTGTCGGACCGCCAGATCCCAATCCGCGTGTCGCTGTCCGAAGACAGTCGGCGCGACCTGTCGACGATTCAGAACATGCCGGTCCCCACCGTGTCGGGCGGCACCGTGCCGCTGCGGGTGGTGGCCGATATCAGCTTTGGCGCCGGGCCAACCCAGATCCGCCGCTACAACCAGATCCGCCGCATCGTCGTCGGGGCCGATCTCGCCCCCGGCCTCGTCACCAGCCAGGCGATGACGAAGATCAACGCACTGCCCACCATGAAGGCGATCAACGAAGGCCGCATCCAGGGCGTGCAGAAAATCAATGCGGGCGACGCCAAATGGCAGCTGGAAATGCTCCAGAGTTTCGTGATCGCCGTCTTTTCGGGCGTGTTGCTGGTGCTCGCTGTGCTGGTCCTGCTGTACAAGCGGATCATGCCACCTTTCGTCAACCTTGGCTCGCTGTTGCTGGCGCCGCTGGGCGGAGCGCTGGCGCTGCATGTCGCGGGGCAGCCGCTGTCGATGCCCGTCTTCATTGGCCTGCTGATGCTGCTGGGCATCGTTGCAAAGAATTCCATCCTCGTTATCGACTTCGCGCTGGAGGAAATGGAAAAGGGCGTGCCCAAGAAGGAAGCGATCATCGACGCGGGCCACAAGCGCGCCCAGCCGATCGTTATGACCACGGTCGCGATGGTCGCGGGCATGGTGCCCACCGCCCTGTCGCTGTCGGGTGACGCGGCCTGGCGCGCGCCCATGGGCATCACCGTGATCGGCGGCCTCATCCTGTCAACCATCCTGACGCTGGTCATCGTGCCAGCGGTCTTCAGCCTGGCGATCGGTCTGGAAAGCTGGGTCGGACCGCGGCTGGGCCGTGGGCTGCTGACCTACAAGCCCGGTGATGACGGGCGGCCGGTGCCGGGCCATGCGCCCGCCGAATGAGTGCGGCAGGGCGGGCTGGATCGCCCGCCCTGCCAAAGAGAGACTTGCTTGAACGAAACGGCCGCGTAACCGTTTCCCGCCCATGAAGTTGCTCGCCGCGCCCCGATCACCCCTGGCCCCTGCGTCCCATCCCGCGCGGCGCATGCGGATCGTGGCGACGGGCATGCTGGTCGCGATGGCGCTGCTGTTCGTCCTCGCCCGCGCGACCGTGCATCTCCATCCCGCGATCGGCTTTGTCCAGGCCTTTGCCGAAGCCGCGATGGTGGGCGGCCTGGCCGACTGGTTCGCGGTAACGGCGCTCTTTCGTCATCCGCTGGGCCTTCCGATCCCGCACACCGCCATCATCCCGCGCAACAAGGACCGGATCGGCGACACGCTCGCCATTTTCCTGCGCGATAATTTCCTCACCCCCGCCGTCGTCGCGCGGCGGATGCGGCACATGGACGTGGCGGCGGCTGCCGGGCGTTTCCTGGCCAGCCCGTCGGGCGGCGACGGCCGCTTGCGCGAAGGCGCGTCGCGCCTGATCGCGGACATATTGGAAGCGCTCGACCAGGAACGGCTGGGCGGCATGGTCAAGGGCGCGATCGGCCAGAGGCTGCGCGCCATCAACATCGCGCCGCTCGCGGGACAGGCGATCGAGGCGGCGATGCGCGACGGCCGCCATGGCCCGGTCATGGATGGCATCATCCACTGGGCCGACCGCACGCTCGAAGCGAACGAGCATCTCATCCGCCAGATGGTGCATGAGCGCGCGGGCAAGGTGCTGCGCTGGACGGGCCTCGATGAAAATCTGGCCGACGCCATCCTGTCGGGCCTGCGCAAGTTGCTTGCCGAAATGGCGCAGGATGCCGGCCATCCCCTGCGGTTGAAGGCGGAAGAGGGCATGGCGAAACTCGCCTTCGATCTGCAATTCGACCTGGACATGCAGGCGAAGGTCGCGGGCGTCCGCGACGAGATACTCGACAATCCGGCGATGCAGCGCTGGATCGACGGCCTGTGGGAACAGGCGCGGGCCGGACTGCTGCGCGCGGTGCGCGATCCCGGTCGCGCCATGGCCGGACGGCTGGGCGAGGCTCTGCGCGCGCTGGGCGCGACCCTGCAACAGGAGGCGCGGCTGCGCCTCGTCATCAATCGCTTCGCGCGCCGCGCGGCGGTGGGCGCGACCGCAAGCTATGGCGACGCGATCGTGCGGCTGGTCAGCGATACCGTGCGCGGATGGGACGCCGGGACGGTCACGACGCGCCTCGAACATGCGGTCGGGCGCGACCTGCAATATATCCGCATCAACGGCACGCTGGTCGGCGGGCTGGTCGGCCTAGCCATACACGCGATCGACACGCTGCTGTAAGGCACAGGACACAGTGCGCGTCAGCATCAACGCGCAGGGCCGCATGACGGATATCGAGAAGGTCGAGGGCTGGCGACGCAGCGTCACGCAGTGCGGGCATGGCGCTTCCGTCCGGCAACGCGCGATGGCGCGGTCGTGCGGGGTCCGGCTCATCCCCGTCCAGGCGGACAGTTTTTGCATCCGTCCCGCCCTTGGCGTATAGAGACGGCATGGCGATCTTCCCCCGTCCCGTTTCCCCCAAGAACGCGCTTGGCGATTTCTGGAGCTATTTCCGTCAGCAGCGTCAGCATAAATGGCCGCTGCTCGGCCTGTCGGTGGCGATCACCTGGGTCATCATATGGACCTTCGTGATCGATGCGAACACCAACACCATGCCCACGCGCAACAAGATCATCTATGTCGAAAGCTGGGACGCCAACCGCTCCGACGCCGCGATCATCCTTCAGCAGAAGATCGACTTCGCCAAGCGCGAAGCCGCGCTGGTGCGCCAGCAAAAGCGGATGCAGGGCTATGCCGACGCCTTCGGCATCGAATGGCGCGAGGAGGAAAAGCGCAACACCGCCGAACGCAAGCAAGCCGTCAAGGCGATCAACGAACTGCTCGATGACCGGCTGGTAAAGGCCGAATCGAATGAACAGGCCGCGCCGGCAACTCCGGGCGCGGCGGGGATCGGCCGCCCCTGAAACCGCCCGTCCCCGCCGACGACCGGCGCTACATGGCTGCGGCGATCGCGCTGTCGCGGCGCGGACGCGGGCTTTCCACCCCCAATCCCAATGTCGGCTGCCTGATCGTGCGCGACGGTCGCGTGGTCGGGCGGGGCTGGACGCAAAAGGGCGGCCGGCCCCATGCCGAAGCGCAGGCGCTGGACCAGGCGATGGAGCAGGCGCGCGACGCTACCGCCTATGTGACGCTGGAACCTTGTTTCCACCTCAGCCCGCGCGGCCCGCGCTGCGCCGACCTGCTGGCGCGCGCGGGTGTCGCGCGGGTCGTCATCGCCCTGCGCGATCCTGATCCCAGGACGAATGGGCAGGGCGCGGCCTGGCTGCGCGATCGGGGCGTTGCGGTGGAGATGGGGCTGTTGGCCGACGAGGCGGCGGCCGCCATGGCGGGCTTCGTCCTGCGCCAGACGCTCGGCCGGCCGCATCTGACGCTGAAACTCGGCCTGTCGCTCGATGGCCGGATCGCGCTCGCCAATGGGTCGAGCCGCTGGATCACCGGCCCGCACGCGCGCGCCCACGCGCATCTGGAACGCGCGCGCCATGACGCGATCCTGGTCGGCGGCGGGACGCTGCGCGCCGACGCGCCCAGACTTGATGTGCGGCTGCCGGGGCTGGAAGATCGCGCGCCCCGCCGCCTGCTGCTGACGCGCGGGCCAGCTCCTGGCAATTGGGAACGAATCGGCGCACCGGAAGAAATCGCCACGCTTGATCGGGTCGATCATTTGCTGGTCGAAGGCGGCGCTGGCGCCGCGGCAGCTTTTCTGCGCGCCAACCTCATTGATCGGCTGCTGCTCTATCGCGCGCCCATCCTGATCGGCGACGGGCTGGCCGGGATCGGCGACATCGGCCTTGGCGACCTTGCCCAGGCGCATGGCCGCTGGCGGTTGACGGATGGCCGCACGCTGGGCGTCGACAAGCTGGAGGTTTACGAGCGGGTTCGCAACGCTTAAGCGACCTTCCCATTCTGCTTAGCGGGGCAAGGCATATGTTCACCGGCATCATCACCGACATCGGCACCATCCGCAGCCATGAGCAGCGCGGTGATCTGCGGCTCGTCATCGGCTGTGGCTATGCCATGGACAGCGTGGCAATCGGCGCGTCGATCGCCTGTTCGGGCGCGTGCCTGACCGTTGTGGACAAGGGCGACGACTGGTTCGCGGTCGATCTGTCGGCCGAAACCGTTTCGCGCACCGCGCCCGGGCTGTGGCAACAGGGCGGCAGGCTCAACCTGGAACGCGCGCTCAAGGTCGGCGATGAACTGGGCGGCCATATCGTGACCGGCCATGTCGATGCCGTGGGCCATCTTGTCTCCGCCCAATCGGAAGGCGATTCGATCCGCCTCGTCATCCGCGCACCACAGGCGCTGGCCGCCGCGCTGGCCGCCAAAGGGTCGATCACCCTCGATGGCATCTCGCTCACCGTCAACAGCGTCGAGGATCAGCCCGACGGCAGCGTGGATTTCGGGCTGAACATCATTCCCCACACCACCGCCGCCACGACCCTGGATCGGCTGGAGGATGGGCGCGCCTTCAATCTCGAAATCGACGTGCTCGCGCGCTATCTCGATCGAATGCAGGCATTGCGGTCGGGCGTAATGTGATTGCTTCTTGAATTTATCACATTGTAGTGTGATATAGGGGCCATTCCAAAGAGGAATGGAGTCCTGCCATGTCGTCCGCGCTTCTCGATACCGTCCGCAATCTGGTCACCGAAGGCGGCATGTCCCGTTCCGGCCTTGCCCGGGCCGCCGGTCTGCACGCCAATTCCCTGCGAAAGCTGGGCGAAGCCGACTGGAATCCCACGGCCGACACGCTGGGCAAGCTCGAAGCCTATCTGATGAAGCGCGAAGGCGGCACCGCGCTCGCCAGCCCCGAGGAAATCATCAACGAAGCGCGCAACGGCCGCATGTTCATCCTGGTCGATGACGAGGATCGGGAAAATGAAGGCGACCTCGTCATTCCCGCGCAGATGGCGACGCCCGATGCGATCAATTTCATGGCGACTCATGGGCGCGGGCTCATCTGCCTCGCCATGACGCGCGACCGGGTCGAACATCTCGGCCTGGAACTGATGAGCCGCAACAACGGCACCCGGCATGAAACCGCCTTCACCGTATCGATCGAGGCGCGCGAGGGAGTCACCACCGGCATCAGCGCCGCCGACCGTGCCCGCACCATCTCCGTTGCGATCGACGGGTCGAAAGGGCGCACCGACATCGTAACGCCGGGCCACGTCTTCCCGCTGGTCGCCAAGGATGGCGGCGTGCTCGTGCGCACCGGCCATACCGAAGCGGCGGTCGATGTGGCCCGGCTCGCCGGTCTCAACCCGTCCGGCGTCATCTGCGAGGTGATGAAGGATGACGGGACCATGGCGCGGCTGGACGACCTCATCCCCTTCGCGCGCAAGCACAGGATGAAAATCGGCACCATTCGCGATCTCATCGCCTATCGCCGCCGCCACGACCATATGGTCGAACGCCGCGCCGAAACCAGCTTCACCAGCAAATGGGGCGGCGAATGGAAAGCGATCAGCTTCTACAATCGCGCGACCCGCACCGAACAGATGGTGCTGCAAAAGGGCCATGTCCTGCCCGACCAGCCGACCCTGGTGCGCATGCACCAGCTGTCGCTGATGGACGATATCTATGGCGCGCAAGGCAAACGCAACGACCTGCTCGCTCGCTCGATGGAGCTCATCGGTCACGAAGGATCGGGCCTGGTCGTTCTGCTGACCGGTTCGGACGAAGGCGATTTCTTGTCAAAGTCGATCCTGCGCTATGCCGCCAAGGGCGCATTGCCCAGCGACATGGACGAATTGCGCAACTATGGCGTGGGCGCGCAGTTGCTCGCGGAACTGGGCGTGCATGACATGATCCTGCTGACCAACAGCCAGCACAGTCTGGTCGCGCTTGACGGCTATGACCTGGCCGTGGTTGGGCAGCGTTCGATCACAGTGTAAGGATTATCGACATGGCCAAATTCCTGATCGTCGAGGCGCGCTTCTACGACCATCTCAACGACCTGCTGATCGAAGGGGCCAAGGCGGCGCTGGACGAACAGGGGCACCGCTATGAGGTGGTGACGGTGCCCGGCGCGCTTGAGATTCCCGGTGCCGTGGCGATGGCCGCGGAGACCGGCCGCTATGACGGCTTTGTCGCGATCGGCGTCGTGATTCGTGGCGAAACCTATCATTTCGAAGTGGTGTCGAACGAAAGCGCGCGCGGCCTGATGGCGCTCAGCATGGACGGCATCGCCATCGGCAATGGCATTTTGACCGTCGAAAATGAGGAGCAGGCGCTCGTGCGCGCGCGCCCCGATCAGAAGGACAAGGGCGGAGAAGCGGCCAAGGCCGCCATCGCCATGCTGGCCCTGCGCGACCGCTTCGGGGCATAAGCGGGAAAAAAAGGGGCTCCGTCGCAGGAGCCCCTCTTCATTTCACGCCACCTTTTCCAGTGCGGGATAGTCGGTGTAGCCCTCCGCCCCCTGGGTGTAGAAGGTCTTGGGGTTCCACTCGTTGAGCGGCGCGTCGATGCGCAGCCGCTCAACCAGGTCGGGATTGGCGATAAAGGGCCGGCCAAAGGCGATGCCGTCCGCTACCCCGCTGTCGATCGCGGCCTGCGCACTGGCCTTCGTATAATCGCTGTTGAGGATCAGCGGCCCCTTGAAATGCTGGCGGATGAGCGGCGACTGGCGCGGCACCTCGCTGCTGCCATAGGTGCCGGTCGGTGTCAGTTCGCGCAGTTCCAGAAACGCGATGCCCAGCGCATCCAGCGCCTGCGCCGCGACCGGGAACAGGCTTGCCGGGTCGCTGTCGTCCGTGCCCTGCGTCTCGCCATTGGGCGACAGGCGCACCGCAGTCCGGTCCGCGCCGATCGCATCGACGACGGTGCCGGTCACTTCCCGCAGCAACCGCACGCGGTTGTCCGCGCTGCCGCCATAGTCGTCGCTGCGCTGGTTGACGCCGTCACGCAGGAATTCATCGATCAGATAGCCGTTCGCGGCATGGATCTGGACGCCGTCGAACCCGGCCGCGATCGCGTTGCGGGCCGCCTGAGCATAGGTGTCAAGCAAATGCGGGATTTCGGAAACCTCCAGCGCGCGAGGCGTGGGATAATCCTTGTTGCCCTCATAGGTATGCGCATGGCCCGGCGCTGCAATCGGGCTGGACGACACGGCATCTTCGCCCGTCACGGCCGGATGCACCAGCCGGCCCATATGCCACAGCTGCGCGACGATGCGACCGCCGGCCTCATGCACGGCGTCAGTGACCGGCTTCCACCCTTCGACCTGCTCCTGACTCCACAAGCCCGGCGCATAGGGCCAGCCCAGCCCTTGCCGCGAAATGCCCGTCGCTTCGCTGATGATGAGGCCGGCCGAGGCGCGCTGGCGATAATAATCGACCATCAGCGGCGTCGGCACATGATCGCGGGTTGCGCGGGCGCGGGTCAGCGGCGCCATCAAAATGCGGTTGGGCGCGGCAATCGCGCCAAGCTGGATAGGATCGAACAGGCTGGTCACTCAAACAATCTCCTTCGTCACATTGGTTTCATATTGAAACCAAGATGGATGCGTCCCGCCACTTGGGGAAGGGGTTGCCCCGCTTCAACCCTTGGCGCCGTCTTTTCCTCGAACCCTGGCTAACGAACGGCCCGGCAAATGGTTGTGCGCCGTGCGCGCGCGTCCTAGATTGGCGGCATGAGCGAGACCCAGGACCTCACCCTTGACGAAATCCGCGCGCTGCTGGCGCCGGCCCTCCCCCGTCACGCCGCCTTCGATGGCTGGCGGCCACAGGCAGTGGCCATGGCCGCGCAGGAAAAGGGTGTGGACGTCGATATTGCGCAGCTCGCCTTTGCCGATGGCGCGATGGGCATGATCGACGCGTGGTTTGCCAGCATCGACGCGGCCATGCTGGACGCCCTTCCCGCCGAAGGTCTGTCGGCCCTCTCGATCCGCCGCAGGATCATCGCGCTGGTCGAAGCGCGGCTGGCCCTGCTCGCCTCCGACCGGGATGCCTTGCGCCGGGCGCTCGCGATCCTGGCGATGCCGACCCATGTCGTGCAGGCCGGCAAGCTCGGCTGGCGCGCTGCCGACGCGATGTGGCGGGCGGCGGGTGACAGCACCACGGACCTCAACCATTATTCAAAGCGCATGACGCTATCGGCCGTCTACGCCTCTACCCTGCTCGTCTTCGTCAATGACGACAGCGCCGATCATGCCGACAGCCGCGCCTTCCTTGCCCGCCGGGTCGAGGATGTGATGCGCTTTGAAAAGACCAAGGCGAAATTCCGCAACGCGGGTGGTGGCGAGCGGCTCAGCCTCGCCCGCTTCGTGGGTCGCCTGCGTTATCCCGCCATCTGATCGGGTCCCCCAATCGATTATGCTGGCCATCGCGCATCGGTATTGATAGTCACTCGCAAAATCGTTTGATGAGTGTCTCTCCTTGCGCCTGACTGACCTGCCGCTGCGCCAACCCGCTTATGTCGACCTGATCGACTGGACCAGCCTGCCTGCCAGCGACGCCCAGCGGCTGCGGGAATTCGGTCTGTGCGAAGGCGCCAGCGTAGAGGCGCTGCACCATGGCGGCTTGCTCGGCCGCGGGCCGATCGCCTGCCGCGTCGGTCGCATGACCATCGCGATGCGGCGCGCCCATGCCGCCGCCGTCACCGTGCGCACGGGACCGGAGACTCTCGGATCGGAGTTGGGGGCATGAGCGCCCTGCCGCTGGTGGCTCTGGTCGGCAATCCCAATGCCGGCAAGAGCGCGCTGTTCAATGCGCTGACCGGCGCGCGCCAGAAGCTGGGCAATTATCCCGGCGTCACCGTGGAGCGCAAGGCGGGCCGCCTCTCGCTCGCCGACGGCCGGCCGCTCGAACTGGTCGACCTGCCCGGGACTTACAGCCTCGACCCCGCCAGTCCCGATGAACAGGTGACGCGCGATGTCGTCATGGGGCGCCAGGCCGGCGAAAAACGGCCCGATGCGCTGGTCATCGTCGTGGATGCCGCCAATCTCGACAATCATCTGCGCTTCGCCCTCGAACTGATCGCGCTGGGCCTGCCGACCATCGTCGCGCTCAACATGGTGGACCTGGCCACGCGCGACGGGCTGGAGCTGGACGCCGCCGCCCTGTCCCGCGAATTGGGCGTACCCGTCATCGCCACCGTGGCGGTGCGCAAGCGCGGCCTGGACCATCTGCGCACCGAGATGGAAGGGCTGCTGAACGGCGCGCCCTCCCCCTATCCCGCCCCGGCGTCCGCCCCGCGTGATTTCGAGGCCACCCGTCAGGAAGCGCGGCGCATCGCCCGCGCAGGCGTCATCCGCGAAACCCCATCGCGTCGGTTGACCGCCGCCGTCGATCGTGTCGCGCTACACCCGCTCGCCGGCCTTGCGTTACTGCTTGCACTGCTGTTCGTCATGTTCCAGGCCGTCTATGCTTGGTCCGAAGCGCCCATCGCAATGATCGAGGGTCTGGCCGAAGCCGCCGCCACGCTGGTCCGCGATGCCCTCCCCGACGGTATCCTGCGCTCCTTTCTGGTCGATGGCGTCATCAACGGCGTCGGATCGGTGGTCGTCTTCCTGCCGCAGATCCTGATCCTCTTCTTCTTCATCCTGATGCTCGAAGCGACCGGCTATATGGTCCGCGCCGCCTTCCTCATGGATGGCATCATGGCGAAGGTCGGCCTGTCTGGCCGCGCATTCATCCCGCTTCTGTCTTCCTTCGCCTGCGCCATTCCCGGCATCATGGCGACCCGCACCATTTCCGATCCCAAGGACCGGCTCACCACCATATTGATCGCGCCGCTAATGACCTGTTCGGCGCGGCTACCGGTCTATGCGGTCATCATCGGCGCCTTCATCCCGGCCCGCGACATCGGGTTTGGCATCGGGCTTCAGGGCTTTGTCCTCTTCTGCCTCTATCTGGCGGGGATCGTCGGCGCGATGTTCGTCGCGCTGATACTGCGCCTCACCGTGACCAAGGGCGCGAGCGGCAGCTTCCTCATGGAAATGCCCAAATATCAGTGGCCACGCCCGCAGGACGTCCTGCTTGGCCTGTGGCAACGCGCTGTGATTTTCCTCAAGCGCGCCGGGACGATCATCTTCACCTCTACCGTCATCCTGTGGCTGCTGCTCAGCTTCCCACGCGTGCCCGAAGGCGATCCCGCCAGCCAGGTCGATCATTCCATCGCCGGCCGAGTCGCCAGTGGCCTTAATGTCGTTCTGGAGCCGATCGGCTTCAACCGCGACATATCGCTGGCGCTGATCCCGGCCATGGCGGCCCGCGAAGTCGCGGTGTCGGCGCTCGCCACCGTCTATTCGATCGACGCGGGCGATGATGAAGCCGCGCTGGAACAGAGCCTGGGCGACCGGCTGAAGGGGCAATGGCCGCTGCCAACCGCGCTTGCCTTCCTCGCCTGGTTCATCTTCGCGCCGCAATGCATTTCCACCATTGCGGTGACGCGGCGGGAAACCAACGGATGGAAATGGCCGCTCTTCATGGTCGGCTATCTCTTCGCCCTCGCCTATGTCGCGGCGGGCCTGACTTACTGGACCGCCACGGCTTTAGGTCTGGCTTAACGCTTGAAGGGCTGGAGACGCGCTCTATAACGGCCGATCAATCTATCGGAGGTAACATGGCAGGCTCGGTCAACAAGGTCATTCTGGTCGGCAATCTGGGCGCCGACCCGGAGGTCAAGAGCTTCCAGAATGGCGGCAAGGTGTGCAATCTGCGCATCGCCACGTCCGAAAGCTGGAAGGACCGCATGACCGGGGAGCGCAAGGAGCGCACCGAATGGCACAGCGTCGCGATCTTTTCCGAAGGTCTTGTCGGCGTCGCCGAACGCTTCCTGCGCAAGGGCTCCAAAGTCTATATCGAAGGGCAGCTTCGCACCCGCAAATGGCAGGACCAGTCGGGCAATGACCGGTACACGACCGAAGTCGTGCTCCAGGGCCTCGGCTCTGTGCTCACCATGCTGGACGGCGCACCGGGCGGTGGCGGTCAAGGTGGCGGCTACGCCGGTGGCGGCGGCGGCCGCTCGCAGGGCGTGAGCGACTGGCAGGGCGGATCGGGCGGCTTTGGCGGCGGCGATTATGATGATTTCGGCGGCGCGTCCGGCGGATCGGGCGGTGGTGGCTATGGCGGCGGCAACCGGTCGCAGGGCGGCGGCAATCGCGGCGGCGCGGGCAGCCCCAATTTCGACAATGATCTGGACGACGAAGTCCCGTTCTGATCCGGCGGGGGACCAGCCATGGCGATCTTTGATGATCTGAACGGCAAGCGCGCGCTCGTCACCGGCGCGTCGAGCGGCCTTGGCCGGCATTTCGCGCTGCTGCTGGCGCGCCACGGCGTCGCGGTCACCCTGGCCGCGCGCCGGCTCGACAGGCTGGAGGCCGTGGCAGCCGAGATCGCCGCAACGGGCGCACAGGCCGACTGCGTGCGCATCGACGTGCGCGATCCCGCCTCGGTGGACGCCGCCTTCGACCGGCCGGCCTTTGACATTGTCATCAACAATGCCGGCGTGGCGCAAGGCGGCCCGGCGCTCGCCATGGATGAAGCGAGTTGGGGCGATGTGATCGACACCGACCTGTCCGGCGTCTTCCGCGTCGCGCGCGCGGCCGGACGGGCCATGGTCGCCGCGCAGCAGGGCGGCAGCATCGTCAACACCGCATCGATCCTGGGCCTGCGCGTGTCGACCTATCTTGCCGCCTATTCCGCGGCCAAGGCGGGGGTGGTCCAGCTCAGCCGCGCGCTGGCGCTGGAATGGGCGGGCCAGGGCATCCGCGTAAACGCGCTTTGCCCCGGCTATTTCGAAACCGACATCAATCGCGGTTTCCTCGCCAGCAAATCGGGCCAGGCGATGGTGGCGCGCATTCCCCAGCGCCGTGTCGGCCAGTTTGAGGATCTGGACGGCGCCCTGCTGCTGCTCGCCTCGGACGCGGGCCGCTATATGACTGGCACGGAACTTGTGGTCGACGGCGGCCATATGGTGTCGACGCTATAATCGCCTCACACGATTATCTTGACTGATATAATCGATGCGACCGGTGCCATCGCCGCGCCTATATCATCGACATGTCCAGGATCGAACACAGCATCGCCCTTCCCATCCGTCGCATGGTGAACCCCGCCCAGCTGGCATTGGGGAGCGCCATCGCCGTCAGCGGACTGGCCATCCTGCTGCATGGCGCACTGGCGCTCTCCTGAGCCCGCGCGCCCTCTAGCGCGCCAGTTCCTGCTGGGCGAAGGCGCGAATATGGTCCTTCAGATCCTCGCGCTCCAGCGACAGCGCCAGATTGGCTTCGATATAACCCGCCTTTGACCCGCAGTCGAAACGACGCCCTTCGAACGTCACGCCATGGAAGGGCTGGGTGCCGATCATTGATGCCATCGCGTCGGTCAGCTGGATTTCCCCGCCCGCGCCCTTGTCCTGCGTTTCCAGGATCTTCATGACCTCGGGTTGCAGGATATAACGGCCCGGCACGATCAGGTTGGATGGCGCGGTGCCGAGCTTGGGCTTTTCAACCAGCCCCTTGACCTGCGTCAGCACGCCGTCCCGCGCGCCCGGATCAATGACGCCGTAGCTGGGCGTTTCGTCCATCGGGATTTCCAGCGCGCAGACCAGATTGCCGCCGACCTTGTCATAGGCATCGACCATCTGCTTGAGGCATCCATTGCCCTTCGCTCCCTTCATGAATTCGTCGGGCAACAGGATGGCGAAGGGTTCGTCACCGACGATCTCGCGCGCGACCCAGATCGCATGGCCCAGGCCCAGCGGCTCCTGCTGGCGGATGAAGACGGCGTTGCCGGGCATCAGCCGCGTGCCTTCCAGCGCGCCAAGGTCTTTGCCCCGCTCACGCTGGGTGGCCTCGGTTTCATAGGCAATGTCGAAATAATCCTCGATCGCTCCCTTGCCGCGACCGGTGACGAAGATCATCTGCTCAATGCCCGCCTCGCGGGCCTCGTCCACCGCATATTGGATCAGTGGCCGGTCAACGACGGGCAGCAATTCCTTGGGCACGGCCTTGGTGGCCGGCAGGAACCGGGTGCCAAGGCCGGCAACGGGGAAGATGGCTTTGCGAATAGGCTTGTTGGACATGCTGCTCCATTCTCGCTGCAACGCGGAAAGACGTGCCTGACTTCGCGGGCGCGGCCGCAAAGGTCAAGCATTTGCGCACGCCTAACGCATCACACCGCCAGAAGTCTCTGCGCGACCTCCTCCAGAGCGGAAATTTCGCTGTCCAATTGATCCAGGGAAACATGAATCCGGTTATTGCGCGGGTCGCGGCAGGCAAAGCCGCCAGCCTCGGGCTGCTGAAATCCCTGGATGATGAGCGCGCGGAACCGGTCGATCCGCTGCATGTCCCGCTCGATCGCCGATATTTCCATAAGCGCGCTGGCGTTGCGCCGGTCGCGCATGGCGACCATGGTGCGCAATTCGGTCATGAGCTTGGACATGCTGGGCCGGGTGCGCGCGCCCACGGTGCGCACATCCCCCATGCCCTCGCGCATCAGCCCGACCTTGGCCTCCAGGCTCTGTTCCAGCATGGTCCAGGCGCAGATCAGCCGCCCGACCGAACAGAGTAGCGCCGCGTCCTCCGGCGCATAATCCGATACCGGTTTCACATTTACGTCAGATACAAGATGCACACCCACGCCCCATAGTCTCCTTTATGAGGCTGAGTCCTGCACCCCGCAAAGGCGCGAGGCCAGTGTCGGGGCGTCATGCTCCTCGCTTCTGCCGCACGGATCACCGGCAGCCGTGCAGGAAGGGCGGCGAATCGTGCGCGTGTCCCAGCTTTCCAAGGATCGCCGGTCGCTCAGAAATCGATGGCAATGCCCTTGCGCTCCCAGTCGCCATAGCGGACCGGGCTCATCGCCTCGTCATGCGGGGTCGGATTGTCGATCGGATCGGGCTCGGGCACCGGCGGGCTTTTCGACAGATGCCTGGGCGGCGTCACATGCGCGGGACGCTTGCCGTTGAAGGTTCCCATGAAGCGGCCTTTCGATTGGGGGCGGGCAATTGCGAGCAGCGCTGATCCACCCCATATTCATCTCTACCCCGCTATCTGGGCGGGCAAGGAGCATTTGGCAAGTGAACGGCATCAAGACGACGATGTTGCTGGCGGCGCTGACGGCGCTGTTCATGGCATTGGGCTACACGCTGGGCGGCAGCGGCGGCGCGGTCATCGCGTTGCTGGTCGCGGCGGGGATGAACCTCTTCACCTTCTGGAACGCGGACAAGATCGTCCTTAAAATGCACAATGCGCGCGAGGTGGACGAACGCAGCGCCCCTGATTTCTACCGGCTGGTGCAGCAGCTGGCGCAGCGGGCCAACCTGCCGATGCCGCGCGTCTATTTGATCGACCAGGACGCGCCCAACGCCTTTGCCACCGGGCGCGATCCAGACCATGCCGCCGTCGCTGCCACTACCGGGTTGCTGGCGATGCTCAGCCGCGACGAAGTGGCGGGCGTCATGGCGCACGAACTGGGCCATGTGAAGAATCGCGACACGCTCATCATGACGATGGTCGCGACGATCGCGGGCGCCATTTCCATGCTGGCGCAGTTCGGCCTCTTCTTTCGCGGTGGCCGTGACGAAGGCCATGGCAATATCCTCGCCACCCTGCTTGCGGTAATTGTCGCGCCTTTTGCCGCGATGATCGTGCAAATGGCGATCAGCCGCACGCGCGAATATGGCGCCGACCGCGCCGGCGCAGAAATCAGCGGCAATCCCCGCGCGCTCGCCTCCGCCCTCGCCAAGATTTCAGGGGCCGCGCAGGCGATCCCCAACCCGGTCGTCGCGAGCAACCCCGCCACGGCGCAGCTCTACATCGTGCCCACCCATGTCAGCGAGCTCTTCTCGACCCACCCCGCCACCGAGAAGCGCATCGCCGCGCTGCAGGATATCGCCAGTGACATGGGGTCGGTGGAAGGGATCGCGCCCACCCCGATCGTCCAGCCCCGCGCATCGGCCCTGTCGCCAGTCGCCCCCACCCCTGAACCGCCGCGCCGCCGCAGCGCGCTCGATCCGCACGGGCGCTGATGATCGATGATATTGCCGCCGAAGCCGCCGGCTTTGTTGTTCGACAAGTCGGTGGTCTGGCTATCGACCTCACCGTCGAACAAATATTTTCTCGGCATAGTGCCAGGTTTTTTCACGGCATCGGCCGCCGCGCCGTTGCAGTGTCCACCCTAGGCGCGAAGCGAATCCCTAGCTCGCTCCGGATTGTGCCCAAGGGCAGCCGCGCAAAGCCGAGACGCTCGGACTGGCTGGCTTTGTGGATCGGCGTGCTGGTTTGGATCGCCTTGTTTCTCAGCCTAGGCGTGGGCGTCTCCCATTTTCTTTGACGGCGAAAGGGCGTAGGGGCCGCCAATGCCTCCCCGTCCTTCGTCCCGCCCGTCCCGCCCCCGTCCCGATGACGTACCCGGCCTGCCCGCCCGCCGCGCGGCGCTGCGGTTGCTGGACGCGGTGCTGCGCCGGGGCGAGCCGCTGGAATTGGCGCTACACGGCGCGGCGCAGGGATTGCCGCGGGAGGATCGCGCGCTCACCCATGCCATCGCTGCCGAAGTCTTGCGCCATTTGCCCGATCTCGACGCTCTGATCGACGGCGCGACCCGCCAGATCCTGCCCGACGATGCCAAGGCGCGCATGGTGCTGCGCATCGCGCTGGCTCAAACCTTGCGCATGGACACCCCGCCTCATGCCGCGATCGCGACCGCCCTGCCCCTGGTCGATGGCGGCCCGCGCAAGCTGGTCCATGGCGTGTTCGGCACGGTGACGCGCGGTCAGCCCGCGCTGCCCGATCCGCCAACCCTGCCCGCCGAGGTGCTTGCGCGCTGGAGCGATCAGTGGGGCGCGGCGATGCCGCAGGCGGCGGCCCATGCCTATGCCGTCCGCCCGCCGGTGGACGTCACCCTGCGCGACGCGAGCGAGACAGCGAGATGGACAGATGCGCTGGACGGCGCATCCTTCGCGCCCGGCCATGTCCGCCTGCCCACCCATCCCGTTGACGGCAACGGGGCCATCCCCGCGCTGCCCGGTTTTGCCGAGGGCGCCTGGTGGGTTCAGGACATCGCCGCCGCCTGCCCCGCGCGACTGCTGGGCAAAGGCGATGGCCGCCAGGCGCTTGACCTGTGCGCCGCGCCGGGTGGCAAGACGATGCAAATGGCCGCCGCCGGATGGCGGGTCATTGCCGTCGACCAGTCGAAGAAACGGCTGGAGCGAGTGTCCGAAAATCTGGCGCGCACGGGGCTTGCCGCCGACATCGTGGCGGCGGACCTGCGCCAGTGGCAACCGCCCGCGCCAGTGGACGCCATCCTGCTCGACGCCCCCTGTTCCGCCACCGGCATCTATCGCCGCCATCCTGACGTGCTGCACCGCATCGGCTTGCGCCAGATCGCGGACCTTGCCGAATTGCAGGCGCAGTTGCTGGCGCGCGCCGCCGACTGGCTGACGCCGGGCGGGCGCCTCGTCTACGCCACCTGTTCGCTCGAACGCGCGGAGGGCGAGGATCAGATCGCCCGCTTCCTTGACGCCCGGCCGGATTTTGCGTTGGACCCGATCGCGACCAGCGAACTGCCCGAAGGAATGGCGCCCGACCCGCAGGGCTGGCTACGCACCCTGCCCGACACGCTCGCCAGCGCGGGTGGCACAGATGGATTCTTCATCGCCCGGCTTGTCAGGCGCGCACACTGAGCATTAACCATGATGGCGTAAGGCTGCGACAGAATCCCTTCCACCAGCCCAAGGTTCATCCATGCGCCCGATCGAGCCATTGCCCCTTCACCATAGCTGGCCGCTCTATGATCTGCGCGCGCATCTTGCCCCGGTGTTGCTGGACCCTCACATTGCCCGCAACGACGCGGCGCTGGCGGAACGCGGGCTGGGCTTGTGGCGATGCGACTTGACCGACAACCGGCTGGAATGGACCGCCGGCGTCTATGACATATTCGGGCTGGAGCGCGATCTCGACGTGTCGCGGCCGCTGGCCGTTTCGCTCTATACCCCGGAATCGCGCGAACCCATGGAGCGGCTGCGCGACTATGCGATCCGGCACAAGCGCGGCTTCACGCTCGATGTCGATATCGATCAGGCCGATGGCCAGGGCCGCTGCGCGATGCGACTGATCGCCGCGCCCGTGCTCGACGACGCGCAACAGGTCGTCGGGCTGCATGGCGTCAAGCAATTGCTGCCGCAGGGCGCGCCCGCCTCGCGACGGCTCGACCCGACCATTTTCGTCATGCTCTGACCCGGCCTCCGGCTCCCGGCCTGATCGGCCCGGACGGTCGGGAAAATCGCCGTTGCCTCCCGCACCGCGCGCCACTAAGGCGGGGGGTTAATGACCCATCCCATCCTTATCTCACCCTCGATCCTGTCCGCCGACTTCGCGCGCCTTGGCGAGGAAGTGCGCGCGATCGACGAAGCGGGCTGCGACTGGATCCATATCGACGTCATGGACGGGCATTTCGTGCCCAACATCACCATCGGTCCTGCCGTGGTGAAGGCGCTGCGCCCGCACAGCCAAAAGCCGTTCGACGTCCATCTGATGATCTCGCCGGTGGACCCGTATCTCGATGCCTTCGTTCAGGCCGGCGCGGACATCATTACCGTCCATCCTGAAGCGGGTCCGCATATCCACCGCACCGTCCAGCATATCAAGTCGCTGGGCGTGAAGGCGGGCGTGGTGCTCAATCCGGGCACCCCGGCAAAGATGCTCGACTATCTGATCGATGATGTCGACCTCATCCTGGTGATGAGCGTCAATCCCGGCTTCGGCGGCCAGAGCTTCATCGAAAATCAACTGCGCAAGATCGAGGCGATCCGCAAGATGATCGACAAGTCGGGGCGCGATATCCGCCTTCAGGTCGATGGCGGCATCGACCTCAATACCGCGCCCAGGGCCATTGCAGCCGGCGCCGACGTGCTGGTGGCCGGCACCGCGACCTTCCGCGGCGGCCAGAGCACCTATGCCGACAATATCCGTCAATTGCGGGGCGGGTGAGCGACCCGCGACGCCTGTCGGCCCGCTCGGGCCAGGACCTGCCGCCCGAAGAGGGCGCGGACGGCATCGAGCAGGGCAAGCGCCTCATCCGCGTCGCGGATGACAAGGGGCTGTCGCTGACGCAGAAGATTGCGCACCACGTCTATCTGCTCAGCTGGAAGACGCCGATCCACGGTCGCCGGCTGCGGGGCAAATATCCGCTCAAGCTGCTGGCCGTGCCCGACGACGACATTGTCGGCGACGGCCGCGCCGGGGCGGCGATGCGCGCGGGCTATTTCCTGTTTCGCGGGCAGAAATTGCCGATCGACCGGCTGGACTTTGCCCGGCCGGGCGTGGGGCCGGCCTTTTCCGATTATCTGCATGGCTTCCGCTGGCTGCGCGACCTGTCGGTCAGCGCCTCGCGCGAACAGGGCGCACCGATTGCCGAAGGCATCCTGCGCAAATGGCTGGCCGTCCATGCCGAAACGCCCAGCGAGCCGGCCTGGCGGGCGGACAATGCCGGCTGGCGGCTGCTGTTCTGGACCGCGCACGCGCCGCTCATCCTCTCGTCCAGCGACCTCGTCTATCGCTCGCTGGTGCTCAACTGCATCGCCCGCACCGCCAGGCATCTGGATCGGGGCGCGGACAAGGCGCCGATGGGCCTGCCACGCATCGTCGCCTGGTGCGCGATCATCGCGGCCGGGCTGCTGATCCCGGGGGGCGAAACCCGCAGGCAATTTGGCGAGGCGGGGCTCAAGCGCGCGATCGACAGTGGCATCCATGCCGATGGCGGCATCGTGTCGCGATCGCCGCTGGCGCAGATGGAGGCGATCATGGCGCTATCCATGCTGCGCGCCGTCTACGACGTGCGCCGGGAAAAGCCACCGCTCTTTCTTGGCGATGCGCTGTCCCGCACGGTCCCTGCGCTGCTGGGCCTGACCCATGGCGATGGCGGGCTTGGCAACTGGCAGGGGTCCGGCGCCATCGCGCCGCAGATGGTGGACAGCGTGGTGCAGGCCAGCCGCGTGCGCACCCGCCCGCTGCGCCAGGCGCGCGACTGGGGCTATCAGCGGATCGCGGCCGGCGCGACCGTCATTCAGGTGGACGCTGCCCCGCCGCCGGTCGCGCGCCTCGCCGACGCGGGGTGCGCCTCGACCGGCGCGATCGAGATCAGCGACGGGCGCCAGCGGCTCATCGTCAATTGCGGCGGCGCAGGGCTGGAGGGTGCGTGGATCACCGCCGATCTGGCGCAGGGGCTGCGCACCACCGCCGCGCACAGCACGCTGGTGCTCAATGACAGCAACTCCACCGCTCTGCTGCCCGGCGGCACGCTGGGCAAGGGCGTGACCGAGGTCGAGCTCAACCGGCAGGAAATGGACAATGGCAGCCGGCTGGAGCTCAGCCATGACGGCTATGTCCGGCGCATGGGCTATGTCCATCGCCGCCTGCTGATGGTGAGCGGCGATGGCCGCGAAGTGCGGGGCGAAGATATGCTGACCCCCGCTGAACGCCGGCGCAAGCCAAGCCGCCAGCCGGTGCAGATCCGCTTCCACCTCGCGCCCGGCGTCGAACCCACGCTGACCGCCGACAATCAGGCCGCCGTGCTGCGCATCGACCAGGGCGCGCTCTGGCAGTTCCGCACCGGCGCGGGCCTGCTCAGTGTCGAGGACAGCCTTTGGGTCGATGGGGATGGCCACCCCCATCCCACCCGCCAGCTGGTCGTCACCGGCGAAGCCCTGCCCGGCGGCTCCAGCATCGGCTGGCTGTTCAAACGCATGGGCTGAACATCCCCGTCTCACCT
Organism: Sphingobium soli; assembly: GCF_020782245.1. Taxonomy (GTDB): domain Bacteria; phylum Pseudomonadota; class Alphaproteobacteria; order Sphingomonadales; family Sphingomonadaceae; genus Sphingobium; species Sphingobium soli. The sequence continues at coordinate 37,682 of NZ_JAJGNP010000017.1, forward strand.
CTTCGCTCCCCCGCTCCTGCAAGGACATCGCCGCATGACCCCGACCAACCTGCTCGTCCCCACTTGGCGCCAGATGCTGGGCGCGCTGGCCGACTGGCTTGCCAAGGCCGAGGTGCAGATGCCTGGTGGCAAGGCGGAAACGCTGCTGTCTGCGCGGCTTGCGCCCGACATGTTCCCGCTCGCAACACAAGTACGCTTCGCCTGCGTGCAAGTGTGGGAAGGCGCACATCGCCTGCGCGACGAGCCGCTGCCCGACCGGGTCATGGCGTTGCTGGACGAAGGGCGGCAGGCGGGCGACCAGCCGGGCACCATGGCGGACGCGCGGGCGCGCATCGCCGAAACCCTCGTCCTGCTCGACAGCCTGGCCGCAGACGCGCTGGACCGGGCCGGCGATGCCCCGCTTGCCCATGACCTGCCCAATGGCATGATCTTCGACCTGGCGTCCGACAGCTATGCGCGCGACTGGGCGCTGCCCCAATTTTATTTCCACGTCCTGACCGCTTACGCCATCCTGCGCGCGCAGGGCGTGGAGCTGGGCAAGGCGGACTATGTCGCGCACATGCTGCCCCGCCTGCGCCAGCAAAGCACGCCGCAGGGCTGAGCCCGCATCCCAAGGCTGTATTTTTCCGCCGACCCGGCCTAAGGGACGGCCCATTCTTCCTGTCCTGCGATAAGAAAGCCTGCCTCATGTCCGACGTCACCATCAAGCGCGCCCTCCTGTCCGTGTCGGACAAGGCGGGCCTCATCGAACTGGGCCAGGCGCTGGGGAAGCATGGCGTCGAACTGGTGTCGACCGGCGGCACGGCCAGGGCGCTGCGTGAGGCGGGCCTGACGGTCAAGGATATTTCCGACCTCACCGGCTTTCCCGAGATGATGGATGGCCGCGTCAAGACGCTGCACCCCAAGGTTCATGGCGGCCTGCTCGCCGTGCGCAACAACCCGGATCATGTCGCTTCGATGGACGCGAATGACATCGGCGCGATCGACCTCGTCGTCGTCAATCTCTATCCCTTCGCCGCCACCGTCGCCAAGGGCGCGGATCGCGAGGAAATTATCGAGAATATCGACATTGGCGGCCCCTCCATGGTGCGTTCGGCCGCGAAAAATCATGAGAGCGTGGCGATCGTCACTGACCCGGCAGACTATGCCCGGCTGATCGCCGAAATGGACGAGAAGGGTGGCGCGACCAGCTACGACTTCCGCCGCATGCTCGCGGCCAAGGCCTATGCGGCGACCGCAGCCTATGATTCGATGATCGCCAGCTGGTTCGCTTTCGCAGACCAGGGCGTCGCCTTCCCCGAAACGCTCAGCCTGTCGAGCACGCTGGGCGCGACGTTGCGCTATGGCGAAAATCCGCATCAAGCCGCCGCCCTCTACCTACCGGTCGGTCCCACCGCGCGCGGCATCGCCCAGGCGCAGCAGATCCAGGGCAAGGAACTCTCCTACAATAATTACAACGACGCCGACGCCGCGCTGGAACTGGTCAGCGAATTTCGCGACGGCCCGCCGACCGTCGTCATCGTCAAGCACGCCAATCCTTGCGGCGTCGCCACCGGCGACACGCTGATCGAAGCCTATGAAGCCGCGCTCGCCTGCGACAGCGTTTCGGCCTTTGGCGGCATCATCGCGGTCAACCGCCCGCTCGATGGCCCCACCGCCGAAGCGATCAGCGGCATCTTCACCGAAGTCGTCGCCGCGCCCGACGCCGATGAAGACGCGCGCGCCATCTTCGCGAAAAAGAAGAACCTCCGCCTTCTGCTGACCGGCGACCTGCCCGATCCGACGCGTCCGGGCCTTCAGGTCAAGAGCATCGCGGGCGGCATGTTGGTGCAAAGCCGCGACAATGGCCAGGTCAGCCAGGATGCGCTCAAGGTCGTGACACAGCGCGCGCCGACCGAACAGGAATTGAAGGACTGCCTGTTCGCCTGGACCGTGGCCAAGCATGTGAAGTCCAACGCCATCGTCTATGCCAGGGATGGCAGCACGGCAGGCGTCGGCGCGGGCCAGATGAACCGCCTCGAATCGGCCCGCATCGCCGCGTGGAAGGCGAAGGATGCGGCGGAAAAGGCTGGCTGGAGCGAGCCGCGCACGATCGGCTCCGCCGTCGCCTCCGACGCCTTTTTCCCCTTCGCCGACGGCCTGATGGCCGCGGTCGAGGCCGGCGCGACCGCCGTGATCCAGCCGGGCGGTTCGATCCGCGACGACGAGGTGATCGCCGCCGCCGACAAAGCAGGCCTCGCCATGGTCTTCACCGGCATGCGTCACTTCCGGCATTGAGTCTCATGCAGGTGCGAACGCATCCTGTTCGCACCTGCAAAATCGCGCAAATCCGCCAATTTTTGCCAAGTGGCCTCTTTTCAACCCGCCCTGCCGCGCCTATTTAAGGTGCGACCCTACGTCCACGTCAGACGTGGGGCACAAGATAAGAAACATGTTCGACAGGAGACAAGGATGAGCATGAAGACGCTGGCGGCCCTTGCCGCCACGATGGCCCTTGCGCTGCCCGGTATGGCCAGCGCCGGCAGCACCAATAATGACGTGATCGTCGATGGCACCAGCGGCACAGAAACGCGGTCGATGACCGTTTCGCTTAGCGACCTGAACCTCGCGAGCGCAGGCGATGTGCGCCGCGCCGATTATCGCCTGATCCGCGCATCCAAGAAAGTGTGCGGTTTCGTCAATGGATCGGTCATCCCCGTGACCGACGATTATCGCAATTGCTATGGCGCCGCGATCGACGGCGCGCGCAGCGATCTCAGCACCCTGACCCAGCGTCTGGGCTGATCGAGCGATCGCAAAAGCGCGCCGGTCGCGCTGGAGCCTTCCCCCGCGAAGGGGACTGCAGGGGGCCGTTCCGCATCGCGCGGGGCGGCCCTTTGTCCTGTGCCACCCGCCGTCACGCTTACCGGCAATTAACCACTCCTTAGAAGATTTCCTTCACTCCGGGCGGTACGAAGACCATCGGGGGACCAGACTGCCATGCCGCATACCGATCAGAAGGTGGATGTTGCCATTATCGGGGCTGGCCCGGCCGGCTTGACCGCCGCCTATCTGCTGACCAAGCAGGGCTATAGCGTCGCCGTGATCGAAAAGGACCCGACCTATGTCGGCGGCATCAGCCGCACGGTCGAACTGAATGGCTTTCGCTTCGACATTGGCGGCCACCGCTTCTTTTCCAAGTCGCAGCAGGTGGTCGACCTGTGGAACGAGATTCTTCCGCACGATTTCATCCAGCGCCCGCGCATGAGCCGCATCTATTATGAGGGCAAATATTACAGCTACCCTCTGCGCGCGTTCGAAGCTTTGCGGAACCTGGGCATCTGGCGCTCGACGCTCTGCATGGCGAGCTTCGCCAAGGCAAAACTCTTCCCCAATCGCGACATCCGCTCCTTTCAGGACTGGACCGTCAATGCCTTCGGGCACAAGCTCTTCTCGATCTTCTTCAAGACCTACACCGAAAAGGTCTGGGGCATGCCGTGCGATGAAATGTCGGCCGACTGGGCAGCGCAGCGGATCAAGGGCCTGTCGCTCTGGGGCGCGGTCAAGGACGGGCTCAAGCGCAGCCTTGGCCTCAACAAGACGCCCAATGACGGCATGGCGACCAAGACGCTGCTAGAAAGTTTCCGCTACCCGCGCCTTGGCCCCGGCATGATGTGGGACGCGGCGCGCGACTATGTGGTCGCGGGCGGCAACCAGGTGCTGATGGCGCACAGTTTCAAGCGGCTGGAGGAAGACCAGGCGCATGGCACATGGCGGCTGATCGCCGATGGTCCCGATGGCGATGTCACCATCCGCGCCGGCCATGTCATTTCCTCCGCGCCGATGCGCGAACTGGCCGGCCGCATCCACCCGCTGCCCGCCACGCTGCCGCAGGCGATGGACCTCAAATATCGCGACTTCCTGACCGTCGCCTTGATGGTGAAGGGGGATGATATCTTCCCCGACAATTGGATCTATATCCATGACCCGCGCGTGCAGGTGGGCCGGATCCAGAATTTCCGCAGCTGGTCGCCCGAAATGGTGCCCGATCCCACGCTCGCCTGCGTGGGCCTGGAATATTTCTGTTTCGAAGGCGATGGCCTCTGGTCCTCGACCGATGCCGATCTGATCGCGCTGGCGACACAGGAAATGGCGCAGCTTGGCCTGTGCAACCCCGATGATGTCGTGGGCGGCGCAGTGGTGCGTCAGGAAAAGGCCTATCCCGTCTATGACGACGCCTATGCCGCCAATGTGCTGGCGATGCGCACCGAACTGGAAGCGCGCTATCCCACGCTGCACATGGTCGGCCGCAACGGCATGCACCGCTACAACAATCAGGACCATGCGATGATGACGGCGATGCTGACGGTGCGCAACATCATCGCCGGCCGCCGCGTCCATGATGTGTGGCAGGTCAATGAAGACGCCGAATATCATGAGGCTGGCGCCGAAGGACAGGATGCCGACGCGCAGGCCGCGCTCGCCAGCGTCCGCGCCGTCCCTGCCCGGCTCAAGGCGGCCTGACTCCATGGCCCCCCGCCTCCGGGCGGCGGTGCTGCCGGTCGCGCGCCTGATGTTCGCCCGCTATCTGCTGGCCAGCATCATCGCGCTCGCCAGCGACTTCGCCCTGTTCCTGCTGCTGGACCGCCTGGGCCTGCCGCCGGTCGCGGCGGCGTGCGGCGGCTATGCCGGCGGCCTGCTGGTCCATTGGGCGATCAGCGTCCGCTTCGTCTTCGACACCGGGGCGGGGCCATCGCATGGCCAGCGCCTCGCCTTCATCGCCAGCGCGCTGCTGGGCATGGGCATGACCATGGCGATGGTCGGCGCGCTCAGCCTTGTCGGCACCGCGCCCGCGCTCGCCAAGCTCCTGTCCGTCCCGGTCAGCTTCCTTACCGTCTATGCGATCCGCAAATATGGCGTCTTCGCCCGCGCCTGACCTGCGCCGCGCCGCGCTCTGGGCAGGACTCGCCTGGCTGACGTGCTGCGTGGTCCTGATCTGGCTGGCCCATGGCCGCTTCTCGACGCTCGCCTTTCGCGACCCCGATGATGCGATGCGGCTGGTGCAGGTGCGCGACTGGCTGGCCGGGCAATTCTTTTTCGATGTGTCCCAGCATCGGGTGAACCCGCCCCATGGCGGACCGATGCACTGGTCGCGCATCGTCGACATGCCGGTCGCGGGCCTCATCCTGCTCCTGCGGCCGCTGCTGGGGGCAGCGAGCGCCGAACTCATTGCCTGCATCGCCGTGCCGCTCCTACTGCTGGGCGGTCTTGTCGCCGCCGCCTTCATCGCCGCGCGCCGAATCGCGGGCAGCGCCGTGGCGCTGGTCGTCGTCATCCTGCTGCTGACATCGCCCAGCATCCTCGTGCAATTCGCCCCGCTGCGCATCGACCACCATGGCTGGCAGATCCTGCTCGCCGGCGTCGCGCTGATGGCCGCGTTCGACGGGCGGCCCGCGCGGGGCGGCGTCATCGCCGCGCTCGCGCTGGCGACATGGCTCCAGATTTCGAGCGAGGCGCTGCCTTATACGGCACTGTTCGCCGGCCTGTTCGCGCTGCGCCACTGGATCGACCGGGCTCAGGCGCCCGGCTTCATCGCCTTCGCGGTGACGCTCGGCCTTGCCGCCGCCACCCTGCTAGCGCTGCTGCGCGGGCCGGGCGCGCTGCTGGCGACGCAATGCGATGCGCTATCCTACGCCTATGTCTGGCCGCTCCTTGCGCTGGCGGTCATAGCGGCGCTGGCGGGGCGCCTGATCGGCCTGGATACCGCCAGGCGGCGGCTGATCGTCGCCGCGCTGGCCGGCGGCGCAGCGGTCGCGACCTTCCTCATGACCGGCGGCCCCTGCCTGTCGGGTGATCCCTTCGCCGCGCTCGGCCCGGTCGCCTATCGCCTCTGGTATCTCAAGGTCATGGAAGGGCGGCCGATCTGGGCGCAGGATCTTGCCATGCGCGGTGCCATCCTGCTGCCGGCGCTGACAGGTCTTGCCGGCGCGCTGCTGGCGGCATGGCACGCATCGGGTGCGGCGCGAGCGCGCTGGGCGACGCTGGCACTGCTGATCGTTGGCGCAACCCTGGTGGCGATGCTGGTGATGCGCGCCCTGTCGGTCGCCCATCTGTTGGCGCTGCCGGGCATCGCCTGGCTGATCGTCCTGCTCTTTCGCCGCGCGCAGGCCGCGCCCAGCGCGATCATCCGTGTCCTTGGTTCAGCCGCGCTGGTGCTGTTGACCCCGGCGGGGCTGAGCGCTGCCTGGATCGCGCTTGTCTCCCACCACCCGCCCGAAGACAAGAGCGCCGCTGCCGACTGCCGCGCCCAATTCCTCCTCGCACCCCTCGACCGCCTGCCGCCCGCCACCCTGTTTGCGCCGATCGACATGGGGCCGGACATATTACTCCGCACCCGCCACAGCGTCATCGCCACCGCGCATCACCGCAATGTCGCGGGCCTGACGGAAGTCATCCGCGCCTTCGTCGCCGACCCGCAACAGGCGCGATCCATCGTCGCGGGCAGCGGCGCGACCTATCTGGTCGGGTGCGATTCGCTGACGGAACTCCGCTCCTACGCGCGCGAGAACCCTGAGGGGCTGGCCGCCATGGTCCGGCAGGGCCGCGCGCCGGACTGGCTGGAACCGCTGCCGGGTAAGGGACCGCTGCGGGTCTGGCGGATCAGGCGGGCTGGAAGCTGAGCGCCACGCCGTTCATGCAATAACGCTTGCCCGTGGGCTTGGGGCCATCATCGAACACATGGCCCAGATGCCCGCCGCAGCGCGCGCAATGCACCTCGGTGCGCGGATAGCCCAGCGCGAAGTCGCGGTTGGTGCCCACTGCGCGCGGCAAAGGCGCCCAAAAACTGGGCCAGCCGGTGCCGCTGTCGAACTTGGTCTTGCTGCTGAACAGCTTTTGCGCGCATCCCGCGCAGCTAAAGATGCCGGCGCGATGCTCGTCATTGAGCGGGCTGCTATAGGGATGCTCGGTCGCTTCCTGCCGCAACACCTTATAGGCCCAGGGACTCAGCTTCTTGCGCCATTGCGCGTCGGTCAGCGTATAGGCATAGGCCGCCTCCGCCTCGCCCGGCAACAATTGCCACAGCGCCACCGCGCCCACGCCGCTGGCGATGCCGCCCAGAAAATGCCGTCTGTCCATGGGCGACGGCGTACCGCAATCAGCCTGTCGCCGGCCTGAACAGCTGTTTCCACCAGCGCCCGCCCGACTGCATCACATGCCGCCGGAACAACAGCACGCCCACCCGGATGATCAGCGCCACGAACGCCGCCTGCCATAGCAACGCCAGCAGATGCGGCCACACCGCCGCATCCTGCCCCGCCCGCGCGATCATCGCGAAGGGCGAACTGAACGGGAAGATGCACGCAGCGATCTCGGCCGGCGATCCCATATGGTCGACGGCATAGCTGGCGAAGAAGAAGATCAGCATCTGCCCCATGGTGATCGGCATGTTGAGCGTCTGCACCTCGCGCACCGTCGCGGCCTGCGCGCCGATTCCCAGGAACAGCGACCCCAGCAGCGTATAGGCCATGGTGAAATAGGCGAGCGCCAGCGCCAGAAAGATCGGCCACCCCACCGCCGGCGCGGGCAGCCCCGCGGGCTGCCCGCCCACCGCCAGGAAAATGGCGAACGCCGTCCCGCCCCAGAAGGCGATGCCCACCAGGCTCATCGCCAGCATCGCCATCAGCTTGCCCAGGAAGATCGCGTCGATCGGCACGGCGGCCGCCAATATCTCGATGATCTTGTTCGTCTTTTCCTCAACCAGGTTGGACAGGATCATGCCCGCCAGCAAGATAGTGAGGAAAAATATCACCACCTGCGCCGCCCGCCCGATCAGCAGTCGCGCCTGCGCCTGCGCGCCCAGACTTGTCGCGACTTCCTGCCGCTCGACCGGCACGAACCGCAGCGTCCGCTCCGCCAGCGCAGCCGTCGCCAGCAGGCTTATGTCGCCCTGCAACCGGTCCAGATCTTCCGGCTTTCCCGTCAGCATCGGGCGCGTCAGACTCCCCGAGATGATCGCCACCACCTGCGAATCCGGGTCCGCCAATTGCGTGCGGGGATCGGGCGCAAGCGGGGCTTTTTGCAGGTGCGGCAGCGCATCCGCACCCATTCGCTCGACCAACCTGTGCTCCGCCCGCAGCATCGCCGCCGTCTCCGCCGGGGCCAGCGCCACGCCCACTGCCGGCCGCAGGTCCGACCGCGAAATCCGCTCGCCCAGCCCGCCAAAGGCAAAGCCGATGACGATCGGCAGCAATGGCCCCAGCAGGAACAGGATGAAGGTGCGCGACAGCACCACGGCGGTGAAATCGCGCCGGGCGATGACGAACGCCGCGCGCCACAATGCCCTCATGCCCGCGCCTCCTTGTCCTTTTCATCGCGCATCTGCCGCGCCACCGCTTCGCCGGCGATCGCGACGAAAGCGTCGTGAAGGCCCGGCCGCTCGATCGACAGGCTCTCGATCCCCGCCCGGTCGTCGATCAGCGCGCGCAGCAGCGGCTCGATCCCCTCGGCCGGCAGGGCGAAATGCCACGCCCCTTCCTGCGCCATCGTATCGGGCGGCAAGGCGCGCCGCCATGCCCCGTCGGTCGCCCGCGTGCGCAGCCGCACCTGCGGTTGCAGGCGGTCGCGCGCCTCGCTGACCGTGCCGTCGAACCGGATGCGCCCGCCCGCGATGATGGCGACCCGCTCGCACAGCCGTTCGGCATGGGCGATGACATGGGTGGAAAACAGGATGGTGACGCCGCGCCGCGCCTGCTCGCGGATCAGCGCCTCCAGCTTTTCCTGGTTGATCGCGTCCAGCCCGGAAAAGGGCTCGTCCAGCACGATAAGGCGCGGCTCATGCACGATCGTGCCGAATAACTGCACCGTCTGCGCCATCCCCTTGGACAGTTGGCGGATCGGCTTGGCGATGGCCGCGCCCATCCCATGATCTTCCAGCAAAGCCTTGGCCCGGCGCCGCCCTTCCGCCAGCGGCAATCCGCGCAGCGCCCCCATGAAGGCGATCGCCTCAAACGCCTTCATCGAAGGATAAAGCCCGCGCTCTTCTGGCAGATAGCCGACCTGCTGCGCCATGCGCAAAGGCTGGCTCGCCCCCAGCAACCGCCGCTCGCCCGCATCCGGGTCGACAATCCCCAGCAAGGTGCGCAGCAATGTCGTCTTACCCGCGCCATTGGGGCCTAAAATGCCGTAGATCGCGCCCGCGGGCACCGCGATGTCGACGCCATCGACCGCGCGGAAGTTGCCGAATGTCTTGACGAGCCCATGGCCTTCGACGGCGAAGACGGGCATGGGGGCCGGAATGGAGGCGGAGGACGGGGCCGGGGTGTCGCCGATCATCCCGCCCTGATAGTCTGGACCCGTGGCCGTGCCTATAGAAACCTTGGAGCAGCGCCTGAAGGCGCAGGCGCAGCAGCTGGGCTTTGCCGCCTGCCGTATCGCCGACGCCGACGCCGCGCCGCAAAGCGCCGCGCGGCTGCGCCAATGGCTGGACGCCGGCCATCATGGCGACATGCTGTGGATGGAGGAGCGCGCCGACCAACGCGGTTCGCCGCGCGGCCTGTGGCCCGCCGTGCGCAGCGTCATCATGCTGGGGATGAGCTATGCGCCTGGCCGCGATCCGCTGGCGCTGGCCGATGCGCCCGACCGCGCGCGCTTTTCGGTCTATGCGCAGGGCAAGGATTATCACGACGTCGTGAAAAAGGCGCTGAAGGCGCTTGCCCGCTGGCTGGTGGAGCAGCAGCCGCGCGAGGACGAATCGGGCGGCCTTAAAGTCTTCGTCGATACAGCGCCGGTGATGGAAAAACCCCTGGCGCAGGGTGCCGGCCTTGGCTGGCAGGGCAAGCACAGCAATCTGGTCAGTCGCGACCATGGCAGCTGGCTGTTCCTTGGCGCCATCTATACCGAACGGGCGCTGACGCCCGACGCGCCCGAACGCGATCATTGCGGCAGCTGCACCGCCTGTCAGGCCGCCTGCCCGACCGATGCCTTCCCCGCCCCCTATGTCGTCGATGCGCGCCGCTGCATATCCTACCTCACCATCGAACATAAGGGGCCGATCCCGCAGGATTTGCGGGAAGGCATCGGCAACCGCGTCTATGGCTGCGACGATTGCCTTGCGGTCTGCCCCTGGAACAAATTTGCCGACCATGCCGCCGCGAACAAGGCGTTCCTTGGCCGCGCCGAACTCGCCGCGCCCGATATCGGCGACCTGCTCGACCTCAATGACGCGACCTTTCGCGAGATTTTCTCCGGCTCGCCGATCAAGCGCATCGGCCGCAACCGCCTGGTCCGCAACGCCGCCATCGCCGCAGGCAACAGCGCCGATCCGCGCCTGCTCGCACGCTTACGCCCCCTGTGCGACGATGAAGACCCCGTCATCGCCGAAGCCGCTGCCTGGGCCATCGCCAAACTCACCGCCTGACCCCCCCGTCACCCCCGCGAAAGCGGGGACCCATCTCTCCCCGCAATGCTCCATCAGACACAAGGCTGTGCCGCTAAAGGCCCGCCCATCCTATTTTCTTCCAAAATAGGATTTCGCCTGCTTTACCCTTGGCGATGCACCGACACCGCCTTTTCTTGCCCTTCGCGCTGCCTTCCGCTCCCTGCGACCACTGTCGCGTCGCGGTCGCTTCGCAGACGCTTCGGTGTCGCTTCGCACCCCAAAAGGCCCCACGACACTGTGAACTTCGGCCAATCGGAACAGCGCCGCCTATTTGCTCTGGAGCGCGCTCACGCAGGCGGCCGGATCGACGTCCGCGCCGGTCGGGTTGCGCGCGTCGACATGCGTCACCACCGGCTCCTTGCCGCGCGCGGGCGCATAGAGATAGGCGTCGAGTACGCAGCGGCCATTGGCGAATTGCAGCTTGCGCACCGTGGTTTCGCGAATGTCGAGCCGGGGCGTGCCGAACAATTGTGTCAGGCGGCGCGCGTCCGACCCCAGCAATGGACCCTGTTTCTGGAATGCGCTGGCCGGCGGGCCGGCGGGGGGTGGGGCGTAGCTGCCCCTGGGAACGACCGATCCGCCACAGGCCGCCAGCGGGGCGAGCAGCAGGACCGACAGGACAGGGCGGGCAATCTTCATCGGGTCTTCCGGCCAAGCAGCATATGCACCGCCATAGCTGCGCTGAAGATCGGCGCAAGCAGGTTGACCAGCGGCACCAGGAACAGAAGCGCCGAAACGAGCCCCATGAGCCACCGGCTGCCGCGCGGGATGGGTGGCAGCGCGGGATGACGCGGCTCGACCATGTCGGCCATGTCGCGGCCCAGCAGAATGGCGTTGAGCGCCAGGAAGAGGCCGATCGTCCCCACGCCCGTCACCAGCAGCGCGATATAGGCGGGCAGCGCCAGCACATTCCAGCCGATCGCGCGCGCCAGCGAGGCGAGCGCCAGCCGCACGCTGCGCCCCCACCCCACGGGCCGGGCCGCGATCTGGGGATAGTCGGCGCGTTCGACCGCCGCGATAATATCGTCGGCGAACAGGCCCATCACCGCCATCGCCGTCGCCCGGAACAGCAGCCATCCCGCCGCGAGCAGGACGATCGCCGTTGCACTTGCCTCGGCCAGGCCCCCGCCGCCCCAGCCCAGCGCCAGCCGCGCGGCATGAAATCCGCTCCACAGGGCTGCGCCCAGCAGCGCGAACAGCAACAGCGTCAGCGCCAAAGTCTTGGCCAACAAGCGCAGCGTCGCCCGCTGGAAGATGGAAGGGAAAGCGCGCAGCGCGGCGGTCAGGATCATGCTTCCGCTATCCGCTGCCCTAGCCCCGCCGTCAATCAGCGCCGTTGCGCCCACGCCGCCGGCCCGGTAGAGACGGCGCAATTTTATTACCAGCATAAGGATATTGCGTGACCGCTTCCGCCCCCACGCTCGACGTCGTCGCCATCGGCAACGCTATTGTCGATGTTCTCGCCCGCAGCGACGATGCCTTTCTGGCGCAGCACGCGCTGACCAAGGGCGGCATGCAGCTGATCGACGCCGCCATGGCCGAAAGCCTCTATGCCGACATGCCCCAGGCCAAGGAAATCAGCGGCGGGTCGGCCGCCAACACGCTGGCGGGCTTGGCTGCGCTGGGGAAAAAATGCGGTTTCATCGGTCAGGTCAATGACGATCAGCTGGGTGAGGTCTTCGCCCATGACGTCCATGCGCTCGGCATCCGGTTCGACACGCCCGCCATGAAGGGCGACGTGCCTACCGCCCGCTGCCTCATCCTGGTGACGCCCGACGCGCAGCGCACGATGAACACCTTTCTGGGCGCCTCGCAATTCCTGCCGGAAGCCGCGCTCGACCTCGACATGATCCGCTCTGCCGGCATCCTTTATCTCGAAGGCTATCTGTGGGACCCGGAACAGCCCCGCGCGGCGATGCGGGCGGCGATCGACGCGGCGCGCGGCGCGGGCCGTAAGGTCGCCTTCACCCTGTCGGACAATTTCGTCATCGACCGGCATCGCGCCGACTTCATCGACCTCATCGACCAGGGTCTTATCGACATCCTCTTTTCCAACGAGGGCGAAATCCAGTCGCTGGCGCAGGTGGATGATTTCGACAAGGCGCTCGCCCGCTTCGCCGGCAAAGTGCCGGTGCTGGTGTCGACGCGCAGCGAAAAGGGCGCAGTCGCGGTGGTCGATGGCACACGCTATGAAGCGCCCGCCGCGCCGGTCAGCCAGATCATCGACACGACCGGCGCGGGCGACCTGTTCGCCGCCGGCTTCCTTGCCGCCCATATCGAGGGGCGCGATGTTGCCGATTGCCTGAACCTCGGCGCAGCGGCGGCGGCGGAAGTGATTTCCCATTGGGGCGCGCGGCCCGAGGCCGATCTGGTGGTGATCCGCGACCAGCTGTTCGCCTGACCTGGCGCAGCGGAAGGCGCGGCTGGTCTCTGGGTCAGCCCGCCTTCTGCTTGCGGAACAGCGCGCGGTCATCGGGGCCAAAGCCCCAGCGCCAGATGACCAGCGCATAGGCCCCCAATATCGCCCATACGCCGACCGCCAGCTCGACCCATTCGAACCGTGGTGGCAGGGCAACGAAGCCCGCCCCCACGATGCAAGCGACCCCCGCCGCGCTCAGCAGCGGCCAGCGCCAGGCGTTGATCGGCGCGCCGAGCAGCCGCGAAAGCAGCCGCGCCTTCACCAATGCACCCAGCGCCAGCGCCAAGCACAGCGCCAGCGCCGGTGCCGCCGCCACCCACAGGCCCGGCAGCTCCATCTGCCGGGCGAGCAGGATGAGCGCGAAGCTGAGCGCCGCCTGGCACACGATCATCACCAGCGAAATCATAAGGTTGCGGTGCCGGGCGATATAGACCAGCGCCGATTCGCTCACCACCGCCGTCGCCGCCACCACTTCGGCCAGCAGCAGGAAGGCGAGCGCGCCGGTCCCCCCGACGAAATGCGGTCCCACCAGCCCCATCACCGCTTCACCCGGAATGCCCAGCGCCAGCGCAATCCCCGCCTGCGCCGCGATGATCCAGAAACCGACCTGGCTCACCTGCTTGGCGATGGCGGCCAGGTTGTTTTCCGCCAGATTGCGGGTGATGACCGGCCCCAATATCGGGTCGAAACTGGTCTTGAGCTTTTGCGGCAGCGACGCGACCTGCTGCGCTACATAATAGATGCCGATCACCGCCGGGCTGACGAACAGGCCCAATATCGCCATGTCGAGCCGGCGCGATCCCCATTCGACGCCGTCGGCCGCCGCCAGCGGCAGGTTGCGCCGCGCCAACCGCCACAGTCGGCCACCATCGGGCCGCCAGCCGCGCGGCACGCCATAATGGCGCATCAGCGGGATGATCGACGCCACCAGCGCAGCGATCATCGACACGGCATAGGACAGGATCAGGCCGTCGCGGGTCGAATAAAAGGCAAAGGCAAAGGCGCCGATGCTGATCGCCCAAGGCTCGATGATCGACCGCGCCCGCACGGTCGCGCCAATGTCGAACCGATAGGCGCAGGCAGCGAGCGCCACATCGGACCCTGCAACCCCGATCACCACCAGCGCCAGCAACCGATCAAGCCCGTTGATGCTGCTGTTGGGGAACATAGCCTGCGGAAAAGCGATCAGGATCGCCGCGCCCAGCAACGACGCCAGGAACGTCACCAGCATCGCGTCGGCAACGACATGATTATGCGGCCGCTCGGTTTGGGCGAGCGCGCCGGCGAGGCCGCGCTTGAGGCCCAGCGTCGCGATCTGGGCGATGAATTCCACCACCAGCACGGCATAAGCGAAACGGCCGAGCGCATCTGCGCCATACCAGCGACCCGCGATGAACAGAAACGGAAGCCGCGCCGCCAGCCGCAGCAGGAAGCCAAAGATATTCGTCCGCCCACCCTTCGCCAGCGCGGCGATATCGTCCCGGTCATCGGGCAAGGACCGGTCGGTCGCGGTCAGCGGCGGTTCGGCCGGCGTCATGACGGGGAAAGGGATGTGGGCACGGGGCGCTTTATTCGGGTCGCAACGGCCGCGCAAGCAGCGCGTCGATTACATCGGATAATGGTGCGGCCTCGGACAGCAGGGCGCAGACCGCCTCCACCACCGGCATTTCGACTCCCGCCGCGCGCGCTGCGTCGCGCAGCACCGGGGCGGTATGCGCGCCTTCGGCCACGGTCCGGCGGTTGGACAACAGCTCTGCCGCGCTCGCCCCCTCGCCCAGCCCCTTGCCGAGCGAGAAATTGCGCGAATTGGTGGACGAGCAGGTCAGCACAAGGTCGCCCAGTCCCGACAGCCCACCCAGCGTTTCGGCCCGCGCGCCACGCGCCAGGCCAAAGCGCGTCATTTCGGCAAAGCCCCGCGAAATCAGCGCCGCGCGGGCATTGAGGCCAAGCCCCGCGCCCTCCGCGACACCACAGGCGATGGCGAGCACATTCTTGACCGCGCCGCCAATCTCCGCGCCGATGACATCGTCGGACAGATAGGGGCGGAAGGACGGACGCGCGATCCGCGCGGCAAGGCGCTGGCCCAGATCCCGATCCTCGCACGCCAAAGTGACGGCGGTCGGCAGCCCCTTCGCCACCTCATGGGCAAAGGTCGGACCGGACAGCACCGCTATGGGCGAATCCGGCTGCGCCTGCGCCGCGACTTCCGACATGAGCAGGCTGCTGCCCGCCTCGATCCCCTTCGAGCATAACACCAATGGCACCCCCGCCGGGGCCTGCGAGACCACGGCGCGCAGATGTTGGGCGGGACTGACCACCAGCAGCATCTCACAGGCGGCAAGGTCGCCCATCGACCCAGTCGCCCGGACCGAAGGCGATAGCGGGATATTGGCGAGGTAGAGCGGATTTTGATGGCTGGCGTTGATTGCTTCCACCACATCGGGTTCCAGCGCCCACAGCACCACATTCTGGCGATCGCTGGCCAGCAATTGCGCCAGCGCCGTGCCCCATGCGCCCGCGCCGATGACTCCCGCCTTCATGCCTTTACGCCCCTCATGCCTTGACACCGGCGCCGCGCGCCTTTTCCGCCGCCGGGTCGAGCGGCCAGCGCGGCCGGGCCGGAACGCTCAGGTCATCGACCATGCCGGCAGCATAGCGTTCCGCGCCTGCCCAGGCGATCATCGCCGCATTGTCGGTGCACAGCCACAGCGGCGGCGCGACGAAGGGCAGGTCATGGGCGGCGGCCAAATCTTCGAGCGCGGCGCGGATCGCCTGATTGGCGGCGACGCCCCCGGCGACGACCAGCGCGGTGACGCCCGCGCTTTCGCCCAACGCCCGTCGCGTCCGATCAACCAGGCAATCGATCACCGCCTGCTGGAAGGATGCCGCGATATCCTCGGTCGCATAGTGGCCGGATTGAACCGCGCGCATCACAGCGCTTTTGAGGCCCGCGAAGGAAAAATGCGGCTCCGCCGTGCCGGCCAGCGGCCGGGGCAAGGGCACCGCCTTGGGATTGCCCATGGCCGCCGCCTTCTCGATCAGCGGCCCGCCGGGATAACCAAGGCCCAGCAGCTTGGCTGTCTTGTCGAACGCCTCGCCCGCCGCATCGTCGATCGTGGTGGCTAGCCGCGCATAGTCGCCCGGCCCCTTCACATGCAGCAACTGGCAATGGCCGCCCGACACCAGCAGCAGAAGATAAGGAAATTGCAGCGTCCGATCGGCCAGCCGGGGCGAGAGCGCATGCCCCTCCAGATGGTTGACCGCGACCAGCGGCTTGCCGGCCGCATGGGCGAGCGCCTTGCCGGTGACGAGGCCGACCATCACTCCGCCGATCAGGCCCGGCCCGGCGGTCGCGGCGATCACGTCCACATCGGCCAGCGTCATCTTCGCGTCGGCCAGCGCGGCTTCGATCAGGGGGCTGAGCGCCTCGACATGGGCGCGCGCGGCGATTTCGGGCACGACGCCGCCATAGGGGCGATGCGCCTCCTCCTGCGTCGCGAGGCGATGCGCCAAAATGCGTCCATCGGCCGTCACCAGCGCCGCTGCGGTTTCATCGCAGCTCGATTCCAGGCCCAGAATGATGGTCATTGCCGCTTCCATCTAATGCCGCTGGTCATTAGAGCAAGCCGGATATGCTTTTCACCCCACAAAGCGACTTTGGCCGACCGCTGCGCCTGGGCACCAGGGGATCGCCGCTGGCGCTGGCGCAGGCGCGCCTGACCGCGCAGGCGCTGATCGCCGCGCATGGCTGGAGCGCCGACGCGATCAAGATCGTCACCGTCCAGACCAGCGGCGACCGGATACAGGACCGTGCGCTCGCCGATATCGGCGGCAAGGCGCTCTGGACCAAGGAGTTGGACCGCGCGCTGGTCGCCGGCGAAACCGACCTGTCCGTCCATAGCATGAAGGATGTGGAAACCGTCCGGCATGACATATTTCATATCGCCGCGATGCTGCCGCGCGCCGACCCGCGCGACAAGCTGATAGGCGCGTCCAGTTTTGACGCCTTGCCTCCCAACCCGATCGTCGGCACCAGTTCGCCGCGACGCGGCGCGCAGGTCAAGCGGCTGCGCCCGGACGCCACCATCACGCTGTTCCGGGGCAATGTCGCGACACGGCTGGCGAAGCTGGCGGCGGGGGAGGTGCATGCGACCCTGCTCGCGGCGGCCGGTCTCGACCGGCTGGACCAGGGCAATGTCGGCACGATCATCCCGGTCGACACGATGCTGCCCGCCCCGTCGCAGGGCGCCGTGGGCATCGAAATATTGGCCGGCAACGCGCCTGTCATCGAAGCCGTGGCGGCGATCAATCATCGCGACACGTTCGACACCGTCATGATGGAGCGCGCCGTGCTGCGCGGCCTGGGCGGCACCTGCCATTCACCCATCGCCGCGCTCGCGCTGGTCGACGGCGACGATCTGATGCTGCGCGCCGAGATCATCAGCCCGGACGGGCAGGAAACGGTCAGCGAGAATCTGCGCCTGGCATGCGGCGACTTGGATGCGGGCGAAGCGCTGGGCCGCGCGCTGCTCGACCGCGCCAGCCCGGCCCTGCGCGCCCTGTTCGAGGCGTGAGCCGCATCCTCATCCTGCGGCCCCAGCCGGGCGCCGATCGCACCGCAGAGAGGGCGCGGCAGCTTGGCCTGTCGCCTGTGGTCCATCCGCTGTTCGCGCCGGAAACGCTGGACTGGCCTGCTCCCCCGGTACAGGATTTCGACGCGCTGCTGTTGACCAGCGCCAATGGTGCGCGCTGCGCCGGTCCCGCGCTGAAGGCGTATCGCGGCCTGCCGACCTATGCCGTGGGCCAGGCCACGGCCGATGCCCTTCATGCCGCGGGCTGGGACGATGTGGCGGCGGGCGACAAGGACGGCAGCGCCATCGCCGCGCGGATCGCGCGGGACGGGCATCGCCGCGTGCTCCACATTGCCGGCACGACCGTCGCGCTGATCGAGGCCGGTCCGCTCGCCATCACCCGCATCGCCGTCTATCATATGGCCGCGCTTCCGTCCGATCCGGCGCTGATTGCGGCAGCAATGCCGGGCGCGATCCTGCTGGTTCACTCGCCGCGCGCGGGCGAACAACTGGCAGCGCAGATGCCGCAAGCCCGGCGCGGCGCGCTGCACCTGATCGCGATCAGCGCCAACGTGCTGGCCGCCTGTGGCAATGGCTGGGCCAGCGCCGCTTGTCCGCTGCGGCCCGATGATGACGAGATGCTGGCTCTTGCCCGCGCTTTGTGCGAAGGACAGCAGCAATGACAGACGAACGGGTCAGCATGGATGGCGACAGCGTGGATGCCGGCACAGTTTCGCCTGCGCCGGCGCGGCGGCGCAGCCTTCTGCCGCTGCTGATCCTTACGCTTCTGGCCTTTGCGCTGGGGGTGGGCCTGACCGTCTGGGCCTGGCCGCAGATCCAGAGCCGCTGGGGGCGGACGCAGAGCCAGAAAACCGCAACCCCCACCCCCCGCGCCAGCCTGCCCGCTGCCACCCCGCGCCCGCTCTCGAACGATAGCGCTCAAATGCTCGACGGGCGCGTGGTGCAACTGGAAGAAAGGCTCACCCGCATCACGGTGGAGGCGCAGGCCGCATCCGCCAACGCAGCCCGCGCCGAAGGACTGCTGGTCGCCTTCGCCGCACGGCGCGCGCTCGATAATGGCGGTCCGCTCGGCTATATTGAGGGGCAATTACGGCTGCGCTTCGGCCAGGCACAACCGCGTGCCGTCGCCACCATCATCAACGCGGCGCGCGAACCGGTGACGCTCGCCGATCTGGGCGCGGGCCTTGCCAATATCGGTAATGCGCTGGTCAAGCCGCCGGCCAGCGCCAGTTGGTGGGACGCGCTGGAACATGAAGCGCGCGAACTTGTCACCATTCGCAAGGCCGATGCGCCCTCACCGCGTCCCGAGGCCGCCTATGATCGCGCGATGCGCTATCTCGACGGCGGCCGCGTCAGCGCGGCGCTGGCGCAGGTCGAACATATGCCTGGCCGGGCGGTCGCGGAAAAATGGGTACAGATGGCCCGCCGCTACATGGAAGCGCGCCGGGCACTGGACCTCATCGAAACGGCGGCGATCCTGGAACCGCGGACCTTGCGCAGCAGCGAAGGCGCGCCGGTCGCGCAAACCTCGCCGCTCGCGCCCTGATCCGTCTCTACGCCGGCAGTCCGATCATCGACATCTGCCGGCCATAGCCAGGCTCGCCCCGATGACAGGCGCGGCGATAGCTGAAGAAGCGGTCCGGCTGGCTATAGGTATCCTCGTCCAGCACCGCGACCCGCACCACACCCGCCGCCGCCAGTCGCGCCGCGACATAGCCGCCGATGTCGAATTGCAGATGGCCGGGCTTGCCTGCCGAAAAGAAGCGCGCATTGCCCGCGTCCTGCTCCTCGAAGCGATGCGCGAAATCGTCCGTCACCTCATAGGAGGCGCGGCCGATGCACGGGCCGATCGCCGCCACGATCCGCGCCCGCGCCGCGCCCAGCGCCTCCATCGCCGCCAGCGTCGCGTCGGTAACGCCGCCGATTGCGCCTTTCCACCCGGCATGGGCCGCCCCCACCACGCCCGCCGCCGGATCGGCAAACAGCACAGGCACGCAGTCGGCGGTCAATATGCCCAGCAACAGCCCCGGCCGGTCAGTGACGATCGCGTCCGCCTCCGGCCGGGCGTCCATGGCGAAAGGCGCTGTCACCGTCTCCGCGCGCGCCGAATGCACTTGCCGCACCGTGACCAATGCAGCGCCCGGCAGGACGGCATCGCGCGCCAGATCGCGATTGCGCACAATCGCATCAGGATCATCCTCCGACCCCAGCCCGACATTGAGGCCCGCATAAATGCCGCCGGACACGCCGCCCCGCCGCCCGGCAAAGCCGTGGGGAACGGCATCGAGCAGCGGCGCCTTTATCAATTCAACCATGGCGCCCTTGTGCCTTTCCTGTCATGACCGCGCAACATACTTGCGCGCAGCAGATTAGGCGATAGTCTGCCCTTCCCATAGGCAAAAGGGGTTCGCCGATCGGCGTTCCGGGCTAAGGGAACAATAATCTCATGATATTCGGGCGCGTAAAGCCTCTCGACGCCATATTGGCGACGGCGGAAAAGAAATCACTGCATCGGTCCCTGGGGGCCTTTCAGCTCACCATGCTGGGCATCGGCGCGGTCATCGGCACCGGCATTTTCGTGCTGACCGCCGAAGCCGCGCAAAAGGCGGGGCCGGGCATGATGCTCTCCTTTGTCATTGCCGGCTTCGTCTGTGCCGTGGCGGCGCTCTGTTACGCGGAAATGGCCGCGATGGTCCCGGTGTCCGGATCGGCCTATACCTACAGCTATGCGGTGATGGGGGAAGTCATCGCCTGGATGGTCGGCTGGGCGCTGATCCTGGAATATGCGGTCGCCGCCGGCGCCGTGTCGGTGGGCTGGTCGGGCTATGTCGTGGGCCTCATCGAACATACGTTCCAGATGGACATACCCAATATCCTGACGCGCGGGCCTTATGACGGCGGCATCGTCAACCTGCCAGCCATGCTGATCGCCGCGCTCGTTACCTGGCTGCTCGTCATCGGCACGAAGGAAAGCGCGACCGTCAACGCCGTGCTGGTCGCGATCAAGGTGGCGGCGCTGACGCTGTTCATCATCTTGTCGGTGCCGGTCATGAACATGGACGGTTTCTCGCCCTTCGCGCCGCTCGGCTTTGCCGGCATTTCGGCGGCTGCGGCTTCCATCTTCTTCGCCTATGTCGGCTTCGACGCAGTGTCGACCGCGGCTGAGGAAACCAAGAATCCCCAGCGCAACATGCCGATCGGCCTTATCGGCTCGCTCGCCATCTGCACCGTCTTCTACATGCTGGTCGCCGCCGGCGTCATCGGCACCGTAGGCGCCCAGCCCGTAACGGCCGGCAACATCCCGATCGCGCAGGGCGGCATCGCGCTGGCGCCCGGCTCCACCGAATTGTCCGCGCAGTGCGCCGCGCTGGCCAAGGCCGGAACAGAAGCCGTCACCTGTTCAAAGGAGGCGCTGGCCTGGACCCTGCGTGAAATCGGCTGGCCCCAGATCGGCAACCTGCTCGGCCTCGCCGCCGGCCTGGCGCTGCCCTCAGTCATCCTGATGATGATGTTCGGCCAGACCCGCATCTTCTTCGTCATGAGCCGCGATGGCCTGCTGCCCGACTTCTTCTCGAAGGTGCATCCGGTCTACAAGACGCCGCATGTCATCACCATCCTGACCGGCATCTTCGTCGCGCTGTTCGCCGCTTTCTTCCCGGTCGGCATCCTGGCGGACATCTCCAATTCCGGCACGCTTTTCGCCTTTGCCGCCGTGTCGATCGCGGTCATGGTGCTGCGCCGGACCGACCCGACGCGCAAGCGGCCTTTCCGCACGCCTGCGATCATGGTCACAGCGCCCATCGCGATCATCGGGTGCATGTATCTGTTCTGGAGCCTGGGCAGCGACACCAAGCTGATGTTCGTGGGTTGGGCCACGATCGGCCTGATCGTCTACTTCGCCTATAGCCGCAACCGCAGCCATGTGGGCCGGGGTATCGTCGACGTGGCGGAGGACGACGCTGCCGTACCCCCGCAGCCGGTACCGCCGCTGCCGGGCGCGCCGACGCCGGGCGGAAAGGACGCCTGATCCAGACTGAAGCGGGGCGGGAAACCGCCCCGTTTTCGTTTCAGCGCCCTACCGACTCAACAGGGTCACGCAGCGCGGCCAGATTGGGGCGAGTGAAGAGCTTTCCCCGCTCGGCCCAGACCACGATCAGGAAAGACAGAACCCCGAACACCAGCAATCCTAGGGTAAAGGGCAATGTCGTGCCATCGAACGCCCGGCCAACCAGGCTGCCCAGCGCGGCCGACACAGCCGTCGTCAAAAACGCCTGAAAGGATGAAGCAACGCCCGCGCCCTTGTGGAACGGCTCCATCGAAATGGCGCTGAAATTGGCGGCCGTGAAGGCGACCGTCAGCATGGTGAGCGACTGAAGCGCGACGAACGTGGCCAGCGTTTCCCACCCCTTCAGGATCACGGCCAGATGAATCGCAGCGATCAGGCAGAAGGCGATCAGTGCGGTCTGGCTCATGCGACGCGCGCCAAAGCGCTGCACCAGGCGACTGTTGATCAGGCTGCCGACCCCCATGCAGCCGGCAATGGTGGCAAAGCCGATCGGGAAGATGGTCGCTGCATCGAACACGTCGAAGAAAATCTGCTGCACCGACAGGATGAACCCGATCAGCCCGCCCATCACCACCCCGCTCGCCAGCATATAGCCGATCGAACTGCGCGTGCGCAGGACCACGCCGATGGTCGCCATCAGCCCCCCCACGGTGATCCGCGTGCGGTTCTCCATCGCCAGTGTCTCGGGCATCCGCGCCAGCATCCAGACCAGGATCAGGCTGGCCAATATCACCAGCACCCAGAAAATCCATCGCCACGGCGCCACCCATAATATCGCCTGGCCGAAGCTGGGTGCGATCACGGGGATCAGCATGAATACGGCAAAAATCAGCGACATGACACGCGCCATCGCGTCGCCGCGGAACCGATCGCGAATGATGCTCACGGTAATGACCCGACTGGCGCCGGCAAAGAAGCCGGCAAAGCCGCGGCCCGCCAGCATCATGACGAAGCTTTGCGCGCTGGCGCATAGGACGGATGACGCAATGAACATCGCCATCGCGCTGCCCAGCACCATCTTGCGCCCGAATCGATCGGACAGAACGCCGAACAGCAGCGATCCGATGCCCAGCCCCATGAAATAGACACTGATGATCAGTTGCCGGTCATTGGGCTGCGGAATGGCCAGGTCGCGCCCGATCGCAGGGAGCGCGGGCAGCATCGGGTCGATCGACAGGGCGTTCATCGCCATCAGGCACGCGCATAGCAGCACGAATTCCCGGAAATGAATGTCGCGGGGGGGCGATGAAGGGGATGATGGGATCATGCCGCGGCTATGGGGATTAAGCGTCGCCCACGCCACCCCAAAAGGCTATCCGATGCGCCCGTCCCGTCAGCACGCCATATATGGCAAATAACCCGTTAACCATTTTTTATCGGGTCCATCGCCATGATGCACGCAACGTACAAACCAAAGGGTCACATTTTGCTTTAGCGACAGGACAGGGGGTTGGTTTCATGGGTAACAGTTTCAAAAGCGCGCAATTTTTGATGGAAGCTCGGATGTCGCGGGCGGCCTATGGATCGGCGGACGACTGTTTTGACCTTGGCGTCGCCTATAGCTGCGGAATCGGCGGCCTGCCCATCGACCTCGTCGAAGCGCATAAATGGTTCAACCTCGCCGCGATGCGCGGCAGCCAGCAGGGCCAGTCGATGCGCGCGGAAATCGCAGAGGAAATGACAGCGCGCCAGATCGCCGAAGCACAGCGCCAGGCCCGCGCGCTGATCGCGCCGCGCCAGGCCCGCGCCGCCTGATGCTCTAACCGCCCTTGCGAAACGGGGTTCGCTGCGCCAGCCATTGCCGGTCGCGCTGCACTTCTTCCCGTTCGGCCTCCAGAAATCCGGCCACCGCGCGCCGGAAGCTGGCATTGGGGATATAATGGGCCGACCATGTCGGTTCGGGCGCATAGCCGCGCGCCAGCTTGTGCCCGCCCTGCGCTCCGGCTTCCACCCGGGGTAGCCCGCGCGCAATGGCCACGTCGATCGCCTGATAATAGCAGAGTTCGAAATGCAGGTTGGGCACGTCCTCGACGCAGCCCCAATAGCGGCCATAAAGTGTATTGCCGCCAATCAGGTTGAGCGCACCGGCAATCGGCGCGCCATTGCGCAGCGCCAGCATCAACAACAGCCTGTCGGCCATCGTCTCGCCCAGGATCGAAAAGAAATCGCGG
The DNA here is from genome assembly GCF_020782245.1 of Sphingobium soli. Taxonomy (GTDB): domain Bacteria; phylum Pseudomonadota; class Alphaproteobacteria; order Sphingomonadales; family Sphingomonadaceae; genus Sphingobium; species Sphingobium soli. The sequence continues at coordinate 61,347 of NZ_JAJGNP010000017.1, forward strand.
GTCAGATAGGGCCGCCCCCATTTGCGCGCGCCCGTATCCTGATAAAATTCCCAGAAAATATCCCAATGCGCTTCGGTCAGGTCGCCCCCGGTCAGGTGAATAATATCCAGCCCTTCCACCGCACGGCGGCGTTCCTTGCGAATATTCTTGCGCTTCTCGCTCGACAGCTCGGCCAGGAAATCATCGAAGTCGCCATAGCCGCGATTGGTCCAGTGAAACTGACTGTCCTCACGGATCAGCCATCCATTCGCCTCGAACAGCGGCACCTGGTCCGGCGCGACGAAGGTGGCGTGCGCCGATGACAACCCGTTGCGTTCGACCAGCGTCTCGATCCCGGCGATGAGGCCCGGCGCCATCGCCCCATCGCGCAGCAATAGGCGCGGACCGGGTACGGGGGAAAAGGGCGCGGCAAGCTGGATCTTGGGGTAATAGCGGCCACCCGCCCGCTCCCATGCGTCGGCCCAGCCCTGGTCGAACACATATTCGCCCTGGCTGTGGCTCTTGGCATAGAGCGGCGCGGCGGCGGCCATCTGTCCATCGGCATCGTCGATCACCAGCGGCAGGGGCTGCCAGCCGCTCGCTCCCCCAACGCTTCCGGATCGTTCGAGCGCGCTCAGGAAGTGCCAGCTGACGAATGGATTGTCCGCCCCGGCGCAGGCATCCCATTGATCCTGGGGCAACTCCGCGACACCGTTCGCGACACGCGCGATCACCTCAGCCACGGCCAAGCTCATGGATGATCTGATCGGCGTGACGCGCCGCGCGCGCCTGATCGTCCGGGGTGCGGACCGTCCAGCTCAGCACGGGCACGCCCCGGCTGCGCATCCGCGCGGTAAAGGGGGAAGGCAGATCGCGAATGTCACAGGCCAGAAAATCGGGTTTCGCCAGCCAAAGTGCAAGGGCGCGCTCGGCCCATCGGCGCATCAGCCCCTTATTCTGCTGACTCACCACCCATCCGCGCAGTTGTCGCGGTCGCTGTAGGACAAACCAGCGGAGCACCAGCGGATTGAACGCCATGACCGCCACCGGCGCATTCGGCCATGCGTCCAGGTCCTGCGCAACCGCCGCCGCGATCTTGGCGACGCGCCAACCGTTCGTCTTGATCTCGACCAGCAGCGGCGTCATTCCGTCGCACAGCGCCAGCAAGTCCGACAGGCGCGGAACAGCGCCGCCGTCGGGCAACCGCGCTCCGTCAAGCTGCGCGCCATCCTGATCCGCGATCGGCCCCGCACGTCCCGTCATCCGCCCAAGATCGTCGTCATGAAAGACGAAGGCGACGCTGTCGCGGCTGATCCGCACATCGCATTCGATGCCATGGCCAGCGGCGATGGCGGCCCGGAACGCCGCCATCCCATTCTCGCTCGCGCCGTTTCCGTGCAGCCCGCGATGGGCAAAGGGCCGTGCGGTCAGGACATCCGTGTCAGGCCGGCCGGACAAGGACGATCGCGTCGATTTCGACCACCGCGCCCAGCGGCAGCACGGGCACGCCCACGGCGCTGCGCGCATGTTTGCCCGCGTCGCCAAAGACATCGACCATCAGTTCCGACGCACCGTTGGCGACCTTTGGCTGGTCGGTAAAGTCGGCCGCGCTGCTGATGAAGGCGCCCAGCTTCACGATGCGCTCCACCCGGTCGAGCGAACCCAGCGCCGCCTTCATCTGGGCGATAAGGTTGAGGCCGCAGACTCGCGCGGCGGCAACGCCATAGTCCAGGTCGCGGTCCTCGCCCAGCCGTCCGGTCATCAGGCCATCGGGCGCCAGCGCGATCTGGCCGCTGATGTGCAGCAGGCCATTGGCCTCCACGGTGGGGACATAGGCGGCGACCGGCGCTGCGGCCTGGGGCAAGGTGATGCCGAGTTCGGCAAGGCGGGCGTCGATGCTCATGACATGGCTCCTGTAGTAACGATATCCTTGGGGGCCGGCCCCTGCGCCAGCCTTTGCATGATCCACGCCTCGGCCGCGACCCAATCGTCGATCCGGGCATGGGCATAAGGCGCGGCGGGAACGCCGGCAGCGATTTCTGCCTCGCCGACCATGTGCAGCCGCCACACATCGGGCGCATGCGTCGCGACCGAATGATGATGTTCGGCCAAATCATCGATGAACAGCGCGATGCTGGGCTGACGATCGGCAACGATGTCGGCCAACGGCCGGCCCTTGCCGCCCTGATTCCAGTGGACCGGAAAATCCAGTCCCAATGCGGCCAGTTGCGCGATCCGCTGCTGATGGTGGCGCTCGCCGATATTGGTCAGCACCTCGATATCGGCGACGCGCGACAGACGCAGCAGCGCGTCCACCGCGCCCGCGATCGGCGCCTGCCGGTGCATTTCAGTGTCGAAAAAGCCGACGAGCAACTGCCAGACCAGTTCGCGTTCCAGTGGCTCGCCGCTATCTTTGTGGCGCAGCGCCTCGGCAAAGCTGCGGTCATGCATATCGAAATGCACGTCATGCGTCTTGTCCAGCCAATGGCGGAAGGGGACGACCATGTGCAGCAGCACTTCGTCGCAATCGGTGATGATCAGGGGTCGCGTCATCGGATCAGTCTCTCCTGCGCCGCGATCAGCGCGGCGGGGCTGGTGTCGATCGCCTGCGCGCAGGCGATGAGATCGGGCTCATGGTCGGCCAGGAAGCCCAGCACGGCGGCGAGCACCTGCGGCTCGCCAACGCTCGCGCGCAGCGTATCGGCATCCATGCCGGTAAGCGCCAGCAACCGGTCCGCTCGCGCGCCATCCGCCAGTATCCAGCCCAGCGCCAGCAGCGCCAGCAGCGCGGGATCCTGCGCATCCGTAGCGCTGCTATCCGGCTTGCGATTCGGGCTGTCGGGTCGCATGATAGGGCCTTCTGGCGGGGAAGCGGGCGGGGCGCGCTTCACAGGTGAATTGCGGGTGACTGGTGACAAAGCGCGTGCTCGTTGTCGAGGACAACGAACTTAATCTCAAACTTTTTTGCGATCTGCTGCGCGCCCACGGCCATGACGTGCTGCCGCTGCGCGACGGGCGCGACGTGCTGCGAGAGGCGGGCGCGTTCCTGCCCGACCTGGTCATCACCGATATCCACCTGCCCCATGTCAGCGGCTTTGACCTCATCCTCTCGCTGAAAGCGGACGCCCGCCTGTCGCATGTGCCGATCATGGCCGTCACCGCCTATGCGGGCCATGGCGACGAAGACCGGATTCGCGGCGCGGGCGCAGACGCCTATGTGTCCAAGCCGATATCGGTGCTGCGCTTCGTCGAGCAGGTGAACGCCCTGCTCTGACCCGGCTGACAGCCTGTCACCGCAGCGTCACGAAGCTTTCATTTCAAAGACTTCGTTCAGAAGCCCGGCCGTCATACCGCTCTGCCAACCCCTTGCGCCATGGCGCGGCCTTTCGCCGACAGCCTGCACCACAGGGGTAGATTCATGTCTCATCTGACCGACGAGGCGCGGGCGCGCACCCGCGCCGCGCAGCCGACCATCGATTTGGGCGATAACAGCCTGGAGGCGATCGTCGCCGCCAATCCGGCGCGCCGCACCGTTCTGAAAAACGGCCTGTTTGGCCTGTCGATCCTGCCGATGCTCGGCGCGCTCGCGGCCTGCGACGATGATGACGACGACAGCAGCAGCCCGACGCCGACCCCCACTCCGACGCCCACGCCGGCCCCCAGCTACGGCATCACCTTCGCGCCGGTCGCCGCCAATATGAACGACACCGTCACCGTGCCCACCGGCTACACCGTCCAGGTGCTGCTGAAGGCCGGCGATTCGATCGAGCCCGGCACCGCTTATGCCGACGCCTATCCCACCCCCGATCAGGCCGAAAAATGGGCCGGCGGCAACCATGACGGCATGGAATATTTCGAGCTGTCGGGCACCGACGCCAACAGCGGTGGCCTGCTCGCGATCAATTTCGAATATCCCGATTTCAACATCCTGATGGATGGCGATTATGACGCCGACACGGCCACCGCCGCGCAGAAGGCGCTGGCCCTCTCGGCCGTCGGCATCGGCGTGGTCGAAGTCGCCAAGGCGTCGGATGGCAGCTGGTCGGTGAAGGCCGATTCCAAATATAACAAGCGCTACACGGGCAACAGCAGCTACAAGGCCAGCGGCCCCGCTTCGGGCCTCTTGTCTGGCACGATCAAGGGCATGCTCAACAACTGCTCGTCGGGCCGCACCCCCTGGGGCACCTACCTCACCTGCGAGGAAACCACCGACAATTATCTCGATCCCACGCAGCCGGAGGAAAATTACGGCTGGGTGGTCGAAATCGACCCTTATCAGGAACTGGCAGCCCCCACCAAGCGCACCGCGCTCGGCCGGTTCGACCATGAAAATGTCGCCTATATGGCCAATAGCGACCGCCGCGTCGCCTTCTACATGGGGCATGACGGCACCCCGGGCTGCATCTACAAATTCGTGTGCGACCGCGCCTATAGCAGCAGCGACCGCGCGGCGAACACCGACCTGCTCGACCGTGGCACGCTCTATGTCGCGCGCTTCAATGGCGATGGCACCGGCGAATGGCGCGCCCTGGTCCAGGGACAGAACGGCCTGACCGCCGGCGCGTCCGATCCGGGCAATGTCAGCCAGTTCACCACGCCGCCCGAACCCACGACGGTCGACTTCACCAACCAGGCGCAGGTGCTGATCAACACCATCTCGGCCGCGCGCGTTGCTGGCGGCACCGTCATGGACCGCCCGGAATGGATCACGGTCGCACCCGACAACAGCGCGATCTTCGTCACGCTGACCAACAATAGCAGCCGCGCGACCACCGACGCGGCCAACCCCCGGACCCGCAACCGCCACGGCCACATCATCAAGTTCAAGGAAGAAGGCGATTCGCCGCTCGCCACCACGTTCAGCTGGGAAATCTTCCTGCTGGCGGGCGACCCGGAACTGGCGGGCTTTGGCGATAATCTGGAAGGTGATATCAACGGCGACACCTTCTCCAGCCCTGATGGCATCCGCATCGACCCGCAAGGTCGTCTGTGGGTTCAGACCGATCACTCGGTTCCCGGCACGTCGGGCAAACCCAATACCAGCATCGAGGATATTTTCGGTCAAAATGCGATGTTCTACATCGACCAGGAATCCAAGAAATCGATGCGCTTCCTGGTTGGTCCGGAAGGCTGTGAGATCACCGGCCTTGCCTACACGCCCGACCTGACGAACTTCTTCATCAACATTCAGCATCCCACCGGCAACTGGCCGGTCGATGGCAAAGAGCCGCGCTCGTCGACCATCGTCGTGCGCCGCAGCGACGCGACGCCGATCGGCAACTAAGCCGACCCGATAGACGTGATCAGAAGGGGCGCTTCCGCAAGGAAGCGCCCTTTTTTTGACACCCCCGTGGCGGGACCATCGTGAAACGGCAAAAGGCCCGCTCCCTTCTCAGGGCGGGCCTTTTGCATCGGAAAAACCTGCGATCAAACGCGCGGACCGTCGAGGTCCGCAGCAGCTTACTTGATCTTGGCTTCCTTGAATTCGACATGCTTGCGCACGACCGGATCATATTTGCGGAAGCTCAGCTTCTCGGTCTTGGTGCGCGGATTCTTCTTCGTCACGTAGAAGAAGCCAGTGTCAGCCGAGCTGACGAGACGGATCTTGACGGTTGCCGGCTTGGCCATGGCCCTATTCCCTGGTCGTAAAATGCGTAAAAAGAAAAGCGGCCCGTGTCGGACCACCCCGTTTCAGCGGTGCCCCATGGAACAGATTCGGTTCGCTGTCAAGGCTGAGGCGCATCGACATACAGGCTTTACGCGGCTTTAACGGTCCCGATCCTATCATGGCAGGCCAAGGGATGGGAGTAACGAACATGCGGCATGACCCGATGATGGCGATCCAGGCGGACCTCATGCGCCGCGTCGACAGCCTGGCGGGCGAACGGGGCCATGTGTCGGCGCTGCGTCTGCATGACGAAGTCGACCAGATCCGCCATATCGCCCGCGCCTTCCACCTGGATGAGGTCGAAGGGCTGGCCGGCACGCTCGAAAGCGCCCTGTCGCTCCATGGTCTTGGTCCTGTCGTCCTCTCCTATCTCGACCGGATGCGGGAGGCCATCGGCGCGCACGCCCTGCCCCCGATGATACCCGCGCCCATGGGCGCCGCCGTCGTGCCCCTGCGCGCCTGAGGCGCGCGCCATGGACGCCCTGCTGACCGCCCTGCTCGGCTGCCTGCTGGGGGAAATCGGCGACAAGAGCCAGTTGCTCGTGCTGGCGCTCGCCACCCGCTATGACCGCAATGGCGCGGTCATTGCCGGCATCGTCGCCGCCGCGATCGCCAATGCCGCCATCTCCGCCTTCGCCGGCGCATGGATCGGCCCGATGCTGGGGGCCGACGCCCGGCTGCTCTTCTTGGCGCTGGCGACGCTGTTCCTGGGCGTCGGGTTGATGTGGCGCGTGTCGCCGCCCGACACATTGGATGGCTGGCCGACCGGCCCGTTCCTCACCACCGCGCTCGGCCTTTTCATCCTGGGCTTCGGCGACGGCCCGCAATTCCTGATCCTAGGCATCGCCACCCGCACCGCCGAGCCGTGGCTGGCGGGAATCGGGGGTGCGATCGGCGTCATTGTCGCGCTGGTGCCGGTCGTGCTGCTGCGCGCCCAACTGCTCACCATCCTGCCCGTGCGCGCCATTCGCTGGAGCGGCGCGGGCATGCTGCTGCTGATCGGCGCGGGGCTGGCGCTGGCGGCGACCGGGCTGCTCTGATCGACAATTTCGTTCAGGCTGATCGCCAGAAAAAATGGCACTAACGCGCGGAACGATCATTATATGTGCGAAACCAAATTTTGACGAACAGGAGGACTGCGCATGACCGCTGCCGATCTCAAGACACCCACCGATCTCAAGAGCAACGAAACCAAGTCCGTTGCACAGGCGCTGAACGCTGCGCTGGCGGATAGCTATGCCCTGTATCTCAAGACCAAGAATTTCCACTGGCATGTCTCTGGCCCCCATTTCCGCGACTATCATCTGATGTTCGATGAGCAGGCCACCCAGATCCTGGGCACCACCGACGCGATTGCCGAGCGTGTACGCAAGACCGGCAACACGACGCTGCGCTCGATCGGCGATATTGCGCGCCACCAGACGGTGAAGGACAATGACGCCGATTTCGTCAATGCGTCCGACATGCTGAAGGAACTGCGCGACGACAATCTCGCTCTGGTGGAAAGCTTCCGCGCGGTGAAGGAAGCCGCGACACAGGCCGGCGACAACGCCACTGAAGGCATTGTCGACGACTGGACCGATCAGGCCGAGGAGCGCGCCTGGTTCCTGTTCGAAGCCGCGCGCGGCGCGTAACGGCTCCATCCAGTCAAAAAAGCCCGCCGGACGCTGTCCGGCGGGCTTTTTCATGACGGCAAAAGGCGGATCACGCCTCCGTTACGGGCTCGATGCCGATAATCTCGATCGCATCCGCCTTGCCCGCGAAATCGACCTTCTCGCCAACCTCCGCGTCCATCATCGCGCGCGCGACCGGGGACGAAAAGCTGATCCGCCCGTCATGCGGGTCGGCCTCGTCATCGCCGACGAAGACGACGCTCTTGTCCTGCCCGCTCTGGCGATAGGTCACTCGGGTGCCAAAGGCGACCACATCGCCATCGGGCGCCGGCTGCTGCTGCGCGGTCGCCAGCCGGGTGCGCCAGTAGCGCAATTCCCGCTTATGCTTCTTGGCCGCGTCCTCGTCCATGGGTCCGCTGTCCACGGCCTCCAGGTCCGCAACCTTTTCCCGCGTCAGCCGCATTCCTCGCGCCGTGACCCAGTTGGGGCCGGGGGGGATCGGAATTTCGAACGTGGGTTCCTTATGTTCATCGTCGCTCTCACGACGGAAGGCGACACTCATCAGCCTCTCCAATAATAGATTTTCAGGGTGGAAGAGCGACCCGTACCGGTCGCTCAATCCTCGTCGAACAGCCCGGCCAGCTGTTCCACCATCGTCCCGCCCAATTGTTCGGCGTCCATGATGGTGACGGCGCGGCGATAATAGCGGGTGACATCATGGCCGATGCCGATCGCCACCAATTGCACCGGCGACCGGTTCTCGATCCAGTCGATCACCTGCCGCAAATGCCGCTCCAGATAGGTGCCGCTGTTGACCGACAGGGTGCTGTCGTCGACCGGCGCACCATCGGAAATCACCATCAGGATGCGCCGTTCCTCGGGCCGCGCGATCAACCGGCCATGCGCCCACAGCAGCGCCTCGCCGTCGATATTTTCCTTCAACAGGCCCTCACGCATCATCAGGCCCAGATTCTTGCGCGCCCGCCGCCACGGATCGTCCGCCTTTTTGTAGACGATATGGCGCAGGTCATTGAGCCGGCCCGGCATCGGCGGCCGCCCGGCGGCCAGCCAGTCCTCGCGCGCCTGACCGCCCTTCCAGGCGCGGGTGGTGAAACCCAATATCTCGGTCTTGACGCCGCACCGCTCCAGCGTGCGCGCCATGATGTCGGCGCTGATCGCGGCAATGCTGATCGGCCGGCCGCGCATCGATCCTGAATTGTCGATCAGCAGCGTGACGACCGTGTCGCGAAACTCCATGTCGCGCTCGATCTTGTAGGATAGCGACCGCGTGGGATCGATCACGATCCGCGCCAGCCGCGCCGCGTCCAGCAGCCCTTCTTCCTGGTCGAAATCCCAGCTGCGCGACTGCTGCGCCATCAACCGACGCTGCAACCGGTTTGCAAGCTTCGTCACCGCCCCCTGGAGGCTTACCAGTTGCTGATCGAGGAACCCGCGCAATCGCGCCAGTTCATCGTCGTCGCACAGATCTTCGGGCGCGACGATCTCATCGAACTTCGTTGTATAGGCCTGATAATCGAATCCGGGCGGCATATCGGACATGGGCCGATTGGGGCGCACGGGCATCATGCCCTCCTCGCCCATATCGTCGGCGCCTTCGTCGCTGTCGGCGTCGAAGTCGTCGCTATACTCGCTCTCGCCCTCCTCGCTCTCGCCGCCCTGGTCCTCGGCGCGCGCTTCGGCGTTCATGTCGCTGTCGCCCGACTCCTCCTCGCCGGATTCGCCCTCTTCCTGCTGGTCCTCCTGATCCTCGCCATCCTCGTCCGATTCCGGTTCTTCGGTATCGGGCGGCACATCGGCGTCGATCAGTTGCAGATGCTCCAGCATCGCCGTCGTCAGCGACTGGAAGGCGCGCTGGTCGTCAATCGCCAGCATCAGCGAATCAAGGTCGGCGCCCGCCTTGTCCTCGATCCACTGGTCGACCATGGCGACGCCGGGCGCGGCGTCCTTGGGGATCGCCTGCCCCGTCAGCCGTTCGCGCACCTTGAGCGCCAACGCGGTCGACAGCGGCACTTCATCGGCCGAGCGCGCACGGCGGATCGCGTCGGATTTCAGCCGCAGCGCCAGCGCCTCGTTCAAATTGGCGCGCACCCCCGCCATGGATCGCGACCCGATCGCCTCGACCCGCGCCTGCTCGACCGCATCGAACACCGCGCGCGCCACCGTTTCGCCGGGCGCGGAGGATGCATGAACCCTTGCATCATGATAGCGCAGCTTGAGCGCCGACGCATCGGCAAAGCCCCGCGCCAGCGCGACCTGGTCGGCGGGCAGCGCCCGCGCGGGTGTCGGCACCTTGATCGCCTTGCCTACGGCGTGGGGCGTATCGGCGGTAAAGCCGACCTCTACCTCCAGGTCGCGCGCGATCGATCGGGCAACGCCCGACAACACATCCTTGAAGGCGTCGATTGGGGACCGTTCGGTCATGATGTCACCAGAGCGTCCTGCAACGCCGCGCGCGCGTCGGCATCGACGCCCAGCACCTGCGCCAGATAGGCGTCGATACCGCCATGTTCCTGATCCAGCGTGTCGAACAGCGCGTCGAGATAGGCGGCATCCGCCCGCAAGATCGGGGCTACGACGTCGGCCCGGTCACGCAGCGCGCGGGTCAATCGCGACTCTGTTTGCGCCAGTCGCCATGTCCAGTCGGCATGGTCGTTGGTCGCCAGATAATCGTCCTGGATCGCCGCGCGCGGCACCCCCAGCGCCCACAGGACCAGCACAGCGCCCACGCCCGTCCGGTCCTTGCCCGCCGCGCAATTGATGAGGATCGGCAGCCGACCGGCCAGCATCTGGGCGAACATCGCCCGATAGGAGTCGGCATGGTCGGTGGCGATGGCGCGATAGACCCGCACCATCGCGTCATGCATGTCGGCGGGCGTAGCGCTCTCCGACCGTAACATTTCGCTCAGCACGCCGCTTTGTTCGCTATAATCGCGGCAGAAATAATCGACTTCATCCCCGTGCCAGCTTGTGGGTTCCTCCACCCGCTCGCTCGGCCGACGAAAATCGCAAATGGCCCGGATGCTAAGCGCGCGCAGCGCGTAGGCATCGGCGTCGGTCAGCAGCGCCATGGTGCCTGACCGATATAACATGCCGGTGCGCACCTGCCGCCCGTCGCACGTGCGATGGCCGCCAAAATCCCGCAGGTTGAAGGCGCTGGCGAGCGGCAGCGCGGTCAGGGCAGCCGCAGCGTTCACGCGCCCTCCGGATCACCGACACGCGGCACGGCGATCGTCTCGATCTGCGTCTCCACCTCCGCCATCAGCTTGTGCAGCGGGCATTTGGCGGCGACCGCGATCAGCTTGTCATGCTGCTCGTCGCTCATCGGCCCGGTAACGGCGATGCGCGTGGTCAGTTTGTAGAGGCCTTGCCGTTCCTGACTGTTGTCGCGCACCACCCCGACATGAATATCCTCTACGGGAATGTCGTTACGCTGCGCATACCAGAGCATCGTCATCGCCTTGCACGCGCCCAGCGCCGCATCATACAGGTCATGCGGGTCCGGTCCGGCGTCATGGCCATCGGGCGCGGACATGTCCGCGACGATTTCATGCCCGCGAATGTGAATCCGGTGCGCGGTCCCGCCCTGGGGATCGATTCTCTCGACGACGATCATGCCATGCTCTCCCGATCCGGTTAGGGCCGGGGCGAAGGGTCAGTTCGCCCGGCTCGCAACGCTTTCCGGCAGGTCCTTGCCGAAAACGCGCTGATAATATTCCGCGACCAGCGCCCGTTCGGCCTCGTCGCATTTGTTGAGGAAGGACAGGCGGAAGGCGAAGCCGACATTCTTGAAGATCAGCGCATTCTGCGCCCAGCTGATGACGGTGCGGGGCGACATGACGGTCGAAATATCGCCGTTGATGAAGCCCTGACGCGTCAGTTCGGCGACCTTGATCATCGCCTCGACTTCCTTGCGGCCGCCTTCATGATCATACTCGCCGGACTTGGCCAGCACCACCTGCGCCTCGGTCGCGGCGGGCAGATAATTCAATGCCACCACCAGGTTCCAGCGGTCCATCTGCCCCTGGTTGATCTGCTGCGTGCCATGATAGAGGCCGGTCGTGTCACCCAGTCCCACCGTGTTGGCGGTGGCGAACAAGCGGAAATGCGGATTGGGACGGATCACCCTATTCTGGTCGAGCAGGGTCATCTTGCCGTCGGTTTCCAGCACGCGCTGGATCACGAACATGACGTCGGGCCGGCCCGCATCATATTCGTCGAACACCAGCGCAACCGGCCGCTGGAGCGACCAGGGAAGCAGGCCTTCCTTGAATTCGGTGACCTGCTGGCCGTCCTTGAGCACGATGGCGTCGCGCCCGACCAAGTCGATGCGGCTGATATGCGCGTCCAGGTTGATGCGGATGCACGGCCATTTCAGGCGCGCGGCGACCTGCTCGATATGGCTGGACTTGCCGGTGCCATGATAGCCCTGCACCATGACCCGCCGATTATAGGCAAAGCCGGCCAGGATCGCGAGCGTGGTGTCGGGATCGAACACATAGGCGGGGTCTAGGTCGGGCACGCGTTCGTCGGCCTGGCTGAACGCCGGAATCTTCATGTCGACGTCGATGCCGAAGATGTCGCGCGCATCCACTTCGCGATCGGGCGCTTCCATCAGCGTTTCGGATCGCGTGTCGGGCTGGACGTTGGAAATGTCGGTCATCGGGCACATCATCTTTCTGCGAGTCACGTCCGCCCTAACCCATAGGCAAAGGGCATGTCGATAGAGTGGGGCCTCGACTGCCGCCGATCAAGCAGCCCATTGGGCCAAATTGGCTTCCTCCCCGATCAAGGCCAAACCATGGGCGATCGACGTGAGTTCCCCGCCACTCGCCAGCCGCGCCTCACCAAAGCGCGTGCCAAAGATGCGGCGGATCGCGGGGATCAGCGACGATCCGCCGGTCAGGAACACGCGGTCGATGGCGTCGGGCGCGACATCGGCCTTCTTCAGCGCCGCGTCTACTGTCGTCTCGATCCGCGCGATATCGGGCGCGATCCATGTCTCGAACTGGTCGCGCGACACCTGCTCCTCAATCTCCAACCCGCCGCCCGAAAAGCGGAACGTCGCCATCTCCTGCGAGGACAAGGCACGCTTGAGCGCGCCGACCGCATCATAGAGCGGATAGCCCAGCTCCTTTTCGATGACCGTCATCATCCGCCCGATCGCCACCGGATCGTCCGCCGCCTTTTGCAGCCGCGCCAGTTCGTCTAAGGTCCGCCGGTTGCGCATCAGCGCCAGCCGCGACCAGTCGGCAAAATCCGCGAAGTAGCTGCGCGGTATCTCCAGCATCTTGCCAAAGCTGCGATAGCCGCCGCCCTTGCCCAACATCGGCAGCACCAGATGATCGAGGATGCGATAATCGAACCGGTCGCCGGCAATGCCGATGCCCGTCGATCCCAGCGGCGTCGCGCGCCGCGCCGCGCCCGGCGCTTCCACCCGCACGATCGAAAAGTCGCTCGTGCCGCCGCCAAAGTCCGCCACCAATATCGTCGCCGCGCGGTCGAGGCGGCTGGCATAGCTGAACGCCGCGCCCAGCGGCTCATGCACATAATAGATGTCGCTGCCAAATCCCGCGAACATTGCGTCATAGCGCCGCCGCGCCAGCGCCTCATCGGGCCGCGACCCCGCATATTCGACCGGCCGGCCCACGATGATCCGCTCTGGCCGGGCATCGAGCGCGCCGCCGGCATGGGCGGTCATCCGCGCCAGAAACATCTGGCCCAGTTCCTCGAACCGGAACCGCTTCTCGAACACGCTCGCGCTTTCGAAGATCGGGCTGGCTGCCACTGACTTGAAGGATTGCAGGAACCGGCTGTCCTCTGGATAGTCCATATATTCCGCGATCGCCCATGGTCCGGCCTCATGCGCCAGACCGCCCTTCGCTTCCTCGTCGTGCCAGAAACAGAGCGCAGATCGGAACACCGCCCCCGTCGCGCGCGCGCCGACGAAGTCCACCAGTTGCGACTGCCCGTCCCCGGCCAGCGCAACCACGCTATTGGTCGTGCCGAAATCCAGGCCCAGCGCACGCGGCATCTGCTGCATCTTATGTCTCCGCGAAGAAGGAAGGGTCGGGGGCTATGGCAGCGGCCCTGCGCCCACGCAAGCGTCAGCTGAACACCGCCGCCTTGCGCAAATGGCCATAGGCCGCGATCACCGCCTGCAAGGCGCTTTCATGACTGCGGTCGCCGCCATTATGATCGGGATGGAAGCGGCGCAACAACTCGGTATAGCGGGTGCGCAGCGCCTTGCGATCGGCGTCGATCGGCAAGTCCATCACCGCCATCTGCCGCCGGTCCTCCTGCGACAGAAACTGCCCGTCCTGCCGCATCTGGCTGTCAGCCCGCGCCTTGGCGACGCGTTCCTTGAACCGCGCGCCGATGGCATCGAGCGGATCGGCAAAATCGGCCCAGCGCGGCGGCGGGCTGGTGGCCTTGCTGGAAAAGGCGCGGGTTTCCCGCTCCCATCCGGCATAGGGGCGCTGGGCAGCGGCGATTTCCTCCGCGCTCATGCCGCTGAAGAAATTATAGCCCTGGTTGAAGGCGCGGACATGATCTAGGCACAGCCAGCGCCATTGCGGTCCCTCATGGCCAGAACGCTGTCCTTCGGGCACAGGCGCGCGAAACTCGCCCGGTTCGGCGCAGCCTTCCACGGCGCAGGGGCGGCCACTTTCCACGCGGCCGTGGAATCGGTTGAAACGACGATTGGAAAAGGGTTCGCTACTCAAGATCGTCCTGATGGCATGACTGACAAAGCGGACTATATAGGAAACATGACCACAGACCTCAAAGGCCCGATCGCCATTGAAATCGACGCGCGGCTGCGCGCCGCCCTGTCGCCCGAGCATCTCGCCGTCATCGACGACAGCGAAAAGCATCGCGGTCATGCCGGCCATGACGGCTCGGGCGAAAGCCATTTCACCGTCGAGATCATCGCGGAGCGCTTTACGGGCCAGAGCCGGGTCGCGCGGCAGCGGATGGTGAACGCGGCGCTGGCCGACCTGTTGCGTGACAAGGTGCATGCCCTGGCGATCAAGGCACGCGCACCCGGCGAAGCCTGACCGAGAGGTCGGGAGGGCGGGCTACTGGCTTGCCGTGCTATCGCCCCCTTCCGAAATGCGCGGACGGTTAAGGCAAAAGGGCCACCAGCGATAAAGTTGGCGGCGGTGGTAGCTTGGGCTTGGGGAGGTTGGAATTGGCGCTGTGGCCTTCCGCTTATGCGCCCCCTCATTTGGACGGGGACGGCAAAGAGCCCACCAGGCTTTTTGCTTGATGGGATGATTTTGCCGTTATGTTGGTTGCGGGGACAGGATTTGAACCTGTGACCTTCAGGTTATGAGCCTGACGAGCTACCGGACTGCTCCACCCCGCGGCACCAGAGGTTTGTTGTTCAGGGCGACGGAGACGCAGTCTCCGCGAGCCTGTCCTGAGCGCCTGCTGCAAGCAGGCAGTCGAAGGGGCCGACCGGCCGTCGCCCCTTATGGCGCGGAAGCCAAGGCCACGGATGTGGCCGCCGGCGCCTGAGGCCAACAAACAAAGTGAATGGGTTTTAATGTATCAAAAGCGCGAGCTTCAATGCCTGGCGACGCCCTACTCTTCCGGGGCTTGAGCCACAGTACCATCGGCGCA
>NZ_JAJGNP010000018.1 GCF_020782245.1 Sphingobium soli
GGACGAGTTCAACATGGGTCAATTCTCAGTGGAAATTTACGCCCTACCCGGGTCACTTCTCAGTGGAAATCAACAGTCTGGGCATGACCCGCACCCCATTGCCGCAAGCGCCAGTCCACTTCGCGCCCATCCTCCGCCTTTAGCGCGATGGCGGCCCTGGCCGCATCAATGCTCTCGACGCGGTAGGCTTCGCCGCGCGCCACACCCTTGTCGGCATAGTCACGGGTGAAGCGCACCACATCGCCCTTGTCGTAACTCAAGGGATCGCGCGCTTCGGCGCGGGTCAGCCCCTTGTTCACGAGAGCTTCAACCGGGGCGGCGGGGCCGGTCAGCGCCCCCGACCGGGTAAGCGCCGCGCGAATGTCGGCGGTCAGTGCATCGCGTCCCTCGCGCGACGGCTCGATAACGATGGTGCGGCCACGCCCGGCCTTGTCGAGCCCGGCGTACTGCTCCGCGATGGCCGCGAAGCGTGTAGCCCGGTCGGCTTCCTCAATGATCTGCCCGCCACCCCGGTCCAGCGCGGCAAGCGCCTTCCTAGCATCGCCCTCGATCGACGCCATCACAGACTCCCTGGTGGCAAGGTTGGTCTGCCGCACGATCTCGGCCAGTCTGGCCGTTTCCATGCCCGTGCCCTGCAATTGGGCAAAGGCCGCACCCGCCTCGACCGAACCCAACTGCTTCACGTCACCGACCAGCACGATGCGGGCGTCGTGCTTTGCAGCGAGGTCAAACAGCCGCGCGGTATCGCGCGCCGATAACAACGACGCCTCGTCCACGATCCACGCGGCGGGCCGGGTGTGATCGCCACGCTCTGGCGACAGCAAGTGCCGGGCAACGGTATCGCCGCGCGTCCCCAGCGCCTCGCCCAGTACCATCGCCGCCGAGGCGGTCGGAGCCAGGGCGGTCACCGCCACCCCGCGCGCCTCGGCCTCGCGGGCAAAGGTCGCCAGCACGGTCGTGGTCTTGGCGGTGCCGGCATAGCCTTGGACGGCAGTGATCCGGTTGCGGCTGGTCAGTAACTGCTCGGTGGCGGCGCGCTGATCGGGATTCCAGTCATGGCCTGCGCGCTCAGCCTGCGCCGCTGCGCTAGCCACAGCCCTGGCGGCGGCAAGCGGCGAAGCGATCCGGGCGAGGCCGCCGCGCCCCTCGGCCTCGATCCGCAACATCCTGGCTTCGGTCTCGACATTCTGGCGCGTAGTGAACCCGGCAAACGCCGTACCACGCCGGTCGATATGGGTGCGGTCGATCAAATCGCCCTGCTTGGTGGCCCCCTCGATCGCCGCCCCGATCTGGGCGTACCCGATCTGACCCAACCCGATCCTTCCGGCTTCCTCCTGTAAGGCGGCGGCGGAGAACACCGACTGCCGTTCACCCAGTTTGTCGGCGGCATGAGCGACGGCTCGGGCAGCGCCGCCGCCACCCTGAAATTCCATCGCCGCGCGATGGGCGGGATCGGCGGCCCTGGCTTCTGCCTCCCTGACCATCATCGATCTTACCTCCGCCCCAAACCCTGCTTTGGCGGCCGTCTCCCGCCACTCCGCCACAAGGTTCCCATGATCGGCAGCAACCTTGGCCTCACGGGTGTCGAGCGTGGCCACCTGCTTCTCGATGGCGCTTGCCGTGTTGCGGGACGAACCACGCTCCGCCAATGCCGCCTCGATCTCGGCGCTGCGGGTGCTGAACGCCTCGATGACTTGGCTGGAGACGCCCTTGATCTCGAACATGGACTCCTTGCCCGCGCCGATCTCATACCCCAATTCCCGGACCTTCAAGGCCAGTTCCTGCCGGTAGATCGCCCCGATCTGCGTCTGAAGCTGATAGATCGCGCGCGGCTCAAGGCTGCGCCAGGCACCGTCTTCACCCTGCGTCGCGTTCATGATGACATTGTGTGTATGAAGCTGTGGGTCGTGCGCGCGACTAGTGCCGTGCTGGAAGCTGGCGATGACCAGATTGCCGGTCGCCTCGCGGATGACGCTGCCGCCGTCGCGGATACGGGTGGCGGCCATATGGCGTTCGACATGGGCCAGCGCGGTTTTCACTGCCTCACCATGCGCCTCGATCAACCGACGGTCACCCGCCACCTCGGCCATGATTGACACCGACTTGGGTGCGCTCAAGGTCACGTCCCAGCCGGGGCGATGCTCCAACTTCTCGTCCCGAACAGTACCAAGCTGCTGATCGCCGATCCTACCGTCGAGCAAGGCGCGGAACTGATCGCGGTTCACCTCGCCGGACAGCCCCAGCGCCTCCGCGCCTTGGCCCTGCCATTGGGAGGGCGATAGTCCTCCCTCGGCATAATAGTCGTCGGCTTCATAATAGTTGCTGGCCTGCGCCGAACTGGTGAGGGCTGATACCGACGCCACCATCACACCGGCCCCTGACTGTCGGGCTTAGGAGAGGGAGACAACGGCTCCGGTGATGGCGGCACAGCTTGCGAGGTCTGTCCCCCAAGCATGGTCGCCGGATCGGCAGAAACGAACCCCAACTGGCGGGGCGCACCACGCCGCGCGACATGATCGGCAGTCAATCTGATCCTGGCCACCGGCAAGCCGTCAGGCAGCAGCAGATAGCCCTCGTGCCGTGCGAGGCGGAGCTGGCTTTCCATGACGGCAGGCCGCACCTCGCGCATCCGGCCCAAATTGATGCGGTGGCCCTCATCGCCGTCGCCGAGCATGTCGGTCTTGGTCCTAATCTCCATCTCACAGTCGCCGATTGTCTGGCTGGCCCATTGGCGGGTTTCGCTGTCGATGGTTTGCAGGAACAGCTTGGTGTTGCAGCAGCCCAGCATGGATTCGGCTATCTGCGGCCCATAGCGGTGCTGCATCTGGCCCAGCGCCTGAAAGGTCAGCACCACCGCCGCGCCGAACTTGCGACCCTCGGGAAGCAGCCGCGCCAGATTATCGACGCGGGGCAGGTCGGCCAGTTCGTCCAGCACGAACCAGATACGCCGGTCTTCGGAAGGGCGCAGGCCCAGCATGGCGCTGGCGGCACATACCAGCCAGCAGGCGAGCAGCGGCTTCGATGCCTCGAAATAGTCCTCCTTTCTTGGCACGAATATCCAGGGCCGCGCACCGGGATGCTGGTCCAGATTTTCAATGAAGGTGCGGAAGGCGAAGGCTTTGGACTTGTCGTCCTCGGCGCGTAGGAACTGGATCAGGTCTGCTGCCTTCGCCAGCATGAACAGGACACTGCCGGTCGCCCGGTCCGCATCGTCGGCAAATGTGCGGGCTGACGAACTTGTCGCGAGCCATTCCTTGAGGTCGTCCTTGGGCCGGTTCTTCAAGGCATGAAGCAGGTCGGGCAACGTGCACTTGTTTTCCTGCCATAAGGCGCGGATCATATTGGCGACAAGAATGCGGCTAGTGTCGAGCCACACGTCGCTATCATGCTGGCCCGTCTCGGTGATAAGCTGGTGTGCGATGCGGTCGGCATCGGCAGGATGTGCGATCTCGGCGAAGGGCGACCAGAAGGTGCAACGCGCATCGAACGGATTGAGGATCACGTCGCCGCGCGCCGGATCATAATAGTGCGCGATGAACTCGCCACTGGTGTCGTAGACGAGCGCGGCTTCGCCGCGTGCTTCGATCCCATCGAGCAATTGCCGCAGGGCTGTGGTCTCGCCGCTGCCGGTCGTGCCGATCATCGCCATGTGGCGGGTCTCCAGACGAGCGGGGATCGGCACTTTGCCGACCGAAAAGGTGTGGGCGTCAGCCTCCTTCTCTGTCAGCCTGGCCAGCTGCTTCTCGTCCACCACCTGCGTTCCGCCGATCCAGCGATCGGCTAGCAGGTGCTCACGCCGCCGCGCCATCGCGCCACGCAAGGCGATCAAGCCTACAAGCCAGGTGCCGAAGCCCAGCCAGCATCCCCACATGGTCCAGTACCAGACAAGATCGACGCGCCGTCGGAAATAGGGATGGGCGATGATCTGGCGTGCCGAACGCCCTTCCTCGATATGGTCGGGATAGCGAACGTCGATCCCCGCATCGGCTTCCCAGCCGGATACGGCCCAGAGCTTGGTCCTGGCCCGGTAGTAGGTTCCGGTGGCCTGCATCGCGTCGCGGCCCAGCATCATGTTGGGCAATCCCAGTCCGCCGAGGGCAACGCAGGCCAGCATGACGATAGTCTGTCGCTTGAGGCGCGCGCCCTGGGTGTTGAGATGATGCTTGCGCAGGGCATCGGCATGGTTGCGGCGATCGTCGGTGCGGGTCATGGTCGGTTCTCCCGCGCAAGCCGCCGCTGGCGATTATAGGCGGCGGTGATCTCGTCGGTGACGATCTCGTCGCTCTTGCGCGCGCCGTTGGCCGCGCTGCGGGCGTAGCAATAGGCAGCACATGCGGTGAACAGCGCCCGGTCCAGCATCCGCTCCACATCGACAATGCGTGTGCTGACCGATGCCAGTTCGTTCACGATCTCGCGGCTGTCGATCGCGCAGCCTGTTCCGTGAACGAGGGCGGCCAGTCCTGTGTCCACGACGCGGGCGAGCATGGCATATTCGCTCAATCCGCGTTGCCGGGCAAAGCTGGCAAGGGTGCGGTGTTGGGCCGGAGAGAGCCGCACGGTCTGAGCGCGGGCGCTCATCGCGCCGCTCCAGCCGAGATGCTATTCGCCATCGCAAGGAACGGCGCATTTGCGCCGTTCCTGTATCCTCCCGTTTGGCGAGATGCTATCAGCATCCCGTCAAACCCGCGCAAATGCTGGATGCACCCGTGCGTGAGGTGTGTATCTGAATTGTCGGCTCGATGCGAAGCATCGCAGCCCTGCAACCTTGCCGTTGCGGCGACCATATCAGGCATGTCCCAGTCCTTTCCGGCAAAGGGCGCACAAGCCGTCACTGGGTTCGCCGGGGCAGCAATCGCGCGCCGTGTCCGGGCTTGCGTCCGGCATGGTGTCGGCCTCGGGCTTCCCAAGCGCCCACGCCGCGATCTTCGCCTTGGCGGCGGGGTCGGCAATGCTCCGGTCGATTTCTTCCGGGACATGGCGGAGGGCAAAAAGATCATGCTCCCGGACCCACGCGAGGGTCACATCCTCAATCGCCTGCTGCATCCGCTTGTGCAGCGCCTGTGCCTCGAACGGATTAAGATGGGCGGTCACGCCACTGGTGACGATCAGGCCGCCCAAGGGAAGCCACTGGTCGTCCGCCACCTGCCAAGGTCCGTCGATCCGGCATTGGGAAATGTCGCCGTGATAGATGGCGATGGGGGGGGCGTTGGGCACGCTTCCACGGGATCAGCGCATTGCGAATCGTGTCGCCATCCGCGTCGTCAGCGACGATCTTGTCGAGCAACGGCGTCACATAGGACGCGGTGCGGGCATCGAGGAACGCGCGATACGTAACCTTGCGGTCACGGCGCAGCATGTCGGCCAGCCGATCAACGGCCTTACGGAAGATAAGCATAGGGCATCCTGTCCGTGAAAACACGGGTTTCAGAGTTCAATGGGTTTGGGGTGAACCGCAGACGCGGAGCGGCCCGCCAACTCAAAGGCTGGCCGTGGAACGCCTGCGGGTCAGATGACGGTTCTGGACTGCGCCAGACGCCGGATAGATTCCGTGGTCAGCAAGGTTCGTCTGCCGATCTTGATGGCATCCAGTCCGCCAGATTTTATCAGCGCGTAAACCGACGATCTTCCGACGCCCAGCGCCTTGGCGGTGTCATTGATGGATATGGCGATGGGTTTCATGTGTGTCTCCTTGCTTGCCGACTCGCGGCGAGAGACATGCCAAGTTGCACATGATTGCCTGGGGGCCGTCCAGTAATGGGAAAGCCGCAGAAATCCGCCAATGGCACGCCTGACCGAAAACAAATGGCACGCGGCAAAAATGCCCCGCCGATTCGAAAAAAAGGAAAACGACTGTCAGCGGCCTTCGCGTGAAGGGCGATTCGTCAAATGATTGAAAATTTTTCTGGCATAGGGGGGCAATAGTTTGCGGTCGGGCACGTCGGCGGACACATTGGCTGCGCTTTGGAACCATTCTAAAAGCCAATCGGTGATGGAATGGATCGCAGCCGCTTCGTCGTTCAGGTCCAGCGTGTTCAGCCTCGGATCGGCGCGTAGATCGAAAGCGGCTTCGATGTAGGCGTATTTGACAGTCCGGCCCGGTCCCGCTGCCCGCTTCGGCGTACTCATCGCCAATATCTTCTCCACGTCATCGCGATGGAGATAAAGGTCGGCCGGGAGGGACATCGCGGTCGGGAAACGCATGACCATAGCCCGATCTTTGCTATGTTCGGAGAACAGGAAATAGCGCAGCCTGCCAAAAAACTGCCTGCGGTTTAGCGGAATCCGCTTCTTACGAAAGCGGGAGAGATAATAGGCGTGCGGGCCATCCACCTTCTGCAAATGCGCCAGCACCTCGTCAAACAGTTGGTCGGATGCGTGGCGCAGGTCCAGCGGAGCCTCCGGGATTTTCAGGCCATATTGATATGCTTGCCGCCAGAGGTGCGGAGCCATTGCCGCTGCCAGCATGGTCAATGTGAGGTAGAAGAAAAAATCTGTCGCTTCCGAGCGAGGCGAAATCACAAGTCCGATCAGGAACAGGACAGACAGAAACCCGAAACCGCTGCTGATGGCGAGAGCAAGATTGTAATTCCGCGAATATGGCGGCTTGATCCGATTGAGAACCGCCGCATTGGCGTTCAACCCCTCGTCAAGATCATCCGACCTGATCTTCGCTAGCATCTTCCAAAGTGGAATATCGTCAACACCATCCCCGTCCGCGAAGACCTTCCATCCTTCACCGCGGCCGCTTGTCATCTGTTTCCGCCTTCCCGTAACTCGTCCAGATAGTCGCTCCACCATTGGGCCATTGCAACACGCTCTGCCCAATAGGCCGACTGGTTATAGATACGTCGGATTTCACCGGAAACCATATGAGCCAAGGCGCGCTCGATGGCGTCGGGGTTCCATTTTCCGGATTCGTTCAACAGCGAGGACGCGGACGTGCGGAAGCCGTGGGCGGTCATCTGATCCTTCGTATAGCCCATGCGCCGCAACGCGGCGGTAACGGTGTTTTCGGACATGGGACGCGCCCGCGTTCTGACGGAGGGGAACACATATTTTCCGTTCCCGGTCAGCCCGTGCATGGTTTTGAGGATTGCGAGCGCCTGCCGCGACAGCGGCACCGCATGGGGTTGCCGCATTTTCATCTTGGCAGGGGGAAGCGTCCACACCGCCTTGTTAAAGTTGACCTCCGCCCATTCCATCTGCCGCAGTTCGCCGGGGCGCTGAAACACATGGGGCGTCAATTTCAATGCGTGCATCACCGCCGGATCGCCGGAATAATCCTCAATGGCTCGCAGCAGCGCACCAAACTCCGTTGGTTCGGTGATGGCCGCAAAATGCTTTGCCTTTGGCTGGATCAATGCGCCCAAGAGCATCTGGGCGGGATCGCGCTCCGCTCTTGCCGTGGCGGCGGCATAGCGGAAAACCCGACTCGCGAAAGAACGCATCCGCTTCGCCGTCTCGAACTTTCCCCGGCGCTCCTGATGCTTCAATTCATGCAGCAGCTCGGCAGGGTTAATTTCTGCAACGGGCCTGCGCACGAACTCGGCGCTGAACAATTTCAACACCCATTGATATTTCTCAAGCGTTCGTGGCGACACGCCCTCGGTCTGGCGCTTCTCGATCAGCTCTCCCGCGACTTTGGCAAAGCTATTCTCCGCGCGAAGGCTGGCTTCGATGCGCGCCTGACGCTTGGCATAGTTGGGATCGATGGCATGGGCGACCTGCTTGCGGGCGGCGTCGCGAGCCGCGCGCGCTTCGGCCAGCGTGAATTGCGGGTATGGCCCTATCGCCAGTTTCCGCTCTACGCCGTTTATGCGGTATTTCAGCCGCCACAGCTTGCTGCCCTTCGGATTGACCAGCAGATATAGCCCCAGTGAATCCGAGACTTTATAGGCTTTTGCCTTGGGTTTGGCGTTACGAACTGCGGTGTCTGTCAGCACGATGGGGGCCTCCGGTCTGCGGGGGCTTCGCGAGGCCCCCAGATTCGGCCCCATCGACTGCAATTATGGGCAATCAGAGGCGGTCGCCGACGATCAGCGAATGCCCTTAAACTAGCGGAAATCAGGGATTTTTCAACCGTTCGCGGGTATCGGCAAACAGGAGATTGGTAGCGGAGGAGGGACTTGAACCCCCGACACGCGGATTATGATTCCGCTGCTCTAACCAGCTGAGCTACTCCGCCCCATGGGCATCGCGCGGCACATGGCCGACGGTGAGGCGGCGCTATACGCAGCGGCGCTCGGGCGGTCAACGGGGCGCGCGAAAAATTTGGCGGGCGCATGATGCGCGCCTCAAAATCCCGCGTTAAAACGAAGAGAAACGACTTTTCCGCCATTTAGAGTCAACAGCCTGGCAACCTTTTTGCCACTCGCCACTTTTGCCTTGCATTCACCACGGCGCGGCGCACTAATATTGCAATGCACAACCGGCCGCCGGCCGAGGGAGGATCGTCCAATTGCCCTTCCATGAAATGTTCGAGCCCGACGGGTCAATCCGCCCCTGTTATGACGAAGTGCAAAAATGGGTGGACCGCACCGGCATTGCCGGGCTCAACCGACGCATGGACGAGGCGGAGGCGATTTTCCGGCGCATCGGCATCACTTTCGCCGTCTATGGCGAAGGCGGCGATCCCGAACGGCTCATTCCCTTCGACCTGTTGCCGCGCATCTTCACCGCCAATGAATGGCGTATATTGGACCGGGGCATCCGCCAGCGCGCCCGCGCCCTGAACGCCTTCCTGCACGATGTCTATCATCGCGGCGAAATCGTGAAGGCGGGCATCATGCCCGCCGACATCATCTACAAGAACAGCGCCTATCTGGCGGAAATGGCCGACTTCACCCCGCCGGGCAAGGTCTACAGCCATATCGTGGGCATCGACATCGTGCGCACCGGGCCGGGCAGTTTCGAAGTGCTGGAGGATAATTGCCGCACCCCTTCTGGCGTGTCCTACATGCTCGAAAATCGCGAGATCATGACGCGCATGTTCCCCGAACTGTTCGCGCAGGGCGTGGTCGCGCCCGTCGATGATTATCCCGCCGAGCTGCTCAAGAGCCTGAAGGAAGTCGCGCCGCCCGCGTGCAAGGGCGACCCTGTCGTCGTCGTGCTGACGCCGGGATCGCTCAACAGCGCTTATTATGAGCACAGCTTCCTGGCTGACCTGATGGGCGTCGAACTGGTCGAGCCGGCCGATCTGTTCGTCGATGATGATCGCGTCTGGATGAAGACGACGCTGGGGCCAAAGGCGGTCGATGTCATCTACCGGCGGATCGACGACGAATATATCGACCCGCTGGTCTTCCGCCCCGACAGCCTGCTGGGCGTGCCCGGCATCTTCAACGTCTATCGCAACGGCGGCGTGACGCTGGCGTCGGCGCCGGGGTCTGGCATCGCCGATGACAAGGCGGTCTATATTTATGTGCCGGAAATGATTCGCTTCTACCTGGGTGAAAAGCCGATCCTGGACAATATCCAGACCTGGCAGTGCGGCAAGCCGGACGAACGCGCCTATGTGCTGGAAAATCTGCACGATCTGGTCGCCAAGGAAGTCCATGGGTCGGGCGGATACGGCATGTTGATCGGCCCCAAGGCGAGCCATGCCGAAGTCGAAGCCTATGCGGAGCGCATCAAGGCCAATCCGGGCGAATTCATCGCCCAGCCCACGCTCGACCTGTCGACTGTGCCGACGCTGGGGCCGGCGTCGGTCGTGGGCCGCCACGCCGACTTTCGGCCCTATTGCCTGGTTGGCAAGCAAATCCGACTCGTGCCCGGCGGCCTTACGCGCGTTGCCCTGACCGAAGGATCGCTGGTGGTCAATTCCAGCCAGGGCGGCGGGGTCAAGGATACCTGGGTGCTGCAGGAATGATGATGAGACCCGTCCCGACCCATGAGGCCCGTCCATGCTGAGCCGGACCGCCGAAAATCTTTACTGGATGGCGCGCTACATGGAACGCGCAGAGGCGACCGCGCGGCTCCTGACCATGGGGCAACGCATGGCGATCCTGCCGGGCGCGCATCATCGCGACGAATGGCGATCGGTCGTGCGCGCGACGGGGGCGGAATATCGCTTTCCCGAAGGATCGACCGTCACCGAAAGCGACGCCGTCGCCTATCTGATGCTGGACCTCGACAATGCCAGCTCGATCCGCTCCTGCCTGTTGAAGGCGCGCGCCAATGCCAAGTCCGCGCGCACCATGTTGACGCAGGACATGTGGGAAGCGCTCAATGAGGGCTGGCGCAAGCTCGACAGCTATGACGTGGCCGAAGCGCGCCAACAGCTCCCCAGCCTGATCGACTGGGTCAAAACCCGCGTCATGACCTTTCGCGGCGCTGCCCATTCGGGCCAGTTGCGCAACGAAGGCCATGATTTCCTGCGCTGCGGATCGGCGCTGGAGCGCGCGCAGATGACGCTGCGCCTGCTCGACGTCAAATATTATGTCCTGCTTCCCGAAACCGAGGTGATCGGCGGCAATCGCGACCATTATCAATGGACGTCGGTGCTCTATGCGCTGTCGGGCGCGCGCGCCTACCATCATGTCTATGGCGGCACCTACACCCCTTGGCAGATCACCGATTTCCTGATGCTCAACCGCCTATTTCCGCGCAGCGTCGCCTATTGCTACGATCAACTTGCCTACCGGCTCAACCGCCTGGCGGGCTGGCACGACGCCAAGGGGCCGTGCCACGACACGGTCAAGGATATGGTGGCCGGCCTTGAAAGCCAGGACAGCGGCGAAATCTTCCGACAGGGTCTGCACGAAACCGTGCAACATGGCCTGATGGTGACGAACAGGCTGGGCGCGGAGATCGCCCAGACCTATCATTTCGGCTGATGGCCTGGATGACCCGATAATGAAGCTGATCGTCCGCCATCAGACCATCTACAGCTATGCCACCGCCACGGGCCGCGTCGCGATGCGGCTGAAACTGACGCCGGTCGATACACCTGCGCAGCGCGTGCTGGACTGGCAGGTGTTGGTCAATGACGACAGGCTCACCGGCTTCCGCCCCAACAGCTATGGCGAAATGGAGGCGATCTGGGTTTGCCACAGCCCGCTGACCCATGCAGCGATCGTGGCCGAAGGACTGGTCGAAACGCAGGATCGGCATGGTGTGATGGGCCATCTCAATGGCCGGGTCGATCCCCGCTATTTCCTGCGCGAAACGCGGCTGACACGCCCTTCAGAAGCGATTGCCGCGATGGCGCGCACCCTGCCGACCGGTGGCGGCCCGCTCGCCATGCTGCACGCCCTGTCGGCGGCCGTCGTGGACGCGGTCCAGTATCGCGCAGGCGTCACCACGTCGGACACCAGCGCGGCCGATGCGTTCGCGCTTGGCGCGGGCGTGTGCCAGGACCACGCGCAAATCTTCATTGCCGCCGCGCGCACGCTTGGCGTGCCAGCCCGCTATGTCTCGGGCTATCTACTTTCAGGCGATGGCGACACGCTGCACGAAACCCATGGCTGGGCGGAGGCCTGGCTGCCGGACCTGGGCTGGATCGGCTTCGATCCATCCAACCGCGTCTGCGTCACCGAACGCTATCTGCGGATCGCCAGCGGCCTGGACGCCGATGACGCCGCTCCGATCCGGGGCTCCGTCACTGTCGCGGGGGACATCTGCATCGACGCCGATGTCCGCATCGCGCAGGCCGAAGAGGGGATGGAGCAGCGCCAATTGCAACGCCAGCAGCAACAAAGCACGCCCCCGATTCCAGGCGCAGGTTGAAAACTCGGTCCGCACGTCGGATGGAGGGTCCGACGATTCGTCGATCGGATCAATTGCATCGGGAGGCCGGGGGGCCATGACTTATTGTGTGGCCGTGCGCGTCGACCAGGGACTGGTGATGCTGTCCGACACCCGCACCAATGCGGGCATGGACAATATCGCGCGCTTTCGGAAGAGCTTTACCTATCATGTGCCCGGCGAACGGGCGATCACCCTGCTGTGTTCGGGCAATCTGTCGATCACCCAGGGGGTCAAGTCCCTGCTGAGCAAGGCGATCAAGGAATCCGCCTTCGACCCGGATGTCGAAACCATCCTCAATTGCGACACCATGTACCGGGTGGCGCAGATCATCGGCGCGGCGATGCAGGCGATGCAGCAACGCTATCGTGAAAATATCGAAATGGGCGGATCGGGCGCCAGCGCGTCGATCATGGTCGCCGGGCAGCGCCGGGGCGGAAAGCCGCGCCTTTACCTCGTCTATTCCGCCGGCAATTTCATCGAGGCGACCGAGGACACCCCCTTCTTCCAGATTGGCGAGCATAAATATGGCAAGCCGATCCTCGACCGGATCATCGCCCGCGAAACCAGCCTGGAGGACGCGACCAAGGCGGTGCTGGTGTCGATGGATTCGACGCTGCGCTCCAACCTGTCGGTCGGCATGCCGCTCGATCTGGTCGTGATCCCGACCGACATGTTCGATTTTCGCGTCCGCACCCGCATCGAAGCGGATAACGAGGAATTTGCCCGTATCTCGCAAAGCTGGAGCGCCGCCCTGCGCAAGGGGTTTGAGGATTTGCCCAACGTGCTGGGCTGACGCGAAAAAGCGCCCCCTGCCCGCTGCGGGCCATGTGCTTCCAATGTTGGATAATCTCTGATCTATCCTGGTGGATGACCGCCCCCATCCGCCATGTCGCCGACCCTGACAGCGCATCGCGCACGGCCCCGCGGCCGCTGCGTGGCGGCGGTTGGCGCGGCGGGCTAGTGTCGCTTCGTGGTCGCTTCGTGGTCGCTTCGCAGGCGCGAAGGGGGCGCTTCGAGCCCAAAAAGCGCAAAGCGTGTGAACTTCGCTCCTGTCACGCCGGCGTCAAAAGCATGCGGCCCGACTTAGCCCGATCGCGCGTCAGCGCCCTGACCGGCGTGAAAGGCGATTCGCAACGCTTCGGCCAGGCTGCGGACCTCCAGTTTCTGCATCAGGTTGGCGCGGTGGATCTCGACCGTCCGCGGGCTGATGCCCAGGTCATAGGCGATGGTCTTGTTGGGCAGGCCATCGACCAGCCCGTTCAGCACATCGCGCTCGCGATCGGTAAGGACGTTGAGCCGCGCCTGCGCCTCCATGGCCCGCGCCGACAGGCCGCGCTCGGCGACCGACTGGCGCTGCGCCGCCGCAATGCACGCCAGCAGCGCCGCCTTCTCGAACGGCTTTTCGATAAAGTCGCTCGCCCCTGCCTTCATCGCCTGCACGGCCATGTCGACATCGCCATGGCCGGTCATGATGATAACTGGCAGCATCACGCCCCGCCCGCGCAACTCGCGCTGCACCTCCAGACCGTCCATGTCGGGCATGCGCACGTCCAGCAGCACGCAGCCCGGCGCGAGATGTCCGGCCTCCTTCAGGAACGGCATCCCGCCCTCGAACAGCTGCACGGCAAAGCCGCTTGTTTTGAGCAGGAAGGACAGCGACCGACGGATCGCCTCGTCATCGTCGACGACATAGATGGGGTAGGCTTGGCTCATATCTCGTCCGCGCGGTCCAGGGTGAAATGAAAGGCCGTACCGCCCCATTGCGACGGCGTCGCCCAGATGCGGCCGCCATGACCTTCGATGATGGTCTGGCTGATCGACAGGCCAACGCCCATGCCGCCCGGCTTGCTGGTGGTGAAGGGGGTGAAGAGCGTGCGCGACATGGCGGGGTCGAGCCCCGGGCCGGAATCGGCCACCACG
This sequence comes from Sphingobium soli, assembly GCF_020782245.1. Taxonomy (GTDB): domain Bacteria; phylum Pseudomonadota; class Alphaproteobacteria; order Sphingomonadales; family Sphingomonadaceae; genus Sphingobium; species Sphingobium soli. The sequence continues at coordinate 13,669 of NZ_JAJGNP010000018.1, forward strand.
ACTTCGATCTTGCCGTCCGCATCGGGCGCGGCCGTCAACCGCAGGATGCGCACGGGCAATCCGTGCATCGCCTCCACCGCATTCTTGACCAGATTGATGATCACCTGCTGCAACTGCACGCGGTTGACCAGCACCTTGTCGATACGCGCGTCTACCTGCACATCCATATCGATCCCCCCGCTCTGCATGCCGATGAGCGCCAGCGCCGCCCCCTCGGCCAGCAGCGTGCGCAGCGTTTCGGGCCCGCGCACCGTCTCGCCGCGCTTGATGAACTCGCGCAGCGACCGGATGATCTCACCCGCGCGCAATGCCTGCCCCGCGCTTTCGCGCATCGCCTCGCCCAGCAAATCCCGGTCGATGTCGCCCGGCGCCGCCAGCAGGTCGCGCCCCGCCTCCATATAATTGGCGATGGCGGCAAGCGGCTGGTTCAATTCATGAGCCAGCGCCGATGCCAGCGTCCCCATGGCGGTGACTCGCCCGGCATGGGCCAGTTCGGCTTGCAGATCGGCAACCCGCCGCTCCGCCTGCTGCCGCTCGGTGAGGTCGCGGATGAAGCCGGTGAATAGCCGCCGGCCGCGATCCTGCACCTCGCCCACCGACAATTCTATCGGGAAGACCGATCCGTCGCGCCGCCGCGCGCTGGTCAGCCGGCCAATGCCGATGATCCGTTTCTCGCCGGTCCGCATATAATGGTCGATATAGCCATCATGCCGCTCGCGATCGGGCGAAGGCATCAGCATCGCGATATTTTCGCCCAGAACGTCGCTTTCGGCATATTGGAACATGGCCTGCGCGGCGGCGCTGAACGACACGATGTGACCCTGCCTGTCTATGACGATCAGCGCATCGGGCACGGTGCTCAGGATCGACGACAGCAGCGCCTGTTCGAGGCTATGCGCCTGCCGGTTCAGTCCGTCTGTCTCGTCATCCGCTACAGCCATCGCGGAACCATGCAATCCTTTCAGTGCGCCAGCAAGAGCGGGATGCGCGTATCGCGCAGCAGGGCGCGCGTCACGCCGCCAAAGATCATTTCGCGCATGCGGCCATGGCCATAGACGCCCATGACCATCCAATCGGCGCCAAGGCGCACGGCGGTTTCCGCCAAAATCGTTTCGATCGCCGCGCCCTCGCGCGGCAGGGCATGCAATTCCACCGCAACCCCATAGCGGGCCAGATATTCGGCCGCCTCAGTCGATGGAAACCGGTCCTTGTCCGCTTCCTCGACCGTGACGATATGCACGGCCTGCGCGCGCTTCAGCAGCGGGGTCGCGCGTGTGAGGGCCGCGGCCGCCGGGGCCGATCCATCCCATGCGACGATCGCGCAGCCCGTCGGATCGACATGGCGCGCGGTGGCCGGCATGGCCAGCACCGGGGTCCGTCCGCCCAGCACCACGTCCGCCACCAGGTTGAGCGGATCGTCCACATCCTGCCGCATATGTTGCGCCAGCGACAGGATCACCAGATCGGTCAGGCGACTGGCGAACAGCAACCCCGGCACTGGGTCGCTGGACCAGTTTCTCCAGTCCCAGGACACATCCTCCCGGGCCAGCCGCGCTTCCAGCCGCAGCCGCACCGACGCATCATGCGCTTCCAGTTCCTCCATCACCGACGGTGCCAGCGCCGCGCCGCCAAAGGCATCGGCCATCATCATCGCGGGCATGGCCGTCAACTGGACGCAGCGAATATGCGCGCCGGTCGCGCGGGCAATATCACAGGCCGCCTGCAACCGCGCTTCGGCCCCTCTGTCGTCATGCACATGCAGCAGGATCGTCTTCATGATCGGCTCCTCCAGATCATTGAGGCTCGCCACGATGGCTATCGGACGCCCGTCCGGCCCGCCATCCGGGATAGTCCCTATTTCGGCGCTGCGTCGGATCGCGGAAAATGGTGGCCATGACCTGGTCGACCATCCGCCTGGAACTGGCGCGCACGCCCACCTTCCCCAAGGGATCAGCAGCGCGAAGCTACGTGCTTCGCCTGCCGCTCGATCCGGCCGGGATGATCGACGAACAGGAATATCGCACCCGGCCGGAACTGGCGACGGTGCGCCGCTTCTGGCCCAACGAACCCGACCAGCACGGCTATCTGCTGCGCACCGGCGATGGCTGGGCGCTGTCCTATGCGCCGGGCGACGCGGACGACGAGCGCATCTACCGGCTGGACGCCCACAGCATCGCGCCAGGCAGCTATCTGACCCTGACCGAACCCGACGGTACGCGCCTGCCCTTTCTCGTGCGCGGGCTCGCCGCCGCCTGATCCTTAAAAGGAGCATGCCCATGAATGACCTTGTCACCCGCACCGGCTTCCGTTTTTCGACCCGCCCCGCGACACCGGCCGATGCGGAGGCGGTGGCGGCCTTCTTCGACATCGTATCGGATGAAGACCGTCGCTTCCGCTTCCTGTCGTCGGTGCGACATCTGACCGTAGCGCAGGCGCAGGACATAGCGGCCTTCGACCATGGGCGACACGAAACCATCCTCGCCCTCCTGCCGGGCACAGACGAGATCATCGCCGCAGCCACGCTGGCCGCCGATCAGGCAATCGAAATCGCCGAAGTCGCGATCTCCATCAGCCCGCACTATAAGGGGCGTGGCATTGGCTGGACGCTGCTCGACTATGCCGCCGCGCAGGCACGGCAATGGGGCGTCCGCGCAATCCAGTCGATCGAGAGCCGGGAAAATCACGCCGCCATCACGCTGGAACGGGAAAAGGGCTTCGTCGCCCGGCCAGTCGATGGGGACCATGCACTGGTGCTGCTGGAACGCCAATTCTGACCGCTTGGGCGACGACCGATATTGGGTGGGGGCAGGAGAGGACGACGCCCTTCTCCCCTGCCCCCCGCTAATTAGAAGCGCATGCCGACGCCGATGCCAAACACAAGCGGATCAAGGTCGATATGCACTTTCTGCACGCCCGCCGCCGTGGTGGACAGCCGCGCCGTCGTATCGATATCGATATATTTAACGTCGATATTGAGGAACAGCCGGTCATTGAGGTCGATGTCCACCCCAGCCTGCGCGGCCCAGCCAAAGCTGTCGGACATATGCACCTTCGTCTGGCCGACTGCGCTCTCCAGCGCGCCCGACGCATCCTCACTATAGAACAGCGTATAATTGACACCCGCCCCCACATAGGGCCGCACGGGGGCATCGGGCAGGAAATGATATTGCGCGGTCAACGTCGGCGGCAAGACCCAGGTCGATGCCAGCTTGCCGATCGATCCCGTCGTGCCCGTGCGCCCGCTGGCGCTATGCTTGGTGGTAGCGGCGATCAGCTCAAATCCGATATGGTCGCTCGCCATCCAGGTGACGTCGATTTCCGGCGCGACCGCATTGTCGATGCTGACCTTTTCGCCCGGAAAGGCTGGCAGCACGCTCCCGCTCTTCTCATTGGGCGCGACGACGATGCCGCGCAGTCGGACAAGGATGTCGCCCTGTTTCGCCTGGGCGGGCGCGCTCGCAAAAACGGCGGCACCGGCAGCAGCGAGCAACAGCGTCTTGATAGGCTGCATAATGGATCTCCTTCCCTTCGATATGACCTATTCGGAGATGCAGCTCTGACCCGCATCGGCGGGCGCTGCATTGATCAGGCGCAACGGGAATTTTGATCGAGCGCAATGCAGCCGCGTCCTCGCCATGCGAGGCAAGCGGCATGTGGACCTATCATCCCGACCTGCTCGCCGGGCCCGTGCCCCGCTACACCAGCTATCCCACCGCCGCGCAGTTCAGCGACGCCGTGGGCGCCGACGCGATGCTGGAGCGGATCGACCAGATTGCCCAGGGCACCCCCGTCTCGCTCTATCTGCACATTCCCTATTGCCATGACATATGCTGGTATTGCGGGTGCAACACCGGCGCTGCCAATCGCAGCCATCGTCTGGCCGCCTATGTCGATGCGCTGGAACAGGAGATTGCGACGACGGCGCAGCGCCTTGGCGGTCGCGGGCATATCACGCGCATCGCCTTTGGCGGGGGCAGCCCAAACAGCCTGCCGCTGGTCGATTTCGTCCGCCTGCTTCAGCAGGTGATCCGCTGCTTCGACGCGCGCGATGCGCAAATCTCCGTGGAACTGGACCCCCGCAGACTGGACCGGGCGTGGATCGACGCGATAGGGGTCATGGGGGTCGGCCGGGTCAATCTGGGCGTGCAGACCTTTACCCCGGCCGTGCAGGCGCGGATCGGCCGCATCCAGCCGCTGGACATGGTGGAACGCGCGATGGAGCGCTTCAGCCGGATCGGCATCGCGGTGGGATTTGACCTCATGTACGGATTGCCGGGCCAGTCTCTCGACGATCTGGCCGCGACACTGGAAGCGACCGTGCGCATGGTGCCCGCGCGCATTGCATTGTTTGGCTATGCGCATATGCCGGGCCTGCTCCCGCGTCAGCGCCGGATCGATGCCAGCGCGCTGCCGGATATGGAGGAGCGCTTCGCCATGGCGGCGCTGGGGCATGCCCAGTTCCTGGCGGCCGGCTATCTGCCGATCGGTTTCGATCATTTCGCGCTGCCCGGCGACAGCATGGCGCAAGCGGCGCGAAGGGGCGGGCTGCGGCGCAATTTCCAGGGCTTCACCGATGACGATGCCGGCGTCCTGATCGGCATGGGGGCAAGCGCGATCAGTGCCTTCCCAGACCTGCTTGTGCAAAATGAGAAGGCCGCTGGCGCCTATCGCGACAGGATGGCGACAGGACAGGCCGGCGCCTGTCGCGGCGTGATCCGGACACCGGATGATCAGGCGCGCGGCCGCGTGATCGAGTTGCTATTATGCCGGGGCGAGGCCCATGTCGGCACCCTCCCCTTGCCGGACCTTTCCCGCTTTGAGGAACTGGGTCTGCTGCATCGGCAGGGCAGCCATGTGACCTTGCATCCGACCGCGCTGCCCTATGCCCGCGCCATCGCATCGACCTTCGATGCCTATCTGGAGCCGCGTGAGCAACGGTTCAGCCATGCAGTATAGCGTTTCGGTCCTGCCAGCGCTGGCGTGCCTGTCGCTGGCGACGGCCGCCATACCCCATGCCGCCGCGCCCGCTTCCGTGCCCTTTTGCGGAACGCCCCCACCTGGCTGGGTCCCGCCCGGAGGAAAGCCTGTAAAGCCCGAACAGCAGCCAGGCCCGTGCCATCTGATGCTCTGTTCCGGTAAGAAAGAACGCGCCGGGCGGGTGCCCCCTGGCGGCGGCGATGATCCGGCCTGAAAGGAATGCCGACACCGAAAGCGACGGGTAAGAGCCATGGGCCAAGATCTAGCGGCACTGGACATTCTGGCCCCATGGCCTATATACCGATCGGTATGGAAACGGTGACACAAAGCGGGAGAGGGAGGCCACGGGAGTTCGATCCCGAACAGGCGCTGTCGGCTGCGCTGCAGGTGTTCTGGCGTCGCGGCTATGAAGGCGCTTCGCTGGCGGAATTGACCGAAACCATGGGCATCACGAAGCCCAGCCTTTATGCCTGTTTTGGCAACAAGGAGTCGCTGTTTCGCAAGGCGCTCGACCTCTACGAACGCGACAAGCTGTGCTACATGAAATCCGCGCTGGACGCGCCGACGTCGCGGGAGGTGGCCGAACGGCTGTTGCGCGGTTCCCTGGCGATCCAGACCAACAGCACCGATCCCAAGGGGTGCATGGGCGTCATCAGCGCAGTGGGCGGCACCGCTCATTCCGAATGTATTCGTGACGAAATCCTGGCGCGTCGGGCATCATCGGATCGCGCTCTGGTCGCACGCCTTGAACGCGCGCGCGACGAAGGCGACCTGCCCGACCATGTCGATCCGGCCGCGCTGGCCTGCTATCTGTCGACGGTGTTGCAGGGCATGGCTGTGCAGGCTGGCGCAGGCGTCGCGGTCGAGCGGCTGGAAGCGCTGATCGACATCACCTTGTCGATGTGGCCGGGACGTTGAATTCAGCTTCCATGCCGCATTGCAAATAAAATACCTTCCGGTACAGAAAAGCCTCTTGACCAGACAGGTCCGGTTAATATATACCGCTTGGTATAGAAGGAACTGGGCATCTGCCCGGGGAGGTCAATCTTGAACGTTATTCCCATCATCTTCCGCTGTCGCTGACGGCGGGGTAACGACGCACGTCGGGTCCGCCCGGTCGCATCGTTTCCATCATCACAGCCTTTCTCCCTGACGCGTAGCCGCGCGGCCAGACGGGATGGTCTGCGCAAATTTCGGGCGCAAGCCGCGGGACGCCTTTGATCGCGCTCCGGGCCTAAGGACGCGCATTCGCTTCAGACAGGATTTTCACAGCGACAGGAAGGAGCATCCTCATGGCTTTCCTTGATTTCAGCCAACCCATGGCCGGCCCCGCCCCGGTTGCATCAATCGCTCAAGGGGTTTCGACCCCCACGGACTTCACCCAGCAAGAATGGCAGATCGTTGCACTGGCCCGCACCGATGGCTTGCGATCCCTGCAAGGGCCGGGGCGCTTCGTCCGCCTGGGCCGCTGGATTTTCGGCGAAGACACGAACCTGACGCTCGCCAGCGAACGGCTGGAGGCGTTGCGGCGCTTGGCCGTCGAAGCCTGGCATCGCGGCTATGCCGTATCGCTTTCCGCCCTGGCCGCCTTTCGCGCCGCGGGCTTTTCCACCGCGCAGCTTGAACTGCTGCTCGCCGCCATCAGTGCGGGCCGTCATGCCCGCCCACGCCGGAGTTTCGCATGAACCAGATGAGCAAAATCTCTACCGACGGCGCGCAGGGCGCGGCCCCACGGAAGCCCCGTCGCCGATGGTCGCGCCGTCAGGGCGGGATCGCCGCGATCGCCCTGGTGGTGGCACTGGGAGGCGTATGGAAGCTGGTCGATAAACCGCAAGCACAGGCGCAGGCGGCGCAGATCGCCTCGGTCGGCGTATCCGCCCCGTTGCAGCGGGCCGTGACCCAGTGGGACGAATATGTCGGCCGCTTCGCCCCCAGCCAGACCGTCGACATTCGCCCCCGCGTGTCGGGCGCCGTCACCGCCATTCATTTTCAGGACGGCGATTATGTGCGCAAGGGCCAGCTGCTCTTCACCATCGACCAGCGTCCGTTCCGCGCCGCGCTGGCCGAAGCCCGGGCAAGCGTCGCATCGGCGCGCAGCGCGTTGCTGCTGGCGAAGAATGACTATGCCCGCGTCCAGCGTCTGACCGGCGACGAAGCGGTTTCGGCCAGCGAGGTCGATTCCCTGCGTTCGCGTTTGCAGGCGGCCCAGGCGGAACTGGCGGGCGCGCAGGCGCGCGAACGCAGCCGCGCGCTCGACGTCGAGTTCACCCAGGTTCGCGCGCCCATTTCCGGCCGCGTGTCGGATCGCCGCGTCGATATCGGCAATCTGGTGTCAGGGGCGGAGGGCAATGGCGCGACCTTGCTGACCACGGTCAACAAGCTCGACCCCATCTATTTCAACTTCGACGCCTCCGAAGCGCTCTACCTCAAGTCGCAACGGGATCAGGCGGACGGCGGCCTGGTCGAGGTGCGATTGCAGGACGAGGCCGACTATCGCCACAAGGGCAGGCTCGACTTCACCGACAATGGCCTCGATCCGCGATCCGGCACGATCCGCATTCGCGCGGTCTTCGCCAATCCCGACAATTTTCTGACGCCGGGCATGTTCGGCAATATGCGCCTTGCAAATGGCGGCAAGGCGAGCGCCCTGCTGGTGCCGGACGCAGCGATCCAGTCAGATCAGGCGCGCAAGACCGTACTGGTCGTGGGCAAGGATGACAGGGTTGCCGCGAAGCCTGTTGAACTGGGACCTGTTGTTGACGGGCTGCGCATCATCCGCAGCGGGCTCAAACCGCAAGACCGGATCGTCATCACCAATGTTCAGGCGGCAATGCCCGGCGCCAAGGTCGCGACACGGCCCGCGACGATCCGGCCTGCGCCTGCGCCGGTGACCCCGGTTGATAGCGTGACCCCGGCCGCAGCACAGGCGACGTTCGCTCGATAAGCGCCCGCAACAGCTCGATATTCCCAAGCCCGTGATCCGGCCCAGCCGGATCGCGCGGCATCCCTTTCGCTCGCAAAGGACGATCCGATGCGCTTTTCCCGTTTCTTCATCGACCGGCCGATCTTCGCCGCCGTGATCGCGGTGGTCATCACCGTGGTCGGCGCGCTGGCCTTCATCGGCCTGCCGGTCAGCCAATATCCCGACATCGTGCCCCCCACGGTCACCGTCACCGCCCAATATCCTGGCGCATCGGCCGAAACCGTCGCATCGACCGTCGCCGCTCCGATTGAGCAGGAAATCAATGGCGTCGACGACATGCTGTACCAAAGCAGCCAGTCGACCGGCGATGGCAAGGTAACGATCACCGTCACCTTCAAGATCGGCACCGACCTGGATGCCGCACAGGTGCTAGTGCAGAACCGCGTCGCGGTCGCCGTGCCGCGCCTGCCCGAAGAAGTGCAGCGCCTAGGCGTCGTTACCCGCAAGACCACGCCCGAATTCCTGATGGTCGTGAACCTGCAATCGCCCGACGGCACGTTCGACCGCAATTACCTGTCCAACTATGCGCTGACGCAGGTGCGCGATCGTCTGGCTCGGCTTGACGGCGTGGGCGACGTGCAACTGTTTGGATCGCGCGACTATGCGATGCGCATCTGGATCGACCCGGATCGCGCCGCCGCGCTGGACCTGACCGCCGGTGAGATCGTGTCGGCGCTCCGCGCCCAGAACGTGCAGGTCTCTGCCGGCTCGATCGGCCAGCCGCCCTATGACCGGGGCGAAGCCTTCCAGATCGGCGTCGAAATGCAGGGCCGTCTCAAGACGCCCGAGCAATTTTCCGACATCGTCATCCGCAGCGATGCCGACGGGCGTCAAGTGCGCGTGCGCGACGTTGCCCGCGTCGAGCTGGGCGCGCAGGATTATGGCATCAACACCTATCTGTCGAACAAGCCCACCGTCGTCATCGCGGTGATGCAGCGGCCCGGCTCCAACGCACTCGACGCGGCGGAAAAGGTGCAGGCGGAAATGGACCAGCTGTCCCAGCGCTTCCCCAAGGGGCTGGAATATAGCGTCATCTACAATCCCACTGAATTCATCAGCCAGTCGATCGACGCGGTCTATCACACGCTGGTCGAGGCAGTGCTGCTGGTGGTGCTGGTGATCCTCGTCTTCCTGCAAAACTGGCGTGCGGCGATCATCCCGATCATCGCCATTCCGGTCTCGCTGATCGGCACCGCGACGATATTGGCGGGGCTTGGCTACAGTCTCAACAATCTGTCGCTGTTCGGGCTGGTGCTCGCGATCGGCATCGTCGTCGATGACGCCATCGTCGTGGTCGAAAATGTCGAGCGCAACATCGAAAACGGTCTGTCGCCGCTGGAGGCCGCGCGCCTGTCCATGGACGAGGTATCGACCGCGTTGATCGCGATCGTGCTGGTGCTGTGCGCGGTGTTCGTGCCGACGCTGTTCATCACCGGCATTTCGGGCGCCTTCTATCAGCAGTTCGCCGTCACCATCTCGACCGCGACGGTCATTTCGCTGATCCTCTCGCTAACTTTGTCGCCGGCGGCCGCCGCGCTGCTGCTCAAGCCCAAACATGGTCCCCGCGACCGCAGCGGCGATCCGGTCTGGCGGCAGAAGCTCGGCCAGGGCGCTGACGCGTTCAATCGCGGGTTCGACCGGATGAGCGCGGGCTATGGACGCCTCACCCGCTTCCTGGTCGCACGGCCCAAGAAGATGCTGCTGACCTATGCCGGCCTGATCGCCGCCACCATCGCCCTGTTCTGGGTGACGCCCGGCGGTTTCATTCCGGCCCAGGATCAGGGCTATTTCCTGGCCGTGGTCCAGCTACCTTCGGGCGCGTCGCTAGAACGTACCGACAAGGTGACCCGCGAGGTTGCGGAGAAGATCCTGCCGATCAAGGGCCTGCGCGGCGCGGTGATGTTCGCTGGCTTCCACGGCCCGTCGCAGACGCAGGCACCCAACAGCGCGGCGATCTATTTCCCGTTCAACAGCTTTGCCGAGCGGGAGAAGGAAGGCGTCACATACGCCGGCATCATGGAGCAGGCGAACAAGGCGGTCGCGGGCTATGACAAGGCGCGCATCCTGCTGGTGCCCCCGCCGCTCATCCAGGGCATCGGTTCCGCCGGCGGCTATCGCATGATGCTGGAGGACCGGGAGGGACGCGGCTATGCGGATCTCAACAAACAGGCGAACGACCTGATCGCCAAGGCGAACCAGTCACCCAGCCTGTCGATGGTCTACACATTGTTCGACGTTGGGACGCCACGCGTCTATGCCGATGTCGATCGCCGCAAGGCTGACCTTCTGGGCGTGCCGCCCGAACGCATCTTCGAAGCGATGCAGGTCTATCTGGGCTCCGCCTTCGTCAACGACTTCAACCTGCTCGGCCGCACCTATCGCGTCACCGCACAGGCCGATGCAGAGCATCGCGGATCGGTGGCGGACATCGCCAATCTAAAAACGCGGTCGAACAGCGGGCAGATGGTGCCGATCGGATCGGTAGCCACGTTCGAGGACAAGACCGGCCCTTATCGCGTGGTGCGCTACAATCTGATGCCGGCGGTGGAAATCGACGGCGACACGCCGCCTGGCTATTCCTCAGGCCAGTCGCTCATGACGATGGAGAAGCTCGCGGCGGAAGCGCCGTCCGGTTATGGCGCTGAATGGACGGGCGTCGCCTTTCAGCAGAAGAGCGCGGGCAATACCGCCGGGCTCGTCTTCGGCATGGCGGTGTTCTTCGTCTTTCTGGTGCTGGCGGCGCAATATGAAAGCCTGACGCTGCCGCTGTCGATCATCCTCATCGTACCGATGTGTCTGTTCGCGGCCATGCTGGGCGTGAACCTGCGCGGGATGGATAATAATATCCTGACGCAAATCGGCCTGGTCGTGCTGATCGCGCTGGCGGCGAAGAACGCCATCCTGGTGGTCGAATTCGCCAAGCAGGCGGAGGAAGAACAGGGCCTTTCACCAATCGAGGCCGCGGTTCAGGCGGCGCAGACCCGGTTGCGGCCGATCCTGATGACCAGCTTCGCTTTCATCCTGGGGGCGGTGCCGCTGGTGATCGCGAGCGGCGCGGGCGCGGAATTGCGCCAGGCGCTCGGCACGGCGGTCTTCTTCGGCATGACCGGCGTCACGGCCTTCGGCCTGCTCTTCACCCCCACCTTCTATGTCGTGTGCCGCGCGCTGGGCGATCGCTTCGCCCAGCGCCGGCGCGGGCAGGCGGACGCGACCGCGATCCAGCCCGCCGAATGAGGACGAAAACCATGACAAGGCATTTCATTACGCTGCTGCTCGGCGCCAGTGCGCTGACCGCCTGTGCCGCCGGGCCGGACTATCGCCCGCCCGCACCGCCCGCCAGCGCGGCCGCCCCGTTCATCGGGGCGGCGGACCCGGCGGTCGCCCAGAGCCCGGCGCAGGATCATTGGTGGCGGCTCTATGACGATCCGCTGCTCGACACGCTGGTGCGCGATGCGCTGGCGGCCAATACCGACATCCGCGTCGCGGTCGCCCGGCTGGAACGCGCCCGCGCCCAGCTGCGCGGTGCGCGGTCCGACCGCTTGCCCAGCACCACGCTCAGCGGATCGCCGACCTATGGCCGCGTGTCCCAGGCGCAGACACTGCCCGGCATGGACCGGGAAAACTGGACCATCGATATGGGACTGGACGTCGCCTATGAGGTGGATTTGTTCGGCCGGGTGAAGCGATCGATCGAGGCGGCGCGCGGCGACACTGCGGCGGCCGCCGCCGATGCTGACGCCGTGCGGGTCGCGGTGGTGGCCGATACGGTGCGCGCCTATGTCGACGCCACCGCCTCGGCCGAACGGATCGCTGTTGCCCGTCAGACGGTGGATTTGCTCGACCGGTCTTTACGCATCACCCAGGCGCGCTTTGACGTCGGCCGATCGGACCGGCTGGACGTGGTGCGGGTGACGTCGCTGCGCGATCAGCAGTCCGCGCTCATCCCGTCGCTGGAGGCCGACCGCAACGCCGCCCTGTTCCGCCTTGCCACATTGACCGGCCGCACGCCGCAGGACCTGCCGGACGCGGTGCGCACGGCGCGGCAGACGCCCGACCTGACGCAGCCGATTCCAGTCGGCGACGGCCGCGCGCTGCTGGCGCGACGGCCCGACGTGAGGGCGGCGGAACGACGGCTGGCGGCCGACACGGCACGGATCGGCGTGGCGACGGCCGATCTCTACCCCCGCATCACCCTGGGCGGGTCGGTCGGTACGACGGCCATTGGCGGCGGCGACCTGTTTGGCGGCGGCCCGCTCAACTGGCTGCTGGGCCCGCTCATCAGTTGGGCTTTCCCCAATCAGGAGGCTAATCGCGCGCGGATCGCCGCAGCGCGCGCCGACGGCGACGTCGCGCTCGCCAGCTTCGACGGCACCGTGCTTCGCGCGCTGGAGGAAACAGAAACGGCGCTGTCCAATTACGCTCAGGCGCTGTCACGCCGCGCCGCGCTACAAACCGCGCGGGATGAGGCCGCCCGCGCGGCGCGCATCAGCACCGCCCGCCAGCGCGAGGGACGGATCGACTTCCTGACCGTTCTCGATGCGCTGCGCACCCAGGCTGCCGCCGACGCGGACCTCGCCAGCGCGGACCGCAACGTCGCCTTCGCCCAGGTCGACCTGTTCCGCGCACTGGGTGGCGGCTGGAGGGAAGGCTAACCCAAGAAGGCGGGGCAACAAACCCCGCCTTCGTCTCCGATATCAGTCGCGAAAATTGCCGGCGAAGGCGAATTCTTCGATCGGCTTGCGGCCGCTCGGCGTTTCGCGCGCCTGCAGATGGTCGGGCAGGATCGCCTTGTCCGCACGCCGGCCGATGGCGACGGCGGCTTCCAGGCGGAAGCGGTCTGGTACGGCGAGTTCGATGCGGGCGCGGTCGAAATCGACCCCCGCCATCGCATGAGTATGATAGCCCATGCGCGTCGCCTGAAGCGCCAGCGCCAGCCATGCCGCACCCGCATCGAAACTATGGCTGTGCGAGGGCGTCCAGTCGGTGGACCCCGGCGCGGCGGTAAGCGTGTCAGACAACAGCATCATGAGCACTGATGCCTCTTTCGCCCAGACGCTGTTGCCCGGCACCAGCAGATCCAGGAAACGCGGCCAATCGGCGCTATCGCGATGCGCGTACAGGAACCGCCAGGGCTGATAATTGGAGGCCGACGGGGCCCAGCGCGCGGCGTCGAACAATGTATCTAGATCGGCCTGCGGCATTGCCGAGCCATCGAAAGCGCGCGGCGACCAGCGCTCCAGCAAAAGGGGATCGACGGGACGAGTGACGGCGCGCGGGTCTGTGGCCATGATATGCCTCATGATGGTGAAAGTTACGCCATTCATGCCCGGCTCTCGCGTGGGAACGAAGCATTTATTTGGCAACGCAGCGTTTAACCGATGCTTTCCCCGAAACGCGACGACGCGCGCCGCATGTCCTCCGCGTCATGTTCAGCGTCATGGGTATCCAGCAAGGTGATCGCAGGGTCGCGGATCAGGGCCTGGGTCAGGCGGGTCCACCAGGATAGTGGCACCTCGGACTCAATATCGTTCATAGCTCTCCTTAGCGCCGACTCGTCGCGGCTTACTATCATTATGATAGAGATAAACCGGACAAGCAATGTTCGCCGCGCGGACAGAAATGCTTGCGTGCAGCACTTCGCCGCCAAAATGACGGTATATCGGGACCGTGGGAGACATCGACCCGGACAGCCTTTGGACGCGTGCAGTTCGCCAAAGGCTGTCCGGGCGCAACATCATCTGCCTTGGAGGGGCAATGACAACGTTGTCCTCGCTTGTTAAAGGCATTTCCCGGCAAATGCAAGTGGGCTGATTGGCTTTGAATTGAATGAGAAAGGGAGCGCGTGTGCCAAGGCCCACCGCTCCCCCCTTCCCTATGAAATTTCGCGCTCTTTTAGCCGGCGAACAAATGCGTGGGCAAGCCCTTCACGCCGCAGTCGACCTCAAAAAAGCCGCCATCATGCTCGGAAGGATCGTCCAGCCCGACGGTCGCGGAACTGACGAACATTCGATCGAGATCAGGGCCGGCAAAGCAGATATTGGTCACCTGCCGTGCCGGCAGGGCGATCGCGCGGTCCAACCGGCCATCAGGGGTGAAGCGGCTGACCCGGCTACCACCCCAATGCGCCACCCAGATATGGCCTTCGGCATCGACGGTCATGCCATCGGGATAGCCATCCGCCTCCGCGAACTGGATGAACGGTTCGCGATCCGTGGCCCCCTCCTCCGTCCGGCGGAGGCGGTATATCTGCCGCTTTGCCGTGTCGCTGTGATAGAGCCATTGGCCGCAGGGCGAGAAACAGGGGCCATTGGGCACCCGATATTCGCTGTCGATGACGGTCCAGCTGTGATCGGGCGCAAGGCGGTAAAGCGAACCGCGATCATGCTCTTCGGCCATGTCCATCGTGCCGCACCAGATATGGCCCTGGCGGTCGGCCTTGCCGTCGTTCATCCGGTTTCCCGGAAAGTGCGGTTCGGGGTCGCCGATGGGATCAATCGTCAGTGGGTCGAGCGTTAGCGCGGCAAAGCCGCTCTGAAAGCCGGCTATGAAACCGCCCGCTTGCCGTTCTGCCAGCCAGCCGAGCGGTTCCGGCATAGCAATGCGGGTGACAGCCCCGTCATCGAGCGACAGGCGGTTGAGCGCCGGGGCGAGGATGTCGACCCAGTAGACGGCGTTTCCCCGCGCCGACCACAATGTCCCCTCCCCCAATATGTCCGCGCCTTCCCGCGCGATCATCCGCCATTGCGACATCAGCGCTTCACCGATAGCCGATAGATCATCTGGTGGTGATAGGGCTTGCCCGGATCGACCCGCGCCGACAGGAAGGATGGCTTGTTCGGCGCGTCGGGGAATTTCTGCGGCTCCAGCGCAATGCCGTCGCCCATCCGATACAGATGGCCGCCCTTGCCGACCAGCGTTCCGTCGAGGAAGTTGCCAGCGTAGAACTGCACGCCCGGCTCGGTCGTCAGCACTTCGAGCACCCGGCCCGACACCGGGTCTTCCAGCCGCGCGGCCAGTTCGGGCGTCCGGGTCGCCCCCTTGTCGAGCGCCCAATTATGGTCATAGCCCCGGCCATAGACGATCTGCTGGTCGCGGCCATCGCGAATGCCATCAGCAACGCGGCGCGGCATGCGGAAATCGAACACGCTGCCGTCGACCGGCTTCAATTCGCCCGTCGGGATGAGGTTGGCGTCGACCGGCGTGAAGGCCTTGGCGGGGATGGTCAATACATGACCCAGCGCCCCTTCGGGCGACCCTTCGCCTGCCAGGTTGAAAATGGCGTGGTTGGTCATGTTGACGATGGTCGGCTTGTCGGTCTTCGCGTCGAAGGCGATGCCCAGATTGCCGCTTTCGTCCAGCGTGTAGGTGACAGTAATGTCCAGCTTGCCAGGATAGCCCGCATCGCCATCGGGACTGGTGAGCGCCAGCACCGCCTTGGCGGTCGGCCCGCTCTTGATCGACACGACCTTCCAAACCTGCTTGTCAAAGCCCTTGCCGCCGCCGTGCAGCGAATTGACGTCATTGTCGTTTACCGGCAGCTGATAGGCCTTGCCGTCCAGGCTGAATTTGCCGCCGGCGATACGGTTGGCGTAGCGGCCGACGGTGACGCCGAAATAATTGGGATGGTCGGCATAATCCTTGGCGTCGTCATAGCCGAGCAGCACATCCATGCTCTGCCCGTCCTTGCCCGGCGCCATCAGCGACTGGAGCGTCGCGCCATAAGTCAGGATTTTCGCCGTCACGCCTTGACCGTTGGTCAGCGTCAGCGTTTCGATGGCCGCGCCGTCGATCGTTCCGGCCGGCGCGCGGCTCGCTTCGGCGGCAAGCGCTGTTCCGCTTGCGAGGCTGAGGGCGAGCGCATATGACAACGCTGTTTTCAACGTGACGACCTTTCGCATTGGACTTCCTCCCGGTGACGCGCGCCCATTGACGGGCGGTTTCGCGGGATATACTCCGACAAAATTGGCGTGCGCAACCCTTGATCGGTCGCCCGCCGCCTGGAACTGCACTGGAGAAGGATGAATGGCAGGACCGATCTCGTCTGGCGCTGCGCCGGCCGCAACGCATAATCCCGGCACGCGCTACGGCCCCGCGCTCGCGCTGCTCGCCAGCCTCTTTTTCATGTGGGGCTTCATCACCGTCATCAACAACACATTGCTGCCGCATCTGCGCAGCGTGTTTGATCTGAGCTACACCCAGACGACGCTGATCGAATCGGTCTGGTTCATCGCCTATTTCTTCGCGTCCATCCCATCGGCCAAGCTGATCGAACGCGTCGGTTATCAGAAGTCGATGGTGATCGGCCTGTTGATCATGGCGGCGGGCGCGCTCGGCATGACGCTGGCGGCGTCCATTCCTTCCTATGGCGTCACGCTGATCATGCTGTTCGTGATCGCTAGCGGCATCACTTTGCTTCAGGTCGCGGCCAACCCCTATGTCGCGGTCGTGGGCAAGCCCGAAACCGCCTCCTCACGCCTTAACCTTGTGCAAGCAATGAATTCGGCTGGCACGATGCTGGCGCCGATGTTCGGGGCCTATCTGATCCTTGGCCGGTCCAAGGGCGGCACCGCGCAGGGCGAAGTCGTCCTGACCCAGGCCGAGCGGCTCGCCGATGCGCAGTCGGTCATCCTGCCCTATGTGCTGGTCGCCATCGTGCTGACCGTGCTGGCCGTGGTCATCGCCCGCTTCCCGCTGCCCGCCATGGGCAATGCGACGCAGCGCCACAACAAGGAAGAACGCAAGAAACATTCGCTGTGGAAGCACCGCAATCTGGTGTTCGGTATTCCCGCAATCTTCATCTACCTGATCGCGGAAATCGGCGTCGCCAATCTGTTCATCAACTTTGTCAGCCAGCCGCAGATCGCCAACCTGACCCATGAACAGGCCGGCAATTACCTGACCTTCCTGTGGGGCGGCATGATGGTCGGCCGCTTCGCCGGCTCCGCGATCATGCAGCGCTTCGATGCAGGCCATGTCCTCGCCGCCTTCTCGATCGGCGCGTTCATCGTGATGCTGGTTACGGTGTTCACTACAGGCCCCATCGCCATGTGGTCGCTGATCCTGGTCGGCCTGTTCCACTCGATCATGTTCCCGACCATCTTCACGCTCGGCATCAAGGGGCTTGGGCCCCTGACCGAGGAAGGATCGGGCCTGCTCATCATGGCGATCGCCGGCGGCGCGCTGGTGGTGGTGCAGGGTTGGCTGGCCGATCATTATGGTCTGCAGACCAGCTTCCTGCTGACCGCCGCCTGCGAACTCTATGTGCTCTTCTACGCGCTGTGGGGATCGAAGACGACCAACGCGCTGCCGGACCAGCAAATCGACGCGTAACGAGCCGAGGGGTCGCGCCATCGGACAGGAAAAGGGCCGGCGCTTGGGATATGCGCCGGCCCTTTTTTGCGTTCTGCTTTCTGTGCGCCTTATCGCTCCATCGCGCTCGCCGTGTCTTCGAGCGCGAGATCGACCAGTACGCCCATCGCCTCGGCCGCCGCCTTCGGGTCGCCCGCGACGATGGCGTCATAGACGCGAACATGATCGGGAATGGGATTGCGCGGCAGGGCGCGGGCGCGCTGCTTGAACTGGGTCGTCCAATTGACCGCCGCACCGATACTGGCCGTGAGCACCAGCAGTGCGTCATTGCGCGTGGCGTTGAGGATCGCATTGTGAAAATCACGGTCGGCCGCGCGGCCGGCGTCGGTCGCCAGCGTATGACGACGCATCGCGGCGAGCGCGTCCTTCATAAGCTTGAGGTCATCCTTGTCGCGCCGCTGCGCCGCCAGCCGGGCCGCGGCCGGCTCGACGATGGCGCGCAATTCAAACAGGTCGCGCACGAACTGGATGTCAGGCTCCCCGGCAAAGGCCCAGGCCAGAACATCGGGATCCAGCAGGTTCCAGCGCGTGCGCGGCAGGACGCGCGTCCCGGCCTTGGGCCGGCTTTCGACCAGCCCCTTGGCGGTCAGCACCTGGATCGCCTCGCGATAGGCGCTGCGCGACACTTCCAGCTCCTCGGCAAAAGCGACTTCGCCCGATAAGGTGTCTCCGGGTTGATATTGCCCCGACAAGATCGCGGTGCCCAGCTTGTGCGCGATCGCGCCGTGCAGCCGACGACCCGGCCCCCGCGTCGCCCGGTCCTTGCCGTTGCCAGTCGCCTCTTCCGCTCGCAACGACGGACTTTCTTTCACCATTCGGGCTCCTCCCCACCTTGATCCTTTGAGGCATAGTTCCCTCTAAAATACAATCATTGCCTTTGCCATCGCCTTGCAATATGTCGGAGTAATTGAGCTTCATCGCCTGAGCGACATATCGTCGCGCGGGCAGCAGCTATTTCGTCGGATCCAGCGCCGGCAGGGCGCGCGGGAGGAGAGTGTTCATGTCATTGCGTCTGTTGCAGCATCGTTCGGATTCGGGCGAGCGCGCCGTCATCGCTGCACAGGGCGATACCGCCTATCTTGTCCCCGGCTTCGCCAGCATCCGCGCACTGGCGCTCCATGCGATCGCGCAGGGCATCGATCTGGCGCAGGCGGTGACCGACGCCGGTCAGGGCAGTGCGATCGATATCGCAGCGGAATATGAAGCCGGCAGGCTGCTTGCGCCGATCGATCATGATGACGGCGCCCACCTGCTGATGACCGGCACCGGCCTTACCCATCTCGGCTCGGCCGAAGGCCGCGACAAGATGCATCGCGAAGCCGCTGCGGCGGAAAAACAGACCGACTCCATGCGCATGTTTCTCGAAGGTCTGGAAGGCGGCAAGCCTGCGGACGGCGAAGTCGGACAGCAGCCCGAATGGTTCTACAAAGGGGACGGGTCGCAATTGGTCGATCCCGGCGCCCCCTTCACCATGCCCGCCTTCGCCCAGGATGGCGGTGAGGAACCGGAACTGGCTGGCATCTACCTGATCGGCGAGGATGGCACGCCTCACCGACTGGGGCTGGCGCTCGCCAATGAATTTTCCGATCATGTGACCGAGCGGCACAATTATCTGTGGCTGGCGCATAGCAAGCTGCGCCAGGCCTCGCTGGGTCCGGAATTGCTGGTCGGCGCGCCGCCCGAACATATCGAGGGGGCAAGCCGCATCCTACGCAATGGCGAAGTGATCTGGGAAAAGCCCTTCCTGTCCGGCGAGGGCAACATGTCGCACAGCTTTGCCAATCTGGAACATCATCACTTCAAATATGACCTGTTTCGCCGCGCCGGCGACGTCCACGTCCATTTCTTCGGCACCGCCACCCTGTCCTTCAGCGACGGCGTGGCATGCCAGGAAGGCGATGTGTTCGAAATTCTCGCCGCGCCCTTCACCCTGCCGGTGCGCAACGAACTGAAGCGCGCCGCACCTGTCCAGGTCGCCGTCAAGACGCTCTGAGCGAGATGGACCCGATCCGCATCGCGATCGTCGGCATCGGCAAGATCGCGCGTGACCAGCATGTGCCGGCCATCCGAGGCAATGGTGCGTTCAGCCTGGCCGCAACCGTCAGCCCGCATGATGCGGGCCTGCCCGGCGTGCCCCATCATGCCAGTCTGGATGCGTTGCTGGCGCAGGGGCCGGCGGTGGATGCGGTCGCCCTCTGCACCCCGCCGCAAGTCCGCTATGATCTGGCCGCGCAGGCGCTGGGTCGCGGCGCGCATGTGTTCCTGGAAAAGCCGCCCGGCGCCACGCTCGCTGAAGTGGAAGCGCTAAAAGCCCAAGCGGACAAGGTCGGCGCGACGCTGTTCGCGGCATGGCACAGCCGTTTTGCCGCCGGCGTCGCCCCCGCCCGCGCCTGGCTGGCCGAGCGCCGCATCGACAAGGTCTCGATCGTCTGGCGGGAGGATGTGCGCGTCTGGCATCCGGGGCAGGCATGGATCTGGCAGCCGGGCGGGCTTGGCGTGTTCGACCCCGGCATCAACGCCCTCTCCATCGTCACGCACATATTGCCCCGCCCCTTCTTCCTGAAGGACGCGACTTTGGTCCTGCCGGAAAACCGCGCCGCGCCGATCGCCGCCGACATCGCCTTTCGCGACACGGCGGGCGCGCCGATCCTTATGGATCTCGACTGGCGGCAGACCGGACCGCAAAGCTGGGACATTGTCGTGGATACCGATGCCGGCGCGCTCAGGCTCAGTCAGGGCGGCGCGGTGCTGACCCTGCCCAGCGGGACCGAACATGGCGAAGATATCGAATATGCAGGACTCTACAGCCGCTTTTCCACGCTGATCCGTGGCGGCCGCAGTGACGTCGATACAGCGCCGCTACGGCTGGTCGCCGACGCCTTCCTGCGTGGCCGCCGCGAGACCACCGACCCTTTTCACGACTGATTGCAACAGGAGAGGACCGACATGATCAGTTATTTGCGCCGCGCGACCGCCGCGCTGCTGCTGGCGACGAGCGCGCTGGTGGCCCCGGCCATTGCCGACACCGACGGCACGCCGACCAGTGCGACCATCCACGCCGACACGCCCGGCCCGGTCTATGACCGACGAATCTTTACCCAATTTGCCGAACATCTGGGCAATGGCATCTACGGCGGCCTGTGGGTCGGCAATGACAAATCCATCCCCAACACCAACGGCTTTCGCAACGACGTCGTCGCGGCGCTGCGCAACCTGTCCGTGCCCGTCATCCGCTGGCCCGGCGGCTGTTTCGCCGACGAATATCACTGGCGCGAAGGCGTCGGTCCCAAGGCGAAGCGCCCGGTCAAGGTCAACACCCATTGGGGCGGCGTGACCGAGCCCAATAGCGTGGGCACCGACGAATTTTTCGAATTGCTGCGTCAGGTGGGGGCGGAAGCCTATGTCGCGGGCAATGTCGGCAACGGCACGCCACAGGAAATGGCGGAGTGGGTCGAATATATGACTGCGCCCGCCGGCACCCTGGCGGAAGAGCGCGCGAAGAACGGGCATAAGGAACCCTATGCGGTGCCCTATTTCGGCATCGGCAATGAACTATGGGGCTGCGGCGGCAATATGCGCGCCGAATATGCCGCCGACGTGACCCGCCGTTACGCCACTTTTATCAAGGCCCCGCGCGGCACAAAAATCCTGAAGATTGCGGCCGGCGCCAATGTCGATGACTATAACTGGACCGAAACGATGATGCGGGTCGCGGCCGACCAGTTGGACGCGCTTTCGCTCCATTATTACACTCTGCCCCAGGGCGGCTGGCCTCCCAAGGCCGATCCGGTCAATTTCGGCGAGACCGAATGGGCCGACACCCTGGCCAAGGCCGTCCATATGGACGAGCTGATCACCAAGCATGTCGCGATCATGGACAAATATGATCCCAAGAAGCGGGTCTTCCTGGCGGTCGATGAATGGGGCACCTGGTATGCGCAGGACCCCGGTACGCATCCCGGCTTCCTGCGCCAGCAGAATACGCTGCGCGACGCGCTGGTCGCCTCGATCCATCTCGACATTTTCGCCAAGCATGCCGAACGCGTACGCATGACCGCCATCGCGCAGATGGTGAATGTGCTTCAGGCAATGATCCTGACCGACGGCAAGAAGATGGTGCTGACCCCCACCTATCATGTCTTCGAAATGTACAAGCCGTGGCAGGACGCAACTGTGCTGCCGATCGAGCTTGACACGCCATGGTATGGCAAGGGGCAATTCACCATGCCGGCAGTGAGCGGTTCGGCCGTGCGTGGCAAGGACGGCAAGGTGCATGTCGGCCTGTCCAACCTGGACCCGAACCAGCCCAACACAGTGACGGCGAAGCTGGACGGCCTCAACGCCGCGACGGTGGCCGGCCGCATCCTGACGGCGTCGGCGATGAATGCGCACAACAGCTTCGATGCGCCTGAAACGATCAAGCCCGCGCCGTTCACCGGGGCGCAGGTCAGCGGCGGCACGCTCAGCGTCACCCTGCCGCCCAAATCGGTCGTGGTGCTTGACCTGCAATGACAGTTTGGAGCGGGCGGATGGTGGAATCGCCGCCCGCTCCATCCCCTTTGTCGCCGCTCCATGGCGGGGCGGCGGCACGCATCTGAATGAAGGAGAGGCCGCCATGGTCCGATCGATCCTCTGCGCCTGGGCGGGTCTTGCCCTTCTCGCCGCGCCGGCCTGCGCGCAATCCTCCGCCGATGCCGCCGACGCGTCGCTCAACAGCCGCTTGGCGGGCGACCTTACGCCAACCCATGACCCGGTCATCATCCGCGAAGGCGGCATCTATCATGTGTTCAGCACTGGCCACGGCAAGCGACTGATCGAAACGCGCACCTCCACCGACCTTGTCCACTGGAAAGCCGGCGACCCCGTCTTCACTGCCCTGCCCGCTTGGGCAAGTCAGGCGATTCCAGGCAGCAACGGCATGTGGGCGCCCGACATCAGCTTCGTCGATGGTCGCTATCGCCTCTATTATTCGGTCTCGACCTTCGGCTCCAACCGGTCGGCGATCGGCCTTGCCACCTCAAAGACGCTGGATCGTGCTTCGCCCGACTATGGCTGGCGCGACGAAGGGATGGTGGTCCTGTCGACGAAGGAAGATGATTACAACGCAATCGACCCCAATTTCATCATCGACCGGCAAGGACGTCACTGGTTGACGCTGGGCAGTTTCTGGACCGGCATAAAGCTGTTCGAGCTCGACCCGAAAACCGGCAAGCCCAAGGATCCGGAGGCCAGGCCCATCAGCATTGCCCGCCGCCCGGCGCCGGCCGGCGGCCCTGCTCCGGTAGAAGCGCCCTTCATCATCGACCATGGCGGTTATTACTGGCTGATGGTCAGCTATGATTATTGCTGCAAGGGCGTGAACAGCACATATTATACCGTGATCGGCCGATCGAAGGAGATCACGGGCCCCTATGTGGGGAGGGATGGCAGCAAGCTAATGGAAGGGGGCGGAACCATCTTCCTGCGCGCCGATCTTCAGGAACAGCAGCGCTGGCGCGGCCCGGGTCATGCCGGCTGGCTGCATGACACGGACGGCAAGGACTATGTCGTCTATCACGCCTATGACAAACAGGCGGACGGCGCGCCGACCCTGCGCATCGCGCCGGTGGCATGGGGGGCTGACGGATGGCCCGTGGCACAATATTGATCCTTATTAGTCTGACTTAACCGGAGAAACCTGATGTCTTTCGCCCTGTCCCGTCGCGGCTTCATCGGTAGCGCTGCCGCCCTGTCGGCAGCGCCGGCCGCAGTGCGTGCGGCCAAGGCCGACGCCGCCGCCCCGGTGCCCGTCAACCCACTGGTCAAGAACCGCGCCGATGCGCAGATTTTCCGTCACGAAGACGGCTATTATTACATGACCGGCTCCGTGCCTGAATATGACCGGCTTGTTCTGCGCCGCTCCAAGACCATCGCCGGTCTTGCGACAGCCAAGGAAGCGGTGCTGTGGCGGCATGAAGCCAGCGGGCCGCGCTCCGGCTTCCTCTGGGCGCCCGAACTGCATCAGATCGACGGCGTCTGGTATATGTATTTCGCCGCTGGCCCGAGCGGCGGCGGGGACGACGTGTTCCGCATCCGCACCTATGCGGTGGTGTGCGACGGGGCCGACCCCATGACCGGGAAATGGCGCGTCTTGGGCGAATTGCAGACGCCGTGGGACAGCTTCAATCTCGATTCCACCATCTTCGTCCACAAGGGCGTGCGCTACATGGCCTGGGCGCAGCGCGAACCCGGCATCGACACCAATTCCAATCTCTATATCGCCCCAATGAAGACGCCGCTGACGTTCAGCGCCCAACCCGCGCGGCTCACCATCCCGACGCTCGACTGGGAAGTGCGCGGCTACAAGGTGGCGGAGGCGCCCGCGATCCTTCATCGCAATGGCCGCCTGTTCATGACCTATTCGGCCAGCGCGACCGATGCGCGCTATTGCCTGGGGTTGCTGACCGCCGACGAAAATGCCGATCTGATGGACCCCAAAAGCTGGACCAAGTCCAAGCAGCCGGTGTTCGTCACCAATTCCCAGACCAGCGTCTATGGCCCCGGCCACAACAGCTTTACGGTCGACGAACAGGGCCGCGACATGCTGGTCTATCACGGCCGTGACTATGAGGAGATCAAGGGCGACCCGCTGTTCAACCCGGACCGCCACACCCGGGTCCAGCGCCTCTATTATACGGCCGATGGCACGCCCGATTTCGGCGTGCCGGTGGGCAATGGCCCCCTGCCCGAGCGCTTCGTGTCCGCCGCGAACCCGGCCGCGTTGCTGGCGCATGAAGGCACGCGCCTGATCGGCGGCAACCCATCGCTGGCGCAGACGCAGTTCCGCCAGACGAAGGGTCGCGCAGGCAAGGACAGCATCATGCTCTCGCCCATTCTCATGCCGGACCATTATCTGGTCGCTGCCAAGGATGGCACCGTGACGCTGCAACCCGACAGCAAGAGCGCGGACTTTTCGCTGCGTAGCCAGTTTGTGCGCCTGGAGGAAAAGGGGCAGGGCCTGCTGCGGTTCGCCGCCGTCGCCGCACCGGGCAAGGCCATCGGCATGGTCGATGGCCAGGTCGCCCTCGTTGCCAGCCGCGACAACTCCGCCTATTGGCGGGCGGACTGACAATCCACTAAGTCAGACAAACGGCCATCATTCAGAATGCCGGCGGTCCCAAAGGTCGCCGGCTTTCTACATAGTTGTGCGGTCTTCCGTCCCGCTTTCAGCCCAATATGCAGCATAAATGTCACTGACCCAGGCCATCCTACATAGTGGGCCGATTTTCCGCTTGCGCTTCATTTGTCGGAGCAATAATTAGTCGGAGTAATCGAAACATGGGCATGGCGTATGCGCCAGCCCCTTGGGGAGGATATCCGATGGCTTTGAAGTCCGTCATTTTTGGTTCCACATCCATGGTTGCGCTGATGCTGGCGGGTGCCGCGCAAGCGCAGACCGTGCCCGACTCCGCCGCCGCGCCGCAGGCGGACGATGAGGTCAACGAAATCGTCGTGACCGGCGTGCGCGCGTCGATCGTGGGTGCGCTGAATGTCCGCAGGGAATCAACGCAGATCGTCGATTCGATCGTGTCGGAAGATGTCGGCAAGCTGCCCGACAATAATGTTGTCGAAGCGCTTCAGCGCGTGACCGGCATTCAGGTCACCGATCGTGCGGGTGGCGAGACAGCGACGATCACCATTCGTGGCCTGACGGATCCGCTTACCACCCTCAATGGCCGCAATATCTTCACAGCAGCAGGCACATCCTTCGCGCTCCAGGATATTTCGGCGAACCTTGTCAGCCGTGTCGACGTCTACAAGACCCGTTCGGCCGACCAGCTGGAAACCGGCCTGGCCGGCCAGATCGACGTGCAGACCCGTCGCCCGCTCGACTTTGATGGCTTCACCATCTCCGGTCTCGCGCGCGGCATTTATTCCGAACTGGCGGACAAGGTGAACCCCAACGTGGCGCTGCTGGTCAGCGATCGTTGGGAAACCGGGATCGGCGACATCGGCATCCTGGTGAATGCCAGCTTCACCCGCGCTGAATATCGCAACCAGAATCTCCAGGCCGGCGCGATGGTGCCGTTCGCGACGGAAAATCCGCCAGAAGGATCTGGCCTCACTCCGCTTCAGCGCATCTTCCCGGGCGATCGCAACCAGAACTGGACGCCGGGCCTCGATGCTGGCCTGCCTACCGCGCCGGGCTCCACGCTTAACATCAATGGCGTCGAGACACCCTATTATCTCTCGCGCGACGCCGTCATCGCGTCGGACCTCTACGGCAAGCGCGAGCGGCCATCGATCAACGCCGCGCTGCAATGGGCGCCCAATGACAGCTCGGTCTACACCGCCGAAGTCTTCTACACCGGCTTCCGCGGCGAAACATTCAACAGCCTGCACTTCAGCTTCGCCGACTGGTGGGGCGACCTGCCGGCCGACGTGGCGAACAGCTTCGAGCTGTATGACGGCACGAACATCATCAAGTCGCGCCGGATGGGCTCGGTCGCCGGCTTCAACAGCGGCGACATGGCAACCAATCGCACGGACAGCTATGTCTATGCCCTGAACGCGAAATGGGACGTCGGCTCGCAAGGTAAGATTTCCGCTGACGTCGCCTATCAGGACAGCAAGAACGAAACCTCCTTCTTCGCCATCCGCACCGATCGCGGTCCGCTTGATCTGGATGTCGATTTCAATGCCGGGGGTGGCTTGCCCGCTTACAGCTTCGGCAATCAGGATGTGCTGACGGACGCGAGCCAGTGGACCGTTGGCAACCTGTTCGACAGCGGCACCAAGAACACCGGCAGCGCGCTTACGCTCATGCTGGATGGCGAATATAAGTGGGACGAAGGCTTCCTGCGCCGCATCAAGGCGGGCTTCCGCTACGATGATCGCAAGGCCGACAGCTTCGTCCGCGATCAGGGCGCCGGCGGGCTGGGGGTGACTCTGGACGCCTTTGGCGAAGGCACGCCCTTCACCAACAGCGGTTTCTTCGATGGCCGCGCCGACATTCCCACCAGCTGGGTGCTGGCCGATCCGCGCAGCATGAACAAGGACGCCGTTCGTCAGCTGTATCGCGCCGTCGAGCCGGGCCTTCTGCTATCGGACCAGATGACGTTCGGGCGCGTGTTCAGCATCAACGAATCCAACCTTGCCGCCTATATCCTTGCAGATGGGGAGTTGGAGCTTTTCGGGCGGCCGCTCCAGCTTCAGGCCGGCGTGCGCTTCGTCGCGATCGACACGCTGTACGACTATTTCGATCGGGGCAATGATTTCGCCCGGACGACGGTGTCGACGGGGTCGGAGAAATTCCTGCCGTCCTTCACCGCGCGCTACAATATCACCGACAATCTGCGCATTCGCTTCAATTACGGGGAAACGCTGCGCCGTCCCGCCTTTGGCGATCTCAATCCAAATCTCTCGCTGACCGGCGATTTGTCGCGTATCGGATTCGGCACGGGTTCGGCGGGCAATGCCAATCTGCGGCCCACGCATTCGAAGAATATGGACTTGGCGCTCGAGTGGTATTTCGAACGCAACAGCGCGATTTATGTGACGGCGTTCCAGCGCAAGATCGACGGGCTGGTCGTCCCGCTGACTGTGCGCGAATTCATCCCGAACAACTATCTGCCGCGCAACGAAACCTATACCGAATTCTTCAATATCACGCGTCCGGCCAATGCCTCCGACGGGACGCTCAAGGGGCTGGAAGTGGGGCTGACCTATTTCCCGTCCTATCTGCCCAGCGTATTGAACGGCCTCGGCTTCACGGGCAGCGCGACGATCCTGGATTCCGAACAGACCATCCCGGTCGTCAACAACGCAGGTGAGATCACCGGCACCACCAAGTCTGCCTTCTTCGGCGTGTCGAAGCTCTCCTACAATGCGACGCTCGCCTATGATAATGGTCCGATCGGCGCGCGTCTGTCCTATATCTGGCGCAAGGGCTTCCTGAACAACAATGAAGGTCGGTCTTTTGCGAACCCGATCGGCTTCTGGCGCGCGCCGGAAAAGAGCCTGGACTTCCAGCTGACCTGGAACGTCAATGACGACATCGGCATCACCTTCGACGCCGTCAATCTGACCAAGGCCAAGCAGCAGAATTACTATAAGTTCGGCGACGTCGGCAATCCGACGGAATTCAACAGTAGCACGCTGCTGATCGACCGCACTTTCGCCTTGGGCGTTCGCTTCAAATTCGACTGAGTGCCCGGCAGGGCGCGGTGTCTCCTCACCGCGCCTTGTCTCCATGGCGGTCGGTCCGGGAAGTCTCTCCAATTCCCGGACCGGCCGCCATTTTATTTGGCGGAAAGTTGTTTTGCGCACGCCCCGGCCGCTCGCCGGGCGGCATCGGCTCGCTCAGCTATCGACGCTGATCACCCCGCGGCGGATCTGGTCGAGTTCGATGCTTTCGAACAGGGCCTGGAAATTGCCGTTGCCAAAGCCTTCATTGCCCTTGCGCTGGATGATCTCGAAAAAGATCGGGCCGAACATATTCTCGGTGAAAATCTGGAGCAGGATGCCCTCGCTTTCGATATCACCGTCGATCAGGATGCGGTTCCGGCGCAGCCGTTCCAGATCCTCGCCATGGCCGGGCACGCGCTTGTCGACCAGTTCATAATAGGTTTCGATCGTATCCTGCAGCCGCACGCCGCGCGCGCGCAGCTTTTCCACCGTGTCATAGATATTGTCGGTCGTGAGCGCGAGATGCTGGATACCCTCGCCATGATAGTCGCGGATGAACTCCTCGATCTGGCTCTTGTCGTCCTGGCTTTCATTCAAGGGAATGCGGATCGCGCGATCGGGCGCGATCATCGCCTGGCTGGTGAGGCCGGTCGCCTTGCCCTTGATGTCGAAGAATTTCTGCTCCTCGAAATTGAAGAGCGTGCGGTAGAATTCGCTCCACACGCGCATCTGGCCGCGCTGCACATTGTGGGTCAGGTGATCGAGCAGGTCCAGCCCGACGCTGTTGGCCGCTTCCTTGTCGCGCCAGCCGGGCATCTCCGCCCAATTGGCATACAGATCCTCGCCATCCTTGATGAAATAGAGATAGGCGCCGCCAATCCCTTCGATCACCGTGTCATCCTCTTCCGTGGCCTTGGCCCCATGATCGAGCGCCCAGGCAAGCGCGGCCTGCGGATCGGCCACACGGAACGCCATGGCGCTGGCGGACGGTCCATGCACCCCGCGAAAGGCAGCAACCCGCCCGGCATCGTCCCGGTTCAGCATCAGGTTGATGCGCCCCTGCTTGTAACGGGTGATATTCTTGGTCGGATGACGATGGGTCGCGGTAAAGCCCAGCGCCTCGAACTGCGCGGCCATGGCGTCGGGATCGGGCGAGGTGAATTCGACGAATTCAAACCCGTTGAGGCCCAGCGGGTTGGTGGATGCAGCGTCGGGCTGCTGGTCCAGCATGGTGGCGGTCATAAAGGCTCCTCTTCCTTCTGTCTGGCATAGGCCTGAGTGCCGCGCGTCAGCACACGGTCCTCAGGCGCGATGGTATCGGTGTCATAATCAGGCAGCGCGACGAGATCGGCGTAGAGCGGGGCGAAATCCGTCTGCGTCGTTTGCGCCAGCAACTGCTCGAAACTGTCGATGACGAAATAGCTCTGCTGGAAATCGTCGATGCGATAGCGGGTGCGCATGATCCGTCGCAGGTCAAAGCCGATGCGGTTGGGTGACGGGTCCTCCAGCGCGAAATGCGATTCGGCGTTGGATGACACGATCCCCGCGCCATAAAGGCGCAAGCCCGCATCCGTCTGGATCAAGCCGAATTCGACCGTATACCAGTAAAGCCGCGCCAGCTTCGCGATGGCGCCCATTCCGTCCGCGCGCAGTCCGCCGCGGCCGTAGGCCTGCATATAATCGGCGAACACAGGGTTCGCGAGCAGCGGCACATGGCCGAACACATCGTGGAAGATATCCGGTTCCTGAAGATAATCCTCCTGCGCGGGCGTGCGGATGAACCGGCCGGCCGGAAAGCGCCGATTGGCAAGATGATCGAAAAAAACGCGGTCGGGCACCAGTCCCGGAACCGCAACCACTTCCCATCCCGTCGCCGCGCGGAGCCGTTCGTTGAGCGCCCCGAATTCAGGGATGCCTGGCCGGTCCATGCGCAAGATACCCAGGCCCTGAAGGAATTCGGGCACCACCCGCCCCTCCAGCATCGCTGCCTGCCGTTCGAACAGGCGGTCCCACATTGCGTGGTCATCCTCGCTATAGGCGTCCCAGCCCTGCATAATTGTCCAGTCGGCACCAGCGCCGATGGGCGGGTTTTCGGCATCCATCTCCATCGCCACACCATCGCAGATCGCCGGCGAAAATGCTTTTCAAAATTCCTGTGAGGCAAGGGCAAGACGTAAGGATTTTTCATGATATAGCAGTTTTATGACGAATTCATCCGCCCTGGACCCGCTTGACTGCCGCATTCTCGCAGAGTTGCAGCGTGACGCCACGCTCAGCAATGCCCAACTGGCGGAGCGGGTGGGCAGCACCGGGCCGTCCTGCTGGCGGCGCGTCCGCGCCATGCAGGACCAAGGCCTGCTGCGCCGCGCAGTCTGGATCGCCGACCCCCATGCCCTGGGACAGGGCGTCATCGTTTTGTGCCATGTGCGGATGAGGGAATTTTCAGCCGAAGCCATCGCCGCGTTCGAGGATTTCGTGCGCGCCCACCAACAGGTGATGGAATGCTATTCGATGTCGGGCGAATGGGATTATCTGCTCCGCGTCGTCGCCTCCGACGTCGCGGACTATGAACATTTTCTGATGCGCACCTTGCTTAAACATCCCTCGGTCGCAGGCGCATCGTCGCAATTCGCGCTCTCGACCACCAAATATGAAACGGCGCTGCCGGTACGCTAAGCCGGGATTTTACTCTTGCTCCCGTCCTGTTACCATGCACAAAGCTTGCCAGCCGCCCAATGGCTGCCAATCTATGCGCGCGAACCCATGGCTCGCCAAGGATGACAGGATGCACGACGTGACAGTTCAGGACCGGCCGACCCCGGCCCACCCCCTCGCCCCGCAGGAAGTGGGCGATGGCCTGTCCGTGATCTCGATCGCGAAAAGCTATGACAAGCGCGTTGTCCTGTCCGACGTGTCGCTGACCGTGGGCAAGGGCGAAGTGGTCGGCCTGCTCGGCCCCAACGGCGCGGGCAAGACGACCTGCTTCTATTCGGTGATGGGGCTGGTGCGCCCCGATCGCGGCCGGATCGTGCTGGACGGGCAGGACATCACTGGCCTGCCCATGTATCGCCGTGCGATACTGGGTCTGGGCTATCTGCCGCAGGAAACGTCGATCTTCCGGGGCTTGAGCGTGGCGCAGAATATCAGCGCGGTGCTGGAACTGGCCGAACCGGACAAGGCGGCCCGCGCGGCGCGGCTGGAGCAGCTGCTCGATGAATTCGGCCTCACCCGACTGCGCGATTCATCGGCCATGGCGCTGTCGGGCGGTGAGCGTCGCCGCTGTGAAATCGCCCGCGCGCTGGCGGCTAATCCCTCGATCGTGCTGCTCGACGAACCCTTTGCCGGTATCGACCCCCTGTCGATAGCCGACATTCGCGATCTGGTGAAGGACCTCAAGAATCGGGGCATCGGCGTTCTCATCACCGACCATAATGTGCGCGAAACGCTGGAAATCGTCGATCGCGCCTGCATCATCTACGGCGGTCAGGTGCTGTTTGCCGGCAATCCGACCGAACTGGTCGCCAATACTGAAGTCCGCCGCCTGTATCTGGGCGAAAATTTCCAGCTGTAACATGGGGCGGGGGCGGCCTTTCCTTCTCGACCGGGCGCTCGCCTGATGGCGCTGGGGCCGCGCCTCGACATTCGCCAGAGCCAGTCTCTGGTCATGACGCCGCAATTGCAGCAGGCGATCAAGCTGCTGGCGCTGTCCAATCTGGAGCTCGACGCCTTTGTCGCGGGCGAACTGGAAAAGAACCCGCTGCTCGACACCGGCCCAGATGATGCGCCTGTCGCGACCGATGGCATCGACCGGACTGTCGAGGCCCCGACGCTGGCGGCCGAAAGCGGAGCGAGCGACGATCTGATCGCGCAGGGCCTCGGCGCGGCCGACAGCCCGCTCGACGTCGATCATGGCGCGGAAACCTTCATCGACGATGGTCCGGGCGACCGGATCGCGTCGGCGCTGGGCACCGGCGGGGGCATGGAGCCGATCGGCGGCGGCTATGCCGAGGATGCACCCGACTTTGACAGTTTCGCTGCGCCCGACAGCAGCCTTCAGGAACATCTGATGGATCAGGCGCGCGCCGCCATGTCAGGCATGGACCTGCTGATCGCATCGCAGTTGATCGGCCAGATCGACGAGGCGGGCTATCTGGAGGCGAACCTGCTGGCGACCGCCCATGGCCTGGGCGTGCCGCTGCATCAGGTCGAACGGGTGCTTGGCGTCATTCACGGCTTTGACCCCACGGGCGTAGGCGCGCGATCGCTCGCCGAATGCCTCGCTCTGCAAGCCAAGGAGGCGGATCGTCACGACCCCTGCGTGGCGCGGCTGCTCGCCAATCTCGACCTGCTGGCCAAGGGTGCCCTCCCCCAGCTGCGCCGCATCTGCGGCGTGGATGAAGAGGACATGGCCGACATGATCGCCGAATTGCGCGGCTATGACCCCAAGCCCGGCCTGCGCTTTTCCGCCTCCACCGCCGCCCCGGTAACGCCCGACCTCTTCATTCGCCCCGCCAGCGACGGCTGGGCGATCGAAATCAACAGCGCCACCCTGCCCCGCGTGCTTATCAATCGCAGCTATTATGTCGAACTGTCGACCGGCAAGCAGGACAAGGATAGCAAGGCCTGGCTGGCCGACTGCCTAGCCAGCGCCAACTGGCTGGTGAAGGCGCTCGACCAGCGGCAGAAGACGATCGTCAAGGTGGCGAGCGAGATCCTGCGCCAGCAGGAAGGCTTTTTCCAAAAAGGCGTCGCGCACCTAAAGCCCCTGACGCTCAAGGCCGTGGCCGATGCGATCGGCATGCATGAAAGCACCGTCAGCCGCGTCACATCGAACAAATATCTCTCCTGCCCGCGCGGCCTTTACGAGCTCAAATATTTCTTCACGAGCGGCGTGGCGGCGGCCGGCGGCGACGGCGCGGTGTCGGCCGAAGCGGTCAAGAGCCATATCAAGGCGCTGATTTCGGCCGAAGATCCGCAAGCGATCCTGTCCGACGACACGCTGGTCGATATGCTGCGGGCCAAGGGCATGGATATTGCCCGCCGCACCGTGGCCAAATATCGCGAAGCCATGGGTATTGGGTCGTCCGTGCAGCGCCGCCGGCAAAAAGCGCTGAAGGGCAAGGCAGCCTGACCCTTTCGGTAAGGCGGTGCCCGCGCCGGAAGGGCGGGCATGTTTTGTCATGCGCTCCGCTCTAGCCCTTGCCTCCCCCAGCCGCTAAGGCCGCCCGATGGCGCGCGACATTCCCACGCTTCTCCACGATATCTTCGGCTTCACCGCCTTTCGCGGGGTGCAGGAACAGGTGGTCGGCCGTGTCATGGCGGGCCGCCCGACGCTGGCCATCATGCCGACGGGCGCGGGCAAATCGCTCTGCTACCAGCTTCCCGCCGCCGCGCTCGATGGCTGCTGCATCGTCGTGTCGCCGCTGATCGCCCTGATGCACGACCAGTTGCGCGCCGCCAATGCGGTGGGCCTGCGCGCCGCCAGCCTCACCAGCGTGGACGCCGATTGGCGCGAAACGCAGGACCGGCTGCGCAGTGGCGATCTCGATCTTCTCTACGTCGCGCCCGAACGCGCCAGTCAGGAGTCGTTCCGCAACCTGCTCCGCTCGGCAAAGATCGCGCTTTTCGCCATCGACGAAGCCCATTGCGTGTCCGAATGGGGCCATGATTTTCGCCCCGACTATCGCCTGCTACGCCCGCTGCTCGACGAATTTCCGCAAGTCCCGCGCCTTGCCCTCACTGCGACGGCGGACGCGCATACGCGCGCCGACATTCTGGTCCAGCTTGGTATTCCTGAAGACGGCCTTATCATCTCGGGCTTCGACCGGCCCAATATCCGCTACGCCGTCCACTCGCGCGAGGGGCTGACGCGCCAGCTTGCCGATCTGCTCGCCCAGCATCCCGGCCCCGGCGTCGTCTATGCTCAGACCCGCGCCGCGACCGAAAAGCTTGCCGAGACGCTGGGGCGCGGCGGGCGAGCCGTGCGCGCCTATCATGCCGGCATGGACCCTGCGACCCGCGCCGCCAATCAGGCCGCCTTCATCGCCAGCGAGGATATGGTGATGGTCGCCACCGTCGCCTTCGGCATGGGTATCGACAAGCCCGATGTCCGCTTCGTCGCGCATGCAGGCCTGCCCAAATCGATCGAGGGCTATTATCAGGAATCGGGCCGCGCCGGTCGCGACGGGGAACCGGCGGTCGCACATCTTTTCTGGGGGGCGGAGGATTTCGCCCGCGCGCGCCTGCGCATCGCCGAACTCGAACCCGCGCGTCAGCAGGGGGAGCGCGCCCGCATCGCGGCGCTGGGCGCGCTGGTCGAAACCGCGACATGCCGCCGTGCCATCCTGCTGCGTCATTTTGGCGAAAGCCCGCCGCCCACCTGCGGCAATTGCGATAATTGCCTGTCGCCCCCGGCCAGTGTCGACGCAACGGAGACGGCGCGCAAATATCTGTCCGCGGTCTACCGCACCGGGCAGAGTTTCGGCGCGGGCCATATCGAAGCGGTGCTGACCGCCGCCGCCAACGACAAGGTGCGCGAACGCGGCCATGACCGCATTTCCGTGCATGGCATCGTCAGTGGAGAAGAAATGGCGTTGCTGCGCCCGGTGCAACGCGCCTTGCTGGTCCGCGACGCGCTGGAAACGACCGAGCATGGCGGGCTGATGCTCGGCCCCAATGCCCGCCCGATCCTGCGCGGCGAGGAGGAAGTGCGCATCCTGGTGCCGCCAAAGCGCGAACGGCGCGGCCGCCGCAATGCCCGCAACGGCGCCGACGCCAACCCCGTGGGCGATCCGCTGTTCGACGCCCTGCGCGCCTGCCGCCGCGAACTGGCGCAGGACCAAGGCGTGCCGCCTTATGTCATCTTTCATGATTCCACGCTGCGTGAAATGGCCGAACAGCGCCCGGCCAATATCCGCGAACTCAGCCACATCAGCGGTATCGGCCAGAAGAAGCTTGACGCCTATGGCGACGCCTTTCTGGCGGCAATTCGCCCGTTCCTATAGACCCAGGCAACGCAGCCGCACCATCTCCGCCGCGCCCTCTGGTGAAGCAAAAGCCTTGCCAGCGCGGCCATCGAAAGGCATCGCTCTGCCGCAGAAGGAGAAGCCCCATGTTCCGCACGCTCACCGACCGCATCCTCGTGTCCTCGCAGATCAGCGTGGAGCAAGTCGCGGAGGCAAAAGCGCAGGGCGTGACGATGATCGTCAACAATCGTCCCGACGACGAAGAACCGGGGCAAATCAATGGCGCGGAGATCGAGGCGGCTGCGCTGAAGGCCGGCATCGACTATGTCGCCGTGCCGGTCGCCCATGGCGGCTTTGCCCCCTGGCAGCTCGATGGCATGGCGCAGGCGCTGGATCAGACAGGCGATGGCAAGATGCTGGCCTACTGCCGGTCGGGCACGCGCAGCACGCTGCTCTGGGCACTTACCCGCGCGCGGGCCGGGGATCACCCCGATGTGCTCGCGGCACAGGCAGCGGCAGCGGGCTATGACATCAGCCCGGTGCGCCAGATTATGGACGCGCTCAAACCGCAATAAGCGGGCGGCTCACCCGCATTCCACCGTCACATGCTCCATGCGCGGCAGCGCCTTGATCCGCGCCCGCACCGCCGCGCCATCGGCGCCCGGCGCCAGGCTCAGGATCGCGGCATGGGCATGCGGGCCGATCCGCCAGACATGCAGGTCGCGGATCGTCGCCCCTTCGGCTTCCGCCTCCAGCCGCAGCCGCGCCATCAGCGCCGGCTCGGCGGTATCGAGCAGGATCGCGGCCGTGTCCTGCATCAGACCCCAGGCCCAGCGCGCGATGACCACCGCGCCCAGCAGGCCGACCGCCGGGTCCAGCCACCACCAGCCCATATAGCGCCCAGCCAGCAGCGCCGCGATCGCCAGCACTGACGTCAGCGCATCGGTCAACACATGGATATAGGCCGCGCGCATATTATTGTCCGCATGGGCATGGCCGTGCGCGTCCCCATCTGCGTGGCTATGGTCATGCCCCAGCAGCAGCGCGCTCACTATGTTGATGACCAGGCCAATGACCGCCACCAGCGTCGCTTCGCCGAACGCCACCTGCACCGGCTCGAAGAACCGCAGCATCGATTCGACCGCGATCAGCAGCGCCGTGACGCCCAGCAGCAAAGCGGACGCGAAACCCGACAGGTCTCCGACCTTCCCCGTGCCGAAGGTGAAGCGCGGATTGCGGGCGTGGCGGCGCGCATAGCCATAGGCCGCCGCCGCCACCGCGAGTGCGCCGGCATGGGTCGCCATGTGAAAGCCATCGGCCAGCAAAGCCATTGACCCGGTCAACCAGCCGAACGCGATCTCCACCACCATCGTCGCGGCGGTCAACCACACGACCCAGATGGTGCGGCGCGCATTGCGGTCATGCCCGGCGCTCAGGTAGATATGGTCGAAATAATGGCGTTCTTCCGCCTCCCCCGGCGGGGCGGTGGGCGGCGGTGGCGGCATGCAGTGATCGTGACCATGCTCATGGGCGTGATGATGAGCGTCGTGCATCGTCATTTCCCATAGCGGCGGATCAACGCCAGCATTTCCTCGGCAGCCGCGGCCCGCGCAACGTCGCTTAGCCCCGGTCGCGCGACATGCGCGCGCATATGCTGCTCGATCAGTTCTTCCATCAGGCTGCCGACAGCGCCGCGCACCGACGCGACCAGCTGCAACGTCTGCGAACAATCGGCGTCGCCAGCCAACTGGCGCTCGACAGCGGCGATCTGGCCCGCGATTCGTCGCGTGCGCGCGAGCAGCTTTTCTCTATCCTCGACAATATGCATAGCATACTCCCCTACACTATAATGACTTTTCTGCCAAGGGAGCGGAAGGGACGCTATCGCCCCCGTCCTCCAGTCCCTATCAAGGGTTCATGAATTCCATCGACTGTGACCTTGTGATCGTCGGCGGCGGCCTCGCCGGCGGACTTGCCGCGCTCGCGCTCGTCGCCTTGCGTCCGGAATTGCGCCTGCTCCTGATCGAACATGGCGCAGAGCCGGGCGGCAACCACATCTGGTCCTTTTTCGACGGCGACGTCGCCCCGCAGGATCGCTGGCTGGTGGACCCCATGATCGCGCATCGCTGGACACAGGGTCATGCCGTCATTTTTCCCGGATTTCAGCGCGACCTGGCCACCCCGTATAACAGCATTACTTCCGTCACTTTCGCTGTCCATGTGCGCAAGACGCTGGGCGATCGCCTCCTCATCGGCGCGGACGTGCGAACACTCGCGCCCGATCGTGTCACGTTGGCCGATGGCCGCATCATTCACGCGCAGGCGATCCTCGACGCGCGGGGACCGGGCGACCTTTCGGCTCTGCGCTGCGGCTGGCAAAAATTCGTCGGTCACGCGCTGCGCTGCGCTGCGCCCCACGGCGTCGAGCGCCCGGTCATCATGGACGCCAGCGTCGATCAGCATGACGGCTATCGCTTCGTCTACCTGCTCCCCTGGGACGACCACAACATCTTTGTCGAGGACACCTATTATAGCGACACGCCCAACCTCGACGGCGTGGTGCTGGACGAGCGGATCGCCGCCTATGCCGCAGCGAAGGGCTGGGACGCGCAGAGCGTCCACCGGGAAGAAGGCGTGCTGCCTGTCGTCCATGGCGGCGACTTTGATCGCTATTGGCCGGTATCCGATCCCGTCGCCCGTGCAGGCGTGCGCGCCGGCCTCTTCCAGCCGATGACCGGCTATTCATTGCCCGACGCCGTCCGCTTCGCGCTCTGGCTGGCCCGTCAGCCGCTGGACGGCCTGCCTGCCGCCACTCGCGCCTTTGCACGGGCGCATTGGCGACAGGACGGCTATTATCGCATGCTGGGCAAGATGCTGTTCGGCGCGGCCAGACCCGACGAGCGCTGGCGAATATTCTCCCGTTTCTATGGCCTCCACCCCGCGCTCATCCAGCGATTCTACGCTGGCCAATCGACCATGGCTGACCGTTTGCGCATCTTGTGCGGCAAGCCACCTGTCCCCATAAGGGACGCCATGCGCACCTTGCTGAACCCGCCTGCCTGATGTCCAGAACCGCTATCGTCATCGGTGCGGGCTTTGGCGGCCTCGCCCTTGCCATTCGCCTCCAGTCGGCCGGCGTCCAGACCACCTTGGTGGAAGCGCGCGATCGCCCGGGCGGCCGGGCCTATATGTGGGAAAAGGACGGCTTTACGTTCGATGCGGGGCCGACCGTCATCACCGATCCTGACTGCCTCGCTGAACTGTGGCGGCTGTCAGGGCATGACATGGCGCAGGATGTCACCCTGATGCCGGTGTCGCCCTTCTACCGGCTCAACTGGCGCGACGGCACGAATTTCGACTATTCCAATGACGAGCCAGCGCTCCGGGCCGAGATCGCAAAGCTCGATCCCGGCGATGTCGCGGGCTATGAGCGTTTCTGCGATTATGCCGCCGGCGTTTACGAAGAAGGGTATCGCAAGCTCGGCCATGTCGCCTTCCTCGATTTCGCATCGATGGTGAAAGCGGCCCCGGCGCTGGCCAAGTATCAGGCATGGCGATCGGTCTACTCGATCGTCGCGTCCTATGTGAAGAACGAAAAGCTGCGCGAGGCGCTGTCCTTTCATACCCTGCTGGTCGGCGGCAATCCGATGAAGACCAGTTCGATCTATGCCCTTATCCACAAGCTGGAGAAGGATGGCGGAGTCTGGTTCGCTCAGGGCGGCACCAACCGGCTTGTGCAGGGCTTGGCCACCCATTTCGAACGACTGGGCGGCACGCTGCGGCTGGGCGATCCAGTCACGCGGATCGAAACCTATGGCGACAAGGCAACGGCGGTGCATACCGCTTCGGGCTGGCGCGGCGAGGCCGATGCCGTCGCTTCCAACGCCGACCTGATGCACAGCTATCGAGACCTGCTCGCCCACCATCCACGCGGACAAAAGCAGGGCGAGAAACTGGCGGCCAAACGCTGGTCGCCCAGCCTGTTCGTGCTGCATTTCGGGATCAAGGGCAGCTGGCCGGGCATCCCGCATCATATGATCCTGTTCGGCCCGCGCTATGAAGGGTTGCTGACCGATATTTACGATCATGGCGTGCTGCCGCAGGATTTCTCGCTCTACCTGCACCACCCGACCGTCACCGATCCATCGATGGCGCCCGATGGTCATTCGACTTTTTACGCGCTCGCCCCGGTGCCCCATATGGGCAAGCTGCCGATCGACTGGGACCAGTTCGGCGCGACCTATGCCGAGCGCATATTGGATGAGATCCAGCATCGGCTGATCCCCGACATCCGATCGCGCATCGTCACCCAGTTCCACTATACGCCGCGTGACTTCGGCCGAGATCTTGCCGCCCATATGGGCAGTGCCTTCAGCCTGGAACCGCTGCTCACCCAAAGCGCCTTTTTCCGAGCGCATAATCGCGACGATGTCATTCCCAATCTCTATCTGGTAGGGGCCGGCACCCATCCCGGCGCGGGCATTCCCGGCGTGGTGGGCAGCGCCAAGGCGACCGCCGCGCTGATGCTGGACGATTTGAACAGGACTTAGATGAAAAGACTGGCAGTCTATTGCGGATCGGCGACGCCAGCCGACCTTACCTATATCGATGCGGCGCGTCACGTCGGCCGCACGCTTGCGAAGCGGGGCATCGGCGTCGTCTACGGCGGCGGGCGGCTTGGCCTGATGGGCGCGGTCGCGGACGCCGCGCTGGAAGCGGGCGGCGAAGTCGTCGGCGTCATTCCCGAAGCGCTGGTCGGCGCGGAAGTCGCGCATCGCGGTTGCACGCAACTCCATGTCGTCCAGACCATGCACCAGCGTAAGCAGCTGTTTACCGACCTTTCCGATGGGTTCGTGACACTGCCGGGCGGCGTCGGCACGATGGACGAATTATGGGAAGCGATCAGCTGGGCGCAGCTGGGTTATCATAACAAGCCCGTAGGCCTGCTCAACGTCGCGGGCTTTTACGATCAGCTGATCGGTTTTAACCGCCAGATGGTGGAAAGCGGCTTCATCCGGCCGCAACATGCCGGCATTCTGGTGCATGAAGACAGCATCGAAGCCTTGGTCGATGCGATGGCGGCCTATCAGCCGCATGAAACGATCTTCGCGATGAAGGCCGCGCGGCTGTAACCCCTCGACGCCGGCGGCGCACGCGGGCATGGATGGGGACTATGACCGATCCCATCGCCCCTGATCGCGCGAGGCTCGTCGCCCATGCCCGCGACAGCATCGCGCGCGGCTCCAAAAGCTTCGCCATGGCATCCAAGCTGTTCGACCGGCAAACCCGCGAACGCGCCTGGCTGCTCTACGCCTGGTGCCGCACTTGCGACGATATCGCCGACGGCCAGGACCATGGCGGGGCAATGAGCGTCGTGGCCGACGCGCAGGCACGCCTTTCGGATATGCGGGTGATGACCGACCGGGCGCTGCGGGGCGAACCCACCGGCGATCCGGCTTTTGACGGCTTTGGCCTGGTCATGCGGGAATGCCGTATTCCGCACCGCTACGCCCATGACCTGATCGAGGGCTTCGCGCTTGATGCCCGCGATTGGCGGCCCCGCAGTCAGGATGACATGCTGCGCTATTGCTATCATGTCGCCGGCGCGGTCGGATGCATGATGGCGGTGCTGATGGGGGTCGACCCGCATGACGACGCGACGCTGGATCGCGCCTGCGACCTTGGTCTTGCCTTTCAGCTTGCCAATATCGCCCGCGATATCGGGGAAGATGAGGCGGCGGACCGATGCTACCTGCCCGTCGAATGGCTGGTGGAAATGGACATTCCGCCTGGCGAGCATATGAAGCCATGGGTTCGCCCACGCCTTGCCATCCTCGGCCGCCGGCTGACGGATATGGCCGCAGCCTATGAAGATAGCGCGCGGCACGGCACTGGCATGCTGCCACCGCGTGCCGCCTGGGCCGTTCTGGCCGCCGCCGGTATCTATGGGGATATTGCCCGCACCATTGCGCGGCGCGGACCAATGGCATGGGATCACCGCGTGGTGACGCGCAAGAGCGACAAGCTGATGTGGGTCGCGCGCGCTGGGATTCAGGTCGTCGGGCGCGCACGGCGTTGGCCCGCCGATGCGGAAAGGCCTTCGACGCTCTGGCATCGTCCCGCCAGCTAATCCAGCAAAGGCGCTGGAAGGACGGCCGACACTTTCGTACCGGCCCCCGTCTCCAAAAAAATAGGCCGGCACTTTCGTACCGGCCCAAGGCATGTTCGCAGGAGGAACATCGGAAGGCGGGGCGACGATTGCTGTCAGACAGAGTGGCCGCCCGGCCAATTCAGTGAAAATTACGGGTTGTAGGCACGCTCGCCATGTTCGCCGAGGTCCAGGCCTTCATATTCGACCTCCTGGCTGACCCGCAGGCCGGTGACAGCTTTGGCGACGAAGATTGCGATGACGGTGCCGATCGAAGCCCATATGGCGGTCGCAAGAACCGCTTCGATCTGGATCACCAGTTGTGCGCCAATGCCGACCGAACCGTCGCCGGGCCCGCCAAGGCTCGGCGCATAGACGATGCCGGTACCGATTGCGCCGATGATGCCGCCGACGCCATGGATGCCAAAGGCGTCGAGGCTGTCATCATAGCCAAGCTTCGGCTTGAGAACCGTGACAGCATAGAAGCAGATGATCGAAGCTACAGCGCCCAGCACGATCGCGCCGAACGGTCCGGCGTTGCCCGCTGCCGGCGTGACGGCGACGAGGCCTGCGATGATGCCCGAACAGAAGCCCAGCGCCGAACCCTTGTGGCCGTTGAGGCGCTCCGCCAGCATCCAGAACAGACCGGCTGATGCGGTGGCGACGAAGGTGTTGATCATAGCCAGTGCGGCCGAGCCATTGGCTTCAAGGGCCGAACCCGCATTGAAGCCGAACCAGCCGACCCACAGCAAGCCAGTGCCGACGCCCGTCAACGTCATGCTGTGCGGCGGCATGGGCTCCTTGGGGAAGCCGATGCGCTTGCCAAGGATGAGGCAGGCCACCAGTGCGGAAACGCCCGCATTGATGTGGACCACGGTGCCGCCCGCGAAGTCGAGCGCGCCAAGGCCAAAGAAATAGCCGTTGCCAGCCCACACCATGTGCGCGACCGGGAAATAAACGATCGTGAGCCATATGAGGGCGAAGACCATCACGGCGGAGAACTTCATGCGTTCCACCACCGAACCCAGCACCAGCGCGACGGTGATGGCCGCAAAGGTCATCTGGAAGCAGATGAAGACATATTCCGGGATGACGACTCCGTCAGTGAAGGTCGCCGCCGTGCTGTCAGGCGTGACGCCGGCCAGAAACAGCTTGCCAAAGCCGGAAATGACCGCGTTGCCGCCGTCGCCAAAGGCCATGGTGTAACCATAGATCACCCAAATCAGCATGGCGAAGGCAGCGACGGCGCCAATCTGCGTCATGACCGACAGCATGTTCTTCGTCCGGACCAGGCCGCCATAGAACAAGGCGAGGCCCGGCAGAATCATCGCGAGGACGAGAACGGTCGATACCATCATCCACGCGGTATCTCCCTTGTCCGGCGTCGGCGCGGCGGCGGCCGCGTCCTGCGCCCAGGCGGGCAGAGCGGCGAACAGCGACAGGGCACCAGCCCCCGCCACACCGCAGAATTTCTTGGAAAAGCTCATCATTTCCCCCTTCTTACAGCGCGGTTTCGCCGGTCTCGCCTGTGCGGATACGCACGGCTTGTCCCACATCGAGAACGAAGATCTTGCCATCGCCAATCGCTCCCGAATTGGCGGCGGCCTGGGTCGCTTCGACCACGCGTGGCGCTAGGTCGTCGTCGCAGACGACCTCAATCTTGATCTTCGGGACCATGTTGGTGGAATATTCGGCGCCGCGATAGATTTCAGTCTGCCCCTTCTGGCGACCGAAGCCCTTCACTTCGCTGACCGTCATGCCGGCGATGCCGAGCGAGGACAACGCCTCGCGGACATCGTCCAGCTTGAACGGCTTGATAATAGCCATGACAAGTTTCATGTCGCCCCCTGTGAATGGTGTACGGGGACATATCAGCAAGGGCCGTGCCAAAAAGATAAAGACGCGTTAATGCGGGCTTTACGGCTGGATATGCGAAAAGCTCCGCTGCAAAATTAAGCAGCAGCAGGATGTTGCTTAAAATTTGTGCACGGGGCTCACCAGTCCGCGCCGTCGGCAATCACATCTTCTTCTTCAGATCTGGTCATGCGGCCAAGCAGGGCATTACGGTGCGGAAACCGACCGAATTGCTGGATCATCTCATGATGTTTGCGGGCAAATTCGAGCCATTTGGCGTCGCCCGCTCCCTCGAACAGGGTGAGGGACAGGTCTTGATCGGCCCTATCCTCGCTATGCATGAATGGCATATAGAAGAAACACCGCCCTGCGCCGCCGATCTGCACATCATATCCATGCGCGATCGCGCCACGCGCTATATCCCGCGCCAACGCGTCCGTAGCAAAGGCATCAGCGGTGCCGCGAAACATGTTACGGGGCAATTGATCGAACAGGATAACCGCGGCCAGCGCGTCATCGGCTCGATCCTGGAAATCCGCAGCAGCCTGGCTTTTCTTCTCACGCCACAGATGGGCGAATTTTTGGGCGCAGATATGATCCAACTGTAAATCATGGCTCCACCACCCTTTTTCGCCCACCTCATTGAACCAGAAATCAAGCAACGCGGCCGCCCAATCGGCGGTCACGGCATCATGGCTGTCGGTCAGCATGTTCATGCATGACTAATGTCGCACCGGCCGCAACGGTTCCCGCCGTTTACGGAGCAGTTGGCTCGGTTGGCCGCAGGTAACGGCCTAGGCGGCCGTGCCGCCGACCGTCAGCCCCTCCATCAACAGCGTAGGTTGGCCCACGCCGGCCGGAACGCTTTGGCCACCCTTGCCGCACATGCCGATGCCCTCATCCAGCGCCCAGTCATTGCCGATCCCGATAACCTTGGTCAGCGCGGTGGGGCCGTCGCCGATCAGCGTCGCACCCTTTATGGGATCGCCCAATTTGCCATTTTCAACTTTATAGGCCTCAGTGCATGAAAAGACGAACTTGCCCGACACGATATCCACCTGACCGCCGCCAAAGCTCTTCGCGAAAATCCCGTTCTTCATACGGCTGAGCAACTCCTCCGGATCATCCTGCCCGCCCTTGATAAAGGTGTTGGTCATCCGCGGCATCGGAGCATGCGCATAGCTTTCGCGGCGGCCATTGCCCGTGGGCGCAACCCCCATCAGCCGAGCATTCAGCCGGTCCTGCATATAGCCGCACAGAACCCCGTCCTCGATGAGGATATTTTCCTGCGTTGGCGTGCCCTCATCATCAATCGACAGGGACCCGCGCCGATCCATGATGCTGCCATCGTCAACGACAGTGACGCCCGGTGCCGCGACGCGTTGACCAATGCGTCCCGAAAAAGCGCTGGTGCGCTTGCGGTTGAAATCGCCCTCAAGGCCGTGCCCAATCGCCTCGTGGACCAGAACGCCGGGCCAACCGGGTCCTAACAGCACGGTCATCTCGCCCGCAGGCGCTGCGACAGAGCGCATATTGACGCGCGCCTGCGCCAGCGCCTCATCGATCGCGCGGTTCCACACCGCCTTGTCCATCACCTGATCATAAAGATAGCGGCCGCCAATGCCAAAAACACCCGTTTCGCGCCGACCGTCCTCTTCCAATATGATGGAGACGTTGAGACGCACCAGAGGGCGAATATCGGTCGCGGTAAAGCCATCGGCGCGCACGATCTCCACCACCGACCAGCTGCCTGCCAGACTGACCGACACCTGCGCGACGCGCGGGTCGCGCGCGCGGGCGGCAGCGTCTATCTCTGCGCAGAGCGAGACCTTTTCCGCAAACGGAACGATTTCTAGCGGATTGGCGTCGGTATAAAGATGGCGATTGGTACGCTGGGGCGGCGGCGCAGGCTGATCCTTGGAGGGATCAAGCAGGGTAAGCGTTTGCGCCGCCTTGGCGATGGCCGCCTCGCTGAGATCATTGGCATGCGCAAAGCCGGTCATTTCGCCCGAGACACCGCGCAGACCAAAGCCGGCATCAGTAGAATAGTCGGCGGTCTTCAGCCGGCCATCGTCAAACCCGAAACTCTCGCTTGCGCGATATTGCAGATATAATTCACCGTCGTCGCAACGACCTAGCGCCTGGGCCGTCAGCCGGCGCGCGCCATCGGGATCGAGCAGACCCGGACGATAAAGAAGGCCACGGGCATCGGTGAAGAGGGAAGCGGTATCGGTCATGCGCCCGATATAGGCGCGCCCTGCCTGCAACCCAACAGAAAAGCTTACAGGCTGGCGCCCGAAGCGATATCCGGCTTGGTGACGACATCGGGGGTATCCGCAACGCCGCCGATCAGCACGAAGCGACGGTCGCAATAGCCGCAATCGACATAACCATGCTCGTCGATTTCCAGAAACA
This sequence comes from Sphingobium soli, assembly GCF_020782245.1. GTDB lineage: Bacteria > Pseudomonadota > Alphaproteobacteria > Sphingomonadales > Sphingomonadaceae > Sphingobium > Sphingobium soli. Next base: position 58,547 of record NZ_JAJGNP010000018.1, read on the forward strand.
CCCGCGGATGGCCGAGTGCTGCGGGAATATCGCCCGATCCGTCGCAGGAAACGCGGGGCTTTGAGACTCGAATGATTTCAGGCGGCTGGATCATGACGTATGGAATTAGCAGGGGCCGCATTATATCGCAATATGCCCGATCACATCGGGCGCGTGAGTTCGCGAGCGCACACATCGTTCCAATCCTGCGCGGTCGATGCCGACCTTAGCCGCCACGCCGCGCAATCCTGCGTCGCAATGACCGCCAGGGGCGAACACATCAGCAGCGCGGGAAGGATAGCTTCGGCAAAAGCAGCGATAGTCGGCATATCGACTATGTGGCCAATCGCGGCTTGCCACAGGCTGAACGTTGCGAAGGCGAGATGACATTGCAGCCCGATTGTCCCATCGAGCGCGCATGGCTGGGGATTTACATCAAGGCGAATGGGGAGATTCAGCGACGGCGCGACTATCGCCAATATAGATGGTGGGCGATGACGGGCTCGAACCGCCGACATTCTCGGTGTAAACGAGACGCTCTACCAACTGAGCTAATCGCCCCCGTGGGGAAGGCGCCTATTGCGGCGAAATAGGCCGGCGGTCAAGCCTCAGCCGCACAGCAATCTGCGGCTAGCGCCGAACCAGCGCACCATCGCATCGGCCGTGTCGTTCGCCAGCGAAATAAAAACGCGCCGGCCATCCTGCGGGTCGGCATGTCGCTGCACCATGCCCTTGTCGGTTAGCGTTCGGATCCAGCGCAACGCCGTCGTGGGCGGTACGGCGGCGGCGATGCACAGGCTCGATACGGACACGCGTTCCTGTTCCAAACGTGCGGCGAGCAAATCCAGCAGCATGTCCCAGGCTGGATCAGCGAACAGATCGCCAGGCAGAAAATCCGCGCGGTACGCCGTGCGCGCAGCATGTCGCGTATCTGCTCTGCGCTCACCGATCCCCCTTGGACCGGACGCGCCGGGGGAGAGAAAGGCGGGATCACGGGCATGCCAATATAGTCACTGGGACGGTCGGATATCCGTGGCCCAAGATCGAAGCTTGGCGTGGCGGAAGCCTTCCCCCGTTGCGTCAAGGCGTCAATCGTGCGCGCAAGGCGGCCTACTTCTTCGCTCAACTGCTGCAATCGCAAGGCTTCCCGGTCGACTTCATGCACGCTGCCGCTGAACGGACGATGCTCACCGGCCGCGACCAGCGCCGCCGCCAATTCCACCGGGCCGGGATCGCACAAGAGCTGGGTGTGTGCGCTGCGAATGCATGCAAAGGCAAGGTCGACCGTATCCCATCCAGCCACCAGCACAACAGCCATGCCAGTCTGGATTGCCTGGGTTTCCACCTGGACAAGCAATCGCTCCAGCGTTGCGGTCATGATCGGGCAAAACAGCAGGAGCGTGTCGCAGTGCGTCTGCTCATCCAGCCTGGCCGACGCTTCGGCCAAGCCGGTTACGCCTAAAAACCGCAGCTTGGCGGCATCCGCAATCGGCGCCACTTCTTCCATATCGGCCCAGTCGGCGATAACGAGCAGACTTTGCCGATCATCGCGCTGCGCGATTGGCAGGTCGGGCTCCCGAAAGGGCACATCGTTCGAAAAACTGTCCGTCATGATTCTGCACCTGTTCTAGCTTCGTTCCAGAGAATAAAGCAAGAACGGATCGATTCACCGGGACTTCGACCCGATCCGGACATTCAATGGACAAATCAATGCGACACCACCTCTCACCGGGGTTCATCGTATCCGGTTTCGATCCTTCAAAACAATGTGCTGGCGCGGTTGGCGGCGGGCGGCGCGATCGGTCGCTATCGGACCAGCTTCCTCCATTTTCGACTTATTTTCATACCAATTAAACGCCCGTGGCGCGTGCAAACGCAATGTAAAGCGCACGCAAACGCATTGCAACGGGGCCTGGCCTGCCATCCCCGATCGTCTCCCCATCGATCCGCACGACCGATTGGCACAAGGTCGATGCGCTGGTGATGAACGCCTCCTTCGCCTGTTTGGCCTCCGCGACGGTGAAGGAGCGGCGGATGAGCGAAAGGCCGTTTTCCTGCGCCAGCGTCGCGATAGCCGCACCGGTGCAGCCAGCCAGAACGGACTGGCTGTAGGAGCGGGTGACGATGCCTTCTTCGGTCAGGATGAAGGCGGTGGACGATGCGCCTTCCGTCACGAAGCCATCCTCCACCATCCAGGCTTCCTGCGCGCCCGCGTCCCGCGCGGCCTGTTTGGCCATGGCCTGCGCCAGCAGCCCCACACTTTTGATATCGCGGCGCGCCCATCGAAGGTCGGGGGCGGTGGCGACGGCGATGCCGTCATGCGCCGCCGGAACGTCCAGAAACGGCTTGGCCTGCACGAACAGGAACAGCGTGGGTTGCAGCCCTGCCGGTGGAATGAAATCCCGCGTCCTGTCCGCCCCGCGCGTCAGTTGCAGATAGACCAGCCCTTCGGTCAAAGCGTTTCGGATGACCAACTGTTTCTGCACCGCCTCAATCTCTTCAAGGCTGAGCGGAAGGTCGATGCCGATGGCGCCGGTCGAACGCTCCAGACGTGCAAGATGCGAAGCGCTATCGACCAGCTTGCCGTCGATGACCGCGGCCACCTCGTAAATGCCGTCGGCAAACAGGAAACCGCGATCAAGCGGCGAAATGCGCGCTTCGTCCAGCGGGAGATAGGCTCCGTTCAGATAGGCGACGGACATGATGTTCGGATTTCCTTGGCAGCGGACAATGGGGCGCTTTTCCGTCTTCCACACAAAGGGTCAAGCCACTCCGCAGGTTATGGCCGTCGTAAAATCCGGTCGTGGTCGGGAACAAGCGCAAAGGCTGGCCCCTATGGGTCTGACCCAGCGTCGGCGCCCTCAGCTTATTTCGCAGGATCGAGCAGGCAGCCCCAACCGGGCCTGTAGCGGGCCGTGCGCGTCGCGAGCAGCGGAACGCTGGCACGGACGGCGCGCTGTTCCGGCGCGTCGGTGAGCTTCACCAAGCCCATGCCGGGCTCCTTGTCGTCAGTGCAATTGCCCATTGGCCGGCCTTCGACATAGCGGCAGGAACAGCCGATGCGCGCGCCATAAGCAGCACCGAGTTGCGCACGGGCATGGATCGCCGGTCCGTTCCAGGCAAGCAGGCCAAGACATATTAGAACGATTAGCATCGCCCCGATCCACCATTTCCGTCGAACCGCCATGGCTCTTTCCCGCGCTCGCCTGTAAAGGCGCCGGCTTATGCAGATCGACAGCCGAATCGTAAAGCGTCTTGGCCTGGGCGCAGGCGTTGCCGCGTTGATAATCGCAGGATCGCTGGCGGGGCGCGCCGCCCCGACCCCCGAGCCGGTCTATATGGTCGCCCCCGATGTCGTGGCAGGCGAAACCGCGCTACGCGCCGCGATCGACCCGCTGTTCGACGATGAAGCCATGGGTCAGACCCGCGCATTGCTGGTGATGCGCGACGGCAATATTGTTGCGGAACGCTATGCGCCGGGCTTTGGTCCCGATACCAAACTGCTTGCCTGGTCGATGGCGAAGACCGTGACCGGCGTGCTGGCCGGATTGATGGTCGCGGACGGCAGGCTGGCGCTCGACGCTCCCGTGCCCGTGCCCGCCTGGAGCCAGCCGGGTGATCCGCGCGGAAAGATCACCCTGCGGCAATTGCTGACCATGAGTTCGGGCATCGACCATGTCGAGGATGGCGATCCGGTCACGGCGGGCGATACGGTGCGCATGCTGTTCCAGGACGGCGCGCAGGACATGGCCGCCTATGCCGAAGCCAAGCCGCTGGCCCATGCGCCGGGCGAGAGCTTCGCCTATTCGACCGGCAGCACGATGATTCTGTCGGACTTGATGACCCGGATGCTGACCAATAGCGAGGACCCGGACGTGCGTCGGCGCGCGATGCAGATGTTCATCGACGGGCGGCTCAAGGCACCGGGTAGGCTGCCGAGCCTGACCCCTGAATATGACGCCCATGGCACGATGATCGGCGGCAGCATCCTGCACATGACCGCGCGCGACTATGGGCGCTTCGGCGAATTGCTGCGCCGGCGCGGGCGCACCCCTGCAGGACATCAGATTTTGCCAGAAAAATGGATCGATCTGATGACGACGCCGTCGCGGCGCAATCCGGCCTATGGGCTGCATATCTGGCTGAACCGCAACAGCAATGAAAGCGCGCTGATGCCGGGCCAAGCGCCCGAAAGCCTGTTCGGCTGCGTCGGGCATAATGGCCAATATATTCTGATTTCGCCATCGCAGCGGCTGACCGTCGTGCGCATTGGCATGTCGCCGCGAAAGGAGGAGCGGCGCGCGGTGCGCGCGGGACTGGCGCGGTTGATGGGACTGTTTCCGGGTTAAAGCAGGAAGCGTCCCTCGATCACGGTACGGCAGGCGCCGGTCAGGATGACGCGGTCGCCCTCCAGCGCGCAGCCGAGCCGACCGCCGCGAGCAGACGCCTGCTCTGCGCTGATCTGCGTTTTGCCGAGCCGCTCCGCCCAGAAGGGCGTGAGAAGGCAATGAGCCGAGCCCGTCACCGGGTCCTCATCCACGCCGCCGCCGGGCACGAAGACGCGGCTGACGATGTCGCTGTCCGTGCCGGGCGCGGTGGCGATCAGCATGACGTCGCCCTGTGACCGCAGCGCGGCAAAATCCGGGCTCAGCGCGCGCACGGCGGCTTCATCGGGAAAGAGGAAAAGGCTGTAGCCGCCGTCGCGCCAATGCGACTCGATGGGAGCGCCACCCAGCCCTTCGGAGAGATCGGGCAAATCGCGCGGCGTCATGGTCCAAGCCGGCAGCGACAGGGCATAGCCCTGTCCGGCCCGCGATACGCTGAGAATCCCGGCATGCCGCGTACGAAAGCGGACCGCATCGCCCTCCATCAGCACATGACCGCTCGCCAGCGTAGCATGACCGCACAGCTTCACTTCCAGCGTCGGCGTGAACCAGCGCAGCGCATAATCGGCATCCGGATCATCCGGCGTCGATACGGTAAAGGCGGTTTCGGAGAGGTTGTTTTCTTGCGCGATCGCCTGAAGCGTCTCGTCGTCCAGCCAGGCATCAAGTGGCATGACAGCGGCCGGGTTGCCGGTAAAGGGTGCGTCGGCAAAGGCATCGACCTGGGTGAAGGGCAGGCTGCTCATGAGGAATATCCTTTCGTTGACGGTCTTATGCCCGTCCGCCTGCCCGCCTGACAGGGCCGACCCGGTACAACTGGCCGCTCATCCCAGCAACACCAACGCGCCGCAGACCGCCAGGCCGACGATGATGTTGAGAGGCACGCCGATGCGGACGAAATCGGCAAAGCGATAGTCGCCCGCCGCATAGACCAGCGCGTTGGTCTGATAGCCGATCGGCGTTGCGAAACACGCCGACGCGCCGATCATCAGCGCGATGACGAGCGGGCGCGCATCCACCTGCAATTGGTGCGCCAGCGCGATGACGATTGGCGTCATCAGTGCCGCCACCGCATTGTTGCTCAGCAGTTCAGACAGGATGAGCGCGGTGAAATAGACGATGAAGATCAGCGCCCAGGGCGGCGCGACCTGCATCAGCGGCGTGATCCATCCCACCATCATCGCGACGCTACCCGCCTGCTCCAGCGCCACGCCGACCGCCAGCATGGCGAAGATCAGCACCAGGACGTCCCCGTCAATCGCGCCCCAGGCTTCCTCGGCATCGATGCAGCGCGTGGCAAGGATCGCGCCAACGGCAATGATCGCGGCAAGGCCGATGCCCATGATGCCCAGTGCCGACAGGATAATCACCATCGCCATGGCGAGGATCGCGATCCAGGCCTTGTTGCGGCGGAAGGCGCGGGTGCGGCTGATGTCGACGCCCATGAGATTGGGATTGTCGCGCAGCGAGCGCATCGCATCGTCGCTGCCCGCGATCAACAGCCGGTCAGCGCCGCGGATGCGGGCCTCCGCCAGATTGGGACCGGGCAGGTGCCGGGCGCGGTTGATGCCGATGATGCGCACGCGCAAGGCATGCAAAAACGGAATATCCATCAGCCGTTCGCCGATCGAGGGGTGGCTTGGCGCGACCATCGCCTCGATCACCGTGCCTTCACGCCCCGATGTTTCGGAATCAGCGGCGATGCCCAGTTCGAAATGGCCTGATTCGCGCAGCGTCATGATCGCGGTGCCATCGGCGCGCACGATCAGGCGGTCGCCGGCGTGAAGTTCCTCCTGCGACAGGTCACCGCGCCGTATCTCGCCAGCCCGCTTGAGGCCCAGCAGCGCCGCCGAGCGCCCGAACACCGTCAATGACCCGATATCCTTGCCGATATAATCGCTGTCATGCGGCACCACCAGTTCGGTCAGATAATCCTGCGCATTGCCGCCATCCTGGCCCGAAATCGCTGGCGGATCGCTGGGCAGCAGGAAGGACAGTCCAACGAGCGCCGCCAGCCCCGCGACGGTTCCCGCAATGCCGAAGGGCGCAATGTCAAAAATGCCGAAGGGCGTCATCCCTTGATCCGCCGCGATGCCCGCGACGATCAGGTTGGTCGATGTGCCGATCAACGTGATGCAGCCGCCAAGCACCGCCACGATGCTCAGCGGCATCATCAATTTCTTGAGTGGCACGCCCGTCACCTGCGACAATTTGAAGATGATGGGAATAAGCACGACGACGACGGGCGTATTGTTGAGGAATGCGGACGCAACCGTCGCGCCCAGCATGACCTCCACGACCGCCAGGCGCGGATGTTTTTCCGCGCGTTTCATGACAAAATCGGCCGCCCGATTGATCGTGCCGGTCCGGATCAACGCGCCCGCCAGCACGAACATAGCGCCGATCGTCAGCGGGGCGCCATTGGAGAAGACGGAAAAAAGCCCCTTTTCATCCAGCAATCCCAGCGCGGCATAGGCGCAGGCGCCCAGCACGGAAACAACGGTCGGCGAATAGCGTTCGCGCACAAATTCCACGAACATCAGCGCCAGGATGACGAGGCCGATTTCCGCGCGGTAGACGCCCAAGAGCGCGGACATGAAATGCATCTGGCGTTGGCCCCCTGGAACGCGTGAAGCCGCGTTTTAGCCCCGGTCAACGAAATGGGCCAGCCATGGTTGCATGGCTGGCCCGTGTCGCGGCGTTGAGGGGACGTTTTGACCGTCAATCCACGCTTTTTCATCGCCGCGTTTTCCGCAAAAAACGCTTTGACGCGCAGTGACGCTCCCCAGGCTTACGCTCTGCCGCACGCCCTCCCGCGGGCGTTGAGTGTCATCCTAGCGTAACAGAGGCGAGTCGTCTCGCACGGAACGGACGTCCGGCGCAGGATTGGCGCGGTTCGGCGCGTCAGTCGCCTATACCGCCGCACTGGGCGCGGTGAAGCAGCTTCTGGTCGGCGAGGACCAGCGCCATCATTGCTTCCACCACGGGCACGCCACGAATGCCCACGCAGGGGTCATGCCGCCCCTTGGTGATGATCTGCGATGCGTCGCCATCGCGCGTTACGGTATCGACGGGGATGAGGATGGAACTGGTCGGTTTGAAGGCGACCCGCAATTTGATCGGCTGGCCAGTCGAGATGCCACCGGCGATGCCGCCTGCATGATTGGCGAGGAACGCGGGGCCATCGGCGCCCGGCCGCATGGGATCGGCATTGTCTTCGCCGCGCAGGCGCGCTGCGGCGAAGCCGTCGCCGATCTCGACACCTTTGACTGCGTTGATGCTCATCATCGCGGCGGCCAGTTCGCTGTCGAGTTTGGCATAGAGCGGCGCCCCCCACCCCGCCGGCACGCCGGATGCGACGCATTCGACGACCGCGCCCAGGGACGAACCGTCAAGGCGCGCGGCGTCGACCAGTGCCTCCCAACGCTGGGCGGCTTGCCGATCCGGGCAGAAGAAGGGGTTTTCACCGATCTGCGCTGGATCGAAATTGGCGTAGTCGATCGCGTCGCCGCCAATCTCGCTCACATAGGCAAAGATGTCGACGTCCGGGATGACGAGCCGCGCCACCGCGCCTGCCGCCACGCGGCTAGCGGTCTCCCGCGCTGACGATCGACCACCGCCGCGATAATCGCGAAACCCATATTTGGCGTCATAGGCATAGTCGGCATGGCCCGGGCGATAGGCCTTGGCGACGTCGGAATAATCCTTGGACCGCTGATCGGTATTCTCGATCATCAGGCTGATTGGGGTGCCGGTGGTGCGTCCCTCAAAAACACCCGACAGGATGCGCACAAGGTCCGCCTCGCGCCGCTGGGTCGTGAATTTGGACGTGCCGGGCTTGCGCAAGTCCAGCCATGGCTGAATGTCCGCTTCGGTAAGCGGCAGGCCGGGCGGGCAGCCATCGACCACCGCGCCAATGGCCGGCCCATGGCTTTCGCCCCAGGTAGTAAAGCGAAAGACGCGACCGAAGCTGTTGAAACTCATGTGTCCAGCGCCCTATTTTTCCAGAGCAATATCCGGTGCATCTTCAGCCTTCATGCCGATGACGTTATAGCCCGCATCGACATGATGGATTTCGCCGGTCACCCCTGCCGCCAGGTCAGAGAGAAGATACAGGCCCGCGCCGCCGACATCCTCGATCGTGACGTTGCGACGCAGCGGCGAATTCAACTCGTTCCATTTGAGGATGTAGCGGAAGTCGCCGATGCCGCTGGCCGCCAGGGTTTTGATCGGCCCCGCGGATATGGCGTTGACGCGGATATTTTCCGGCCCCAGGTCCATCGCCAGATATTTGACGCTGGTTTCAAGCGCCGCCTTGGCTACGCCCATGACATTATAGTGCGGGATCACCTTTTCCGCGCCATAATAGCTCAGCGTCAGGATGCTGCCGCCGTTCGGCATCAGCGCTCGGGCGCGCTTGGTGACGGCGACAAAGCTGTAGGCGGACACGTTCATCGTCAGCAGGAAATTATCCAGGCTCGTATCGACATAAAGGCCGCGCAGTTCATTCTTGTCGGAAAAACCGATGGCGTGGACGACGAAGTCGAGCGCGCCCCAGCGCTGTTCGATCTGCGCGAAGGCGGCGTCAAGCTTGTCCATGTCAGTGACATCGCAGTCGATGAGGAAGTCGGAGCCAACCTGTTCCGCAAGCGGCCGCACGCGCTTGGCCAGCGCATCGCCCTGGTAGGAGAAGGCCAGTTCCGCGCCCTGCGCATGCAATTGCTTGGCGATGCCCCAGGCCAGCGACTTGTCGTTGGCCAGCCCCATGATGAGGCCGCGCTTTCCTGCCATCAAGCCTGTCATATCGTCGTTCCGTTTCCTTTGTCCTGCCCGGTCGCGTCCGTTTCCTCATCGGGAAATTCCGCCAGCGCCGCGTTCAATTCCGCGCCAATTACCACGCCAAGGCCGACTAGGAAGAAAAAAATAAGGGTGATCATCACGCCCGCAAGACTGCCATAGGTGCGCCCATAGCCCCCCAGCAGAGACAATGTGGGCGGCAGCAACAAGGTCGTGCCATACCACCAGAGCGCGGTGGCGACCGCACCAGGCCATTTGGGAAAACGCCGGTCCTTGTATGCCGTAGGCGTCAGAGCCACGAACAAGGACCAGAGCGCCACGCACACGATCGCCATCGGCACCAGCCGCGCCGACGCAACCAGCGCAATGGCGTCGTCCGCCCAGGGAACGAGGCGCACCAGAAACTGGTCGATCCCGGTGATGACCACCTGCATCGAAAAGGCAAACATGACCGCAAACACGCTGAACAGCGTTATGCCGATGGCGCTCAACCGATATTGCCAGAAGGCCTTCGTGCTCTTCGTGCCATAGGCGCGGCGCAATATGTCGCGGATGGTTTCGATGAGGCTCCCGACCGTCCACAGCCCGACCAGTCCGCCCAGCCACAATAATGGTCCGGAGCGGGCGGTCAGAACATCGTTGATCGGCTGGCGGACGACATCGGCCACGCCGCGCGGCACGGTATAAAGAAAGGCGTTGAGGGCCTGAAGACCATCCTGGGTACGCCCAAACACGCTGGCTACCGCCGCTGCGACGATGAAGAAGGGGAACAGCGTCATCAACGAGAGATAGGCAAGGTTCCCCGCGTGGATGAAACCATCGCTATAGGTGCCGACCAGCACACGTTTGGCCACTTCGAAACCATGCGACCCCAGCCGCACCCTGGCGATCTGGCGGTGGAGGCGCGCCCGCGCGCCATGTCCGGACCGGCGGCGCGATTCCGGCGAGAGAGGAGACGGCATCGGCATCAGCCGATCCTAACGCCTCATACGCCCAGATGGGCGCGCACGGGGCGCGCATCCTGCCAGTTGTCCACAAAAGCGCGGATCGCGGGATCGTCGGCCGGCAGGTCGATGTGGAGCGTCACGAGCTGATCCCCGCGCCGCCCATCCTTGCCGGTGAACCCCTTGCCGCGCAGTCGCAGCGTCTTGCCGGACGATGTGCCTGCCGGAACGCCCAGCATGACCGGTCCATCGACGGTCGGCACCTTGACCTTGCCGCCCTTAACAGCCTCATCCAGCGTGATGGGCAGGTCCAGCAGGACATTGTCGCCATCGCGCGTGAAAAAGGGATGCGGTTTGACCTCGATCGTCACGATCGCATCCCCCGCGCCGCCCGGCCCCGCCTGCCCTTTGCCAGACAGACGCATTTGCGTGCCAGTGTCCACGCCGGCAGGAAGCTTGAGATCGATCGTCTTGCCGTCCTGCAACGTGATCCTCTGTGGCGCCAGGGTCGCGGCATCGGTAAACTGCACTGCCAGCCGATAGGCGACATTGGCGCCTTTTTGCGGCGGTGCCTGCCGGCCAAAACCACCGCCAAAGCCCGCGCCACCGCCTGCCCTGCGGCCTGCGCCGCCGAACAGTCCTTCGAAAATGTCGCCGAAGTCCGCCCCGCCTTCGCCAAATTCGAAATGAGCCGACTGGCCGCCAGGGTTGCCGCGAAAGCCGCCATTGCCGCCGCCAAAGCCGAAGGGCGCGGTCGGATTGCCGTCGACATCAATCTCCCCCCGGTCGAAGCGGGCGCGTTTGTCCTTGTCAGACAGCAGGTCATAGGCGTTGGTCGCGGCGGAGAATTTTTCCGCAGCCTGAGGATTGTCCTTGTTCCGGTCGGGATGCAGTTCCTTGGCCAGCTTGCGATAGGCGGATTTGATCTCCGCCTCGCTGGCGCTACGGGCTACGCCCAAAGTGGAATAGGGATCAGCCATTCATCCTACCTGTTGCAAAAAAGCATCACTTGACGCCTATGTGGACGATGCATCGCCGACATTCAAGTCAGGGATGTGCGGAGAAGGCTGTCAAATGGCGCATATCGACAGCGTAGCGCGAGCTGCCTAGAAAGCGCACATGACCGATCCCTTCATCCTTTTCGATGCCTGGTTTGCCGAAGCCCGGAAAACCGAAGTCAATGACAGCAACGCCATGGCGCTGGCGACCGCAGATGCACGCGGACGCCCGTCATCGCGCATGGTGCTGCTAAAGGGGCACGGGCCGGACGGCTTCATCTTCTACACCAATTTCGAAGGGCGCAAGGCGCGCGATTTGCTCGAAAACCCCCATGCCGCCTTGCTGTTTCATTGGAAGTCGCTGCGGCGGCAAATCCGTATCGAAGGACAGGTTGATGCTGTCGACGACGCGACCGCCGACGCCTATTTCGCGACGCGCAGCCGCGACAGCCAGCTTGGCGCATGGGCATCGGACCAGTCGCGCCCCCTGCCCGACCGGCAAGTCTTCATGGACCGTTTCGAGGAGGTAAGCGCGCGCTTCGAAGGCGGTGCGGTACCACGACCGCCGCACTGGTCCGGTTTTCGCGTGACGCCCGACCGCATCGAATTCTGGCAGGACCGCGCACACCGCCTGCATGAACGCCGCCTGTTCGAAAGGGAAGGCGCAAACTGGCGTGAGGGGCTGCTCTATCCCTGACAAATGCCGTTAGCGTCAAAACGGCGACGACCGGCAGACGAGGAAAGGCGGTCCTGCTTCGTCTTCCCTGATGCGACTGGACGCGCGCAATTGCCGGGCGGCCATGCGCCTGTTAGGTGTCTGACCTGACAGATGTACACATAAGGCGGGGGCGTGCCTGTGGGCGGCCTTAGAGGAACTTGATGCGAAACAGACTGACGGCGTTCATCCTCATCGGCATGGTCGCGGGGGTGCTGACCGGATATGTAGCCAATCTCTGGGTCGGCGGCGACGAAGCCACCGCGAAGGATGTGGCCGGATATTTCCACCTGCTCGCCGACATCTTCCTTCACCTCATCAAGATGATCATCGCCCCGCTGGTCTTTTCCACGCTGGTCGCTGGTATCGCCCATATGGGCGACAGCGCCGCACTGGGCCGCATCGGCGGGCGTGCGCTCGCCTGGTTCATTATCGCCAGCCTGATTTCGCTGACGCTGGGCCTCATCCTCGTCAATTTTTTCCAGCCCGGCGCTGGCTTGAACCTGGTCCGATCGGGTGTCGATTCGGGCGTGAGCACCGAGGGCCTCAACTTCCGCGACTTCGTGCTCCATATCTTCCCCACGTCGATGATCGGGGCGATGGCGGAAAATTCGATCCTGCAGATCGTCGTCTTTTCGCTGTTCGTAGGTGTTGCGCTGACGGCCATCGGCGAGAAGGGCAAGCCAATCGTCACGGTGATCGAGGCGATGGTCGAACTGATGCTGCAAGTGACCGGCTATGTCATGCGGGTCGCGCCGCTTGCCGTTTTCGGCGCGCTGGCCTCGTCCATTACCGTGCAGGGGCTGGGCGTGCTCCAGACCTATGGCGAACTGGTCGGCGAATTCTACATCGCGATATTCTGCCTGTGGGGCTTGCTGTTCCTTGCCGGATCGCTGTTCCTGGGCAAGCGGATGATCAAGCTGGTCCGGTACGTCCGCGAACCGATCCTGATCGCCTTTTCGACGGCGTCGTCCGAGGCGGCCTATCCCAAGATGCTGGAGCAGCTCGATCGGTTCGGCGTGCCGCGGCGGATCTACAGTTTCGTGCTGCCGCTGGGCTATAGCTTCAATCTTGACGGGTCGATGATGTACGCGACGTTCGCGACCATCTTCATCGCCCAGGCCTATGGCATCGACCTGCCGATCACCACGCAGATCACCATATTGCTGGTGCTGATGGTGACCAGCAAGGGCATCGCCGCCGTGCCGCGCGCCAGCCTGGTCGTCGTCGCCGCGACGCTGGGCCAGTTTGACCTGCCGGTGGAAGGCATCGCCTTCATCCTGGCGGTCGATCACTTCATGGATATGGGCCGCACCGCGACCAATGTGCTGGGCAACGCGATCGCGACGTCGGTCATCACCAAATGGGAAGGCATGCTGGAGGTCGAGGAGCCCGAGGATGTGCCGCATCCCAAGGCGCCGGCGCATACATCGGCCGATGGCCGGCGCGGGCTGGAGCTGGCGTCCGACATGGTGGAGGATCCGCGCAAGGGGTGATGCCGCCTCGCGCTGGCCCACTCACCATAACACGCCGCGCGCCGGCTTGATCGGATCGGGCGCCGGGTCGCCGATCGACTGGAGCAGGTCGATCTCGATCGTGCGGCACATCGCCGTCAACGGATTGTCGTGCACCGTGTTGGCGAAGGGATCGACCAGGTCGTCGCCGATGCGCAGCACCGCCAGGAACATCAGCCCCGCGACCGTCGAACCCAGCGGCGTGGCAAAGCCCAGCGTTTCAACGAGGCCGATGGGCAGGGCGATGCAGAAGATGTGGGTGAAGATGGTAGGCAGATAGCGATATTGCACGGGCAGCGGCGTGTTCTTGATCCGCTCCATCCCGCCCTGCGCATTGGCGATATCCACCAGCACGGCCTCCATCTGCGTCTGCTGGATCGTGTCCAGCCAGCCGTTGCGCCGGCCGATGTCGATCCGCCGCCCGGTGCTGTCGAGCAGCCCGTTGGCAGGATTGGTGCGGGCGAGCGCCTTGCCCTTGTCCTCCTCCGTCAGGAATTTCGTGACATCATCGCCGATGGGCTGGCGGCGCAGCTGGCAGCGCAGCGCGTTTACATAGGCGATCTGCCGCTTGACGATTTCGCGCTTGAGTTCGGCGGCGTCCGGGTCGGGCATGAAGTTACGGGTCGCGCGGGCGATGTTGCGCGAGGCGTTGATCATCGCGCCCCAGAGCGTGCGCGCTTCCCACCAGCGTTGATAGGCGCTGTTCGACCGGAAGCCCAGAAACAGGGCGAGCGCCGAGCCGAAGATGGTGAGCGGCAATTCGGGCGCCTTGAAGGGCAGCAGATAATAAGTGACTGTGACCGCGCAATCCCAGATGAACAGGACCGTCAGCGGCTTCCAGACTTCGGACGCTATGCGGCGGAAACTGGGGACGGGATCAACGATCATGTAGCTCTCCGAATACAGAAATGCTGCAACGCAACATCAGCGGAGAGGCTCCCCGGTAAAAGGGCCGCAACGAAAAATTACAGTTCCGCCGATCAGCGCAGTTTCGCGATCGACAACCCGTCCTGTTTGGCACGAGCCTTGACCGATTCCTCGCTGCGCGTGAGCGCCCTGGCGATGGCCTTCAAGGCCATCCCCTTTTTCGCCAGGCTGTGCAGCTTCTGGATTTCATCCTGCGTCCAGGGCTGTTTGTGCCGCTCGAAGCGTTCTCCTGCCATGGCCATCAATCCGCGAAGGGATCGCGGACGAGGATGGTGTCGTCGCGTTCAGGAGAGGTGGACACGAGCGTGACCGGGCAGCCGATCAGCTCCTCGATCCGGCGGATATATTTGATCGCCTGCGCCGGCAGGTCCGCCCAGCTGCGCGCGCCCGCCGTGGTGTCGCTCCAGCCGCCGATCGTTTCGTAGATCGGCTCCGCGCGCGCCTGGTCCTGCGCATGGGCAGGGAGATAGTCGAATGTCCTCTCGCCGATGCGATAGCCGGTGCAGATCCTGAGTTCCTCGAACCCGTCGAGCACATCGAGCTTGGTGAGCGCGATGCCTGTGACGCCCGACACGGCGACCGACTGGCGCACCAGCACGGCGTCGAACCAGCCGCAGCGCCGCTTGCGGCCCGTGACGGTGCCGAATTCATGGCCACGCTCGCCCAAGCGCTGGCCAATGTCATTATCCTGTTCGCTGGGGAAAGGGCCAGAGCCGACGCGGGTGGTGTAGGCCTTTGTAATGCCGAGCACGAAGCCCGCGCCGCTGGGGCCAAGGCCGGTGCCGCTCGCCGCCGTGCCCGCCACCGTGTTGGACGAGGTGACGAAGGGATAGGTGCCATGATCGATGTCGAGCAAGGTGCCCTGCGCCCCTTCGAACAGGATGCGCTTGCCCTCGCTCTTGGCCTTGTTGAGCGTCAGCCAGACCGGCTTGACGAAGGGCAGGATGAAGGATGCGATTTCCGTGAGCTCGGCGATCAGCGCGGCGCGGTCGATCGGCGCTTCATTGAAGCCCGCCCGCAGCGCGTCATGATGCGCGGTCAGCCGGTCGATCTGCGGGCCGAGGTCATCGAGATGGGCAAGGTCGCACACGCGGATGGCGCGGCGGCCGACCTTGTCCTCATAGGCGGGGCCAATGCCGCGCCGGGTGGTGCCGATCTTGCCCGCGCCGCTTGCATCCTCACGCAGACCATCAAGGTCGCGGTGGAAGGGCAGGATCAGCGGGCAGGTTTCGGCGATCTGGAGATTGTCGGGCGTGATCTCCACCCCCTGCCCCTTCAATTTGGCGACCTCGTCCCGGAAATGCCAGGGGTCGAGCACCACGCCGTTGCCGATGACCGACAGCGTGCCGCGCACGATGCCCGAGGGCAGCAGCGAAAGCTTGTAGACCTTGTCCCCCACGACCAGAGTGTGGCCGGCATTATGACCGCCCTGGAAGCGGGCGACGACATCGGCGCGTTCGGACAGCCAGTCGACGATCTTGCCCTTGCCCTCGTCACCCCATTGGGCGCCGATCACGGTCACATTTGCCATGGATACAATCCTTCCGCCCGCCGCGGTGACCGGCCATGCCCTTCGACGGGACTCGACATGCCGGTGGGATGAGGGACGCGGGGGCGTCCGAATGCGGGGCGCGGGTTAGCCGCGTGGGGCCGCCGCGTCAAGGCTGGCCGCGCCGGAGCGATGGGAGAGAGGGCCGCGAGCGCGTGTCGCCTTCGGCCGAAGTTCACAGTGTCGCAGGGCCTAAGCGCCCATGACGCGACCGCGACGCGACCATAAGGCGACCACGAAGCGACACCTGATAGAGACGGCGTCAGCGGCCCGGCGATGGGGGCGCGGCGCGGGGGAGCGGCGCGTTGCGGGCCGGGGGCGGCGGCGGGGCCATGTGGGAGGGACGCAGGCGTCATCCCCTCGGGTAGATCAGAGAAAATCCTACATTGGAAGGGGGATGGAGGGATCTAGCGGTCGCCCGGCGGCCCGGCCACGGGTCGGAGAAGCTGGGCGGCCCTTCGACGGGCTCAGGGCGAACGGGATTTATGTGGGAAGGGCCGGGAGCGGCGGTAAATTTCTCCATTGCAAAAGAGCGGGACCACGAAGTGGTGGAGGGGCGTCACCCTATAGAGAGGGGGACACCCCTCCGTCTGGCCTACGGCCAGCCACCTCCCCTTGCAGGGGAAGATGGTCTGGCAGCGACCATAGTTCGTCGCTTAACCACCACTTTATCGTTCCCAGGTTCGGACTGGTGGGTCTTCCAATCATGACGCTGCGACTGGCCGAGCGTATTTGGGCGGGCTTGAGACCGTGAAAAAAAGTGGACCTTCGTCGCGCGAAGCCGAAAATAGCCCAGGCTCAACCCGATCGTTTGAGTCAGCCAATACCCAGTTCAAACTTCGCGCCTGATTCACGCAGGATATTTACCAACTCAAGCGATGCGCGGTGGGCGGCCAGTGCTTCGTCGCACGTACAAGGTTCCTCACCATAGCGAATACCCGGTTTGCACTGAATCGCGGCGATTTGGGCGTCGGCATTAAAAGCCAAGCCGGTATCTGCGAGCGTCTTGCACAGGGCCGCAAGCCCATGGGTAAAACCGTATTTCATGCCCTCGCGATCGATCGCAGCCTTGAGTACCTTTTCGGCAGCCTGAAGCGAAGCCCATTTCGATTCTCCATAACGGCCGCCACGCGCCATCAGACCGTTGACCGCGGCTTGGACATCGCCGCGAGCGATGAACATCAAATTATGATCCGTGCTCTCGAGCGTATAGGTGGCAGGCACGGCGATCTCGAACGAGCGACCGATTGTCTCGAGCGCGGCATTGGACAGCCGTCCCGCCTTAGCTGCGGTCATCCCGTCAATAAGTTGTATGATATTGCAGGTTGCGGTCGTGTCCCGCGGGGTGGTGTAGGAACCGTCGATCTACGGCAGGATCGGGTTCAGGTCAGGCCGCCAGTGCTG
>NZ_JAJGNP010000019.1 GCF_020782245.1 Sphingobium soli
GGACGAGTTCAACATGGGTCAATTCTCAGTGGAAATTTACGCCCTACCCGGGTCACTTCTCAGTGGAAATCAACAGGAGTGGAGGTCAGGGCGAATATTGTTGTCAATCCTGAACGCTTCAGGGACGATCGGATCGAAACCCGCTTCGACAGGTTAGTCCATGTGGTTGATTGATCGCCATAGCGACGGACTTGACGCCGCTCGCATCCCCCTTCCGCTCCCCCTTCGGGCGGCTCTCGTGCGCTGGTACATCGGTAAAGGATCCCGACATGACGAAGAGGCCGGCATCACGTTGGTGCAGCAGGCGCGTATCGGCTCGAAGTGGATTGCCTGCAACTGCCGTGGCACCAAACAGGCACCACCCATTTTGACACCCGCGTTCCTGTCGGAAGCGGAGACCTATTACCTGCGGCGGCTCACAAGCACAAACCGGCCCGAACACGTTTCGTCCTGTCCCTTCTTTCGGGACCAAGCCACGAACCGCATCACGGAAACGCGGAGAGCCCAGACGCCGGCAGACCCCCCCGTCGGCTATTTCGAGGTTCTGCGCCCGGCGCCGGAAAAGCTCGCTCAACGACCAGATGACGACGCCAGCGACGACCGCACGCGAAGTGCTTCCGTTCCGCGCCTCGCCCGCCTGCTCTGGAGGCTGATCGCCAATGCCGGTCTCAACATTGCCGTCCCCAGCGATCAGGAGCCGTCAGAGCGTGCCATCGGCGCGGAGTTCAAGCTGCTCGCAGCGGCCGCCGCGAGGATCGAAGTTGCCCCTGGAATCGAACTCGATCGTGTTCTCTGGACTCACGGCGACGCGCTTCACAGCAGGCGGGCCTTCGCAGGCATCCGAGCGCTATCTCGCCGATGGCCGCGCGGCCATGCACCCCAAGGCTTTCTCACGATCTTTGCCAAGTCGTTCAAAGGCTCCACGATCTTTCCGGCAGGATCCGAGCCGATCGCAGTCGCCAATCGCGTCCAGTCGCCATCGGTGCGGGATAACTCGATCACAGGGCCGTATCTGGTGATTGTCGTTATCGGCCAATATCCCGAAGCGCAAGGCTATGCGCCACTGCGAGCCTACGCCCAACCGATTTATTCGGGTCTGAGGTTCATACCGGTCGATAGCAATTTCCATAGGACCTTGTTGAGAGCCCTCCTCCGATCGAGGCACCGCCTCATGCAAGATGGCATCGAACTAGCAATTGAGAAGCCAGTTTTTGACCGGCTGACCCCGCTTGGAAGCTGTCGACCGGAATTCCTCCTCGAAGCGCGCTCGCGTCTTACTGGTGAGATTCGACGATTCATAGTGCAAGCTCTAGAGGAGACGAGCGTCGAGCTACGTATCCCGAAGCTGGCTGCTCGCCGGAGCCTTGAACAGATCGCTCCCGTTCTTTCAATCACGCCGAAGGACGTTGAGGATGAACAAATCTGGCGCCTGATCGTCGAAGCGTTCTACCGATCCTGATGGAAGGGCGTAGCCCTAAGGCCAAGACAATGTCATGGCGAATGCACTCACGATGGCAAGCGTAACAGGGGTCGAAAGCAGGTACAGCTTCTGCCATCTCCACCAGGTTTTAGGGATGAGCCGGAGCAGGTTCCTCGGCGTGGTGACCGTTTCCCATGTCCGTTCGCGGCACAGCTCGACGGTGATGAAACCCAAGGACATGATAAGAGCAAGGGCGCAGCAAAGCCCCGCAGCGGCATAGAGCGCGATCCAATTCTGAAGCTCCGCGGCCGAAAGATGTTCCACGGTTCACAACCCTTCCATCCGCTCTGGTCGTATCAGTCGACCACGGCCGTCGTTTCCATGAGACTTACACCAGTCGCAATCAATCGACTACACACGCAAAGTTGCTCCAATTTGGAGACGATTTTCAGCGATCTCGAACGGCGTCGGGCTTAGCATGGTCAGCAGCCTGGAGACAGTTCATAAATTGGTAGGTACACAGGGCGAGCTTCAAGGTGTCATGCAGGTATCGGTTCTTGTGATACTCTATCGTGGGCGAGAGCGCATCACGGTTCACGACGACAGTGATAAGGCCTGGTCTGAACTTGTAAATTTTGTCGACGCCTTCTGGAAGAATTCTGACGTGGCGGTGCTGACCTCTACCCCCGCCTCAGAAGAGCAGCGCGTCAAACTATTCTTTTCCGAGACGGGTGCATCCTATATCCTAGGCCATGCCGACGTGTCGGCGCTTGCTGCACACGTTATGGCAATGGAAGACTAAGCAAGGCCGAGTTGGTTCCAAGTTCTGTACCGTCCGGCAATCTCAGTCGCCTCTCTACACGAGGATGTGCATGTTCGCGTGCCTTGTTATCGGTGACAGCATTGGCGTCGGACTGTCGGGAGCGATCAATAACCGATACGCCAGTGGGTGCGATTCGGTGGTCGAGGCAGGCGCTACCATCGACCAGATACTGGCGTGGCGTAAACCCGCCAGGCTATATGGCACCACCGTCCTCGCCGTCGGATCCAACGATCAGCCGAGCCGACAGCTAACGCTCAAACTGACCAGACTACGCCAAAATATCGCGACAAAACGAGTGATCTGGATGCTGCCCTACTCCCGGGAGCGAGCCTATCTCATAAACTCGATTGCTGTGACGTTCGGCGACGACACGTTGGACATCGCGCGTTTCCGCACGAGCGACCGTGTCCACCCGATCAGCTACGATGAGATCGCGGCTGTTCTCCTGCCGAGGGGCCAACCACGGGGGAGCAGGAAATCCACTGTTGAGTGGTCTCAACGCAGTCGACGATAAAGCATCGACCTAAAACGCTGCATTTCATTCGAGTAAGCTGAGCTTAGTCCTCCATTGCTCCAGATGTTGGAGCGCAGGTCTCAAACCATGCGCCAATGGCCCCAAGCCATAGAGTTGATAGGATTCAGGCGGTGGCGACATCATTCGCGAGACCAGAGATACGCCTTCCAATTCCCGTAGGCGGACCGTGAGCACATTAGCGCTGATTTTCGGTATGGCTCGACGAATGGATGTAAATCGCAGCTCGTCTTTGCTCAGGGCTACCAGGATGTGCAACACCCATCGGGCACTCAATGTATGGAATATCGCGTCGGCCGCCGCAGGGTCTATCGCTTGAAAAAGCTGTCTTTCTGACTCGATGCACATCCAGTTACTTTCTCACCCTAAAAGGCGCAGGGCCGGACTGAGTCAGCTACGCCGTTCGCGGTTCCGTCGGGCCCGGCTTGGCGGTGCTTGGAGGGTCGCCGACCCGCTCATGGACAATTGCGGAGGGCGTGCGCGAACGGCGGCGGCGAGCGGCCGAACTTGTGACCACCACTGCCTTGGTACGTCTTCGTCCCAGTGAAGAGCAGATGAGGGAAGGCGCTTTTTGACATCACGATTTGCCGATGCGCGAAGGTCCGATGAGGGACGACTCTGGGGCACCACGACGGATTTCATGTCACGCGATCCGCCAAATCAAGTGAAGCTACTCCCGACAAATCAAAGTACCGCAGTGCAACGCGCCTGATGCGTGCGTCACCGTTCGAATATAATACGCGGCGAAGCGTCCAACCCCTCAGCCTCGGCGCGGCGGAGCTTGCTCTTCGGGCCTCATCGCCTTACCTGCCGCCTCCCCCCGAGCGGGGTTGGAGTCGGAGAAACGAGCCGACCGACCACGTAGCCGCGGAACAAAGGCGGGTACGCGGTCCATATACGCACGATATGCCTGGCCAAATTCCGCGAGCGCCGCCTTCTCCTCATGCCGGGCAAGGCGAATATACATCACCACCAACACCGGAAACATGGCGAGCGTCAGTAACGTCGGCCATTGCAGCAGAAATCCGAGCATCACGAGGATGAACCCGATATATTGCGGATGGCGAACCTTGGCATAGATTCCCGTCGTTGCGGGCTTGTGAACGCGCTGGGCTGCGTGAAGCGGCGCCCATCCGGCCGAGATCAGCCAGAAGCCCGCGCCGATCAGCACGAAGCTGGCAAGATGGAACGGGCCAAAATGTGGGTTGACCCTCCAGCCGAACATCATCTCGAGCAGATGGCCGGCATCGTGGCTCCACCAGTCGAGGCCGGGGAAATGCGACTGGAGCCAACCCGAGAGCAAGAAGATGGTGAGCGGGAAGCCATACATTTCGGCGAAGAGTGCAACGATGAATGCGCTGAATGCGCCGAAGCTGCGCCAGTCGCGCCCGGTGGCGGGTTTGAAGAAGCTGTACGCGAATAGGATGAACACGGAGGCGTTGACCAGCGCCAGCCCCCAAAGACCATAGCCATAATCGGTATGCGTCATCGCGGCCCCCCTTCCACGCGCTCGTTCGAATTCGCAGGCAGTCCGGTCGGGACAGCACCCGGCATCTGGTCATGGCCATGCTGATGGCCGCCATGACCGTGATGCATGAACAGGTGCATGAGCGGACAGGCGAGCAGGATCAGATAGGGCAACACACCCAGGAAATGTGCGGTGTGCTCGGTGATGAGGAAAAAGCCCGCGACTAGCAGGAAGCCGATCAAAACGATCTTTCCACGCTTGCGCATGCGATGGTCATGCCCGTCCATATGCCGCTCTTCTCTCGCCAATGTCTTGCGAGCATAGATCCGAGTCCCGGGAGCAAGGTATAAGTAGAGACCGAAGTCCGTCATTCGCCCAAGAAGGCGATGCCGGCTGGTTCACAAACCTCACCATCCCTATCGGCGTTACGCAGTGGTCATGACGCGGCCGTCATTCTGCGGCTTTTGCGTATAGGCGTGCGCTGGTCGTCCACCAATGCTGCGCTAAGGACAATAAGCGTGAGAGGCAGGCCAGAGTTCATGCACAAGAAAAGGAAAAAGCATCATTCCCGCGGCCATGTCGGGGTGAACCTGCTCGAACGGGAAGCAAGGATCGACCTCGCCACGCGACCTGCCGACGGCCTTGGCGTCGCGTTCCTCGGCGCATCGGAAACGGTGACAGGGTCGCGCTATCTGGTGGACGACGGCGATACGCAGGTCGTGGTCGATTCAGGCCTGTTCCAGGGTCCGAGGGATTTGCGCCGCCTCAATTGGGCGCCGATCGCGCCCGAGGTTGCCGATGTCGGCCTGTTGCTGCTGACGCACGCGCATCTTGATCATTCCGGCGCGCTGCCACGCATGGCGCGCCTTGACTGGGACGGGACCGTCCTCAGCACCCGGGCGACCGAAGCTTTGTGCGAGCTTCTGCTCCCCGACAGCGGGCACCTCCAGGAAAAGGATGCGGAGTTCGCCAATCGCCACGGCTTTTCCAGGCACCAGCCCGCGCTGCCGCTCTACACGCAGGCTGACGCCCGCCTTGCGCTGCAGCTGTTCCGCACGGTCGAGTTCGGGGCGTGGCACCCGATCGCGGACGGCATCAGGGCGCGCTATCATCGCGCCGGCCACATCCTCGGCGCCGCCTCGATCGAGATCGATTGGAAGGGCCGCACGATCCTCTTCTCAGGTGATGTCGGGCGCTATGGCGACGCAGTCATGAAGGATCCCGAGCCACCTGCCCGTGCCGATTATGTCCTCGTGGAATCCACCTATGGCGATCGCCGCCACGAACAGGTCGATCCGACCAAGACCCTGGGGGACCATGTCGAACGGTGCGTCAAGCGTGGCGGGACCGTGGTGATCCCCGCCTTCGCCGTGGGCCGCGTCCAGTCCCTGCTCTACCATTTTTCCCGGCTGCGCGCCGAAGGCCGTCTGCGCGACATCCCGATCTTCCTCGACAGCCCGCTGGCGATCAACGCGAGCGGGCTGATGTGCGATTTCATGGACGAGCATCGCCTGACACGCGCCGAGTGTGAAGCGGCGTGCGGGGTCGCGCACTATGTGCGCGAAGTGGAAGAATCCAAAGAACTCACCGCCAACCCCGCCCCTAAGGTCATCATCTCGGCCAGTGGAATGGCGACGGGCGGCCGCGTGCTCCACCATCTCAAGCGCTTCGCGCCGGATGGGAAGAACCTCATCCTCTTCTCGGGCTTCCAGGCGGCGGGCACCCGCGGCGCCGCCATGATCGGAGGCGCCCGGACGATCAAGATCCACGGTGAGTATATCCCGGTCGAAGCCGAGGTCGCCAACCTGACGATGCTCTCGGCCCATGCCGACAGTGACGAGCTGATGCGCTGGCTCGGGTCTCTGCACGAGGCCCCACGCCATGTCTATGTCACCCATGGCGAGCCGACCGGCGCCCAGGTTCTGGCAAAGCGCGTCTCGGAGGAGCTGGGCTGGGCATGCAGCGTACCGGCGCTGGGTAGCTGGGGCATGCTCGCATGAAGCCCGGGATTATCGAGGACGCCGAAGCAGAGCCTGTCGCGACGACGCTGCGGGCACACCGCATCGGCCTGTCGGCTGCCGGAAGCGATCAGATCGCGGTCATGCGCCACGACTGTCCGGTCTGCCGCTCGGAAGGTCTCGCGTCGCGCGCGCAAGTTGCGCTGCGCGCCGGCGGGCGGGAAATCGTCGTCTCGCTGCTGCATAGTTCCGCGGAGGCTCCAGCGCCAGGCGAGATCGGCCTGTCCGAATCCGCTTGGCAGCGGCTCGGCGTCAGTGACGGCGATCCGGTCGAGATCGCGCACGCCCAGCCTCTCGCCTCGCTCAGCGACGTGCGTCGGCGCGTCTATGGCAATCGGCTTTCCGATGGGGCTTTTTCAGCGATCATCACCGACATCGCCGAGCGACGCTATAGCGATGTCCATCTCTCGGCGTTCGTCACGGCCTGCTCAGCGGTCCCGCTCGATACGGACGAAACGATCAGCCTGACCAGGGCGATGGTCGATGTCGGCGAGCGATTGCAGTGGCCCGAAGAGGTCATCGTCGACAAGCATAGCGTCGGTGGATTGCCGGGCAATCGCACCACGCCGATCATCGTCTCGATCATGGCCGCGGAGGGCCTGATCATGCCCAAGACATCGTCGCGGGCGATCACCTCGCCGGCCGGCACGGCGGACACGATGGAGGTGCTGGCACCTGTCGACCTCGACGTTTCCGCAATCCGCAAGGTGGTCGAGCGCGAAGGCGGCTGCATCGCCTGGGGCGGCGCCGTCAATCTCAGCCCTGCCGACGACGTGATCATCGGCGTGGAGCGCGTGCTCGATATCGATGCCGTCGGGCAGATGGTCGCCTCGGTGCTGTCCAAGAAAATCGCGGCCGGTGCGACCCATCTGGTCATCGACATCCCGGTTGGGCCGACGGCGAAGGTACGCGGCGCCGATGCCGCCGACACGCTCGAGCGCGCGCTGAGCTCGGTCGCCCAAGCCTTCGGGCTTCGCACGCGCGTGATGCGCGGCCCCGGCGCCGAGCCGATCGGACGGGGCATCGGTCCGGCGCTCGAGGCGCAGGATATCCTTGCCGTGCTCCAGGGGCAGCCGGGCGCCGAGGATCTCGCCCACCGGGCCTGCGAGCTGGCGGGAGGACTGCTTGAGCTCGCGGACGCAGCCCCGGCCCGCGAAGGTTATGCGCGTGCGCGGGCGTGCCTCGAAAGCGGCCGGGCCTGGGCCAAGTTCCAACGTATCTGCGAAGCGCAGGGCGGCATGCGGGCTCCACCGGTCGCCCGGTTCCAACAGGATATGATCGCTCCCTATAGCGGCCGCCTGGTGAGTATCGACAATCGCAAGCTCGCGACGGTCGCGAAGCTTGCCGGCGCGCCGATGGCCAAGGCCGCCGGCGTCGCGCTGCAGTGTCGGCTGAACCAGATGGTGGATGCCGGGGCTCCCTTGTGCACCATTCATGCCGAGAGCCCGGGCGAGCTCGACTATGCGGCGGCCTATGCGGTGAGCGACGGGCCGATCTTCGGGATTGAAGCGCTATGAACCGTCCCGTGCTGTTCGCGCTGTCTGGCAGCGAGGCCCTGGCACAGCCGCTATCCGCCGCGCTCGATGCAGAGGTCGGCACGATCGAGCATCGTCAGTTTCCTGACGGGGAAACCTATCTCAGGGTCGTAAGCGACATCAGCGACCGCGAGGTCATCCTGCTGTGCAGTCTCGATCATCCGGACGCCAAGCTGTTGCCGCTGCTGTTCGCAGCCGACACCGCGCGCGATCTGGGCGCTCGCAGGATCGGGCTCGTCGCCCCCTACCTCGCTTACATGCGCCAGGACATTCGCTTCCATCCCGGCGAGGCGGTGACGTCGCGAACCTTTGCCGCGATCCTGTCCCGCCATCTCGACTGGCTGGTGACGGTCGATCCGCATCTCCACCGCTATCATGCGTTGTCGGAAATCTACCGCATCCCGACCCAGGTTGTTCATGCTGCGCGGCTTCTGGCCTCGTGGATCAAGCGCAATGTCGCTCGTCCGCTGATCATCGGTCCGGACCTGGAAAGCGAACAGTGGGTCTCGCAGGTGGCGGCCGATGCCGATGCTCCGTTTCTCGTGTGCGAGAAAATCCGGTCCGGCGACCGTGACGTCACCATCTCGATTCCGAATGCCCCAGCGTTTCTCGATCGCCAGCCGGTGCTGGTCGACGATATCGCCTCATCCGGCCGGACCCTCGCCGAGGCGGCGCGCCAGCTGGTCGGCATGGGGTTCGCGCGACCGGATTGCGTGGTCGTGCATCCGCTTTTCGCCGGCGATGCAGCGCAAGTCCTGGGTGGGCTCGTCGAGAGGATCGTGAGCACGAACGCTGTTGCGCATACCTCTAATGATATCGACGTGATGCCGGCGATTGCGGAGGCCGTTCGTCACGGAATTTGAACGGTGCGCTGCGCGTCAGTTCTTCAGTACTCAATGCTCAATGCACGATGAAAACGAACGCCCGGCAAACGCCGGGCGCATTCCCATCCATTGACCCTACACGAGCCCGAACCAATCTTCCGGGAACTTCGCTTTCGGAGAAAGTCGCGGCAGGAAAGGAGGATATGTCATGTCGCACACACGCTCTTTCCTTGATCCCTTCATCGTTGCTCGGACCCGCAGCTTGAGCCCGAAGTGAAGCCCGCCATCCTTGCATCCTGGGCGTCCGATCGCTCCGCCGTCGAGGGCCAACCGGCCCTCCGTCGCCCGCCAGCATCCCGGTGCCGGTCGACGATGTGATGGCAGCGCTGCGCTGGCTCGATCGCGCTGAGCGCGGCGCGGGCCTGGCATCCTTGGTTCGTCAGGAACAACCCGGTATCGGTGCCATCCTCGCCGGGAATATCGAAACTGCGACACGGAAGGCGGGCGATCTCTGCGATGATCAGCCTTCGATCTCAAAACCCTATGATCACCGGTTCGTGCTGAATCGGATTCGCCGTGCCGTAGCGGCGCGCGAGCGGAGCTGCGATCCGCCCCGGACATCGGCGTTACGGCGCGCTGCTGACACAGAATAGCGATTATCAGCTTCTTGCCATGACAACATGACGCGTCGAGCTTAGGAGCAACCAGCGCGCTCATCCCCCAAGAGGCGTGCCCACTCCCGGCGGCAGCGTCTTGCGGCGCCTTGCCGCCGGGAGACCAGAGGGAGCGCCGCCCCGTTCGCAAGAGCGGTCATCTCGCAAAGTTCGGCACATGATGCCGGGTCGCTTACCCCCCTCTCGCCGAGCACCTGCCTTGCCTGTTGTGATGCGGCGGTATTTCGGCCTTGACCTTGGACCATGGCCCTACCCGTAGAAGGTCTCCCCTTTGAAGCTGTGCCCGCTGGGGTGCGCAGCAATGCCAACACGTCCGGGGGGCCATGGAGAGCAAGCGCGTCGTTCATGTCATTGATGACGAAGAAACAATCAGGAAAGCTGTAGGATTCACATTAAGGACAGCGGGATTTGCCGTCGAGACCTATGGCTCGGGAGTCGACTTTCTGAAAATTGCAGATGAAGCTGAAAGAGGTAGCATCGTTCTCGACATGCACATGCCGGACATGAACGGTCTACAGGTTCAGGCAGCGCTGACGCAGATGGATATAAGCATGCCAGTCGTGATGCTGACCGGCAACGGAGACATTGCGCTTGCTGTCCAAGCGATGAAGGCGGGTGCTGTCGATTTCCTGGCCAAACCTATCGAACGGGCGCTGCTGCTCGATGCGATAGACCGAGCGTTCGCGCGCATCGACACGGCCGAGGGGCGCGCTCTCGAAGAAGCCGAGGCATGCCGACAGGTCGATCTACTGACACCGCGCGAACGGGATGTTCTCGAAGGCCTTGCGCAAGGCCTTCCGAACAAGACCATCGCCTATGATCTGGGCATTTCTTCACGGACGGTCGAAGTCCATCGCGCGAGCATCATGTCCAAGCTTGGAGTCCGTACCCTTGCCGAAACCTTGCGGATCGCCTTTGCGGCTGGAATGGGAAGGCCGCTGTAGGTAAAGGCGGCCAGGGCTGCTGCGGTTGAATCTCTGCGTGTCACCTGATGGCGCGGACATAGTGCCTGCCGGGATGCATCGACGTTGTTCATCAGCTTTTGGCGGAATTTTCGTGAGCCCAGGCGAAGGGTCGCGCTTGATTGCTATCGCGAAAGGAGATGAAACTCTTCCAACAGCTGGGCGATCTCTGTGCCTTCAAGCTTCTTCATCAACAGCTTGCGCAGGAAGGACGGGCCGGGAATGTCGATCCCTTTGCCATCCCTGAGCGGCCCGATTGTGGCCAGAAGCGTGCGGATATCATAGGTTGAGTTGAACACTTCCGGCACGCCGCGTTCGACCTTCATCAGGGTGTAGACGGCCTCCATCGGCGTGCGCACCGAATATTCCGTCGTGAAGATACAATCACGCTGCTTCGACTCGGCAAACTGGCCGACAAAGGCGAAGTTGACCGCGCCCTCGGGCACCACGTCCGGCCGGTCGCCGGCCTGGCGCGGCATGAAGAAGGCGGTGATGTAGGGCATCATCACCGGCACGGTCTTCGCCCCCGTCGCGGCGAGGCCGGGGATGTCCTCGACCGGCACGCCGAGATGATAAAGCCATTCCTGCGTGATCTCCTCGCCCGTGCAGTCCTGCATCGGCTTCTTCACATAGTCGCCCGGCCGGTCGACGAACAAGGCATAGAACCAGGCGACGATCTGGTCCTTCGGCTGTTTCCTGAAGTGGGGTTGCCGGCTGACCGTCCAGCTCAGCAGCCAGCTCGAGTCCTTGACCGTGACGATGCCGCCAGTCACCACCGTGCCGCTGAACGGATCGCGCCTGGCGATCTTGCGAATGTACGCCGGAATGCGCGCGTCGAGCGTGGTGATGGTCGCCGACGCCCATTTGGTTTCCGGGATGTGCGATCCGAACACGTCGGGACGACCAAAGGCCGGGTCCTTGGCCGCGATCCGGCGCCACAGGTCCCAGGCCGGCGCCGGCCCCTCATTCAGCCTGGCCGGTGTATGATGATCGCCATTGTCGGAATTTTCGGTCAGCGATCCGATGGTGATGAAGACGAGATCATCGGCGCCGAGATCGACGCCGCCTTCGACGCCGTTTTCGATCCAGGCAATCCGGGTCGCCTGCTTGCGGCCGGGCTGGATGTCGAAATCGACGTCGGTGACCTCGACGCCGTAGCGAAATCTGACACCGCGATCCTGCAACCATTTGACCAACGGCAGGACCATCGATTCATATTGGTTGTAGCGGTTGAACTTGAGCGAGGAAAAATCCGCCAGACTGCCGATATGGTGGATGAAGCGATGCAGATAGAGCTTCATCTCGAGCGCGGAATGCCATTCCTCGAAGGCGAACATGGTGCGCCAGTAGAGCCAGAAATTGCTCCTGAGGAAATCATCGCCGAAGACTTCGTTGATCCGCTTGTTCTCCATCTCCTCCCGCGTCGCGAGGAAGACGGAGATCAGATCTTTTTGCGCGCGACCGCCGAGTGTCAGCAAAGCCTTGTCGGGCACATCCTGGCCCTGGTTCTGCGTCACGCGTTGAAGCGAAAAATTGGGATCGTCCTTGTTGAGCCGGTAGAATTCGTCGAGCACACTCGCATCCTCGATCTCCAGCGAAGGGATCGAGCGATAGAGATCCCAGAGGCATTCGAAATGCTCCTCCATCTCGCGCCCTCCGCGGATGACGAACCCCTTTTCGGGGACGTCGAGGCCGTCGAGCGCGCCGCCGGGAACATGCAGCTCCTCAAGGATGGTAATATGCTCGCCGGCGACGCCGCCGTCGCGGATCAGGAACGCCGCGCCTGCCAGTCCCGCAAGACCCGAGCCGACGAACCAGGCCGTCTTCCTGTCAGCGCCCTCAGGTTTGCGGGGCCGCACGAAAGCTTCGTAGTTCCCGCTACTATAGTGCATGCTCAACTCCATCCTTGATCCCGACGACAATGGCGGTTCTGCGGTTTCTTGCTGAACAGCAGAAATGCCTGCCCTGCATTCATTCTCGCCGATGTCGCCCGCCGCTCAGTTCGACGACTTCACTGGTGATCTGATCCTGACGCGTGAGGCGCTCCTCGAGGCGCAGGGCCTCGCCCTTGCGATCGATGTGGCTGCGGGCGGTCGCCATGGTGCGCAGCCGTGCCTCATTCTCGGCGACGAACGTCTCGACCGCAGCCGCGCAGATGTGGGCGAAGACATATTCCGCGGTCAGGTCGCCGATAAGGTCCGCCGCGTTGATATTGACGAGCGGCGGCAAATCCGCCGTGGACGCGGGGAAAGTGTCGAGGTCGAGCGGCAGGAGGCTCGCGCGCACGATCGAGACGCCCTTGCCGCTGCTCCAGACCGGATAAGCCATGGTGATGGGCACCGCGCCGACCTCGTCCAGATAGTCGTACAGCGCGTCGATGATGCTTGTCGCGAGTGCGGGCAGCGCATCGGCCTTGCTCGGCATGCTCGCGCTCCATGCGATGCGCAGACCGCGCTCGGCCGCAAGCGTGGCCGTGCGCGCGCCAATCAGAAGAATATGCCTGTCCTGCATGTCGGCCGCGGCGCCGTCGAGCAGCTGCTCCGGAAAGGCCCCGGCAAAGCCTTGCTCCGCACCGAACAGGATAAGGCCGCCTCTCGCACCACCGACCGCCCGCGCCGGAAAACGCGCCAGTGGCTCGTCAAGGCGGCGCGCCTGGCCAATGGCGGTGCGGGCGGTCTCCGCATAGCGTCGCACCGCAGGCAGCAGCGCGCGCGCCTGATGCGCCCGCTGCGCGGCGATGCCCTGCATGGCGTTGACCACCGCACCGAGCTGGCGGACGGTCTCGATCCGCTGGCCGATCTCGGCGAGGCGATCGCTCATGATGCAGAACCGGCCGGCTGGCTTTCGATCAGCGCTTTCACCGTCGTCATCAGAGCGGACCGCTGCGCGGTGTCGATCTGTCCAGTCCGCTCGATCTGCGCGCATAGATCGGGGACGTGATCGTCGATCCAGGCGGGCAGCCGCGTGCGGAGCGACGATATCTCCGAGACCGCCATGCCATCGAGCAACCCTTCGCCGAGCGCCACGACCAGCGCCACCTGGTCGACGACCCGTAGTGGACTCGACAGCGGTTGCACGAGCAAGGCGCGCAAGCGCTTGCCGCGTTCGATCTGGGCGCGGACACGCGGCTCGGGCTGCTCGCCGAAGCGGGTGAACATCTCGAGCTCGAGGAACTGCGCATAGTCGAGGCGCATGGTCCCGCTCGCGTCGCGCAGGACGCGAAGCTGCGTCTTGCCGCCGACCCGGCTCACGCTCGTGCCCACATCGATGGCGGGCTTGTGCCCCTGCGCGAACAGCTTCGCGTCGAGAATAATCTGACCGTCGGTGATCGAGATCAGATTGGTCGGGATATAGGCGCTGACGTTGCCGGCATCGGTCTCCGCGATCGGCAGAGCCGTGAGCGAACCGCCCCCCTTCTCCGTCGAGAGACGCGCCGCACGTTCGAGCAGGCGGGAATGGAGGAAAAAGACGTCGCCGGGATAGGCCTCGCGCCCGGGCGGCTGTCCGGTCAGCAGGGCGATCTCGCGATGGGTCGCGGCATGCTTGGTGAGATCGTCGAGCACCACCACCGCATGGCCGCCACCATCCCGAAAATACTCGGCCATCGTGAAGCCCGCGAACGGCGCGATCCATTGCAGCCCCGGCGCCGCGGCGGGGCTCGCCACGACGAAGATGGTGCGGTCCGGCGCGCCATGCCGCCGCACCTGGTCGACCACGCGCGCGACCGCCGAGCTTTTCTGGCCGATCGCGACATAGACGCAGATCATGTCGCTGGTGCGCTGGTTGATGATCGTGTCGACCGCGAGCGCCGTCTTGCCTGTGGCGCGGTCGCCGAGAATGAGTTCGCGCTGCCCCCGGCCGATGGCGAACATCGCATCGATTGCGAGCGTGCCGGTCTGCACCGGCTGGACGACGAGGTCGCGTTCGATGATCGCCGGCGCCGGCCGTTCGACAGGATCGAAGCGCCTGGCCCGGATCGGCGCGCCCCCATCGAGCGGACGGCCGAGCGGATCGACGACTCGGCCAAGCAATGCCTCGCCAACCGGCACGCGCACCACCTCGCCCGAGCCGGTTACGGTGTCTCCTGCCTCCACCTGGGCGGCATCGTCGAGCAGCACGCAGCCGATCCGGTCCCGGTCGAGCGTGTGGACGAATCCGGTCTGGCCCCGGGCGAAATAGAGCAATTCGTCGAGGCGCGCGTCCGGAAGGCCCGAGACCATGGCAACGCCGTCGCCGATCGATTCCACCCGGCCAATTGCATCGACACGCGGCCCGAGATTGGCGCGCGTGATGCAGCTCTGGGCCTGCGTCAGCCAGTCTTCAGGCGATCCGGGCATGATCGTCTTCATTGAGGCTCTCAACCATGGCGTCGAGATCGGCGCGCCAGCTGTTGCGCACGACGGCGTGGGGCGTGCGAAGCTCCGCGCCGGCGATGAGATCTGGATCGACTGCGAAGATCGGGGTCGCGGTATCCGGCAGGATTTCGCCAAGCGCGCGCGCTACCTGCGTCTGCAGATCGGCCGTCAGCGGCGCGGGCGTCGCGACGGTGACGGGCCCGGCGGCCGCCAGGCTGCGGCGATCCGCCTCGGAAAGGTCTCCGAGCCGCGCCTTGAGCGCGTCGACCATGGCCTGCACCGTCTGCTCGGGCGGGAGACGAGCGAGCAACGTGCCTGCCATCGAGGCGGCGAGGTTCGCTGCCTTTTCCCGCCACTGCGCCGCCACCCGCCCGCGTTCGGCATCGATCGCCGCATGGCCTTGCTCGACGACGGCGTCCGCCTCGAGCCTGGCCTGCGCGAGGAGGCGCTGGCGCTCCGCTTCGGCCTCGGTCCGGATCTCGGCGCGGCGAGCCGCCGCATCCGCGACGAAGCCGTCATTCTGCGTTTTGAGCGCCTGCGCTTCGGCCTGTGCCCGGTCCTTTGCCTCCCGCGCTTCGTCGAGCAGCGCCTGGGCCGATGCCTGGCGGGCAGCGATGGCATCCATCACCGGACGGAACAGGAAGCGTCCGAGCAGCCACACGAGGATGAGGACATTGACCGCCTGCAGCGCGAGCGTCCACCAGTCGATCCGCATGTCAGGCGAACGGGTTGGCGAAGAGCAGCAGCAGCGCGATCACGAGGCAGTAGATCGCCATCGTCTCGATCATCGCGAGGCCCACGAACAGCGTGCGCGAGACGGTGTTGGCGGCTTCGGGCTGGCGCGCGATCGCGTCCATCGCGGCGGCGACGGCCCTGCCCTGCCCGAGCGCCGGGGCGATTGCGCCGATCGAGATCGCGAAAGCGGCTCCGAGGATGCTGGCGAGATGGATCCAGTTCATGCGGGGGACTCCTGTTTGGATGGCGGGCGGGCGCCGTTCTCGCTGATAGCGCTCCCGATAAAGACCATGGCGAGCGCGCCGAAAATGTAGGCCTGGACCGCGCCGGTCAGCATTTCGAGCGCCATGAGCGGGATCGGGACGAGCAGCCCGGCGAGGCTCAGCACGACGCCGATCATGAAGACGCCGCTCATGACGTTGCCGAACAGGCGCACCATCAGCGAGAAGCTGCGGGTGAAGAGCTCGACGATATTGAGCGGGGCGAGCAGGATCGAGGGGCGCGCGAAGGTCGCGAGATAGGCCCTGGGCCCGAGCGCGCGGACGCCGAACCAGAGCGTCGCGCCGAAGACGATCAGCGCCAGCGCCGCGTCGGTTTCGAGGGTCGCGGTCGGCGGCTCGACGCCGGGGATCAGCGACGACCAGTTGGCGACCAGCAGGAACAGGAACAGCGTGCCGATCAGCGGCAGATAACGCTGCGGTTCCGCCTCCATCGTCTCGCGGATCTGGCCGGCGACGGTCTCGACGACCAGCTCGAGCGCCGCTTGGGCTCGGGTTGGGCGTAACGCAAGGCGGCGGGTCAGCAGCCAGCTTCCGATTGTAAGGAAGGCCATGATGCCCCAGGTCGTGGCGACCGGCTGGCTGATCGGCACCGGACCGATCGCGAACAGCACATGGCTTTCAAGTGGTGACGCGAATTTCATCGGGCGCCTCCGAGCCGGTGGAGCATGATCTGGCGCCCGCCCATGAAGCCGGTTGTTGCGGCAAGAAGCGCCGGCCACCCTTGCCGGCTGGCGATGACGAGAACCAGAATAGTGACGGCGAGACGCCCGAGCCTGAGCAGGATCGCGCGCGATGCCGGGCCGCCATGGGTGACGAGGTCGGCTTCTCTGGCGATGGCCGCGAAATGGGCGAGGCCGACCGCAAATCCGAGGGCCAGGAACAGGATGGGGGAGAGCTGGCTCATTGCCGGTGCATCCAGCGCCAGCCCGACCAGCAGCCGAGGGCGAGCCCGACGAGCAGGAGCGGCGCGGTCCAGAAGATGCCGCTATCCAGCCGGTGGTCGAGCCAGCGGCCGATCGCGAGACCGACCAGCGCGGGCAGGACGATCTGCCAGCCGAGCACGCCGATCTGGCCGAGATTGCGGGCGACGGAAGGAAGCCGCTGCGCAAGCCGCCGCCGTTCCGCGCGGGTCCGGATGGCTTCGACGATCGGCTGCTCGGGCTTGTCCGCGGTCACAGACCAAGCTCCCGGCCACCACCCTGCAGGGCCTCGACCATATGGCGGATCGCCTGCATCCTGAGCTTCGCCGACGCGATCCGTTCGGATCGTTCGCCCTCGTCGCGCTCGCGGTAGCGCGCGAGCACGTCATGCTCGAGCGTTCCGAGGTCATCGCCGACATGGCCTTCGCGCGTCGCGACCGCGACCCCCGTGCCGTGGCTTACGGTCAGAATGCCGTTGCGCACCGCGCAATAGCCTGGAGCGCCATCGGCGCCCCGCCAGGAGACGATCGAGACGCCAAGCGCGGTCAGGAAATCGGCGTGGCCCGACAGGATGCCGAAACTGCCGCTGGCATCCTCGGCGCGAACCGACCTGACGTCCGTGTCGACGAGGATCGCGGTCGGATCGGTGATCCGCAGCTTCATGCGCCCTGCCCCACGCGAGAGCGTGCCTCTTCAATATCGCCTACCATGTAGAAGGCGCTCTCGGGCCAGTCGTCGGTCGCGCCGGCCAGGATGGCCGCGACGCCCTTCAGCGTATCGGCCAGCCCCACAGAACGGCCGGCTTGCCCGGTGAAGGCCTGGGTCACCATGAAGGGCTGGGTCAGGAAGCGCTGCAGCCGCCGCGCCCTGCCGACGATCAGCCGATCCTCGCGGCCCAGCTCCTCGATACCGAGCAGCGAGATGATGTCCTGGAGCTCGCGATAATGCGCGATCGTCTCCCGGACCTGCTGGGCGAGCGCGTAATGATGATCGCCCACGACCTGCGGATCGAGCAGGATCGACGAGGATCCCAGGGGATCGACCGCGGGATAGATGCCTTCGGCCGCCATGGCGCGCGAGAGCAGAATGGAACTGTCGAGATGGGCGGAGATGGCGGTGACCGCAGGGTCGGTGAAATCGTCGGCGGGCACATAGACCGCCTCGATCGCGGTCACCGCCGCTCCATGCACCGAGGCGATGCGCTCCTGCAGCGCGGCCACTTCGCTGGCCAGCGTCGGCTGGTAGCCGACGCGTGAAGGCATGCGTCCGAGCAGGCCGGAGACTTCGCTGCCGGCCTGGACGAAGCGGAACACATTATCCATGAGCAGCAGGACATTGCGCTTCTGCTCGTCGCGGAAATATTCGGCGATGGTGAGCGCGGTCAGCCCTACCCGCCAGCGCGCGCCCGGCGGCTCGTTCATCTGCCCGAAAACGAGCACGGTCTTGTCGATCACGCCCGAGCCGCGCATGTCCGTGAGCAGCTCATGGCCCTCGCGCGATCGCTCTCCGATGCCGGCAAAGACGGAAACACCTTCATAGCGCGCGACCATCGCGTTGATGAGTTCCATCACCAGCACGGTCTTCCCCACCCCCGCGCCCCCGAACATCGCCGCCTTGCCACCCTGGGCGAGCGGCGCGAGCAGATCGATGACCTTGATGCCAGTCTCGAACATCGCCGTCGCCGCGTTCTGGTCTTCGAGCGGCGGGGGTGCGCGGTGAATGGGCCTCAATGGAACATCCGGCCCAAGCGGCGCGCCGCCGTCACCCACCTGCCCGGTCGGCGTAAGGAGCCGCCCCAGAACCTTGTCTCCGACCGGGACCGCGATGGGGGCGCCCAAGGCCGTCACGCCGACATTACGAGCGAGACCGGAGGTCGGCTGAAGCGCGACGGCGCGGACGGTGCGGTCATCGATATGGCTCTGCACTTCCGCGACCAGCGGGCCTGACGATGCATCGACGCGCAGCGCTTCATTGACCGCGGGCAGCGGCCCTTCGTCGAACTCGACGTCGAGGACGGGACCGCGCAGCGCCGCAATCCGGCCGAGCCTGGCTATGGACGGTATCACGCCCATGCCGGTTGCCGGGTCAGACCATAATCATGCCCGACCGTGCCGCGATCATGACGGGACGGGTAGAAGTCGCTGCCCGCGGGCACGACATGGACGACAAGCCAAAAGTGCATTGGCTGAGCGTCGCAGGCAAGCCGCAGATTCGGCATACGTAGAGTTACCGATTCTCTCTGATTCAGCCTCGCCGAATAACGGCGGCGCGACGCGATGGGCCTCAGGCCAGGGCGCTATGCCCGATATGCCAGAGCTCAAACGCGAAGAGAAAGGTTCACCGTTTCATGCCCTATCCCGTTGATCAACTCGCCGCGCTCGCCAAAGCGAATGTCGGCCTGATGCTGAAGCTCGCCGAAGTCGCCCGGAAAGGTGGCGAAGAGTCGCTCGAGGTCGGCAACCGCGCCGCCGGCCGCTTCGCCGAAGAGGCGCGTGCCTCGATTGCGGGCGCGACGGACAAGACGTCGGACGCCGGCGCGGTCAGCCCGGCCGGACCGCGGGCACTGTTCGAGGACATGGCCACGGTCCGCGAGCATATGATTGCCGGCACAAGATCGGCGTTCGAGGAATGGCAGCAGGCCTGGCAGGCCGTCGCGAGCGCTCCGACGGCTCCCGGGGCGCTGGATGCCTTTGCTGCCATTGTCGGACCATGGTTCGGGCAGAAAAGCCCGGGCGACGGCGAGAAGCAGGCCACCAGCGACAAATAGGATAGCCCCCGATCGCGGCGAGCCGCCCTAGCCGAGCAGGTGCTGACCGCCATCGACCGGAATGATCGTGCCGGTGATATGGCGGCCGGCATCGCTCACCAGAAAGGCGGCGAGCCCTCCGACATCCTCGATGGTCACGAGCTGGTGCTGCGGGACCGTCGCCGCGGCCCGTTCGAGCAGCTCGTCGAAGCGGTCGATGCCGCTGGCAGCGCGGGTCGCGATCGGGCCTGGCGAGATCGCATGGGCGCGAATGCCCTTGGGGCCAAGCTCAGCCGCGACATAGCGGGTCGCGCTTTCGAGGGCCGCTTTGACCGGCCCCATCAGGTTGTAGTGCTCGACCACCCGCTCCGACCCGTAGAAGGTGACGCACAGCAGGCAGCCGCCATCCGACATCAGCGGCTCGGCGAGACGCGCCATGCGCAGGAAGCTGTGGCACGAGACGTCCATCGCCAGCGCGAAGCCTTCGGCCGAGCTGTCGACGACGCGGCCGTGCAAATCCTCCTTCGGCGCGAAAGCGATCGAGTGAAGCAGGAAATCGAGGCCGCCCCATTCGGACTTCACCCGCTCGAACAGGGCCTCCACTTCGCCCGGCACCCGGACATCGCACGCGGCGAGCCATTCGACTCCCAGGGTCTCCGCGACGGGCGCCACGAACGGCTCGGCCTTTCCGTTGAGATAGGTCGCCGCCAGTCTCGCCCCACAGTCGTGAAAGGCCTGGGCGCAACCCGCCGCGATGCTATGCGCGTTGGCGATACCGATCACCAGGCCGCGCTTGCCAGTAAGATCGACGAGAGGTTTCATGCTTTCGGCTCCTCACGCAGCAGATCGGCGGCGTGGATAGCGATCATCCTTTCCTCATCGGTCGGGATGACGCGGACGGCGACACGGCTGGACGGCGCGCTGATGACTGCATCTCCTCGGAGGTTCGCGTCCGCGTCGAGGTCCACGCCGAGCCAGCCGAGCCGACCGGCGACGCGGGCGCGAATTTCAGGCGAATTCTCGCCGATCCCGGCAGTGAACACGAATGTGTCGAGACCCCCGAGCGAGGACGCGAGAGCGCCGGCCTGGCGCGCGATCTGCCAGACGAAGAGCTCGATCGCTTCCCCAGCGGCGGGCGTTTCGCTGCCGAGAAGCGCGCGCATGTCGCTGGAGACGCCGGACACGCCCAAAAGGCCGGACTCACTGTAGAGGAGATGCTCGACTTCACGCGCCGTCATGCCCCTCTGCTGGAAAAGATAGAGCACCGCGCCCGGGTCGAGCGCGCCGCAGCGCGTACCCATCACCAGCCCGTCGAGCGCGGTGAACCCCATCGTCGTGTCGATGCTGCGCCCCCCGGCCATCGCGCAAAGGCTGGCCCCGTTGCCGAGATGCGCGGCGATCGTGCGGCCACCGCCTGTATCGGGATCGATCGAACGCAGCTGCCGCGCGATATATTCGTAGGAGATGCCGTGAAAACCGTAGCGCCGCATGCCCTCTTCGCCAAGCGCGCGCGGCAGCGCGAGGCGCGTCGCGATCGGGGGCTGGCCATGATGGAAGCCGGTGTCGAAGCAGGCGACTTGCAGCACAGCGGGGCGCAGCCTGGAGACGGCGCGGACCGCGGCGAGATTATGGGGCTGATGCAATGGCGCCAGTGGGCAAAGCGCCTCGAGCGCGGCGAGGAGTGGCGCGTCGACCCGCGCCGGCGCTGAATAGTCGGTGCCGCCATGAACGATCCGATGGCCGACCGCGATCAGATCGTCGCCGACCGAGGCTTCGATCTCCCGCAGCAAATCCTCGAGCAGCGTCTCGTGCGTGATCGTGCCGTCTTTCGTCCAGCGCCGCTCGGCAAGGACATCCCCCTTCGCATCGCGCGCGATCAGGTGCGGCTCAAGGCCGATATTCTCGATCTTGCCGCTCGCCAGCAAAGAGGGCTCATCAGTGCCCGGCTCGGCGTAGAGCGCGAACTTAAGGCTCGACGAACCGGCGTTGAGGCACAGGATTTCAGCCATCGCGGCGCTGTCCCGCAACGCCGGGAGCCGCCTTGGTCGCAGCCCGCGCCAGCAGCACCGCGAGCGCGCAGGAGGCGAGGCGCGTGCGCACGCTGTCTGCCCGGCTGGTGAGGATGATCGGAGCGCGCGCGCCGAGCACCACGCCTGCGGCATCGGCGCCGCCCAGGAAGGTCAGCTGCTTTGCGAGCATGTTGCCGGCCTCCAGATCGGGCACCAGCAGGATGTCCGCCTGGCCGGCGACCGGCGAGACGATACTTTTCTCGCGCACGGCCGCCTCGCTGATCGCATTATCGAGGGCGAGCGGGCCATCGAGCAGCGCGCCTTCGATCTGGCCCCGGTCCGCCATCTTGCAGAGCGCCGCGGCATCCAATGTGGTGCGCATTTTCGGATTGACCGTTTCGACGGCGGCGAGGATCGCGACCCTGGGCTGTTCGATCCCGATCACATGGGCAAGGTCGATCGCGTTGCGCGCGATGTCGGCCTTGTCCTCAAGCGTCGGCTCGATGTTGATCGCGGCGTCGGTGATGATGAGCGGGCGCGGATAGCCGGGCACGTCCATCACATAGGCGTGGCTGATCCTGCGTTCGGTCCGAAGGCCCGTGTCGGACGATACGACCGCGCCCATGAGCTCGTCAGTATGAAGCGAGCCCTTCATCAGCAGCGCGGCTTCGCCGGCCCGCACGCGCGCGACGGCTTCGGCGGCGGCGGCGTGGCTGTGCGGGACGTCGATCACCCGGAAGGCCGCAATATCGACACCGGCGTCCTTCGCCGCATTCGTCATACGCGCCGCAGGGCCGATGAGAATCGGAACGACGATGCCGGCGTCGGCGGCCTCAGCCACTGCGCGCATGGCGTCGGCGCTGCACGGATGGACCACGGCCGTGACGCACGCAGATCCGTCCTTGGCGCGCGCCATCAACTGGCGGAAGCGGTCGTGGCTGGCGATCCGCACGTCGGGAAGCGGCATGCGGGGCCGGCTGACTTTCTCGGTGGGCGCCTTGACCTCGGCCTGGCCGCTGATGACGGTCTCGCCCTTCTGGTTCACACAGGTGCAGTCGAGAACGATGACATGATGCTCGGCGCGCTTCTGCGCGACGGTGACGCAGGCCGTGATGGTGTCGCCGACGCCCACCGGGCGGGTGAAGCGAAGCGATTGGCCGAGATAGATCGCACCGGGCCCTGGCAGCTCGGTTCCCAGGATCGCCGAGATGAGCCCCGCGCCCCACATGCCATGAGCGATGACCCTGTGGAACATGTCCGTTTCGGCATAGACAGGGTCGAGATGCGCCGGATTCACGTCGCCTGACACCGCCGCGAAGAGCTGGATGTCGTCGGCGGACAGCGTGCGGGTGAGGCTGGCCGTATCGCCGACGGCGATCTCGTCGAACGTGCGGTTCTCGATGAGGTTGGCGGCGGCCATGGCTCAGCGCTCCAGCACGTAGCGCCCGGGGGCATCACCGAGCGGCGGATAGTTCCGTTCGGGCGCGCCCATCGCCGGTGGGGCCGCCGCCTCGCCCGAGTGCGATCCAAGCCATGAACTCCATTCCGGCCACCACGACCCTTCGCGCACCTCGGCCCGCTCCAGCCAGGCATCGGGACCTGGCGCCGGGCCATCCTGCATCCGTGTCGCGATGCGATAATGGCGATGAGGATGCCCGGGCTCGGAGACGATCCCGGCATTGTGGCCACCGCTCGTCAGCACGAAGCGGATCTCCGCGCCCGTCAGCATGTGGAGCTTGTGGGTCGAGCGCCACGGCGCGACATGGTCGGTTTCCGTGCCCACCATGAAGATCGGCATGCGCAGCCCCGAGAGCGAGACCGGGTGGCCGCCGGCCTCGTAGCGCCCTTCGGACAGGTCATTGTCGAGGAACAGGCGCCGAAGATATTGCGCGTGCATGGCATAGGGCATGCGGGTGCCGTCGGCGTTCCATGCCATGAGGTCGGTCATCGGCTCGCGCTCGCCCATGAGATAGGTCGAGAGGATGCGCGACCAGAGCAGATCGTTGGACCGCAGCATCTGGAAGGCGCCGCCCATATGGCTGCTGTCGAGAAAGCCGCGCGCCCACATCATCGCATCGATCAGGTTGATCTCCGCCTCGTCGATGAACAGACCAAGTTCGCCCGGCTCGCTGAACTCGGTCTGGGCGGCGAACAGCGTGACGCTCGCCAGACGCTCATCTTCATCGCGCGCCATCGCGGCCGCGGTGATGGCGAGCAGCGTGCCGCCGATACAATAGCCGGCCGCGTGGATCTTCTCGGTGCCGGTAATCGCCTGGATGACATCAACGGCGGCCATCGGCCCAAGCAGGCGATAATCCTCCATGTCGAGATCGCGGTCGGCGCTGTCGGGATTGTGCCAGGAGATGCAGAACACGGTGTAGCCCTGCCCTACCAGCCAGCGGATGAGCGAATTTTCCGGCGACAGGTCGAGGATGTAATATTTCATGATCCATGCCGGCACGATCAATATCGGCTCCGGACGCACCGTCTCGGTTGCGGGCGCATATTGGATCAGTTCCATGACCCTGTTGCGAAACACGACCTTGCCAGCCGTGGCTGCGACCTTCTCGCCGACCCGATAGGCCTCCGTGCCCGCTGCGGGCTCCCCGCGTACCAGGCGTTCCAGGTCGTCGCAAAAAAATCGCGCACCCTCGACAAGGCATTGTCCTCCGGTTTCGAGGATGCGCTGCTGGAGCACGGGGTTGGTCGGGATGAAATTGGTCGGGGACACCATGTCGAGCATCTGGCGGGTCGCGAACTCGACGATCGCTTCGTGGTGCCCGGTGACGCCGCTCACGCCGGTCGTCGCGGCATGCCACCATTGCTGCTGGAGCAGGAAGGCCTGCTCGATCAGGTCGAACGGATGGCGCTTCCAGGCTGCGTCGGCGAAGCGCCGATCCTGGGGCAGCGGATCGATCGCCGGCTCGGGATCGCTGCCGGATGCGCTGCGCATGGCATAGTCGGCGAGCCGCATCAGCTTGCGCCCGCCCTTGGCGGCGAGCTGCAGCTGCCTGCCTGGCGAGCAGAGAATGTGCGTCCACCAGTCGGAAAAAGACTGCGCCAAAGTGGCGGGCGACTGGCCTGAAGTCAGCTGCGCGATGGCGGCGAAGCTCGACCGATCCAGCGTCGTGGCCAGACCGTCCAACGGGTCAGGGATATTGCTTCGACTCTGCACATTTTCGCTCCTGCTGCGGTGCAACAAGCCCTGAAGCGCAGGAAGCCTCTGCGCACTCCGTAGTCCTACGGAGGGATTGCCTCGCATATGCCAGCCCCAGAAGTCAGAGCTCAGCACGACATTGCTGTATGAAAAGCGGCCAAATACGATCAGGAGGCTCAGTGCGGTCGCACGGGCGAGCCAGCTATCCCGCCGAACCAGTCCCGCAATACCGGCGAAAGGGTCTGCGGGTTGCCGCCGATATGGCGAAGATCCTCCGCCAGCAGTGGCGGGCGGACTGCGAGGAAATATATCGCGAGGCCCGTCGTGAGAATGCCAAGTGCGATCAGCACCCCGGCCGCCAGAGCGGGTCTGGTCCGAGAGGCGGCCGGCGCTAACATTTTCTGTCGAGACTCAGTTCGGCGATGATGGGACAATCTGGCCGCTCGTCGCCATGACAGCGCTCGGCGAGATCGACGAGGGTCTCGCGCAGGGTCGTCAGCGCTTCGGCCTTGCGCTGCAATTCCTCCGCCCGCGCCAACGCGACCCGCTTTACATCGGCGCTGCTGCGGCCCGTGTCGGCCCACAGGCCGAGCAGGGTCCGGATCTCCTCGATCGGAAAACCGAGATCGCGGGCATTGGCGATGAACCGCAGGCGATGGAGGTCACTCTCGCCATAGTCGCGATAACCCGCTCCCCGGCGCGGCGGCGCCGGGATGAGGCCGATCTTCTCATAATGGCGGATCATCCGCTCCGAGACCCCGCTTTGCTTCGACGCCTCCCCGATGTTCACAGCGCTTTCCGGTTGAGGCGCAGCGCGTTGGTGACCACGCTGACCGAGGAGAGCGCCATGGCGGCGGCCGCGATGATCGGCGAGAGCAGGATGCCGAACAGCGGATAGAGCGCGCCCGCCGCCACCGGCACCCCGGCGACATTGTAGATGAAGGCGAAGACCAGGTTCTGGCGGATGTTGGACATGGTCGCCTGGCTCAGCCGCCGTGCCCGCACGATGCCCATGAGATCGCCCTTGAGCAGCGTCACGCCCGCGCTCTCGATCGCGACGTCGGTGCCCGAGCCCATGGCAATACCGACATCGGCGGCAGCCAGTGCGGGGGCGTCGTTGACCCCGTCGCCGGCCATCGCCACCACGCGCCCCTCGCTTTTCAACCGCGCGACGACGGCACTCTTCTGGTCGGGCAGTACCTCGGCTTCGACATCGTCAATGCCGAGCCGCCTTGCCACCGCCTCTGCTGTGGTGCGGTTGTCGCCGGTCAACATCACCACGCGAATGCCTTCGGCCTTGAGTGCGGCCAGGGCCTCCGGCGTCGTCTGCTTCACGGGATCGGCGATTGCAAAGGCGCCGCCGACGGTGCCGTCGACGCCGATGAAGATCGCGGTGGCGCCATCCCGGCGCAGGGCGTCGGCCTGCTCCGCCAGCGCGTCGGTTGCTATGCCCTCTTCCGAGAGGAACCGCGCATTACCGAGCACGATCCGGCGGCCGTCGACGGTGCCGAGCGCGCCGCGTCCGGTGGGGGAATCGAAGTCGGTGACGTCGCTCGTGGGGATGCCGCGATCCTTGGCGGCCTCGACGATCGCCAGCGCGAGCGGATGCTCGGAGGCCCGCTCGACCGAGGCGGCAAGCCGCAGCAGTTCGGCTTCGTCGAAGCCGGGCGCCGGCACGATCTGGGTGACGGCAGGCCGGCCTTCGGTCAGCGTGCCGGTCTTGTCGACGACGAGCGTGTCGACTTTTTCCATATGCTCGAGCGCTTCGGCATTCTTGATGAGGACGCCGAGCCCGGCGCCGCGGCCAACCCCGACCATGATCGACATCGGCGTGGCGAGACCCAGTGCGCAGGGACAGGCGATGATCAGCACGGCGACCGCCGCAACCAGCCCGTAGGCGAAGCGCGGCTCGGGGCCCCAGATGCCCCAGGCGATGAACGCGACCACCGCGACCGCGATGACCACGGGCACGAACCAGCCCGACACCTGATCGGCCATGCGCTGGATCGGCGCGCGCGAGCGCTGCGCCTCGGCGACCATCTGGACGATGCGCGCCAGCATGGTGTCCCGGCCAACCTTGTCGGCGACGATAACGAGCGCGCCGGTCTGGTTGAGCGTGCCGCCGATCACCGTGTCGGCCTTGGCCTTGGTGACGGGCATGGACTCACCGGTGACCATCGACTCGTCGAGCGAGGAACGGCCGTCCTCGACCACGCCATCGACCGGCACCTTCTCGCCGGGACGCACACGCAGGCGGTCGCCGACCGCAACGAGATCGAGGCTGATTTCCTCTTCACTGCCATCGGAACCGATCCGGCGCGCGGTCTTTGGCGCAAGGTTAAGCAGCGCCTTGATCGCGCCCGAGGTCCGCTCGCGCGCGCGCAGTTCGAGCATCTGGCCGAGCAGCACGAGGACAGTGATCACCGCGGCCGCCTCGAAATAGACGGCAACCATGCCGTCCTCTCCGCGGAAGGCGGGCGGGAACAGCTGGGGCGCGAGCGTCGCGACGACGCTGTAGATCCAGGCGACCCCGGTCCCCATCGCGATCAGGGTGAACATGTTGAGGTTGCGGGTCTTGAGCGAGGCCCAGCCACGCTCGAAGAAGGGCCAGCCCGCCCAGAGCACGACGGGTGTCGCCAGCACGAACTGGATCCATACCGAGATCGACATCGGCACGAGGCGATGGATCGCGGGAAAGAGATGCGCGCCCATCTCGAGGATCAGCACCGGGAGGGCCAGCATCAGGCCGACCCGGAAGCGCCGTGTGAAATCGACCAGCTCATGGCTGGGGCCGCTGTCGGCAGTCACGGTCGCGGGCTCGAGCGCCATGCCGCAGATCGGACAGGACCCGGGATGGTCCTGCCGAATCTCGGGATGCATAGGGCAGGTCCAGA
This sequence comes from Sphingobium soli, assembly GCF_020782245.1. GTDB lineage: Bacteria > Pseudomonadota > Alphaproteobacteria > Sphingomonadales > Sphingomonadaceae > Sphingobium > Sphingobium soli. Next base: position 27,354 of record NZ_JAJGNP010000019.1, read on the forward strand.
TCGTGCCTTCTGGCACCGCGACTGGCGGTGCCGGCGGGCCGAGATAGCGCTCGGGATCGGCGATGAATTTTGCCCGGCAGCCCGCGCTGCAGAAATGATAGCTTTCACCGCCATGCTCGGCATGGTGCGCAGTGATCGCAGGATCGACGGTCATGCCGCAGACCGGGTCCTTGACGCCAGCCGCTGGTTTCGCAGCGCCGTGGCTGCCGCAGCAACCGCCGCCATGCGCCGCTCCATGTGTCTCGTTCATCGCCTTGCTCCTTTCGACGCCTGACGATCTAGGGTCTGACACCGTGTCAGGGTCAATACGTAATCGCCTAAGCGGACAAATCGGCGGGCCCGTTCGCCTGGCCGCCATCAGCCAAGGTCATTGGCAACCGTAAGGCCGTGGTCCTGCGCCGGTCGATGCGCCGTAAACAAGTCGATCGCGCCGGTGATGGTCAAAAGCCGAAACGTCTCGGCCACATGCCTGAAGCCGGCCGCCGCGATCAGGCCGGGGAGCACGCCGTCGGCATTGGGCCGGGTATCATCGATGCCATCGAGCCGCTGCACGGTCAGGCGGAAGGCAAGCCGCATGAAACCCTGCTGGCGGCCATAATCGGCGATCACCAGGCGCCCACCCGGGCGCAGCATGGCGAACATGGCGCGCAGGGTTGCCGCCTTCTCCCTGACCGGCATCTGATGCAGCACGAGACTCGACACGACAGCGTCGGCGGTACCCGGGGCCACGTCCCTGGCAAATCCCTGACGCCAGTCGATATCGGCCCGCCGCACAGCGGCCTTGTGCCGCGCGATGTCGAGCGCCTCGGCATCGGGATCGAGACCGATCACCTGCGTCCTGGGCTCGGCTTGCTTGAGCATCAGCGCGAAGCTGCCGGTGCCACAGCCGACGTCGACGACCGTCTCACCGGCTTTGGGCGCCAGGGCGGCGAGCATGGCGGCACGCCACCGCTTCTCCCGCGTCCACAGGCGGATCGCGCGATCATAGTCTTTCGTCGATCCGGTCCCGAGCGGCGGGGTGTAGGATTGCATTGGCTTCTCCCAACGCGAGGCGTTCGAAACGATAAACTACATCGACATGGGTGGCGACAGTGTCCCCAGCCAGGCGACCAGCCCGAGAATGACGATCGCAAGACCGCCTTCGACGACGAGGCTCGCGCGCAGCAGCGCCTGCGCCCGTGGCGCGTCCTCTTCCTCGATCGCCTGCGCAAGTGCCGGGGTCAGGCGATAACGGTTGAGCGCGGCCAGGCCCAGCATGCCGGCGAAGAGCAGCAGCTTGGCGATGAGCAGCAGGCCGTAGGTCGACTGCCCGAGAGACGCGATGTTGCCCGGGCCGACCAGGAACCAGCCGTTCACCGTCCCGGTCAGGATCAGCAGGGCGACGATGATCGTGCCGACGAGGGAGAAGCCCCGCAGCGCTTCCTCGGCGAGCATGACCCGGTCCATGTCTTCAGTGGCGAGATCATCGGTTGCGAGCCTGGTAAGAACCAGCGCAAGGAATGCGGCAAGCGCGCCGACCCAGGCGCCCGCGGCGAGCAGATGGATGAGATCGGCCCCCAGTTGCAGCCAGCCCGCCTCGCCTTCGCCGGCCGCGCCATGCCCGCTCCAGGCGAGGGTCGCGAGTGCGACCGCGCCTGCCAGAGTGGAGGCGATGAAGGCAGGACGGGATTGCCGGCGATAGAAGGGGATGGAGAGCAGAAGAACGAGGAGCGCGACGAGGCGCGCCTTCAGCGCCGTTCCCATGGACGTGCCGTTGAACAGCTCTGCGACCATGGAAAGATCAGGCTGGGTGAGCGGCAGCCCGGTCATGGCCGCTGCCTGCAACGCGAACCCCAGCGCCGACAGCAGGAGGGCGAGACAGGCGAGACCGGCCACCATTGCTACCATCGGCAGATGCCGCTGTACCATCCGGCCGCCGCCGGGCGCATAGAGCGCGAACAGCGGCAGGCCGAACAACAGGCCGAGATCGACGTAGAGCGCCCAGCGGACGGCGACGAGTGCCACGTCGTTCATGGCGTCACTTGACGGTAAAGGCGAGATTGCCCTGGATGCGGTGCGTGTCGGTCGAGACGACGTGCCAGGCGACCTGATAGCTGCCCGCCATGAGCGGCTTGGCGAGCGTCAGCACGAGCGTCTTGTCGCCTTCGACGGACGTCTTGAAGCCGGTTACCGCCATGCGGTGGTTGGGCATGCCGGGCATGCCGGTCATCACGATCTCGGCGCCCGACAGCTTCGGCATCAGACCTTCACTGAAGGTGAGCGTGATACGCGAAGGCGCCGAGACGCTGGCGTTCGCGGCGGGCGTCGAGGACACAAGCTTGGGATGCGCGTAGGCCGGAGCAGAAACACTCAGGCCGACGGCGGCGATAACTGCGAGAGGCGAAAAGAAACGCATTGGAACATTCTCCTGTAGATCCCATGAGACAATACGCAGCCCGAGCCCCCACCCCTCGCAATTATTCTTTTCAATCTACAGCAAGGGTTCCTGGACCATCGTGCGTATTGAAGGATGAAGACGGAGAAGCACCATGGATGAACTTGACCACCTGCTCTCGCGGTTGCGCGATGCGCCTCTCGATCCCAGGCTCGGCGGCCTGGAAAGCCGGGTCATGGCGGAAATAGCGCGCATCCGGGCCATACCAAGCCTTGGCGCTATGACGTTCGGCATCGCGGCCGCAACCGCGCTGTTCATCGGAATTGCCGGCTCGGCAGTTCCGACACGGTCTGCTGATGCCAAACCGCTATCGCCCTTCGATGCTCGGCTCGCGCTTGCGCCCTCGACGCTGCTGAGCTCGCAGTGATGCGCGACCGCCGCCGGCTCCTGCTCCTCGTCCTGGTGACCTTCGCCGCGGCGATCGCTGGCGTTGTCATTGGCCGCGTCTATGTGGTTCCAGTGCGCCCGGTCGAAAATGAGCTGCACGAGCTGCTCCATCGCGATCTGAAGCTGAATTCAGCGCAACACAGCCGACTCGAGACAATCGAGAAGAACTACGCGATCCGGCGTCAAGCGCTGGAGGCCGAATTGCGCGCCGACAATGCGCGTCTCGCGGAAGCGATCGAAGCGGAGCATGGCTATGGCCCGCAAGTCGCAACTGCGGTGGATCGCTCGCACCAGGCCATGGGCGCGCTGCAGAAAGAAACACTTGAGCATATCTTCGCGATGCGGGCCGTGCTGCGCCCGGATCAGACGGACAAATTCGACGACGCCGTGGTGAAAGCGCTGACGGCCAAATCCGAATGACCGCGTGCCTCCCCGACTGCTCGGACGGGGAGCTCGCGGCTCTGGCGCTTGGAGGCCGGCAAGCGGCCTATGGCGAGCTGGTCCGCCGGCATCAAGGTTGGGTTCACCGGCTCGTGCGCAGCCATGTCGGATCTATGGATGAGGCATTGGATGTCACCCAGGCGAGCTTCGTCGCGGCCTTTGCCGCACTCAACCGCTATGACGTAACCCGACCCTTCCAGGTCTGGATGTCCCGGATTGTCATCAACAAATGCCATGACTGGCGGCGTCGGCGAGCGGTTCGAAATTTCTTTGCCCTAGCCCTACCGCTCGGCGAGGCGGACGGCGTCGCCGACGACGCACCGCTGCCCGATCAGGCGATCGGGGCCGAACAGCAGCTCGCGCAAGCAATGAAAGCGATTGCTGCCCTGCCGTCTTCCCTCAAGGACACGCTTATTTTGCGTACGATCGACGAGAAATCGGAAGCTGAAACCGCCGAAATTCTCGGGATCAGCCAGAAGGCGGTCGAAACGCGCCTCTATCGAGCTAGGGCACGCCTTTCGGAAATATTAAAGAAAGTTTGAGGGGGATGAGGCCATGCTGCGTATTCCCAATAGGTACGCCCTCTTTCTTAAAGCTGAGACAACCGAATGATTTCTGCTCTCGACCGCCGCCAGTTCCTCCGCGGCGCGGCCCTCGCCGGCGGCGGCGCAGCATTGTCAGCCTGGCTGCCGGCCTGGGCGCAGACGATCTCGCCGGGGATGCGACCGACGCTGCCGACCGTGTCGGGCGAAGACATTACGCTCACCATCGCCCGGCAGTCGATGACCATCGACGGGCGCAAGTTCCGGGCAATCGGCCTCAACGGCACGGTCCCCGCCCCGCTGATCCGGCTGCGCGAGGGCCAGCGCGTGCGGCTCAACGTCATCAATCAGCTGGAGGAGGACAGCTCGATCCACTGGCACGGGCTGATCCTGCCGGCCAATATGGACGGTGTGCCGGGCGTGTCTTTTCCGGGCATCAAGCCGGGCTCGAACTACCTCTACCAGTTCTCCGTCGTGCAAAGCGGCACCTACTGGTACCACAGCCATTCAGGCCTGCAGGAACAGGAAGGCCATTACGGCCCGATCATCATCGATCCCGCCGGTGCCGATCCGGTCGCCTATGACCGCGAGCATGTCATCGTGCTCGCCGATCACAGCGCGCTCTCGCCGCAGGCGATCTTCCGGCGCCTCAAGGTCAACCCCGGCCATTTCAATTTCCAGCGCCAGACCCTGGCCGGGCTCCTGTCGGGCAAGGATCAGCCGCTCAAGGACCGGCTCGACTGGGGCCAGATGCGGATGGACCCGGCCGACATCTCCGATGTGACCGGATCCACCTACACCTATCTCGTCAACGGCCATGGTCCGATGGACAACTGGACCGCGCTCTTCACCCCGGGCGAACGGGTGCGGCTGCGGGTCATCAATGCGTCGGCGATGACCACCTTCAACGTCCGCATCCCCGGCCTGCCGCTGACCATCGTCCAGGCCGACGGGCAGAATGTGGTGCCGGTCACCGTCGACGAGTTCCAGGTTGGTGTTGCCGAGACCTACGACGTCGTTGTCAGCCCAGGCGATGACAAGGCCTACACCCTTGTCGGCGAGGCGATCGACCGCTCGGGCATGGCGCGTGCCACGCTCGCGCCGCGCGCCGGCATGGCCGGCGAGGTTCCCCCCTTACGCAAACGGCCGCTCGCCGACATGAAGGACATGGGCATGGACATGTCCTCGATGCCGGGCATGGAAGGCATGGACATGTCGGGCGGCGCTATGCGGGGCGTCGATCCGACGGCCGAGAAGAACGCGTCCGCGCGCCTCGCGACCGGCGCGGCGGCAGCGATGGCGACCATGGACAATAGCGCCATGGCAGGCATGGATCATTCGGGGATGGATCATTCCGCGATGAGCGGGATGGACCACGGCGCGATGGGCGCCGATGGCCAGATGGCGGGCATGGACCATGGCGGGCACGCGATGGGGTCGATGAAGATGCGAGACTTCTCGAACGCGCCGCAGGTGAAGCGCGACCCGAGCGTCCAGACCATCTCGCCGATGCCCGTCGACCGCACCGGCGAGCCCGGCCAGGGCCTCGCCGACGTCGGCCACAAGGTGCTTGTCTACAGGGACCTGATGGCGCTCGATCGCAATCCGGACGTGCGCGCGCCGAGCCGCAGCATCGACATTCACCTCACCGGCAACATGGAGCGGTTCATGTGGTCGTTCGACGGCGAAAAAATGTCGGACCATCACGAGCCGATCCCCTTCATCGAAGGCGAGCGGGTGCGCGTCAATCTCATCAACGACACGATGATGGGGCATCCGATCCATATTCACGGGCATTTTTTCGAGCTGGTGACGGGGCATGGCGATCATGCGCCACGCAAGCATACGGTAATCGTCCAGCCCGGCGGCAAGGTGACCTGGGACTTCACCGCCGACGCGGTCGGCGACTGGGCCTTCCACTGTCATCTCCTCTACCACATGCATGCCGGGATGATGCGGGTCGTGAGCGTCCGTCCGAAGGGAGACGCGTAATGACCCGCATCCTCACGCCGCTGGTGAGCGCGATCGCCCTTTTCGCTGCCGCGCCCGCCTTTGCCCAGGATCATTCAATGCACGGCATGCCCGGCATGGCGCCGCCGGGCGAGGTGCCGCCGGCGCAGGAGAAGAAGAAGGACAAGGCCGCCGCCAGGCCGCGCGCTCAGACACCAGCGCCAGACGCCACCTCGGCGATGGACCATTCGCAGCACCAGGCCAGTCCTGCGCCGCAGGGAGATGCGGCCGGTCAGCCGCAACCCGCGTCTCCCGCGATGCCGGACATGCCGGGCATGGACCACTCCCAGCATCAGGACGGCGCGATGCCGGACATGCCCGGGATGGACCATTCGCAGCATGGCCAGACCGCCATGCCCGGCATGCAAATGACCGGCACGGCGCTTCCGGCCGGCAATGCGCCCCCGCCGCCTCCCCCCAGCGACCACTTCGCCGATCGTGATTTTCCCGGCGCCGAGATGGCGCGCTCACGCGACATCATGATGAAGGACAGCGGCGGCAACAATTTCGGGCAGGTGCTGCTCAACCTGTTCGAGTATCAAGCGCATAGCGGTCGCGATGGCTATCGCTGGGATGGCGAAGGCTTTTACGGCGGCGATATCAACCGGCTCTGGCTCAAGAGCGAGGGCGAAGGCGAGTTCGGCCGCGGCATCGACAGCGCGGAGGTGCAGGTGCTCTATAGCCGGGCCATCGACCCCTATTTCAATCTTCAGGGCGGTATCCGCCAGGACTTCGGCCGCGGGCCCGACCGCACTTACGCGACGGTCGGCGTCGAGGGCCTGGCTCCCGGCATGTTCGAAGTCGAAGGCGCGCTGTTCCTCTCGACCAAGGGCGATGTTCTGGGCCGGGTCGAGGGCTATTACGACCAGCGCATTACCCAGCGCCTGATCTTGCAGCCGCGCGCCGAGGTCAATTTCGCCGCGCAGGATATTCCGGAGAACGACATCGGTTCGGGGCTGGTCAACATAGAGCTCGGCGCGCGCCTGCGCTATGAGTTCAGCCGCCAGTTCGCACCCTATATCGGCGTCTCTTATCTGCGCAAAGCCGGCGACACGGCGCGGCTGTCGAGGCTTGCCGGCGAGGACGTCCATGCCACCAGCTTCGTCGCCGGCATCCGCTTCTGGTTCTAGCATCGGGACGGCTGATGGCGGGGGCGAACAGGAGAGCGGGGCGTTACACTGAGACCCAGGTCGGCCTGCGCCGAACGAAGGAGATACGCCATGGATCATTCGTCCCACATGAGCACACGGAAGATGGGCGCCTATTGGAGCCTGGCCTTCCAGACCGTCATCAGCGGCGTCATCATGTATCTGGTGATGTTCGTCATGATCGACGGGCTCGACAGCTTCTACAACAACCTCAACATGCTCTACATGACGCTGATGATGGTCTCACCGATGGTGGTGCTCATGATCCTCGCCATGCGGCACATGTTCCCGTCGAAGGCCGCCAACATCGCGCTGATCGCCGCGTCGCTGGTCGCCTTCTTGGGCAGCTTCGCGTTCATCCGCACGCAGACCACGATCGGCGACACGGCCTTTCTGCGCTCGATGATCCCACACCACTCCGGCGCGATCCTGATGTGCCAGGAAGCAAAGCTCAGCGATCCCGAAGTCATCCGGCTTTGCGAATCGATCAAGCGCTCGCAGCGGCAGGAAATCGACGAGATGAAGGCCATACTCGCGCGGCGCTGAGTGGCACGGTCCGGCTACGCCCGGATACGTGCGCCCGGCCGGGCGTGTGAGCCGGCCGATGGTCTACACGAGGCGCGGGCCCGACGAGATTGCCAGGGAGGTGGCGCGGCTTGCGCCGCTGTTCCTGCGACAGGCTGGCGGCCACGTCCTGACGCTGCTCGATCCTTCCGGGATGGTGCTGAGCTATAATGAAGAAGGCGAGCGTGCCGAATGCTGGCCGCTCGATCGCGTCCTGGGACAGCCCCACGACCTGTTCTACCCGCCCGACGAGATTACGGCGGGGCGTCCAGGCGCAGACCTGGCGGCCGCCCTTCACGAGGGCACGCTGGAGCGCGAAGCGTGGCGGGTCTGCGAGAACGGCGCGGAATATCTGGCGCGCCTGACGATCACCGCACTGTTCGAAGGCGACACACATCGCGGCTTCGCCTGCATCAGCCGCGATGTCACCGACGAGGCGGCGGTCCGCGCATCGATCGAGACCCGCGAGCAGCATCTGCAATCGATTCTGGCGACGGTGCCGGATGCGATGATCATCATCGACGAGACCGGCGCCATCACGTCGTTCAGCGCAGCGGCACAACGCCTGTTCGGCTACAGCGAAGCCGAGCTCGTCGGCCGCAACGTCTCCTGCCTTATGCCCCAGCCCGATCGCGACCGTCACGACGAATATCTCGCGCATTATCTGCAGACCGGCGAGCGCCGGATCATCGGCCTCGGTCGCGTCGTGGTCGGCCAGCGCCGCGACGGCTCAACCTTCCCGATGCAGCTGTCGGTCGGCGAGGCCGGTGAAGACGGGCAGCGGTTGTTCACCGGCTTTATCCGGGATCTCACCGCCAAGGAGCAGGATGAGCTCAGGCTCAAGGAACTGCAGGCAGAGCTGGTCCATGTCTCTCGGCTGAGCGCGATGGGCACGATGGCCTCGACGCTCGCGCATGAGCTCAACCAGCCGCTTGCCGCGGTCGCGCTCTATCTCGAGACGATCCGCGACATGCTCGACGAGCGGGACGACGAACCCTTCGTGTCGCTACGGTCGGTGATGGATGATGCGGCACAGGAAACGCTGCGGGCCGGCCATATCGTCCGGCGCCTGCGCGATTTCGTCGCCCGCGGCGAGGTCGACAAGAGCCTCCACGAGCTGCCGCAGGTCATCGCCGAGGCGAGCCAGCTCGCGCTGGTCGGTGCACGCGAGCGCGGCATCCGCAGCTTCTTTGCGGTCGATCCCGCCGCGACGCTGGTCCTCGTCGACAGGGTGCAGATCCAGCAGGTGCTGGTCAACCTGATGCGCAATGCCATCGAGGCGATGGCGGAGTGTCCGGTTCGCGACCTCAAGGTGGCGACCAGGTTGCGCCCTGACGGGCTGATCGAGGTGACCGTGGAGGATACCGGTCCCGGCATCGCGGACGGAATCCGCGAGCAGCTCTTCACGGCGTTCAACTCGACAAAGGCCGACGGCATGGGCCTCGGCCTCTCGATCTGCCGGACCATCATCGAAGCGCATGGCGGCCGTATCTGGATGGAGCGCCCCGACCGCGGCGGCACCCGCTTTCATTTTACCTTGATCCATGCGCGGGCGGAGGAGGAACATGGGGGATAGACGCGTCATCCATCTGGTCGACGACGAGGAGAGCATCCGCAAGGCGGCGAGCTTTGCGCTCAAGACCGCGGGCTACGACGTCGTGACCTATGCCTCGGGCGTGGAGTTTCTCAAGGAGGCGAAGTCGGCGGCCGTCGGCTGCGTCATCCTTGACGTGCGCATGCCCGAGATGGACGGTCTCGAGGTTCAGGCCGCCATGGCAGCACGCGGGGTCAACATGCCGGTCATCGTCCTGACCGGCCATGGCGACGTGTCGGTTGCGGTGCAGGCCATGAAAGGCGGCGCGGTCGACTTTCTCGAGAAGCCCTTCGAGAAAGCGGCCCTGCTCGGCGCCGTCAGCCGCGCGTTCGCGCGTCTCGACGATGTCGACTTTCGCACTCTGGAAACCTCTGAAGCCGGCGTGCGGGTCGCTGCACTGACGCCCCGGGAGCGTGAAGTGCTGGAAGGGCTGGCGAACGGCCTGCCCAATAAGACGATCGCCTATGACCTGGGCTGTTCATCGCGAACGGTCGAGGTCCATCGCGCGAGCCTGATGGCCAAGCTCGAGGTCCGCAATTTGTCCGAAGCCCTGCGGATCGCCTTTGCCGCGGGCATGGGCCGCAAGCCGAAGTGACTGCGACCTCTACGTAGCGACGGGACGAGGCGCGATATGCGATCGATGGTGCAATCGTCACACGGGTGTCCGCTTCTCGCAATGCCATCGGTCCGTTCCACTCAGCATGATGGCAGATACACCATCCTCGTCTCCGACGACGATCCCGGCGTGCGGCGTGGCCTCCAGCTGCTGCTGAGATCGCGCGGCTATGCCGTGTGGGGATATACGACCGGCCACGCGCTGTTGGCCGACCCCCGCGCGAAGGAGGCAGACTGCGTCATCCTCGACTATCGCATGCCCGACATCGACGGATTCGCGATGCTGCGTCACCTTCGCGAGATCGGATGGTCGGGACGCGCCATCATGATCTCAGGCTTTCACGACACGCTGCTGGCCTGGCGGGCCGCCGAGGCGGGCTTCGATCACGTTCTCGCAAAGCCTTTGATCGGCAGGGCTTTGCTCGATGCGTTGGACCGGCACCGCGCCGAGGTTCTGCGAAAGCATTGAGTTATGGCGGCCGGCCCCCGGCAGCCTCAGCCCGGCGCGATGTGGAAAGCCGATCTGCGCCGTCAAAGCCAGTGGCTACGTTTGAACCGGATGTAGAGCCCAATGCAGACCGCAGCGATGACGCCGAGGATGACGAAATATCCCCATTGCGTCTTCAGTTCGGGCATATTCTCGAAATTCATGCCGTAGATTCCGGCAATCGCGGTAGGCACCGCGAGGATCGCGGCCCAGGCGGCAAGCTGACGCGTGATCGCACCCTGGCGCTGCTGTTCGAGCAGGTGACTCGCCTCGAACACCGAGATCAGGATGTCGCGGATGCCGGTGATGGCGCTCTCAACCCTGAGCATGTGATCGAGCAAATCACGGAAATAGGGTTTCCTTCTCACGATCTGGCTTTTGAGCCATTCGAGCATGGAATCTTTTGCCATCATGGGCGTCGTCGTCGCTCTCGGCAGCATCGTCTACCGGGCCAGCATCCGCCGGTCATCAACGTAGGGGTCACGACGGTGGAGCGAGCGGTCGGCTCTTCAAGCCCAACGCGATCGGCTCATTTCTCGCTCACCAGTCGTGAACTAACGGCAAATTTGTCAGAATTTGAGGGTGAAAGTGATTTATGGCCCTCATTTTTGTTTCAAGCAGCGCCTGCCGAATGCATCTCTGCGATTGATGTCTTCTGCAAAAGCTTGTTGGCATCGGATGCTCGCTGATCACACCTAACCCGTAATCGTGCCTCTGGCTGACATACCCGACAAACGTATAAGCTCGCCATGCGCGGGCGTCACCAACCCAATTCCGCGTGCGATCCCAAGCGCACAAGCTGCAAGGTGTCGTCATCGGGCTTGCGGTAAATCAGCACGAGGTCGGGCTTTATGTGGCAATCGCGATGGTCGCGCCAGTCGCCGGTCAGCGCATGGTCGCGGTGGCGCGGTTCAAGCGGCTCGTCGGATGCCAGCGCCTCGATGATCGGGATCAGGTCAGCGTCCAGCGTCTTGGCGTGCTGCCCCTTCTTCTCCCGCTTGTAGTCGCGCTTGAACCGCCCGAAGCGTTCAATCGTCCGCATTGAGGTCGGCCATCAGGTCGACCACCGTGGCGAACCGCTTGCCCTTTCCCTCGCGCGCTTCCTTCATGGCCTCGATCGTCTCGGCATTGGGCACCAGCGGTTCAAACGGCAAGGCCTTGTCGCGGGCAACGCGGGTCAGCATCAGGCGCACGGCATCGGAGACGGTCAGCCCCATAGCAGCCAGCACGGTCGCGGCTTCCTCCTTCACCGCTCCGTCGATCCGGGTCTGCACAAGAGCGTTTGCGGCCATGTCGATTTCCTTTCTGCATGACGATGTAATGCAAGCGAACGCAAAGTGCAATCAGGCAAAGCCCCGGCTATCGACATGGCGACCGGGCTTCGCGTTTTTCACCTTCAATGCTGTGAGTGCCATCGGTTCGGGGCCCTGATCGGGAATGTTGGGGCCGTTCTCACACTTTCGGTGGGCAAACGGTCCCACAATCGTTCCCACATTTTGGGCCAAATTCAGGCAAATCAGGGAGACGACCGCGAACAACTTACAAGACAAATCGTTGCTTTTTCAGTGTAGGTAGGGGTAGGGACGCCATCAGCTCGCTTGACACAAGGTTCTACACTCGACAGCGGGGTCCTCTACCACCGGGCAATTCTGCAGGATGCTGCAAACCGCGCGATATCAATGGCGGGCGAAAATTCGCTGACCGGCGCTGCCGAAGGCCACCACCGTATAGGGTTGGCGGGCAGCGCCTGCCACTTCCATGCCCTCCGAACCGATCGGCATCCCCGCAACCGCAATGCCTTTGACGCCCGCAGGACGGGTCGCCAGCAAGCGCTTGACGTCGGATATCGGGACATGGCCCTCGATCATATAGCCATCGACGATCGCGCTGTGGCAAGATGCCAGCGTCCGGGGCATGCCGGCCTTGCGCTGAAGCTCGCTGCGCGACGCATCGTCACGCATGACGACCTTGCGTCCCAGCTTCGCGCGCACGGCCTGCGCCCACTTCTCGCAACATCCACATCCCGGATCCCGGTGGACGACGATATCACTGGCCGCAAGCGCTACGCCGGGCATGGCGAGGAACAGCAAGGCGACGAATAGGCGGGTCTTCATGAAATGACTCCCGGAAGAACGATAAGCATGGGGCAGAGGCCCCTTCTTTTCTATACGCATCAATGCGCCCCTCCCCTCATCACGCAGATGATTTTACGATGGCGGGCGGCCTCCAGGCTAGCGGCAGGGACACAAGCAGCGCTAGCGATAGACCACCAATCCCCCACAGAACGAGCGGCTGCGCCCCGGGAGCGACGATGGCTATCGCCAGCGGCGCGAGCGCCTGCCCGATGCTGGCGGCGGAATGCTGGAAACCGAGCTTCACGCCTGAAGGGGCCCCGCCGCCGCTGATCCAGAAGCTGGTGACCAATCGAAGGGTTGCCGAGCTCCAGCCGGCAGCAACGATGATCCCACTGAGCTCGGCCATACTCGCGGCGACAGGAAACATGAAAAGTGCCACAGCCAGCAGGCCCAGCGTCAATCCGGCAAGCCGCCTCGGCACAGTGACCAGCCAATCCAGCTTTGCATGGAAGATCTGTGCCGCCAGCATGCCCAATCCGCAGAGACTGAGCATCCAGGCGATCTCTTCGCGGCTCAGCGAAATGGCGCTCCGCGTCACCAGGAGATTGACATGCATCGCCGCCAGCCCGCCGCCCGCGACGATCGTGATAAAAAGCAGGATCAACGTCGCGCCGAGCGTAGGCGCGGGCAGGTCTCCGCCATCGATGCAAGGTGCACACCAGCGCGGCAGACGCACGGCGCAAAGCGCCGCCCCGACGGCACCGATGCCGAGAGCGAGGATCATGAGGGGAGCGCGGGGCAGGATCGCGGCCGAGACCTCCGCCACCAGCGGACCGGCGAGATCGCCCAGAAACACGAAGGCGGTCAGCCAGGTGAAGCGGCGCGCCTGGTCCGCGCGCCCGCTTGCGGCAAAGCTCGCGCAGAGCAAGCCCAACGGTATGATGGCGGCCGACGCCATCCCCGCCACCAGACGCAATGCATAAAGCTCAGGCAACCCGACGAGGCCGATCGGCGCGGTCACCAGCGCGAGGATGACCAGCGCTGCGCGCAACATCGCCCGATAGTCGACCCGGTCCGCGATCCAGCCCCAGAGCGGCGCCGCCAGCAAGGCTGCCAGGGGATGGACCGCAGTCAGGCTCGCGACGTGAAAATCATGAGCGCTTGACGATAGCGCGCCACGAGCCGGGTCGACCAGTGCCGGAAGGAAGGCGAGAATGGCCGTCTGTCCCGCCGACGCCGCAGCCGCCGCGAGCAACAAGACGAAAAAGGAGGCCGGCCAGCGACCGTTGGCTTGCGATCCAGCCTTGTCACGCGGCGCGTTCGCGGTCGATCCCTCGAGTGGCCATCCGCGGATCACCACCAGGCGCGCAAGCCGATCACCAGCCTGTGTTCGGAAGGCCCTTCCCTGCGCAGGCGACGGAAATCGGCCGTGCCGTCAAATGCGCGCTCCCAGACGAAGCCGATATAGGGCGCGAACTTGCGCGACACCTCGTAGCGCAACCGTCCGCTCAGCTCGACATTGCTGAAGCCGCTGCCGAGCTGCCGATCGCTCGACCGCTTCGAATAGATATTGGTTTCCACCTGCGGCGTAAGGATCAACCGATTGGTGAACAGGACCTCATAGGAGGCCTTGGCGCGCGCCGCGAGACGCCCATCGGTTCCTACATAGCCGGTGAGCTGGACGTCGAACCAATAGGGCGCCAGTCCCTCGACGCCGGCGGCGAGCCAGGTGGTCGCACCCTTGCCGAGATCCTGCCTGACCCCGAGCAGCGTGCCCCAGAACGGGTTCTTGCTGTGCCACCACAGCGCCTCGACGCTGCTCTCCGGATCGAGACGTTGGTCGCGGGAGTTCTTGAGCCCCTGGCTGCGCAGCCAGAGCTTGTCATTGTCCTGACCCTTGGTGACGAGCACGGTCCAGCCCACGCCCTGACCCTCGTTGCCGCTGGTGAACTCGAGCTCATCCACAAGTATCTTGGGGATCGAGAGCTTGTCGGCCATCTCATAGCCCGGCAGCGTCGAGTTGCGATAGCCGTCGGCATAATCGTCCGAGTTGCGCGCGTCCGGCGGGGCCTTGCCACCCTGCATCGAGCCCATGTCCATCGTGGCGCCGTTACCGGACGCCTTCGTGTCGGTCATATCCATGCCCGGCATGTCCATGCCCGCATGCTCCTGAGAGCCTTGCGCGGAAGGTGAGTTTGGATCGGGAGTGGCCGTTTGGGCAGGGGTGGCGGCGGGCGACGGGGGCAAGGCATCCTGCGCGAGGGCGGGAGCCGTGATCGCCGGCGCCAGGAAGAGGGCAACGCCAAGAGCAATGCCGCGCGAGGGGATAATCCGGATCATGCGACCACCACCTCCCGGAACATGCCGGCCGCCATGTGATAGAGCAGATGGCAGTGGAAGGCCCATCGGCCCATGGCGTCGGCGGTGACGCGGAAGCTCACCCGCTGGGCGGGCTGGACCACGACCGTATGCTTGCGGACCTGGAAGGCGCCGTCCGGGCCTTCGACATCGCTCCACATGCCGTGCAGATGCATCGGATGCGCCATCATCGTGTCGTTGACGAAGGTGACGCGCAGCCGCTCGTTCGGCTTGAAATGCAGCGGCCGGGAATCGTTGAGCTTGATGCCGTCGAGCGACCAGATGAACCGTTCCATATTGCCCGTCAGATGCAGCTCGATGTCGCGCTCGGGCTCGCGCGGGTCGGGATCGCCGCCCGGCGTGCGCAGATCGGCCAGCGTCAGCACGCGCCAGCCGCGCCCGCGCAGCCCGGCGCCGGGATCGTCCAGATTGGTGCGGGGATAGTCGACGCGCATGTCGGTATTGGCGCCATATTCGGTGCGGGCGTGCTGTGCCCTGGCCGGCATCTCGGTCATGCCGTGCCCGGCATGCGCGTCGCCTCCCATTGCGCCCATCGTCGCCATCGCGCCCATCATGTCGACCGGCTCGAGCCAGGTCCGGGCATCGAGCGGCGGCACGGCTGCCGCCATGCCCGGAGCCGGTGCGATCGTGCCGCGGGCATAGCCGCTCCGATCGATCGCCTGCGCGAAGATGGTGCGGGCGCCGCCCTCGGGCATGGTGAACTCGACGTCATAGGTCTCGCCCGGGCCGATCCGGAATTCCTCGACCGTGACCGGCTCGACCGGCTGCCCGTCGGCCGATACGACCGTCAGCTCGACCCCCGGGATCCGCACGTCGAAGAACGTCGCCGTCCCCGCGCCGACGAAGCGCAGGCGCACGCGTTCGCCGGGCGCGGCGATACCGGTCCAGTTGCCGGCGGGCGGCGCGCCGTTCATCAGATAGGTGTAGGTCGCGGCAGAGACATCGCTGTAGTCGGTCGGGTTCATCCGCGAGCTGTTCCACATCCGCCGCCGCTCGAGCGCCTTCCCAAGGCCCATGGCGCCGACATCCTTGAGGAAGTCGCCGGCTGTCGGCTGCGCAAAATTATAGTAGCTGCTCTGCTTCTTGAGATTGAGGAAGATCTGCAGCGGCGGCTCGTCCGACCAGTCGCTGAGCACGATGCAATAGTCGCGATCGGGCGCCCGCGCCGCCGGCGCCTGTTTCGGCTCCACGATGATCGCTCCATAGAGTCCCGTCTGCTCGGCGAGCGTGTGAGCGTGATACCAGTAGGTTCCGCTCTGGCGGACCTCGAAGCGATAGGTGAAGGTCTCGCCCGGCGCGATGCCGGCAAAGCTGATGCCGGGCACGCCGTCCATCTCCGCCGGCACGATGATGCCGTGCCAATGGATGCTCGACATCTCCTTGAGGCCGTTGCGCACACGGAGCGTGACCGTGTCGCCTTCGCGCAGGCGCAGGACCGGCGCGGGCACGCTGCCGTTCACGGCGGTCGCGATACGGCGTTTGCCGGTGAAGTTGACTGGCAGCTCGGCGATCTCGAGGTCGAACTCGGTCCCGCTAAGCTCGGCGGGCGAGACTGGGGCGGATCGCGCGAGAAGCGCCGGGGCGAAGCCGGCAACCGCGCCGCCGATCGCCAGCCCCTGGACGAAACGGCGCCGTGCGATCGGCCGGATATGTAAGGGAGACATGAACTGTACTTTCGCGAAGTCGGGTTCAGGCGAGGTCGAGGACGATCCGGCCCTCGATGTCGCCATGGTGCATGCGGGAGAAGACGTCGTTGATGTTCTCCAGCTTGTCTGCATGGACCGTGGCCTTGACCTTGCCGTCGCCGGCGAACGCCAGTGCCTCGAGCAGATCGAGCCGCGTGCCGACGATCGAGCCTCGCACGGTAATGCCGTTCAGCACGGTGTCGAAGATCGACAGCGGGAAGTCGCCCGGCGGCAGACCATTGAGCGCGACCGTGCCGCCGCGCCGGACCATGCCGAGCGCCTGCTGGAACGCCTTGGGCGAAACGGCGGTGACGAGCGCTCCGTGCGCGCCGCCTATCGCCTTCTTGAGCGCTGCCGAAGGGTCCTCGCTGTGCGCGTTGACCGTCAGTGTGGCGCCAAGGCGTGTAGCGAGGTCGAGCTTGCTATCGTCGATGTCGACCGCGGCCACATTGAGACCCATGGCACGGGCATATTGCACCGCCATGTGGCCGAGCCCGCCGATCCCTGAGACGACCACCCACTCGCCGGGTCGGGCCTCGGTGGCCTTCAATCCCTTGTAGACGGTGACGCCCGCGCAGAGGATCGGCGCAATGTCGAGGAAGTCGACATTGTCGGGAAGGTGACCAACATAGTTGGGATCGGCGAGGACATATTCGGCAAAGCTGCCATTGACCGAATAGCCGGTGTTCTGCTGTTCGTGGCAAAGCGTCTCCCAGCCACCCAGGCAATGCACGCAATGCCCGCAGGCGGTGTAGAGCCAGGGCACGCCGACCCGGTCGCCTTCCTTCACATGGGTGACGCCCGCACCGACGGCGGCGACATGCCCGACGCCTTCATGGCCAGGAATGAAGGGCGGGTTGGGTTTGACCGGCCAGTCCCCTTCTGCCGCGTGCAGGTCGGTATGGCACACGCCGGTTGCCGCAATCTTGACCAGGATCTGCCCGGGGCCGACCGTCGGGATCGGCGCGTCCTCGATGACCAGGGGCTTGCCGAATTCGCGGACGACCGCCGCCTTCATGGTTTTCGCCATGTCCGTTTCTCCTTTTGAGCGAGGGGTCAGAACAGGCCGAGCGCGTGCTCGTCATAGGAGACGAGCAGGTTCTTGGTCTGCTGATAATGGTCGAGCATCATCCGGTGATTTTCACGCCCGAAGCCCGACGCCTTGTATCCGCCGAAGGCGGCATGGGCGGGGTACTGGTGATAGCAGTTGGTCCAGACCCGCCCGGCCTCGATCGCGCGGCCCAGACGGTAGGCGGTGTTGCCGCTCCGGGTCCAGACGCCCGCGCCAAGACCGTAGGCGGTGTCGTTGGCAAGTGCGATCGCCTCCTCGACCGTCTTGAAGGTGGTGACCGCCAGGACGGGACCGAAGATCTCCTCCTGGAAGATGCGCATGTGGTTCTGACCCACGAACACGGTCGGCTGTACGAAATAGCCCTGGTCGAGCGCACCGCCCGGCAGCGCCCTGGCGCCACCGACCAGACACTGCGCGCCCTCGGCCTTGCCGATATCGATATAGCCCAGGATCTTGTGGAGCTGGTCCTCCGACGCCTGCGCGCCGACCTGGACCGACGGGTCGAGCGGATCGCCCTGGCGGATCGCGGCGACGCGCGCCACGGCGCGCTCGATGAAGCGGTCGAAGATCGACTCATGGATCAGGGCGCGCGACGGGCAGGTACAGACCTCGCCCTTGTTGAAGGCGAACAAAGTAAAGCCTTCGAGCGCCTTGTCGAAGAAGGCATCGTCCTCGTCGAGCACGTCCGCCATGAAGATGTTGGGCGACTTGCCGCCAAGCTCCATCGTCTGGGGGATCAGATGGTCCGCCGCGGCGTGCATGATCTGCTTGCCGGTGACGGTCTCGCCGGTGAACGAGACCTTGGCGATGCGCGGATTGGCGGCGATCGCCTGGCCAACGGTCCGTCCCGGGCCGGTGACGACATTGAGCACGCCGGGCGGCAGGATGTCGGCGGTGAGCTCGGCGAACATCAGCAAGGTGAGCGGCGTCTGGGATGCGGGTTTGATGACGGTGCAGTTGCCCGCCGCCAGCGCCGGCGCGATCTTCCACGCCGCCATCAGCAGCGGGAAGTTCCACGGGATGATCTGGCCGACGACGCCGAGCGGCTCGCGGAAATGATAGGCGATGGTGTCCGCATCGATCGTCGAGATGCCGCCTTCCTCCGCCCGGATGCAGCCGGCGAAGTAGCGGAAATGGTCGATCGCAAGCGGAACGTCGGCAGCACGCGTCTCGCGGATCGGCTTGCCATTGTCGATCGTCTCGGCAAGCGCCAGCAGCTCCAGATTATCCTCGAGCCGGTCGGCGACACGATTGAGAATCCTGGCGCGCTCGGCGGGGGCGATTCTTGCCCATTGATCCTTGGCAGCGTGCGCCGCATCGAGCGCGCGCTCGACATCTTCCGGCGTCGACAGCGCGAACTCTGCGATCTGGGCACCATTGATCGGGCTCTTGTCGGCGAAATACTCGCCGCTCGCAGGAGCATTCCATCGACCACCGATGAAATTATCATAGCGGTGTCGGAAGGAGGCCGCCGCATTGATGGTCCCGATCGCCTTCTCGAACATTACCTGACTCCATCTCTATCGATGGCCTGACGGAGTAATCTCTTTGCCCGGGCGGCCTATAAGTAAGTTCCGCAGAAGGTAGTTTGGTATCGGTGTCGCGGTCTTTGAGGGTCAGACACGCCAACGGAGCCGATGAGTATTCATCGACTCCCGAACCTATTCGCGCACGCATGATCGGAATTATGCCGAGACACGCTACTCGGCTGATTCTTCTTTTGGGGAGGGCGGCGCTTGGCATTCCAATTCTGGCGTTACGCCCGGACG
This sequence comes from Sphingobium soli, assembly GCF_020782245.1. GTDB lineage: Bacteria > Pseudomonadota > Alphaproteobacteria > Sphingomonadales > Sphingomonadaceae > Sphingobium > Sphingobium soli. Next base: position 46,556 of record NZ_JAJGNP010000019.1, read on the forward strand.
CGCTTTAGGCTCACCCAATCGCCTTTCTGAAGCGTCCCGTCCCTCACGCGGAAATGAGCGTAATGGTCGTCGAAAATCTGGTCGACTTCGACATGACCGACAAGGCGGCGGTGGCGCGGCGTTGCGTGATAGACTTCGAGTATCTGCCCGATGTGCGCGCCATCGGCTTTGCCCAGGCAGGCCACTGTGCCGCCCGCATCCGTACGGACGATCTTGCCGCGCATGAACAAGCTATGGCCGATACCCTGTGCGAGGAGCGGCGTGCTGCCAAAGAGCAGAAAGCCAACAGCAGCACCGACGCCAAGATGTTTTCGCATCACTGTTTCCTCTCTCACGTCAGTTGCTCGGTCCCGGCTTTGAAAGTTGGGAGCACGGGGCGACGCTGGGCATCGTCAAAGAACTGGCCCGCCGCGGGGGCGGCGGCGGGCCCTCAGCCCCGGGGGGTGTTTTATCGGGGCTGGAAACTTCACATGTCGCTCATCGGCTTGTCGGCCATGGGCTTGGCGGTCTTCTTCGCGGCCGGCTTGGCCTTCTTCATCGGCATCTTGCAGCAGCCACTCTTCGCCTTACCGGCCATGCCCGAGCCGTTCGATGCAGGCGACCCGCCGGACATGCCGGCCATCCCCGACATGCCCTGTTGATCCTGCTGGGCCGGTTGCCGCTGCTGCTTCTGCGCGCCGGCCTGATGTTCCTTCATCATCTGATCGTGCATCTGCTGCCCGCCATGATCCATGCCCTGCTGGTGGGCATGGGCCGGCGCAGTCTGCGCGGGCGCGGGCGTCGACTGGGCGAGAGCGGTGCCGGCGGCGAAGGTTAGCGTCGCGAAGAGGCTGATGGTCGCCGCGCGAAATGTCGTCTGTCGCATTGAGGGTCTCCGAGTGTTCGTCCTGTTGCCCGGTCGACGTTCCGATCCCGGCAATTCCGAAGCTTCAATGCTGCTAGCGAGACGCAGTCTGTATACGTAACTTACGAATCCGCTTTGGATCGCGACAAGCATGCGCGGGATCGTGCGGGGTGGACCATGGCCCAAGTTCAAGCGAATTCATGATCCCGCTTGATGGCGGCCGGCAGCGAAGTGCAAAAGCCAATTGGCCCGCCGTGGGAGAACGGCGGGCCAAAGCTGCGGTTGAACTAGGCCACGGTCGTTGGCCGCCCAGCCTCGTGGTCGGAGCTGGCTTAATGCAGGGTCAGCAACCGCCCCGCGACCTATGCAACATGCGGGAGGCTCCGTCCTGGGTTCCCATCTCCCGCATAGCGATCCGATGGTCCTGCATCATCTCACCGTGCATCCGTACTTCGCGGTGTCGCATGCCTTGCATCTGGGCCGTGTCGGACCGAGCCGGCGCCGGCTTCGCCTTGAGCGTCTGTTCAAGGTCGGGCATGCCCGGCGGCATCCCATCGGCGAGAACTGGCCCGGCGCCGACGGCAAGGACGCCAAAGGCTGCGAGCGAAGCGATAATCGCTGCTTTCTTGCGCAAATATGATTCCTTCAAGTCTGAGTTTCAGTGCGACCGGACACATGCCCGGTCGATTCTCGCTCCCCAGGGAGCTTGCCGTTGAGATGGTATCGGCCTGGAGGTGGCAGTATACGTAATTTGCGAAGCTGGCGGTCAGCCTGCAATGTCAGCTTTAGTTCGGCTACTAGCAAAAGCTGGGCGCGGATGACCGACGACGGCGGCCATCAAAGCCTCCGCCTAGCCCGAGCACTGGAAAGCGACGCCGCCTGCTGCAGTGGCGAACAGCGAAACGTAAATCGCACGCCGCTTTTGCTTCGGCGCGATCGTGGCAAGGCCCACCGCCGAACCAGCCACTCGGACTGGCCCAGGCTAAATTGTCGGAATAGACGCTCGCTCGGATCGGTGCCGCAGTGATTGAACGCTCGCCTGGCTGATTATTGATCAACTGGCGAGGGCCGCAACCAGCTTAGAAGGGCAATTTTGTCTTCCCAGAGGGGGCGGGCACAAAAGCGATCGGTTCGGGTATTACGGATATTGCCCTCCCGCGCGCCCTTTAAGGGAAGAGCGGCGCTTCGCCTCGGTGGATCTCATCGGATCGAGAAAAGCGCGTTTGCGTCAGTTTCACGATTGCTCAGGAGGGGCTTCGAAATGACTTTTCTGAGCCGGCGAACTGTCTTGGCGGGCGGAGGCCTCCTGCTGGGGGCGGCATGCACGCGCAGATTTGCGACGCCGGACCAAGCAGGCACGCTGCCCATTCCTCGCCTGTTAGATGCACGCGACCATGGGCAGAGAATTGGACTGAGGGCGCAGGAAGGGGAAACCACTTTCTTCCCAGGGCGGCGGAGCGCCACCATGGGATACAACGGAAGCTATCTCGGCCCGACTCTGCGGGTACATCGCGGGGACGACGTGACGGTGACTGTCAGCAACAATCTGTCTGCTGATACCACGGTTCACTGGCACGGGCTGCTCGTACCGGGAGAGCTGGACGGCAGCCCCCACCAGACCATTAGTCCAGGCGAGACTTGGCGTCCGACGCTGCCGATCCGTCAGCCGGCGGCCACTCTCTTTTATCATTCGCATGCACACGGCCGAACGGCGGAGCAGGTCTATGCAGGCCTAGCGGGATTGCTCTTCGTCACCGACGAGGAAGAGCAAGGTCTCGGTTTGCCTTCGGATTACGGCGTCGACGATCTACCAATCTTGATCCAGGATCGGCAGTTCGTGGATGGCCGTCTGGTGTTACCGGCGGGCATGATGGTGGCGCTGGACGGGAGGCGGGGCAACGTTATTCTCGTAAACGGCGCGTACAACCCGCGAGCAGACGTTCCCAGAAGCTTAGTGCGGCTGCGGCTCGTAAATGGTTCGAATGCCCGGACTTACGATCTTTCGTTCAGCGACGGACGAGCCTTTTATTGGATCGGCACCGAGGGCGGCCTTTTGGAAAAGTCCGTTGAATTGCAGTCCCTCACTCTGGCCTCCGGTCAGCGGGCTGAGATCTTGGTGGACTTCAGCGATGGCAAACCGGTCTCGTTGGTATCGGCTCCGGACCAAAGCACCCTCAGGATGCATGGCATGGGCATGATGCATCGGCACGAGGCTAGCGAAAACAACGCAGGGGATGAAACTGTCCTCACATTTTCACCGCGCTTGGCATCGAGTAAGCGAGGTAGCACCACGCTTCCGCTCCTCCTGGCGTCCCGCGCGGTGCCAGATCCGGCGACGGTCGTCGCACGGCGACGTCTGGTGCTCAACATGAGGCTGGGAGGTATGATGGATAGCGACGAAGAGCCGCTAACGATCAACCACAGGCGATTCGATATTGATCGCATCGATGAGGAAGTCGAGCTTGGCGCCGTCGAGATATGGAAAGTCTCCGGGCAGAAAATGGCCCATCCCTTCCACATTCATGGAGTGCACTTCGACGTGCTACGTCGCGATGGCGAGGAACCAGATCTTCTTGATCAGGGGCCACGTGACACCATCGTCGTGGACGAACCGGTCGAGTTATTAATCCGCTTCGACCAGCCTGCTTCAAAAGCGCCCTTCCTGTTCCATTGCCATATCCTGGAGCACGAGGACGAAGGCATGATGGGTCAGTTTTCCGTGACGTAGTGGGAACAACTCAAGAAGCGAAATCCTGCATATGCCAATAAGGGGGCAATGCTCGACGTGTGACTTCGAACTCCACTCTCGTTTTTGGTCCCTTTTCGGGCTTGGGCCAGAACGTTTCGCACATCTCGATCGAAGGCATTCGATCATCCCGGACACTTGTGCATCACATGACGAACCCTGCGGTTCGTCACGGCCACCAGGCGCCGCGGGCCGCGCTCTATAATGACCATACGCTTGTCGGGCCGTCCCGCGGCCGCTGTCAGTACTCGCGGCAATGAGTAATAGATGGTATCGCCGCGTTCATACCACTTTCCTCCGCCAAGCGGCGTCTGGTCAGGCAATCGGATTTCGCTGTAAGATCCGTTGCGATTAAGAACCCAGGCCATCCCCGACTTACAGCCGGATCGGCCATCAAATGACCAGACACCCGCGAGCTTGGTGGTCGAGGTATCTTCCCTTGCGGGAACGACCCTGGCCGGCGAAGGTAGCGTTGGCACAGTGAGCGCGGCGAAAATCGCCCAGATGGAACACGACCACCGTGTGAAAGTGAGCAGCCGGCATCGATATAACCCGTTAAGCGCGATCGTCATACTGTTCCCTTCCGATCCACACTCACTCCGCTGCGAGCTTCGTTGGTTGCCCTGGGCAGACTATGCCGACCATCTGCCGGTGGTAATGCGTATTTGTCGCTAGACAGAAGAGACGCCTGCGATGGCATCTGATCGCAGATCGCCCAGGACAAGGCAGCCGGCGCAGAACTTGGGATGACGGTGATCGTCTCATGCGCAGTGCAAGCGAGCAACCACATGAGCGGTAACGGGGGTGACGAGTTCGCTTCCGGACGAGGAAAAGGTGACCAGGTGACCTTCATTCTATCCCGACATGTTGGTTTGGACGCTCAAGCCGGGTGCCGAGGCGGAGGCATATAGGCCCGCCCGATGTACTAATCGCAAGCGACCGGTTTTCGGTTCTGATGCTCTTGCGCCCCAGTCAACCGACCGATCGCCATTCGTATATATCACAATTTCGCGGGTCGTTCCCCCCAGATAGGGTCAGAGCAGGTTCGAGTCGTGGAGGGGTCTTGGAACTCAGAAAACGGCGGAAATCCGAGGATTTTTCTTCCCACAGAAACCACTGCTGTACCATGCTGCTGTACCAGTTGGTCACGCAACGAGGCTGTTGAAGCACGCTACACTGGGATGATCAATCCTTTTTAAGGCGGCTTGCGCCCATCTCGGTCGTTGAAACCCTCGCTGCCGGCAGCCTGAAAGCGGACGATGCGGGTGGAATGGCGGCGCTGTCGGACTGTCCGGTAAGTCCGCTTCCGGGCGGCCACCTGGCTGGAGCGGTCGTTCGTTCATCCAACGCAGAGATGGCAGCAAGGCGCCCTTTCCGGTCGCTCGTGAGACGCCCTGTAACCCCAACAGGAGCCATTGGTCGAGATCGTGGTGGCCATCTCCGTGACGCCTTTATGACCAGGCTCAGGCGATCACTTATACTCTGCTGTAAGCGGCTGAGGCACGGCGTCGGATGAAAAGACGCCGCCTCGCGCTTCTTGGACCTTGATGTCATGGCGTCTTACGAGGCGTCATTTCGCTGCTGACGAAGCCATCTGGAGGTCGAGAAAGTCGCCGTGCCGCGTATTCTCGCCAGGTTTAGCGCTGGGAGGCGGCCGACAATCAGCCGTATTCCGGCCCATAGCCGGCTTCGGCCCAAAGCTGCGCCTCGCGATCCGCCTGCAGCGTCTCAAGCGGCACCGCCGCCTCCTTGAAGTCGAGGTGGTACATCGGAAGCTGCCAATAATGCCGCAGCAACCTGACGTGATCGGCGCTGGCCGCCTCCGTTACGACCTGCGCCGCATCGAGCCGTTCGAACATCGCCTGCGTCAGCTTTTCCTGTTCGGTATAGCCCTGCGTGTCGACGAACTCGACTTCGCCCCAGACCTCGGCGACCGCCTGCAGCCCCGCGCGGGTGAACATCCCCACCGCCGCCATCGCCTTGCCGAGCATCAGCGCGGCTGGCTCGCTTGGCCTCCTGACCGAACCGAATTGCAGCGGCTCGCTCCAGTGCGCGCTGCCATTATCGAGCACTTCGATATCGGCGTACATCGCCGCCTCGCGGCTATAGCGGCTCCAGTTCGGCACGATATATTCGCCGGCATAGCCTTCGAGATAATGGCCCTGTCGCGTGTTATCGACATAGTCGCGCAGCTGCGCCACATCGACCGGACGCCAACTCTGCGCGTCACCATAGATCAATCGGCCGAGGTGATCGTAGAAGGTCCGCACGATCTTGCCGCTGAGGCTCGCGACTAGCTTGGGCGGGCAGCGCACCAGATCCATCAGGATCAGGATCTTGGCGGCTTCCTCCTCGGCGAACCCTTCAAGCACGCGGGCTTCGCGGGGCGCCTGCGTCAGGCTGGCGGCCGCCGTCCAGAAGCTCTCGGCGCTGGCGAGGATCACCGGCAATCCTTCAGCGATCAGGTCGAGTCGCCGCTCGGTAGGGAGATTACACAAGATGCCGGCCTGGCGGTTGCCGAACGTCACTTTGGCCATGGGTCGTTACTCTCGAGTCTTCGCTGGCCCTACTGTGCCCGCGATTGCGGAGGCGCTGAAGGATTTCTGACGTGGCCTGATGGGCGGCGACCGCGCGATGAAAACGCATCGACACGGAGACGCCACTATGATTGCTTCGCCGCTGATGCAGGCCACCGCCGACCGAATCAAAGCGCTGCGCGCCGCCCGCGCGCTGACACAGGAAGACCTCGCCGCCCTGGCGGGGCGCAGCGTCGCGTCGGTGCAGCGGATCGAACGCGGCGAAAAGGTCAGCGCCTACACCATCGCCTCGATCGCCGCCGCGTTCGACATTACCGCCGAGGCGTTGACCGCCGCGCCAAATGATGACCGCCCCTATCTGCCGCTCGCGACGATCAATGGCGGCCGCGCGCTGGTCGGCTTGATGACGGGCTGCTCGCGTCTCGATTTCGGGTTCGACGAGCTCGACACCCTGGATCAGGCCGAGATGCTGGAGGCGTTCCACGATTTCTGCGCCGGGCTGGTCGGCGATGGCGCCCCGGCAACACCGCTCGCCATCACTCGCAGCGAGCTCGAGGGGCGTGCGAAGCTGACGGCGCTGTCCGAGCGCGGCTTCGTCGTGAGCGGGGCGGCGCTCGCGATCACGGCACATGAGGTCGACGATGACGGCGGCGCCGGCATCGCCATCCTGTTCGCGCAATGGGACGAGACCATCGCGGTGCTGCGCGTCGGGGTCGGGCGGACGCTCGATCGCGCCTAAGTGCTCGACAGCCTGGGACAATGGGAGACGCCCAAGGGTTACGCGCTAGTCTATCCGGCCGGCTCGCGCGAGGATGGCGATTGGGCAGAAGATTGGAGCGGGATCGGCTCCGATCCGCCGTCGGACGGGGAAGGTTCGGGCGCCAATGTATAATGTGATGGTCACCGCTGGCGACAATGCCTGGGAAGAAGGCGTCTATGTCTGGGATCGCACCCGGATGCTCGAATATACCGAGGACGTCATTCGCGATGCCCTAAAGGCGCTGACCCCAGACGCGCTGGAGGAGCTCGCCAAGCTTCCCACCCTTTTCATGTACGAGCAGCACACCGAAGGCACGCCGCGCCTCGGCACGATCAAGCGCATCCAGCAGCGCGGCTCGGAATTTCGTGTGATCTTTGAGTTCGACGAGGACGTGCCGGCGCTCTCGCTCGAGCAGATCGCGGCGACCAAATGGGATCTGCAGCTCGCTGATTTCGAGTTCAGCCGCACCCATTGGGCGGTCAAGGCAGGCGATCTCTACGCGATCCTGCGCCAAAAGGGGCTGATCCCGGACGCCGCGCCGGAGGCGGTCGCAGCGCCGGCCGAGCCGGAAGCCGCGCCCGCCGTTGATGTCGTGCCAGCCAAGGTCTTTCTCGTCCATGGCCGTGACGAGGCCGCCAAACATGCGGTCGCGCGGTTCCTAGAAACCCGTGTCGGCCTCGGCGTGATCATCCTGAGCGAGCGCCCCAATCAGGGTCGGTCGATCCTCACCAAGTTCCAGGAGGAGGCCGATGGCGCCGCCTACGCTGTCATCCTGATGACGCCCGATGATCTGGGCCAGTTGCGTCCGGGGCTTCTGCCGGCCGGCGTGGCGCCCGCCGATCCCGCGCCGCGCCCGCGCCAGAACGTGATTTTCGAGATGGGCTTCTTCATCGGCCAGCTCGGCGCCGATCGCGTTTGCGCGCTCGTTCCGCCGAACGTCGAACGGCCTTCCGACTATGATGGCATCGTTTATGTGCCCTTCGATGATCAGGAAGGATGGCAGCGCAAGCTTGTCACCGAGCTGCACGCCGCCAATGTGCCGGTCTCGCCGACTTGGTGGCAGGCTCCTTAGCCCCGCGTGTCATTGCTGTGACATTGCCGATCGAGAATTCGGGCACTAAGCCTTCCGCGCCTGCCGTGGCTCTACAGCGTGGTTGAAACATTGCCGCTGCACCCTCTCGCCCGTCGCGTCCGTTTGCCAAAACCTGCTTTTCCGCTACCGCCCCATTCTGCCGGCTAGTAGAGCCTCGCGTTTACATCGACAGTACCGCTGGTTCGAACGTCGGCTTTGGTACTCTCTGCAATATATAAGCTGCCTGGCAACTCACGGCCCGATATCGGTCGCTTGCCCGACCGGAGCGACAGAGTCGCAGTAACGACCGGCACTGGGCCGCTAGCGGTCAGTCGGCTATTAGTGTTGTTCTCAAGCAGACAAGCCGTTCGGCCAAACTCTCAATCCACGGCAAAAAGCGATCAATCACCAATCGCTAGCAGTTTAGGTCTCCGCCTACGGATCTGCGATTGGCAGCGACTAGCAGCCCTTTTTGGCGGATATCCGTCTATTTCCGCGCTGGTTTTGCGTATGAGATCGAATGAAATACTCTGCTCGTCGATTGGACGAATGCGGCCGTTGTACTTCGGGCTCAATCCATAGACGCTAAGTGAACCGCTTACCTTCGTCCTCCCAAGCCGACAACGCTCCGGCTTTTCCCGATTCCGACAGATGCGGTTGCTTTCATAATCATCGAGGCGATTTTCTGCGCGCTGCTCACATAGCACAATGCCATGCCGGCAAGCGCCTGGCACCGGGACAGCAAAGCCGGGCAAGCGGAACCCCGCGAGTCGGGTTGGGCTTCACGCGGGGTTCCTGGACGGCCCCTTGGGGGCACCTGCGACCCGCAGGGCTTCGGGGGGAGGCGGGGCCGTCCTTTCCTGATCTTGCGATGTTCGTTGCGGTTTCCTGCCCAGGGTATCTCCTGAATAGCCGTGTCACCGGGGAACGCGCCCGATCACATGCTGTCCATGTCGTGATCGGCCATCGAGAACATGTCATGGCCCGCATGGGGATCGGCGGGCGGGGTCGCCTCGCTCGCGGGTTGCGTGCGCGTTGCTGGCGCTGCGGGTGTGGCAGTTGCGCGTGATGCGGGCGGGACAGCGCGCCGTGACGCAGGCGTGGCGGCGCCAATTGTCGAAAGAGCGTCCTGACGTGCGGCCGCTGCCTCATTTTCGGAGGGAGAGGTTGCCGGGTCTGCAAGACCCGCCTCGGGTGCCGTGCCAGGCATCACCGCAGTTCCGCCCATAGGCGAAACCTCAGCAGCCGGTGTGCTCTCCTGCGCTTGGTCACAAGCGGCGAGAGCGAACGTCAATGGCGCGGTCGCGAGAAATGCTATCGCGGTGTTCGATTTCAGAATTCGCATGTTATTCAACTCCTTCAGAGCCACGAAACGCCAAGATGGTCCGGTCCGTGCGCGAGCTCGCCGCCAAGGAACCCCTGGATGAGAACGAGTGCCGCCATGGAGAAGATCGACGCGCGCAACCATGCGCGGCTCTGGCTCGGCCTGCTCGCGAGGTATGCCATCGCAATACCGAGAACCGCGATCAGCATACCGGTCCATCGATGGACTTGCATGACAGTATCGCCGCCGAACCACAGACCGGTGTGAATCCATCCGAACAGAACTGCGACGACTGCGCCGATTGCTCCGCCGTAGACGAGTACGCGCACCGCACTTTCCAGGCCCGCTCCTTTCCGGCGCATCACGAACAATTCGGTGGCCGCAGCCATGAAAAACAAGGCGATCGGGAAGTGGATCGTTGCCGGATGCAGCTTTTTCAGTACGGCCATGACGCCGGTTTCGCTCTCATCCGCATGGCCACCGGCCTCGTCATGGGCTGCGCCCGCTTCATCGTGCGCGCCGGAGGACTCGCCAGCATCCGCAGTCTCGCCCATCTGCGCCATGGCCGCCTGGTCGTGCACATCGCCATTGGTGGCAGCAGGCGCGGCGCTCGCCTCTTCGCCGTGCTTTTCGTCGCCATGAGCCTGAACGGGTCCGACGAAGAGCAGGCTTGCGGCGAGCAGCGCCAGAAATGAGGGGGCTTTCATGTCTCGTATGTCTCCCGACCCTGCAGTTAAAGTGCGACCTATGTGCCTGATACGCACGGCAGCCGCGTGCCCCTCGCATTAATTTGATAGTTCAGCGCGACTGAAGTGCGCCCGGGTGGTCACGCTTGCTGGCGGCATCATCGCGATCGTCGAACGCATTCGGCTCCTGGCCGCGTTCGGCCTGGCGAACGAGGGTAAAGCGTTCGCCCACGCGAATAAGCCCCATGGGCTCAGGCGAGCTTGCTCTTCTTTGCGCGGCGGCGCAGCCTCGGCATCCGGTTCGCCAGCAGGACGAAACCCGACAGGGCTATGATCGTGCCGCCAATGCCGAACAGCAGCAGCCACCAACTGTTGATGCGGTCGCGCTCGGTCCAGTCCATGATGTGGAGGCCCCAGATGAAATCGAACAGGCGCCATGTATCGCTGCGCGCTGCCCCGAGCGTGCCGCTGGCGGCATCGATGTAGATGCGCGTCGAAGCCTCGTCAGCATAGGTGACCTGCCAGGCCGGAAAAGGGCCGCGAAACTCGGTTCCGATGGGGTCATCGACGATCCGTGCGGCCTCGATGGTCGTGCGCGGCCCGGTCCATGCGCGCAAGGCGATGGATTTTGCCGTTGCCGCCGAGATGGGGGAGAGTTTACGCCCAGTCACCGGATCGTGGAGGCTCACGCTACCGTCAACCTTGCGGACCTCGGTCACGGCATCGCCGTCGAGCGAACGTGTCGTTACCGCTGCAAGAGTACCGTCGTTTGCGACCCAGGCCGGGAGCGGGGCATCGGCGGGCAGCGCCTCTTGTTCACGCGAAACGACATGTTCGGAGCGAACTTCTTCCAGGTCGAGAAACGACATGAGGGCGCCGGTTCCCATCCACAAGAGAACCTGGACACCGACGAAAATCGCCAGCCATTTGTGGATCTTGCTGCCGAGCACATGCAGGCGCAGCTTCAGCGACGGCGTTGCCAACCGGTGCTACCTCTTCGAAAGCCGTAATCAGTTGCGCGGCGCGCGCGACGAGGAATGGTACTGGACGATTCTCCACCCGTCCGCATCGTGAGCAAGCACCGATGTCGCCACGCCGTCGCGCTCGATCACCCGGCCATCGCTAAGTTCGATGCGATAGCCATACGTCTCATAGGCATGGGCCATGTGCCCCATCCGGGTGACGGTCAGCGTGGGGTCGGTAAAGGTGAAGCTCACAATCGCGTCGAGCTCGGGGCCCAAATGGTGCTCCATGTAATTGGCAAAGCTTCCTTCGGCCTTGCCATTCTCGAAGATCGCCGAGTCCTCGGCGAAGAGCGCGCGCATTGCCTGCGCGTCGCGCGCTTCAAGAGCGGTGCGATAGGCCTTGAGGGTTTCTTCAGCGCCCGCGACATCGTCCGCCGAAGCGTCCATCGCGTGCATCTGATGGTTCGCATGGGAAGAGTGGTCCATCTGCTGCGCGAAGGCTGGCAGCGGTATCAGCGTGGCAACAAGCGCAGTCGCCGCGATGCGTGTCAAAGTCTTGGTCATGGAAGTTCTATCCTTTTTGAGATTTCAGAACCAGAATCGCACACCGACGACATAATTGGTGACGCTCGGATCCTCTCCGGCGGCCCGCGCAAAATCCGCGCTGTCGCCGATGCGCCATTCCTGGGAAACGCCGACATAGGGCGCGAATTCGCGTGCGAACTCGTAGCGAAGACGCAGACCTGCCTCGATCCGGTCGAGGCCAGCGCCAATGCCGAGTTCGGGAATATCCTGAGCGGAAAGTGCGATTTCGGCACGCGGTTGAAGGATCAGCCGCTGCGTGATGCGCTGATCAAGTTCGCCCTCAAAACGCGCCGTCACATCGCCCTTGGTGGAGACGAAGGCCGCGGCATCGACCTCGAACTGGTAAGGCGCGATCCCTTGGATACCGATAACCGCGTGCGTGCGTTCCGGACCGGTCAGGTCCTGGCGAACACCCGCCTGGAAATCGAAGAAGGGCGCAATGGCGCGGCTCCAGAGCGCCTGGACCTCGGCGCCTTCTATGGGTTCGCCGAAGCTGCCCTCACCCTCGGACTTGAACCAGAATTTGTCGATGTCGCCGCCATAATATCCCTGGATGTCCCACAGATATCCATCCTTCCCCTCGCGGGCGCGGTACTCGAGCCGGTCGCCCTGAAACCAGAAGCGCATTCCTCCGTCGGTCTCGCGGACAAGCTCGCGGCGCGCTTCGTTCATGGCTTCCTCGCCCCAGATGGCGACCGCCGCGCGCGCTGGGCCGCTCCCTGCTTCTGGAGGAGGCGGCAGCAGCGGGATATCATCGTCCGAGCCCATCTGCATCGCCGAATGGTCCATGCCCTGCCTGTCCTGCGAAGGCGTCTCCCCATGGTTCATCTGGCTGTGATCCATCTGCCCATGGTCCATCGACGAACTGGCCTCCGCCTGACCCATCTCGCCGTGATTCATCTGCGAATGATCCATCGCGCCTTCGGCGGGCTTGCCCTGCGGCATCGAGCCGTGATCCATTCCTTCATGACTTTCGGGCAATGCCTGTGGACGGGCAGCGTCCACAGGCATTGTCATGCCAGAATGGCCATCCTGAGCGGTCATCGCACCATGATCCATGGTTGAGTGATCCATCTGCGAGCGGTCCATGGCGGCTTCAGGTTGAGCAGCCGGTTCGCATGCTCCATCTGCAACCGGATGCCCCATCGCGCGATGGCGCTCGGCTTCTTCCTCGCACTTCGTCTTCGCGTCAGCCTGCGCCTCGGCGCTTTGCTGCGGCTCCGCCGGCGAATGACCGGCATGCTGCGCCGCCGCGGGGGAGGCGAGAACTGAGCCGGCTGCGACCGATGCGAGCAGGCTGACAATACGAATTTTCATGCTTCGCTCCCGTCGGGATTGGCGACCGTGACGATCTGAAACATCCCGGCATGCATGTGGTAGAGAAGGTGACAGTGGAAGGCCCAGTCGCCCGGCTCGTCCGCCGTCAGGTCGAACTGCGCGCTGCCACCCGGCTGCAGGATTACCGTGTGCTTGAGCGGTTGACGATCGGCCGGCGCGCCATTGACCAGCTCGAAGAAATGACCGTGCAAGTGAATGGGGTGCGCCATCATCGTGTCGTTGACGAGCTTCACGCGCACGCGCTCGTTATAGGCGAAACGGATCGGCTCGTCTGAGACGGCGGAGAACTTCTTGCCGTCGAACGACCACATGTAGCGCTCCATATTGCCGGTCAGATGAATTTCCATTCGCCGGGACGGCGTGCGGCCCTCGCGGTGTGGAGTCAGAGCGCGCAGCTTGCGATAGTCGAGCGTACGATGCGGCACATCGGCGAGACCGATGCCGGGATCGCCCATGCGGTCGACCGGGTTCATCGAGACCATGTCGAGACCGGGCCCGACCTTCACATCGGGCGGCAGAAGCGACGTGTCGCGCATCTGCATCCCCGACATGCCGGCCATGCCTGCCATCTCGGATTGGCCGGACGAACCATGATCCATCCCCGCCATGTCGCCGCCACTTCCGTGGTCCATGCCCGACATGCCGGCATCGCCAGACGAGCCGTGGTCCATGCCGCTCATGCCCATGTCGGCCATGGTCAGAAGCGGCGGATCGCGCAGCGGCGGAATGGCGGCGCGAGCGCCGGTTGCGCTCGCGAGTGTGGCAATACCCATGCCCGAGCGGTCCATCGACTCCGCGGCCAGCGTGTAGGCTTGTTGCGCGCCCGGCGTCACGACGACGTCGTATGTCTCGGCCACACCGATCTGGAACTCGTCGACCTCCACCGGCTCGACGTTCTGCCCGTCCGCCTGAACGATGGTCATCGGCAGGCCGGGAATGCGAATATTGAAGAAGGTCATGGCGCCGGCATTGATGAAGCGCAGCCGCACGCGTTCGCCCGGGCGGAAGAGGTATTCCAGATTGTCGAGCGGGCCATGGCCGTTCAGAAGATAGGTATAAGCCGCGCTCGACACGTCGAGGATGTCCGTCGGCATCATGCGCATTTTCGCCCACATCCGGCGATCCTCGCCCGAAAGCGGGTAATCGTCGGTCCAGGTGTTCTGGTTGTAGTTGAAGTAGCCTTCGCCCTTCTTGAGCTTGTCGAAAATCGTGTGGGGCGACATTTCGCTGAATTCGCTCAGCACCACGATATATTCGCGGTCGGCCTGGACCGGATCGGGTCCGGCGGGGTCGACCACGATCGCGCCGTAATGCCCGGCCTGTTCCTGCAGGCCGCTATGCGAGTGCCACCAGTAGGTACCCGACTGGCGAACCGGAAATTCGGCGGTGAAGGTCTCTCCCGGTTTGACGCCGGGAAAGCTCACGCCAGGCACTCCATCGAGCTGAAACGGCACGAGCAGACCGTGCCAGTGGATCGAGGTATCTTCCTCGAGCTGGTTATGGACATTGAGCCGGACGGTCGTGCCTTCCTGCAATCGCAACAGCGGACCGGGGATCGTGCCATTGACGGCGATCGCGCCGCCGCGCCTGTTGCCGGTCGCGAAGGCCGATCGGGCAACGGTGAGGTCGATATTGGGGCCGGATATCTCGTCCAGCCCCTTGCGGGCGTTACCTGCGAGGATGTCCGCGCCCCGTGCCCAGGCAGGCATCGCCCCGGCAAGGCCGAGCAGACCCATTCCTCCTGCTCCGGCTCCGAGAAACTTGCGTCGATTGACGGCGATCATAAAGGGCTCCTGACTTGGCGTTTACCGTTACTTACGCGCGCGCCCAGCCAACCCCCCAAAGTTTTTCGAAGCGCTCCTTCAGCCTGTTGCGCGCGCGATATACGCGGGTTTCGATCGCCTTTTCGGTCGTTCCGAGAAGATCGGCCGCCTCGGCCTGGCTACGCCCCTCGATGGTCACGAGCACAAGCGCTTCGCGCAGCCTTACAGGCATTCGCGCGATCTCGGCCTGAACGAGATTGAGCTCTTCCCTGGAAACGGCCAACGCTTCAGGACCCGGCAAATCGTCGGCGATGGAATGGAGTTCGTCATCACCCGACAGTCCGAAAAAGCCCGCGACCTTGCGCCTGCGCAAACGGTCCCGGCAGCGGTTGAGGACGACGGTTGTCAGATAGGGTCCGATCGGCTTGTCCGGATCAAGCCGATGGCGCGTCAGCCACACCGAAGCGAGGCTGTCCTGAACAACGTCCTCGGCCTGAGAAGGAGAGGAAAGCATGCGTGTCACGAGCGCGAGAAGCCGACCAGTTTCATGCTCGACGAGTTGGCTGAAAGCCCGCTTGTTTCCAGCCCTCGCCTGCGAAACAAGGGCCTCATCCGGATTGTCGCCCGCCCCCGACATGGCGCTTCAGTCGCGAGGGTCGCGGGTCAAGGCGTCGGAGACCTTGCGGTCGAACTGGCGTTGCTGCTCGGGTTCGAGAATTTCGCGCATGTCGAAGACATGGCGCACCGTTGCTTTCTGCAGATCGCCCATGCGTGCATGCACCTCGTCGATCGCGGCCGAGACCTCGGGACCGTACTCATGCTCGGTTTCCATCGCCTGGGCGAGCCGGGCATTGGCTGCACGCGCCGATCCTTCGAGCCGTGCCCTTTCGACAGCGAAACGAGCCTCGAGCGCATCGAGACGCTGCTCCTGGTCGGCCGTCAGGGTGAGTTCGTCGTGCACGAAATCGTGGAGGCCGGAGCCAGCCTCGTGATTGGCCCAGCGGTCCGCGGCAATCGCGCCGAGGCATCCTGCAAGTGCTGCGAGAAGCACCGCGAGAACGATATGCGTCGTCTTCAAACCCTATTGCTCCACATGGAGGAGCGCCGATGGGGACAGCTGTTCGCCGAGGATAAGACTCTCGCCAAATGACGCGGAAGACGTGCCATAGCCGCCGGGCCAACCGCTCGTTCCGGCGCCAGCTCCAAGCCCGACGACGAACAGACCGACGAACAGAGCCGTCCGGCGGCGTCGGTCGGCGATTTCGCCAAGCTGTCCGGCGCGCTGCCAAACGCCATCCATGAAGTCCGCGGGGACCTCGCTGGTGCCGGTGGCGGAAAGGGTTCCGAGCACCGCATCAAGAGAGTGATTGTCACGCATCCGAAAAACTCCTGTGGGTTGCACGTGTCCTATACGCGCTCGCCTGCACAATCCCTTAAACTTCTTTATAGGATGGCCCGCCCCTTTTCCCCGGCAGCGGGTATGATGCCGGTGCTTGAGAAGGGAAAGGAACGGACCG
>NZ_JAJGNP010000001.1 GCF_020782245.1 Sphingobium soli
CGGCAGACTGTGCGAACGATCGATCATCGCTTTGCGCTCGGCAACAGACCGGCCTTCCCGAGCGCGCCGGCCAAAAAATCATTCGCCAGCGTCAACTCACCGATCTTGGCATGTAGTGTCTTCACGTCAACCGGCGGCTCGCCCGTTTCCGATGCCTTGTCCGAACCAAACACACCGGCTGCGCCCTCCAGCAACTGGCTTCGCCACGTCGTGATCTGGTTCGGATGCACGTCAAACTGCTGCGCCAACTCGGCCAGCGTCTTCTCGCCCTTCACGGCAGCCAGTGCCACCTTCGCCTTGAATGCCGGACTGTGGTTCCGGCGGGGTCGTTTGCTCATCTCTGCTCCTGTCTCGCAGCCATACTGGCCACCGTCAGGCAGAAAATCCACTTATCTCAATGTTTAGTTTTGCCAGGCCACCTCTATGCCACTGCGTAACGAAATACCTGCCCGATGAAATTCAGTGCGTGTTTCGCGCTCTCATGCCGCCCCTTTTTCTCGATAGGCCGCAGAGCCAGCAGCACGCAGGTCCCGCGCTCCGTCCCGCAGGATATGGGCTCTCGTTGAAGAAACATCCGGATAAGCGCCTAGGGAGAGTAGCTTTTTAACCTTTTTAAACCGTCCTTGAGCATCGATCCGAAATTTCAATCTCCATAGTCGGCTGCCATCGGGCTTATCAGGAGGAAAAGGCCGCGCTCATCAGCGACCTAATATGGCTTGTCTTGAGGCTTTAGCCCCCTGTTTCTCGTGTCTGAAAGCGCCATCTGTCGACCATCCCATCTGCCTCGTCCGCTTCCTGGGGGTATCGCGTTTCACTCATTAGCCTCATGCCCCTTTCCAATACCCCCAATGGGGAACGGACAGGCATGGACGGCGACAACTGCAGCCAGCCAAAAAGAGTGAATTTTTATCTGATTTCCGCCGCTTCTTCAACCTGATGTGGATGCTAACGGAGGGGGTACTGGTGCCGCTTACGTGACTCGAACACGTGACCCCATCATTACGAATGATGTGCTCTACCAACTGAGCTAAAGCGGCGATGGCGGGGCAGATAACAGCGGTTGGGCGATTGGACAAGCGGGCAAATCATCCTCTCATCCGCTTTTCTTGCGCTCTCCATTTACCCCCTCTTTACCATCCCCTGCGACAATCGCGGTCCGGCCAAGGCTTTGCGGTAGGACAGGAACCGACTGGATGGACACTCTGCGGGGACAGGACGTCGCCCATGATCAGGATGATTTCGACGATGGCGACGACGCCGCGATCGAAAGCCCGCCCGCTGTCGGATCGGATGAGCGCCGGATGCAGGTGCGGGCCTATAATTACTGGGCATCGCTGCTGGGCGACCGCGCGCTGCCCTCGATCGAGGATCTGGCGCCGGACCAGCTTGAGGATTTCGGGCCTTACAGCGTGTTGCTGGATTTCAGCACGGGCCTGGAAAACCCCGCCATCGTCTATCTGGGCTCAGCGCTGCGCCAGGAATGTGCGATCGAAGGCACCATCGACTATATCCAGGATGTGCCTGCCCGGTCCTTGCTCTCTCGGCTGACCGACCATTATCTCCAGATCATCGCCAACGCCGCGCCGATCGGCTTCGAAGCGGAATTCATCAACCAGCGCGACGCCGAAATCCTTTATCGCGGCATTTTGATGCCCTTCTCTTCTGACGGTGACACAATCGACTTTGTGTTCGGCGTCATCAACTGGAAGGAAACCGTCAGCAGTGACATGCTGCACGGGCTGGAGCGGGAAGTGGGCGATGCGTTGCGGAGCGCTCCGACGCCGCGAGCCGCCACGCCGATCTGGGCCGATGGTCCCGCAAGCGATGCGATGACCACGGCCCCCGATGAAATTGACGAAGATGCGCTCGACCTGGCCGGCATGGAATGTCCGGCCGACGATGCCTCCCTGGCCGACTGGCTCGCCCTCGCCCGCGACGGCGCGGCTCGTGTGCGCATCAGCGAAGCACGCAGTCATGCCGCGCTCTACCGCGCCGTCAGCCTTTGCTATGATTTCGCCCTGGTCGCCCGCGCCCGGCCCGACGACTATGCAGAACTGCTTGCCGACTATGGCGTCAAGGCGCAGGCGCGCAGCCCGATGACGGCGGTCATCAAGCTCGTCTTCGGCGCCACCTATGACAAGACGCGCATCACCGAATATGCGACAGCGCTGGAGCATGCGCTGGGCAGCGGACTGGGCGTCGGGATGCTGGCGGACTATCTGACGGCCTATGTCGGCGGCCTCAAGGCCGTGGTGCGCGACGAGCGCGCCAAGCGACGCGCCGCCTCGCCCATGCGTCCCGATCGCCGCCAGACCGCGCGCGATGTCATCAAGTCGGCTGCGGCGCTGGACCCTGTTGCGGTCAGTACCGATCCGGATGGGTTGGCCGTTGTTGTCGCCCGCCGCGAAGAAGACGGCAGCTTGTCGATCGTCGCCGCGCTGCCGGAAGGTTCGGATCTTGGCCAGCGGGTCATCGTCGCCGCATCGCGTTGACGGCTCGCATCGACGCACGCCAGGCCCCGCCTCTCGACATCGTAACTTAGTCACGTAATAGAGGCCGGGCATCGCGCGGCGCCAGTTGGTGCCGCATGCTGCGCTGCATCATATTATTTCACAATTCCGAAATTTTATTTCGTTCGATACTTGAGCGTTTCTGCCGTGCAGCGCATATAAGCGATCCCGAGCCGAGGAGTCGCATGGCGGCCATCCAGCGCCTCCTCCGTTCAGACTAGAGCGGGTGAAGACCGCTGTTGAGAGGTGAGCGAATGACGGCGCTGGTGGAAGCGAAGAATAAGGACGTTGACCAGAACATCCTGGAGGCGTTGCAAGGCGCGCTGAGCAAGGGTGCGCTACCGGGCGAAAGCGAGGGACTGGATCAGGCGGCACTCGCTGCGGCTGGGGCCTTCCTGGGCCGCGTCGCCAACGGGCGGCGCCCCGGTGAGCCGGCAATCGTCATCGAAACCCTGGGCGAAGGTGCGACCGGCCGGTTCATGCGGCTGGCCATCATCAATGATGACATGCCTTTCCTGGTGGACTCCATCGCCAACGCGCTTGCCGCCGCCGACATCACCATCCATCGCCTGCTTCATCCCATCCTCTCGGTCGAGCGCGATGCCGGCGGTGCTCTGACCGCCATATTGGACGATGATGCGCCGGGCGCCCGGCGCGAATCCATGATCTACATCGAAGCGGATCGGGCGGATGCGAAGGCGCGCCGGGCGCTGGAGAAAGCGCTTACGGAAACATTGGCGGACGTGCGCGCGGCCGTTGCGGACTGGGCGCAAATGCAAGCCGCCATGTCGGCCGACGCGGACGCGGTCGCCGATGAGGAGGGCGCGGCGCTGCTGCGCTGGTTCCTTGCCCGCCACTTTACCCAGACCGGGCATGAGGTCGTTGCACGTGACGGCAGCAGCAACGCGGCACTGGGCATATGCACCCGCCACGACCGCGCCCTGGTTGCGCCAGCGTCACTGGACGCCGCCTTTTCCTGGTTTGAGGAAGGCAAGCGCACGCCACTGATCATCAAGTCCAGCCGGCTTTCGCGTGTGCATCGGCACGTGCTGCTGGATCTCGTCATCGTGCCCGTACGTTCCGGCAAGGACGTAACCGCGCTGTCCATTCATGCGGGCATGTGGACCAGTTCGGGCCTTGCCGCGACGCCGGACAAGGTGCCGCTGCTGCGCTCGGCACTTTCGACGCTGATGGATAAATTCGGCTTCGAGCCGATGAGCCATGCAGGCAAAACGCTTGCCCACGCGCTGACGGCTCTGCCCCACGACATCACCATCGGTTTTGATCGCGACACGCTGGAGCGGCTGGCCCTGACGTTCATGTCGCTGACGGATCGCCCGCGGCCCAAGCTGGCGCTCGCGACCAGTGCGCTGGCGCGCCATCTCTATGCCTTCGTCTGGCTGCCGCGCGATGAATTGTCGACCGCGCGCCGCGTCGCCATTCAGAACATGCTGGCCAGCGCCGCCAATGGTCCGGTGCTCAGCTGGTCGATTGCGCTTGAAGAGGGCGGCTTGGCGTTGCTGCGCATCACGCTCGACCTACGTGATGGCGGCACCGTCCCGGACGCACCGACACTCGATCATCAATTGCAGCAGATGGTGCGCGGATGGGTGCCCGCGGTCGAGGAATCCTTGGCGCTAACCGAAGAACCCGGCCGCGCTGCCGCGATGGCGCAGCGTTATGCCGCCGGCTTCCCGCTGGCCTATCGCAATGGCGCCGGTCCGGCCGAGGCGGCGGTCGACATTCGGCTGATTCATGGTCTTTCCGGACCTGGCGACAAATCCATCCGCGTCTACCGCAATCCGGAAGACTGCGCCGAGCGCCTACGTCTCAAACTCTACAGCCATGATACGACGGCCCTGTCCGAAGTCGTGCCCGCGTTCGAGAATTTCGGGTTCCGCGTCATTGAAGAAATGACCACGCCTATCGACAGCGGCGCACTTGGCCATGTTCAGCGCTTTGTGCTGGAACTGCCCTCGGGCGGCGACGCGCAACTGGTGGTCGATCGCGCCGAAATCGTGACTGAGGCTATCGCCCAGGTGCTGGAAGGGCGTGCAGAAAACGACCGTTTCAACGAACTGATCGTCACAGCCGGCCTGTCACCGCGATCGGTCGTGCTGTTCCGCGCGCTCTATCGCTATCTGCGTCAGACCGGAGTCGCCTATGGTATGGCGACCTTCGCTGAAACGCTGCGTCGGGCGCGCGATGTCACGATGAACCTCGTAGCCCTGTTCGAAGCGCTCCATGATCCCGCAGCACAGGCGGATTCCGAAGATCGCATCGCCGCAGCCAACGCCGCCATCGATGCGGGGCTGGAGCAAGTGACGGCGATTGATGAAGACCGGGTCCTGCGCTTGCTGCGCGCTGTCATCGGCGCGACGTTGCGCACCAATTTCTATGGGTCGGCCGCTTCCGAAGCGCTGGCGTTCAAGCTCGACAGCGCGCAGATTCCCGGCTTGCCCGCTCCTCTGCCCTGGCGCGAAATCTGGGTCTACAGCCCGCGCGTCGAGGGCATCCACCTGCGCGCCGGCCCGGTTGCGCGCGGTGGCCTGCGCTGGTCCGATCGGCGCGATGATTTCCGCACGGAAATCCTAGGCCTGATGAAGGCGCAGCGCGTCAAGAATGCCGTGATCGTGCCAACGGGGGCCAAGGGCGGATTCTATCCCAAGCAGCTGCCCAATCCCCAGGCCGATCGCGACGCGTGGCTCGCCGAAGGCACCGAAAGCTATCGCATCTTCATCCGCGCCTTGCTGTCGGTCACCGACAATATCGTCAAGGGAGAGGTCAAGCATCCCGCCGAGGTGGTGGTGCGGGACGGAAATGACCCCTATTTCGTGGTCGCCGCTGACAAGGGCACCGCGACCTTCAGCGACGTCGCCAACGCCATCGCACAGGATCGGGACTTCTGGCTGGGCGACGCTTTCGCCAGCGGCGGCTCCAATGGGTACGACCATAAGGCGATGGGCATCACGGCCCGTGGCGCATGGATTTCCGTGCAGCGCCATTTTGCCGAAATGGGCATCGATGTTCAGAACGAACCGGTCAGCGTGGTCGGTTGCGGCGATATGTCAGGCGACGTGTTCGGCAATGGCATGCTGCTGAGCAAGGCGATCAAGCTGGTCGCTGCCTTTGACCATCGCCACATCTTCTTCGATCCCACGCCCGATCCCGAGCGCAGCTGGGAGGAGCGCAACCGGATGTTCCAGCTTCCCCGGTCCAGTTGGGAAGATTATGACAAGTCCCTGATCTCCAAGGGTGGCGGCGTTTTTTCGCGCAGCCTCAAGCGCATTGCCCTCACCCCGGAGATGCAGGCCATTCTCGACGTCACGGACACGGAAATGGAGCCGTCCGCGCTCATCTCCGCAATCTTGAAAGCGCCGGCCGACCTGCTCTGGTTTGGCGGCATTGGCACCTATGTGAAATCGAGTACGCAAAGCCACAGCGACGTGGGCGATCCGGCCAATGATCGCCTGCGCATCAACGCTGAGGAACTGCGGGTCCGCGTAATCGGCGAAGGCGCCAATCTGGGCGTCACCCAGGCGGGACGCATCGCCTTCTCGCTCAGGAGCGGGCGCATCAATACCGACTTCATAGACAACAGCGCTGGCGTCGATTGCTCGGATAATGAGGTCAATATCAAGATCGCCCTGAACAAGGAAATGGCGGAAGGCCGCCTTCCCTTTGATGCGCGCAACGCGTTGCTGGAAAGCATGACGGATGCGGTCGCCGACCTGGTTCTGGAGGATAACCGGCTCCAGGCTCTAGGCCTTTCCATCGCCGAAGCGGGCGGTAATGACGATCTTGCCAGCTATGTCCGCCTGATCGAAACCTTTGAGGAATCCGGCCGGCTGGACCGCCAGGTCGAAGGGCTTGCCGCCAACGACCAGTTGCTGCGGCGCGGGCAGGATGGTCAGGGGCTTACCCGGCCCGAACTGGCGGTCCTCCTTTCGACCGCGAAACTGTCGTTGCAGGATGCGATCGAACATGGCGATCTGGCCAATGACGTCAGCATGATCGACGAGCTCATGGCCGCTTTCCCCCCGGCCATGCAGGAAAAGGAAGCCGACGCCATCGCCGCGCACGCACTGCGCAAGGAGATTATCGCGACCAAGGTCGCGAACCGCATCGTCAACCGCCTGGGCCTCATCCATCCGTTCGAACTGGCCGAAGAAGAAGGTTGCTCACTTGCGGATCTGGCCAATGCCTTCCTGATCGCCGAACGGCTATACGGCATTCGTGATCTTTGGGCCGATATCGACAGCGCGGACATGGGTGAGGACGCACGGCTGGGTCTGTTTGCGACCATTGCCAGCGGGATGCGCGCCCAGATCGCGGATATCCTGCGTGCCCTCCCGACGGGAACCTTGCCGGCGCAGGGTCATGCACGGTTGGCGCCTGGCGTGCAAAAACTGGCCGAACAGGTCGATGAGCTGCTGACCAGTGAAGCGCAGCGTCGCACCGCTAGTGTCTCCGACCGGCTGCTTGGACTGGGCGCGCCCGAACCTCTGGCGCGGCGCGCGGCGGGCCTGTTCAAGCTGGACGGCGCGGTCGGCATTGCGTCTCTGGCGTCCCGCATGGACATGAATGAAGTCGCCCTCACCCGCGCCTTCACGCATCTGGGCGAAGCGGTCGGCATCGACTGGGTCCAGTCCACCGCGGCTCGGATGGAGCCGTCCGATCCATGGGAAAGGCTGCTGATTTCCGGCGTCGCGCGCGACATGCAGCAGGTGCGACTGGACTTTCTGGCGCAGACATCCGCCATGGACGTGTCGGACCATGTCGAACAATGGCTGAAAGCCAAGGCAGCCCGCATTCGCCAGTTCCGCAGCCTGGTGCAGCGCGCCAAGGCGGCGGCCAACCCCAATGTGGCGATGTTGGCGGAGATTGCGGGCCAAGCGCGCGGCCTTCTGGGGCGCTGAGGTCCCGAACGCCGGGAGGCAGGCGCGCCTGCCTCCCGGGCCAACCTCCTCAATCTACGGCAGGCGTGGCCACCCCGGACGATGCGCCATTGTCTTTCGGTGTCGGGATCCCCGGCCCATAGACAGGCACGACGGGTTCATCCGGAGCGCGTCCATGCAACGCGTCGATCTCCGCCTGCCGCTGTTTCAGATATAAATCGCGATAGGCGGCATAGGGATCATCGTCCTTGCGCAATTTCTGGATCGTCTCGTCAAATGCTGCGCGTTCGCCAAGTTGGTTCAGCACCGTGGCCGGAATGACGTAGGTCGGCTTATTGAACGGCTCACCGATGGACAAGGGCAGGATCATCTTGTCGACCGTATCCCCCACAATATCCCGCAACGTGGTCGGGCCCACAATCGGCAAATACATATAAGGGCCGGGACCGACGCCATAATAGCCCAGCGTATTGGCCAAGCCATTGTTGCGATGGGGCAAATGGAACGGCTTGCGCTTCGCCACGTCAAACAGGCCCAGGAAACCCAGCGTCGAATTGACGCCAAAGCGCCCCGCTGTTTCGGCGGCCTTGCCCGGCTTCAATTGCAGCAGATAGGCGGCAAAGACGATCGGCTCGCCAATGTTGGAAAAGAAGTTGCGCAGCCCTTTGCGCACCGGTCGCGGCAGGCCCTTATTATACGCCTTGGCCACTGGCTCCACGACCGCTTTGTCGACCGATTGCACGGCTTGGAAGCTTTTGGCATTGAGCTTTTCCATCGGATCGCCCGGCGGCGCGCCCTTCTCGCCGGTCACGACGATATCCTGGACCACGTCTTCATCCGCGGGCTGGCCTTCTGTCGGCTGGACTGTCGGACCGGCCGGTGCCGGATCGACGGCCATTGGCGCGGTCTGGTCCGCCCGCGACAAAGCGCCCGTCCCTTGCGGATCGGGCTGCTGCGCGGCAGTCCCCATCATCATCATTCCCGCAGCAACGGCCGGTATCAGCATCATAATATTCCCAGAAAGGCACCGCTTCTGTTCGCAAAAGCGCGCCGGTAAGATGGCACCGCAATGCGTGCGCCTATCGTAGCTGTCCGGCATCCGGCGTGTCGGCGCTAGACCGACAACATCATAACGTCAAGAAAACGACTTGGTGCGACGCGGTGGATCATCGGCTTTCCACGGCGCGATGAGCGGCATTTCCCGCTATGACGTTCCTGCCGGCGAGAATCCGTTGCAACTGCGAGTCGTTCGCGTTATTGCGACGGTGTTGATACGGGGCGACTTATCTCGATGCATGGCACTTCCCACACCCCAAGCAGAGGCAAAGGGGAAAAGACCAGACGCGGCGCCAAGGCCTTCTGGATGAAGCAACTGCACAGCTGGCATTGGATCAGTTCGGCCGTCAGCCTGATCGGGCTCCTGTTGTTCGCCTTCACCGGCATCACTCTCAACCACGCCGCCGACGTCGAAGGCGCGCCCACTATTGTTGAGCGAAGCGGCACACTGCCCGCCCCCTTGCTGGCGCAGATCGCCGTCAGTGACGCGCCGGACGCCAAAAAGCCGTTGCCCAACGCCGTGCGGCTGTGGCTGGATGAGGAAATGGGCCAAAGCGGCGCGGCCGATGCCGAATGGTCGGCGGACGAAGTCTACCTGGCCTTGCCTCGCCCCGGTGGCGACGGCTGGGTCGCAATCGACCGCCATAGCGGCAAGGTGACAAGCGAAAGCACCAACCGCGGCTGGATCAGTTACCTCAATGACCTCCACAAGGGCCGCAACGCGGGATCGGCGTGGAAATGGTTTATCGATATTTTTGCTGTGGCCTGCTTCCTGTTCGCGCTCACCGGACTGCTGCTGCTGCAACTCCATGCGCGCAGGCGTCCCAGCACATGGCCGCTGGTGGCTGCCGGCCTCGCCATCCCGGCCATCGTCGCCATCATCTTCATTCATTAAAGGGATCATCACCCATGCAGCTTCGTCACTCCTTGCTTTTGACCGGTGCGGCCGCCGGGGCGGCCAGTGCCGCCGCTTTGCCCGCCCACGCTCAAACGCTGACCATGTCCATCATCATTCCGCGCCTCACCGTCGCCGAATATCACCGACCCTATGTCGCCGTGTGGATCGAAAAGCAGGGCGCTACACCACGCACCCTGTCGGTCTGGTATGATTATGACATGCGCAATGGCGAAGGCGCCAAATGGTTGCGCGATGTGCGGCAATGGTGGCGGGCCTCGGGTCGAACGATGACGTTCCCGGCCGATGGCGTGACTGGCGCGACCCGGGCACCTGGCGAACAGAAGCTCGCCTTCACTTCGGGCAAGGGGCCGCTCGGGTCTCTGACACCCGGCAATTACACGATGATCGTTGAAGCGGCGCGTGAAGTGGGCGGACGTGAAGTGCTGCGCCTGCCTTTCGCCTGGCCGCCAAAGCCCGGGACGACCGTCCGGGCAAAGGGCGCAAGCGAACTGGGCGCTATCACATTGACATTCGGCAAATGAAGGGGGCGATGATGAAAAGGACTTTATGGACCGCAGCAATTGCTGCGTTGCTGCTGACACCGGGCCTGGCGCAGGCGCATCGCCAATGGATGCTGCCTTCGGCGACATCGCTTTCGGGCACGGAAAGCTGGGTCACGGTCGACGCCGCCATCTCCAACGACCTGTTCTATTTCGAGCATTTCCCGCTACCGATAGATGGCATCGTCGTTACCGAGCCGGATGGTGCCGCTGGGACGATCGAAAACGCCGCCAAGGGCCGCTACCGCTCGACGTTCGACGTCCATTTGACCAAGCCTGGAACCTACCGCATCGCCTCGGTGGCGAACCGCCTGATGGGCAGCTATATGCTGAACGGGAAGCGGGAACGCTTGCCCCGTGGCATCACCAGGGACAAGCTGGCCAGTGCCCTTCCCGCAGGCGCAACTGACGTGCAGGCCAATGACTCCATCAACCGCAACGAAATTTTCGTGACCTTGGGTGCGCCCACCACCAATCTGTTCACACCGACGGGCGACGGCATCGAAATGGTGCCGGTCACGCATCCCAATGATCTTGTTGCGGGCGAAGCGGCGACCTTTCAGTTCCTGCTAGACGGGAAGCCGGCATCGGGCCTGAGCGTCACAGTGATCCCTGGCGGCATTCGCTACCGCGACAGCCTGGGGCAGATGGACCTGACCGCCGACCAGGACGGCAAGATTGCCGTTACCTGGCCGGAACCTGGCATGTTCTGGCTGAATGCCACTGTGGGCGGCCGGCGCGAAGGCGCTGGCGAAGCCGATGCACCGCCAAGCCAGCGGCGGACCTCCTACGTTACGACGCTTGAGGTGCAGGCGCCCTGACCGTCACTGTCACGACCGCCCCTCGCATTGCGATCGCGCCAGGCCTGTCGCCCGAAATTTTCCGCGGCAGGCAAAGGCGGGGTGCGATCACGGGGTTTTCCGGCCCGACGATGGGTACGACATGGTCCGCATCGGTCGTCGATCCGCCGGCAGATGCGGAAATGACCATAAGAGCGAAGCTGGACATGGTCATCGCCCAGATGAGCAATTGGGACGCAGATTCGGTCATCAGCCGCTTCAACCGGCAGCCGATCGGCGCCTGGATGACCTTGCCTGTCGAAATGATGACAGTGCTTCGCACCGGAATGGACATTTCGCGATTGTCGGGCGGCGCGTTCGATCCCGCCCTTGGCCAACTGGTCGGTCAATGGGGCTTCGGCCCGCACGTCGCCAACGAAGCCCCCGCATGCGGTAGCGCCGCCACTTCTGTTGAAGTGGGCGATCATGGCGCTCGCCGCCTTGCCGATGTGGCGCTAGATTTTTCGGGCATCGCCAAGGGCTTTGCCGTCGATGCCGTGGCCGACGCCCTGCGAGCACTGGGGGCAGCCAATTTCCTGGTCGAGATTGGCGGCGAATTGCGGGGGGCAGGCGTCAAGCCGGATATCCAGCCATGGTGGGTGGATATGGAAACGCCACCCGGCATGGCGTTGCCACCGATGCGTGTGGCCCTAAGCGGACTGGCGATCGCCACATCAGGCGACTATCGGCGTTTTCATATGGCCGCGGGCAAGCGACTGTCCCACAGCATCGACCCCGGGACAGGCGCGCCGATCCAAAATGGCGTCGCTTGCGTCACCGTGCTGCACGACAGCGCCATGATGGCGGACGCCTGGGCCACGGCGATCACTGTCGCCGGCCCCGGAAAAGGTCTGAGCCTCGCGCGCGAACATGGCCTCGCCGCCCGTATGATCGTGCGCACCGATAACGGACCGCGCGAACATCTGACCCCGGCGCTTGAAATGATGCTGGCGTAGAAAAACAGGCGCTATTTTCCAGCGGCCATCAGGAAATCTGCGCTCCTCTGCAACATGTCCGCGCGGGCATCGCTGTCCGTCAGGCTGTGAGTCAATCCGTCATAGGTGATCAACTGGCTGCGCTTGCCGGCTCCCTGCAATTTGGCTTGCATGATCCGCGCCTGGCTTATGTCGACATTGCTGTCGTCGGTGCCGTGGAACATCAGCACCGGTGCGCGAAATGCGGCGGCATGATTGGACGGGGACGCCTCTGCAGCCTCCGGCCCGGTTCCCATGCGCTGCTGTTGCAGCAGATAGTCGGCGCTATATTGGCTGCGCCGCATCCGATCGGCAAAATCCGTCACCGGCGCGATCGCCACCACTGCCTTGAACAGCGCAGGATCGACCGCCTGCGCCTGCAATGCTGCGTACCCGCCATAAGACCAGCCCGCGATCGTCAGCTTATCAGGGTTGGCAATGCCCTGCGCCACCAGCCAGCGCCCGGCATCGACAACGTCACTGATTGCCATCCGCCACGAACGATAGCCGTTGCGCATCAGCCATGCCTCACCAAAGCCAGCCGAGCCGCGAAACTGCGGTTGCAGCACGGCGAAACCGCGTGCCGCATAATATTGGACCATCCAGTCGAAACCCCATTCGTCCCGCGCTTCCGGGCCGCCATGGGGCAGGACGATAGCCGGCAGGCCCTTTGCCGTCTCTTTGCCGGGCGGAAGCGTGAGATAGGCCGGGATCATCGTGCCGTCGCCCGCCTGATACTGAACCGACTGCATGACGGCGAGCGTGCGTCCGGCAAGCTCCGGTCGATCAGGCATGATCGGCGACAATTTGCGGGCGGCGCGGTCGAACAGATAATATTGCCCGGGATCGACATCGCTGCCGGCCCAGATCAGGACGCGGTTGCCGTCGCTGCTCATGTCGCTGATGTTGATGGCCTTGCCGCCCAATGCCTTGCCCAGCGACGACACCAGCGCCTTTGCCTGTTCGTCGAAATAGACTGCCTGGCGATGGTCGGTGACGTAGCTGGCGCCGACGACGCGCCGGTCGCGACCCACCCGGATTAGCGCGCTCACATCCACGTCTGGGCGCGAGAATATGACCGTCTTGGCAAGACTTGGGTCCAGCGCGACCGTGACCAACGCATCGCGACCATTCATCTTTTCAAACCCATAAGCGACGTTCTTTGTCGGATCGACGGCAACCGGGTAGAAACCGCTATTGTCCCGCGTATCGTATAGGGACAAATTGCTCCATCCCGACTTTCCCACCGGCCGATAGAGAAATTTATAGGTGCCTTTGGCATAACCGGACGTGCGGTTTTCCTGAAGCGCCATGATGCGGACATGGCCCTGCCCGTCGGAGATGTAATCGACCGCCAGTTTATCAGGAGATTCGATCCGCTTAGCCGAGCCACTGCGGGTGTCGATCCGGTCGACGCCCAACCCTTCCAGCTTCTTTTCGATCAGGCTGCCGATCTTCGCTTCTGGCACATAGGATCGGGTCATGAGGACGGTGCCCTCGTCATCGGGCAGCAGATCGATCACATCGCCGCCTCTCAAGTCATAACTCAGCGCGTTCGCTCCGCGCCGCTGGCTTAACAACTTGGTGTCTCGTCCATCTGCGCCGACCGCGAACACATTGGAAAAGCCATAGACATCATCGCCATAGCGTTGCTCACCGACTATCCGGCAAGCAAGACGGTCGCCAGAGACCCAATCGCAACGATTGAGATATTCAGGGCGGCCGCTGGTCGAGGCTATCACTTTGATATCAGCGCCTTCGCGCGCCTCAAGAACATAGGCGCGACTTGTCCGTCCGGGTCCCGAAGCGATCAGCGCGATTGTTCGGCCATCAGGCGACAGGCTGGCCGAAGAAATGGTTTCACGCGCGCCAAAGGCCTTGGCCAAGGCATCGGGTTGCCCCTGCGCCAAAGCCGTGGCAGCCGATCCCGCCAACCAGAGCGCGATGCACGCAGCTTTCGCGATTCCCCTCATCTCCAATATTCCCCCACAAAATCCCCTCGAGTCCGGTGGCTAAGCCAAGGCGGACATATTGGCAACGGCTTGCTTGCTCTCCCCGCTGCTCAGTGGCATCACCCCTCTACCGATAAGAAAAAGGGGACATAGTCTTGCGCAGTTCCATTCTGGCGATCGCCGCCATATTGGCTCTTCCGGCCTGCACCACCATGTCCGACGCGCCGCCAGAAAGCGCGTCGGCTCAGCCTGCCGCTTCCGGCGTGACGCCATCCATCGACACGATGAAACGGCTGGTGCAGCTATTGTCCTCGGACGCCTATGAAGGCCGCGCGCCCGGATCGGCCGGGGAGGAGAAGACGCTGGCGCTGCTGTCGTCGGAATTTGCCAGGCTGGGGCTCAAGCCCGGTAACAATGGCAGCTGGTTTCAGGATGTCCCGCTGGTCGAAATCACCGCAAAAAATGTGTCGCCGCTGCGCTTTAGTGGCGAGAATACCCCCGTCACCGCCGCCTATGGCCCGGAAATGGTGATCGGCACCTATCGCACGGCCCAGCCGCATATCGCGGTGAAGGACAGCCCGGTCGTGTTCGTGGGTTATGGCATCAACGCGCCCGAAAAGGGCTGGAACGATTATGCCGGCGTCGATGTGAAGGGCAAGACGGTCATCATCCTGGTCAATGATCCCGACTATGAGACAAGCGGCCTTGAGGGCACCTTCAACGGCAGGGCCATGACCTATTATGGCCGCTGGACCTATAAATATGAGGAAGCGGCCCGACAGGGCGCCGCCGCCGCGATCATCGTGCACGACACGGTGCCTGCCGCCTATGGCTGGAACGTCGTGCAGTCCAGTTGGACCGGTGCGCAGCATGTCGCCGACAGCGCCAATGGCAATGCCGACCAGTCCGCCGCGATCGGCTGGATCCAGAAGGACAAGGCGCAGGCGCTGTTCGCCAGCGCGGGCATGGATCTGGACGCGCAGATGCGTGCCGCCAAGCAGCCCGGATTCAAGGCAGTGCCGCTGGCGGGCGTCAAGGCGAACGTCTCCTTCGACAATGACCTGCGCAAGCATAGCTCGAAGAATGTCGTGGCGCTGCTGCCCGGCAAGACGCGCCCGGACGAATATGTGCTCTACAGCGCCCATTGGGATCATCTGGGCCGATGCCAGGCCGCGCCCGATGGCGACGACATCTGCAACGGCGCGGTCGACAACGCCACCGGCACGGCTGCGCTCGTCGCCCTGGCGGAAGCGAATGTGAAGGCTGGGCCGACCGACCGGAGCCAGGTCTTCCTGGCGGTGACGGCGGAGGAATCGGGGCTGCTGGGGTCGGCCTATTATGGCGAAAACCCGGTCTTCCCCTTTTCCAGGACCGTCGGCGGCGTAAACATGGACGCGCTCAGTGTCGCAGGTCTGGCAAAGAATGTCGTCGTGATTGGCAAGGGCAAGTCCCAGCTTGACGCCTATCTGGACCGCGCTCTGGCCGCGCAAGGCCGGGTCGCGACGGTGGAGCCGACGCCGGAGAAGGGCTATTATTATCGCTCGGACCATTTCAGCTTCGCCAAGCATGGTCTGCCGATGCTCTATTTCGAAGGCGGCGAGGATCTGGTGAATGGCGGCACCGCCGCCGGCATGGCGGCGGCCGAGGATTATACCAAGAACCGCTATCATGGCCCCAAGGACGAATATGATCCCAATTGGGACTGGAGCGGTGTCGCGGCTGACCTCAAACTTTATTATGACGTGGGTCGCGCGCTTGCCGAAACCACCGAATGGCCCAATTGGGTTGAAGGCGATGAGTTCCGCGCCATCCGCGACAAGGATCGCGCTGGCCAATAAGCCAGAGGAGAGGACCTATTTCCCGGCCGGGGAATAGGTCCAGCTCTGGGTCTGCGATCCATCCATTCGCGACGTTTCCGCCATCAACAGCCGCCCTTCTCGCCAGTAGCGAATGCGTTGGGGATACTCATGATCGGGGTTGGCGAAGCTGATGTCGCGCACGCCCTGTTCGACCAGCGTGAATGGCGTTGCCGGTCCACCGTCGGGCGCGGCATAAAGCATCACATCGCCCGCCCCATCGCGGACGATGCGAATGACCTCCCAGCCCAGCAGGCTTTCGCCGCGCCCGTTGCGGCCAACGCCGATCATCGTGCCGCCGCGCGGCAGCGTCCACACTTCTTCCGCCCAGCGATCGCCGCGCTGCTGGACCCATTCGCCAGTCAGCCATTCGGGCAGTTCGTCCGCCCATGCCTTGCCCGACAGCGAAAGCGACAGCAGCAAGGCCATCGCCACTGTCGGGATACCCGCCTTCATCATCGCAACCCTCTGTCCAGATCCGTGATCGCGCGTTATGGAGCGCGCACCCTTTCCGACCCATCATGATCCGGCGCGTCAGGCCGGGCAAGGATATTGCACATGACCTTCCGCATGCCCGCCGAATGGGCGCCGCACGACTGGACCTGGATCGGCTTTCCGACCAACCCTGCCGAATGGCCCGGCGCATTCGATGGCGCACGCCAGCAGATCGCCGCCTTTACCAACGCCCTGCATTGCGGCGGCAAGGGCGAGCAGGTGCGGCTGGTCGTCGCCCATGAAGAGGACGCAAAGGCCGCCCGCGCAATGGTCGATGCATCTGTCCGCATCGTTGTCGCGAACCTCGGCGACGTATGGCTGCGCGACACCGCGCCGATCGCCGTCCTGAACGGCACAGGCGGACGCGCGCTGGTCGATTTCGGCTTCAACGGCTGGGGCGGCAAATATCAAATGCCGGGCGATGAGGATATCGGCGCGCGGCTGGCGGCGACCACCGGCCTTCCCACATCGACGCAAAACTGGGTGTTCGAAGGCGGGGCGATCGACACCGACGGCACGGGCCTGTTCGTGACGACCGAGCAATGCCTGCTCAACCCCAATCGCAATCCCGACCTCGATCGCGGGAAGATCGAAACATTGCTGGCGGGAAGCCTGGGCCTGTCGGACATGCTGTGGCTGGGCGACGGATTGCGCAACGATCATACCGACGGGCATGTCGACAATCTGGCGCGCTTCGTTGCGCCGGGCGTTCTGGCTCTTCCCGTCGCCACGACCCCGGACGATCCCAATGCCGCCATCTACGCTGACGCACGCGCCCGCGCACAGGCTTACGGGCTGGAGGTAGTGGATGTCCCCTCGCCCGGGCTTGTGCTGGTCGATGGCGAGCCGATTCCGGCAAGCTACATGAATTTCTATATCGGAAACGCCGCTGTCATCGTGCCCATTTATGGCCAGCCCAACGACCAGGCGGCGCTCGACGCCTTCCGCGCCTTCTTTCCGGGTCGGGAGATTGTAGGATTGCGCAGCGACGCCATATTGTCTGGCGGCGGCAGCTTTCATTGCTGCAGCCAGCAGATGCCATCGCTCTGATCTATCGGGAAACAGAATGACCAAGGTTACCGTCGCCGCACTTCAGCTCTCCTTTTCCGACGACAGGGCTGACAATATCGCTCTGGTCGCCGATCATGTGCGCAAGGCGGCGATGCGCGGGGCCAAGATCATCCTGCCGCCGGAATTGTTCGAAGGCCCCTATTTCTGCCGCGTGGAGGACGAAGCGCTGTTCGCCAACGCGCTGCCGACGGACGAGCACCCCGCCGTGCAGGACATGCGCAAGCTGGCGAAAGAGCTAGGCGTCTATATCCCCACCAGCTATTTCGAGCGCGACGGCCACCACCATTATAACTCGCTCGCCATGATCGATGATCAGGGGGAGATCATGGGCGTCTATCGCAAGAGCCATATCCCCGACGGGCCGGGCTATGAGGAGAAATATTATTTCCGGCCTGGCAATAGCGGCTTCAAGGTGTGGAAGACGCGGTACGGCACGATCGGCGTCGGCATCTGCTGGGACCAATGGTATCCCGAAACCGCACGGTGCATGGCGTTGATGGGGGCCGAAATGCTCTTCTACCCTACCGCCATCGGCTCCGAACCCTATGATGCGGACCTTGACACCAGCCGCATGTGGCGGCGGGCGATGATCGGTCATGCCGTGTCCAATTGCATGCCGGTGATCGCCGCAAATCGCATTGGTGAGGAAGACGGCCAGAGCTTCTACGGCCACAGCTTCATCAGCGACGAATGGGGCGACTATGTGTCGGAAGCGGATGCGAAGGACCATGGTGCGCTGGTCGCAACGCTCGACCTGGAACGCGCGCGCATCCATCGCGCGGGCATGGGCTTCTTTCGCGATCGCCGGCCGGACCTGTATGGCCGCATCGCGCAGGACATCTGAGCCGCGCGCGGCCTAGACGTCGGCCCAGCGCCGCAGCAGATTATGGTAGACGCCGGTCAGGCGGATAACTTCCACATGATCCTGCCCCAGCTGCGCGGCGATACCCTGGACGCTGCGATCCAGGTCGAACAGCATCTGCCGCGCCGCATCGTCGCGGATCATCGACTGGAGCCAGAAGAAACTGGCAACCCGTCGCCCGCTTGTCACCGGCTCCACACGATGGAGCGAGGATGAAGGGTAGAGGACGGCGTGCCCGGCCGGCAGCTTCACCTGCTGCACGCCAAACTGGGTTTCGATCGTCAACTCGCCACCCTCATAGGCTTCGGGCGGTTCCAGAAACACGGTAACGGACAGGTCAGACCGCACGCGAAAGCCCGTACCGGCCTGAATGCGCACGGCATTGTCGACATGGACGCCAAAGGATTGCCCACCCGCATAGCTGTTGAACAGCGGCGGAAAGATGCGCAGCGGCAGCGCCGCCGCGATGAACAGTGGCGATTGTCCGAGTGCGTCGAGGATCATCTGGCCGGCTCGCTTCGCGGCCAGGCTGTCTTCGGGCAATTGCAGATTATGCTTGGCGAGGGCCGACTGGTGGCCGGAGGTGATGTTGCCATCGACCCAATCGGCGGCGTCGATCAAGTCGCGAATGGCGGCAACGCCGGCAGCGTCGAGTAGGTCGGGAATGGGGATGAGCATGGGGTGAAGGGCTGTCCGTCAGGCGGCGTCGGTCCGCAGGATGAAGGGGATTTCCACGACGCCACGCACGCGCACCGGTTGGCCGCTGCGCAGCACCGGCTTCCAGCGCCAGCCGCGCACGGCTTCGCTGGCAGCCTTGTCGAGCCGGAAAAAGCCGCTGCTCTGCGTAACGACCAGATTTTCAACCGCACCGTCCAGACCCAATGTCAGGGTCAAGACAACAGTGCCTTGCTCCCGCTTGCGACGGCTTTCAACCGGATAACGGGGCGGCTTGCCGGCAATCATCTGCGCGCCAAGGTCGCCCCCCTGGACTAGGCTGGGCGCCGCGACCGGCGCGGCGACGACCGGCGAAGGAGCAGGAACGGCGATCGCGACCGGTGTTGGAGATTGCGGAGGCGATACGTCCGGTGTCGTGCGTATCTGGGGTGCCGGCGGCACCGGTGTCTGCACGATCGGCGGCGGCGCGACCACTTCGGGCCGGGACGGCGGCGGGGGCGGCGCTTCCTCAGCGGGCGGCGGGGGTGGCGGACTAAGGTTGACGACAGTCAGTGACGCGTCCTGCGCCTTGGTAACATGGCTGCGAATCTGCACCAGCGCGCCGATCAGCAGGATGTGGATCAACAGGATCGCAATGATCACGGGCACATTCGGACGAGAACGGACTCCGTAGCGTTCACCCGGCACAGACCGTTGCGACATGGTCCGAACGCTATCGACGTTCACCACTGGCTCGCAGATGATCGCCACATCGTCCGTATCGCTCGGCTCGCTTGCCGCTTGCAGCATGACAGCGCCTCCCTTTCCGTCAGCCCGCGATAGCGCGAAGACTAATGCGAATCAATTGCGGCGTTTGCAAGCCAACAAAATGGGGCGGCGGATCGAGCCAAGGCCAATTGATCCGCCGCTCGCGGCCCAAACCTACGTCAAATCTTGTAATTGAGCGTCAGGACCCAGGACCGCCCCTCCCCTGGATTGGCCCAGCCATTGTTGCGTACGCTGGTGAAATATTTCTCATTGGTGAAATTCTGGACATTGAGCTGCGCAGTCAGACTTTCCGTGACCGGATAGGAGAGCATCGCCCGATGGACCAGATAATCGTCCGTCTTGTACATCGGCGCACCAGTCGCATTGGAAAGATACCAGCTGCCCTGATAGGTCAGGCCATAGCCCAGTTGCAG
Source organism: Sphingobium soli (assembly GCF_020782245.1). Classification (GTDB taxonomy): domain Bacteria; phylum Pseudomonadota; class Alphaproteobacteria; order Sphingomonadales; family Sphingomonadaceae; genus Sphingobium; species Sphingobium soli. The sequence goes on from NZ_JAJGNP010000001.1 coordinate 19,828, forward strand.
CCCAAACGGCAGCGTGTAGGTCGTGAACAGACTGCCCGAATGCTTCGGATTGTTCGTCATGGGGTTGCCGGCCTGAAGATCGACCACACCCTGCGATTTCTGATAATCGGAAATGCTCTGGATTACCTTGGTGTCCAGATAGGTATAATTGGCGAAGATCGTCCAGGCGGGCGTTATGTTGCCAGTGGCGCCCAGCGTCACCCCATTGACCCGGTTGCGTCCGTCATTGACGGCCAGATCGCCGACCAACGGGTCATTGGAGGTGACCCGGTAGTTGGTGCGCTCGTTACGGAACAACGCCGCGCTCAATTGCAACTGGCGGTCGAACAAATCGATCTTGCCGCCAATTTCGTAATTGACTGCCTGTTCAGGCTTGATGTTGCAGGGGTCGGTGAAGTTATTGCCTTCATCGGCAAGTCCGCAGCCCGATCGCACGGTGGTGCTCACCGGGTTCTTCGAATTGCCGTAAGCGACATACAGGCTGGCATAGTCGACAGGCTTGAACACCAGACCTACGCGGTAGGAAAAGAGGTCGTCCGTGGACTGCTGCCGCGCGCCGGCGCTATATGCGCCGCCAAGCGCCGGTGTCGCGATGCTGTCTGACCGGAAACGGGCGCGATTATGCTCCCAGCGGATACCGCCATTGAGTTCGACCTGCTCCACGATCTTGACCGCTGCGAAGGCATAGGCGGCGACGTTGAACAGGTCGCCGTCATCGCGCCGGGTGCGGATCGGATTGACGGGCCCGGTATAAATGGCATCGGGATTGCTAATGTCGATCGGATCGAGCGTCGGGTTGGGCAAGGCACCACCGACATTGCGCAGCACGTTACCGCTGTCGAGCGTGTAATCTTCCTGCAACGCGGACGTGCCGATCACCAAGCTATGACCACCTGGAATGGCAAAGGTCAGATCAAGCTGGTTGTAGAGGGTCTGGTTCTCGGTATTGCGGAAGCCGCCCCGTGGTCCTCGAGGATAATAGGTGCCGGGCACCTGCGTATCCGAGCAGGGATCGCCATTCGCCAGCAGACCGCTGGCCAGGCAATAATCGCCCTGTGGCGGATTGACGATCAGCTCCTGTTCAACCCGCTGCCAGCGCGACAGATTACGGATGGAAAAGACGTCGCTGAAGCGATGATCGAAGATCGCGGTGGCCTGATCGATCGTCTGGTCCTGCTTGTCCAGATTGCGATAGCCATAATAGCCGCTGTAGGGCACGCCGGGCAGAATACCGTCGTGAAAGGCATTCTTGTAATAGGGCACACCGTATAGCGGCGTGTTCTGATCTTCCTGATGGGTGTAGAGCAGCGTCAGCGAGGTTGGCCCTTCAAGTCCAAGCTTCACAGAGGGCGCAACGCCCCAACGTTCGTAGCGATCGACGTCGCGGCGCGGCACGTCATTTTCATGATACATGGCATTGAGCCGCACGGCCGCGAAGTCGGACACGCGCACATTGCTGTCGACCGTCGCGCGATAATAGTCCGACGTGCCGATACCGCCCTGAACCAGCGTCTCATCATAGCCCTTGGGCCGCTTGGTGACGATATTGATGTTGCCGCCCATCGCTCCGGACCCGCCATAAACGGAATTGGCGCCGTTGGTGACTTCGATCTGTTCGATATTGAACGGGTCAGTGCGGCTATATTGCGCGCTGTCGCGCACCCCATCGATGCTGATATCGGTATTGGCACTCTGACCGCGCAGATTGATATTGTCGCCATAGCCGCCGCCGCCTTCACCCGCGCCGAAGGTGATGCCGGGGATCGTCGACAAAACGTCGCGCAGGGTCAGCAAATTCTGCTTCTGGATGGTCTGGTTGCCGACGATGGTAATCGTCTGCGGCATGTCCAGCAGCGGGCGCACATATTTGGGTGATTCCGGCTTGTCGACCTTGATCGCAGGCTCGTCGATAGCGGTGTCGGTGACAGTCATTCCGCCCAGTTTGCGGGCGGTTTCATCCCCCTGCGCCTGCGCCTGCGCCTGCGCGGCACCGGAAAAGGCCAGAGCGCCGACGCAGCCGAGCGCAAGAAAAGAGGTGGATGCGATTTTGGACATGGATAGTCTCCCCCATATTGTCGAGGAGGCTGCTATTGCGAATCGTTCTTATAGTCAAATGCTATTGCAACTAATTCTTATCACCAATTGCCGCCAGCCGCCGAAACAGCCAGCAGCGGATTGCGCTCGCCAGATTGGGCGCAGGATCGGCCGCCATGCGCGCAAGGTCGATCCGCGCGATCAGGGCGTTGACGGGAACGGATCCGTCGTCGGCCGCGCGGCGTAGCGCGTCCCAGAATATGGGTTCCAGACTGATGGCGGTCTGGTGGCCGGCGATGGTGACGCTCCGCTTCACCGGCGGGGCGAAGGGCGACCCGTGAGGATCGTCAAGGTCGCCCATGTCCATCAATACATATGCTGGCCGCCGTTGATCGACAGCGTGCTGCCGGTCACGAAGCCGCCATCCTCGCTACAGAAAAAGGCGACGCCGCGCGCGATTTCATGGGCCTGCCCCAGCCGGCCGACCGGGATCTTGGCGACGATCTTTTCCAGCACAGGGGCAGGTACGGCCGCGACCATGTCGGTGTCGATATAGCCGGGCGCGATGGCATTGACTGTCACGCCACATTTGGCGCCTTCCTGCGCCAATGCCTTGGTAAAGCCATGGATGCCCGACTTGGCGGCCGCATAATTGACCTGGCCATATTGACCCGCCTGGCCATTAACCGAACCGATATTGACGATGCGGCCCCAACCCCTTTCGCGCATGCCGCCGAAACAGGCCTTCGCCATATTGAAGCAGCCGCCAAGATTGATGCGCATGACCTCATTCCAGTCGTCGAAGCTCATCTTGGCGAGCACGCCGTCGCGGGTGATGCCGGCATTGTTGACGACGATGTCGACAGGCCCGATCGCTTCGGCGACCTGCGCGCAGCCGTCGAGGCACGCCTGATGGTCGCCCACGTCCCATTTGAAGGCAGCGATGCCGGTCTTGTCGGTGAACGCCTTGGCCTTTTCGTCGTTGCCGGCATAGTTGGCGGCGACGGCATAGCCCATTTCCTTGAGCGCGAGACTGATTGCCTCCCCGATGCCCCGCGTACCGCCGGTTACGATCGCCACTCTCGACATATCAGCGTCCTCTTCCAAACAGGGGTCAGTCCATCCAACCCGAAAGTTCGCGGCCTATAAGCCTCTGGTAAAGGGTGATAGCCTCCGCGGATGCGTTTAGACAGGGCAAATAGGCGAAATTTTCCCCGCCAGCGGCCAAAAAAGCCTCTTTTGCGCGCATGGCAATCTCTTCGAGCGTCTCAAGGCAGTCCGCTGAAAAGCCTGGTGTTGCCACGGCAATGTTTCGGACACCTTCGTGCACCAATTTGGCCAGTGTTGCTTCGGTCTCAGGCTCAAGCCATTTGGCCCGCCCGAAGCGCGACTGGAAACTCATATGGACCGGTATTGACAAGGCCTCCTCCAGCAGTCGCGCGGTCTTGACCGAATGACAGTGGTAGGGGTCGCCCAGTTTCAGCGTCCGTTCGGGCATGCCATGAAAGCTGGCGAGCAGCGCATCGGGGCGGAAGGACAAGGCGGTGATGGCCCCTTCGATCGAGCGGCGCAGGGCGCCGATATAGGCGGGGTCGTCATGATAGGGCGGCAGCGTGCGCACGGCCGGTTGCCAGCGCATCTTTGCGAGGGCCGCAAAGGCCGCGTCATTGGCAGTGGCGGTCGTTGCACCGCTATATTGCGGATAAAGCGGCGCCAGCAATATACGATCGCACCCGGCTTGCTTCATCGCCTTCAGCCGCTCGCCGATGGCGGGATTGCCATAGCGCATTGCCCAGTCGACAAGCACTCCACCCCCCATAGCATCCTGAAGCGCCTGCGCAGTGGCGCGCGTGTAGACGGCGAGCGGCGACCCTTCCGTCATCCAGACCTGTTGATAGGCGTGGGCCGATTTTTTCGGCCGCGTCGTCAGGATCGCGCCGCGCAGGATCGGTTGCCACAGCAATGGCGGAATTTCCACGACACGCCGGTCGGAGAGAAATTCGGCCAGATAGCGGCGGACCGAAACAGGGTCTGGCGCATCCGGCGTGCCTAAATTGATGAGCAGCACACCCACCATTGGCGCGGGGATGACGGGATGATCGGCTGGCGGGGTCATGGCGTTCCTACAAGGGGCAGGCTGCGGATGCGCTGGCCAGTCCATGTATAAAGGGCGTTGGCGATGGCGGGAGCCATAAGCGGCGCGACGAGATCGCTGGTGCCGGCGGGATCGGCCGTGCTGCGGATCATCTCGACGGATACCTCTCCTATGTCGGCCAATCGTGGCAGGTTCATTCGGCCCAGGATAGCGCGGGTCGGGAGGCCGTGCGCATAAGAAACTGATGCGCCGGTTGCGAAGGCGAGGCCGAAGACAAGGCCGCTTTCGATATGCTGGCGGGCGATATCGGGATGCACCGGATCGCCAGCGTCGACGGCGGCGATGATCCGGCCGACCGAAAGCCGGTCACCCGACATGGACGCTTCCACCATGACGGCGGCATAGGCCCCGTTGATCATGTGCGCCGCCATCCCCTGCCCGCTGCCGGCCACGCCGCCCTGCCAGCCCCCCATCGCGGCCGCGGTGGTGAGGCAGTGCGCCAGGCGGGGATTGCCGCCCAGCATCTGGATGCGGAAGGACATGGGCTCGATATTGGCAAGATGCGCCAGTTCGTCGATGAAACTTTCGGTGAAGAAGGTGCCATGCAGACGCGCATTGCCGCGCATGAAGCCAAGCGGCAGGCCGACATCGGCCGGATAATGATCGATCGCCCAATTGGGAATGGCGTAGGGCGGCACCATGCCCGCGACGGCGAGCCGGTTCGCACTTTCGGCCCCGTCCTGCGCGGCTTCATGCGGCAGCTTGCCGTCGGCGATGCGCGCCCATGTCTGTGTCATCGCGCAGGGCGCGGCGACCTTTGCCAGCCAGCCTTCGATCGCGCCATTGCGCCCGACCTTGGCGGCCATGCGCGCGCGCGCCGGCGCGCTCGGTCGATCCTGGATGACATCTTCCAGCCGCGACCATAGGAGTTGCACCGGTCGCCCCATGTCACGGGCGATCATTGCGGCCTGAACGCCCACATCCCAGTCCATCGCCCGGCCGAAGGACCCGCCTGCATGGAGCGGATAAAGTGTTACCGCGTCCCGGGAAAGGCCAAGCGCATCGGCGATGGCATCGCGGGCCAGACCGGGGGCCTGGGTAGCCATCCATATTTCCGCGCCGCCCTCCGTGACGCGCGCGGTGGCGCAGGGCGGCTCGATCGCGAGATGAAGGGCAGCATCGACCTGATATTCGCTCGCCAATATGGTCGCGCCGTCGAAGACCGGCTCCAGATCGCCTTGCGCATAGAGACGGCGGCCCGATGATTTGGAAAATGCCGCCTCCAGCGCAGCGTCGATGCCTTCGCTGCTGACCGCTGTCCCGCGCAGGGTGAAAACAGGGTCGGCAAGGTCCAGCGCCTTGTTCGCCGCCCACCAGTTGCTTGCCACCGCGGCGACCCAGCGATCCTGCTTCACCAGCTTGAGGAAACCCGTGACGCTACTCGCAGCACGATCGTCCAGCCCGGCAAGGGTCGCATCGCCAATTGGTCCCTGTCGGATGGATGCGAACACCATGTCAGGGAGGCGGACGTCGGCGGCAAAATTATGCGTGCCGTCGATCTTTGATGGCGTGTCCAGACGCGCAAGATCCTGCCCCGCCAGCCGGCCATCCTGTCCCTGCCGGTAAGGCAGGATCGGCGGCAGGTCGAACGCCATCGCCTCGCCGGCCACATCGCCGATCTTCATCCGCCGCTGCGCCCCATCGGAAATGAGGCCTTCCTGTATGTCGCAGCTTTCCCAGGGAATGCTCCAGCGCGCAGCCGCCGCCTTGCACAGCAGAACGCGGGCCGCAGCGCCCGCATCGCGATAGGCGTCATGGAACATCGGGATCGACGTGCCGCCGCCTGTCAGCATCAGCGCGCTGCGGGTCGCATATTGGTCGATCGCCCAGCGTCCGGCGTCGCCCAGCAGCCGGGTCCAATCGCTGGCCAGCCATTCGCGCGCTAACAGCTCATTGGCGTAAAGTGGGCTTATCGGCGCGCTTTGCACGGCGACGGTGCGCCAATCCGCGCCCAGTTCGTCCGCCAATATCTGCGGCAGAACCGTCGTTACCCCTTGCCCCATTTCGGTCTGGGGGACGACAACGATGATCTGGCCCGATCGGTCGATCTTCAGGAAGGCGTTGACGATGGTTTCCGTAGGGCCGGCAGCGAGGTTGGGCGCGTAGGTGCGCGGCCAGGCGCCCCACGCGAGCAAAAGCCCTGCCGCCGCCCCGCCGCCGATCAGCAGCGTCCGCCTATCGAGGCCCTTTCCTCTGTCCAATTGCTTCCGCGGTGCGCGCCCCATGAGCTGCCTGATACTGGCGCGCAATGCTGCTGCCTAGAGCTATTCGGCGCGGATCGGCGCGACGCCCAGACGGGGAATTTCGATGGCGGGGCAGCGGTCCATCACCACATCCAGGCCAGCCGCCTCCGCACGTGCCGCCGCAGCTTCGTTCACGACGCCGATCTGCATCCAGACCGCCTTGGCACCCACGGCGATGGCGTCATCCACCGCCTCGCCAGCCGCTTCGCTGCGGCGGAAAATATCCACCATGTCGATCGGCACGCCGATGTCTGACAGGCGCCCCCAGACAAATTCGCCATGGACATGCTCGCCCGCCAACTGCGGGTTGACCGGGAGCACGCGATAGCCATGATCCTGAAGGAAGGCCATGACGCCATAGCTCGGCCGATCCGGCCGATCCGATATGCCAACCAGCGCAATGGTGCGGGTGCGCTCCAGCAGCGCGGCAATATCCTGCGGGTGGGTAAGCGGCACGGCTTTCTCCTTATCTGGTCAAGACAGAAGATGCACGAGGCGGCCAGACGTTCCCCGTCAGCCCCGATCAGGCGGGCTGGTCCAGCCACGCCGCCACCTTTTGCCCGATCGCGCGGAAGGCGTCGGCATGGGGGCCTTCGCCTGCCGCCGGCGGATCGCCTGCGTCGGACTGGCGGCGAATATCGATGGCGAGCGGCACGCGGCCCAGGAACGGCATGGACAGCGCCGCCGCTTCCCGTTCCGCGCCACCCTGACCGAACGGGTCGGAAATTTCGCCGCAATGGGGGCAGGCATAGCCCGCCATATTCTCCACCAGCCCCACCATCGGCACGCCGGCCTGCGCGAACAGGCTGACGGCGCGCGTGGCGTCGATGAGGGCGAGGTCCTGGGGCGTCGACACGATCACCGCACCGGCAGGCTTGTGCTTTTGCACCATCGACAGCTGAATGTCGCCCGTGCCCGGCGGCAGGTCAACGACCAGCAGGTCCGTATCGCCCCAGTCAGCGTCGATCAGTTGGCCAAGTGCGCCGCTCACCATCGGGCCGCGCCAGGCCAGCGCCTTGCCCGGTTCGACCAGATGCGCCATCGACAGCATCGGCACGCCCATCGCGCCGGTGACGGGGATCAGTTTCTTGTCGCGGGCGACCGGCTTTTGATCCTCGCTGCCCATCAGCCGCGCCTGCGACGGGCCGTAAATATCGGCATCGACCAACCCGACTTTCAGGCCAAGGCGGCGCAGCGCGATGGCAAGGTTCGCTGACAGCGTCGATTTGCCAACGCCGCCCTTGCCCGACGCAACGACCAGGATGCGCAGCGGACGACGCTCGGCAGTCATGGCGATCCGCACATCGCTGACGCCGGGCACGGTCAGGCCGCCTTCCCGGATGGCCGCGATCAGCCCGTCGCGCTGATCGGGACCAAGGCCGCCCACGTCGAGAGAGAGCATCATCACCCCGTCGCGCAGCCGCGGCGTGCTGGCGCGGCCATCGGTCAGGGTCTTCAGGCGGGCGGCGAAATCGTCAAGATCGGTCATGCCGACGCGCTGTAGGCAAGTTTCGCGCCCATTGGCACTGTTTTTCGGGCGAGAGCCTTCCTATAGAGGGTGTCATGAGAAGAATTTTCGGGTGGATGCCCGCGATCACAGCGATGGTCCAAGGCCCCTGGGGGGGCAAGAATGACGGACCCGGCGGGGACGGACCAAAGGACGGCGACGGCGGGCCGCGCAACCCCTGGACTCAACCCGGCAAACCGACCGGCGGCGGGCAGAAGGGTCCTTCCGCGATCGAAGAACTGTTGCGGCGTGGTCGCGACAGCTTCGGTCAGGGTGGCGGCGGACGCAATGGCGGCTTTGGCGGCATGCCGCCCTCGGCCGCCGGCAAGGCGCTGTGGCCGATCGCAATCGGCATCATCCTGGTGCTGTGGCTGCTGCTCACAAGCGTGCATCGCATCGGCCCGCAGGAACGCGGCGTCGTGACCTTCGTCGGCAAATATAGCCGCACGCTGTCCCCGGGGATCAGCCTGACCCTGCCGGCCCCGTTCGAGGCGGTGACGACAGTGGACGTGGAGGAAATCCGCACCATCGACATCGGATCGTTGAGCGCGGAAAGCGAAAATCTGGTACTGACCGGCGACCAGAATATCATCGACCTCGCTTATTCGGTACGCTGGAACATCCGCAATCCCGAACTCTACCTGTTCCAACTGTCCGACCCTGACGACACGGTGCGCGAAGTGGCGGAAAGCGCGATGCGGGCGGTGCTGGCGAGTGTCAGCCTGGACGACGCGCTGGGCGCGGGCCGCACCACGATCGAACAGCAGGTCGAACAGCGGATGCAGGAGATATTGGACGGCTATAAATCAGGCATCCGCATCCAGGGCGTCGCGATCAAGCAGGCCGACCCGCCGACCGCCGTCAATGACGCGTTCAAGGAAGTGTCGGCCGCACAGCAGACCGCGCAGACCTACCTTAACGAAGCACGCGCCGCCGCGCAGCAGGTGACGGCCAAGGCGCAGGGCGAGGCCGCCGCCTTCGACAAGGTCTATGAACAATATCGGCTGGCACCCGAAGTGACGCGCCGGCGCATGTATTATGAAACCATGGAGAGCGTCCTGTCGGATGTCGATAAGACCATCGTCGAGGGGAGCAACGTGACCCCCTATCTGCCGCTGCCCGAAATCAAGCGGCGCGCGCAGGCGACGCCTGCGCCCGAAGCATCCAGCACGGAGGGCCAGTGATGCCCGGATTCCTGCGTCATCCCGTCGCGCTGGCGATCATCGCGCTGGTCCTGCTGATCATCGTCGGCAGCACGGTCGCGATCGTGCCTGAGACCAAGCAGGGCGTGGTCGTTCGCTTCGGCGACCCCAAATATATCATCAACAGCTATCGCGCGAGCGAACCCTTTGGAAAGACCGGCGCGGGCATCATCCTGCGCGTGCCTTTCGTCGACCAGATCGTGTGGATCGATAAGCGCGTCCTGTCGGTCGAGATGGAGCGGCAGCAGGTGCTGTCGACCGATCAGCTGCGGTTGCAGGTCGATGCGTTCGCGCGATACCGCATCGTCGATCCGCTGCGTATGTATATCGCAGCGGGCAATGAGGAACGGGTGAGCGACGCGCTGCGGCCGATCCTGGGTTCGGCCTTGCGCAACGAACTGGGCAAGCGCCCCTTTGCCGCCCTTCTCAGCCCTGAGCGGGGCCAGGTGATGGACAATATCGAGGCCGGCCTCAATCGCGTCGCCCGGCAATATGGCGCGCAGATCGTCGACGTGCGGATCAAGCGGGCCGACCTGCCCGATGGCGCGCCGCTGGAAAGCGCGTTCAACCGGATGCGCACCGCCCGGTCGCAGGAGGCGCTGACCATCCGCGCGCAAGGCGCCAAGCAGGCGCAGATCATCCGCGCCGAAGCGGACGCGAACGCTGCCCGCATCTATGCCGAAAGCTATGGCAAGGACCCGCAATTCTACGATTTCTACCGGGCCATGCAGAGCTACCGCTATACCTTCGCGCCCGAACGCAGCGGCGAGACGAACATCATCCTGTCGCCGGACAATGAATTCCTGCGGCAATTCCAGGGCCGACGTTAATCCCGCTGGCAAAGCGGCTGCTTTGTTACGGAACCAGTGTCATTCAATGAGGGTTAAGGCAAGGCGGCGCATTTCTCGGCTCTCCCTAGAGTCCCGCCTTCCATTTCCTGAAGACCAGAAGAGGACCTTCACGAGTGCGTTACGCTTATGCCATCACCGGCGCCCTGCTGCTCGGCGGCACCGCCATCGCCGTCACCACCAGTTCCAATGTCGGCGCGCAGGTCGCGCAGAATGAAGGCTTGCAGGCCGCAGCGCCCGCCGGCGCTCCCGCTAGCCTGGCCGACATGGTTGAGAAACTGCAACCGGCCGTCGTCAACATTTCTACCAAGCAGCGCGTCCAGGTTCAGAACCCCTTTGCCGGCACGCCGTTCGGTAACCTGTTTGGCCAAGGCCAGCCGCAGACCCGGCAGGCCCAATCGCTGGGTTCCGGCTTCATCATTTCGGCCGATGGCTATATCGTCACCAACAACCATGTGGTGTCGGCCGGCGCGGAAGGCGCGAGTGTCGAGCAGATCACCGTGACGATGACCAACCGCGAGGAATATACCGCCAAGCTGGTCGGGCGGGATGCCGCCACCGACATCGCGGTGCTCAAGATCGAGCCGAAAAAGGCCCTGCCCTTCGTCAAGTTCGGCGACAGCAGCAAGGCGCGCGTGGGCGACTGGGTCGTCGCGATCGGCAATCCCTTCGCGCTGTCGGGCACCGTGACAGCGGGCATCATCTCAGCGCTGCATCGTGGCACTGGTGGCACCTACGACAAATTCATCCAGACTGATGCGTCAATCAATCAGGGCAATAGCGGCGGCCCGATGTTCGACATGCGCGGTAATGTGATCGGCATCAACAGCCAGATCCTGTCCCCTTCGGGTGGCAATGTCGGCATCGGCTTTGCGATCCCGTCGGAACAGGCAGAACCGATCGTCAGGACACTGATGAAGGGCCAGACCGTCAAGCGCGGTTATCTGGGCGTGCAGATCAGCCCGCTGGGCGAAGACCTGGCCGAATCGCTGGGGCTGGCCAAGAATAGCGGCGAGTTCATTCAGGGCGTCGAACCAGGCAAGGGCGCGGACAAGGCCGGGATCAAGGCGGGCGACGTGATCGTCAGCGTCAACGGCCAGGAAGTGAATCCGGACCAGAATCTGTCGTCGATCGTCGCCAATCAGCCGATCGGGTCCAAGGTGCCGATCGTCCTCATTCGCAACGGCCAGCGCATGACGGTGACCGCCGTCGTGGGCGAACGACCGCCCGAAGACGAGCTGAACAGCTTCGCCCAGAGCCAGGATGATGAGGATTTCAGCCAGCAACAGCAGCAGACGCCCGGCAAGGCCGCCGAACAGTCGCTGGGTATCGCAGCGATTCCGTTGACGCCCGGCATCATCCGCCAGCTCGGCATCCCGACCGACACGCGCGGCATTGTCATCACGGGGGTCGACGGGTCGACCGACGCGGGTGCCAAGGGGCTGCGCCGGGGCGACGTCATCATTAGCGCCAATAATCGCCCGGTCACCAGCCAGGCGGAGCTGGACGCACAGGTGAAGGCGGTCGCGGGTCAGGGGCGCAACGCCATCCTGCTGCAGGTGCTGCGTCGCGGCCAGCCGCCGATTTTCCTGCCGGTGCGGATGCGCGACAAGTAAGGGACAAACGCCCTCTCCCCTTGTGGGCGAGGGCGATGTTCGGCTAATTCCGTCATCCCCGCAGGCGCGGGGGTGGCGGTTTTTTTGTGGGGGATCGCGATGAGCGACGGACTTTTCATCGGCCTTGGTTCACCGGACAAGGCCGGCGGCGTTCCCCAGACGCTGAACCTGCGCCGTGCCAACCGGCATGGCCTGATCGCAGGCGCGACCGGAACCGGCAAGACCGTGACGCTTCAAACCATCGCCGAGGGTTTTTCAGCGCGCGGCGTGCCCGTTTTCCTGGCCGATGTGAAGGGCGACCTTTCCGGCATCGCGATGGCAGGATCCCCGACCGCGAAGAATGCCGACAAGCTGGTGGCGCGCGCGCGGGAGGTCGGCGTCACCGACTACAGCTATGCCGATAATCCGGCGATCTTCTGGGATCTTTATGGGCAGCAGGGCCACCCCGTGCGCACGACGGTCAGCGAAATGGGGCCGCTGCTGCTGGCGCGGCTCATGGGCCTCAACGACACGCAGGAAGGCGTGCTGTCGATCGCCTTCAAATATGCCGATGACGAAGGGCTGCTGCTGCTGGACCTAGGCGACCTGCAAGCAATGCTGGCCTATTGCGCCGACCATGCCAGCGAGCTGTCGGCGCGCTACGGCAATGTGAGCAAGGCCAGCGTCGGCGCGATCCAGCGGCAGCTGTTGCAGCTGGAGACCCAGGGCGGCGATTATTTCTTTGGCGAGCCTGCGCTCGACATCCACGACATGCTTCAGCTGGACGAGAAAGGGCGCGGCTACATCAATGTGCTGGCCGCCGACAAGCTGATGCAAAGCCCCAAGCTCTACGCCACATTCCTTCTATGGCTGCTGTCCGAACTGTTCGAAACGCTGCCCGAAGTCGGGGACCCGGAGAAACCCAAGCTGGTCTTCTTCCTCGACGAAGCGCATCTTTTATTCGAAGACGCGCCCAAGGCGCTGACTGACAAGATCGAGCAGGTGGTGCGCCTCATTCGATCGAAAGGCGTGGGCGTCTATTTCGTGACGCAGAACCCGATCGACATTCCCGAGGATGTGGCCGGGCAGCTGGGCAACCGCTTGCAGCATGCACTTCGCGCCTTCACGCCACGCGACCAGAAGGCGATCAAGGCGGCGGCCGACACATTTCGTATCAACCCGGACCTGAACGTCGAAACCGCGATCACGGAACTCAAGGTCGGGGAGGCGCTGCTATCCCTGTTGCAGGAGGATGGCGCCCCGGGCGTGGTGCAGCGGACGCTGATCGCCCCGCCCCGATCCCGATTGGGTCCGATCAATGCCAAGGAGCGTGCGATCATCCAGTCCATTTCCCCGTGCGCCGGCAGATATGACGAGGCGATCGATCGCGAATCGGCCGAAGAGATATTAGCGGCGCGGGCGGATGCGGCGGCGGCGGCGGCGGCGGCCGAAAAAGCCGAAGCAGAAGCAGAAAAGGCTGCGGCGGCCCAGGCCAAGCTGGAGGCAAAGCAGCGCGAAGCAGAATTGAAGCGGCAGGCCCGCGAGGCTGCGCGGCCAAGCAATCTGGATCGGGCGATGCAATCGGCCACGCGGTCGGCTGCGTCCTCTGTCGGGCGGCAGGTCGCCAATGAACTGGGGCGTGCGGTTTTCGGCGGAGCGTCGCGGCGAAAGTCTTCGGGCAGCATCGCGGGTCAATTGGTGCGCGGCATTTTGGGCGGCCTGTTCAAATAGAAGCAAGCCGACAGCGAACAGGACACATGCGCGGCTATTTTCAACATGCACTCATAGCCATATGGTTATGGGATCGATGGATGGCGGCTGGCGCGCGATAGGTCGCAGTCACCTAGTCGGTCCGACTAGAGACGAGGCGGCCGGCGCCTGAGACTATGCTGCCCTGACACAACGACAGGAGCAGGGTCGATGGTGAGTGGCGTTTCAGCGGCTGAAAACAGCGCGACCAACAATGTGCAGACAGCGACGAACGAGCCTGGCGGCAGCCATCAGGTGCACGCGGGAGAGACGTTGTCGCAGATCGCGCAGCGTTACGGCACCGATGTCGGCACGCTGGCGGCGCTCAACGACATTCGCAATCCCGACCTGATCCATGTCGGCGACCAGCTGACTCTGCCGGCGGGCGCCGCACAGGGCTATGAGGTCGCATTCGGCGACACACTGGGCAAGATCGCGGCGCGCCACGGCGTCGGGCTGGACGCGCTGTTGTCGGCCAATCCGCAGATCGCCGACCCCAATCGCATCTTCCCGGGCGACCAGCTGTCGATCCCCGCCAACGATACGGCTGCGCCCGCGACGGAAACGCAGCAGGTCGCGCCGGTCGAGGGCGCGCCGCGCGTCGAGGGTGGCACGCTGGCGCTCAGCGAAACCGACATCACCAACATCAAGAAGACGCTGCAGACCGAATGGGTGCAATCAGCCGGCGACGCGCAGGCGCATGGCATCATCGACACCATCCTGAACCGCACAGCGTCGGGCCATTGGGGCGACAGCGTGTCGGACGTGGTGAATGCTTATAATCAGTTTTCCGACATCAACGGGCCGATCGCCCGCGCCGACGGCCGCAATGCCGTGGAGGATATTCCTGAGAGCCAGATCAGCACCCGCGTCGACCAGATGGTGGACGATTATCTGGCCGAGCGGGCGGCAGGCACGCCATCGTCCGTGGGATCGCACCTCAATTACGCCAATCCCAATTATAGCAGCCCCAACAATCTGGGCTGGATCAATGCGCTGGACGGACCAGTGCTGGGCCGGGGCGATGCGGTCCACCATCATGGCACGGTGCCCGAACTGGACCGCTATCGTCCCGATGATTTTGCCGTGGCGCTGCCCGGCACCGCTGCGGCTGAGACTGCGCCGGCCGACCAGACGCCTGTCAGCGGCTCGATCGACGGGCGCGCGGCGGCGGCGGCTAATGGCGTGCACGTCAAGAGCGAGGCTGTGCAGATCAGCCGGCTGGATGCCGAAATGGAGCCGGCCATTCGCGCGGTCGCGCAGGCGGCGCAGCGGCTGAGGCTGCCCACTCCGGTCATCACGTCCGGCAATGACAGCCGCCACATGAATGGGTCGCTCCATTATAGTGACCAGGCGCTCGATTTCCGCGGCAACAATATCAGCGCGGCGCAGGGCCAGGCCTTTCAGGACGAAGTGCGCGCGATATTGGGCGAACGCTACGACGTAGAGTTTGAAACCTTCGCCAATACAAGCAACAATCACCTGCATGTGGAGTTCGACCCGGACTGAACCGAGGGACTGACGAGATGCGGCGATGGAGGCTAGCCCCCGCCGGGGCGATGATGCTGCTCGCAAGTGCGGGGTGCGCGCCAGCGGGCGACGCATCCCAGCGGCAGATGGAAGAGACTGGCACGCCCGCCCGTGCCGCTGCGGCCATCACGGCGCAAACGACCAGTGCGAGCGCGCAGTCGCGCCTGCTGGGCAAGAGCGATTTCACCCTGCGCGGCAAGCCCGCCTGCAAGATCGCCTATGCCTATGCCGGCCATGCGCCCGATACGCTGTTCTGGGAGGAGCCCTGCGCCGACGTCACGGCGCGGCTGGCAGGTAAGAGCGGTCTTCAAGGCTGGGGCAAATGGCGGCGGTTGGACGACCATGCTCGCAAGTTCGTGCAGGCGATGCCTGGCGGCCGCGTCCTCTATGTCGAGGGCCGTTTCAGCGCGTCAGTCTATCCTGTCGGGACGAGCGGCGAGGCCTATGAAGTGACCGTGGCGGATTGAGGGGCGCGGCGCACGCCGCGTCCCCCGGCCGCATCAGAAACGGTAGGTCGCGCCGATGGTGAAGTTGCGCGGCGCGCCATAGCGATACTGGCTGAACGAGCCCATATTGCTGTAGAATTTTTCGTCGAACAGATTGTCGACATTGGCCTGTAGCTGCAATTGCGGCGTCACCGCATAGCGTGCCATCAGCGCGACCAGCGTATAGCCGTCCTGCTGGAAGCGGAAGGCCGCGCCGGTGACGGGATTGGCCCCGTCCGAATAGGCCTTGCTGCGATAATTGATGCCACCGCCAACGGTGAGGCCGTCAAGCGCCCCGCCCAGATCATAGGTGGTAAAGATTTTCAGCAGCTTGCGCGGCTGGTCGGTGTTGGCGGGAACATCGTCGGCATCCTCCGCCTTGAACTGGCTGTAGCTGGCATTGACGTTCCAGCCTGGCATCGGCTGCCCGGTGACTTCCAGTTCGAACCCCTTGCTGACCACGCCCGCGGCCGCGCGATAGGGCTGGAACAACAGCCCATCGACGATGATCTGAGGCCCATCCATCTGCCCGACATTATCCTGTTCAATGCGAAATAGCGCGACCGAGGTTTGCAAAGCGCCGCCAAAGAAGCTGCTCTTAAGGCCGATTTCATAGGCATTGCCGTCCAGCGGATCGAGCAGCCGCCGTTCGCGATCGTAAAGATTCTGCGGCTGGAAAATCTTGGTATAGCTGGCGTAGACCCGGTGGTTGGGCGTCAGGTCATAGAGCGCGCCGACATAGGGAATGAAGACATTGTCGTCGCCATAGTCGCTGGTCGCGCCCCAGGCATAGCCGGTCTGTTTCCAGCTGGCGATGCGGCCGCCCAATATGACCTTGAGCGGATCGGCGATGTTGAGGCGCATCGCGCCATAATAGCCGGTCTGCTTGATCCGTTCCTGTTCGTTGCGCACCGGCGTCGTGCCCCAGATGGGCTCGGGATAGGGCACGCCTTCCTGCCCGATGACGGGCAGGTCGGTGAGCCATGGCAAAGGCGCTTCGAAATTGTCGGTGTGGCGTTTGAGGACGCTGTGCAGCGCGCCGAGCACCACTTCATGGTCGCGGCCGAACAAAGGCACCAGCCCCTTCAATTGCGCATCGAAGCTGTTCTGGATGCTTTGCCCCGACGATTTATAGGGATTGGTGCCGTCCATCGTGCCCGTATCCTTGTCCACGGTGCCGTACAGATAGAGCAGCTGCGTATCGCCGGTGTTCTTGAGGCGGTTATAGTTGAGCGTGAGGTTCCAGCGATCCCCAAATTCCTGGCGCACGGTGGCAAAGATATTCTGGTTGGTTGTGTTCCAATAGGTCCAGTCCGCCGCCGTGGTCTGCGATCGCGGCAGGTCCGTCACCGAGCCGTCGCTGTAGAAGGTGGGCAACGCGCCCCAGGTGATGCCGCGCGGCTTGGTATCCTGATGACTGATGCCAGCGCGGACCAGCGTGGTATCCGTGAGGTCAGCGTCGACGACGCCATAAAGCACCCATTTCTTGCGGTGCTGAATGTCGATATAGCTGTCCCCTTCCTCGTACCGGCCGACCAGGCGGGCCCGCACGCGTCCGTCGGCGGTCAACGGGCCTGCGACATCTGCGGACAGACGCCAGGTATCCCAGCTGCCGATGCTGGCGCTGGCATAGCCGGTCAATTCGGTCGCGTCGGCATGTTTGCGCACAAGGTTGACGGAGGCGGATGGATCGCCCGCGCCCGAGAGCAGGCCAGTCGCGCCGCGGACGATTTCCACCCGTTCATAGATGGACACGTCGATGCTGGTTTCGCCATTGCCCCCCGCCAGCGTCCAGGCCGCCGGCACGCCATCGACCTGCGTATTACGGATTTCAAAACCACGCGCGAAGAAGCTGTTGCGCACATCATCAAATTCATTGGCGGAGACGCCGACCGCGTTGGTGATGACGTCCTTCACCGTAATGAGATTCTGATCGAGGATACGCTGCGCGGTCATGATGCTGACCGATTGCGGCGTTTCGAGCGTGGTGAGGCCAAGGCCGGTCGCGGTGTCTATCTTGTTTTGCAGCGTATAGGTGCCGGTGACGACGATCGTCTCTTCATCAGGCGCGCTTGCAGCGTCGGGCGCCTGGGCAAAAGCCGGCGCAACGAAGGCACACAGGGCGGCAGTGGAAAGCCAGGCGAAGGTCCGTGTCATGGTGCGATTGTCCCCCATATATGTTCGTTGCGGCCCGCTAATCACAATGCGAATAATTTGCAATAGCTTTTACGTCTGTGTTTTTGAATAGGAGCAATCCAATGCTGATACGGATGCAGCCGGGATGCTCAGGATGCAGGCAAAATGGCGGGAAGCTAGTTCGTCCCTGCCGATCGAAGCTGTCGAGCGCGGGGGGATAAGCGCCAGCGACAGCCTCAAGCCGCCGGTGGCATCTGCCACGCGTTGCCGTTGCCCGCCTCCCCCGTCCCGGCTAAGGCGCGGCCATGACCGTGCCTGACGCCCCGCCCCGCCATCCGCTGCGCTTTCCCGATTTCCGCGCCTATCTGGTCGGCCGGCTTTGCGCGGTGCTGGCGCAATATGGCATGATGATCGTGCTGGGGTGGCAGGCCTATAATATCGCGCGCGAAACGATGACGACCGCCGGCGCCTCGGCGCAACTGGGGCTGATCGGGCTGGCGCAGTTCTTGCCGCTTTTTTTCCTGACGCCCATCACGGGATGGGTGGCCGACCATTTTGACCGTCGAATCATCACCCGCATCACATTGTCGGTGCTGGCGGCGGCGTCGGGGCTGCTGGCCTTTGCGACCTATGAAGGCTGGGTCAGCCTGCCGCTGATATTCGGCATGGCGGTGATTGTTGGCACGGCGCGCGCGTTCAACGGCCCGGCCTATGGCGCGCTGGCCCCCAATCTGGTGCCACTGGCGGTGCTGCCCAATGCCATCGCCATTTCCTCAGTCGCGTGGCAGGCGGGCATGATCGCGGGGCCGGCGCTGGGCGGCTATGCCTATGCCGCGACGCCCTGGGGCGCTTATGCCATGGCGGCTGGCCTGTTCACCGTGGCGCTGGGCGCCATGCTGCTGATCGGCCCGGTGCCGCAGCCACCGCGTCAGACGGGTCGCCACCCAGTCCGGCAGATGATCGACGGCTTTGCCTATGTGAAGGGCAACCGGCTGGTGCTGGCTACGATCACACTGGACCTGTTCGCGGTGCTGCTGGCGGGCGCGACGGCGCTGCTGCCGGTCTATGCCCGCGACATATTGCATGTGGGATCGACGGGCCTGGGCCATCTGGCGGCAGCGCCGGGCATCGGCGCGGCGGTGACGGCTTTGTGGTTTTCGTTCCGCCCGATGAAAAGCGAGGTGGGGTTGAAGATGCTGGGTGCGGTGATCCTGTTCGGCATCGCCACCATCATATTCGGGTCCACCGCCTTCCTGTCGCGCGACATTGCCATGCCCGTGGGCCTGGGCTCGCTGGTCGTGCTGGGCGGCGCGGACATGGTGTCGGTGTTCGTGCGCCAGTCGCTGGTGCAATTGCATACGCCCGACGCGATGCGCGGGCGCGTGTCGAGCCTGTCGCAGCTCACCATTTCGGCGTCCAACGAACTGGGCGAGGCGGAATCGGGTTTTCTGGCCGCGCTGGTCGGCCCGGTGGCGGCGGTGATCGGAGGCGGCGTCGGCGCAATCATCATTACCTTATTATGGTCGCGGCTCTTTCCAGAATTGCGCCTTGCACGTAGCTTTGATCCACCCGACATCGGGCGCGCGGAAATCAGCCAGGAGAAGGCATCATGAAAGCAGCCACGATACTCGAAACCATCGGCAACACGCCGCATATCCGGATGCAGCGCCTGTTCGGCGACGCGGAAGTGTGGATCAAGTCGGAACGGTCGAACCCCGGCGGGTCGATCAAGGACCGGATTGCGCTCGCCATGATCGAGGCGGCCGAAGCCTCGGGCGAGCTGAAGCCGGGCGGCACCATCATTGAACCGACATCAGGCAATACCGGCGTTGGCCTTGCCATGGTGGCGGCGGTCAAAGGCTATAAGCTGGTGCTGGTCATGCCCGAAAGCATGTCGATCGAGCGGCGACGGCTGATGCTGGCCTATGGCGCGAGCTTTGACCTTACCCCGCGCGAAAAGGGGATGAAGGGCGCGATCGAGCGCGCGCTGGAGCTGGTCGGGCAGACGCCGGGCAGCTGGATGCCGCAGCAGTTCGAAAATCCCGCCAATATCGACGTGCATGTGCGCACCACCGCGCAGGAAATCCTGGCCGATTTCGCCGACGCGCCGATCGATGCGCTGGTAACGGGCGTGGGCACGGGCGGCCATATCACCGGGGTGGCCGAGGTGCTGAAAAAGCAATGGCCCGCGATGAAGGTCTTTGCCGTCGAACCGACGCTTTCTCCGGTCATCAGCGGCGGCCAGCCCGGCCCGCACCCGATTCAGGGCATCGGCGCGGGCTTCATCCCGGCGAATTTGCATACGCAGCTGCTCGACGGCGTGGTGCAGGTCGATCCGGCGGATGCCAAGGACTATGCCCGCCGGGCCGCGCGTGAGGAAGGGATGCTGGTGGGCATATCGTCCGGCGCGACGCTGGCGGGCATCGCGCAAAAGCTGAAGGACATGGCACCGGGCAGCCGGGTGCTGGGCTTCAACTATGATACGGGCGAGCGCTATCTGTCCGTGCCCGATTTCCTGCCGGAATAAGCCGCCCTGCATGGCCGCGCGCGCCGACGCCCCCTCTCCCCTCGCATGGATCGCCTGGGCGCTGATCCTGATCGGGCTGCCCATGGCGGTGGCCGGATGGGAGACGCGCGGCCGTGACGTGGCGCATGGCCCTGGACCGGTGCGCGGCCGCGTCGCGCGCATCGAGCAACCGCCCAGCCCGCCGCCGCCGGTCGAGCCGGTGGAGGTCTATGCATTGGAGCGGGACGAGGCGCGGCGGTTCAATGCGGCGGTGCCTTTTTCCAAACTGGCCAATCCGGCGGCGCGGCCCTTCGTCTTTGCAGGGTCGCCCGAGGATCTGGCGCGGGCGGTCGATTGCCTGGCGGCAGCGCAAATCTACGAGGCGGGCGACGATGCCACAGGCGAGCAGGCGGTGGCACAGGTCGTGCTTAATCGGGTGCGCCATCCCGCCTTCCCCAAGACGGTGTGCGGCGTGGTGTTTCAGGGGCAAGAGCGGCGCACCGGCTGCCAGTTCACCTTCACCTGCGATGGCGCGCTAGCGCGCACCCCAGGCGCTGCGGCCTGGGACCGGGCGCGCGAGATCGCCAGGGCGGCGCTGGCGGGCAAGGTCTTCAAAGCGGTGGGATACGCCACCCATTATCATACCGATTGGGTCGTGCCCTATTGGAGCGGCAGCCTGGACAAGATCGCGGCGGTCGGCACGCATCTCTTCTTCCGCTGGCGCGGATGGTGGGGAACGCCGCCCGCCTTTCGCTTCACGCGCGACGGCGGCGAGCCGCTGATCGGCAAGATCGCGAGGCTGTCGCCCGCGCATGTGGGCGGCGAGGTTCCGGTGATGGCGCAGGACGCGCCGGTCGTGACGGCGGGCGGGCTGGAGGCGCTGGTGACGCAGCCGCGCAAGAGCATCGGCGCGGATATGCTGGGCAAGTCGGTCGCGGGCGTGAAGCTGGCGGTGCTGGGGCCGGACGGCAAGAGCTTCCTGGTGGAATTGCCGGGCGGCGGATCGCCCGACAGCTGGCCCGCGCTCGCCCGCACATTTTGCGCCGGGCGGCTGGAATGCCGGATCATGGCGTGGAAGGCGGGCGCAACGCCGGGGAAGCTGCCGCTGACCGACCCGCAACTCGACGCGATGAGCTTTGCCTATATTCACGATGCGGGCAGCGGATTGCAGCGCGCGCTGTGGAATTGCGAACAGACGCCCCGGCCCAAGGAGCAGTGTATGCGGCGGCGGGTGGCGGCGGCGCCCCCTGCCCCACCGGCCGATGCCGGCCTTGCCGGCGTGCGCAAGAAGGAGCGCTTCGAAACGGTAACGATCGCGCCGGTGAACCCGCCGCGCGCCGCGCAGTCGCGGCAGGAATAAGTCGGCGATCGCGATGGCGGATCGCACATTCCATATCGTTACGGTATAGCATCACGATAACGCGGGGACATGATGGTCACGAGACGGCATTTTCTGGGGGGATCAGCCGGCGCGGTTGGACTGGCCATGGGCGCGGCGGGAGTGGCGCAGAGCGCGGGCGCGGCAAAGGAGTGGCCGATCGACCCGCCCTTTCGCTTTACCGGCGACATGGATGATTTCGACGCCGCGCAGACGGCACTGGCGGCGCTCTACGACGTGCGGCGCGACTTCGCCACGTTCGACGCGGCCTATTATGGCGCGATGACCCGGCCGGTGGAGGCCGCCTATCGCGCGCGGTCACACTGGGTGAACCGCAACCATGCCCTGTTCCTTCGCGGCGGATCGCCGGGCCATCCGCGCGATGCCGAACTGGATGCGTCGCGCGCGGCGGTGGCGCGGATGCTGGGCGCGGCGACCGACGAAATCGCGCTGTCGGCCGGGGGCACGGAGGCGCTCTACGCGCTGATCGCCAATTATGCGCCGCTGCGGGCCGGGGACGCGGTCATCTATGCCGATGTCGATTATGATGAAATGCAGTTCGCCTGCGACTATCTGGCGCAAAGCCGGGGCGCGCGGCTGGTGCGGTTCGACCTGCCCGAACCGCAGACCAAGGCCAATATCCTTGCCGCCTATGACAAGATATTGCGGGATACGCCGCGTGCCAAGTTGTTGCTGCTGACCCATTTGTCGAACCGCAACGGGCTGGTGCCGCCTGTCAAGGCGATTGTCGCGATGGCCAAGGCGCGC
The DNA here is from genome assembly GCF_020782245.1 of Sphingobium soli. Classification (GTDB taxonomy): domain Bacteria; phylum Pseudomonadota; class Alphaproteobacteria; order Sphingomonadales; family Sphingomonadaceae; genus Sphingobium; species Sphingobium soli. Next base: position 41,964 of record NZ_JAJGNP010000001.1, read on the forward strand.
GGCGTCGATGTGATCCTGGACAGCGCGCAGGCGGTGGGCCACATCCCCTTCACCGTCGCTGACACCGGCGCCGACTTTATCGGCTTTTCGCTTCACAAATGGCTGGCCGCGCCGCTGGGCACAGGTGGCATCTATATCGCCAGGGATCGGTTGAAGGACATCAACCCGTGGCTGGGCAACCGCATCCATGACGCCGACGATATTCGCGCGCGGATTCCGACGGGAACGGTCGATTTCGCCGCCCGGCTGACCGTGCCCGCCGCCATCGCGATGCAGGATGCGATCGACCTGGAGGCCAAGCATCGCCATCTGCTGCGCCTGCGCAATTATTGGGTGGAGCGTGTGCGCGACGTTCCGGGGCTGGAGATCATGCTGCCCGACGAACCGGGCAACTACGGCGCGGTGAGCGCATTCCGGCTGCCGGGCATGAACGGGCCGGACGACGCCAGGAAGGCGGCCAAGCTGTTCCTCGACAAATATCATTTGCTGGCGGTGGCGAAGGCGGGGCTGGCAAGCGGGCCGGTGCTGCGCGTGACGCCCGCCCTGTTCAACAGCAGCGCGGAACTGGACCGGCTGGTGGCGGCGATTATCGCGGAGCGCGGCCTGTTTGCGTGAAGCGTCGATGAAACCTGGAAAGCAATTGCGCGTTCCCCCTCTTCACAAGTCCCCTGCCCCGGACTATATGGGCGGTTCGCAAGTCGGCGAATGATGGCCCATGGGCATTATACGCCGCGCCCGGATCGCTCGGGAGCCATGATCGCGTTGCGCACGATCGGCGGCAGGAATAGGGCGGTTTCATCGGGTTACTCAGACGCTACAGTGCGGATCGGACAGTCCCGGCCCGCACTTTTTTGCGTGGGCTGAATGGAGCGAATCGCTCCCTTCCCGCCCATGGACCGGCTGAATTTTCGCTGCGATGCGGAAAAACGCGACGAACAGACGACCGCTCAGACAGGTACAGGCAGGACACGCATGGCGACCAAGGCTCTTCCCCCCATCAGCAACACCGGCGCGAAGAAGCGCATCCGCAAGGTGTTCGGCGACATCCACGAAGTGGTGCAGATGCCGAACCTGATCGAGGTTCAGAGGGAGAGCTACGAACAGTTCCTGCGGTCCGACCCCAAGATCGGCTATGTTTCGGGCCTGGAAAAGACGCTGCGCAGCGTATTCCCGATCCGCGATTTCGCCGGCACGGCCGAAATGGACTTCGTTCATTACGAACTGGAAGACCCGAAATATGACGTCGAGGAATGCCGTCAGCGCGGCATCACCTACGCCGCCCCGATGCGCGTCACGCTGCGCCTGATCGTGTTCGAAGTCGATCAGGACACCGAAACCCGCTCCGTGCTCGATATCAAGGAGCAGGACGTCTATATGGGCGACATGCCGCTGATGACGGGCAACGGCACCTTCATCGTCAACGGCACCGAGCGCGTGATCGTCAGCCAGATGCACCGGTCGCCGGGCGTCCTGTTCGACCATGATCGCGGCAAGACCCATTCGTCGGGCAAATATCTGTTCGCCGCGCGCGTCATTCCCTATCGCGGGTCGTGGCTGGACTTCGAATTCGACGCCAAGGACATCGTCAACGTCCGTATCGACCGCAAGCGCAAGCTGCCGGTGACGGCGCTGCTTTACGCGCTGGGCCTCAATGCCGAGGAAATCCTGGCGCAATTCTACAACAAGGTGGTGTTCCTGCGCGGCGAAGGCGGCTGGCAGATCCCCTATGTCGCTGAAGCGTGGCGCGGCATGAAGCCGGCCTTCGACATCGTCGACGCCAAGTCGGGCGAGGTCGTGTTCGCCGCCGGCCAGAAGATCAGCCCGCGCGCCGCCAACAAGGCGGAAAAGGACGGCCTGGAAACGCTGCTGATCCCGACCGACGAAGTCTATGGTCGCTACAGCGCCTATGACCTGATCAACGAGAGCACCGGCGAAATCTATATCGAGGCGGGTGACGAAGTCAGCCCTGAGAATCTCGAAAAGCTGGACAAGGCGGGCATTGACCGCCTGGAATTGCTGGATATCGACCATGTGTCGACCGGTCCCTGGATCCGTAACACGCTCAAAGCCGACAAGGCCGAGGATCGCGACCAGGCCCTGTCCGACATTTATCGCGTGATGCGCCCTGGCGAGCCACCGACGAAGGAAACCGCCGAAGCGCTGTTCGCCGGCCTGTTCTTCGACCCCGAACGCTATGACCTGTCGGCGGTCGGCCGCGTCAAGATGAACATGCGTCTCGACCTTGACGCCGAGGACACCGTCACCACGCTGCGGACCGAGGATATCCTGGCCGTGGTGAAGGAACTGGTGAACCTGAAGGACGGCAAGGGCGAGATTGACGATATCGACAATCTCGGCAACCGCCGCGTCCGTTCGGTCGGCGAACTGCTGGAAAACCAGTATCGCGTCGGCCTGCTGCGCATGGAGCGCGCGGTCAAGGAGCGCATGTCGAGCGTCGATGTGTCGACCGTGATGCCCAACGACCTCATCAACGCCAAGCCTGCCGTGGCCGCCGTGCGTGAGTTCTTTGGCTCTTCGCAGCTGTCGCAGTTCATGGACCAGACCAACCCGCTGTCCGAAGTTACCCACAAGCGCCGTGTGTCGGCGCTTGGGCCGGGTGGTCTGACCCGCGAGCGCGCTGGTTTCGAAGTCCGCGACGTTCACCCGACCCATTATGGCCGTATCTGCCCGATCGAAACGCCCGAAGGCCCGAACATCGGTCTGATCAACAGTCTGGCGACGTTCAGCCGCGTCAACAAATATGGCTTCATCGAAACCCCCTATCGCAAGGTGGTCGATGGCAAGGTGTCGGGCGAGGTGGTCTATCTGTCCGCCATGGAAGAGGCCAAGCACACCATCGCCCAGGCGAACGCGGAACTGACCGAGGATGGCGGCTTTGCCGAAGACCTGATCTCGGCGCGTGAAGCGGGCGAGTTCCTGATGGCGCCGCGTGATCACATCACGCTGATGGACGTCAGCCCCAAGCAGCTGGTGTCGGTCGCGGCCTCGCTCATTCCCTTCCTGGAAAACGACGACGCCAACCGCGCGTTGATGGGATCGAACATGCAGCGCCAGGCAGTGCCGCTGGTCCGCGCCGAAGCGCCTTTCGTGGGCACCGGCATGGAAGGCACGGTTGCGCGGGATTCGGGTGCGGCGATCACCGCCAAGCGCGCGGGCATCGTCGACCAGGTCGATGCGACCCGTATCGTCATCCGTGCCACCGGCGATGTCGAACCCGGCCAGTCGGGCGTCGACATCTACACGCTCCAGAAGTTCCAGCGTTCCAACCAGGACACCTGCATCAACCAGCGTCCGCTGGTGAATGTCGGCGACCTGATCGACGCGGGCGACGTCATCGCCGACGGTCCATCGACCGAGTTTGGCGAGCTGGCGCTGGGTCGCAATACGCTGGTCGCGTTCATGCCCTGGAACGGCTACAACTATGAAGACTCCATCCTGATCTCCGAGCGGATCGTGAAGGATGACGTCTTCACCTCGATCCATATCGAGGAGTTCGAGGTCATGGCCCGCGACACCAAGCTGGGGCCGGAGGACATCACCCGCGACATTCCGAACGTCGGCGAGGAAGCGCTGCGCAACCTCGACGAAGCGGGCATCGTCTATATCGGCGCTGAAGTGGAGCCGGGCGACATCCTGGTCGGCAAGATCACGCCAAAGGGCGAAAGCCCGATGACGCCGGAAGAAAAGCTGCTCCGCGCGATCTTCGGTGAAAAGGCGAGCGACGTGCGCGACACGTCGCTGCGTCTGCCGCCGGGCGTTGCCGGTACGGTCGTTGAAGTACGCGTGTTCAACCGCCACGGCATCGACAAGGACGAGCGCGCCATGGCGATCGAGCGGGAGGAAATCGACCGCCTGGCCAAGGACCGCGAGGACGAACGCGGCATCCTTAACCGCGCCACCTTCAACCGGTTGCAGGAAATGTTGCTGGGCCAGACCGCGTCTGCCGCGCCGAAGGGCGTCAAGAAGGGCGTGGTCATCGACGAAGCCCTGCTGGGCGAAGTCGAGCGTCACGAATGGTGGAAGTTTGCGGTCGAGGACGATCAGCGCCAGGCCGGCATCGAAGCCGTCAAGGCGCAATATGACGAGGCGGTGAAGCTGATCGTCGAGAAGTTCGAGGATCGCGTCGACAAGCTGCAGCGCGGCGACGAGCTGCCGCCGGGCGTGCTCAAGATGGTCAAGGTGTTCGTCGCGGTGAAGCGCAAGCTGCAACCGGGCGACAAAATGGCCGGCCGTCATGGCAACAAGGGCGTCATCAGCCGCATCCTGCCGATCGAGGACATGCCGTTCCTGGAAGATGGCACGCATGTCGACATCGTGCTCAACCCGCTGGGCGTGCCGAGCCGCATGAATGTCGGGCAGATCTTCGAGACGCATCTGGGCTGGGCCGCGCGCGGCCTGGGCGAGCAGATCAAGCATGCGCTGGAGGACTGGCGCGAGGCCAATCCGAACGCGGAAGCCGGCGCGATGCCGGACGCGGTCAAGCAGCGCCTGCTCGACGCCTATGGCGAGCAATATGTCGATCAGATCGAACGGCGCGACGCCGGGCAGATCATCGACCTGGCCGAACATCTGGGCCGCGGCGTGCCGATGGCGACGCCGGTGTTCGACGGTGCGCGGGAAGCCGACGTGTCGCGGATGCTGGAAATTGCCGGGCTGGATTCTTCGGGCCAGTCGGACCTGTATGACGGCCGCACGGGCGACAAGTTCGACCGCAAGGTGACGGTGGGCATCATCTACATGCTGAAACTGCACCACCTGGTCGACGACAAGATCCACGCGCGCTCGATCGGCCCCTACAGCCTCGTCACCCAGCAGCCGCTGGGCGGTAAGGCGCAGTTCGGTGGCCAGCGCTTCGGGGAAATGGAAGTGTGGGCGCTCCAGGCCTATGGCGCCGCCTACACGCTCCAGGAAATGCTGACGGTGAAGTCCGACGACGTGGTCGGCCGCACCAAGGTCTATGAGGCGATCGTCAAGGGCGACGACACGTTCGAGGCCGGCATTCCCGAAAGCTTCAACGTGCTCGTCAAGGAAATGCGCTCGCTGGGCCTCAACGTCGAACTCGCCGCAATGGACGAGGTCGAGGACGACGACGGCATGGCGCAGGCGGCGGAGTAAGGTTGGTCGGGGCGTTGCACGTCGCAGCGCCCTCTCCTGCTTCGCCACAGAATTTTACCCTCTAGAGGGACTGATAAAAAATGAACGAACTGACCAACTTCGCCAACCCGGTCGCCAAGCCGGAAACTTTTGACCAGATCCAGATCGGCCTTGCCTCGCCCGAGCGCATCCGCAGCTGGTCCTTTGGCGAGATCAAGAAGCCCGAAACGATCAACTATCGCACGTTCAAGCCGGAACGTGACGGCCTGTTCTGCGCGCGCATCTTTGGTCCGATCAAGGACTATGAGTGCCTGTGCGGCAAGTATAAGCGCATGAAGTATAAGGGCATCGTCTGCGAAAAGTGCGGTGTCGAAGTTACCGTGTCGAAGGTCCGCCGTGAGCGGATGGGCCATATCGAGCTGGCGGCGCCCGTCGCGCACATCTGGTTCCTGAAGTCGCTGCCCAGCCGCATCGGCCTGCTGCTCGACATGCAGCTCAAGCAGCTGGAGCGCGTCCTCTATTTCGAGAGCTACATCGTCACCGAGCCGGGCCTGACGCCGCTGGAGAAGTTCCAGCTGCTGACCGAGGACGAACTGCTCGACGCGCAGGACGAATATGGCGAAGATGCCTTCTCCGCCGGCATCGGCGCCGAGGCCGTCAAGCAGATGCTGATGGACCTTGACCTGGAAGGCGAGAAGCAGATCCTGCTTGAGGAACTGGCGACGACCAAGTCGGAGCTGAAGCCCAAGAAGATCATCAAACGTTTGAAGGTCGTCGAGAGCTTCCTGGAATCGGGCAACCGCCCCGAATGGATGATCCTGGACGTCGTGCCGGTCATCCCGCCCGAGCTGCGCCCGCTGGTTCCGCTGGACGGCGGCCGGTTCGCGACGTCGGACCTTAACGACCTCTATCGCCGCGTCATCAACCGCAACAACCGCCTCAAGCGCCTGATGGAACTGCGCGCGCCGGACATCATCGTCCGCAACGAAAAGCGCATGCTGCAGGAAGCGGTGGACGCTCTGTTCGACAATGGCCGCCGTGGCCGCGTCATCACCGGCGCGAACAAGCGTCCGCTGAAATCGCTGTCCGACATGCTCAAGGGCAAGCAGGGCCGCTTCCGCCAGAACCTGCTCGGCAAGCGCGTCGACTATTCGGGTCGTTCGGTCATCGTGACCGGCCCCGAACTCAAGCTGCACCAGTGCGGCCTGCCCAAGAAGATGGCGCTCGAGCTGTTCAAGCCCTTCATCTACGCCCGCCTCGACGCCAAGGGTCTCAGCATGACCCTCAAGCAGGCGAAGAAATGGGTCGAGAAGGAGCGCAAGGAAGTCTGGGACATCCTGGACGAGGTGATCCGCGAGCATCCCGTCATGCTGAACCGCGCGCCTACGCTGCACCGTCTTGGCATTCAGGCGTTCGAACCCGTACTGATCGAGGGTAAGGCGATCCAGCTGCACCCGCTCGTCTGCTCGGCCTTCAACGCCGACTTTGACGGCGACCAGATGGCCGTGCACGTTCCGCTGAGCCTTGAGGCGCAGCTGGAAGCGCGCGTGCTGATGATGTCGACCAACAACATCCTTTCGCCCGCAAACGGCAAGCCGATCATCGTTCCCTCGCAGGACATGGTGCTGGGCATCTATTATCTGTCGATGGAGCGTGAAGGCGAGCCGGGCGAAGGCATGCTGCTGGCTGACATGCAGGAAGTCCACCAGGCGCTCTACGCCAAGGCGGTGACGCTGCATTCCAAGATCATCAGCCGCGTTCCGCAGACGGACGAGGATGGCAATCAATATATGAAGCGGTATGAGACCACGCCCGGTCGCATGCTGCTGGGCGAATGCCTGCCCAAGTCGCATCGCGTGCCCTTCGACGTCGTCAACCGCCTCCTCACCAAGAAGGAAATCGGCGACGTTATCGATCAGGTCTATCGTCACACCGGCCAGAAGGACACGGTGCTGTTCGCCGACGCCATCATGGCGCTGGGCTTCCGCCACGCGTTCCAGGCCGGCATCAGCTTCGGCAAGGACGACATGGTCATCCCCGACAGCAAGGTGACGATGGTCGACGAGACCAAGGCGCTGGTGGCCGATTATGAGCAGCAATATCAGGACGGCCTGATCACCCAGCAGGAAAAGTACAACAAGGTGATCGACGCCTGGTCGCGTTGCGGTGATCAGGTCGCCAACGCCATGATGGACGAGATCAAGGCCCAGCCCAAGGACCCCAAGACGGGCCGGATGGCGCCGATCAACTCGATCTACATGATGGCGCATTCCGGTGCGCGTGGCAGCCAGGCGCAGATGAAGCAGCTGGCGGGCATGCGCGGCCTGATGGCCAAGCCGTCGGGCGAGATCATCGAAACGCCGATCATCTCCAACTTCAAGGAGGGTCTGACCGTCCTTGAATATTTCAACTCCACCCATGGCGCCCGCAAGGGTCTGGCCGACACCGCGCTCAAGACGGCGAATTCGGGCTATCTGACCCGCCGTCTGGTCGACGTCAGCCAGGACTGCACTGTCGTCGAGGAGGATTGCGGCACCGAAAAGGCGCTGGAGATGAAGGCGATCGTCCAGGGCGGCAGCGTCATCGCATCGCTGGGTGAGCGCATCCTGGGCCGCACCACGGCCGAGGATATCGTCGATACCAAGGACAATAGCGTGGTGATCCCGATCGGCACGCTGCTGGACGAAGCCATGATCGCGCAGATCGAGGCGATCGGCACGCAGGCGGTGAAGATCCGCTCGCCCCTGATCTGCGAAAGCAAGATGGGTGTGTGCGCCAAATGCTACGGCCGTGACCTGGCCCGTGGTACGCCGGTCAATATCGGTGAAGCTGTCGGCGTCATCGCGGCGCAGTCCATCGGTGAACCGGGCACGCAGCTCACCATGCGGACCTTCCACATCGGCGGCGCGGCGAACTTCAACGAAACGTCGAACCTGGAAAGCGTGGCGGACGGCACGATCGAGCTGCGCGACATGCCGACCATCACCGACAAGAATGGCCGTCGCCTGAGCCTCGCCCGCAACGGCGAGATCGCGATCATCGACAGCGAGGGCCGCGAGCGCGCGACCCATCGCCTGCCCTATGGCGCGACCATCCTGTTCGAAAATGGCGCCGCGGTGGCCAAGGGCGACCGGATTGCCGAATGGGATCCGTTCACCATGCCGGTCATCACCGAAAAGCCGGGCATCGTGAAGTATCAGGACCTGATCGACGGCAAGACGCTGACCGAACAGACCGACGAAGCGACGGGCATCGCCCAGCGCGTCGTCACCGAACATCGCGGATCGGCCCGGTCGAAGGAGGATCTGCGTCCACGCCTGACCCTGCTCGACGACCAGTCGGGGGAAGCGGCTCGCTACATGCTGGCGATCGGCGCGACCCTGTCGGTCGACGATGGGGCGCAGGTGCAGGCCGGTGACGTGCTGGCGCGTGTCAGCCGCGAAGCGGCCAAGACCCGCGACATCACGGGCGGTCTGCCGCGCGTGGCGGAGCTGTTCGAAGCGCGCAAGCCCAAGGACAACGCCATCATCGCCAAGGTGTCGGGCCGCGTCCAGTTCCTCAAGGATTACAAGGCGAAGCGCAAGATCGCCATCAATCCCGAGGATGGCGGCGAGCCGGTCGAATATCTGATCCCCAAGAGCAAGGTGATCGACGTTCAGGAAGGCGACTATGTCAAGCGCGGCGACAACCTGATCGGTGGTTCGCCCGACCCGCATGACATTCTGGAAGTGCTCGGCATCGAGCCGCTGGCCGAATATCTGGTCGCGGAAATCCAGGAAGTCTATCGCTTGCAGGGCGTGAAGATCAACGACAAGCATATCGAGACGATCGTTCGTCAGATGCTGCAAAAGGTCGAGATCACCGTGTCGGGCGATACCACCTTGCTGGTGGGCGAGCAGGTCGATCGCGAGGAAATGGACGAAGTGAACGCCAAGCTGGGCGCTGGCATGCAGCCGGCCGAAGGCAAGCCGGTGCTGCTGGGCATCACCAAGGCGTCGCTGCAGACCCGCTCCTTCATCTCGGCCGCGTCCTTCCAGGAAACCACCCGCGTCCTCACCGAAGCGGCGGTCCAGGGGAAGAAGGACACGCTCGTGGGCCTCAAGGAAAACGTGATCGTCGGCCGCCTGATCCCAGCGGGCACGGGCGCTGGCATGAACCGGATGCGGGTTGCCGCCTCGTCGCGTGACGCGGCGCTGCGGGCCGCGCTGCGGGCGTCGAACGAAGCCCATCTGATCGCGCCCAAGACCGCTGCCGAGGAACATGCCGCCGAACTGGCGCAGGGCCCCGAAGCGGCGATCGGCAATGATCCGCTGGCGATGGTCGAAGGGGAAGCCCACGGCACCGACGCGGATGCGGGCGATTACCTGCAGCAGAGCGACGAGGGCTGAGCCCTTTGAAAAGGACGGAGCCGCACCCTATCTAGAGTGAGGCTCCCAGGCCCCCGCGCCGTCACAGGCGCAAAAAGAGCCCGCCGATGCAGCGATGCGCCGGCGGGCTTTTCTTATGTGCTTCAGTCGACTGTCAGCGGTCGAGCCGCTCATCGTTTAACTATCACAACCCGACATTCAAATTATTTGGGTCGGAATACTTTAACATCGTCAAAGTAAACCGTCTGTCGGCCACTCTTATCTGGGGTTCGATAAATTCCAAGATCAATCCCAACCGTATCCGAAGAGCCATATTTTTTTGGAGAGAAGCCAATAGGACCATTGTAGTTGACCTTTTGTTCTCCATTAAGCCGAAACCTGATATTCCCCTGTGGCTGATCGTTCCCGCCTTTCAACGCGAAGGACAGACCAAATCTATACCACTCTCCTATTTTCATTTTCCCACGATAGAGGACGGTCTTATCTCGACGATCGTAATATCTAAATTTGTTGGCGCCGGGATATCTTACGGATAACACAAATTCCTGATACTCAGAACTCTTGTCGGCTCTTCTGCTCTTCGGAACCATATTGAGAGATATAATCGGTCCAGCAGGGACATAGTCCATCTTTGCCGATCGGGATTTATCTGGAAGGGTCTGAGACACTTGAAAATGGAGCAGGTTATGAATTGGCGTGGAATAACCTGCACCTAACTTCATAGCGAAACTTACATTGGTTACGCGGCCGTCGTTAATCCGGATAATGCCATTCTGCCCTCCAGGCACCTTTTTGTGATGCGACCAAATATTGAATAAGATTTTGTTTTTCTTCGAGTTTGGGGCTGAAGGCGCCATCGAAAGCCGAAGACACTTTGGGGGTGAATAGCACCCCGATGAGGATATCCGCGGAGCGCCGTCCAGTATCGTCCCGGGATCGATAGTAGCATTAATAGAGCCTCCCGGAGTAATGACCTTCGGAAGTTTCCGCCCCTCGACTTTTGCGCCATCATCGAAATTCAGCAGCCTCTCAGCCGACGGTTGCTGAGCCAGAGCCAAAGTCTGACATGAACCAGCGGCGAGGCCAATTGCAAACATGCGCAACATTCAACGTCTCCTTCGCAAGGAGAACGCGGAAATGTAAGAGATTATCCATTGCTGCACTTGCAAGCAGATCATATGTCAAAAAAATGCAGGCATCAGTTCGTCCATTGTCAATCCAAACAGCCAAGAGCAGCTGTGTTCATCCCTATCACTTTGAAAAGGGCAAATTTATTGGCGGATTTGCCTCTGAGGACGTACTTGAAAATGCGCGAATGCCTGGAATCCCCAGTCCCAGGGACATTCCACTAACAGATCCGCCCCGACCCAACCGTCGCTATGAAGGGCGCTATCTTTTCGCCGGCCCGCTATGGAACCACTTTGGTCACGTTTTGGTCGATTGCATACACCGCCTATGGGCGCTGTTGGAAAAACCAGACCGATATGAAGCCATCGTGTTCGCCAATGTCCAAAACTTGCGGGCTCGCAGCGTCCCCCAAATCCCTTCTTTTGTCCCTCATCTGCTAGACCTTATGGGGCTCCCCGCAATACCCATAATCTTCGTCGATGAGGCTACTGAATTTGAAATACTGGATATCCCAGAGCTTGGGAGCATTTATAAAATTGGGTTATCTCCAGGGTATCGACCCTACTTAGAACGCTATCAAGAGGCCATAACTAAGAGGACCGCGCTCTTTCGTGAAAAGACGCCCACCAGAATTTTTTATGGCCGCGGACATGCGCTGCGCGATGGGGGCGTCATCGGCTCCTCATATTTCGAAAAATCACTAAAACATGCGGGCTTTTTATCTTGCGTGCCAGAAGACCTAAGTCTCCGTCTACAATTTGCTTATCTTCTTCAAGCTGAAGAAATCATTTTTGAAGAAGGAAGTTCAATCCATCTAACTGAGTTACTACATGAAGTTAAAGCGAATGTCCGGATACTTCCTCGACGTCCTAATCCTCACGTTTTCCGGACAGCTTTAACTCCGAGATGTTCAGTCTATCAGGTATTGGCAAAGCCAAACAATATCATCCAACTTCCCGACCGTAATGGGAATATGTCTCCTGCATCACTGACATTCTATAAAGATCATGAGGCAGTGTATAATGAACTTTCCAAGATTTTTGATTTGCCAGATTTCGACAAATCGCTCTATGAGACTTTAGAACTTCGGGATTTAAAAGCCGCCCCTGTAAAAAGCCCGACCATATTGAAACAGAGGTTAAATATGATCCGAAATTATCGAGAAGAGACTTGATTAAATTCTCATCAATTTTGGCAGCATAGATTGCGCGATAATCCTTAACTGATCGACATTGAGTGAAATCTGAGGTTCGCATCCTATTGGCAACTCGTGCTCCAGTCGGAGCGCTTGGCTATTTGGGATAAGACTATTGATCTCATCGACAGTTTTTTGGGTGCGGCTTACAAACTCTGCCCAACACTGTTGTGATGGCTTAATTGCATCCGCTTTCAAATCGGGCAATTGCTCACAAACGATGTCCGAAAACAAATCTCCTGATTTGCCGAAAACTTTATTTACCTCCTGCTGAAAAACAAGCTCTGCGTACGTGAGAGATCTGTTTACTACAGGGTAGGGAACCGAATACACTTCGTCTGAATTGAGCCACCGTGCTAAGACGCGCGACACCTCTTTCTTACAATTGGAATAATTATATACGGACAGAGTAATCTCAGGATGTTGAAGTATCTTCTTTATAAAGACTTCAACGCTCCTGAAAAAATTAAAATGCTCGATATATTCATCCATCGCACCAGCATAGCCACTGCGTTTAACAGCCTGCTGATACGAAGAGGAAAGCATCTCATCCGGGTTACGGACAAAAAAAAGCACATTGATGCCTTCGTAATGCTCCGACAATGCCGTGATATTTTTCCGATTCAGCCAATTCTTTTCCAGCGCAAATAAAAATTCGGAGCTATACAAGGTCGAAGATGAATAATCTCCACGTGTCACATGCGACACGCTCCCTGGATTTTTCAAGAAAATGGACCCGTTGCCGGAGGATATTTTCCCTTCGGCGGACCGGTCACTATTTAAAACCGGATACAGAATGGAGAGATCTTGCTTCAACTTGTCGCGATGCGTGGACAATATGGACTGAATATAGCTGCTGCCGGTTTTTCCATGCCCAACATGCAGAAACAATTCTCTTTTCATTGACCCCCGACCTTGAAAATATAATCGCTGTTCGGGCTAGTCAGTGCCTATCCCGTCCGCCTTTGCCTCGATCCGCGCCCGCCAGCAGGCGATGCCTTCGGTTTCCAGTTCTGGACGATCAATCATATATTCCGCAACCATAAATCCGTCGCGGGTGTAGAAATCGACGTCGTCGCCGGGGAAGGCCTCGCCCCAGCGGGCGGTGTAGCTGTAGCGGTTGTGGATGATGAAGCGGCCCCTGCCCTTGGTGCGGCCTTCATGATGGGTGACGGTGGAGCCGGCGGCATATTCGAAGACATGGCGGCCATGGCCCAGGCGATAGCACAGGTCGATATCTTCCTGCCCATTGATGAAGATCGGGTCGAACCCGCCGACCGCGGCGAAATCCACAGCGCGCATCGCGAAACAGGCCCCCGTGATCGCGCGGAAACGGCGATTGTCCGCGACCAGCGGTGAATTGGCGTCCTCATCGACATAAATGGGGTAGCCCAGCGGCGTCTTGCCCGAGAAGACCACGCCAACGCACTGCACCTTGCCATCGGGGTAGAGCAGCTTGGGCTGGCTGCCCATGACTTCGGGGTCGGCGAGCGGCGCCAGCAGCGGCTCCAGCCAGCCGGGCTGCACTTCGGTGTCGTTGTTGAGGAAGATGATGCGTCCGCCCTGCGACGCGGCAAAGCCGACATTGTTGCCGAGCGAAAAATTCAGATTGTCGAAATTGTGGATGACGCTGATGCGCCCGTCCCGCTCCGCCCACTGATCGAGCAGGCCCGACGTTTCCTCATCGCTGCCATTATTGACCATGATGATCTCGACCTTGGCTCGGCCGCACTGGCGCACCAGCGCGTTGAGGCATTTGTTGGTCAGCGAATATTGATTGTAGACGCACACGATGATCGACACGAGGTCGGGATCGCGCTGCGGCGCGTTGCTGCGCAGGCTGTGCCAGTCGATCATCGTCTGGTTGAGCGACAGGAAGCGGCGCTCAGGCCCGACGCGATGCACGCTGGCGTCCACAGGCTCGCCCACCGGCGCGTCGCGCCAGGCCGGACGGGTGGCGACGGCATCCTCCTCATAGGCCTTGGCGGCGAGCGCGCGCAGCTGCTTCATCTTGCCCGATCCGAACGCCGCCTGCACCTTGCGCGCATAATCGGGATGGCGTTGGTGGACGATTTCCATCGCCGTCTTGATGAGGCCATCCTTTTCCGCGCCAAAGCTGGCGGTGCGCTGGTGGAAGACATAGGCGTGGGGCGAAATGAAATTCTTCCACCCGGCCTTGATCGTGCGCATGCAAAAGTCGTTTTCCTCGCCATAACCGCGCGGAAACGCCTCTTCATCGAACAGGCCGATATGATCCATCAGGTCGCGGCGAATATACATGCAGAAACCGTTGCCGGTCGGCACGTCGATGGGATCGGACTCCTGCGTGAAGCTGATGATCCGGTGCGCCCATTCGTCATGCGACAGGCCTTCGGGCCGGGGATTGACGATATTGGGCGTGGGGAAGGAAAAGCTGCCCGAATTGTCCCCCATGGCCGTGACGGTGCCGGCCTTGGGCGTGCCCAGCGCCACCTTGCGCATCCCCTCGATCCAGCCGTCATGGACGATGGTGTCGCTGTTGAGCAGCAGGATATCGTCATCCCCCGCCCAAGCGATGCCGCGATTGATGGTGCGGGTATAGCCCATATTCTGCGGGTTCACGAGCAGGTTAAAGCCCGGGTTGAGCGCAAAACGATCCAGCAAGGGCTGCACCCGGTCATCGCTGCTGCCATCGTTGATCATCAACACCCGGTGCCGGGTCAGGTCGGTGCGGGTCAGCACAGATTGCAGGCAGCGCTCGACGGCTTCGGGCGCATTATAGACGGGCACGATGATGGTCAGCCGCCGTGTTTCGTCGATGCGCAGCGGCACCGGCTCGTTCAGCATAGTCGAAAGCGCATGCCGCAAATTGTTGCGCAGCACGACCGGCGCGAACTGGCGCAGGATCTTCTCACGACCAGCATCGCCCATGGTCGCGATACGATCGGGATCCTGGCACAGCGTGACGACGCGCGCTACGACTGCGTCGATGTCCTTATAATCGACGAGGAAACCGCTTTGGTTGTCGTCGATCAGTTCGGGCACCGCGCCCCAGCGATAGGCGATCACCGGCCGGCGCGCGGCCTGTGCTTCCGCCACAGTACGGCCGAAGGATTCGGCGAAATGCGACAGGGCGAGCACGACGTTGAGCTGCGCCATCGCCTCGGCCGGGGTGTCGGCATAACCGGCGAATTCGAGATTGCCCGGCAGGCCGGCGGCCTTCAATTCGGCGACATAGTCGTTTTCGGGGCCGATGACGCGGAAGAAGGCGTTGGGCGCCGCAGATTCCGCACGGCGCGCGACCTCGACAAAATCGGCTATGCCTTTTTTGGGGATGTTCGAGCTGACGATGCCGAACACGATCCGGTCCTGCACGACATTGGCCATGTCGAGCGCATCGACCTTCGCGACATTGGGCGCGTGGAAGCTGCGCTTGCTGCGCTCGAACAGCTTTTGCGTGGCGGCGGAATTGGCGATCACATAATCGGTTTGCTGGAGGATGCGATCGATAATGCCCTTCGCATCCATGCCCATGCGGTTGCACAGATGTTCGTCATGGTCGATCAGTTCGCGCGCATGGATCGCCGTCACCCGCCCTGCCCGGCGCGCCGCGATCAACGGATCAACCAGCACGATCGTATTGCAGTAGACGAGGCTGATATTGCACTGTTCGATGATGTGCGTGAAATCCTCGATAGAGGTTTCGTCAGGCCCCCGGTTCTTGGTCCATTGCCCATAGGGGAAGGCGAACAGGCCGCAGGATTTCGAGCGGAGCAATTCGATATAGTCGGGATTGCCCTCCTTGGGCACGGCGACATAGATGTTAAGGCGCATCTGCCCCAGCGCATCGAGCATGTCGATGAAGCTGCGTTCGCCGCCGAACATGTGCGCGTTGACTTCATGGGCGCACAGCAGGACCGATGGCGCGTCCGCGATAACAGGCACGTCCCCCTGCTTCCAGGATGCCGGATCGAGCGCGCGCCGACGCGGACCGAGGCGGCGGTTTTCGCGGTGCCCGTTCTTCACATAATGGAGCAACGGGTTCATGCCCGCCGCGCCCACATCGGGGTTCATTTCCAGATAGCCGCTGGTGCTGAACTCGCTCGACGGATCGCGCCGCAGCAGCGACCCCAACCACAGATAATGCGCAGCGGCGTCCACGCCCAAGATCCGGACGTCGGGATAGGTGCGCAGATACCAATCCTCATTGAACAGGGGAGACTGCTTGATCAACGCCACATGGTCGGCCGGCGCTGCTTCTGCTAGGATCAATTTGTGCATATCGCGCTTCATACCACCTAAAGTTCCGAGCGCTGTCGCCACGATAAACGCCGACACACCCCTCCTCTTCATTCCCGAATGCGGAACACTCCACCCGCCATAATCCATGTTAGGCATAGCCAGACTGTCCTCGCAGGTGCAGCAAAGCAAGTATAAAGCCAGGATTAACCCTATTTTCCGGGCTGGACGGTCAAATTGCACGTCAGACGCATCGGTAGCCGCCAGAGTGGCTCTTAACCCTCAATCGGAAAATCTAGCAGCTGCAACAAGATAGCAGCGAGGACTTTTCAGCCCGATTAGGAGATGATTACAGCTGCGTTACCGCCACGATGCGCTGTGCTGGCGAACATTTTCCCGGAACACAAAACAGCTGTGACAAAAAGCCCGAGTCGTTTTTTGGCGCATAACCGGAACCGGGCGGATCTTCGGCACGAGAGCGATAGAATATGGTCTCACTCGACCTGAGCCGTTCAGATGACGGCGCGGGCAGTCGCCTCTCGCAAAGCCATCATGTCCGGCCCCGAAAAGGCAGCTTTTACGAGGCGGGCATAGTCGGGATAGCGTTTCATCACGACATCGACACCTTCCTTGACCAGCTTGTCCTTCTCGCCCTTGAAGCTGGCGGTGCGGATGTGGAAGACGAACGCCCAGGGCGAGATGAGGTTGACCCAGCCCGCCTTCATCGCCCGCATGCAGAAGTCATTCTCCTCACCATAGCCGCGCGGGAAGCCTTCCTCGTCAAACGTGCCGCATGCGTCCATCATGGCGCGCCGGATATACATGCAGAAGCCCGAGCCGGTCGGCACTTCAGGC
This sequence comes from Sphingobium soli, assembly GCF_020782245.1. Classification (GTDB taxonomy): domain Bacteria; phylum Pseudomonadota; class Alphaproteobacteria; order Sphingomonadales; family Sphingomonadaceae; genus Sphingobium; species Sphingobium soli. Next base: position 58,842 of record NZ_JAJGNP010000001.1, read on the forward strand.
GCGGCGCAATCGACCGCCGCCTGAACCATCATCAACGCATATTCCTCATGCGTCAGATGATCGGGCTTGTCGCATTTCTGGTTATGAAGCGGGAAGGAGAAGGCGCCGGCATTGTCGCCCATGGCCGTGACCGTGCCGACATTGGGCCGGCTATAGGCGGTGGCGCGCAGACCCTCCAGCCAGCGCGGCGTAACCACCGTATCGCTGTTCAAGAGGATGACATCGCGCCCGGCGGCCTGGCCGATGCCAAGGTTGATCGTCTTGGTATATCCCAGATTGCGAGGGGACCGCATGATGGTGAGGCCCGGCGTTCCGGCAAAACTGTCAAGCACGGGTCCAACCGCCGGATCGGGGCTGCCATCGTCGATGACGAGCAGCTGATTGTCCTTCAAATTTGTGTGCTTGATGACGGAGGCGATACAGGCCCGCACTTCCTCCGGAGCATTGTAGACGGGCATGACGATGGTGCAGGGCACGGCCGCACCGATGGTCTGGGCGGCGATATCGATGGGTTTGGCATTGCCCACATCGCTCTGCGGCGTCATCGGCCGACCGACGATCCGGCCATAAGCCTGGCCGACATGATCGCGCAGGCGCTGCTGCGAGAAATTCTGGCGGATGAAGGCGGCGCCCTTTTCCCCCATGGCTCCGATCTTGGCGTCATTCTCGCACAGGTCGGCCACCGCATCGACTACGGCAGCGACATTCTTGAACGGCACCAGATAGCCGGTTTCGCCATGCTGGATAAGCTCAGGCAGCGCGCCCCAATGATAGGCGATGACGGGGCGTTTGGCCGCCAAAGCTTCGGCGACCGTCCGGCCGAAGGATTCGGCGAAAGTGGACAGGTTCAGCAGGACATTGAGTTCCGACATGGCCGACCGGGCGCTGTCCTTGTAGCCGGCGAAGATCAGATTGTCGGGGCGCTCGCCCTTCGCGACCTCGTCCATCCAAGCATCGATCTGCGCGGTGCGCGGGCCAATGATGACGAACTTGGCGCGGCTGGTGCGGGCAGCCGCCAGGCGGGCGACCTCGACAAAATCGGCGATGCCCTTTTTGGGGATGTTGGAACTGACGATGCCGAACTTGATCGTGTTGCCGAACAGGTTGCGCATCTCGAAATCCTCAACCGTGACCGCATTGGGCACGTAGAGGGTCCGATTGTCGCGGGCGAACAACTCGCAGGTGGCGCGCGAATTGCCTATCAGCCAGTCGGTGCGGTCGAGCACCGTGCTGATGATCTCCCCGGTGGTGAGCGCCATGCGCTCCTGAAGGCCATTGTCGAGTGAGATGAGTTCCCGGACATGGCTGAGCGCCGTGCGCCCCATGCGCCGCGCCGCCGCGATCGGTTCCAGCAGGACGATGGTGTTGGCATGGACGATATCGACGGCATGGCGCGCGATGATGTCGGCGAAGTCCAGCATCAGCCATGCATAATTGTCGCGATTGTCCATCCATTGCGGATAGCGGAAGGCATAGGCGCCCGCGCACAGCTTCTGGATCGCCTCGATATAGGCCCGGTTATTGTCGCTGGGCAGCGTCATGATGACATTGACCGGCATCGTCGCCAGCGCTTCGAGCACATCGAGCAGGCTGCGTTCGCCGCCGAACAGCTGATGCCCGGAAATATGGGCGCATAACAGGATCGTCGGCTTGGTCGGATCCACCTCCCTGTAGCCGCGATACCAGACCGGGCCGCGCGGCATGGTGCCGTCCGGCGCCAGCGGGCTGCCCAGATGGGCAAGCCGACCTTCCTGCTTGGGCGCAGCGGCGATGCCGGCCGGCAGCGTCACCGCCTTCATTCCCGGCGTCGCGTCGACCGCAGAGCGGAACGCGGCCAGGTTCGTCCTGCCCCAACGCTGGTCGGGCTCCAGATAGGTGCCTTCCGCCCACTCATTCCAGGCATTGATGAACATCAGCGTTTCAGGCGCGCTGTTATGGCGGCTTTCCTGATCCAATATGCCCTTGATCCAGCGCCGGAACCCCTGCGGGGTCGCGCCATGGAAGACGCGCGCATCGGTCAGGCGGCGCGCCATATTGTCCCAACCCAGCATCGCGCCGCGGTGCACGGGCCATTCATAGCCGTCGGCATAGCGTTCGACATCGCCATCGACGACGGCGCCATAGTCGAAAATCTCGCCACCGAAATCCTTATGCAGATCATGCACCTTGGCGCGCAGATCGACCCGCGCGCCTTCATGCGGCGGGAACAGGACATAGCTGTCGAGCCCGTGATCCTGCGGCTGGCCTGCCAGCGATTCAAGACCAAAGCGCACCGCGCACAGGTGGATCTCGCCAAGACCGGCCTTGCGGCATTCCTCGCGCCAGATACGCGCGGTTTCCAGCCAGTTGGGAATGATCGAAATGCGATAGACAAGCAGAACCGGCTTGCCGCAATGACGAATCCAACGCGGATCCTTCATCATCGGGATCATTTCGTGAATGAAGGCGATATTGCTTTCGAGCGAATAATCCTGCTGCATCAGGACGTGGCGGTTCTGCCCGTCCCAATTGCGCGACCAGTTTTCGTTCGCCCAGCATACGCAAAAGCCGGTGTCGATGCGCGACGACCTGGCGAACTGCTCGATCGGCTGATTGAGCAGCTTCTTGCCGTTGAACCAGTAATAATAGAAGCAGAATCCGTGGATGCCGAATTCGCTTGCCAGTTCCGCCTGGCGCACCTGCGTCTCTTCAAGGCGCAGGTCATAATAGCCAAGGTCTGCCGGCACGCGCGGCTGATAATGGTGGCGGAATAATTGCTTCCCGCGCACGACATTCTGCCATTCGGTAAAGCCCTTGCCCCACCATTTGTCATTTTCGGGAATAGGATGGAATTGCGGCAGGTAGAAAGCCACAGCCTTGAGAGGGCGGTCAGGCGCGGCTGCTTGCGCCGGCCCGCGCGCGGCGTTGCGAACCTCCATGCCCCCTTCCCGGGCAACGGCGGCCAAAATCCCCAGAACCGTATCGCGTCCGGGAAATTTGCTGGCGTCCCCCGCACCAGCCAATTCAGCGGCACGCACAGCCACGGCAAGGGGCCGCCCGAGCAAAGGCTTGAGCCAGATCGCCGCGCCGCCGACCAGGTGCAGAGGATCCTGGCCAAGGGTCAAGCCCAGGCGTGGCAGCGCCGTATTGAGCGCGTCAATCAGCAGCTTGCGCTCCGCATCCTGTCGGACCAGCATAGAGGCGTGAGCGCCTGCCAGGCCCCATTGCGCATCGCCAACAAAGGCAGGTTGAAGCGCGATCGCCTGTTTCAGGGATTCGCCCGAACCATCCTGCGGCGATATCCAGAGGATATCTTCATAGCCATCCAGCGCCCCGGAGCCTGCAACACGCGCAAAACCTCGGGCATTCCCCGCCTCATCTGGGTCGCCAAGCAACGTCAGCGATACGATGTTGTCCGACAACGCCTCAGCGCCGAGCCGATCAATCGCTCCCATCAGGAACAGGTCCAGCGCACCGAGGCGGGAAAGCAGCTGCCGGATTTGTGCGCCGTCATCTTTAAGCGCGAGATTGAGGACGACCGCCAGTGGCGCGTTGGGCTCCAGCCCGCGCAACCCGAACGCATCAGTCGCATGACGGACATCGCAGGTCATTTCGACCGGACTTGGCATCGGCTGATGCGCTTTTGCGACGGAGTCGACAAGCCTTACCGGCGACTTGCGCGCGGGCAGCGGCTCGCGCCCTTCCGCCTCGCCATGGCGAATATAGTGAAGCAACGGATCCATGCCCGCCGCCACGACATCGGGATTGACCTCCACATAATGCCGTGTGTCAAACCTGGGGCCGGGATCACGCTGGAGAAGAAGACCAAAGCGCACGAAATGCTGGATGGGAGTGACGTCCACCAGGCGCGCGTCCGGGAAGGTCTTCACATACCAGTCGGCATCGAACAGCCCCGATTGTTCGACTTCGCGGGCCAGATCATCAAAAGTCAGCATTATCAGCCTTCATGGAATCGAGCGGCGCCAGACATGGAGCCGGATATCGGCAACAGGTTCAGCGCGGCTTTTCCTGGAGGGCGGCTGCGCAGCGGCGCAAATCCTCCATCGTGCGATTGACCGAGCGTCCTTCGCGAAGGCCATGGGTCACGAAATGTTCGGCGGCATTAACGCCCGCTTCGGACACATCAGGGTTCTGGTTAAGATACCAGGTAGCGTCGAACAGGCTATGCGTATCCAGCAACGCGCATTTGCGCTGCAAACGGACATTGGCAGGCAGGTATTTCGGCGCCGCTTGACGCAATAACGCGCCGAGCAGGCGTGTGAACAACAGATGCGCCTTGTCGGCCTGCGCCACCAGTTCTTGAACGCGTCCTTCCCGATCCTGCGCACGCTTGAGCGCGGACATCAGCGTTGCATTTTCCTTGAAACGAGCATCCAGTGCGGCTTCATGCTCACGCACGGTCGTTGCCTGTTGATCCTTAGCGGCCAGCAATTCGCCCTTGAGCTTGCGATGTTCGTCGTCAAGGCGCTTGACCTGAGCCTCAGCGGCCTGACGCGCCGCCGTCTCGTCAGCCAGTTGTGCGCGCAAAAACCGCAATTCGGCAGTGGCCCGGTCATCCGCCATCGCGGCGCCGCCGCCTGCATTCCCCTGGCTTTCCAAATCTTCCACCGCACCGCTTCCTTTGTTCAAAACTGCCCCGCTTCAGGCTATCGCATGATGGTTTCGGCTCACGAACCAAGTACCGAAGGATGGTGCGGCGACTATGGCAACCACCCTGTTGATGCAAGCCTTCCCCCGCGCCCTGCAGTCATCCTAGCGCTTCGTGGCTGACTGGGCCAACTCGCGCAGCGCGGCCATTTTCGCATTGGGCGAGCGCCCTTCGGCAAGGCCGTGGCGAATGAAGTGCAGCGCCGGATCCAGTGGTGAAACGGCGACATCCGGATAGGCCGATACATACCAGTCGGCATCAAAGCCGGCATGGTCGATGATCAGGCGGCGTTGCTGCTGCTCGGTTTTCTTTCGCGTGAGTTTGGGGAATGGCAAGACCGCTTGCGCCAACATCGTTTCCAGCGACGATAGCAAGCGATTATAGAGGTCGATATTGCTTTGCTGACTGGCCAGAGCCGTCGCGCGAAGGATTTCCCTCTTTCGCGTCATGTCCTGAAGGTCGGCTTCGACCGCCTTTACAGCATCCGTATGAGCCTTGCGCAGCCTGTCACTCTCGGCAGCGTGCTGCGCCATTTCGGTGCGCAGGCGGTCCAGTTCCTCGGTGCGAGCGCCCTCCTGTACCCGCGCGTCCTCCAGTCGCTGCCGATGCTCGCGCAGCGCGACATCCCGTTGGGCAAGATCAGCTTCGATATCGCGCTGATTTTGCAATACCGCATCAAGCCTTTGCGTCGATGCCCTTTCCTGGTCGGCGAGGGCCTGTTGAAGGTCGTCGACCTGCGCCTGCACCTGCCGCAGTCTTTCCTGCTCTTTGTCGCGCATGCGGGTCTGTTCATCGAGGTCCGCGCGAAGCCGCTCGATCGCACCATTGCGTTCGGCAAGACTGGCTTCGGCATCGTCCTGGCGCTGGCGAACATCGTCCAGCATCTGGCGCGTCTGGGCCAGTTCCAGTTCGCGATGATTGACCGCGCCCTGAAGCTGGATGGTTTCCGCCGTGCGCTCGCGCAGATTCTGCTCGAGCGTGGTGATGGAGCGGTTCGCCCTTTCCAAAGCAGCGCTATGCCGCTCCCGGTCCGCCTGATGATGCTCATCGGCCGCGCGCAATTGCGCGTCACGGTCGGCCAAGGACTGGTTCGCCGCAAGGAGTGACTGGCGCGCTTGCGCGAGTTCCATTTCGCGCAGAGCAAATTGCTCGGTCAATGTCGCGATCTCACTGAAGCGGGCCTTGAGCGCCTCTTCCGCCGCCGCCTTCGCCCGCTCCAGATCACGAAGCCTGGACTGTGCCTGCGCCAGGGATTGCTCAAGCTCGGCGCGCGCTTTCGCGTCAGCACCTTGCTGCTCGTGCCACTCGTTCCGGGCATTGAGCAAGGCTTCGGCCGCCTGTTCGGTTTCCAGCTGCCTCTGGCGCAGGGCGCTGTCCGTCTGCGCCAGATCATCCTGGAGCCGCTTTAGCTCTTCCTGGTGGGTGGAGCGCTCCTGTGCCAGCTGACCGGAGAGTTGCTCTGCCCGCTCCTCCCATTGCCTTGCGAGCGCTTCGGTCTGCGCCGCCTTTACCTGATGGTCGGATGATGCCTGTTCCGCATCGCCCAGCTTGTGCAAGGCATCCGACAGAGCCTGCGCACTTTCCTCCTGGCGCGTGGCGGCCTCCCGCTCTGCCTCGTCGGCGCGGCGCTGAGCCTCCTCGATCGCTGCGGCGCTTTCTTCCTGCTTCTGCCGAGCCGCATCCGCCTGCTGCTGCGCGTCCTTCACCGCGGCGAAGGCGTTGGACAGGTCTCCTTCCAGCTTGGCGCGCATTTCGCGCAACGTATCGCGCTCCTTCTGCGTAGCCAGATGGCGCGCCTCGAGCGCTTCCTTGGCGCGCTGGATCGCCTCAGCCTGTTCCTGTGCCTTCACAGCGCGGGCCTCGACCTCAGCCTGCGCGAGCTTCAGCTCCTCGGCCTGTTTGCGGGAGCCAGCGACATGCTGCTCCAGCGAACGAGCGCGCTCACGCAACCCGTCCCTCTCCTTCCGGGCCTCGGCCAATTGCCGTTCAGCCGTTTCCTGCCCCGTTTGCAACGCGGCAAGGCGCTCCTGCGTCGAGGAAAAATTGCGCTCAAGCTCTACTTTCCCGGCGCGCAGGGCATCAAGCTCTGCTTGTGCGGCGGCTGCACTGCTTTCCAGTTCGGCCTGACGCGCGCCCGCCTTCTCGCGGTCCTGCTGCAACTGCGCGATCTTGGCGTGCCGATCCTCATTATCCTTCGCGATCGTGCCAAAGGCATGGCTCGCCGCGACAAATTGCGCGCGAACCTCATCCAGCGCCGCACGTCCGTCCGCATTCTCGCCATCGGCGGCAAAGCCCATCAGCGTCTCATATGTCCGAACCACCCAGTCGGAACCGTAGCTGAGCGAACGGAGTACCCGTACGCCATCGCGGTGATGGCGCATGTCGGCAGAAAGGAATTGCGCGATTTCACGGCGCGCCTTGACCGAATTGCGCGGCCAGATCAGCCCCAGATCGTCCTGCGTCCGCTCGATGAGGCCGGCCGGGTCTTCCAACAGATCATCGAACGTCGTGAAGATGCGGCGCAACCCGCGGGTTCCGCGCTCGCCGTCGAGCGTGTAGCGCAACCATAGCAAGACGCCCTTGGACATCAGGAAATTATTGCGCCGCTCCAGCGATCGCGCGACCTCGACGGGATTGCGCAGCGGATGGATAGCTACCTGATCAATACCCAATTCGTCGAAGATTGATCGCCAGAACGGCATCAGGATCGAAAGCCGCGGGTCCTTGAAGATGAAGAGGGGCGAGTCGGTGAATTCACTACCCACCAGTTCGATCGCGCGATCGCGAAACCGTTGCACCGCGGAGGATTTGAACCAGTCGGGATTGAATTCCAGCCATTCCGACCATTCACCGCCGCCCGACAGGAGCATTTCCTCGTTCAGGTCCTTGATCGGCTTGGATTCCCAGTAGCCGGCGGCGTTCCACTGGTCAGCCCCGATCAGGCGCGGCGGCATGTCACCGCCGAGCAGGTTGAGCGCGCGCGACAGGGCACTGGTGCCGGAACGGTGCATCGCGACAATCATCACCGCCGTACGTCTGGCTGACGGGGAAACAGGGGCGGAAGCCCCCACCTTTTGTGCCTGACCTGATTTCGCCCCGCCCGATGCCTGCGTTTTTTCCGTCGACACTATATCGTCCACCCTTAACCGCCCCCAGACTGAATGGCCGCACCTTCTGACGCCATGGTCGCACCTGTCAATCATAAACCCCAGCTTTGTCCCGCATTGCAGCATCGGCAGCCGGCTTGGCGCGGAGATTGGCACCTATGCGACGGTGCTCGTCACCGCCAGGCAACTGCGCGGCAGCGCAGCAATGCCACGCCCCCGGGCGGCCGCCAGCTTCTGCCTTCCAGACGCGGAGTCTCGTTCTGGGCCGACCCCATCACACAACCAGACATTGCGCGCCGCAACATCGCCTTGCAATCGACACCCGCCAACCTTACACCGCGACCGTCTTTGAGGGAGCTTGATGTGCGCAAGGGAATTATATTGGCCGGCGGGTCCGGCACAAGACTCTATCCGCTGACCAAAGGCGTCTCGAAACAATTGATGCCGGTCTATGACAAGCCGATGATCTATTATCCGCTGTCGACCCTGATGCTGTCGGGCATTCGCGACGTCCTGATCATCACTACGCCCCATGATGCGGCGTCCTTTCAAGCTCTTCTGGGCGATGGCAGCGAATGGGGCATGTCCCTGTCCTATGCCGTGCAGCCCGAACCCAAGGGGCTGGCCCAGGCCTATCATATCGGCGCGGACTTCGTGGGCAGCAATCCCTCCACGCTCGTGCTGGGGGACAATATCTTCTACGGCCATGGCCTGGTCGACCTGTTGCGCAATGCCGGCACGCGCGACAATGGCGCCACCGTCTTTGGCTATTATGTCAGCGATCCCAAGGCCTATGGCGTGGTATCGTTCGATGCGCAGGGTCGCGCCGAAACGATCGAGGAAAAGCCCGAACAGCCCAAGTCCAACTATGCGGTCACGGGGCTGTATTTCTACGATGGCCGCGCGGTCGATATGGCGCGGGACCTCAAGCCCTCTCCGCGTGGCGAACTGGAAATCACCGACCTCAACCGCCTCTATCTGGAAGAAGGTGCGCTCTCGGTCGAGATCATGGGCCGCGGCTATGCCTGGCTCGACACCGGCACCCACGGATCGCTGCTCGACGCGGCGCTCTATGTGCGGGTGACGGAGGACCGCCAGGGCCTCAAAATCTGCTGCCCCGAAGAGATCGCCTGGCGTCAGGGCTTCATTGACGACGCTCAGCTGGAAAAGGTCGCGGCCCCGCTGCGCAAAAGCGGCTATGGCGACTATCTGATGGACCTGCTCGGCGGCAAGGGAGCGATTGCGTGAACATCATCGAGACCGCCATCCCCGGCCCCGTCATCATCGAACCGCGCGTGTTCGGCGACGAACGCGGCTTCTTTTACGAAAGCTATAATGCGGGCGCGTTCAAGGCGGCCGGGCTGGATCTGAATTTCGTCCAGGACAATCACAGCAAATCCGCCAAGGGCGTGCTGCGCGGGCTGCATTTCCAGAATCCCAATCCGCAGGGCAAGCTGGTGCGTGTGACCGCCGGCCGGGTCTGGGACGTCGCGGTCGATATCCGCCGGTCCAGCCCGCATTTCGGCAAATGGGTCGGCGTCGAGCTGTCGGCTGCCAACAAGCGCATGTTCTGGGTGCCCGAAGGCTTTGCGCACGGCTTCATCGCGCTGGAGGACGGCACCGAATTTCTCTACAAATGCACGGCGACCTATGATCCGTCCGCCGAACATTCGCTGATGTGGAATGATCCTGCCGTCGGCATCGAATGGCCGCTGGAAGGTCTGGAACCACAGCTGTCGGGCAAGGACGCACAGGGCAAGGCGCTAAGCGAGATCGAGGCTTTCGCATGAAAACGCTGATCACAGGAGCCAAGGGCCAGCTTGGCCGGGGTTTGCAGGCGACCGCGCCGGCCGACGCGACATTGCTGTGCGTCGACGTCGATGAACTTGATATCACCGACAGCGTCGCAGTCGGGGCGTTTGTCACGCGCGAAAAGCCGGATCTCATCCTGAACGCCGCCGCCTATACTGCCGTGGACAGGGCGGAAACAGAAGAAGACGCCGCAATGGCGATCAATGGCATCGCGACCGGGACGCTGGCGGACGCCGCCCGATCCGTGGGGGCACGGTTCGTCCATGTGTCGACCGACTTCGTGTTCGATGGACGCGCGGGAATTCCCTACGCCCCCGATGCGCAGACCGCGCCGCTCAGCGCCTATGGCCGCACCAAGCTGGCGGGCGAGCAACTGGCCGGACCGGATGCGCTGATCGTGCGCACGGCCTGGGTCTATGCGCCGACCGGCGGCAATTTCGTGCGCACGATGCTGCGCCTGATGGCGGAACGACCCGAAGTCCGGGTGGTCGCCGACCAGATCGGCACGCCGACCTACGCGCCCGGCCTTGCGTCAGCGCTCTGGACCATGGCCGGCAAGGGCGTTTCGGGCATTCACCATTATACCGACAGCGGTGCTGCCAGCTGGTATGATTTTGCGGTCGCCATCCAGGAAGAAGGGCTAGCGAGCGGCTTGCTGAGCCAGGAGGCGCGGATCGTGCCGATCCCGACCAGCGCCTATCCGACGCCCGCGGCTCGCCCGCATTATTCGGTTCTGGACAAGGCGTCGACCTTCGACGCTCTGGGTGGTCCGACGCCGCATTGGCGCGCCAATCTGCGCGTGATGATGCAGGCGATCAAGACGAACGGCTGACCGTCTAAGCGTCGACCAGTTTCAGCGCGCGGAGCAAGGCCCGCGCGCTGTCGTCCCAGCCGGCACCGACATAAGGTGCGGGATCTGGATAGCGCAGAATCTCGACTAACCGGGCCGCGAGCGCAGCGGGCGCTTCGTCAGTGAAAAAATAAAGGCCGGGGCGCTCGAGTTCGCGCAACACGGGCAGGTCGCGCGCCAGCACCTTGCAGCCGTGACGCAGCGCCTCGGCGACCGGCAATCCATAGCCCTCCCCGCGTGAAGGCACCGCGACCAGCGACGCCCGCGCATAGATGGCGGTCAGCACTTCATCGGTCGCGCTGTCCAGCCACAGGAAACGCGGCTGCCGCCGCGCCAGCTCCCGCATATGCGCCTGCAAGGATTCGGTGCGCCAACCAGGACGACCGACGACGACGAGCCAAGGCGCCGCGGGGTCAATCTGCCACAGATGCTCCATCGCCGCGATGAGGCTGTCATGCCCCTTGCGCGGTTCGATGGTCCCCACGACCAATACCATTTTCTGACCGTTCAGTTGGGCAAGCGCGGCATCCTCTTCGGCGCTCATACCCATGGTGGGGCTGGACTGCTCGATCGCGCCGCTGAGCGGCATGACGCCAATCTCAATTCGGTTAAGCGACATCGCATGCGCGGTTTGCAGCATATCGTGCAAATCGCGCGCCACCTGCTCCGAAATACAGATGGCGCGATCGGCATGGCGCATCAGCACCTTGATCCATCCCCGGAAATTCCGCCCGGTGCTTTCTGGAAACCAGTCCGGCCGTTGAAGCGGCAACAGGTCATAGACGACCAGATTGATGGAAGCCCCCGCGCGCCGCCAGCCGGCGATCTGCCGCCGATGGCGGATCAATCTGTGCGCAGCGAGATCAAGGCCTAGGAAAATATCGCCCGAGGCGGCTTTCACCAATGGAGCGGACCGGGCGGGCAACGAGAATGTCAGACTGTCCGGATCATAGTGCGCAACCGCGTAGCCGCGCCTCGCCGTCGCCGCGACCGGCACTACGAGGACATCCTTCAGCTCTGCCTGGATCAAACACTGCCAGAGCGCCCGAACCACCCGCTGAATACCAGTGCCCGCGTCATGCTGCGCAATCGTAGAGACATCGATCAAGAGGCGGCGCGGGGTGGAACAAACAGCGGGAAGTATCCGTCGCCCTTTCCACCGGGCAAACCAGGTCATGCCCGCTCGTTGGCCCTGTAGAAGGAATAGGCTTCGTCCATGTCCTCAAATTCGGTCAGGGTATTGTTCGCAAGAACAGCCGCGCGATCGCAACGTTGCCGCACGAAAGCATCATTATGCGACACTATGATCATTGCGCGGTCCGCGCGCTTCACGAACAATTCCTCCGCGCATTTTTCCTGGAACCGCTTGTCGCCGACGGCCACGATTTCGTCGATCAGAAAGCAATCAAAATCCACCGCCAACGAGATCCCAAATCCCAATCTTGCACGCATGCCGGCTGAATATGTCTTGATCGGCTCTTTCATGAAGGAACCAAGCTCGGCAAATTCTTCAACTGCTTCCGCTGCTTCAACAGGGTCTTTATCGTAAATTCGGCAAATAAACTTCAGATTGTCCAACCCGGTAAGAGAATGCTGAAAGGCGCCTGAGAACGCTAATGGCCAGGATATCGACATATCACCAGAAATCCTGCCGCCCGAAGGCTGCTCGATTCCCCCGATCAACCGGATCAGCGTCGATTTTCCTGCACCGTTCCGACCAAGAATACCGATTTTCTCCCCGCGTCCGATGGAAAAACTGACGTCTCGAAAGACCCAGTGCCGACCGGTCCGAGTGGGATAGGACTTGGATATATTCTCAAGACTGATCATGCCGGGACCAAATTCTGGCTCGCCCTTCGGATTTCAACCAATCCGAACAAGGTGAAGACAAGATTGATCGTAGCCATATAGCCCAAGTCATAATGCGCATTAAACTGCGATCCGAAAAAGCCATCACGCACGCATTCAACACCATGGACCATGGGGAGATAGAGGACCCAATGGGCAAAATCGGGGGGAAGAGCGTCAACGAGAAAGGCAGACCCCGACAAAGGGAACATGAGATATTGAAGCGGTGCCCAGAACTTGTCGATCAGTTCCGAGCGATGCGACAAGGCCCCAACGAACATCCCGATCGCGCATCCCCACCATGCGAGCATGAGCCAGCCGACGACGACCTTGAAGGGGTCCTCGGGCAGCGACAGCCAGCCGATAGCCGCAAAAATGATCGTGAGGATGAAGAAGGAAGTCGCGACGCTCAAACCTTCCAGCAGCAGTCTGCTCACGAAGATGTCGAATATCCGGACGTTGCGATGATACATCAGCGACAGATTTGGCTCTATCGAATCGATGACACGCGACGGCATATTTCGCCAGACGAGCACGCTTGAATATCCCGTGAGCGCGAAAGCCGCAATTGACAGGCTCGAGCCATGAACTGCCCGTAGCGCGCTCCAGATCAAGGTCACGCCGATGGTGAAGATCATCGGCTCCACGAACAGCCACAAAAATCCGATATTGTGACGCCCAAAACGTGTGATGACCTCGCGCATGACGAGCGCATGTATAACCCGCCGCTGGATCGCCCACGAATGCAGCAAACCGGTCTGAGGTCCCTGCCGGTGGCCGTCGCCCTCCATCAGTCCTTATGCTCCTTGATGCCGCTGACCAGCATCGACAATATGGCCCATACGACCATGCCAACCGCAAACACGCCAAGAATGGCGCGCATCCGGCGCGGCTCGGAAGGATAATCAGGCATATTAGGTTCAACGATGCGTTCGACATAAGCGCGCTTGCGGCGTGCTTCATTGCGGGCATCTTGCAGCGAGGTGATCGCGGAGGCGAGCACCTTGTCAGCAAGTTGGCTTTCCAGTTGCAAGCGCTGATATTGCGCTGCCGTTGCGGCGAGCGACTTCTGATTACCCGCGACAATGCCGGTCTGCTCGTCAATTTCCTTGTTCAACTGCCGAACCCGACTCTCCAATACCGGAATTTGCGGGTTTTGCGGCGTGAATGCGCGCAATTGGACGAGTTGCGTCTTGGTCGTGATCATCTCATCTTGAAGCTTGGAAACCATCTGCAATTGCACATTGGCCTGCTGTTCCGGGTCTACAACGCCTTTCAGGTTGCGATAATTCGAAAGAGCGAGTGCGGCTTGCCTGGACGCGCTTTTCGCTTCTTCCAATTCCTTGGAAGCATAACCAATCAGGTCACCGCGCGAACGCTGGTTCAATTGGTTGACGAGCGTTTCAGCCTGCGCCAGCAATCGACGATTGATTTCATAAGCATCTTTGGGTGCAAAGGCGCGCACCTTGAGCGTGGTGATGGATGAGCCGGCATTATAGGCCACCTCCACCTTATTGGTGTAATATTGAAAAAGCTTGTCGAACGATCCGCCTGAACCAAATGGATTGAACCGGTTCAGGATCGATATGGAGTCATTGCCATAGGCGCGCGTGACAAGCCCGTTTTTATTGAGCGTCGTCAAAGCATCGCGCGACAGGATATAATCCTGCGTGGCATAGCCTTCATTCCCCGATGACCCGCCAGATTTTATCAGCGAACTCAAGCCCGAAACGTCCGATTTATCGGAGTTGCGAACGACAAAATGCGACTCGGAAATGTACAGACTGGAACTCAGCGAATAGTAAAGTATCGCTATCGCCGTAGGAATCAGGACCGAGGCGATAAAGAGAGTCGGCACGCGCCCGACGCGATCAGGAATTTTCAGCATTGGCACTCGTCAGCCCATAGTTTGGGCTTGTGTTAGGAGTGGCATCCGGCAAAGTCCAGCCTATTGCATCGCGGCACAGAGACGGCGTCCTTGGCCTCTTTGGCGTCCTCACTCCTTGTTTGTAATCCGCAAAGGGCGTGCTAGGGCGAGCGCTCCTTCCTACAGCAGGGGCTGTGCGGCTTTATGAAAATCACGATGATTGGCACGGGTTATGTAGGCCTTGTGTCGGGGGCCTGTTTTGCGGATTTCGGGCATGACGTTGTGTGCGTCGATAAGGATGCGGGCAAGATCGCGGCGATCGAATCCGGCCGCATGCCGATCTTCGAGCCGGGGCTGGACCAGCTGGTGGGCAGCAACGCGGCGGCCGGTCGCCTGACCTTCACCACCGACCTTGCCGCCGGGGTCAAGGGCGCGGACGCGATCTTCATCGCGGTCGGCACGCCTTCGCGCCGGGGCGATGGCCATGCCGATCTTTCCTATGTCTATGCTGCGGCGCGGGAAATCGTCGGCGCGCTCGATGGCCCTGCCGTCATCGTCACCAAGTCGACCGTGCCCGTGGGCACCGGTGACGAGGTCGAGCGGATCGCGCGCGAACTGCGCCCTGATCTCGACATTCAGTGCGTCTCCAACCCCGAATTCCTGCGCGAAGGCGCGGCGATCGGCGACTTCAAGCGGCCCGACCGCGTCGTCGTGGGCACCACCGGCTCTGAGCGCGCGATCGCGGTGATGAGCCAGGTCTACCGACCGCTCAACCTCAACCAGGCGCCGCTGATGTTCACCGGCCGCCGCACCGCCGAACTCATCAAATATGCCGCCAACGCCTTCCTCGCGACCAAGATCACCTTCATCAACGAGATGGCGGACCTGTGCGAGGCGGTGGGCGCGGAAGTGCAGGACGTGTCGCGCGGCATCGGCCTCGACAACCGCATCGGCGGCAAATTCCTGCATGCCGGCCCCGGCTATGGCGGCTCCTGCTTCCCCAAGGATACGCTCGCGCTGGTCAAGACGGGCCAGGATCATGACGCGCCGATCCGCATCGTGGAAACGGTGGTGCAGGTCAACGATCTGCGCAAGCGCGCCATGGGCCGCAAGATCGTCAAGGCGCTGGGCGGCGACGCCCGCGGCAAGAAAGTCGCGCTTTTGGGCCTCACCTTCAAACCCAATACCGACGACATGCGCGACGCCCCCAGCCTCGCCATCGTCCAGGCGTTGGAGGATGCCGGCGCAACCATCGTCGCCTATGATCCCGAAGGCATGGAGGTCGCCGCGCCGATGATGCCATCCGTCACGATGGCGAGCGACGCCTATGAGGCCGCCGACGGCGCCGACGCGCTGGTGCTCGTCACCGAATGGGACATTTTCCGCGCGCTGGACCTGAAACGCATCGCCGCCGCCATGGCCGGCAAGGCGCTCATCGACCTGCGCAACATCTACCCCCTCGCCGAAGCCCAGGACGCCGGCTTCACCCTCACCCGCGTCGGCGGGATGGGCAGCTGAACCGGCTGACGGGCATATGAAAAGCGCGATCATCACCGGCATTACCGGCCAGGACGGGGCCTATCTGGCGCAACTGCTGCTGGACAAGGGCTACCGGGTTTACGGCACGTTTCGCAGGACCAGTTCGGTCAATCTGTGGCGGATCGAGGAACTGGGCATTGCCGACCATCCGGAATTGCGGCTGGTCGAATATGATTTGACCGACTTGTCCTCCTCCATCCGTCTGCTCCAGCAATCGCAAGCACGCGAAGTCTATAACCTGGCGGCGCAAAGCTTTGTGGGCGTGTCGTTCGACCAACCGCTGACCACCGCGCAGATCACCGGCATCGGTCCGCTCAATCTGCTGGAAGCCATCCGCATCGTCGATCCGTCGATCCGATTTTATCAAGCCAGCACGTCAGAGATGTTCGGCAAGGTGCAAAGCATGCCGCAGAATGAAGCGACCCCATTCTGGCCCCGCAGCCCCTATGGCGTGTCGAAACTCTATGCACATTGGAGCACGGTCAACTATCGTGAAAGCTACGGCATTTTCGGGTGCAGCGGCATATTGTTCAATCATGAAAGCCCGTTGCGCGGACGCGAATTCGTCACCCGCAAGATCACCGACTCTGTCGCCAAGATCGCGCTGGGGCAGCTCGATTGCCTGATGTTGGGCAATATTGACGCCAAGCGCGACTGGGGTTTTGCCCGCGAATATGTCGAGGGCATGTGGCGCATGATGCAGGCGGACGAGCCGGACACCTATGTGCTGGCGACGGGACGAACCGAAACGGTTCGCGATTTCGTGCAACTCGCATTCAAGGCGGTGGGACGGGACATCGTCTTTTCCGGCGAGGGCGAAGCGGAAATCGGCGTCGATGCGGCCAGCGGCGGAACCGTGATGCGCATCGACCCGCGCTTCTATCGCCCGGCAGAAGTCGATCTGCTGATCGGCGATGCAAGCTATGCGAGGGAAAAGCTGGGATGGGCGCCGCAAACCTCGCTTGAAACGCTGTGCGAGATGATGGTGCAGGCCGACCTGCGCCGTAACAAGGCCGGCGTCAGTTTCTGAACGGAGGCGGTCATGACCACCACCCTCATCACAGGCGCGGCGGGCTTTACCGGCCGCTATCTGGCGCGGCGGCTGGCTAATGGCGGCCATCGCGTGGTGGCGCTGTTGCGCGAGCCGACTGCTCTGGCGGAAGCGGGCGTCGCTGAGAGCCATGTCTGCGACCTGACCGACGCGACAGGCCTGCACGCCATCATGCGTCGGGTGCAGCCCGATCACATCATCCATCTGGCCGCGATCGCCTTCGTCGCGCATGACGATCTGGCCGACATGTATCAGAGCAACATCGTCGGCCTGCGCAACCTGCTGGGAGCCGCCAACTGCCTCGACCGCCAGCCCCGATCCATTCTGGTGGCGAGCAGCGCGAATATCTACGGCAATGGCAGGCCGGGCCGCTTGAGCGAAGACGTGCCCCCTGCCCCCGCCAATGATTATGGCGTGACGAAAGCAGCCGGCGAGATGATCTGCCGCCTGTTTGAGCGGCGACTGCCGATCATCGTCACCCGCCCGTTCAACTATACCGGCGTTGGACAATCGCCCAGCTTCCTTATTCCCAAGATCGTCGATCATGTCCGGCACCACGCACCCGATATCGAACTGGGCAATCTGGACGTGGCGCGCGATTTTTCCGATGTGCGCATGGTGGTCGATGCTTATGCCCGGCTGATCGAGGAGCCGGCTGCGATCGGCGGGACATTCAATGTCTGTTCGGGCGAGGCGACCAGCCTTGGTCAGCTTCTGGACAGTATCCGCCGATTATCGGGTCATGATTTCGCGGTGCGGGTCAACCCAGCCTTCGTTCGCGCCGACGAGGTCAAGACCCTGTGCGGTGACGCGGCCCGGATCGAAGCCGTAATCGGCCCGCTGGCGCGCGTGCCACTGGATGAAACGCTGCAGTGGATGCTGACGGCATGAGGTGACAGGATCGCAGCCGGTCGGTAATGTCTTGCAACCCGACACTGGCTGATGTTTGAATTTTCGTGGCCCGTTCGGGCGCTAGGAGACTTGATGACCCGCTTGTCGTATCGCCGGATCGGCGCACGCCTTCCCCGCCTCAGCCTGATGGCCGCGTTGCTGGCGACCGCCGCATGCACCTCGGTCGGCCCCAGCACGCAGCGCGTTGCGAAAGCTGGCAAGGCCGGCGAAGCGTCGGTTCAGGGCATTCAGGTCATCCACCTGAACGACCAGATGATTGCCGCGCGGCCCAGGATTCCGATACGCGATTTTGCGACTAATCTAGGTGATTCGCCGGCTGTCGGTGAGACTGTGGGGCCGGGCGATGTGCTGACGGTCAACATCTGGGAAGCGCCGCCCGCGGTGCTGTTCAGTTCCAATCCGACATTGAGTTCCGTCGACACCAGCCGGGCGACGTCGCTTCCGGAATTTATCGTTGGCCAGTCCGGCGAGATTTCCGTGCCCTTCGCCGGAATGGTGCCTGTCACTGGCCGCACGCTCGACTCAATCGAGCGAGATATTACGCAGCGTCTGCGCGGCAAGGCGCATCTGCCACAGGTCGCCGTACGCCTGTTGCGCAATCAAAGCGCCAACGTGTCCGTCGTCGGCGACGTCAACCAAAGCACGCGCATGCCGCTCACCCCCAAGGGCGAGCGCATCCTGGACGCGATTGCCGCGAGCGGCGGCACCAAGGCCGCTTCGGAAAAGACGGCCATTCAGGTCAGCCGCGACGGTCAGGTCTATATGATGCCGATGTCGGCGGTGATCAGCGATCCCCGCCAGAATGTCGTGCTGCGATCGGGTGACATCGTCACGGCGCTGTATCAGCCCTACAGCTTCACCGCACTGGGTTCGGCGAGCAAGAGTCAGGAGCTGTATTTCGAGGCGACCGGTATCACGCTGGCGCAGGCGATGGGCCGCATCGGCGGCTTGCAGGAAGGTCGCGCCGACGCGAAGGGCGTTTTCCTGTTCCGCTGGGAAAATCCCGCACTTGTGCCCGATCACGGCGCGGATGTGGTTCCCGGCCCCGATGGGCGGATTCCTGTGATCTACCGCGTCGATATGCGCGATCCGGGCACCTATTTCGCGATGCAGAAATTCCTCATCCAGGATAAGGACGTGCTGTATATCTCGACCAATCCGGTTGCCGAAGCCCAGCGCGTCTTCAGCCTGTTCGCCTCCACGGTTCTGCCACTGGTCGCGATCGACAGAGCCATCAGCCGCTGACAATGAGCGAGTCGGGGCGAGCAAGGCTTGTTCGCCCGGGCCCGTCACCCTTTGCCGTCAGGGCGTCAGTCCGGCCGCCTTCATCTGTTCGACAACGCCCCTGACGTCCTGCGATCGGTC
The DNA here is from genome assembly GCF_020782245.1 of Sphingobium soli. GTDB lineage: Bacteria > Pseudomonadota > Alphaproteobacteria > Sphingomonadales > Sphingomonadaceae > Sphingobium > Sphingobium soli. The sequence continues at coordinate 77,841 of NZ_JAJGNP010000001.1, forward strand.
GCGCGGCATCACCAGCACGCCCTGCGCCGTCGACACGACGACGCAATCGCGCATGCCAAGGGTAGCGACCGGCGGGCCGCCATCGACATAGATGAGGTTGCCTGCGCCATCGACGGTAACGGCCTCGCCCTTCACCGCATTACCTTTCGGGTCGCGATCACGCACCGCCCATAAGGCGTTCCAGGAGCCGACATCGGACCACCCCATGTCGACGGGCACGACCGCCGCATGATCGGTCCGTTCCATCACGGCCACGTCGATCGAGACATTGGGGCTGGCGCTAAATTCCGCCTCGCCCGGCAGGACAAATCCGTCCTGCATTGTCGCCTGCGCCATCGCGTCGACCGCAGCCGCGCGCACGGCGGGCACATGCTGGTCCAGTTCGTCCAGCAGGACGCCGGCGCGGAACAGGAAGATGCCGCCGTTCCAGTAATGGCGTCCATCGGCCAGATAGGCCTCGGCCCGCGCCAATGGGGGCTTTTCCACAAATTCGGCGACCGCGTGAATATCATTGGCGGCGTCGATCACATCGCCCTTGCGGATATAGCCATAGCCCGTTTCGGGATAATGCGGCTGGATGCCGAACGTCACCAGCCTGCCATCGCGCGCCGCCCCCAGCGCCGACGCGACGGCGCCCCGAAACGCTGTAACATTGGCGATCACATGGTCCGACGGCATCACGAGCATCAGCGCCGCGGGATCGCGCGCAGCGATCCAGGCTGCTGCAATGGCGATGGCGGGCGCGGTATTGCGACCTTCGGGCTCCAGCAGGATCGCCGCCGTGCTGTAGCCCCCGTCGGCAAGCTGTTGCTGCACCAGCGGCCCTTGCGCCCCGCTCGACACGATCAGCGGCTTTTCAAAGCCCGGCAGATCATAGGTTCGCTCAATGGTTTCCTGCAACATCGAACGATCCCCGACGAGCGGCATGAACTGCTTTGGGCAGGCGGCATGGGAGGCCGGCCACAGGCGCGTGCCCGCGCCCCCGGACAGGATCACCGGATAAATTGTGGTCGAAGAAGAAGAGGCAGAAATGGTCAAAATCCCTGATGGCGGCGCGTCATGATCCGCGGCCCTAGCATGAAAGGCGTAAAGAAATCCGCATTGATGCGGCCCTGTCTATGAAGCGGCAGGGGTCGATGCAATCCATGGCGGGCGAACGCTGTCTTTTTCCTCTCGCTTTGGCGATGGGGGCGGTCTGGCCCCGGGACCAATACCGCCCCGATCGCGATGAACCGCTAAAAAAGGCTGTTCGCGCCTGCACTGTACCGATATGTCGGGCCAAAGCGGTCCGCCTCGCGGGCCTGCAAGTGGGGGATTTGAATGGATTGGTTGCACGCGATCGCGGGGCTGTTCGTCGGTGTCATGGTGGGCATGACGGGCGTTGGCGGCGGATCGCTGATGGCGCCGATCCTGATCCTGCTGTTCGGCGTGTCGCCAACGACGGCGGTGGGCACGGACCTGTGGTTCGCGGCAATCACCAAATCCGTGGGCGGGTTCGTCCACCATCATCATGGCGGCGCCGAAGGCCGGCCCGATTATGAAGTCATCAAGCGCCTGTGCCTGGGCAGCCTGCCCGCCGCCGTCATCGTCCTGATCTTTCTGTCGCAGATCGACGCGCAGCAGATCAAGGGCGGGCTCATCATGAACGCGCTGGGGGTGGTGCTGATCCTCACGGCCGTCGCTACCCTGTTCCGGGGCCGGTTCCACCACATGGCGGTCCATGCGCGCAAGGATACCGCGCACAATTTCCTGCGCTATCAGGCCGGCCTCACCGTGACGGCCGGCGCCCTGCTGGGCGCGATGGTCACGCTGACGTCCGTGGGCGCTGGGGCGCTGGGCGCGACGCTGTTGCTGGCGCTCTATCCGCTGCGAATGCGATTGCAGAAGCTGATCGCGACCGACATCGTCCATGCCGTGCCATTGACGCTGGTGGCGGGCCTGGGGCATTTGTTCATCGGCAATTTCAACCTGTTGCTGCTGCTCAACCTGCTGGCAGGCTCGATCCCCGGCATCATCATCGGATCGATGCTGGCGTCCAAGGTGCCGGAAAAGATGTTGCAGCCCTTGCTTGCTTGCGTCCTCGTCGTTGCCGGCTGGCGCTTGCTGGGCTGACCAGCAGACGCCGGCTTTACGTCCCCAGCAACCGGGCCACCACATCCCGCCAGGATCGTGTGACCGCGTCCATGCCGAAGGCGTCAATGCGGTCGCCGGGATATAATCTTGTTTCCCGATCGAGTTGCTGTGCCATGGCGATCGCCATTGCCGGGGCATCCCCCGGATCGACAAGCCGACCATAGCGTCCGTCATCGAGCAAATGCGCAGCATTGCCCGCGCTGATCGATGCGACGCAGGGCGCGCCCACCGCCATCGCCTCCAGCAGCACATTCGCCGATCCTTCCCACCAGGACGGAAGCACGAATGCGTCGCAGCGCGCCAACCAGGGGAAGACGTTCGCCACCGTGCCGGGCAAGGCCAGGTCATCGGCGATACCCAGGTCCTGGCCCTGCGCCATCAATCGTGCGCGGGCGTCGTCGCGGCTTTCGCCCAGAATGATGAGCCGAGCGGGCATGTGCCCGCGCAGCAGCGCGAAGGCGCGCAGCAAGGTGTGGAAATTCTTTTGTGGCGCCAGTCTGCCTATGGCGAGAACGACGGGCCTGTCGCCGCCCAGCCAGGAATGTGGCGCGGCATCGCCGATGCGGGCCTGCGCCGACGCCCGGTCGATGCCATTGGCAATGACAGTGACCCGCCCTGAGCGGCGGGCGAGGTCGAAGGCCGGGGTATCGGACAAGGTCGGCGACACGAGAACCAGATGCGCGGCATCGGCGGCGATCAGGCGTGCCATGCCTACCCGACCGGTCCGCTTCCACCGCCCCGACGGCGCGGTCGGGATGGCGCGCATGATGTCGTTGCTGATGCGATAGAGCCGTTTGACGCCGCGGATCCCGCGGCTCGCGGCCCAGACCGTCCCATGGCCATGATTGCCCGCCGAAATCAAAAGCCGCGGTCGATGCGCGCGCAAATGCCGGTGAAGCGCGATCACCGCGTCGGCCTTTTCCCGCAGACGAGAATGGCCGACGCCTGGCAACAGGGCATGATGCGGGACTCCGGCAGCGCCCTCCCCGCCCGGCAAAGCCGTGACCAGTTGCACGTCATGACCAGCCAGCGCCAGATCGGCGGCAATCAGGCGCGCATTACGCACGACTCCCGTCGCGACCAGCGCATGCACATAGATACAGATCAACGGCCGCGCCGGTCCCATTCCACCACCTGCGCGCCCTGCCAGCGTTCGACCGGCACATGCGCCAGATGATGGCGGTACAGGTCGCCCAGCCGCGTGTCCGATAGTCCCCGCCCGCTGACGAGTTGCAGGATGTCCGTTCCGGGATTCCAATTTCCCTCAACCAGCACAGGGCCCGCGCATGTCAGGCCCACATCCCATCCGATGACGGTAAAGTCGGCAAAGGCGCGATGGGCGCGCACCGCCAGCGCAATCGCTTCTCCTAGGTCGGGGACGGCGGCCCCCATGATCTTCGCCCCCGTGGCGGGATGTCGCTCCAGGGCGTCGGGTCGACCTTCGGCGCTGCGCCATGCCACCCCGCAATAGCCTTGTTCATCAATCCCAAGAACGAGATTGCCGGCATTGAAATTGTCCACAGGGCGCGGTCCGCCAGCCGACAGGCGCAAAGCCAGGTCGCACGCTTCGGGCAAGCCGCCTTCGTCCAGGCACGTGACGACCCGCAATGTGGGAAGCGCGCCAGGCGATAGCGGGGCGAGGCTTTCATGCGTCGGCAGCCGACGCTGAATCACGCCACCCTTGCGCCACAGGTCCAGGAGACACGCGCGCAACTCTGTGTCGCCGACCGCCCCTGACGGACCGCGCCAGCCCTGGCCTTCGCGCTGATAGCGCTCCACCCCTTGTCCCTTCGACCGGAAACTGGGCTTGGCGATGATGTCGGTTTCGCTCGCCAGCCAGTCCGACAGATTGCCCGCGACAACGGGGCATGAAGGGGGGATCGGCAGCCCCGCCCCCTCTGCCTTGGCGGCGAAAAGTTGCTTGTTCTTCAAAGGATTGCCACCAAAGGGAAAGGCGGCCGGGTTCAGCAGCCGATGCAGCCCTTTACGGTCGCGCATCGACAGGCCCGACTGGCGCACCGGGGCGGGCAAGAGGAGCCGCTCGGCCGCGCTCCATCCGCCCCGCCCCATCGTCGCCAATCCTTGCGACAAAGCCCGCTCAGACCGCGCCCAATGCGCGCGCAGGCCGCCATGATAGGCCGCCAACAGACTGTTGTCGTCCCGGGGCGGGACCGCGCGTATGGTGAGCAACGGCTATTCCGCCGCTTGCGTGATGACGGCGCGTCGCTCCAGCAATTGCGTGGCGACGCCATGCGACCGCGCATTGTCAACGTCGATCGCCACCGCGCCATCCGACAGGATCACCGGCGCGATCGTCATGCGGAAGCAGCGCGAAAAGCGGGCGAACGTGTCCGCCAGCGTGCCGATGCCAAAGCGGAAGCGGATGAGATTCAGCAATCCGAAGGCGCCGATGATGCGCGCGGGATGCTTTACGAACTGACCGCCGCTGCGGAATGTTTCGGCCGCCGCCAGCGCATTGGCGTTCTTCAGCCAATAGGTGTTGCAGTTGGAATAGCTGTCGTCCGCGAAGCGGTAGAATTTGCGCTGCCCTTGCGGATGGGCCGCCAAAACAAAATCGCGGCGGGTGAAGGCGACGGCGGCATCCGCACCCTGCGCTTTGCAGCCTTCCATCATTTCCGCCACTGAATCCGGCGTCAGCAGGACATTGTCGGCCGTGGTGATGAGCAGCGGGAAAGTCGCCCCCTGCGCCCCCGCCAGCACCGAATCGACCAGATTGCGCTGCGCCGCGACGGGCATCAGCCGACGGGTCGCGATCAACCCGCGCAGCTGCGGCAAATCCTGTAGAACCGCCGGCTCCTCTATCGCGACGCGGATCTGCCCGATCCGCTCGCTCGCCGCGAGCGCATCGATCACATGCACCAGCATGGGCTGCCCCGCCACCGGGACCAGGCATTTATGCGTGACGCTCGCCGCCTGTGCCAGCGGATCGGTCGCGCCGTCGCGCTTGCCCGCGAGCACCAGCGCCGTCGCCTTGCCGTCCGTCGGCATCAGGCCGCGACCTTGAGCGGCGCTTCGGTCAGCAAACCCTGCCGTTCCAGGCTGTGGCCGATGATGGTTTCGACCAGCATCGCGTGATCGACGCCGATCGAGCGGGCCGACCGGGATATGGTCTTCTTCGACCACAGGTTGCAGGACAGATTGACTTCCATGAACTGCACCGCGCCGGTCACGGGATCATAGCGGAATTCGAACCGGCCATAGTCGAACGGCCAGAGGTCCGGGAGCATCCGGCGGGTCATATCCTCCAGCTGCGCCAGCAGCGCGCGATCCTCGACCAGCACCAGCGGGTCGTCGCCCGCGTCGATCAGGCCGCGCTTTTCTTCATGACTGCGCGCGCGATGCGGATCGGCCGGCACATACATCATCGGCGGCAATATCCAGGGCTGGCCGCCGCTGCCGCCCACGACCGGGACCGCGATGTCGAGCAGGGGCGCCCAGGCTTCGACCAGGACGTCATGGCCTTCCCCATGCAGATAGTCGATTTGCGTCCGTGCTTCGGTCCAGCTGTCGACCATGGCCAACCCCCAGGACGCCGACGACGCATTGGGCTTCACCACCAGCCGCTCCGCGTGAAAAGCGGGCTCGGCGGGCAGGCCGCCACGGCGAAATATCTGCGCCGGCATGGTCGGCACGCCATGGGCGCTGGCGATCATCTTGCTAAGATATTTGTCGTCCGACACGCCGCGCAGGATCGGGCTTGCCCCCAGATGCGGCATGTCGCGCCAACTGAGCAGCAGCGGTGCCATCATCTCGCTATTCTGGAAGCCGCCCCGGTTCAACAGGGTGACGACGAAATCCACATCCGGCCGGTCGAACAGCGATTCATAACTGTCAGCGACCCGGATATTGAGGCCGATCTCCTCCAGCGTCGTGCGCATTTCATGATGATAGACGGCATGGTTGCCATCCACCGCATCGGGCGTGCCGGACGCGCGTGCATGCTTGGCAAGGAAGAGGATGCGCAGTCGCGCCTTGTCGGCAGGCGAAATACGCACGCAGCGATCGATATGCGTTACCATGGCCGATCCCTAGCCTGTCCGCATGACGTCGGCTTGACGCGCCCATGACAACCACGCGTCGATGGCACGACACCGGCATGAACAATTTATGCCAGGGATATGTCAGGCTGTTGGTTCACTGCGCTGCGCGCACCATTGCCAGCGCCGCTGCTTCGGCGACCTTGATGCCGTCGATGGCGGCGGACAGGATGCCGCCGGCATAGCCCGCACCTTCGCCTGCCGGATAGAGGCCCGCGACGTTGAGGCTCTGAAAATCCTTGCCGCGCGTGATGCGCACGGGCGACGATGTGCGGGTTTCCACCCCCGTCATGACCGCATCGCCATGGTCATAGCCCGCCAGTTGCCGGCCAAAGACCGGCAGAGCCTCGCGGAAGGCGTCGATGACGAAGGGCGGCAGGCAGGATGCGAGATCCGTTGGCGTCACGCCAGGCTTGTAGGATGGCTCCACCGAACCCAGCGACGTGGATGGCCGCCCGGCCAGGAAATCGCCGACCGTCTGCCCCGGCGCCCAATAGCTCGACCCGCCCGCAAGAAAGGCCTGGCTTTCCCAATGACGCTGAAAATCAATGCCGGCCAGCGGCCCACCGGGATAATCGCGTTGCGGGTCGATGCCGACGACCAGGCCCGAATTGGCGTTGAATTCGGCGCGGCTATATTGGCTCATGCCGTTGGTGACGACGCGCCCTTCCTCCGACGTCGCGGCGACGACCCGGCCGCCCGGGCACATGCAGAAGCTGTAGACCGTGCGGCCATTGCCGCAATGATGCGCCAGGCTGTATGCCGCCGCGCCCAGGTCAGGGTGGCCCGCGCATTGGCCGTAGCGGGCGCGGTCGATCCAGCTTTGCGGATGTTCGATGCGCACGCCGATGGAAAAGGGCTTGGCCTCCATATGGACGCGCTGCCGATGCAGCATTTCGAATGTCGGGCGCGCGCTGTGGCCCACCGCCAGGACGACATGATCGGTTTCGATCGCGCTGCCGTCATGCAGCACCAGTCCGCGCAGCTTCTGCGCACCGTCGCCGTCCGGTTCCAGCAGCAGGTCATCGACCCGCGTCTGCCAGCGATATTCGCCGCCCAGTCCTTCGATTTGGCGGCGCATGGATTCGACCATCGAGACGAGCCGGAATGTGCCGATATGGGGATGCGCTTCCCATAATATGTCGTCGGGCGCACCGGCGGCGACAAATTCCTCCAGCACCTTGCGGCCCAGAAAACGCGGGTCCTTGACCCGGCAATAGAGTTTGCCGTCAGAAAAAGTGCCGGCCCCGCCTTCCCCGAACTGGACGTTGGAATCCGGGTCGAGTTCGCCGCGACGCCACAGGCCCCACGTATCCTTCGTGCGCTCGCGCACCACCTTGCCGCGATCCAGGATGATCGGCCGGAAGCCCATCTGCGCAAGGATAAGGCCGGCAAACAGCCCGCACGGCCCCGCGCCGATCACTACAGGCCGTTTGCCACTCCAGCCATCGGGGCGATGCGCGACGAAATGATAGCGCGTGTCGGGCGTCGGCCGCACATCATGATCGTTGGCGAAACGCGCCAGCACGGCGGCTTCGTTCTCCACATCGATGTCGAGCGTATAGACCAGCTGGATCGCATTGCGACGGCGCGCGTCATTGCCGCGCCGGACCAGATTATGACCGCGCAACTCCTGCGGCTGAATGTTCAGGCGCGCACAGATGGCGGCGGGCATCGCCTCGGCCGGATGGTCGAGGGGCAGTTTCAGGCCGGACAGTCGGATCATGGGGCAGCCCTTAATCGCTCCCGGCCTGAAAGAAAACTAGGCGCGGGAAAGCCGCCCCGCCAGCCATTCCACGGCGAGCGCGGCCAGCATCGACAGGCCGGTCAGGGGAAAGAGCGCGCCCAGTGCGATCATCACGCCTGCGACCGTCCGGCGCGCGACCGGGCTTGCCGGCGGCGGCGCGGCAAGCCGCCCGTCTTGCCGCCGCTTCCACCACAGCGCCGGCGCGGTCAGACACAGCAGCAGCAGGCACAGGCATCCCGCCAGCATCAGCAGCCGGTTGCCCTCCCCATATTGCTGGCCCTGATGGGTGGCGATGCCCCATTCGACCGCCTTTGCGCCCTTGCCGAACTGCCGCCATTCCATGTCCTGCACCACCGCGCCGGTCGCCGCGTCGATGGCGATGGCGCGCGCATCGTCGGCGCGCACCGTGATCGCCGACACCAGATAGGGCGCGCCCGGAGTGGCCGGCAGGAAGAGGTGATAGCCCTGCGCAAGCCCCCGCCGGGCAGCGATCTGTGTCACGGCGTCGACGCCGACATCGCGATTCCCCTGCCCCATCGGCGCGTCCTGCTCCCGCAGCGTCCAGGGCAGCGCATGCTTGGCGGCGTGGGACCAGGGATTGACCTTCATTGGCGGCCGCCCCGCCTTGTTGGCGGCGATCACGGCTCGCAACCCTCCGCCCCAGATATCGGTCCACGGCATGCCGGTGATGGCGAGAAACAGGATGACGAGCGCCGACGCAAAGCCCAGCGTCCCATGCAGGTCGCGCCAGAACAGCCGCCCCTTTACGGTCCCGCGGAGCGCCAGAGCGGGTTGGCCGCGCCGGGGCCAGCGCAGGTACAGCCCCGTGACGCACAGGATGATCGCCCAGCCGGCGACGATTTCGACCAGCCGGTTGCCGACCGGTCCGGTGATGGTCAGGCTGTGCAGCGACTTGACCGTCTCCATCACGCCGCCATCGCGCATCTGCCCCAGGATACGCCCGTCACGGGGATCGACGAAGTAGGTCATCGTGCCGCCCCCGTCCCTCGGCGTCACTACTCGCCAGCTTTCCTCGTCGCTGGCCGGGCGCACCACCTGGGTAGCGGCGCCACCAGCGCGCGCCTCCGCCGCCGCGACGATGCGCGACGCCGGCAAAGATGCGCCCCCGCCTGGCTGCGTCAGCCGCACCGGATAGACCAGCGCCTCCACTTCCGCCTTGTAGAGATAGAGCGCGCCCGTAGCCGCCATCAGCGCCAGCACCGGCAGCACGATGAGGCCGGCATAGAAATGCCAGCGCCACATGGCGCGGTAAAATCCGCCGCCGCGCACGTCCTCACCCATCAGAAGCGCGCCCGCACGCCGGCGTAGAAAGCGCGGCGCTCGATGGGATAGAAGGCGGCGCTGCCTTCGTTGGCGGGGGTCGCGGGGTCATCCGCGACATAGCGCACCAGCGCGCTGATATCGCCGATCGCCCGCTCCTTTGTCAGGTTGCGCGCATCGACGAACAGGGTGACGCCGTCCTGCACTTGCGCCTGCGCGGTGAGGTTCAGCATCGCATAGCTCTCCACCCGCTTGCTGTTGGCATAATCCACCCATGCCCCCTGCGGCAGCCATTCGACCGCCGGGCTGACCGACAGCCGGTCCGTCCCCAATGTCAGCTCCGCGCGGTAGAAATGGCGCGGGATGACCGGCAGGCGATTGTCGCCGAACTGGATGTCGTCGCGGAACCGGAAGTCGCTATACTGATAGACCTGCCGCAGCCGCAGCCAGGGGCTGAGCGTCAGGTCCAGCCCCGCCTCGATCCCCTGATGCCGCGTGCGGTCCGCATTGAAGGTCGCGGCCGGAATAAGGCCGGGAACGACGCTATATTGCAGCATCTCACCCCTTATGTCCGCGCGATAGACGCTGACGTCCCACGTCGCGATGCCCACCCGGCCGCGCGTGCCGATTTCGGCGGTCCATGCCTTTTGCAGCCCGACCGGCGTGAAGCCGGGCGCGCCGCCCGCGGGCGCCTGGCTCAATTCGCCAAAGCCGGGCATTTCCACCGATCGGCTGTAATTTGCGTAGACCTGCATCCTATCCGATGGTTCGTAGAGCAGGCCGATCTTGGGCGCGAAACTGTCGAAATCGGCCTGACCGCTGCGTGCGGGGGCCATCCGGTTGTCGATCTTGCGCTCACCATGGCTGTAGATGCCCCCGGCCACCAGCCACAGGGAGGGCAGCGGGGCTATGCGCGCTTCGGCATAGCTGTTGATCGTCTGCGCCTTCTGCACCGCATCGGCGGTCGGGGCGCCCGACTTTCCATTCAGATTAACGAATTGCCGCGCGACGGTGCGGCCAAACCGCGCCTGGCTTCCCAGCGTCAACGCGACGGGCATGCCGCCAATGTCCCCGGTCAAGTCCACGCTAACAAAGACTCCGCGATCCTCCGATTTCTGGTCGATCACCTGATAGATCGGATGAAACAGCTGTTTGGCATTGAAATAGACGCCAAAGGCGACGGTAGCATCGTCCAGTGCGATGGTCGTGCGGTTCTGCAACCGGATCGAATCGATGTCCCGCGCCTGATCGCCAAAGACATTGCCCTTGGACGGATTGGCGATGGCGTCGGTCTCATTGAGCGCGCCCGCCAGTTTCTGCCGGATCGTCTGCGCGCTTGCGTAAAAACGGGTCTCCACCCGCTCGCTGAGTTTTAGGCCGACATTGCCGTTGAAGCGCAATGCCTTGCGGTCGCCATGGATGCGGTCGCTGTCGGACCGGTCGGCGGTGATCGCCATAAATGCATCGCCATGATCATCGGCATAACCAAAGGCCATCTTGCCGCGCAGCGTGTCGAAACTGCCGCCATCTATGCGCAGTTCGACGCCCGGCGCACTGCGGCCGGTCGGCGTCACGGCATTGATCGCACCACCCAGCGTCGATCCACCCAGCCGCAGCGCATTGCCGCCCCGATACACCTCCAGATGCTGGAAGACCTGCGGGTCCAGTTCCTGGAAATCGCCATTGTCGTCGGCGGCGTTGATGGGAATGCCATCCTGCAACAGGGTCAGGCCGCGCATGTGATAGCCGCGCGACAGGCCTGATCCGCGAATGGAGATGCGCACTTCCTGCCCGAAGCGGGGCTGGGTGTAGACGCCGGGCGAGAAGCTGAGCGCGTCGCGCAGCGACACGGCGAGCTTGTCGTCAAACTCTTGCGCCGACACGACATCGACGCCGCCGGGGGTCCGCTGCACGCGGGCGGCGGCTTCCTCGACAATCGGGCTGGCGGTGACGATGATCGCGCTTTGGTCGGCGCTGTCCTCGGCAAGAACCGGATGGGAGGACAGCATAAGGACGAGGGCGCACAGCGGCAGGCCGCGCGCGACACTATGAGAAAACATGGATGGATCTTTCTGAAACAGGCCGACGTCTTCGTCACCACGCGGCGCCGAATCGGTCATTCATCCCGACGCGCGGGGCGTGCGGGCATTGCAGTCTTTTTCAGAAAGCGGCGGGTGGCCCCAATGAGGGCGGCGGTGGCGCGGCCAGCCGGGCGATGAGGCCGGTCTTGAGCGCAAAGGCGATCGGGCCGAAGGCGAGTTTCCACGCCGGCAAGGGCAGATCGGCCAGCGCCAGCGGCGGAACGACCGGCTGGACCGACGCGGCGAAGGGGCAATGCTGTTGGCCGCCCATGCCATCATCCGGGCGATGATCGCCATCCATGGGTGAGCCGCCGCGATCGACCACGACATTGACGGCCCCCTGACCGGTGCAAAGCGTCACCACTACGCCATGGGCGGTGCGTACCGGCATGAAACCGGTCGGCGCGATCAGGTGAATTGCCAGGACGAGCAGCGCCAGCGCGGCCAGCACACCGCGCGCACCTCTGCTCTGTCTGATCGCCCCCGTCATGACGCTGGCCCTAGCGGCTTGGCCGTGGCGTGTCACTGGGGCAAAAGGCCCATGCGGAGATATGCAGGACAGGCATAGCACTCACCTTGACGTAAACGTAAAGCGGGATTACATCATCGCCATGGATAATCGCAGCAGCATCGCCGGGATCGAACTGCCCGATCATAGCGAACGGGAACGCTACAGCATCACCGACCTGTCGGAAGAATTTGGCGTCACCGCGCGCGCTCTGCGCTTTTACGAAGACGAAGGGCTGATTTCGCCTGAACGCCAGGGCCTGACCCGCATCTATTCACGGCGCGACCGGGCGCGACTGGCGTGGATCCTGCGCGGCAAGCGCGTGGGTTTCAGCCTGACCGAAATCCGCGAGATGATCGACCTCTACGACGCTGATGAGGAACATGAGGCGCAGCGGCGCGTCACTGTGGACAAATGCCGCGCGCGCATCGACCTGCTGACCCGGCAGAAGGACGATATCGATGCGGCCATTGCCGAACTGGCGGCCTTCGTCGCCACTATCGAACAGAAATAGACCCCCTACCCCGCATAAGAGAATTTCAGGAGACGATCATGCCAAGCTACGCCGCCCCCATTCGCGACACCCGCTTCGTACTGGATCATGTCGTGGGGCTTGACCGCTACGCCAATCTGCCCAGCTTTGCCGCCGCTTCGCCCGATCTGGTGGAAGCGATCCTGACCGAAGGCGGCAAGGTCGCGGCCGAAATCCTGTTCCCGTTGAACGCTTCGGGCGACAAGGAAGGCTGCACGCGCAATAGCGACGGCAGCGTCACGACGCCCGCCGGCTTCAAGGACGCCTATGACCAATATGTCGCAGGCGGCTGGACGACGTTGCACGCGCCGGAGGAATTTGGCGGACAGGGCCTGCCCATGGTCGTGGCGACTGCGCTCGGCGAATATATGACGTCGGCCAACCAGGCGTTCGAAATGTATTTCGGCCTCACCACCGGGGCGATTTCCGCGCTGCTCGCCAAGGGCAGCAGCGAACAGCAGCACCGCTATATCCCCAAAATGGTGTCGGGCGAATGGACCGGCACGATGAACCTGACGGAACCGCATTGCGGCACTGACCTTGGCCTCATCAAGACCAAGGCCGTGCCGCAGGGCGATGGCAGCTACGCCATCACCGGCACCAAGATCTTCATTTCGGCGGGCGAGCATGACCTGGCCGACAACATCATCCACCTCGTCCTCGCCAAGACGCCCGACGCGCCCGAAGGCAGCAAGGGCATTTCGCTCTTCGTCGTGCCAAAGATCATGGTGGGTGACGACGGCGCGCTGGGTGATCGCAACGCCGTTTCCTGCGGGTCGATCGAGCACAAGATGGGCATTCACGGCAATGCGACCTGCGTCATGAACTATGACGGCGCGACCGGATGGATGGTCGGCGAGGAGAATAAGGGCCTGGCCGCCATGTTCATCATGATGAACGCCGCGCGCCTGGGCGTCGGCCTCCAGGGCTTGGGCCAGGCGGAAGTCGCGTTTCAGAACGCCGTTCATTATGCGCAGGACCGTCGGCAGGGTCGCGCGCTCACCGGCCCCAAGGAGCCGGAGGAAAAGGCCGACACGCTGTTCGTCCATCCCGACGTGCGCCGCATGTTGATGGAGGCCAAGGCGCTGACCGAAGGGTTGCGCGCGCTGACCCTGTGGACCGCCGTGCAGGTGGACCTGTCGCACTACGCCGAAACCGAGGAAGAGCGGCAGGCGGCCGATGACCTGCTCCAGCTGCTCACCCCGGTGGTCAAGGGCTATGGCACCGACAAGGGTTTTGACGTCGCGGTGTCGGCGCAGCAGGTGTTCGGCGGCCATGGCTACATCTGGGAAAATGGCGTAGAGCAATATGTGCGCGACGCCCGCATCGCCCAGATTTACGAAGGTACCAACGGCATTCAGGCGATGGACCTAGTGGGCCGCAAGCTACCCATGCATGGCGGGCGCGCATTGCAGGCGTTCCTGAAGCTGGTGAACGAGGAGGTCGCCGCCGCCAAGTCCGACGAATCGATCGCCCCGATCGCGGAGGCGCTCGAAAAGGCGAGCGGCCAGCTGGGCGCGGCGACCATGTGGCTGATGCAGAACGCCATGAAGAACCCGGATAATGCGGGCGCAGGCGCGCATCATTATATGCACATATTGGGCATCGTCGCGACGGGCCTGATGTGGCTGCGCATGGCTAAGGCGGCCAGCGCGCAGATCGCGGCAAGCGAAGGCGATGCGGGCTTCCTGGAGGCCAAGCTGGTAACGGCCCGCTTCTTTGCCGAACGGATCATGCCCGACGCAGGCGCACTGCGGCGCAAGATCGAGGGCGGCGCGGATACGCTGATGGCGCTCGACCCGGCGCAATTCCTGGCCGCCTGACCCTAGGCGACCGGACAGTCATTCAAGCGAAGGGCGGCCCATTTGGCCGCCCTTTTGCTTATCGGGTCAGGCCGCGAGCGGCAGCGGCGTGTCCAGCACGACCGGGCTGGCTTCCTGCTCGACCGGCGCTGCGGCGGGGGTCAGGCCAGCAATATAGCGTTCGGCGGTGACGACGTCGCGGCGATAGGCGAAATAGAGTGCGATAAGCGAAAACATGGCAGACCCTCTGAATGGTTTTGCTGCGTTGCAGCATCCCAGCCTATGTGGGCGAACAGCCCTTTCTTCGCAAATGCAAGGATTTCGAACGCGATTGCAGGAAAGTCACCTGCCGCCCTTCGCCGGCGCAATCGGCCGGTCGACGCCCCTTGCCCCTACCCCCGGAACATCGCCTTCATCGCCAGTTCCCACGGCCCGCCGCGATAGTGCCAGGCGGCCAGCCCGGCGATGGCCAGCGGGCGCGGATGAAAGTCAGCGCGCAGCTGATCTGCCAGCGCCTTCGCCGCGTCCGGCGTCACCTTGTTCTGGATCGTGATATGCAGCCGCGGCTTCGCCTGATCCTGCGGCGTCAGCATCCCGGCAAAGGCGTCGGCCAGTTCCGCGCGCATCTCTAGCAAATCGGGGCTTTCGACACGATAGGCAACCCCGCGCCCCAACAGCATGACGTCGGTCAGGCGCGCGGCGGGCCGCGGTCCGGCGCCCAGGCGTTTCAATCGCCCCGCAACCTCCTCCAGGGCAGAGGGCGGCAGATGATGAAACAAGTTGATATGCGCGCCAAGCCAATTGCGCTCCGGCGGGAAATGCGCGCGGCGCAGACCATCAGCCCAGGCGAAGTCCGCCGCCCCCATCAACGCCGTGACGATAATGGGGGCCGGCACGCCATCCGTCATGCGCGCGGATTGTCCGCCAGCCAAGCCAGCACCGGCTCCGGGCTGGTCTCGCCATAGGGATCGTCATCCTCGCCCGCATCGTTGATGCCCGGCTCCTCGAACCAGGCGACGATCCTGCCGTCATCGACGACCATCGCGTAGCGCCAGCTGCGCTCGCCAAAGCCCAGATGATCCTTCTTCACCAGCATCCCCATGCGGCGCGTGAAATCGCCCGATCCGTCGGGCAACAGCTTGACCGACTTGATGCCCAGCTGCTTACCCCACTGGTACATGACGAAGGCGTCGTTGACCGACACGCAATAGACATCGTCCGCGCCCGCCGCCCTCAGCGCCGCGCTCGATTGTTCGAAGGCCGGGCATTGTTCCGTCGAGCAGGTCGGCGTGAACGCTCCGGGCAGCGAAAAGACGACGGACCGCTTTCCCGCGAACAGATCGCCCGTGCTGACCTCCTGCCAGCGAAAGGGATTTGGCCCTTCGACGCTGTCATCGCGGACCCGGGTCTTGAGTGTGACGTCAGGGATGGATCGACCCAGCATAAGAGCATTCTCCTTTAAGGCCGGACTGCTATCGCCACGGCTGTTTTCGGTATATATTCGGGCGCGAACCGGCCGCAAGCGATGCCGGTCAAGTGGGGGTAACACGCATCATGTCCACATCCCGTTCCCTGACAATCGTCGGCATCATCCTCTTGCTCTGGAACCTGATGGGGGTGATGGCCTTCGTCATGCAATATGGCATGGACCTGACCGACCTCGCCCGGACCGATCCCGTCACCGCCCGCGCCTTCGCCGCCATGCCCGCATGGTTGTGGATCGTCTATGGCGTGGCGGTCGCGGCCGGCACGGCGGGCGCGGTGGCGCTGCTGATGCGCCGGGCCATCGCGGTGCCGCTGTTCCTCGTCTCGCTGATCGCGGTCCTGGTGCAGTTCGGCCATACGCTCGGCATGACCGACCTGATCGCGCAAAAGGGCCTGATGGTCGCGGCCGGCTTTCCCGCGGTCATCATCCTGATTGCGATCGTGCAACTTGCCTATGCGCGCTCCATGGCGACGAAGGGCGCGCTGCGCTGACCCGTCGGCATGCGCCAATGGCCTAGAGTTCGCCGCGCGCGCGGCGAATTTCGAACCATTTGCGGACATTCTCATTATGCTGCTGCAAGCTGTCGGCAAAGATATGCCCGCCCTTCCCGTCCGCCACGAAATACAGCGCCTTGGTCTGCGCCGGGTGCAGCACCGCCACGATCGACAGGCGACCGGGATTGGCGATCGGACCCTTGGGCAGGCCGGTCATCGCATAGGTATTATAGTCGTTCACCGCCGCGATTTCCGACTTGCGGATGCGCCGCCCCAGCGGCTTGCCGCGCGTGATCGGATAGATGATCGTCGGATCGGCCTGGAGCATCATGCCCGCGCGCAGGCGGTTGGCATAGACGCCCGCGACCATCGGCCGTTCCCTGGCGACGGCGGTTTCCTTCTCGACGATGCTGGCAAGGATGATCGCCTCGCGCGGGGTCTTCACCACCAGATCGGGCGCGCGCTCTGCCCATAGCTTGGCGAGCAGCTTCGTCATCGCGTCCTGCATGCGTTTGAGCACAGCGGCACGCGGCTCGCCCTTGTCGAAGGCATAGCTGTCGGGCAGCACGCTGCCTTCCTCGGGCACCTGGATGTCCCCGGTCAGCTGGTCGTTCGCCATCAGCCGCTCATATACCAGGATCGAGGGCATGCCTTCGGGAATGGTGACAAGCCGGGTCAGCGTCTTCCCGCCCTGCAGGATCGCCAATATGTCCTTGTTGCTGGCCTGTGCCGGGATGACGAACTCGCCCGCCTTGATCGGCGTCGATCCGCCAAAGAACTTGGCGCGGGTCAGGAAGGCATCGGCCGATCGCACCGCGCCCGCCTGCTTCAACAGCACGGCCGCATCGGACAGGGTCGCGCCTTCGGGCACGGTGATGCTGACTTCCCTGGCCGCCGGCCCGTCCTCGCTCCAACCGGCGACGAAGCGGAACGCGATGAACGCCGCCACCGCAAGGCCAATTAGCAGGATGCCGCAGCCGATGCGGCGGGTGGGGCTCGGGCGGGATCGTCTTGCCATGGGTTTCAGTCCGTCCCGCACTTAAAGCATCCTCCCCCTGCCGGGGAGGATAAGCCTTAGACCGCCTTCATGATCAGCGACGCATTGGTGCCGCCAAAGCCGAAGCTGTTGTTCAGCACCGCGCGCACCTTGCGCTCCTTGGCGACGTGCGGGACCAGGTCGACACCCTTGCAGCTTTCGCTGGGCTCATCGAGGTTCAGCGTCGGCGGCACGATCTGGTCGCGCATGGCGAGGATGCAGAAAATGCTCTCCACCGCGCCCGCGCCGCCCAGCAGGTGGCCGATCGCCGACTTGGTCGACGACATCGACATGGACGACAGATGGTCGCCGAACAACCGCTTGACCGCGCCCAGCTCCAGCTCGTCGCCCAGCGGCGTCGATGTGCCATGCGCGTTCACATAGTCGATATCTTCCAGCGACAGGCCCGATTTCTTGAGCGCCATTTCCATCGAGCGATAGCCGCCGCTGCCTTCGGGATGCGGGGCGGTGACATGATAGGCGTCGCCCGACAGGCCATAGCCGATCACTTCGGCGTAGATATGCGCGCCGCGTGCCTTGGCCCGCTCATATTCCTCCAGCACGACGACGCCCGCGCCCTCGCCCATGACGAAGCCGTCGCGGTTGACGTCATAGGGGCGGCTGGCCTTTTCGGGCGTGTCGTTAAAGTTGGTCGACAGCGCCCGCGCCTGGGCGAAGCCAGCAATGCCGATCGGACAGATCGCGCTTTCCGCGCCGCCCGCCAGCATCACGTCGGCGTCGTCCATCGCGATCATACGCGCGGCGTCGCCGATCGAGTGGGCGCCGGTCGAACAGGCGGTGACGACCGCGTGGTTCGGCCCCATCAGGCCATATTTGATCGAAACTTGGCCGGAGATGAGGTTGATGAGGCGACCGTGAACGAAATGCGGCGATACACGGCTTGGCCCCTTGTTGGCCAGCACCAGCGATTCGCTTTCGATGCCCGGCAGCCCGCCGATGCCCGACCCGATCGAGCAGCCAGCGCGCAGCCGCTCTTCTTCGGTCATATTGTCCAGGCCCGCGTCGCGCAGCGCTTCGCTGGCCGCCGAAATGCCAAAGACGATGAAGGGATCGACCTGGCGCTGGATCTTGTGATCGACGTCCAGCGACGCGTCATAGCCATATTCGTGATCGGCCGGCTTCACTTCGCAGGCGATGCGGCACTTGTAATCGGTCGCGTCGAAGCGCGTGATCGTGGCCGCGCCCGATTTCGACGCGATGATGTTTTTCCAGCTGGTTTCGACATTCCCGCCCAGCGGGCTCACCATGCCAAGGCCGGTTACGACGACACGACGCATATCCTAGCTCCGAAAATTCATGGACCTTATGCCGCCCATGTAGCTACTGAAAGCGCGCTTGTGAACGGCGCGCCAGATATGAAAAGGCTCCCCACGCCTCGGAAATCCGGACAGGAGGAGCCGTTTCTCGTTCGTCAGCGCGGCCCTTCCCTCTCAGGATCGGGCCGGGCGGACAAATTACTGCTTGCTGTCGATATAATCGATCGCATCCTTGACGGTGGCGATCTTCTCGGCAGCGTCGTCGGGGATTTCGACGCCGAATTCTTCTTCGAACGCCATCACCAGCTCGACGATGTCAAGGCTGTCTGCGCCCAGATCGTCGATGAAGCTGGCATCCTCGGTCACCTTTTCGGCTTCTACGCCCAGATGCTCGACGACGATTTTCTTTACGCGATCCGCGGTCTCACTCATGAGAGGTCCTTCTTGACAAATATCGTTGGTGGTCTGTGAACAACCGTTAAGGCAATGCCCTAGAGCCAAGCCCCGATAGAGGCAAGAGGCAAGGCCGCCAAGCCCCTTCGTTGCGATGCGATGGCAGTCGGGCACGGCCAGACGTGAATATGGCCTGACGCAGCATGGCTTCGGCCTTTCTCCCTCACCTGCATGCCGACCCGCATCAGCGGCAATAGCCTTCCTGCCCAGCGACGACGATCAGGCAATTTTCCTTCTCCGCCAGCCATTTAAAACCCGTTTCCGCGCCCGTTCCCGGCCGGATCGTCAAATCCTTGCCGTCGCGCTCGAAGCGGATCATGGCCCCGTCCGCAACGCCGTCATAGTTACCCTGCCGATCAAGCGTATCCTTGTTGGCGATGGCATAATGGCCCGGCTTGCCGTCGGGCGATGGCTGAATGTCGAGGAACAGTCCCTCCGGCCCGGTCCAGCGCCCCACCCAATCGTCCGTCGCCATCCGATCCGTCGGCGCAGGCGCGGCGCCCACCGCGTCCGGTTCGGCCACATTCTCAATAGTCGAGACCGGCGCAGCGGCCTGGTTGCTGCCGTTCGCGCTGTCCGGATCAGCCCCGCCGGAACATCCGCTCGCCAGCAACATCAGCGCCGCGCCGGCAAGGCCTTGCGGCATGGAGGAAAAGCGCATGATCATCTCCTTGTCTTGACCCGCCTTGTCGAACCCGTGGCCCGGCCGGGCGATCCTCCGTCCACCGCTTGCCAGGGGGCGTCGGGCGTGTCCAAAGGGGAATATGGGAAGGAGACGGCATGGCGCAACCGGTAGGACCAAGAGCAAGAGCGCGCTTCGTGCGCGAAACGCCCGACGTGCGGCGGCAGGCGTTGATCGACGCGACCGCCCGTTGCCTCGCGGAAAAGGGCATTGGCGGCACGTCGGTCCGTGCGATCTGCGCCAGGGCCGGCGTGTCGTCCGGCCTGCTCACCCATTATTTTCCGGGCGTCGATGCACTGATTCTTGCCACCTATGTCGATGTGGGTGCCCGTGTTTCGGCAGCGCTCGATGCCGCGATCGCGTCGGCGGGCACTGATCCGCGCGATCGGCTCCGCGCCTGCCTGCTGGCCAATCTGCGCCCGCCGGTATTGGACCCGGACCTGCTCGCCACATGGATCGCCTTTTGGAGCCTGGTCACGTCTGATCCCGCCATCGCCGCTGTTCATGCCGACGTCTATCGCGGGACGCGCCATCAGTTGGAGACACTATTGGGCGAAGCCGCGCCCCAACTTTCGCAGGCGCAAAAGCGGATCGCCGCCATCAGCCTCACCGCACTGGTGGACGGCCTATGGTTGGAATTGTGCCTCGACCGGTCCAGCTTTACAGCGGAAGAGGCGCAGGCGATGGCAGAATCCGCGATGATGCAATGGCTTGGCGCAAATGACGAACAAGTCGATAAGTCAGGCGCGCTCTGATCGCTTTTCTCACTCAAGCCGTTCAAGAAAACCAATTTCCCTTATGGGCACCCCATCCCTACATGGAGTTCGCAACTGCAACACATTTTGCGAGGTAATCAGCGCCCATGGCTCTCATCAACACCCCCCTGCAGCCCTTCCAGGCCACCGCGTATAAGGACGGCAAGTTCGTCGATGTGACCGACGCCGATGTGAAGGGCAAGTGGGCCGTATTCTTCTTCTATCCCGCCGATTTCACCTTCGTCTGCCCCACCGAGCTGGAAGATCTGGCTGACATCTACCCGACGCTCCAGGGCATGGACGTTGAGGTCTATTCGGTTTCGACCGACACGCATTTCTGCCATAAGGCCTGGCACGACACGTCGCCGGCGATCGGCAAGATCAACTATTACATGCTCGGCGACCAGAACCACCAGCTGTCGAATCAGTTCGGCGTGCTGCGCGAAGGCGTTGGCCTGGCGGATCGCGGCACCTTCGTGCTTGATCCCGAGGGTGTGATCCAGCTCGTAGAAATCACGCCCGAAGGCGTGGGCCGCAATGCCGCGGAACTGCTGCGCAAGGTCAAGGCGCTCCAATATTGGGCCGCGCATCCGGGCGAAGTCTGCCCCGCCAAGTGGGAAGAGGGCGCCGAAACGCTCGCTCCGTCGCTTGACCTCGTCGGCAAGATCTAAGGCGCGCCAGGCGTCTGCGTAAACACCGCCGGCTTCCCGTTCGCGGGAACCCGGCGGGGCCTTCGCACGATATTCCACAAGATGTTTTTGCCGGGGTCTTTGGGTCGCACCATCCCCGCAACGGGCCGCCGCGTTCCCTCTCCCCAAGCGGCGGCCCGCCTTCTTTCAACGGAGCCAGACAGATATGTTGGACGCAAATCTCAAGGGACAGCTGAAAAGCTATCTGGCGAACATCACCCAGCCGATCGAGCTGGTGGCGTCGCTGGATGAAGGCGCGAAGTCCCGTGAACTCAAGGAATTGCTGGACGAAATTGCCGAGCTGTCGGAAAATGTTTCCGTTGCTACCGGCAATGCCCAGCGCAAGCCCAGCTTCATGATCCGCCGTGTCGGCACGGACATTGGCGTGACCTTTGCGGGCATCCCGATGGGGCATGAATTCACCTCTCTGGTGCTCGCCCTGCTCCAGGTCGGCGGCCATCCGTCAAAGGCGGCGCAGGACTTAATCGAGCAGGTGAAAGGCCTTGACGGCGACTATGCCTTTGAAACCTATTTCTCGCTCTCCTGCCAGAATTGCCCCGACGTGGTGCAGGCGCTCAACCTGATGAGCGTGCTCAACCCCCGGATCAGCCACGTCGCGATCGACGGCGGCCTGTTCAAGGAAGAGGTCGACGCGCGCAAGATCATGGCCGTGCCCACCATCTTCCTCAACGGCGAACCCTTCGGTCAGGGCCGCATGGAGCTGGAGCAGATCGTCGCCAAGATCGACAGCGGCGCAGAAGCGCGCGCAGCCGAAAAGATCAAGCGCCAGGACCCCTTCGAGGTGCTGGTGGTCGGCGGCGGCCCCGCCGGCGCTGCGGCCGCCATCTACGCGGCGCGCAAGGGCATCCGCACCGGCGTCGCGGCCGAACGCTTTGGCGGCCAGGTGCTCGACACCATGGATATCGAGAATTTCATCTCGGTCAGCCGCACCGAAGGCCCCAAGCTCGCTTCCGCGCTGGAAGCCCATGTGAAGGATTATGACGTCGAGGTCATGAACCTGCAAAAGGCCGCGAAGCTGATCCCGGCCAGGACCGAAGGCGGCTATCATGAGGTCGTGCTGGAAAATGGTGCGTCGCTCAAAGGCCGCACCGTCATCCTGTCGACCGGCGCGCGCTGGCGCCAGATGGGCGTGCCCGGCGAGGACGAGTATCGCAACAAGGGCGTCGCCTATTGCCCGCACTGCGACGGGCCGCTCTTCAAGGGCAAGCGCGTGGCGGTGATCGGCGGCGGAAACAGCGGCGTCGAGGCGGCGATCGACCTCGCCGGAATCGTCGCCCATGTGACGCTGATCGAATATGACAGCCAGCTACGCGCCGACGCCGTGCTCCAGCGCAAGCTCGCCAGCCTGCCCAATGTGAAGATCATCACATCGGCCATGACCACGCAGGTCATCGGCAATGGCGAAAAGGTGACGGGCCTGTCCTACAAGGATCGCAACCATGGCACTGAACATGATGTCGAACTGGAGGGCATTTTCGTCCAGATCGGCCTTGTCCCCAACACCGAATGGCTGAAGGACGCGATCGCTTTGTCCCCGCGCGGCGAAATCGAGATCGACGTGCGCGGTGAAACCAGCCAGCCCGGCATCTTCGCGGCCGGCGACTGCACGACCGTGCCCTACAAGCAGATCGTCATCGCGATGGGTGCGGGGTCGACCGCAGGCCTGTCCGCCTTCGATTATCTCATTCGCCTGCCGGCGACCGAAGAGGTCGAGGCGCAAGCGGCGTAACGGCACAACCCGAGCGGGGTTGCACGGCGGCCGGTCCAGCGATGGGCCGGCCGTTTTTGCTAGTCCGGCACCGCGTCGGAGGACGCCGCGAGCGGCGCATCCACTCGGTCGCCATGGCTTTTGGGAGCGGAAACGACCAATATCGCGACCGGCGCGTCCTCTTCATTGCGCGCCTGATGGGGCACGCCGGGCGCGATCTCCACGCCCTGGCCCTTGGTCAGCCGATACACCCGTCCATCCATCTCCATCGTCAGCGCGCCATCCAGAACATAGAAAAACTGACGCGCGGCACGATGATAATGGCGCACCTCAGCCGCGCCGGGCGCCAACCGTTCCTCGATGATCGACAGGTCCGGCCGTTGCACCAGATGCCATCCATCATTGATGCCGCCCCAGATATAATGGTCGGCCTCCGCTTTGGAGATCGGGCCGGAGATGGGCGAAACGGCGGCGGCCCCGGCGAGGCCGAGCAGAACAAGAGCGAACGTCATGCCGGGGAAAACGGATTGATGCAGCCCGTCCTCCATGTCCGCGATCAGGCGCCGGGATGGCGCACCTGTCTGGCATTCCTCGAGCCGCCGCACTAAAGGCGAGCGCCATGCAGCCCGCCCCCCTTTCCTCGCCCGACGCCGCATCGCCATCGCGCGCCTCCTCCCGCACGCTTGGCCTTGCCGCCTGCATCGCGCTGGTGATGGGCAATATGATCGGGTCGGGCGTGTTCCTGCTGCCGGCCAGCCTTGCCCCTTTCGGCTGGGACGCGGTGGCGGGGTGGATATTCACCATCGCCGGGTCGCTGGTGCTGGCCTTCGTCATCGCGCGGCTGACCGTCGCCATGCCCGACGCCAGCCCGTCGCAGATGATCGCCCGCGCGTTCGGCCCGCTGGCCGGTTTCGCGATCGGGTGGACCTACTGGATTTCCCTCATCATCACCAATGTCACCATCGCGGTCGCCGCCACCGCGAATGTGAGCAGCCTGCTGCCGGTGCTGGCGCGGCCGGGCCTTGGCGCGCTCTGTTCGATCGGATTTCTGTGGCTGATGACCGGCATCAATCTGGCCGGCGCACGGGCGGCCGGCGTGGCGCAGATCTGGACCACGGCGATCAAGCTCATCCCGATCATCGTCGTCCTGATCCTGTTGCTGCTGATAGTGGGCAGCGGCCGGGCAGAGGTTGCGCCCTTCCCGCCTCAGGGCCTGACCGGCGCGGGCATCACCGCTTCGGCCGCGCTGACGCTCTGGGCGCTGCTCGGCTTTGAATCGGCCAGCGTCGCGGCCGACAAGGTGCGCGACCCCGCGCGCACCATCCCGCGCGCGACGTTGATCGGCACGGCGGCGACCGGGCTGATCTACCTGATCGTCTGTTCCGGCATCGCGCTGACACTGCCGGCGGCGCAGACGCAGACCGGCTCCCCCTTCGGCGCGTTCGTCAGCCATTATTGGTCGCCGGGTCCGGCCAGCCTTGTGGCGATGTTCGTTGTGGTCAGCTGCCTGGGCGCGCTCAACGGCTGGACGCTGCTGCAAGGCGAAGTGCCGCTGGCGATGGCGCGCGGTGGCGAATTGCCCCGCTGGCTTGCCGTCACCGACGCGCGCGGCACGCCGCGCCGCGCCCTCATCCTGTCCACCATCCTCGCCAGCCTGATGCTGGTCGCCAACAGCCTGCAAGGGCTGGTCGCGCTGTTCACCATGATGGCGCTGCTCGCGACATCGGCGACGCTGTGGCTCTATGTCGGCTTCGCGCTCGCCAGCCTGCGGTTCCGGCTCGTGATGCCGGCTGCGATCATCGGCCTGGGCTATGCGCTCTGGACCTTATGGGGTGCAGGCGTCGTCGCCAGCGGATCGAGCATCCTGCTGATGCTCGCGGGCCTGCCCTTCTACGCCCGGGCGCGGCGGGAACGGAAGGCTTTGTAAATCCCCCGTTCGGTTGGAGCAGCCATCGAGCGCAGCCGAGACGGCGTATCGAGAACAATTTCTCGACACGCTCAAACCGAACGGGGTGGCGAACTGGGGCGGGGAATCAATCCCCCCACATTTCCTTGAGCTTGGAGAAAAATCCCGTCGATTGCGGGCATTCCTCGCCCGTTTCCGTTTCGCGGAAGGCTTCGAGCAATTCGCGCTGCTTGGCGGTCAGCTTCGTCGGCGTCTCGACGTCCACCTGGATGACCAGATCGCCAAGGCCGCGACCATTGAGCACCGGCATGCCCGCGCCGCGCTGGCGGATCTGTTTGCCCGACTGGATGCCGACCGGGATCTTGATCTCGTGCCGACTGCCGTCCAGCCCCGGCACTTCGATTGTCCCGCCCAAGGCAGCGGTCGTGAAGCTGACCGGCGCGCGGCAGAACAAAGTCGTGCCGTCGCGTTCGAAGATCGCATGGCGCTTCACATGCAGGAAAATATAGAGGTCGCCAGCCGGTGCGCCCCGCGCGCCCGCTTCGCCCTCGCCCGACAGGCGGATACGCGTGCCTTCATCCACGCCGGCAGGGATGGAAACCGACAGCGACTTGGGTTTGTCGACACGGCCCTCACCCCGGCATGACCGGCACGGGCTTTCGATCACCTGCCCTGCGCCATGGCAGGACGGACAGGTACGCTCGACCACGAAAAAGCCCTGCTGCGCGCGCACCTGGCCATGACCATGGCAGGTCGCGCAGGTCTTGACCCCGGTGCCCGGCTGCGCGCCCGACCCGTCGCAGGTTTCGCAAGCGGCCGACACTTCGATCTGAATGTCGGTCTGCTTGCCATGATAGGCTTCGTCGAGGCTGATCTCCATGTCGTAGCGCAGGTCCGCGCCGCGCCGCTGCTGCTGGCGTCCGCCACCCGCGCCGCCAAAGCCGGCCTGGCCGAAGATCGTCTCGAAAATATCGCCAAGGTCGGAAAAACCGCCCGCCTGCCCACGGAACCCGCCGCCGCCTCCGCCGTTCTGAGCATTGGTATAGGCGGCATGGCCATAGCGGTCATAGGCCGCCCGCTTCTGGGGGTCTTTCAGGCACTCATAGGCTTCCGACACGGCCTTGAACTTGGCTTCGCTGTCGGTGCATCCCCCGGTACGATCCGGGTGATATTTCATCGCGAGCTTGCGATACGCGCTCTTGATGGTCGCGCCGTCTGCGGTGCGCTCGACCTCGAGCAGCGAATAATAGTCCGTTTCAGTCATATCATTCCCGGCTGCACCCGCCGCCGCGTGTCACGCGCGCGGCGGGTGCAGTCTAACGGCTTACGCCTTGTTGTCGTCCACTTCGGAGAATTCGGCGTCGACGACATCATCGTCTGCCTTGGGCGCGTCGGCCTCCGGCGAAGCAGCCGCAGCCTGTTCCTTCTCGTAAATGGCCTGGCCCAGCTTCATGGCAACCGTGGCGAGTTCCTGCGCCTTGGTCTTCATCGCTTCCGCGTCGCCGCTCTCGATCGCGGACTTGGTCGCGGCGATGGCGGTCTCGATCTCGCCCTTCAGGCTTGCATCGACCTTGTCGCCATGCTCGGCCAGCTGCGCCTCGGTCGTGTGAACCAGGCTCTCGGCGTTGTTCTTGGCTTCCGCTGCTTCACGACGCTTCTTGTCCTCTTCAGCGAAGCGCTCGGCATCCTTGACCATCTGGTCGATGTCGGAGTCCGAAAGACCACCCGAGGCCTGAATGCGGATCTGCTGTTCCTTGCCGGTGCCCTTGTCCTTGGCGGACACGTTGACCAGGCCGTTGGCGTCAATGTCGAAAGTGACTTCGATCTGCGGCACACCACGCGGCGCGGGCGGAATGCCGACCAGGTCGAACTGGCCCAGCAGCTTATTGTCCGCCGCCATTTCACGCTCGCCCTGGAACACGCGGATCGTCACGGCCTGCTGATTGTCATCAGCGGTCGAATAGGTCTGCGACTTCTTGGCGGGGATCGTGGTGTTGCGGTCGATCATGCGGGTGAACACGCCACCCAGCGTCTCGATGCCAAGGCTGAGCGGCGTCACGTCGAGCAGCAGCACGTCCTTGACGTCGCCCTGCAACACGCCTGCCTGAATGGCCGCGCCCATGGCGACGACTTCGTCCGGGTTGACGCCGGTGTGCGGCTCCTTGCCGAAGAAGTCCTTCACCGCCTCGCGCACCTTGGGCATGCGGGTCATGCCGCCGACAAGGACGACTTCGCTGATCTCGCTCGCCGACACGCCCGCGTCCGCCAGTGCCTTCTTGCACGGCTCCATCGTCCGCTTGATGAGGTCCGCGACGAGGCGTTCCAGATCAGCGCGCGTCACGGTCTTGACGAGATGCTTCGGCCCATTCTGGTCAGCGGTGATGAAGGGCAGGTTGACTTCGGTCGTCTGCGCCGAAGACAGCTCGATCTTCGCCTTCTCGGCGGCTTCCTTCAAACGCTGGAGCGCCAGCTTGTCCTTGGTGAGGTCAATGCCCTCGGCCTTCTGGAAGTCGGCAGCCAGATATTCGACGACCTTCGCGTCGAAATCTTCGCCGCCCAGGAAGGTGTCGCCATTGGTCGACTTCACTTCGAACACGCCGTCGCCAATCTCCAGGATGGAGATGTCGAACGTGCCGCCGCCAAGGTCATAGACCGCGATCGTCTTGCCGTCCTGCTTGTCCAGGCCATAAGCAAGCGCCGCCGCAGTCGGCTCGTTGATGATGCGCAGCACCTCAAGACCGGCGATCTGGCCCGCGTCCTTGGTGGCCTGACGCTGGGCGTCGTTGAAGTAAGCAGGAACGGTGATGACCGCCTGCGTGACGGTTTCGCCCAGATAGCTTTCGGCGGTTTCCTTCATCTTTTGCAGGGTGAAGGCGCTGATCTGCGACGGGCTGTAATCCTGGCCGCCGGCCTTGACCCAGGCATCGCCGTTCGGGCCTTTGGCGATCGAATAGGGGACGAGTTCCATGTCCTTCTTGGTCATGGGATCGTCGAAGCGGCGGCCGATGAGGCGCTTCACCGCGAAAATCGTGTTGTCCGGGTTGGTGACCGCCTGGCGCTTGGCCGGCTGACCGATCAGACGCTCGCCATCCTTGGCGAAGGCGACGATCGAGGGCGTGGTCCGCGCCCCTTCCGCATTTTCGATAACCTTGGGCTTGCCGCCATCCATCACAGCCACGCAGCTGTTGGTCGTGCCAAGGTCGATCCCGATAACTTTTGCCATTTTTTCCTCTTTTAACCCCAAATCATGCGTTCAGCGGTTGAAGGCCAAATACCTCACGAAAGCGCCAAGGCAAGGCCGGTTTGCACGGGGGATATAGGCGTGCTTTCGCTTGGCACAAGGCGCAGGGGCGATTAGCTATGCAACCGACCTGAAACAAGACAGACATGGAGTGAGAGATGCGTGGTCCCCTTGCCCTCATCGCCCTGGCAGCGCCGTTGGCCCTGACCGCCTGCGGAGACCCCGCCCCCACCTATATCGACCAGGCCTGGATACGCCTGTCGCCGAACAAGGATCGTCCCTCGGCCGGCTATTTCGTCGCCCATGGCGGCGATAGCGCGACCCAACTGCGCGGCGTGCTCACCGACTATGCGCTCAAGGTGGAGATGCACGAAAGCGTCGAGGAAAACGGCGTCATGACGATGAAGCCGATCAACAGCGTCGATATTCCTGCCGAGGGCACGGTGACGTTCGCGCCGGGCGGCAAGCATCTGATGCTCTGGGGCGTCAACGACACCGCGATCAGCCGGGGCAAGATGCAACTCACTTTCCTGCTCGACAATGGCGACCGGCTGCTGGTCGATGCCGTAATCCGCAAGCCGGAGGGCGCGGCCGCCGCCACCCCGGCCCCGTCGGACAACAGCGCCAATTGACCAGCCGGCCGCTGACGCCGGGCGAAGTCGCGCTCGCCCGCACTATGTTCGGCGCCGTGATCGACTATGCGCGCGTGCGCGTCCATGACCGCGCCTGGTGGCCGCTCCAGCCCCGGCGCGTCACCATGGCGCCCGATGGCGACCTGTGGTTCCACCCGCAAGGCGGCCTGTTCTGCGCCGATTTTCGGGACCAGCCGCTCCATCTCCAGGCGCATTTCATCCACGAAATGACCCATGTCTGGCAGGCGCAACGATCGGGCAGATGGTGGCTCCCGCTAATGCGGCACCCCTTCTGCCGCTACGACTATGCCATCGCGCCGGGCAAGCCCTTCGCGCGCTACGGCATCGAGCAACAGGCCGAAATCGTGAAACACGCCTTCCTGCTGCGACAGGGCCGGACGATAGACGGCAAGCCGGGACTTGAAGCGTATGAAGCCCTGTTGCCGTTCGAGGCTGGTTGACGGGTTGGATCAGGAGCGCGCGCCCATCCCTGTCGTCACCCCCGCATTTTCACCGTCATCCCCGCGCAGGCGGGGATCCATCTCCCGACGCTGCACATGGCCAGACATCAGAAGACGGGCCCCCGCATCCACGAGGGGGGCGGAAAGGGATGGGAAGAGGACGTGCCGTTTTCGAAACGGACATTTAGTTAAGCTGTCATTGCCGCGCGATGCCTAAAGCGGCACTATTTCTCCGATGAGGATTTATCCGGCTTTCGTCCTATCTGCATTCCTGAGCCTCGTGACGACAGGGTGCGGTCGCGCGCCAGAGAATTACGCCTCAAGTTGCTCAACCCCACGCGAGCATTGGGGCCGGGAAAAGGATGGCATCGGTCATTTAAGGACAGTGCAACCGATTTATGTCGCCTCTGACGGATCAACGCTTTGGAACAAGTCCGTCATATCAGACGCCACCCTTCGGCGTTATATGGCAATCATGAGCGAGATGAACCCAGAGCCTCAGGCGGTCCTTGATGTCGCGCCCACTGCGCCGTGCAATCGCGTTGAAGCTGTTCGGGCAATTATGGATTCGGCACCGCTCTGCGAAGGGCCGCAGTCGCTATGCAGCGAAGGATGGAACTGGCGACAATGGCCAGATTTGGGCGGTTCTTAGTGCCTCCTATGGGGTTGCGCTTATCCTCACCTCAATGGCTTAAAATGATCGGTTCCAGACCATCCTCCCCTGTAAGGAGAGGTGGCTGGCCGTAGGCCAGACGGAGGGGTGTCCCCCTCTCGACAAGGTGACTCCCCTCGACCACTTCGTGGTCCCCCTCCCCTTGCAGGGGAGGATTTGACCGCCGACCTTGGTCGACACCGGACGGACGCCCAGCCACCCCTCCCCCCGCAAATATCTGTCCTATTCCCGCCTTCTCTGCTTCATCCTTGTCGATGCGCTCGCAGTCTCTTCCGCCTGCCATTCCCGTCCGCCAACACCCTGTTGGATGTGTCGTTTCATGGTCGCCTCGCAGGCGCTTCGTAGTCGCCTCATGGTCGCTTCGGGCCGAAAACGCCCGACGACATTGTGAACTTCGCACCCGTCACGCGGCGCGCCGATCAGATATTGCCCTGAAGCTCCTCCGGCACGTCATCATCGGGACCAAAATAGAGCGACGCGCATGCGTCTTTCAGGCATCCGCCCTCCAGCGTCAGGTCGTCGCGCCAGGCGTCGGCGATGAAGTCCATCGTGTCGAGATGCCGGTCCTCGAAATACATGGCGTGGACATCGTCGCGCCCCGCGCCATAGACGATGCGGCCGATCTTGGTCCAGATCGACGCCATGGTACACATGCCGCACGGCTGGAGCGTCGAATAGAGCGTCGCCCCGCGCAAATCCATGTCGCCATGGACCTGCCCCGCCGCGCGAAACGCCATCATTTCGGCATGCGCGGTGGCGTCGCACCGCTCCTCGGTTTCATTGACGCCCTGCGCCAGCACCGCGCCGTCGAGCACAATGATCGCAGCGATCGGCGTGTCCTGCGGCGAACTGCCCTTGCTGCGCGCAAGGTCGATCGCGCGTTGCATCCATTTGCTGTCGGTTTCGTCCATCCCGGTCCCTTCCGCCCTGTGGCGCATTCCCGGCATGGACGTTTGGGATCGGCGCTCGTTCCCCGCCCGCTCAGGCAGGACAGCAATGCCGCCCGGCTCGACCGGCCACCGCTTCCCCCAAACGAAAAGGGCGAACCCGCCGGCCCGCCCTTATCCTTCAACCCGTCGTCGCGGCCCTTAGTAAACTCGCGCCTTGGGCTTGATATAATCTGCTTCGTCGGTGAGCGTGTAATCGTGGACCGGACGATAATCGAGGCTGACCTTGCCGCCCTGGCCACCCCAGCCGTCGAACCAGCTGATCGTGTGCTTCATCCAGTTTTCGTCGTCGCGGTTCGGGAAATCCTCATGCGCATGCGCGCCACGGCTTTCCTTGCGGTTTTCCGCGCTGACCATCGTGCAGACCGCCGACGACATAAGATTGTCGAGCTCCAGCGTCTCGATGAGGTCGGTGTTCCAGATCAGCGAGCGGTCGGCGACGGACACGTCCTCCATCCGCTTGTTGACCTGCGCCATCTTCTGCACGCCCTCGGCCAGCAACTCGCTGTCGCGGAACACGGCGGCATGCTTCTGCATGGTGTGCTGCATTTCCAGACGGATCGCGGCGGTGGGCGACCCGCCCTTGGCATTGCGATATGTGTCGAGGCGGGACAGCGCCAGATCGGCCGCATCCTTGGGCAGCGGCTTGTGGCTGCCATTGGGCTTCAATGTTTCCTTGAGGTGCAGGCCGGTCGCGCGGCCGAACACGACAAGGTCAATGAGGCTGTTGGAGCCAAGGCGGTTCGCGCCATGGACCGACACGCAGGCGGCTTCGCCCACGGCATAAAGGCCAGGCACCACGACTTCGGGATCGTCGCCGACCTTCGTCACCACCTGGCCATGATAGTTACAGGGGATGCCGCCCATATTGTAATGGACCGTCGGCGTGACCGGCAGCGGCTGGCGCGTCAGATCGACGCCCGCGAAAATCTTGCCGCTTTCGGTGATGCCGGGCAGGCGTTCGGCCAGCACCTTGGGATCGATATGATCCAGGTGCAGGAAGATATGGTCCTTGTTGGGACCAACGCCGCGCCCTTCGCGCATTTCCATCGCCATGGATCGCGACACGACGTCACGGCTGGCCAGATCCTTCGCCGACGGGGCATAGCGTTCCATGAAACGCTCGCCTTCGCTGTTGGTGAGGTAGCCGCCCTCGCCACGCGCGCCTTCGGTGATGAGCACGCCCGCGCCGTAGATGCCGGTCGGGTGGAACTGCACGAACTCCAGATCCTGGAGCGGCAGGCCAGCGCGCAGCACCATGCCGCCGCCATCGCCGGTGCAGCTATGCGCCGACGTGGCCGAGAAATAGGCGCGGCCATAGCCGCCCGTCGCCAGCACGACCGCATGCGCGCGGAAGCGGTGGATGGAGCCGTCCTCCATGCAGATGGCGATGACGCCCCGGCATTCCCCATTTTCCATGATCAGGTCGATGGCGAAATATTCGATGTAAAAGTCCGCGTCATATTTCAGCGACTGCTGATAGAGCGCGTGGAGCATCGCATGGCCGGTACGGTCGGCCGCTGCGCATGTGCGCTGCACCGGCGGGCCTTCGCCCATATTCTGCATATGGCCACCGAAGGGACGCTGGTAGATCGTCCCATTTTCGTTGCGGCTGAACGGCACGCCGGCATGTTCCAGCTCGATGACCGCGGCAGGCGCTTCGCGCACCATATATTCGATCGCGTCCTGGTCGCCCAGCCAGTCAGACCCCTTGACGGTGTCGTACATATGCCAGGTCCAGTGGTCGGGGCTGTTGTTGCCCAGAGACGCGGCGATGCCGCCCTGCGCCGCCACGGTGTGCGACCGGGTTGGGAACAGCTTGGTGATGCAGGCGGTCTTCAGGCCCGCTTCGGCGCTGCCCATGGTGGCGCGCAGGCCCGAACCGCCCGCGCCGACGACGACCGTGTCATAGGTGTGATCGATGATCTTGTAGGCTTCGGTCATTATTCGGCAGTCCCCGTGAAGGCGATCTTGGCGATCGCGAAGATGCCGGCGGCCGCGCCGCCAATGGCATAGAAGTTCAGCAGCAGGATGCAGAGGAAATTGAGGCCCTTGTCATGGACATAATCCTCCAGCATCACCTGCATGCCAAGGCGCAGGTGCAGGAAGATGCTGACCAGCATCAACATCATCGGCACCGCGACCAGCGGGTTGGCGATCCAGGCGACCACGCTGTCATAATCGAGGCCCGGCAGGCTGATGAGGCTGAACAGCAGCCACAGCACCAGCAGCAGATTGCCGACCGCCGTATAACGCTGCGTCAGCCAGTGATGCGCGCCTTCCTTGGCGGAGCCGAGCCCGCGAACGCGGCCGATACCAGTTCCCGTGCCCATCAGAACGCCTTTCCGAAGAAGATATATGCCCAGAACAGGATGGTCAGCGCCGCGCCGGCAAGGAACACGCCGATCGACCAGCTCTTGTTGGTGCGCAGTTCATAGCCCGCCCCCATGTCGAGGACGAAGTGGCGCAATCCGGAGCAGAGATGTTGGAAGAAGAACCAGCTAAGGCCGATCATCACCAGATAGCCAATGGGCGATGTCGCGCAACTGACGAAGGTCGCATAGGCTTCCGGGCCAATCGCGGCGGCCATCAGCCACCAGACCAGGCCCAGCGCGCCGACCGTGGCCAGGCCGTTGCCCGTCACGCGGTGCATGATGGAAACGGCCATGTGCGGGCCCCATTTCCAGATCGTCAAATGCGGCGAGAGCGGCCGGCTGGAGGTTCGCGCCATGTCTACCCTTGTCCCTGATCTTGTGCTCGAGTCCCGTCCCCTTAAGAGCGAAGCGCGACAAGGGCAAGCCGCGCAAGCGTGCGAAAGCCTGCACTTCAGGGCTATCTGGCATAAGAAGTGATTAACCAAAGGCCGCTAAGGATGGCGCCAGTTCACCATTCACAAGACCAGCAAGGGCACTCATCCATGCCGTCGACCGTATCCGCCGCTACCCTCAACCCCGAACTGATGGCGGAAATCGACGCCAGCGGTCAAGTGGGCCGCGCCGCGCAGGAAATCGGCCAGCTGATCGAGGCGGACATACCCAAGGTCGCGGAGGCCTTTTTCACTTCCTACATGCGCGACACCGGGCTGGACCAGCGATTGGGCAGCGCGGTCGTGGAACGAATCCGCACTGAGGCGCGGCATTATGTCGAACAGAAACTGCTGCATTTTCAGCAGGGCGACTGGGCGCGATCGGCCGCCAATTGCGTGCGCCATGCGCGCAAGCATGACGTTTCGGTTCGGGCGGTCATCACCGCAGTCGCCAGCGCCAACGAAACCATCCTGGATCTGCTGTGGGAACGATGCGCCGACGATCCGGCGCGCGCACGCGGATTGCAACGGGCGATGTTGCAGATTGCGATGCTTGATTCGGGCGTCATGAGCAATGTGCTGGCCAATGATCAGGCCGAAGCGCAGAAATCCGAGCGGCAGCGCTATGGTCTGTTGTTCGAGCAGCGCATCATGGGCGAAATCGACGGCGCGACGAAACTGGGCGAATCACTGCGCGAACAGGCCAAGGATGCGTCGGCCGCGACCCGCGGCATGCTGGGCAAGGCGTCCGAAGTCGCCGCCGCCGCCGAACAGTCGGCTCTGGCGATGCGTGAAGCCGCGCGCACCTCTGCCGGCCTCATCCGCGCGATCGAAGACGCGCGCACCGAAGTCGAGGGCGCGGCCGACGTAGCGCAACGCGCCGCGCAGCAATCGGGCGACGCCGTCAGCATGTCCGCCACCCTGTCCGAGCATGCCAAATCGATCGAATCCATCCTGGGCCTGATCCGCGACATCGCCGGCCAGACCAATTTGCTGGCGCTCAACGCCACGATCGAAGCGGCGCGTGCAGGGGATGCGGGGCGCGGCTTTGCGGTCGTGGCGCAGGAGGTCAAGAGCCTCGCCAACCAGACCGCGCGCGCAACCGACGAAATCGCCGGCAAGATCGCCGATATCCAGAATTCGACGCGCCAGTCGGTCGAAACCAACGAGCGTATCCGCGACACCGTCGGCGAGGTTCAGGCCAGCGCCGATCGCATCCGCCACGCCATGGACGCGCAGGCGCAGACCGTCACGATGATAACCGCGGCTGTGGACGAAACCGCGCTGGCCGCTGATTCGATGTCCAGCACCATTTCCGCGATCCGCCAGGATACGGAGATCGTCGCGTCGGAAATCGACCAGCTGGAACGCGGCTTCATGAGCGTGGAGGGCAAATTGGCGGGGCTGCGCAATGCGTCGTCCGACTTTGGGCGGCAGGTCGCCTGACGCTTCCCCTCCCTTGCATGCTGGAGTAAGGCCGGCGGCATGAATGATGCCGTCGCCGCGCCAGCCGGGCAAAGCTGGAAAGTCACCCTGCCCTGCACCCGCGCCGAGGCCGAGGCATTAGACGGCGACATCGCCGCCTTCGCCCTGATGGACCGCCCGCCGGTTTTGATGACCAGCGAGGCCAATCCCGACGACGAGGATCAGTGGCAGCTGGATGCCTATTTCGAAGGCAAGCCCAGCGCCGCTGCCGTGAAACTGCTCAAGACGCTGGTGCCCAGCGCCACCGGGACAAAACCCCTTATCGAGCAACTGCCCGACGAAGATTGGGTGACGATCAGCCAGCAGGGGCTGGAGGCCGTCACCGCCGGCCGCTTCCACGTCCGCAATCTGGCCAGCGATCCGGAAGCGCCGGGGCATGTCAATCTGCTGATCGAGGCCAGCCGCGCCTTTGGCACAGGCCAGCATGAAACCACCGCCGGATGCCTCGCCATGCTGGACCGGATGCGGCGCGTGGGCATGCGATACCGCAATGTCGCCGACATCGGCACCGGCACGGGGCTGCTTGCCTTTGCCGCGCTGAACCTCTGGCCGCGCGCGCACGCCATCGCGTCGGACATCGACCCGGTTGCGGTGGAAATCAGCGCCGACAATGCCCGCGCCAATGGAGTCACGCTGGGCAGCGGCGCCGGGAAATTGGCGCTGGTGACGGCAGCGGGCGCCGACCATGCCGCAATCATCGGCCGCGCGCCCTATGACCTGCTGATCGCCAACATCCTGGCCGGTCCGCTGATCGAACTCGCGCCTTCCTTATGCGCCCTGGTCGAGGATGGCGGCACGATCGTCCTGGCAGGCCTGCTGAACGGCCAGGCTAATGCTGTCCTGGCGGCCTATCGGGCGCAGGGCATGCGCCTCGCTGAACGCAGCGACCGTGGCGACTGGCCGACATTGCGGCTGCGCAAGCGGCCCCGTATCGGCTGGAAGAGGCCGCAACGACTGCGAGCGAACGCGCGCGGCGAAGCGCCCGGTTTTGGCAGCATCTAAACCCTCAAGGAGACGATCATGACCATCGTGCGCGAACCGCTGGTTCATCAGATTGACGGAGAGCCGTTCGAGCATATGGTCGTCGCCGATGCCAAGGCCGGTCCGCGCCCAGGCATCCTGCTCTTCCCCAATGTGCTCGGCACCAAGGAAGCGGATGTCGCCTATGCGCAGAAACTGGCGGAGCTTAATTACAGCCTGTTGGTGGTCGACCTGTATGGACAGGGCAAGCGCACCACCCGGGCCGAGCCGGATGCGGCTCGTTACATGAATGCGCTGCGCGCCGACCGCGCCCTTTTGCGCGACCGGCTCAACGCGGCGCATATGGTGCTCAAGGGGCTGGACATGGTGGACGCGGACCGGACGGCAGCTATCGGTTTCTGCTTCGGCGGCCTGTGCGTCCTCGACCTGGCGCGCAGCGGCGCGGACATTGCGGGCGGCGTCAGCTTCCATGGCGTCTATGATCCGCCGCCCTTCCCCTATGCCGCCATCAGCGCAAAACTGCTGGTCTGCCATGGCTGGGACGACCCGATCGCTCCGCCCGAGGCGACGATGGGGCTTGCCCGTGAACTGACGGAAGCCGGATGCGACTGGCAAATCCATGCCTATGGCCACACCGGGCATGCCTTTACTGACGAATCGGCCAAAATGCCTGACAAGGGCTTGGCCTACAGCCCCGCCGCAGATCGGCGGAGCTTCCAGGCGATGACGAATTTCCTGTCTGAGCTGTTCGACTGACGCGCCAACGCGCATCTGTCACAGATCGTCGATCATCTCCGCCAGCACGGCCAGGCAATCCTTGGCCAACTGCATCGACCGAGCCGGCGACCAGCCATAATCGGCGTCGGGCAGGTCGTTATTGTCCTTGAAGGGCATTTCCAGCGTCATGGCCACCGCCCCGAACCGCTCCGCCACCTGATTGGTGGACATGGACAGATTGGCCTTGCCCGCGCCGGCAACCGGATAGCCCAGCCGCGTCTGAAAATCGGGCGTGCGCTGCGCCAGCGTGTCACGATAGCGATGATAGAGCTGCGATTGACGCTCGGTGATGGAAGGAATGCCGTCAAAGCCTGCGATAAAGACGGCGGGAATAGCCTCGTCGCCATGGACGTCCATCGCGAAATGGACGCCGCTTTCATCCATGGCGTCGCGCACCATCAGCACTTCCGGGCTTCGTTCCGCGCTGGGTTCGTGCCATTCGCGGTTGAGGTTGACGCCAGCCGCATTGGTGCGCAGATGCCCGCGCCGGCTGCCGTCGGGATTCATATTGGGGACAAGATGGATCGTCGCCTTCTGCCGCAACAAGCGCGCGACGGCGTCTTCTTCGTCGCACAATCGTTCCAGCGCGCCTTCCATCCACCACTGCGCCATGGTTTCGCCCGGATGCTGGCGCGCATAGAGCCACAGCTGCTTAGGACCATCGCCCAGCGTCAGCATGTCCATCGGTTGCCCGTCCAGCGTCAGACCCAATTCGCGATGAACCACGCCCGGCTGCCCCGCCGCCCAGGCGATCAGGTCATGATGGCGTTCCATCGAATAGGGCGCGAAATAGGCGATCCACACGGCATTGCTATCGGGCGTCAGGCGGATGGTGAGCGTGCCGTCGGCATAGCTGGTGTCGGCAAGAAACCAGTTTTCGCGATCTTCGCTGACGCGGGCGCAATAGCCGGGCCAGCCATCCGGATAGGCCGACCGCGCGCCATTGACGATGGCCAGTTCCACATCCTGCCCCGCCGCGTTGGCCAGGCGGAAATGGAACCACTGGTAAAAATCGCTCTGATGATCGGTGACGATCTCCAGTTCGGCGCGCGGGCCTGACGCCGTGTCGGTGATGGAAAGGACGCGAATGTTGCCGCTATCGAAAGCGCTGGAAATGCTGATGCTCATTTGACCGTTATAGTGCGCCCGGATTCGCCAGGATAGCCCCTGATCAACGCACTGGCGAGCTTCTGTGCGGCGGCGGCGGGTTGCGCCTCGGCCGATCCCTGCTTGCCTTCGGTATAGGCGCGACCTTCCCAGATCGTCGTCGAATCGGATCGCCGGCGCAATTGCACGTGCAACTCGGTCGTCACGATATCCTTGGGCTTGCCGGACAGGTTGATGCCAACGCCCAGCCCCAGGCCGGAATAGCCACCGCTGCCAACGCCGCCGCCAACACCCACGCTCACTGGCCGGCCGCTGCGATCGACGCCGCCGGGCCGGAAGCTGCGGCGAAAGTTGACGAGCGCGACATAGTCGCTGCTGGCGCCCTCTGGCACGGGTTCAAAGCCCACCTGCGCAAACTGCTGCTGCACCGACGCGGCATAGGTGCGAAACTCCAGGCTGACATCGGGATTGCCAGGCATTTCTTCCACGGCGATCGTGCCGGATCGCGCCGGATTGTCGATGTGAAAGCGCGTCACTTCCACCGGCGGAACGGTCGCACAGGCGGCGAGCGGCAAAGCTAGAATGGCGGCAATCAGGGGACGCTTTGACATGACTTCACTCCAACGGGCATGTGCCGGATAGACGGCGCGACGGATCTAATCCCCTCTCAACGCGTAAAGCCACGAAGTTGCTGCATCGACGATGAACAGGGGTAAAAATGGGCGCATCGCGCTTGACTTTGAACGCCCCGGCCCATAGGGGCAGCGCTTCGAAATTCAGACCGAAACCAGATTCATCAAAGGCCGACTGCCATGAAGATCCGCAACTCGCTCAAGTCGCTCAAGGGCCGCCACCGGGACAACCGCGTGATCCGTCGTCGCGGCCGCACCTATGTCATCAACAAGACCAATCGTCGCTTCAAGGCTCGCCAGGGCTAAACGACGATCGTCGCTTCCTTTTGGAAGCTGCGTAACGAATTATGAAGGCGCCCGGTCGATGATCGGGCGCCTTTTCGCGTTGTCAAAGCCGATGGCAACGCTTGGGTTCCGGCAAGACCCTCTCGCCGGAACCCAAGGCATCAGAAGGATGGCGATTCGTCGCGGCCCTTGAGCTCGTCGCCGCGAATGGCCGCGACATGCAGGACGTTCGTCGATCCTGGCGTGCCAAAGGGAACGCCGGCCAGCACGACGATCTTGCCGCCCTTTTCGGACATGCCATGACGCAGCGCCATCCGCCGGGCCTTGCCGATCATCTCCTCGAAATTGCCGATATCCTTGGTGCGAACGGCATGGACCCCCCAGGTCAGGCCGAGCTTGCGCGCCGTGTCCGATCGCGGCGTCAGCGCCAGGATGGACGCCGATGGCCGCTCGCGCGCGACCCGGCGGACGGTGCTGCCCGATGAGGTGAAGCAGGTGATAGCGCTGGCACCCATGACCGAGACGATGCTGCTCGCCGCTTCGGCCAAGGCGTCGGCGGTGGTTGGATCGGGCCGCGTCTCCGTGAAGTGCAACCGCGCCAGATAGCCCGGATCGCGCTCGACGCTGTGGGCGATGCTGTCCATCATCGTGACCGCTTCGACCGGCCAGTCGCCAGCTGCCGTCTCGGCCGACAGCATGATCGCGTCGGCGCCATCATAGACCGCCGTTGCGACGTCGGACACTTCGGCGCGGGTCGGCGATGGCGACTTGATCATTGATTCGAGCATCTGGGTCGCGACAACCACCGGCCGTCCCAGCGTGCGCGCGGTGGCGACAATCTGTTTCTGAAGCGGCGGCACGGCCTGCGGCGGCAGTTCGACGCCCAGGTCGCCACGCGCCACCATCACGCCATCGGCCAGTTCGATGATCTCTTCCAGCCGCTGCACTGCGGAGGGCTTTTCGATTTTCGCCATGAGCGCGCCATGACCGCCCATCAGCTTGCGCGCTTCGGCGAGGTCTTCGGGTCGTTGCACGAAGCTGAGCGCGATCCAGTCGCAGCCCTGCTCCACCGCGAAGCTCAGGTCACGGCGATCCTTGTCCGTCAGCGCGGGCACCGGCACGACGACGTCCGGTACATTGACGCCCTTGCGATTGGACAGGGTGCCGCCGACTTCGACGATGGTGTCGATACGATCGTCGCTGACCGCCTTCACCCGAAGGACCAGCTTGCCATCGTCGAGCAGCAACCGTGTTTCAGGAACCAGCGCCGCGTAGATTTCAGGGTGGGGAAGATTGACGCGCCGGGCATCGCCAGGCGTTTCGTCCTGATCCAGCACGAAGGCAGCACCCTTTTCCAGGATGGCAAGGCCCTTTTCGAAGGTGCCGACGCGCAGCTTTGGCCCCTGAAGGTCGCCTAATATCGTAGTCGGCCGGTTGAATTCCTTTTCCAGCGCGCGGATGGAGGCAATGCGCGCGGCATGATCCTCATGCGCGCCATGGCTCATATTGATGCGGAAGGCGTCGGCCCCGGCGACGAAAAGCGCCCGGATCATTTCGGGCGTATCGCTCGCGGGGCCAAGGGTTGCCAGAATGCGCACCTTTCGCGAGCGGGGCGGTAACTTAGTCATGTCTTCTCCTGACCGTCATGATCGCGCCGGGCCTGACCCTTGGCCTTGCCAGCGCGTCGTTATGGGTTATCCGTGCTGCACGACAGGATGATGTAGTTTCAGCGAAAAGGATCGCCGATGGCCGACACCATACTCACCGATGCGGTTGCCGCAACCGCCTTCCGACGCCTGGTGGCGCATTTGCAGCACCGGACCGACGTGCAGAATATCGATCTGATGGGGGCGGCGGGCTTCTGCCGCAACTGCCTGGCCGACTGGGTGGCGCAGGCGCATGGCGACGTGACCCGGGATGAAGCGCGCGAGATCATCCACGGCATGCCCTTTGCCCAGTGGAAGGCGCAGCATCAGGGCGAAGCCACGCCCGACCAGATCGCAAAGATGCAGGAGAGTGTGGCGAAGAACGCCGACAACCATTAGAGGCGAGCGCCAATCCGATTCTTTCGGCCGATTCACATTCACATACGGAGAACCCCATGAGCGAGGGCAACGTTGCCGCCGATCAGCTACGCCTTTTCATCGAGCGCATCGAGCGGTTGGAAGAGGAAAAGAAGGGCATCGGCGACGATATCAAGGACGTCTATCTGGAGGCAAAGGCCAATGGATATGACGGCAAGATCATGCGCCAGATCGTCCGCTTGCGGAAGATGCAGCCGCACGACCGGCAGGAAATGGAGGCTATCCTCCAGACCTACCTCGCCGCGCTGGGGATGGAGTAACTTTTCCCCCGGGCCTGTCCGGACCGGCACGAGCGCCTGCGACATTGCAGGATCGGGGCGCGCTCGTTAGAGAGCGCGCTTCGGATCATAGATATTATCGGGAGAAAGGCCGTGGCCGGCCATTCCAAATTCAAGAACATCATGCATCGCAAGGGCGCGCAGGACAAGAAGCGGTCCTCGATGTTCTCCAAGCTGAGCCGGGAAATCACCGTCGCAGCCAAGATGGGCATGCCCGACCCGGACATGAACCCACGCCTGCGCCTGGCCGTCAATGCCGCCAAGGCGCAGTCGATGCCAAAGGACAATATCCAGCGCGCGATCGACAAGGCGTCGGGCGGCGACATGGAGAATTATGAGGAAGTGCGCTACGAGGGCTATGGTCCGGGCGGCGTTGCCATCATCGTCGAGGCGTTGACTGACAACCGCAACCGCACCGCCACCAACGTCCGCACGGCCTTTTCCAAAAATGGCGGCAATCTGGGCGCATCGGGCGCGGTTAGCCATGGCTTCGAACATCTCGGCCTCATCACCTATCCGGCCAGCGCGGGCGATGCCGATGCTGTATTCGAAGCGGCGCTGGAAGCAGGCGCTGACGATGTGTCCTCCAACGAGGACGAGCACGAAATCTGGACCGCGATGGACGCGCTGCACCAAGTCGCCAAGGCGCTGGAAGCCAAGCTGGGCGAGGCGGACGGCGCCAAGCTCGCCTGGAGGCCGACCACTACGGTCGAGGTCGACGAGAGCAATGCCGGCACGCTGATGAAGCTGGTCGACACGCTGGAAGATGATGACGACGTCCAGACTGTCTGGGGCAATTATGAAGTGTCGGATGACGTGATGGAGAAGCTGGGCTGAGACGCCCCGCCGCCGTCCCTATCCGACCCGCCCCTGCATCATGATCCTGCTCGGTCTTGACCCCGGCCTTGGCACGACCGGTTGGGGCCTGATCGCGGCCGACGGCAATCGCCTGACTCATATCGGCAATGGTCAGATCAAGACCGACGCGGGCATGGCGCTGGCGACACGTTTGCTGGCGATCGACTTGGCGCTCACCGATCTGATCCTGGAGCACCGCCCCGATGGCGCGGCGGTCGAGGAAGTGTTCGTCAACGTCAATCCGCAATCCACCTTGAAGCTGGGACAGGCGCGCGGCGTGGTTCTGCTCGCCGCGTCGCGATCGGGCATGGAGGTGGGCGAATATGCCGCGCGGCTGGTCAAGAAGTCCGTCGTCGGTGTCGGAAACGCATCGAAGGACCAGGTCCATGCCATGGTGCAGCGCCTGCTGCCGGGGGCGAGGATTGCAGGGCCTGATGCGGCCGACGCCTTGGCCGTTGCGATCACCCACGCCCATCATTTGGCAAGCGCGCGGCGGATTCCGCGTGGATAAGCCATGGGGGCGGCACGCCGCCCCTTTACTTCACTGCCAGTCGAAAGAGAGCGGCGCTTCGCGAAAGGCGAAGCGGTCGAGATGATCTGCAACGACCTGTTTGAAGCGGCCGACATCTGCTTCGGGACTGGGTTCCAGGGAGACAATCAGTACATCGGGCTGGGCCTCCATATGGATCGCCCCCATTGGGAAGGCGATATCCCCCCTATCCGTGTCAAACCGGACCTCGAACTTGTGGCTCCAATGTTTGC
The DNA here is from genome assembly GCF_020782245.1 of Sphingobium soli. Classification (GTDB taxonomy): domain Bacteria; phylum Pseudomonadota; class Alphaproteobacteria; order Sphingomonadales; family Sphingomonadaceae; genus Sphingobium; species Sphingobium soli. The sequence continues at coordinate 120,499 of NZ_JAJGNP010000001.1, forward strand.
ACAGTTGCTGGAGATAGCGGCTGGCGCTGGTGGTGGGGACGGTTGCGGTAATGGTCATGGGTCAGAGCCTTTCGATCTTGCTGGCGGCTTCGTCGATCAGGGCGGCAACGTCGAACATGGTCTGGTTGTCGGCCCCTTCCTTTTCAAGCCGTTGCTGGACGGCGAAGCGTAGATTGTGCATCGCGCGGCGGACAGGCGCCGGGTCGACGCGCTCCGCCCTGCGGGCGAGCTGAGCGAGCCGCTCCATCGCCTGATCGAGTGCGGCCTTTTCTTCCGCGAGCTTGGCATGGCCAGCGTCGGTGATAGCGAAGCGCTTGCGGCTGCTTTCGCCCGGCTGCTCTACGATCAATTCCATATCCGAAAGCAATGTGAGCGTGGGATAGACCACCCCCGGACTAGGCGCATAGACCTCTCCCGATAGCGCCTCGATCGCGCGGATGAGGTCGTAGCCATGACGCGGTTCATCGGCGATCAGCTTGAGCAGGACCAGCCGCAGCGCATCATTTTCAAAAACCCGCCGGCGCCCGCCGCCGCCTCGTCCACCACCGCCGCCGCGAAGACCATGATGTCCAAATGTATCGCCGCCAAAGCCACCGGCATGGCCTTCGCGACCGCCGAAGCCGACACCGAATGAGACAGCTACGCCGGCATGGTTCCGCCTGCAACGAGTGCGACTGCGATCGGCCGTCCATAGAGTATGCATATTCCAAATTCCTTATCTTGATAGGTCTAGATATATCTTTAATTTGCATGTCGTCAAGATGGGAGCGGCGAGTCAAGGGTTGCGAGGCCGCTCCGTTAAGGGGTTTTTGACCGGCATGTGCTAATCCTCCACTGTTGGGAGGGCATATGATCGCCAAGCCGGACTGCTTGATCATTCGCAGCAGATGTTTAACCGTATGTGATCCGACCTTTGCGCGGCTGACCGTTCCCGCAGCCGCAGGCCGTTGGACTCGCCGCTGATGTACAAATCCATCCTCCGCGATCAGGTCCGGATCGGCATGTTCATCCATCGTTTCGAAGGATCATGGTTCAAGCACCCCTTCTGGCGAGGACGTTTCCTGCTTGTCGATGCAGATGACATGACCGCCATTGCTCAGAGCGGGATAGAGCGGCTGATCATCGACACGTCGAAGGGGCTTGATGTGGACGAACCGGCGTCTTTGAAGCCGTCTGGGATCATCGCTCCGGTGACCACGACTCCATCGCGCTCAACCAATTCCGCCACCGTAAAGCCCGCGCGCGCCATTCGCCAGGATGATGGCCGGGAACGGGCACGGATCGAGGCCAGCCGCGTTGCCGACAGGTCCAAGAAGGTCATGCGGGAGATTTTCGATGCCGCCCGGCTAGGCAAGGCCGGGCAATGTGCCGCTGTGACGGCAGTGGTGGCGGATTTAACCACCATGATCGAGAAGAACCGTCAGGCGTTTCTCAAGGTGTTGCGTCTGAAATCCAAGGACGAATATACCTATCTGCACTCAGTCGCGGTCTGCGCCTTGATGATCAATCTTGGCCGGCAGATAAAATTGGACGAAGCGACGATAGCGGACCTGAGCACTGCAGGGTTGTTGCATGACATCGGCAAGATGCTGGTTCCCGACGCATTGCTTAACAAGGCCGGGCGGCTGACGGATGCCGAATTCAGCCTGATGCGCACGCATGCCGAGCGGGGCTTTGAGTTACTGAAGGACATCGACGCCGTGCCGGAGTTGGCGCTGGACGTATGCCGTCACCACCATGAAAAAATCGATGGAAGCGGTTATCCCGAAAATCTTTCGGGCTCAGAGATCAGCCTCGCCGCCCGCATGGGGGCGATTTGCGACGTCTATGACGCGCTGACGTCCAACCGGGCGTATAAGGAAGCCTGGACACCGGTAGAGGCGATCACCCGAATGCAGAGCTGGGACGGGCATTTCGATCCGGCTTTGCTGTTCAGCTTTATGCAGAGCATTGACACCTATCCGGTCGGGTTGATCGTGCAGCTACGATCGAACCGGATTGGCGTGGTGCTGGACAATGGCCGGCGCGCATCACGTCCAAAGGTTCTGGCCTTCTATTCCACGCGTGAGGAGGCGTGGATTGACAATGAGATCGTAATGATCGGGGAAACATTATCGCGCGACGCAATATTGGCGAACGTCGACCCTGCCGATTGGGGAATTTCGCAGAGCGACATCGACGCCATTCTGAATGGGCGGGCGCCCAATCGACAACTGGCAGGATAACGTTGCGCGTGCTCGCCTCCCCCTACCGATTGGAGGGGGAGGCCGAGCTTATCAGTCAGGCTTTTTGGCGACGCTGACCATGGCAGGGCGCAGCAGGCGGTCCTTGATCATATAACCGGCCTGCATTTCAACGAGAATAGTGCCCGGCTCTGCATCAGAGGACGGGACTTCCATCATTGCCTGATGCTTGTTGGGGTCGAGCGGTTGGCCAACCGATTCCAACTTGGTGATGCCGTTGCGACCGAACACGCTTTCCAGCTCGCGCCCGGTGGCTTCCAGGCCCACGACCAGCCCCTTGAACTTCTCGTCGTCACGCAGGTCAGCAGGAATGGCCGCAAGCGCGCGGGTCAGGTTATCAGCCACCGACAGCATGTCGCGGGCAAAGGCAGTGGCGGCATAGGCGCGCGCGTCGGCCAGTTCCTTTTCCAGCCGCCGCCGCACATTCTGCGTATCAGCATGGGCATAGAGAATGTCCTGCTTGGCGGTCGCCAGCTCGGCTTCCAGAGCAGCGATGCGGTCGGCCGTGGCATCGCCAGAAGGCGCACCATCTTCGGGCAGGGCATCGACGACTTCGGTATTTTCCAGATTCTGATTGTCTTCGCTCATCTCATCAATCTCGACAGCGTCTGTGCAGTGAAGTCCACCATGGGGATCACTCGCGCATAGTTCAAGCGCGTGGGGCCGATCACGCCGACCACGCCGACGACCCGGCCATCCGCGCCACGATAGGGTGCGGCTATGACGGAAGAACCCGACAGGGAAAAGAGCTTGTTTTCCGACCCGATGAAGATTTTGGTCGCGCTGCCGGCCAGCGCGCCGCGCAGCAGGTCCATAATTTCCTGCTTGCCCTCCAACTGTTCGAGCAACTGGCGCGCGCGTTCGAGGTCGGCGGCGATGCTTTCATCGAGCAGGCGGGACTGCCCGCGCACGATCAGCACCGGACGATCATCAGCGTCGTGCGACCAGGTAGCGATGCCGCGTTCCACCAGATCGCGAGCGGCCCGGTCGAGCGCGCCGCGATCCGCCTCCATTTCACGGCCAAGCGCCTCGCCCGCTTCGCGCAAGGTCAGGCCGACAAAACGCGCCGACATGAAATTCGCCGCTTCATTGAGCATGACCGGGCTGACGCCATCGGGCAGGTCGAGCACGCGATTTTCGACCGATCCATCCTGCCCGACCAGCACGGCCAGCGCTTGGCGCGCGTTCAGCGGCACGAAGCCGAACTGGCGCAGCACCGGTTCGCGTTTGGGCACCATGACGATGCCGGCGCAGGCAGACAGGCCGCTCAATGTAGCGGTGGCGGCGGACAAAGCCTCTTCGATCGGGCCGTTTTCCGTAATCCCGGCCTCGATCGCGCGCCGTTCCTCGATAGACGGTTCAGCCGCCTGCATCATGCCATCCACAAACAGACGCAAACCCGTTTCGGTAGGCATCCGTCCGGCTGAAGTATGCGGCGCAGCAAGCAGGCCCAGCTCCTCCAAATCCTGCATGACATTGCGGATGGAGGCCGGCGACAGGCTCAAGGACGCCATCTTGCTGATCGTGCGCGAGCCCACGGGCAGGCCCGTGCCTAGATAGCTTTCGACCACCAGGCGGAAAACATCGCGCGCGCGATCATTCAATTCAGAGATCGGGATAACCGACATGATCCTTATCTAAGTGCGGCAATCGCGCCGCTCAAGATCGTCACGGCGTTACCGCACGCGGGTTGAGCATGCGTTCGACGTCAAGAATCTTGGGCACGGACGCGATAGCGACCCTTAACTTGCCATAGCGCGCGTCCATGCAGCCCGACTGGAATTCCAGTTTTGTCGACTCCTGGCCAGGCCGGCTCCATTCAACCTTATAGGCCGGCAGATCGGTGGCGAAGGTTTCGCAATTTTCGCCATGGGCGATGCGCTGCGTCGTGCCGGTGGGCGGGCGGTGCGGCGCCAGCGTGGTGATCAGCCGGCGATATTGGGCACTCGACAAGGTGAAGCGGGTCGCGCCGGGGACGGAAGTGTTGCGTTCTGGCTCCAGCAGGCCAGAGCCATCGGGCGACACCTGGACCGTGTAGGTCGGGCACGCGCCGAAACAGCGACCGGCGGTGAAGCGGATCACGTCGCCCGGCGCTTTTGGCGGCTCCAGCCCTTCCCTCTCCATCGTGCAGCCCGCCAGCAGAATCAGGCCGGCTGCGATCATGTTTTTCGTCGTCATGCCCCCTCTTATCGTCCAAATGGCGCGCTGGACACTGGCAAGTCGCGCCATCGACCGCTAAGCGACGCTGCAAGTGCGCTTTCTGGCGCATCGGCGGTGTCGGCCCGGCTGGGCGCGCCAGCCTGATCCATGCAAGGAGATTATCTATGCGTCCTTCCGGCCGCGCGCCCGACCAGATGCGCGACATCACCATGGAGCCTGGCTTCACCATTCATGCCGAGGGAAGCTGCCTCGTCAGCTTCGGCGACACGCGCGTACTGTGCACCGCGTCGGTGGAGGAGAAGGTGCCGCCCTTCCTGCGCGGCAAGGGCCAGGGCTGGGTCACGGCCGAATATGGCATGCTGCCCCGCGCCACCCACACGCGCGGCAGCCGTGAAGCGGCCAAGGGCAAGCAGTCGGGCCGCACGCAGGAGATCCAGCGGCTGATCGGCCGATCGCTGCGCACGGTCGTCGACCTCAAGGCGCTGGGCGAGCGGCAGATCGTGGTCGATTGCGACGTGATCCAGGCTGACGGCGGGACCCGCACGGCGGCCATTTCCGGCTCGTGGGTCGCGCTGCGCATTGCGGTCGACAAGCTGCTGGCTTCGGGCGCGCTCACGCAAGACCCGATCATCCAGAAGGTCGCGGCGATCAGCTGCGGCATCTACAATGGCACGCCCGTGCTGGACCTCGACTATGCCGAGGATAGCAACGCCGAGACGGACGCCAACCTGATCCTGACTGGCGACGGCAAGTTCGCCGAGGTACAAGCGACGGCCGAAGGCGCAGCCTATGACGAGGAAGAGTTGTTGCGCCTGCTGCGCCTTGCCCGCATCGGCTGCGCCAAGATCTTCGCAGCGCAGGACGCGGCCACCGGGCGGTAAGCGCGTTCCCACGTTCGGTTCGAGCCTGTCGAGAACCAATGTCTTAAACCGCTTCTCGACAAGCTCGAAGTGAACGGAGATAGTAAAACTTATGAGCGACGATTTCGGACAGGAACAGGCGATCCGCAAATTGCAGCCAGGCAAGCTGGTGATCGCCAGTCATAATGCGGGCAAGGTGCGCGAGATTGCGGCGCTGCTCGGCCCCTATGGCATTGAGCCGATTTCCGCCGGCGCGCTTGACCTGCCCGAACCGGAGGAAACCGGCACGACCTTCATCGCCAATGCGGAGTTGAAGGCGATGCAGGCGGCGGACTTGAGTGGCTTGCCCGCTCTGGCCGACGACAGCGGCCTATGTGTCGAGGCGCTGGGCGGCGATCCGGGGCTTTTTTCGGCGCGCTGGGCGGGCCCGGACAAGGACTTCAACCTGGCGATGCAGAAGGTCTGGGACGGGATTGCGGCCAAAGGGCCAGATGCCGGCCATGATGCCCATTTCGTTTGCGCCCTCGCCCTTGCCTGGCCGGACGGTCATGTCGAAGCGTTCGAGGGTCGGGTCGATGGCACCATCGTCTGGCCGCCGCGCGGAGACAAGGGCTTTGGCTATGATCCGATGTTTCAGCCCCATGGGCATGACATCAGCTTTGGAGAAATGGACCCCGACGCCAAGCACGCCATGAGCCACCGCGCCCATGCTTTCGCTCAATTGGTGAAAGCGGTATTCTGAAGCGTCATTGCGCGGCTTTGAGGCGCGCAGAATCGATATGCCAGCGTCGCTGATCGGCGGTGGAGCCGTCGATATCATTGACCCGGCGCACAACATAGCTGCCGGCGAAGCGCTGATGAGAGCCATCCGCCAGGACGGCATCCACCTTCACGGGAATGGTTTGATAGACCGAGCCTGCGCCTGCATCTCCAGGCGTCAGGCGGCCGATCGTCACCTGTGTCGATCGGGTGTCGGCAAAGCCTGCCCGAAAACGATCCAGCGACTGGTTCGGGGGACCGTCATTGCCCCATTGTCGCCAGGCGGTATCATAATCGCGGGCGTTCAGTGCGGCATAATAGCGTTTGACGACATTGGCGGCCGCTTCCATGCCTTTTGGATCAGGACCGCAGCCGGCCATCGGCTCTCCCTTTCCGTCAAACAGCGCGCAACTGCGCGCGATTTCATCCTGCATGATGGCGCAACTATTGGCGACGTTGCATGGCGGCCGGGTAGCGGGCGACACATTGCGGCAGGTCTTTGCCAATCGCTCTGCCGCCGCCGTACCGATGTCTGCCGCACAGGATAAGGGCGTGCGATCCGACGATGCAGCCGTAGTGATAGGCGACGAAGCAGCGTTAGCCGATTCCGGATCGAGCGAGGCGTCAGGCGCTGGCGCGCCGCCGCCCGCCGACACAGTTCCCGCGCCAACAGCGCCGGATGCAGCGTTATCGGCCCCTCCCGCCTGCGGATCGCCGGGTGCGCTGCATCCCGCCAAGGTGATCGCCATCGCGGTCAGAATGATTTGGGACGGACGCATCGCGGATCGGACCATGAGAGATTCTCCTTTGTGGCGATCAATGCGCACCCCGCCAGTAAGGTTCGATCGGCAGGTCGATGGTGGCAAAGCCAGGATAGACCGAATGGGTGCCGGCCCCTGCTGGCCCTGACGGGCATTCCCAGCTAAGGGCGGCGGCAATGCCGGACACCATATTTCTTCCCCCTGTCGCTTCCCCGACGACCGAGCCCTTGGCTCTCTATATCCATTGGCCCTTCTGCGTGTCCAAATGCCCCTATTGCGACTTTAACAGCCATGTGCGCGAAGGCATTGATGTCGATGCCTGGCGCGGCGCACTGCTTGCGGACATGGCGCATGAGGCGGCGCTGACCGGCGGGCGGCCGCTGACGTCGATTTTCTTTGGCGGCGGCACACCATCGCTGATGCCGCCCGCACTGGTCGCCGACCTGATCGCTGCGGCGGATCGCCAATGGGGCCTTGCGCCCGACAGTGAGATCACGCTGGAGGCCAATCCCAATTCCGTGGAGGCGGCGCGCTTTGCCGATCTGGCCGCGGCGGGCGTTAACCGGGTATCTCTGGGTTTGCAGGCGCTCGACAATGATGCGCTGCATTTCCTGGGGCGCGCGCATGATGTCGACGAAGGGCTGGCGGCGCTGGCAACGGCGCAACGCGTGTTCGACCGCGTGAGTTTCGACCTGATCTATGCGCGACCGGGACAGAGCGAGGCGGACTGGGAGGCCGAACTGGCGCGCGCGCTGGGCTTTGGCACAGGGCATCTCTCGCTCTATCAGCTGACGATCGAGCCAGGCACGCGCTTTGCGACGCTGGTGGCGCAGGGCAAGCTGACGCCTGCCGATCCAGATCATGGCGCGACTCTCTATGAATTGACGCAATCCATGACGGTTGCAGCGGGCATTCCTGCCTATGAGATCAGCAATCACGCCCGACCGGGTCAGGAAAGCCGACACAACCTTACCTACTGGCGCTACGGGGATTATGCCGGCATCGGACCGGGGGCACATGGGCGACGCACAGGCCAAGCGACGGTCCGCCACAAAAAGCCGGAAAACTGGATGAATGCAGTCGCGCGCAACGGTCATGGCGCGCAGGGCGAAGAGCCGCTGGCGGACGAGGATCGCGCGCGCGAGGCGCTGCTGATGGGACTGCGGCTGCGCGAAGGCGTCGACCTTCGCCGCATCGCGTCAGAATCGGGCATTACGATTTCGCAGCTGGTCGATGACCGGGCGGTCGCGCGACTGATGGAAATCGGACTGATGGACCGGCAGGAAAGCCATATTCAGGTCACGCCGGCCGGCATGTTGCTGCTGGATGCGATCCTGCCGGAAATCGTGACGGTCTGACCCGCTTTATCAGGGCTGTTCGGTGGCCTTGGCCTCAGGCGAGGGCACCGCGTCCTTGCTGGTCATGGCGACGGCGGGCGGTCCCTTCTGGATGGCGGCGGCCAAGTCCCCTACGGGGGCGCAATCGGTCTTGCAGAGCTTTTGCGCCTGCGCCAGCACCTCCTTGGCGCGGGCGACCGCGCCCTTTTCCATCATCGCTTCGCCCTGCCCCGCCAACGCAACGACATCAGTCGGGTCCAGCAGCAAGGCTTCCTTATAAAGGCGGATCGCCTTGCCCTGAAGCCCCTGCGCCCGCGCGACTTCAGCGAGCGCCACATAGGCGGCGCGATTTCGCGGATCGACCGCCAGCGCGCTTTCCAGCGCGTCGGTCGCGCCCTCCAGATTACCCGCTTTCCACGCAGCCTCGCCGGCCTTTTGCCATTCGACCGACTGGGGGCTGATCTGACTGTCCGGCCGTTGGCTGAAGCCGACGCTGGACACAGTCGTCAGCAGGGCGGCAAGCGCGATCGAGGCGGGGGTGAAACGCATTATCTTCTCCAGCCATGTTTCAGGCGATGATTGCAGGCTCGGGTCCAAGGTCCAAGTGTCGCGAACTTGCACGGCTTTGTCCATGGGATGATTTACGCCTGACGCCGCAGCCGTGCGAAGTAGAAGCCGTCGCTGCCATCATGCCCCGGCGTCAGCAGCAGCCCGCCGCCATGCGCGCGCCCGACCGGCAGATCGATCGGTTCGGCGATCCAGCCCTCATGGCGATCAAGGAACGCCGCAACCTGATCACGCCCCTCCCGATCGACGAGCGCGCAGGTGGCGTAGACCAGCAGGCCGCCGGGCCGCACCAACGGCGCTGCGAAATCAAGGATGCGCGCCTGTTCGGCGACCAGTCGGTCCAAGCGCGCAGGGGTCAGCCGCCAGCGCGCCTCAGGATTGCGCCGCCAGGTGCCGGTTCCTGAACAGGGCGCGTCCACCAGCACCACGTCCGCCTGTTCCTGCAAGTGTGCAAGTCCCCGCGCCTCATGGCTCTGGTCCAGCAGCAGCGTGTCGATGAAGGTCGCGCCAGCGCGTTCAGCGCGGGGTTCCAGTCGCGCCAGACGCGACCGGATGGTGTCGGCCGCGATCAGCCTGCCCTGCCCCGCCATCGCCGCGGCCAGCGCCAGCGTCTTGCCACCCGCCCCGGCGCACAGGTCAACGACCGTCATGCCGGGCTGCGCGACGCAGGCGGCCGCGATCCACTGGCTGCCGGCATCCTGCACTTCGACAAGGCCGTCCTGCCACGCCGGATGCTGCTCCACCGGCCAGCCTTCGGGCAGACGCAGTGCGTCGGGAAGGCCGGAAATGGCTGTGGCGTCCGGCAGCAGGGGCGCGACCTGCGCCGGTGTGGCCCTGAGGCGATTGACGCGCAGGTCGACCGGGGCGCGGCCCAGCAGCGCATCTTGCTCGACCGGCGCAGCGAGCAATGGCCGGAGCCAGCCGGGAACAGCGCAGGCCAGCGCCCCCGCCTCGCCCGGCTCGATCGGCAGCGGCGCGTGAGGCGACCCATCGAACAAGGCGGCGAGCGCCGGCTGGTCCTGCGTCAGACCGATCATTGCCACCCGGCCCGTGTCCGGACGCTCCGCCGCGCGGCGGATCGCATCATAGACATGATCGCGCACGGCCCGGCGATCGCGCGACCCGGCATAGCGCCGTTCCTTGAAATAGCGGGCGATGAGAGTGTCGGCGGCAGGACCGCCATCGCGCGCAGCAGCGATGATGGCGTCCAGCAGCTCGATCGCAGCCTGGATGCGGGCGGAGGGTGTCATGCGTTACTCCACCTTATCCGTGCGCAAAAAGGGTCGGGAGATGCTCACTTTGCTCGTGCCCCACCCCCTGCCCCTCCCTTGGAAGGGAGGGGAATGGAAGGACAATCAACGCGTCGGATAGTTGGGCGCTTCGCGCGTAATGGTGACGTCATGGACATGGCTTTCCGACAGTCCCGCATTGGTGATCTGCACGAAGCGGGCGCGCTCCTGCAAATCCTTGATCGTGCGGCTGCCGGTATAGCCCATCGCCGCCTTCACGCCGCCAACGAGCTGGTGAATGACATCCTTGGCTGGCCCCTTGAACGGCACCTGACCCTCAATCCCTTCGGGCACCAGCTTCATCTGGTCTTTGATATCCGCCTGGAAATAGCGGTCGGCGCTGCCGCGCGCCATCGCGCCGACGCTGCCCATGCCGCGATAGCTTTTATAGGCGCGGCCCTGATAGAGGAAGGTTTCGCCCGGCGCCTCAGCCGTGCCCGCCAGCAGTGATCCCACCATGACGCAGCCAGCGCCGGCTGCCAGCGCCTTGGCGACATCGCCTGAGGTGCGCAAACCGCCGTCCGCGATGACAGGCACGCCATGCCTGGCCGCTTCCTCGGCCGAGTCCATGACCGCTGTGAGCTGTGGGACACCGACGCCGGCAACGACGCGGGTGGTGCAGATGGAACCCGGGCCGATGCCGACCTTTACGCAATCCGCGCCCGCGCCGATCAGCGCCCTGGTCGCCTCGGCGGTCGCGACATTGCCGGCGACCACCTGAACATGGTTGGACAGTTTCTTGACCGCTTCGACCGCGGCCGACACTTGCTTGCTATGGCCATGCGCAGTGTCGATGACGATGAGGTCGCATTCCGCATCGATCAACGCCTTGCTGCGCTCCAGACCGGTTTCACCCACGGTGGAGGCGGCAGCGACGCGCAGGCGGCCCGACGCGTCCTTCGTGGCCTGCGGATAGGTGACGGCCTTTTCGATATCCTTGACGGTGATGAGGCCAACGCAGTGATAGGCCTCATCCACGACGAGCAGCTTTTCGATCCGGCGCTGGTGCAGCAGCCGTTGCGCCTCATCCTGGCTGACGCCCGCCTTGACGGTGGCAAGATTGTCCTTCGTCATCAATTCACTAACCCGCTGAGCGGGATTTTCAGCGAACCGCACGTCGCGATGGGTGAGGATGCCGACCAGCTTGCCCGATTCCTCGACCACCGGAATGCCGCTGATCTTGTGCCGCTGCATCAGCATCTGCGCGTCGGCGAGCGTAGCGGTCGGCAGGATGGTGATGGGATTGACGACCATGCCGCTTTCGAACCGCTTCACCGCCCGGACGGCATCGGCCTGTTCCTCGACCGTCAGATTGCGGTGCAACACGCCAATCCCGCCCAGTTGCGCCATGACGATCGCCATGTCGGCTTCCGTCACCGTATCCATGGCCGACGACAGGATCGGGATGTTAAGCTTTATCCCGCGCGTGACCTGCGTGCTGGTATCGGCCTGGCTCGGCAACACATCGGATTCGGCGGGCTGCAACAGCACGTCGTCAAAGGTGAGGCCAAGGCGGATGTCCATGTGAAAGCCACTTTCTGCTGCGGGACGGCGGGCGCGCCCCATGGGGATTCGTGGCGGCCCATGTAACCACTTACCCCCCGAACGACCAGACCCTTTCACAGATTATTGCACTGCGAAGGGTGGGATCGAAGGCTGATCCCCATATAGAAAAGGCCCCCGAATGGAGGCCTTTTCGCTTGGTCGACGGAATGCCGGCCGATCACATGTGGATGGGCTTGCCGGTCACGGCCATCGCCGCTTCCTTGATCGCTTCACTATGCGTAGGATGCGCATGGCAGGTATAGGCGATGTCTTCGCTCGACGCGCCGAATTCCATGGCTTGAACAGCCTGCGCGATCATCGTGCCGGCGGGCACCGCGATGATCCAGACGCCCAGAACCTTATCGGTTTCCGCATCGGCGATGATCTTCACAAAGCCTTCGGGCTCATGATTGGTCTTGGCCCGGCTGTTGGCCATCATCGGGAACTTGCCGACCTTGACCGCGCCCTTTTCCTTGGCGGCGTCTTCGGTAAGGCCCACGCCTGCGATTTCCGGCTTGGTGTAAACGACCGACGGAATGAGGTCATGGTTCACGATGCCGGTCATGCCCGCGATATTCTCGGCAACGGCGATGCCTTCATCCTCCGCCTTGTGCGCAAGCATTGGCCCCGGAACGACGTCGCCGATCGCCCATACGCCAGGCACCTTAGTCGCGAAGTCATGATCCGTCTCGATCTGACCGCGCTGGTTGACTTCCAGCCCGATCTTGTCGAGGCCAAGGCCTTCCGTGTTGGGCCGGCGACCAATCGACACCAGCACGACATCGGCCTCGATCGTTTCGGCTTCGCCGCCAGCGGCCGGCTCGACCGTGAGCCTGACCCCATCGCCAACGACTTCCGCGCCCGTTACCTTGGTGCCAAGCTTGTATTCAAAGCCCTGCTTCTTGAAAATCTTGTTGGCTTCCTTGCGGACTTCGCCGTCCATGCCAGGCAGGATCTGATCGAGATATTCGACGACCGTCACCTTCGCCCCCAGGCGGCGCCAGACGCTGCCCATCTCAAGACCGATGACGCCGCCGCCGACGACCACCAGATGCCCGGGAACCTTGTCCAGTTCGAGCGCACCGGTGGAATCGACAATCTTGCCACCTGCATTATCGATCGTCACGCCGGGCAAGGGCGTGACCGAAGACCCGGTGGCAATGACGATATTCTTGGCCGTCACCTTTTCGCCACCGACTTCGACGCTGTTCGCGCCTGTGAAGCTTGCAAGTCCCTTAAGCCAGGTGACCTTGTTCTTCTTGAACAGAAATTCGATGCCGCCGGTCAGCCCCTTGACCGCGTCGGTGCGCTGGCCCTGCATGGTAGCAAGGTCCAGACTCATCGCATCGATCTTGACGCCCAGCTTGGCCAGCATGCCATTGGCAGCCTCGTCATAGAGTTCCGAGGCGTGCAGCATCGCCTTGGACGGGATACAGCCAACATTGAGACAGGTGCCGCCCAGCGTCTCCCGGCTTTCCGCGCAAGCGGTCTTGAGGCCGAGCTGCGCTGCGCGGATCGCTGCGACATAGCCGCCCGGCCCAGCGCCGATCACCAGAACGTCATAATCGAACTCTGCCATACCAATCTCCGTTCGCCCTTGGAGCGAGTTGCATGTCTCGCTCCAACCTGTCGAAGGGCATTACTTCTTCTTTGGTCCTTCTGAAAACAGAAAGGACAGGGCGTCGACAGGCGCAGCCCCAACGGACCAATGGCCGACCTTAAAGGTCGATCAGCAGGCGGGTGGGATCCTCAATCGCATTCTTCACAGCGACGAGGAACGTGACCGCTTCGCGACCGTCGATCAGGCGGTGATCGTAGCTCAGTGCGAGATACATCATCGGGCGGACGACAACCTGGCCATCGCGAACGACCGGGCGGTCCTCGATACGGTGGAGGCCCAGCACCGCCGACTGGGGCGGGTTGATGATCGGCGTCGACATCAGCGAACCGAACACGCCACCATTAGAGATAGTGAAGGTGCCGCCCTTCATATCTTCCATGGTGAGCTTGCCATCCTTGGCCTTCTTGCCGAAGTCGCCGATCGTCTTTTCGATCTGCGCAACGCTCAGGCTTTCGGCATTGCGGATGACAGGGACGACAAGGCCGGTGGGCGCGGATACCGCGACCGAGATGTCGGCAAAGTCGTTATAGACGATCTCGTCGCCCTCAATCTGACCGTTGACGCCAGGAATATCCTTGAGCGCCATGCACACGGCCTTGGTGAAGAAGCCCATGAAGCCGAGGCGCACGCCATGCTTCTTTTCGAAGAGATCCTTATACTTCGTCCGCGCCTCGATGACGTTGGTCATGTCGACATCGTTGAAGGTGGTGAGCAGCGCAGCGTTGTTCTGCGCTTCCTTCAAGCGCTTGGCGACCGTCTGGCGCAGGCGGGTCATCTTGACGCGTTCCTGCTTACGGCTGGGGCCGGCAGCGGGCGCGGCTTCGGCCGGCGCGGCCTCGGCGCCGGTGGAGGCAGCCTTGGCGGTTCCGGCATCGACGGCGGCCATGACGTCATCCTTGGTCAGGCGGCCATCCTTGCCCGAACCCTTGATCTTGCTCGGGTCAAGGCCATGTTCCAGCACCAGGCGGCGCACGGCAGGCGACAGCGTGAGGTTGCCGCCCTCGCCTTCCTCATCGGCAGCAGCGGGCGCGGGCGCCGGTGTCGACGCACTCGGCGCGGGGGTGGCGGCTTCGGCCTTGGCGGCGGGCGCCGACGCGGGCGACGGAGCGGCGGCGGCGCCTTCGTTCACATAGGCGAGAAGCGCGCCCACCTCGACCGTGTCGCCTTCCTTGGCAACAATGTCACCCATCGTGCCGGCGGCGGGCGCAGGCACATCGACCGCGACCTTGTCGGTTTCCAGACTGACGATCGGCTCGTCCGCCTTCACGGCCTCACCGGGCTTCTTCAGCCACTGGCCAACGGTTGCTTCGGTAACGGATTCGCCCAGCGTGGGGACTTTGACTTCGGTAGCCATGAGCTTGACTCAGCCTTTCTTCTGGCGGCGGATTTCTTCACGAACGCTGTGGCCCAGCGCATCGGCAACGAGGGCGCCCTGTTCGGCAACATGGCGCTTGGCAAGGCCGGTGGCCGGCGAGGCCGACGCCTTGCGGCCGGCATAACGCGCGCGCATCGGCGCCTTGCCGGCCATCGCCAGCGCTTCCTCGACAAAGGGCTCGACAAAGAACCAAGCACCATTGTTGCGCGGTTCTTCCTGGCACCAGACGACATCCTCGAGATTGGTCATCCGTGCGATGCGCTTGGCCAGCGCCTCCGTGGCGAAGGGATAGATCTGCTCAATCCGCACGATCTGGGTATCGCTATCGCCCGCGGCATCGCGCGCTTCGGCCAGATCATAATAGACCTTGCCCGAACACAGGACGAGCCGCTTCGTGTCGTGATCCGCCGCGCCATTGGGGTCCGACAGGATGCGCTTGAAGTGCGTTTCGCCCAGGAAGTCCTCCGCCTTGCTGACCGCCGACTTGTGCCGCAGCAGCGACTTGGGCGTCATGATGATCAGCGGCTTGCGGAAGCTGCGGAGCATCTGCCGGCGCAGGACGTGGAAATAATTCGCCGGGGTGGTGATGTTCGCCACCTGGATATTGCCTTCCGCGCATAGTTGCAGGAAGCGTTCCAGACGCGCCGAACTATGCTCCGGCCCCTGCCCTTCATAACCGTGCGGTAGCAGGCAGACGAGGCCGTTGGCGCGCAGCCATTTGCTTTCCGACGACGCGATATACTGGTCGAAGATGATCTGCGCGCCGTTGGCGAAATCGCCAAACTGCGCTTCCCAGAGCACCAGGCTCTTGGGATCGGCCAGTGCGAAGCCATATTCGAAGCCCAGAACGCCATATTCGGAGAGGGGGCTGTCCAGCACCTCGAACCGGCCATGGGGGACGGTGGACAGCGGAATATATTTGTTTTCGCTGTCCTGATCGACCCACACCGCATGACGCTGGCTGAAGGTGCCGCGACCCGAATCCTGGCCCGACAGGCGCACGCCATAGCCTTCCGAGAGAAGCGAGCCGAAGGCCAGCGCCTCGCCGGTCGCCCAGTCGAAATTCGCGCCCGACTTGAACATCTCCGCCTTGGCATCCAGCACACGCTTCAGCGTCTTGTGGACATTATGCCCTTCGGGAATGGTAGTGAGCGTGCGGCCGAGGCTGTCAAACAGCTTCTGGCTGACCCCGCTTTCCACCGTCTGGCGCGCGGTTTCGGCGTCGGCTGGCTTGTGCAGGCCCGACCAGCGGCCCGCAAACCAGTCGGCGGTGTTCGCCTTGTAGCTCTTGGCCGCCTCAAACTCTTCTTCGAGATGGTTGACGAATTCGCCGGTCGCCTGCGCCACGAAATCATCATCGACCACGCCTTCGGCTTTCAGCCGCGACGAATAGACGTCGCTGACCGGCGGATGCTGACGGATCTTCGCATACATTTGCGGCTGGGTGAACGAGGGCTCGTCGCCTTCATTATGACCGAAACGGCGATAGCACCACATATCGATCACGATGTCGCGATGGAAGGTCTGGCGATATTCGATCGCCAGCTTGCAGGCGAAGGTAACGGCTTCGGGATCGTCGCCATTGACGTGCAGGATCGGCGCCTGAACGCCCTTGGCCACATCGCTGGGATAGGGCGAGGACCGCGCGAATTGCGGCGAGGTGGTGAAGCCGACCTGATTGTTGACGACGAAATGGATGCAGCCGCCGGTATTATAGCCGCGAATGCCCGAAAAGCCGAGGCATTCCCAGACGATACCCTGCCCCGCGAACGCCGCGTCGCCATGGATCAGCACGGGCAGCACGGCCTCATGCTTTTCCAGATCGTCGCGGAAGGTCTGCTGCGCGCGGACCTTGCCCAGCACCACCGGATCGACAGTTTCGAGATGTGAAGGGTTGGGGACCAGCGACATATGCACCTTGATCCCGTCGAACTCGCGATCGGTGGAGGTGCCGAGGTGATATTTGACGTCGCCCGAGCCGCCGACATCTTCGGGATTGGCGGTGCCGCCCGAAAATTCGTGGAAAATGACGCGGAAGCCCTTGGCCATGACATTGGCCAGCACGTTGAGGCGGCCGCGATGCGCCATGCCGAACACGATTTCGCGCACGCCGGTCGAACCGCCATATTTGATGACCGCTTCCAGCGCGGGAATCATCGATTCCCCGCCGTCGAGGCCGAAGCGCTTGGTGCCGACATATTTGCGGCCCAGGAACTTCTCATATTGTTCGGCCTGGATGACCTTGGCCAAGATCGCCTTCTTGCCCTCGGGCGTGAAGTGGATTTCCTTGTCCTTGCCTTCCATCCGGTCCTGAAGGAAGCGGCGTTCCTCGACATCGGCGATGTGCATATATTCAAGGCCGACATTGCCGCAGTAATTCTGCCGCAGAATGGCGACGATCTCGCGCACAGTCGCATATTGCAGGCCGAGCGAGCCACCGAGGTAGATTTTCTTGTCGAGGTCGGTGAGACCGTGATATTCCGGCGTCAGATCCGCCGGCAGGTCGCGATGAACGAGGCCCAGCGGATCGAGATTGGCAGCCAGATGACCACGCACACGATAGGTCCGGATCAGCATCATCGCACGGATGCTGTCTTCCGCGGCGGCCGTGATATCAGCGTCCGATACGGCCTTGCCCTGCGCCTTGGCGGCGGCCTTGACAGCCACCTGCATCTGCGTGGGGTCCAGCGCGCCGGTCAGATCGTCCGTATCCGTCAGCGGCCAATTGTCGCGTGCCCAGCTCGGCCCGCGCTCGATTTCGAAATCCTGGTTCTCGTATCCCATCGTCTATCCCATCTGCGCCGCGTGCAGTCGCGGAAGCGGGAGAATATGCGGTCGGGGTGCAGCCCGACCGCATCCATATGTAGGAGTAATCTTACCCCTTCAAGACCTCGACCAGCGTGGAGCCAAGTTCCGACGGGCTGGCAGCGACCTTGATGCCCGCCGCTTCCATCGCCGCGATTTTGCTTTCCGCGTCGCCCTTGCCGCCCGACACGATCGCGCCGGCATGGCCCATGCGGCGGCCCGGAGGCGCGGTGCGGCCCGCGATGAAGCCGGCCATCGGCTTCTTGCGGCCCTTCTTGGCCTCGTCGATCAGGAACTGGGCAGCCTGCTCTTCCGCGTCGCCGCCGATTTCGCCGATCATGATGATCGATTCGGTGGCGTCGTCGGCTAGGAACAGTTCCAGCACGTCGATGAAGTTGGTGCCGTTGACCGGGTCGCCGCCGATGCCGACGGCCGTGGTCTGGCCCAGGCCCGCGTTCGAGGTCTGGAACACGGCTTCATAGGTCAGCGTGCCCGAGCGCGACACGACGCCGACGCTGCCCTTCTTGAAGATGCTGCCGGGCATGATGCCGATCTTGCATTCGTCGGGCGTCAGGACGCCGGGGCAGTTGGGGCCGATGAGGCGCGACTTGCTACCCGACAGCGCGCGCTTGACGCGCACCATGTCCAGAACCGGGATGCCTTCGGTGATGCACACGATCAGCGGGATTTCCGCGTCGACGGCCTCAAGGATCGAGTCCGCAGCGAACGGCGGCGGGACATAGATGACGGAGGCGTCCGCACCGGTCTTCGACTTGGCTTCCGCGACGGTGTCGAACATGGGCAGGCCGATATGGGTCGTGCCGCCCTTGCCAGGGGTCACGCCCGCGACCATCTGCGTGCCATAGGCCAGCGCCTGTTCGGTGTGGAAAGTGCCGGTCGCGCCGGTCATACCCTGGGTGATGACCTTGGTATTCTTGTTCACCAGAATGGACATGCGTGTCCCTTTTCGTCTGTGACGTGGCAGTTTATGAAAAGCAGCCCGCCGCCGGCTGCACACATACCGGGGCGGGCTGGAAAATTTCAGTCGATCAGGCGAGCGTACTGTCGATGCCCTTGCACGCGGTCAGCAGGTCCTTGACCGCGTCGATCGACACCTGAAGCCCGGCCTTCGCCTGCTCGTTGAGTTCGATCTCGATCACTTCCTCGACGCCATCCTTGCCGATCTTGACCGGCACGCCGACATAGAGGCCATCGACGCCGTACTGGCCGTCAAGATAAGCGGCGCAGGGCAGCACGCACTTCTGGTCGCCAAGATAGCTTTCCGCCATGGCGATGGCCGACGCGGCAGGCGCATAGAAGGCCGAACCGGTCTTGAGCAGACCCACGACTTCGCCGCCGCCATTGGCGGTGCGCTTGACGATGGCGTCGATACGCTCCTGGGTCGATTTGCCCATCTTGATGAGGTCGGGAACGGGAATGCCCTTGACGGTCGAATATTCGACCACGGGGACCATCGTATCGCCATGGCCGCCCAGCACGAAGCTGGTGACGTCGCGGACCGATACGCCAAATTCCCAAGCGAGGAAGGTCGAGAAGCGCGCCGAGTCGAGCACCCCGGCCATGCCGACGACCTTGTTATGGGGCAGTCCCGAAAATTCGCGCAGCGCCCACACCATCGCGTCGAGCGGGTTGGTGATGCAGATGACGAACGCGTCGGGGGCATATTGCTTGATGCCCTCACCCACGGCCTTCATGACCTTGAGGTTGATGCCGAGCAGGTCGTCGCGGCTCATGCCCGGCTTGCGGGGCACGCCGGCGGTGACGATGATGACGTCTGCGCCTTCGATATCCTTGTAATCATTGGTGCCCGTGATGGCTGCATCGAAGCCCTGCACCGGGCCGCAC
The DNA here is from genome assembly GCF_020782245.1 of Sphingobium soli. Lineage (GTDB taxonomy): Bacteria > Pseudomonadota > Alphaproteobacteria > Sphingomonadales > Sphingomonadaceae > Sphingobium > Sphingobium soli. The sequence continues at coordinate 139,687 of NZ_JAJGNP010000001.1, forward strand.
TGCGACAGATCAAGCGCCTTGCCCTGGGGAATACCTTCAGCGATGTCGAAGAGGACGATATCGCCCAGTTCCTTCTGCGCCGCCAGATGGGCGAGCGTACCGCCGATATTGCCAGCGCCGATGAGCGCTATCTTTTTACGGGCCATAAGCTGTCATCCTCCAAGTCATGATTACTGGAATTGCTGGCTCGCCTACGCCCTTCCCGCAGGGGTTTCAACCTGCGATAACCGCCGATCAGAAATTATCTTTGCAATTAGTTCGCAATTGCATTAGTTGGAGTCGCACAGCCTGTCGCTCGTCGGCTCCTACCCTGGCCGCGAGCCTTCCCTGCAGAGCTACCCTGCCGGGCGCCCTTCCTCCTCGGGGGCGCCCGGCCTGTTTCCGGTTATGAAGTTGCGATTTGAAGAAGAGTTCCGCCGGGCTGCGGCAGGTGGAGGTTGGGACTGCGGCGGCCCGTGCGGGTCATTTGGGACCGTGGCCCAACGCCAGATAGTCGTCCGACTGCATTTCTAGCAGCCGCGATACGGTGCGTTCGAATTCGAAAGCGCCGTCGCCTGTAGGGTATAGCCGTTCCGGTGACGCGTCCGCCGAAGCGAGCAGTTTCACCTTATATTCGTAGAGCGAGTCGATCAAAGTGACAAAGCGGGCTGCCTCATTCCGCTTTTCCGGCCCGAGCACCGGAATCCCGACGATGATCACCGTATGATATTTGCGCGCGATCGCCAGATAATCAGGCGCGCCCCGCGCTTCTGCGCATAATCGCTTGAATGAAAAGACAGCGACGCCCTTCAAGCTTTTGGGCACATGCAGGGTCCGGCCGCCCTGAACGGCGATATCCTCGGCCGGGACCTTTGCGCGATCTTCCACCGAGAAATCGGTTAGGCGGAAAAAGGCGTCGGAGAGGGCTCGGGCCGCCTCCGGCCCGTTTGGACAATGCCAAAGCTGCGCATCGCCCAGCCGGTCCCGCCGATAATCGGTCGGACCGTTCAGGCTCATCACATCCAGCTTCGCCTTGATAAGGTCGATGAAAGGAAGGAAGAGCTGACGGTTGAGGCCGTCCTTGTAAAGATCGTCTGGCACACGGTTCGACGTGGTGACGACGGTCACGCGCTTGTCGAGCAGTCCGGCGAAAAGGCGCGACATGATCGCCGCATCCGCCATGTTGTTGACGACCATTTCGTCAAAACACAGCAGCCGCGCCTCTTCCGCCAGCGAATCGACCACCGGCGGGATCGGGTCGCCCGTTTCCGACTTGCGCGCTTCGGCGAGACGGGCATGCACGTCGAGCATGAACTCGTGGAAATGGGCGCGCTTCTTGCGTTTGACCTGCACCGTGTCGAAGAACAGGTCCATCAGCATCGACTTGCCCCGTCCGACGCCGCCCCACATATAAAGGCCACGCGGCGGATCGGGCGGCTTGCGCAGCAATTTCCATAAGGTCGACCCGCGGGCCGGGGTCGCTTCCAGATCCTGTTGCATCCGCCCAAGCCGCTCCGCTGCGGCGCGTTGATCGGCATCGGGCCGGAGTTCGCCGGACTTCACCAGCGCGTCATAGCGGGCGAGAATGGTCGTCACTGCGGCTTTGGCGCCTTCCGGATAGTTGCCGCTGAAGCGGCTATCGCCTCCCCATTTTGCGTCATCAGCAGTCGCAGGAAGAAGAGACGGTCGGTTTCGCGCAAAATCTCCACTAGGGCGATCAGATCAGGCCCCACCTTCCCTAAACCCAGATATTGCATGCTAAGATCAATGGTTACGCCATTGATCTGCGCCTCATGCCCCATGATCCACAGGGCGCCGAAATAGGCGTGATCGGCAAAGGCCGCGAGAAATCCGCCGTGCAGCGTATCGAGCCGGTTGCGGTGACTGGAGCGCGTTTCCAGGGCGACGCGAGCGCGCGTTGGCCCGTCCGCCCGCATATAACCCCGCCCGATCGCTTGCAAAAAGGTGTCGGGGTGCGGATCGGACCAGGCCGCCCAACCCGCCCATTTGCCTTCGCTTAGCGGTTGACCGCCGCCTACGCCGTCGCTCGTCAACTTACAGCTGCCGTTCGACCATCATCTTCTTGGTTTCGGCGATCGCCTTAGCCGGGCTGAGCCCCTTGGGGCAGACATTGGCGCAGTTCATGATGGTGTGGCAGCGATAGAGGCGGAAGGGATCTTCCAGCTCGTCCAGGCGCTCGCCGGTATATTCGTCGCGGCTGTCGGCCAGCCAGCGATAGGCCTGAAGCAGGATGGCGGGGCCGAGGAACTTGTCGCTGTTCCACCAGTAGCTGGGGCAGCTGGTCGAGCAGCAGGCGCACAGGATGCACTCATAGAGGCCATCGAGCTTTTCGCGGTCGGCGGGGGACTGGAGCCGCTCCTTGCCGCTGGGCGGCGGGCTGACGGTTTGCAGCCACGGCTTAATGCTGTTGTATTGCGCGTAGAAATGCGTGAAGTCCGGCACCAGATCCTTGATGACATCCATGTGCGGCAACGGAGTGATCTGCACCTGCTTGCCCGCGCATTCATCGATCGCGGTGGTGCAGGCCAGGCCGTTCTTGCCGTTCATGTTCATCGAGCAGGAACCGCAAATACCCTCGCGGCAGGACCGGCGGAAGGTCAGCGTCGGATCATATTCATTCTTGATCTTGAGCAGCGCATCGAGAACCATCGGGCCGCACTGGTCCAGATCAACCTCGAACGTGTCGTAGCGCGGATTCTGGCCGGAGTCGGGATCGTAGCGATAGACTTTGAAGCTGCGGACATTGGTAGCGCCCTCGGGCGCCTTATGGGTCACGCCCTTGCCGTTGATCTTGCTGTTTTTGGGCAACGCAAATTCGGCCATCGCTCTTCGAGCCTCTTCGGGAATGTGTCTCGGGTCGCGGCCCGAATAGCAAAAATTCCGCAAAGGTCCAGCGTTGTGGGTCATGTTTCTCCCCAAAACCCTTGTTGCAATGGGCTCGCAAATCATGCCGGGGCGGCTTGCTTCCTTTGCCGGCCACGCTAGGGCGACCCATATGCGCACATCCGGTGCGTGCGCCCTGTCACTGAGTGGATAGCCCGTTTGCCGACCGACATCGCCTTTCTTGCGATCGCAGAAGCGCATCAGATGTATCACTGGCTGCCCGCGGCGCTTGAGTTGGCGCGGCGCCCAGACGTGCGAGTCAGCGTACTCTCGCCATCCGACCATTTGCTGGACCTGATCGGCAGCTACGACCCCGACGCGCGGCTTGCCAGAGTTCGCCTTCGCCGCCCCCCGTCGCGGCGGGATTCGCTGTTTCACCAACCTTCGCGCCTTGCGACCCTGCTGCTCAATCACCGCCGCATCCTGCGCTTCCCCGTGATCGTCACGACCGAGATCAGCAGCGCCTGGCTTCGTCATGTACCAGGTTTCGCGTCCCTTATGATTCATATGAAGCATGGCGCGGGCGATCGCGAAGGTGGTTACAAGAAGCGCCACGCCGACTTTGATCTGACGCTGGTTGGCGGCGACAAGGACAAACGCCGACTCATTGCGCGCGGCCTTGGAACGACGGACAATGTGCGCATCGGCGGCTATGCCAAGTTCGAGCTTAAGGCGCAGAGGCGGCGCTTCTTCTCTGATGACAAGCCGGTGCTGCTCTATAATCCGCATTTTGATGCGGCACTGTCGTCCTGGGTCAACCATGGTCCTGCCGTGCTGGCGGCGCTGGAATCGCTTGAGGACTGGAACGTCATCATCGCCCCCCACGCGAAATTGGCGCAGCGCGTGCCTCCGATCGTCAGCAACGCGCCGCACATCCGCGTGGACATGGGCAGTCGCCACTCGATCGATATGAGCTACACGGTCAGCGCCGACGTCTATCTGGGTGACGTATCGAGCCAGGTCTATGAGTTTCTGATCGAGCCGCGCCCTTGCATCTTTCTCAATCTCGACCGCCGCGACGCGTCGGGCGAGGATTTTGCCCATTGGCGCCTGGGGCAGATCATCGAAGCAGCCGACGCCTTGCCGACCGCGCTTGCCCAGGCCGCCGGCTTGCAGCCCCGCTTCCTGGCGCTACAGGAAGCAGCCATGCGCGATTCCATCGACCTATCCCCCATCCCCGCCTCGCATCGCCAGGCTGACATCATCCTCGATTTTCTGAAGGGCGCCGCATGAGCCAGCTTCTGTCCACATCTTTGGGGCCGGTTCGGCTGATCGGCGAGAATGCGACTCCGATCTGGGGCATGCCCAACGCCGAACGCAATCGCCGCATGGCGGAAAGCGCGGCAAAGAATGGCCGCCGGTTGGCGAACGGGCACGAACTGCTCTTCAATCTGACCTACGCCTTCGATCCGCTGCTGCTGACGCTCGCGCTGGAAGCGCCCGGAACGCTGTTCACCTGGGGAGAGGCGCCGATCGTTGGACAGGTAGCGCAGGGCGCCGATCCATTGCGCGCGCCCCACATCATCGACCTGTCGGACGGGCGGCGGCTCTACAATCGCCAGTTGCGCAAGCTGGAGCAGCCGATGGTGCGTGAACTGACGCCAGCCAGTCGGCGCGAGATCGAGCGCCGCAGCTATTTCGGCGCATATAAGGGCGTGACCGACCTCCTCACCAAATATCTCTGGCCCGAACTAGCGTTGGTGCTGACCCGGATCGCCGCGCAATTGCGCATGACGCCCAACATGGTGTCGGTGATCGGCGTCAGCCTCTGTCTGTTGGCGACCTTTCTTTTTGCAAAAGGTCTCTACTGGACCGGGTTTCTTTCCGGCTTCATCTTCATGGTGCTGGACACGGTCGACGGCAAACTCGCCCGATGCACCATAACCTCGTCCAAATGGGGCAATGTGATCGACCATGGCGTCGACCTCGTCCATCCGCCCTTCTGGTGGTATTTTTGGGGCACCGGCCTCGCCTATTGGGGGCTGCAACTGCCAGGCACGACCTTCGCCTTCGTCATGACGGCGGTCGTTGCCGGCTATGTGCTGCAACGGCTGATAGAAGGCATGTTCCTCAAGGACTTCAAGATGGACATCCATGTCTGGCGCCGGTTCGACAGCCAATTCCGCCTGATCACGGCCCGACGCAATCCCAATATGGTGATCCTGTTCGTGGCCCTGCTGTTCGGGCGGCCGGACATCGGGCTTGTCGCGTTGGCGTGGTGGACGATCATATCGCTGATCGTTCATGCTGTGCGACTGGCGCAGGCCTATGGCCAGGCGCGGTCGGGGCGACCGATCGTCAGCTGGATGGACGAAGCGGAGGGACAGGCATGAACGCGACGATCGAAAAATTCGGCTATCCCGCCACGCTGGTGGCGCAGTTCGATCATTGGCTGGTGCTGTTGCGGCCGAGCCAGCCCACGCTGGGATCACTGGTGCTTGCCGCGCGAAGCGACGCCACGGCATTCGGCGACCTGCCCGCGGCAGCGCATGCCGAACTCAAGACCGTCACCGCTACGATCGAGACAGCGCTGGCCAAGGCGGTGGGCTATGACAAGATCAACTATCTGATGCTGATGATGGTAGACCCCCACGTCCATTTCCACGTCATCCCCCGCTACGAAGGCAGCCGCACGGCCGCAGGCCTGACGATCGCCGACGCGGGATGGCCGGGCCAGCCTGACCTGGGCTCTGCGATCAAGCTGGACAGCGACATGGACAGCTTGCGCGATATGGTCAAAAGTCATTTCGATAGCGAAATGAGCAGCTGACCGGGCAGATATCGCTGCCGTTGTCTGGAAATGGTGCACCCAACTGGATTCGAACCAGTGGCCCCCAGATTAGGAATCTGATGCTCTATCCTGCTGAGCTATGGGTGCCCGGTGCCGGCTCTATTGCGCGGGAAGGCTGCGGTCAATTCTTCGCGTGCGGCGGAACGACGGGAAGTGGCAGGGGGGCGACCTCAACGCCTTCGGCGATCAGAGCCTTGGCTTCGGCGGGCGCGACTTCGCCATGGATGCTGGCACGATCCTGTTCGCCATAATGCATGGCGCGCGCCTGGTCAGCAAAGTCCCGGCCGACCCAAGTGGAATCGGCCAGCAATTTCTGCTGCGCCTGCGCGACGGCCTCGACCAGCGCCTGCATCTTGGCCATATCCGCGCCGCTCGCTGCTGGTGCCGCCACATCCTGCTTTGTGGGCGCGGTGCGCTGATTCCCTTTTGCAGCGATCGCTGGCGCCATCACGGCTTTCATTACCGACGTGTCACCGCAGACCGGACAGGCGATCAGGCCGCGCGCCTGCTGCGCCTCATAATCACCACTGGAACCGAACCAGGCTTCGAACACATGCGCCTGGCTACTGCATTTGAGGTCGAACACGATCACGAAATTGCCACGTCCTGAGAGATAGGCTGCCGATTGGCGAGCGCGGGCACCCGCGCCCGTACATCCTCTATGCGCGACAAATCGATATCCGCAAGCCCCAGACCCTCCGCTTCGCCCATGTCCAGCAGCACGTCGCCCCACGGATCGACCACCAGGCTGTGTCCGTAGGTGGTGCGTCCATCCGCATGCGCGCCCCCCTGCGCCGCCGCGATGACGACGCATCCCGCCTCGATCGCGCGGGCGCGTAGCAGCACATGCCAATGCGCCTGCCCCGTAGGCACGGTAAAGGCGGCGGGCACCAGCAGGATCGTCGCGCCGGCATCGGTCAGCGCGCGATAGAGATCGGGAAACCGCATGTCGTAGCAAACGGAGAGACCCATCAGTCCCCAAGGCGTCTTCACCGCAGCGGCCTGCTCGCCCGGCCCATAAACCGATGATTCGCGCCAGCTTTCCCCGCTGGCCAAATCTACGTCGAACAGATGCATCTTGTCATAGCGAGCGCGGATGTCGCCATTGGCGTCGATCATCAGGCTGCGGTTGACCCAACGGCCATCCGATCGTTCATCCTTGAACGGCAGCGAACCGAGATGAACCCATAGCCCTTCGCGCGCAGCCGCGTCGCGGACGGCGGCCAGCACGCCATCGTCCGCCTCGCTGCGCAGCGTTGCTGCCGCGCGCGCGCGATCACGGTCGAGATAGCCGGCCATTTCGGGGGTAAAGAGCATGTCCGCCCCCTCTCGCTTGGCGCGGCCCGCCATCTCGACGATCGCGGCAGCATTGGCGGCGGGATCGATCCCGCTCGTCATCTGGAAAAGGGCAGCGCGCAAACTGCTCACTGACCCAGCATCGCGTCCAGCTTGCCGGCGCGGTTCAACGCAGCAAGATCATCGCTGCCGCCGATATGCTGACCGTCGATGAAGATTTGCGGCACCGTCGTCTGCCCCGGCGCGCGTTTCAGCATTTCGTCGCGCGTTGGGCCGCCCATGCTGATGTCATATTCGTCGAACGCCACGCCCTTGTCGCCCAGCAACGCCTTGGCCCGCGCGCAGTAGCCGCACCAGGCCTTGGTATAGATTTCCACTTTCGCCATGACAAATATTGCTCCTTTGCCATCAACATGGGGGGAGGCGCGCCATTGTCAATCAGGTCCGCGCGACAGGGTGGCGTCGCGATCGGGCAGCGCCCGCGCCCAGCAGACCAGCCGGACGTTGGTGGCGCCGCCACGCTTCAACATGCGCGCGCAGGCCGCCGCGGTTGCGCCGCTGGTGTGGACGTCATCGATCAGCAGCACGCGCCGCCCGGCAAAGCCATGGCCAGGCGCCAGCGCGAAGGCGCCGCGCACTGCCCTGGCCCGCTGCGCCGGGTTCATGCCGCGCAAGGGCTGGGTTCGCCGGACGCGGCGCAGCCCGTGCCGGTCGACCGGCCAGCCCGTCAGGCTGCCCAGATGGTCCGCGATCAGCGCCGACTGGTTGAACCCGCGATGCCACAGGCGCCAGCGATGCAGCGGCACCGGGACGATCAGGGGCGGATCGCCCTCCCCCGCTGGTCCCGCATGGCGCAGCATCTGTCGCGCGATGAGGCGGGCAAGACCGGTGCGCCGCCCATATTTGAGCCGCAGCGCCACCGTCCGCGCGACATCGCCATAGGCCAACACCGCTCGCGCGCTGTCCCAGGCCGGCGGATCGGCCAGGCACGCGCCGCATGCGGCATCCTGCCCCATGTCGTGCGGGAAAGATATGCCGCAGCGGGCGCAGCAGGGATCACCCAGGAATTCCATGCCGCCCCAGCAGTCGAGGCAAAATGCATGATCCTCCCCCACGATGCCGCCGCAACCGGGACAGCGTGGCGGTAGCGCATAATCAAGCGCAGGGCGCAGCGCAGACTTGAGAAGCGGGGCAAGAGCCATCATCTGCCTTGTTCCCGCTTGACCGTCTCTGCACAAGGCCCGCCATGGACTCCCGCCCCGACATTTTCGATTCAGCCCTGCGCGCTTGTCGGCGCGATCGGATGCTGCCCACTTATGCGGACCATGATTTTCTGCATCAGGCCATGCTGGACGAATTGCTGGACCGGCTGGGCGATGTGCAGCGCGACCTGCCCGAAGCGCTGGTGATCGGTTGCCCCGACGGCCGCGCGCGCGCCGCGCTGGAGGCTATGGGCAAACGCGTTGCTTGCGTTGATCCATCCTTCCTTGCAGCGCGCGCCATGAACGGCGTGCAGGCGGACGAGGATGCCCTGCCCTTCGCCGACGATAGTTTCGACCTGGTGCTGGCGTGCGGCACGCTGGACAGCGTCAATGACCTGCCGGGCGCGCTGATCCTGATGCGACGGGTGCTGCGGCCCGATGGGCTGATGCTGGCGGCCTTTGCCGGCGCAGGCAGCCTTCCGCGCCTCAAGGCAGCCTTGCTTGCCGCCGAGGGAGATCGAGCGGGCCAACATATCCATCCGCAGGTGGACGTGCGAGCGGCGGGCGATCTGCTCAGCCGCGCCGGCTTCGCCATGCCGGTGGCCGATGGCGAGACGCTGACGATCCGCTATGGCGACATCGTGCGGCTGATGCACGACCTGCGCGGCATGGGGGCGGGCAATGTCCTGGCTCACCGCCCGCCCGCGCTTACCCGCGAGGTGCTGATGCGGGCGGCAGCGCATTTCGCCGAGGGGGCCGATCCGGATGGCCGTGTCGCCGAACAGATAGCGCTCATCTACCTGTCCGGCTGGAAGCCCGACGCCAGCCAGGCGAAGCCGGCCCGGCGCGGCAGCGCGACGGTATCGCTGGCGCAGGCGCTCAAGAGGCCGGGCTGATAATCAGCCGGGCGATGCGGCGGACCCGGCCAACAGCCCGCCGTCAATGTCGATTTCGGTGCCCGTGATGTAGGTTGCCTCATCAGAGGCCAGCAGCACCGCGACCGCGGCGACTTCGTCGACCCGGCCGAACCGTTTGAGCGGCGTATCGGCGACCAGCGCCGCCATCCGCGCCTGTCGGTCCGGGCCATCGCCCACCATTGCGTCCCAGATCGGCGTCATTATCGCGGCGGGATGAACGGAATTGCAGCGTATCTTCCACCCCTGCTGTGCGCAGTAGAGCGCCACGGTCTTGCTATGGTTGCGGATCGCCGCCTTTGACGATGCATAGGCGGCTGCGCCCGGAATGCCGACCAGCCCGGACCGGGACGACATGTTGATGATAGCCCCCTCGCCTTTGCGCTTCATTGCGCGAATGGCGTAGCGGCAGCCCAGGAAAGTGCCGTCGAGGTTCACACGGTGCACCGCATGCCATTCGGCCAGGCTGGCATGTTCGGGATCATGCCGTGTCCCGGCTTCTTCCAGACCGGTGATGCCGGCATTGTTGACCAACACGTCGATTTCGGGGCGCACGTCAAGGAGCCGGTCCCAATCGGCTTCTGCCGCTACATCCAGTCGCTCGAAGCCACAGCCGATCGCATCCGCGCTGGCGCAGCCGATCTGTTCATCCATGTCGGTCAGCAGCACGTCAGCGCCTTCGCGATGAAAGGCCTCTACTATTGCGCGCCCGATACCGCGCGCACCGCCTGTTACCACACATGTCTTTCCCGCTAGCCGCGCCATCTCGCCTCCGATTTTCCGAATGCAGCGAGAAGAGCCGTCAGTTTGCAGCCGACGTCAAGCCCGCAGGGCCGGTCATGGCCCCCACCCGCACCGGCTCCACCACCTCTTTCGCGGTCCATTCCTCGCCTTCTCGCACATATTCCACATGGCTGGCGCGGCGGAAGCCGGCGCCGTCCCAGACGATGACCTGCAAGTCCATCTCATTGTTGCGGCGGACGTGCAGCCAGTTGAAGCTTTGCGGCTCGTCATTGCGCAGGCGGGTGGAAGTGGCGGTGCCCGCCTGGATCACCAGCGCGCCGCCGCTGTGCGCGACCATCTTGTCCGCAGCTTCCGCATAGGTGCGGTGGAAATGGCCGGCGAGCGCGACATGGACACCAGCCTCACATGCGGCCTGCACGGCATCGTCATGCCGCCCGACAGCCTCGCTCAACTCGCCGCCCTTGCCGATCGGCATGGAAAAGAGCGGATGATGCGTGACCAGGATGCGGGTCTTGTCGCGCGGGACGTGCGCGAAGCGATGCCGAAGCATGTCCATCTGGTCATGGTTAATCCGCCCATCCTTTATCGTCAGCGACCGGGCGGTGTTGATCCCCAAAATCGCCACTTCATCATCTTCGTAAAAAGGACACAGATCGTGGCTGATATACCGACGATAACGGCGCAGGGGGGTAAAAAAGCGGCGCAACACGTCATAAAGCGGCACATCATGATTGCCGGGTATGACAAGTGTTTTCAGCCCCGCAGCCCGCAGCTTGCCCAGCCATGCCGCAGCCTGGCGGAACTGACCAACGCGTGCGCGCTGCGTGAAATCGCCGCTGATAACCACCAGGTCGGGGCGACGTTCCTCCAGCCAGGCGGTGGCGGCGTCGACGATCCTGGGGTCGTTCGCGCCGAAATGAATATCGGACAGATGAGCGATGCGAGCCATGGCTAGGTAACGAATCGCGCGCAAAGGGTTTCCAGCCGGAGCCGAATCGGCTGGACGGAGTTATTGCGGCATGGAAACGACGGACTTGCCCAAGGACGCAATATTGGTCGTCAACGCCCATAGCCGGCGCGGCCAGGACAGTTTCGATCAGGCACGGGACAGGCTGGAAGAAGCGGGCATCAGACTGCTTGAAGCCCATGCGGTGAAAGACCCCAAGCAAATGGCGACAATGGTGCGCCAGGCCATAGCTACTGGTGCGCCGATGGTGATCGTAGGCGGCGGGGACGGATCGATGTCCGGGACCGTCGATGAATTTGTCGGCAAAAATTGCGTGTTTGGCGTGCTGCCCCTCGGCACCGCTAACAGCTTTGCCCGAACGCTGGGCTTACCGCTTGATCTGGACGGCGCGGTGCGGGCCATTGCCAACGGGCGGCGGCGGCGCGTCGATCTGGGCATGGTGGAGGGCGATTATTTCGTCAATGCCGCCTCCCTTGGCCTGTCGCCCATGATTGGCCGCACGGTGCCGCATAAGCTCAAACGCTATCTCGGCCGGATCGGCTATCTGGCCTGGGCCGCAAAATGCTCGGTCGGCTTTCGCGCCTTCCGCTTGACGATCGACGATGGGACGCAGGAGCATCGCATGTGGTCGACCGAAGTGCGCGTGCTGAACGGCCCCTATCATGGCGGCGTCGAACTGTCCGATCATGCTGACGTCGATACCGGTGAAATCGTCATCCAGGCCGTAGTCGGCCGCAGCAAGCCGCGCCTGGCCTGGGACTGGTATGCCAAATTCTTCAAGTTGCGCGACCGCGACGCGCACACCCGCGAATTTCACGGCAAGTCGTTTCGCATCGACACGAAGCCGCGCCAGCGCATCTCGATCGACGGTGAAGTGTTGGCGCGCACGCCTGCTACAGTGAAGATCGCGCCCGGTGCGATCGACGTCGCGGTCGCGCGGGACGCGTGACCTCCACCGCCTACAAAATAAAAAAGGGCGCCGTCGCGGCGCCCTTTTTCCTGTTCGTGCCGTGTTGGCCGATTACTTCTTCAGCGTCAGACCACCGAAACGCTTGTTGAAGCGCGCCACCTGACCGCCGGTGTCCAGCTGGCGGTTGCCGCCCGTCCAGGCCGGGTGCGACTTGGGGTCGATGTCGAGCGCCAGCGTGTCGCCTTCCTTGCCCCAGGTGGAGCGGGTCTGGAAGGTGGTGCCGTCGGTCATCTGGACGGTGATCATGTGGTAATCGGGATGGGTATCGGCCTTCATGGCAATATGCTCCTTTGATGGCCGGTTTCCGACCGGCCGGATGCGAAAATAAGCGAAGGCGCGCCGTTAGCGGTTTCGGCGCGCCAAAGCAAGCATGGTGATGGAGGCGCGATCAGTCCTGCGGCGGATCCGTGATCATCGCGACGAAATTGGCTTCCGACGCCAGCTTGCCGTCGATCGTCGCCTTGCCGCTGAACTTACAGATCGCGCCCCGGTTCTGCGTCACTTCGACATGCAGGTCGAGCAGGCAGCCGGGTTCAACCGGCGATCGGAATTTCGCGCCGTCGATGCTCATGAAATAGACGAGCTTGCCCGAGTCGGCGAGGTCCATCGATTCCACAGCCAGCACCCCGGCCGCCTGCGCCATCGCTTCGACGATCAGCACGCCCGGCATGATTGGGCGCGTGGGAAAATGGCCCTGGAAAAAGGGTTCGTTGACCGACACCGCCTTGATCGCGTGGATCGACTGGTTTGGCACCAGCGACACTACGCGGTCGATCAGCAGCATCGGATAACGATGCGGCAGCGCAGCCATGACCCGACGGATATCCATCGGGCCACGCGCGTTCGTTTCAACCTCTCCGTTCATTCTTGTGTCAGCGCGACTTGGGCGCCTGCGCCGGGGTCGCGGGCGCGGGCGCGGCGGCTGCGCCCTGCGCCTGGCCCGGCTGCCAGCCGGCCGGCGGGGTGATGCCGACGCTGGGCACGAGCGCGTTGAGTTCGGTGATGACGGCGGGCGTGATGTCCGCACCAGCGCCGAAGCTTTCGGTCGCCGCCTTCTTGAAGACGATTTCCGACTTGGTCTTGGCGGTCGCGGCCTTCAGCGCGTCGTCCAGCTTGGCGACGATCTGCTGTTCGACATAGGCGCGGGCCAGAGCCACCGGCTGGGTCAGGCGCTGCAATTCGGCCTGGCCGGTCTGCTGGGCCTGCTGCAACTGCTGGAACTGGGTTTCCAGTGCCGGCGTCGACTTGTTACCTGCAGCTTTATAGGCGGCCTGCAGCGCGTCATTCTTGGTCTTGAGATCGGTTTCGATCGCGCTGCGGCGCGAAGCGATCTGGTCCAGCTGCGGCTTGTAGGTGGTCTGCATCTGGGTCATCGCGGTGGTGAAGGCCGTGCTCTTGGCAACGGCTTCCTCCAGATCGACGACGGCGATGCCGGACTTGGTCTGGGCTGCGGCCGGGACGGCAGTCAGCGCAATGGCGGTCATGGGCGCGAACACCAGCGCCGCGGCTTTAACGAGTGTCTTCATCAGAATTGAGTCCCCACATTGAAGGTGATGAGCTTGTTGTCGTCCCCTGGTTCCTTGAGCAGGGCCTTGGCGATGTCGATGCGGAACGGGCCGAAGGGCGAGTTCCAGTTGACGCCAAAGCCCACCGACAGACGCGGCTTGAGCGTGTCGCCGAGATATTGCTCCTCAAAGCCACCGCTCACAGTGTAGTCGGTGCCAAAGCTGGCCGGGCAGACCGGATTGGCGGCGGTACCACCCGCGCGCACCTGTGTCTGACCACTTGCATTACAGAAGCCGGCAAACTGGCCATTGCCGTTAATGAGGCCTGGCTCTTTCAAACCGGCAACCGCGCCTGCATCCATGAAGATCGAGGGGCGCAGACCCATTTCACGCGCGGCCGAACCCAGCGGAATCTGAACTTCCGCGCGGGCAAGATAGTAGATTTTTCCGCCCAGCGCGTCGTCTGTCCGGTTGTTACGGCCGGTAATCGGCTCACCGGTTGCGACGCCATCGTCACCTACGGTAGCACTATAATAACGTCTGACGATACGCGGTCCTACACCACGGATGTCAAAGCCTCGGAATTGCGGCTCACCCAAGAAGAAGCGATCGACCAGACGGATCTTGTCCACTTCCTGCCCAGACGCGTCCCGCCGTTCGCCTTCCAAGCTGTGGATATACCCGCCCTCGCCCGAAAGCGAGAAGATGAAACCTGCGCCCAAAGGCCAGAATTTCGACGCGGAAAGGCGGGTCTTGATATATTTGACGTCACCGCCGAGCCCCGCAAAATCCTGGCTCAGCACGACATTGTTGCCGCGCGTCGGCCGGATGCGGTTGTCGCGCGTGTCATAAATCAGCGAGTAGCCCACCGACGAAGTCGTCCGTTTGCCGATCGCGTCGCACAGATAGCGGCCTGCCAGCAGCGGATCGCACTGACCATCGGTATAAAACTGGTCCCGATCCAGCGTCACATCGTCAAAGTTGAGGCTATAGCGCAGCGCCAGCGACATATATTCGGTGATCGGCACACCGGCGCGGATCTGGAAACCCGTGGTGGTCTGCTCGTAGGTGGTGTCGCGATCATTATTGGTCAGATAGCGGAAGCTGTTGAGGTCCCGACGATAGATGTCGCCGCCCAGCGCGATATTCTTGTCCATGAAATAGGGTTCGGTGAAGCCCACTTCGATCGACTTGGAATAGGCCGAATAATTGACCGACGTGCGCAGTTCCTGGCCCTTGCCACGGAAGTTGCGCTGGGTGATCGACGCCGCGACGATGAAGCGCTCCAGCGAGGAGAAACCAGCCGAGAGCGAGAGCTCGCCGGTCGATTTTTCCTGCACATTGGTTTCAAGCACGATGCGGTCCGGCGCGGAGCCGGGCTTTTGTTCGATATCCAGCTTTTCCTGGAAGAAGCCGAGCGAATTGATCCGGTCCTTCGACCGCTTGACCAGGAAGCTGTTGAACGCGTCGCCTTCGGCCAGACGGAATTCGCGGCGGATAACCTTGTCCTGCGTCAGCGTGTTGCCATTGATGTCGACCCGTTCGACATAGACGCGCGGCGCGTTGGCGATGCGGAAATTAATCCCCATCGTCAGGTCTTCCTTGTTGCGGTTGAAGTCGGGCTGCACGTCGGCAAAGGCATAGCCGAACAGGCCGGCCGTCTCACTGAGCGTATCGACCGTGTCCTCGACCTGCTTGGCGTTATACCAGTCGCCCGTCTTCATCGGCAACCGCTTGGTCAGGCTTTCGCCCGACAGGTCGCGAATGTCCGATTCGACCTTCACATCGCCGAACTTGTAGCGGTCGCCTTCTTCCACCACATAGGTGATAATGAAGTCCTGCTTATCCGGCGTCAGTTCGGCCACGGCCGAAATCACACGGAAATCGGCATAGCCTTCGGTCAGGTAGAATTGGCGCAGCTTCTGCTGGTCATAGGCCAGACGATCGGGATCATAGCTGGTGCCAGATGAAAAGATGCGGAACCAGCGCGACTGTTTCGTCACCATCTCGCTGCGCAGTTCGCCATCGCTGAACTTGTCGTTGCCGATGATGTTGATCTGGCGAACCTTGGACTTAGGCCCTTCGGAAATTTCAAAGACGATATCGACGCGATTCTGGTCGAGCTGGACCATCTTTGGCTCGATGGTCGCGGCGAAGCGGCCCTGGCGGCGATAGAGTTCGACGATGCGCGCGACGTCGGCGCGGACCTTCGACCGGGTATAGATCTGGCGTGGGGCGAGCTTGATTTCCGGACGGATCTTGTCGTCCTTCAATCGCTTATTGCCTTCCAGCACGATGCGGTTGATGACCGGATTTTCCTTCACCTCGACCGTCAGCGCACCATTGTCGTTGCGGATCTGGACGTCGGCGAACAATTCGGTCTCGTAGAGGTCGCGCAGCCCCTGATCGAGGCTTTCCTGGCTATAGGGCTGGCCGATGCGCAGCTTCGTGTAGGACAGCACCGTGTCCGGCTCCAGCCGCTGCGTGCCGGTGACGGTGATCGACCGGATCGTGCCCTGCGCGGCGGGTGCGGCCGTCGTCGCAGGCGCAGCCAAAGGCGCGGCGGCATCCTGCGCCATCGCCGGAACCGCCGTGAGGCCCGCGATCATGGTCGTCGCCAACAGGGCGGCCACCATCGGGCGCTGCCTCATGCTGCTGTTCATCGCTGTCACCCGCTCCACCTCAAACGCAAAAAATGTTTCCGTCGCAACAGACGACGCCAAGCCGCGCTTCCCTGCCCGAAGCGCGTCAGCCGATCAAGCCGGACAGGCTTTGCCAAAGCCCGAAAGACGACAAATCGTTGAAAGTCACCAGCAGCATCATCGCCATCAGCACCGCAAGGCCGGACCTGTAGGCCCATTCCTGCGCCTGCGGACTGACAGGGCGCCGCTGCACTGCCTCGATCCCGTAAAAGAGCAGATGCCCGCCATCAAGCATGGGAATTGGCAAGAGGTTGATGAACCCCAAGTTAATCGAGATGAGTGCGACGAAGAAGATGAAGCTTTCCAGCCCCAATGTCGCGGCCTGCCCCGACACCTGCGCGATCTTGAGCGGCCCGCCCAATTCCTTGACGGATCGGCCGCCACTGACAATCTGACCCAGAGTTTCGACCATGGTCCGCACGATCTGTCCGGTGCGCTCGACCGCCACGATTGGCGCGCGCAACAGGCTGACGCGCTCGACCACGGGTTCGCCAGCGCCGATGCCCAGCCGTCCGACACGGAATTTCTGGCCGAAGCCGTCATCCTCCATGACCGCGCCGATCTTGGTGCGCACCTCCAGCCTTTGCCCGTTCCGCTCGATCGCGACATCCACCGGTTCACCCGGACGGATCCGCGTGTACATGACCATGTCGGTATAGGTGTCCATCGTCCGCCCGTTGAAGGACAGGATGCGGTCACCCACCTTGATCCCAGCGGCATCAGCCGCGCTGCCCTGCTCGACGATGCCCGCGACCGCCGGCGTGCGGCTTTCGCCATGGACGAAGGCGAAGGTGGCGATGATCAATATGGCGAAAAGGAAATTGATCGCCGGCCCTGCCGCAACGATGGCCGCGCGTTGCCACAATGGCTTGGCGGGGAAGCTTTCAGCGCGATCGCCGGCCGACATTTCCAGCCAGGCCGGGTCGGTCATGCTGGCCGCGTTCATATCCCCCTTGAAACGCACATAGCCGCCCAAGGGCAACGCCGCGACGCGCCAGCGGGTGCCGCGCCTGTCCACCCAGGCGAAGAGTTCGGGACCGAAGCCGATCGAGAAGGCCTCCGCCTTCACTCCGCACCAGCGGCCGACCAGATAATGGCCAAGCTCATGGACGAAGACCAGCGGTCCGATGACCGCCACAAAGGCCAGCACTGTCAGCAGGAAGCCGGGATTCTGGATCAAACCGTCAATCTTTCCATCGTCTGACCCGCAAACAAGCGGGCCTGCGCGTCGGCCGCCAGCACGTCCCCGATCGTGTTGGGCCGCCCCGCGCTATAGCGGTCCAACACATCCTCCACAATCATGGCAATATCAAGGAAGCCGATACGCCCCGCCAGAAAAGCGGCCACCGCCACTTCGTTCGCGGCATTGAGGATCGCGGGGGTCGCCCCCCCCTCAGCCGCGGCAGCGCGCGCCAGACGCAGCGCAGGAAAACGATCCGGATCAGGCGCTTCAAAGTCGAGCCGACCAATGGTTGCGAGGTCCAGCTTCTGACAGGGCGTCGAGATCCGCGCGGGCCAGGCAAGCGCATGGGCGATGGGAATGCGCATATCGGGCGACCCCAGTTGCGCAAGAGTCGAACAATCGCGATATTCGACCATCGAGTGGATGACCGATTGCGGATGGACCAATATCTCGATGCGGTCGAGCCCCACCGGGAACAGATGATCGGCCTCGATGAGTTCCAGTCCCTTGTTCATCATCGTCGCGCTGTCGACGCTGATCTTGGCGCCCATCGACCAGTTGGGATGCGCCACCGCCTGGGCAGGCGTGATGCCGACCATGTCAGCCCGGCTGCGGGTGCGGAACGGGCCACCGCTGGCGGTCAGGATGATTCTTGAAACGTCCTCGATGGAACCGCCAGCAAGGCATTGGAAAATGGCGTTATGCTCACTGTCGACGGGCAACAGGGTCGCGCCGGACTCCCGCGCCGCCGCCATCATTAACCCGCCGGCGGATACCAGCGACTCCTTGTTCGCCAACGCCACCGTACCGCCAGACTTCAGGGCAGACATGGTAGGCTCAAGTCCCGCACAGCCGACGATCGCGGCCATGGTCCAGTCCGCGCCAGCCTGCGCCGCATCGACGAGCGCCGCTTGCCCCGCCGCCGCTTCGATACCAGATCCCGCCAAAGCGTCCTTGAGCGCGCCGTACAGCCCGTCCTGCGCGATGACCGCGATTTGCGCGCCGGTCGCCTTTGCCTGGGCCGCCAACCCATCGATATCGCTATGGGCGGTCAGCGCCACGACCCGGTACGCATCCGGCTCTCGCCGGACGAGGTCGATCGTGGACAGGCCCACAGAGCCAGTTGCGCCAAAGATGGAAACGCTTTTCATACCACTCATGCCGCCTGCGCCAGTACGGCATAGCATAGGGCCGCCAGCGGCGCGGCCGCGACCACCCCGTCCAGCCGGTCCATCACGCCGCCATGGCCGGGAAGCAGCGTGCCACTATCCTTGACCCCGGCCCGGCGCTTCATCGCGCTTTCCAGCAGATCACCCAGTTGCGCCGCGACCGCCAGCAGCCCGCTCGCCGCCGCAAGCTGGATCGGCAGGCCCGCAAATCGGTGGAGGAGGAAGCCCAGCACCAGCGCCGCCAGCACGCCACCAGCTAGACCCGACCATGTCTTGGAAGGGCTGATCCGGGGTGCCAGCTTGGGCCCACCGATCGACCGCCCCGCGAAATAGGCGCCGATATCTGTCGCCCAAACCAGCCCAAGCGCCCAGAAAGCGAGCAGCAAGCCATAGGCATAGGGCTGCTGCCCGCGCAAAAACAGCAGAGCGGTGATCGGCACACAAATGTAGGGAACGCCAAGTGCCAGAACGACATTGCGGCTGGTGAAGGCAATGAAGAAAAATGCCGCCGCTCCGGCGATCAGCACCGGCCAGTCGATGCCCGCCGCCAGGGGACATAACAAAGCGAGGGGGATGGAGACGGCAAACATCGCGGCCTTGCGCTGCTCTACATTCGCGCCGGTCAAATCGCCCCATTCGCCTTGCATCAGCACACCGGCCACGACCAGCAGCACCCAGAAAAGCAGCCCCCCGGCAAGCAAGGCACCTAGCGCCAGCGCAATGAGTGCGACGCCGACGACGGTCCGGATCCGAAGGTCGCTGACCATCATTCACAAACCGCCAAAGCGGCGGTCCCTCATACGAAAGGCGTCCAGCGCCTGCCCCAGCGCCCGGTCGTCGAAATCAGGCCAGAGCAGGTCAGTGAAATAGAGTTCGGCATAGGCCGCCTGCCACAGCATGAAATTGCTGAGCCGCAATTCGCCCGATGTGCGAATGAGCAGGTCGAGCGGCGGCAGTTCGCAGGTGTCCAGTTCGTTGTCGATGTCGGTAATGCCGATATCGCTCGCGGCAAGTTCGCCGCGCGCAACCTTTTGCGCGATGCGCTGCGCCGCGCGCACCATCTCATCCTGCGCGCCATAGTTGAGTGCGATCGCGATGACCGGGCCGCTATTGCCGGCAGTCCGCGCCATCGCACCTTCGATCAGCGTCACCAGCGACGGGTCGAGCGCGCGATAATCGCCGATTACCTTCAGCCGCACACCGTTTGCGTGAAATTCTTCGATATCGCTCTGGATGAAATGCCGCAGCAGCCCCATCAGATCGGCCACTTCACTCGCCGGCCGTTTCCAGTTTTCCGACGAAAATGCGTAGAGTGTGAGGCATTCCAGCCCCATGTCCTGCGCGGCGCGCGCTACCCGGCGCACCGCCTCCACCCCGGCGCGATGACCGGCAATGCGCGGCAGCAGCCGTTTCTTCGCCCAACGGCCGTTGCCGTCCATGATGATGGCGACGTGGCGGGGTCCGGGAGACGGCGCCGCCACGCCATCGACGGCGCGCGCGCCACCGACTGACGCGATGCTGGACAGGTTGGACTGGGCGTGTGTGGCCATCAGGAAGACAATGCGTGCGTTGGCCGCGAAAGGAAAGCCCCGGCTTACTGGCCGAGAATTTCCTTTTCCTTCGCGCTTGTCACGGAATCGATATCCGCGATGGTGGAGTCGGTCAGTTTCTGGACCTCAGTCTCCAGCCGCTTGCGCTCATCCTCGCTGATTTCGCCCTTTTTTTCATCGGCTTTCAGGTTGTCCATGCCGTCGCGACGGACATTGCGCACAGCAACGCGCGCGCCTTCGGCATATTTGCTGGCGAGCTTGGCCAGTTCCTTGCGGCGTTCCTCGGTCAGGTCCGGGATCGGCAGACGCAGCGTCTGCCCATCGACAATCGGATTGAGACCCAGGCCCGCCGAGCGGATCGCCTTGTCACACGGGCCGACATTGCTCTTGTCCCACACCTGCACCGACAACATGCGCGGCTCAGGCGCCGACACGGTCGCGACCTGGTTGAGTGGCATATGCGCGCCATAGACTTCGACCGTCACTGGATCGAGCAGTTGCACATTGGCCCGGCCGGTGCGCAGGCCGGTCAGGTCGCCCTTGAGCGATTCAACCGCACCGGCCATGCGGCGTTCCAGATCGGCTTTGTCATATTGCGGCATGAGTTTTCAACGCTCCTGATTTTGCACGATCGTCGCTACGCCTTCGCCCGCAAGAACCTTGGCCAGATTGCCGGTCTCACGAATGTTGAAGACGACGATGGGGATATTATTCTCGCGGCACAGGGCGATGGCGCTGGCGTCCATCACCTTGAGATTGTCATTGAGCACCTGGTCGAAACCGATGCTGTCATAGCGGGTGGCATCGGCGACCTTCTTGGGATCAGCATTATAGATACCATCGACGCTGGTGCCCTTGAACAGGGCATCACAGCTCATTTCCGCCGCCCGCAGCGCCGCAGTCGTATCGGTGGTGAAGAAGGGACTGCCGGTGCCCGCGGCGAAGATCACGATCCGGCCCTTTTCCATGTGCCGCTCTGCCTTGCGCCGGATATAGGGCTCGCACACGCTGGCCATGGGAATGGCGGACTGGACGCGTGTGTCATAGCCCAGTTTTTCCAGGGCATTCTGAACGGCAAGCGCGTTCATGACCGTGGCGAGCATACCCATATAGTCGGCGCTTGCCCGGTCAAAGCCGGCGGCCGCGCCGGCAACACCACGAAAGATGTTGCCTCCCCCGACCACCACGCATAATTCAAATCCCGCATCCTTGGCTGCTGCGATCTCGCCTGCGACGCGCGCGACGGTATCGGGCTCAATGCCGAACTGCCCCTGCCCCATCAGCACTTCGCCCGACAATTTCAACAATATACGCTTGAAAGCAGGCAGGGTCATGGGCGGTAGATCATCCTTGGCGAATGGGCGGGAAGCGGCGCGGACCTTAGTCGGGAGCGGCCACAAAGCCAAGCGGCGTTTATATGCCCAGGAGCCACGGCACGGAAAAGTGCGCACATCTGGTCGACACTGCCCGAACCAACCCCTCTTGTAGCGCCATTTTGATGGCACTTACCGCCCGCCGCGCTGTTGCGGTGCGCCGGGTCAATCTGATGCTGATCGATGTCATCGTCTTTCCAGCTGCCAACAGCCGAGGCGGCCTGCACCAATTCATGCCAAATCGGGCGCTCGTCGCCCCGAATGTAGCGAAATATTGCTGGATCATCTTCCACATTGCGCGCCGCGCGCAAGCTCTGTCTAACCTGCTGCGATATTGAGCAGGGATGAATGATCATGTCAGCGGTCGATTTTCACGGCTATGACGCCTCTGCTGGCTATACATATGGCTTTTGCCCGGAAATGGCGCCGGACTGGCTCGATCTGTCGGCAATGCTGGCCGGAGCAGCGCCGGCTCGACGAGATGGCCAAGCGCCCTTCCGCTATCTGGAATTGGGATGCGGCCAGGGCATGGGATTATGCCTGCTGGCTGCTGCCAACCCCCAAGGCCAGTTTGTCGGCGTCGACTTCCTGCCCGACCATGTCGCCCATGCGCGCGCCGTCGCGCGGGCGGCGGGGCTGACGAACATCCAATTCAGCGATGGTGACTTCGTCGCACTGGCGCAGCAGTGGCCGGTCGATTTTGGCCGGTTTGACTATGTCTCCCTGCACGGCGTGTATAGCTGGATCACGCCGCCAGTCCGCACGGCACTTGTCCGCTGCCTGGGCCAAGCGACAGCATCCGGCGGCCTGGTCTATATCGGCTATAATGCGCAGCCCGGCTGGCTGGGGTCCATGCCGTTCCGTCACATCAGCCGCCTGTTGAAGGAGGAAAGCAACCAGCCGAGCGAGGCTGTCATGCAGGCATCGATTGGTCTGTTTGACCGGTTGGCCGCAGGTGGGGCAAACAGCTTTCGCATTCTACCCGGCCTGAAAAGCCGGCTTGCCGCCGTAAAGCGCCAAGCGAGCAACTATTTGATCCACGAATATCTGCACGCAGGATGGCATCCGCTCTGGCATTCGGAGGTTGCAAAGGAAGTGGCGGGCGAGGGCCTGACGTTCGTCGGCACCGCCTCGCTCGCCGAAACATTGCTCCCCGGCGCGCTGCCGCCGCTCCTGCGCGCCACGGTCGAAGAACAGGTCAGCAGCGTTCTGCGTATCGATGTTCAGGATCTGGTGATCAACCAGTCCTTTCGCCGCGACGTTTTTCGTCCCTCTTCTTTATGGCCAACCCCTGCGGGCGATGTGGTGCTCGAAGGGAAAAAAATATATCTGCTAAAACCAGTGGAAGGGGATAGCCTGACCATCGCTACCAGCTTCAGCGAGATTATCCTGCAGGCCCCCGCCTATGCAGAGATTGTGTCCGCCCTCGACGCCGGCGGGCGGTCGATCGGGGAGTTGCTGGCGCTGCCCGCGATGCGCAAGCAAGGCAGGTCAAACGCGCTGCAGATCATGGCCCTGCTCCTGCATGCGCGGATCGTGGGCGTGGGGCGAAGCGCACCTGCGCCGATCCGTGCGGTGCAGGGCCTCAACCGCTTCATCGCCGAAGAAGCATCGCGGGGACGCCGCTATGATCATCTTGCAGCCGCTTCGCTGGGATCGGCGGTGGTCGCGACGGCCGACGATCTGAGGCTGCTCGACGCATGGCTGGCCGCGAAGGGGCGCATCGACGCTAAGTCCCTGGCTGCAACATGCGCAGACAAGCCTATGGGGGATCAGGGCGCGCCGGCTGACGGTCAAACCGCCATCACACCGGACAGAGCGGCCGCCTTCCTTAACCAGACGCTGCCGCGATGGCGCAAGCTGGGCGCGGTCGCCCAGGGCCAGGCATGAAAAAAGGGGCACTCATGCGAGCGCCCCTTTCCATTTTTCGGTCAGGTCGGACGATCAGACGCCAGCAGCGGCAGCCACTTCGGCGGCGAAGTCGCTGACTTCCTTTTCGATGCCTTCGCCCAGCTGGAAGCGAACATAGCTCTTGAGCGTGATCGACTTGCCCGCATCCTTCGCCGCCTTGGCGACGACGTCGGCGACCGGGGTCTTGTTGTCCATCACGAACAGCTGGCTGAGCAGCGCCTGTTCCTTAGCGAACTTGGCGACCGCGCCATCGACCATCTTGGCGACGATCTCGGCGGGCTTGCCGCTTTCGGCGGCTTTTTCAGCGGCGATGGCGCGTTCACGCTCCAGCAGGGCCGGGTCGATGTCGTCGGCCGACAACGCCAGCGGGAAGGCCGCGGCGATGTGCATGGCAAGCTGCTTGCCGAGCGGCTCCATGACGTCGGCGGGCGCATCGCCTTCCAGCGCGACCAGCACGCCGATCTTGCCCAGGCCGGGCGCCGCGGCGTTGTGGACGTAAGGGACGACGACGCCCTGGCTCACTTCGACATGGCCGACGCGACGGACATTCTGGTTTTCGCCGATGGTGGCGATGTTCGACACCAGCTTTTCATTGACTGTGCCGCCACCGGGGTAAGCGGCGCTCGACAGCGCGTCGGCGTCGGCAGCGCCGGTTTCGAGCGCTACCGTCGCAACGGTGCGAACGAAATCCTGGAACTGGTCATTCTTGGCGACAAAGTCGGTTTCGCTGTTCACTTCAACGGCAACGCCCTTGGTGCCGGCGACGGCGACGCCGACCAGACCTTCCGCAGCGGTGCGGCTGGACTTCTTCTGCGCGGCGGCCAGGCCCTTGGCGCGCAGCCAGTCGGTCGCGGCTTCCAAATCGCCATTGGCTTCGGTGAGCGCCTTCTTGCAATCCATCATGCCCGCGCCCGAACGGTCGCGCAGTTCCTTGACGGCGGCAGCGGTAATCTCGGCCATGTTTCGGCTCCTAAGTTTCGATGTTTCAAACAAGCGGTATTCAGATGCACACTAGGGCGCGTTCCGGTGGAGCGCGCCCTAGCCTGTCATGTTTGCAGTTGCGCGACGCTCTTAGGCTTCGGCGGCAACCTGCTCGACTTCGGGCTCGTCCAGAGCGCCGATATCGACGCCGGACGCCTGCTGCGCGCCACGGTTGCCCTTGGTGGCGGCGGCGGCGACGGCTTCGCAATAGAGGCGGATCGCGCGGCTGGCGTCATCGTTCGCCGGAACCGGGAAGGCGATGCCGTCAGGCGAAACGTTCGAATCGAGGATCGCGACGACCGGGATGCCCAGCGTATTGGCTTCCTTGATCGCCAGCTCTTCCTTGTTGGCGTCGATCACGAACATGACATCGGGGATGCCGTTCATGTCGCGGATGCCGCCCAGCGACAGTTCCAGCTTCTCACGCTCGCGCGTCATCTGGAGCACTTCCTTCTTGGTGAAACCGTGGGTGTCGCCCGACAGCTTTTCCTCGAGGGTCTTCAGGCGCTTGATCGAACCCGAAATCGTCTTCCAGTTGGTAAGCATGCCGCCCAGCCAACGATGGTTGACGAAATGCTGGCCCGACTTGCGCGCAGCGTCCGCGATGGGATCCTGCGCCTGGCGCTTGGTGCCGACGAACAACACCTTGCCGCCGGCAGCAACGGTCGCCGACACGAAATCGAGCGCACGGCCAAAGAGCGGCACGGTCTGCGACAGGTCAAGAATGTGGATGCCGTTGCGCTCGCCGAAGATGTACGGCTTCATGCGCGGGTTCCAGCGGTGGGTCTGGTGGCCGAAATGGGCGCCAGCCTCGATCAATTGGTGCATGCTGACGACAGGGGTCGCCATAATCTTTCTCCTTCCGGTTGCTACCTCTGGGAATCGGGAACCGTCGCACGGCCTGAAAGGCCGGTCTGGCACCGGATATGGTGATTCCCATGTGGAATGGGCGCGCCTTTATACGTCAGGCATCCGAAAGGCAAGGGTTGACACGCGCCCTGCATAGGAACATAAAGGGAACAGACGGAACAAATACGGTTAATAACTGTTCAGTCCGTCATAGTGAGACCTGCCGTGCAAATGGCAAGACGGAAAGTGACGATCATGTTCACGTTTGTTGCCGCGACCTTATTTTCTGCCGCGTTCCTAATGGCGGTTGGAACCATCATATGGATGGTTGCCGCCTATCATGACAAGATGGTGGCAGCCCTTCTCTTCCAGCCTATCCCGCAAACTCCGCAGGTTTACCATATTCGCATCAATCGTCCCCGTGTGACGAATCGCCTGCGCGCGCCTGATACGCGTTCGTTAGCTGCCCACCCTCTTTCAGCCGCTTGATAGTCAAATCGACGCAGCGGCGTCCCGCTGTTTCCTGACGCGCGCATAGGATAGGACGCCAAAGGGAATGAGTGCGACATATGCTGCACACAATATAAGCAGGGTCAGCCAAGGGTCCGTGACCAGCAGCGCAGCCAGCAGACCGGCTACCGCGATCGCTTCGAGCCGGATCCGTTTGCGCAGGCGCAGGGCTGACCAGCTATAGGTCGCAATGTTCGATATCATCAGGAAGGCGGTGAATGCCGTCCAAGGCGCCACCACATACCACTCGCGAAAGATGTCGGCACCAGTCACCAGCCATAGATAGAGCGGCACGAACGCCAACCCTGCACCGGCCGGTGCGGGCACGCCGGTCAGAAAGCCCGCCGATTTGTGCGGCTGCTCATCCGCATCGATATTCGCGTTGAAGCGGGCAAGTCGCAGCGCGCACGATAGCGCATGGGTCAAAGCGAAAATCCATCCGAATTTCGGCATGGCGTGCAGCGACCAGAGATAGAGGATCAACGCTGGCGCAACACCGAAGGCGATCGAGTCTGAAAGGGAGTCGAGTTCCGCGCCGAAACGGCTTTCGCCCCGCAGCAGCCGAGCGATGCGCCCGTCCAGACCGTCCAGTACGCCTGCAAACAGGATCGACAGAACGGCCCGTTCCCATTCGCCGGAGATGCCGTAACGCACCCCCGTCAGCCCGAAGCAAAGCGCCATGGCCGTGACGGCATTGGGCGCCACCATGCGCAGCGTGATGCCGCGACGCAATCCGCGCGGGATGGCGCGACGCTGGCGGCTCATGACAGACCCGCCGTCACTGCTGGATACCTGGCACGACGCGTGCGTCGCCAATCTGGCCAAGGATGGTTTCGCCAGCAACGGTGCGCTGGCCCAGGATCACGCGCGGCGCAGTGCCGGCGGGCAGATAGACATCGACCCGGCTGCCGAACCGAATGAGGCCGATGCGCTGGCCCGCGGCCACCATGTCTCCCGGCTTGACGAAGGGCACGATGCGACGCGCGACCAGGCCCGCAATCTGCGTGAAGCCGATGCGCAGCCCGTCATGCCGCTCCACCAATATATGTTGCCGTTCATTATCCTCGCTCGCCTTGTCGAGATCGGCGTTGAGGAACTTGCCCGAAATATAGACGACCGACTTGATCGTTCCGCCGATCGGCGTGCGATTGATGTGCACGTCAAACACGCTCATGAAGATCGAAACGCGGATCAGCGGTTGGTCGCCAAGGCCGTCTACCCCCGCCATTTCGCGCGGCGGCGGCACGCGCTGGATCAGGGTGACGAGGCCATCGGCCGGTGCAATGATCGCCCCTTCATCCTGCGGCACAGCGCGGACGGGATCGCGGAAAAAGGCGAAAACCCAGATCGTCACCATCAGCACCAGCCAGCCGACAATGTCCCACCCGACCAGAAACAGCACTGCGGTGATCGCCGCAGCGATCAGGCCGAACTTCATGCCTTCGGGGTGGACCGATGGCCAGCGCCATTTGACATTGCCGCCAGCGGCGATCGTGATTTCGTTATTTTCCATGGACTCGTCTTAGGCAGAGACTGATGCGCTGACAACGACCGATGCCGCCTATGGCTCCCCGCATCCCCCTGCGCGGCTTCCGCAGTTGAACATTGCCGCCGCTTTGCCTAGGGCGATGGCAAATTCCACCCGAGAGAAGAAAGCGAAGACGCGCTATGGCGAAGATCAAGGTGAAAAACCCCGTCGTTGAGATTGACGGCGACGAAATGACCCGGATCATCTGGGAATGGATCCGCGAGCGTTTGATCCTTCCCTATCTTAACATCGACCTCAAATATTATGACCTCTCGGTCGAGAAGCGTGACGAAACCAACGACCAGATCACGATCGATTCCGCCAACGCGATCAAGGAATATGGTGTCGGCGTCAAATGCGCCACCATCACGCCGGACGAAGCGCGCGTTGAGGAGTTCAACCTAAAGCAAATGTGGAAGTCGCCCAACGGCACGATCCGCAACATCCTGGGCGGTGTCGTCTTCCGCGAGCCGATCGTCATTTCCAACGTCCCGCGCCTGATCCCCGGCTGGACCAAGCCGATCGTCGTTGGCCGCCACGCCTTTGGCGACCAATATCGCGCGACCGATTTCAAGGTGCCTGGCGCCGGCAAGCTGCGCCTGGTCTTCGAGGGCGAAAATGGCGAGACGATCGACCGCGAAGTGTTCGACTTCCCCGGTTCGGGCGTCGCCATGGCCATGTACAATCTGGACGATTCGATCCGCGACTTCGCGCGCGCCTCGTTCAACTATGGCCTGAACCTCAAATGGCCGGTCTACCTGTCGACCAAGAACACGATCCTCAAGGCCTATGACGGCCGCTTCAAGGATCTGTTCCAGGAAGTGTTCGAGACCGAAGGCTTCGACCAGAAGTTCAAGGACGCCGGCATCGTCTATGAGCACCGCCTGATCGACGACATGGTCGCCTCCGCGCTCAAGTGGAGCGGCGAGTTCGTGTGGGCGTGCAAGAATTACGACGGCGACGTCCAGTCGGACCAGGTGGCGCAGGGCTTTGGCAGCCTTGGCCTCATGACCTCCGTCCTGCTCTCCCCCGATGGCAAGACGGTCGAAGCCGAAGCCGCGCACGGCACCGTCACGCGCCACTATCGCCAGCATCAGCAGGGCAAGGCGACGTCGACCAACCCGATTGCGTCGATCTTTGCCTGGACCGGCGGCCTCAAGTTCCGTGGCAAGTTCGACGACACGCCCGACGTCGTAAAGTTCGCCGAAACGCTGGAAAAGGTCTGCATCCAGACCGTCGAAAGCGGCAAGATGACCAAGGATCTGGCGCTGCTCATCGGCCCGGAACAGGCGTGGATGACCACCGAGCAGTTCTTCGAGGCGATCCGCGTCAATCTGGAAACCGAAATGGGCAAGTGGAACTGATCGTACCGCGTTCGGTTCAATACGCTAACGGAATGAGGCGGCGCCGGGCATCCGACGCCGCCTTTTTCTTTGTACATATGCGACAAGGAGGCAGTGCGTGACGACGACGGGCAAGAAGCGTTTGGAGGTCCGTGCGGCCGTTCCTTCGGATGTGCGGGGCATCCAGCGGTTGATCGCCCGCGCCTATCCCGGCATGCCCAATTATTCGCTGGCCACCATCCGCGGCCAGATCAACAATTTCCCCAATGGCTGCTTCGTCGCTCTCTATGACAGCAAGGTCGTCGGCTATTGCGCGACGATGCGCGTCAGCAAGGCGATGGCCTTTGCCCGGCATGATTGGGAGGAAATCACCGCAAACGGCTTTGGCACGCGCCATAGCGCGGCCGGCGAATGGCTTTACGGCTATGAAATGGCGGTCGATCCCAAGCTGCGGGGCCTGCGCATCGGCCAGCGGCTCTATGACGAACGCAAGGAACTGGCGGAGGAACTGGACCTGCACGGCATCGTCATTGCCGGTCGCATGCCTGGCTATGCCAGAGCGAAGCGGCGCGCCGGCAGCCCACAGGACTATCTGGACAAGGTCGTCACCGGCAAGCTGCGCGACCAGGTCATCAGCTTTCAATTGAAGAACCAGTTCGAGCCGCTGGGCGTGCTGGAAAACTACCTGCCCGAGGACAAGCAGTCGGACGGCCATGCCGCGCATCTGGTGTGGCGCAACCCTTATGTCGACCCCGACGAAGCGCCCGAAATGCGCGTGCCGCGCGGGGTGGAGAGCGTCCGGCTCGCCACCTGCCAGTTGCAGGCGCGCGCTGTCGAGGATTTCGACGAGTTCATTCGCAATATCGAATATTTCGTGGATGTGGCGGCGGATTACCGGTCAGACTTCATCATCTTCCCCGAACTCTTCACCCTGCCCCTGCTGTCCTTCGAAACCAAGAAGCTCTCGCCCATGGAGGCGATCGACAAGCTCACCAATTACACCCCGCGCCTGACGCGGGAATTGGGGCGCATGGCGCTGGAATATAATATTAACATCATCGGCGGATCGCATCCGACGCGCGCCGAGGATGGCGATATTCAGAACATCGCCTATGTCGCGCTTCGCGACGGGTCGATCCACACGCAGGAAAAAATCCACCCCACCCCCAATGAAGCCTTCTGGTGGAACATCAAGGGCGGGGATTCACTGGACGTGATCCAGACCGACTGCGGGCCGATCGGCGTCCTCATTTGCTACGACAGCGAATTTCCCGAACTGGCGCGGCGGCTGGTGGACCAGGGCGCGCGCATCATCTTCGTCCCCTTCTGCACCGATTCGCGCCTGGGATACATGCGCGTGCGCTATTGCGCGCAGGCCCGCGCGATCGAGAACCAATGCTATGTCGTCATGTCCGGCAATGTCGGCAATCTGCCCAATGTCGACAATATGGACATCCAATATGCCCAGAGCGCGATCCTGACGCCCTGCGACCTGCCCTTCGCGCGGGACGGCATCGCGGCGGAATCGACCGAGAATGTCGAAACGCTGACCATGGCCGACGTGAACCTGGCCGACCTCAGCTGGGCGCGGGCCGAAGGCACGGTGCGCAACCTGCGCGACCGTCGGTTTGACCTCTATCATATCGACTGGGACAGCAATCCCGACAATGGCCACGCGCCCAGCGGCGGACCGGTGCCGGCCGGCGGTCATAACGCACCGGGCGGTGGTTGAGGCGGAGCATTCGGGGTCGAGCACGGTCCGTCCCCCCCGGCGAAAGCTGGGGTCATGGGCGACGAAGCGATATACGCTTTAAATCCCAGCCTGCGCGGGCTGAGAAGTCGTGGACAGGCAGTGACGACCAGAAATAGCCCTTCGCCCAAGCTACGCCGAGGGGGAATGTGCATACGGAGACGCGGAGGCCGTGCGGGATTTTTCGGCATGTCTGCGTATTCGCGCGATTAAAGATAGGCGCTCCGATGCGGAACAGGACCATCCGCTAGTCACCCAAGCCGGTTATTCCCGAACCACGATCCAATGCGAGACGCCGAGATAGACGATGGCTGACCAATTTCACGTTATCACCGGCGGTCCTGGATCAGGCAAGACGAGCCTAATTGATGCTTTGGCCGCAAGGGGCTTGGGCCGTATGCCGGAAGCCGGTCGAGCAATCATTCAGGATCAGGTCGATATTGGTGGTACTGCCTTGCCGTGGGCCGATCGTGAAGCTTTTGCGATATTAATGCTCGCATGGGAGATGCGGTCTTATCGAGAAGCTTTAAATGTTCCCGGTCCCGTAATCTTTGATCGCGGCATCCCCGACGTTATTGGCTACTTACGGCTATGCAGGTTGCCGGTGCCGGCTACCGCGCTTCGGGCGGCAGAGCAGCGGAGATATTCAAACAGAGTCTTCATTGCCCCGCCTTGGCCAGAGATTTTCAAACGTGACGCTGAACGAAAGCAGACGTTCGCGGAAGCCGAATCCACCTTTCATGCGATGGTCGATGCATACTCCGGCTTGGGCTATAGGCTTGTCATGCTGCCGCTCGCATCAGTAGCGGAACGGGCAAACTTCATTTGCGAACAGATTGCCCAGTCATAGCATATCCATGATTTTTGGGACGGCAGCTATTGCTCTCCCAAACCCATTTTATGCCCAGCGACTTCCTACCCCTCCCCGTCATTCACCCAATCAAGCCGTCACCAGCTCTAACAACTGATCGCGCGTCGCCAGCAATTGCTCCAGCGGTGGCTGTTCGCTCCCCCGGCTCACACTCGCCATGGCGCGGTCGAGCCGTGCGCGTGACACATCGCTAATGTCGGGAAGCGCATCAGCGATGCCCACCATATCCTCCATCCGCCCCCAGCAATTGAGCGCCAGATCACATCCGGCCGCGACCACGGCGGTGGCGAGGTCTGGAATCGAGCCTTTCAGCGCCTTCATGTCGAGATCGTCGGACATCAGCAGGCCGTCAAAGCCGATGCGTTCCCGGATGATCCCGCTAATCACGGTGGGCGACAGGCTGGCGGGCCGGTCGGCATCCCAGGCGGTATAGACGACATGCGCCGTCATCCCCATCGGCGCGCTGCGGAGCGTGTGGAAGGGTGCCAGGTCGCTTTCCAATTGCTCCGCATCGGCGGTGACGACCGGGAGTTCCAGATGGCTGTCCACCAGCGCGCGACCATGACCGGGCATATGCTTGACGATGCCGACCACGCCGCCAGCCGCCAGCCCCTCCAGCACGGCACGCCCCAGCGCGGCGACGCGCATCGGCTCAGCCCCCAGCGTGCGGTCGCCCATGATGTCGCTCGCCCCGTCCTGCCGCACGTCGAGCAGCGGCAGAGCGTCGACCGTGATCCCGACTTCCGCCAGAGTCAGCGCGATGGCATGGGCATTGGCATGGGCCGCGGCGATCGCGCTGGACGGGGCGGCATCATAGAGCCGGTCGAAGATCGCTCCGGGCGGAAAGCTGGGCCAGACCGGGGCCTGCATCCGCGCAACGCGCCCGCCTTCCTGATCGATCATGATGAGCAGGTCCTCACGGCCATGGATCGCACGCAGATCATCCGTGAGCGCGCGCACCTGCGCCCGATCGACGATATTGCGTTTGAACAGGATGTATCCCGCCGGCTGAGCCTCGGCAAAGAAGGCGCGTTCGTCAGGGGTGAGGGTTTCGCCGGACAGGCCGAAAATGACGGGTTTCATCCCAGGATATCTAGCGTCGACCATCGCGCCTGTCGAAGCGCAAATGACGGGCCGGCTATAACCGGCGGTGCCGCCGGTCACGCCTTTCCCGTCAGTTGACGACCAGACAGCTTTCCCCCGCCACCTTCAACCGACCGCAGATGGTCGCCGCCTGCGCCCCGGCGCTGGCGCGAAGGCGATAGACAGTGCCGCCACCGACCTCGGCCGATTCCACGGTCATCGCCAGCGGCGCCAGATAGGCGAAACGCTTTGACAGCCGACCCCAGGCGTCCTTGGCCCCCGATGCGCTGCCATAAGCGCCCAGCTGGATCGTACCGCCTGTTGCCTTGGCCTGCTTGACCGGTGCAGCCTGTTGCGACGTTTCATCAGTCACCGGCGCAGAAACGCTCTGCCCTGCCTTGGGCGCGACGGAAGGTTTGGCATTGCCCGGTGCGGGCGCAGTGCCGGTGATGGGCGCTTCGGGCACGCGGCTGGGGTCGATGCGCCCATCGCGCGCGACGCCTTCGCTTGCGGCAAAACTGGCGTCGCCTTCGCCGGCAAATTTGCGGGCGTCAGCCTCGTTCGCGGGAATCTTGTAATTGCCTTCGGGCGCGGCGATCAGTTCGCCAGCGCCGCCCGCGCCATTGCGATTCTGCGCCCACCAGATGCCCGCGACGACTCCGCCGATCAGCAGCAGGCCAAGCAGGATCAGTCCGAGCATGCGAAGCGGCGAAATCCGCTCCTCCTCCTCATCGATTGCCGGTTCCAGCCAGGGCAGCCGATCGTCATCGTCCAGATCGAGTCGGCCCCGCGCATAATCGCCCATCGTCAGAATTTCCCGTCCATCACTGCATTTCAGTCAGCGCGGCCACGCCCATCAGCGCCAGCCCGTTGCGGATAATCTGCCCTATTCCCTGCGCCAGGGAAAGGCGCGTAGCAGTCAGCGCCGGATCGTCGGCGCGGATGACGCGTGCGCCCGGATCGTCATTGCCCATATTCCACCAGCCATGAAATGCCGAGGCCAGATCATTGAGATAGAAGGCAATTCTATGTGGTTCGCGCGCTTGTGCCGCGCCTTCGACGACGCGGGGAAACTGCGCGGCGAGCTTGACCAGGCTCAGCTCCGCCGTCCCAAGTAGGGACAGGTCAGGCGCGGGCAGCGCGATACCAGCCTCTTCAGCGCGACGTCCGAGCGAGGAAATGCGGGCATGTGCATATTGGACGTAGAAGACCGGATTGTCCTTCGACGCCTCCACCACCTTGGCGAAATCGAAATCCATCTGCGCATCGGCCTTGCGTGTCAGCATGGTGAAGCGGACGACATCCTTGCCCACTTCCTGCACAACATCGGCCAGAGTCACGAAATTGCCCGCGCGCTTGGACATTTTCACCGGTTCGCCGTCGCGCAGCAGGCGGACCATCTGAATGAGCTTGACGTCGAACCGCGCCCTGCCCTCGGTAAGGGCGGCCACGGCGGCCTGGATGCGCTTGACCGTGCCGGCATGGTCCGCGCCCCAAATGTCGATCAGTTGATCGGCCGACTGCGCCTTCTGGAAATGATAGGCCATGTCGGCACCGAAATAGGTCCATGCGCCGTTCGACTTCTTGATCGGGCGGTCCTGATCGTCGCCGAACTTGGTGGAGCGGAACAGCGGCAGTTCCACCGGTTCCCAATCATCGGGCAATTCGCCCTTGGGCGCTTCCAGCACGCCGTCATAGACCAGGTCATGCGCGCGCAGCCAGGCTTCCGCCTCGGCCGGCTTGCCCGCCGCCTGCAATTCCGCCTCCGACGAAAAAATATCATGGTGGATGCCGAGCAGCGCCAGATCACTCCGGATCATGTCCATCATCTTCGCCACGGCGAAGGTGCGGAATGTCACCAGCCAGTCGGATTCGGGCGCACCAGCGAAACGGTCGCCATATTCGGCAGCCAGCGCGTGGGCCACCGGGACCAGATAATCGCCGGGATAAAGCCCTTCGGGGATCGCGCCGACATCCTCGCCCAGCGCCTCGCGGTAACGCAGATGCGCCGACCGGGCGAGCACGTCCACCTGACCGCCGGCATCATTGATATAATATTCGCGGATCACCTTGTGCCCGGCATATTCGAGCAGGGTCGCAAGCGCGTCGCCGACCACCGCGCCCCGGCAATGGCCCATATGCATGGGGCCGGTGGGGTTGGCCGACACATATTCGACATTGACGCTGACGCCCTGTCCCAGAGCGGACCGACCATAGTCGGCGCCATCGGCATGGATCGCGGCCAGTTCCGCACGCCAGGTCGCGTCTGTCAGCGTCATGTTGATGAAGCCAGGCCCGGCGATCGCGGCGCTTGTCACCTCATCCAGCGCTTGAAGCTTGGCCACGATCGCTTCGGCCAGAGCGCGCGGGTTCGTGCCAGCCGGCTTGGCCAGCACCATCGCGGCGTTGGTGGCTAGGTCGCCGTGGTTGGAATCGCGCGGCGGCTCGACGGTGACAGGTTTGCGATTGAGGCCGGCGGGCAGAACGCCGTCAGCCTCAAGCGCGTCGAGCACGGCATCGAGATGGGCGGTGAAACGAGTGTAGAGAGACACGGGACAGTTCCTCGAAAAGCTAAAGACCCGTTCGGGCTGAGCCTGCCGAAGCCCTGCACTTTCTTGGACAAGAAGAACAGCCCATCGACAAGCTGAGGGCGAACGAAACTGAGTTCGCTCCTAGCGCGTGGCGTTATATCGAAGCTGATCCTGGGTCAGGTTGAAACCCACGAGCAGTTCGAAGCTGGTGCGCTGCAACGCGGTCTTGACGTCTGGCTGGGCGAACGGGTCGATCGCGGCATCGGCATCACCGGCCTTGCGCTTCTGGGTGATCTTCTGTTGGATTTCCGCCGGCAGGGTGGCCGCGCTCTTGTTCACATAGGAACCGGCCTTGGCCTGCGCGCTGGCGCGATACTGACCCGGCGCGAAGTCCAGCGTCACCTCACCGATGCGCTTGGCAACCACGGCGCTACCGCCCTGCACCACCGCCGAGAAATAAGGCAGGACAACCTGCCGCGCCCCGCCGGCATCGGTGCGGCGGGCGTTCACGGTAAAGGTCGCTTCGGTGTAGAATTGGTCGCCATCCGCGCAGGTCGAACGCAGGTCAGTGATGTTCGCCACGACATCGATCGCCGATGCGTCGGTGCTGTTTGCCGGGTTGAACACGGTGATGTCGCCAGTCTGCGCCGGGATCGCCGCCGTGGGGCAGGCTGATCGCACAGCGACGATGCCGCCCGTCGCGTCGATCTCGCCGCGCCGCGAGCAGCCTGCCAGAGCGAGCGCCAGCATGGCGGTCAGGGCGATCGAAGAAGTTTTCACAGGCAGATATTCCTTGGCGGGGCCGGAAGTGTCGCGCTTCCTTATCCATCCGCCGCCCGCCACGCAACTGCAAGCAAGGCGCTTTCGCGTCGCGCCCCTTTCCTCCGCCGCGCCATTCGCCTAAGCGGACAGGCATGACGCACGCGCCTGAAGCTCTTCGCCCAATGACCCTTTTGATCGCCGCTCCTCGCGGTTTCTGCGCAGGGGTCGACCGCGCCATCGTCATCGTCGAGCGCGCGATCGAGAAATATGGCGCGCCTGTCTATGTCCGTCATGAAATCGTCCATAACAAATATGTCGTGGACAGCCTGAAGGCCAAGGGCGCGATCTTCGTTGAAGAGCTGGATCAGGTGCCCGACGGCGTGCCGGTCGTCTTTTCCGCCCACGGCGTGCCCAAGGCCGTGCCGGAAAGGGCCCAGGAACGTGGCCTGGACTATCTGGACGCCACCTGCCCGCTCGTCAGCAAGGTGCATCGCCAGGCGGAACGGCAGGTCGCAAGCGGCCGGCATATCCTGTTCATCGGGCACAAGGGCCATCCCGAAGTGATCGGCACATTTGGCCAGGTGCCCGACGGATCGATGACGTTGATCGAAACGGTCGAGGATGTGGCGCGCTTCGCGCCCATCGATCCCGACAATCTGGCCTTTCTCACCCAGACCACATTGTCGGTGGATGACACGGCTGCCATCGTCGCGGCGCTGCAAGAACGCTTTCCCTCCATTGCCGCGCCAAGAGGAGAGGATATCTGCTATGCGACCTCCAACCGCCAGACAGCCGTCAAGGCGATCGCCGGGCGATGCGACGCTCTTTACGTGATCGGTGCGCCCAACAGTTCCAATTCGCTGCGCCTGGTGGAAGTCGCCGAACGCGAAGGCACGCCCGCACGCCTGATCCAGCGTGCAGACGAGGTCGATTTCGCCTGGCTCGATTCCATCGGCACATTGGGATTGACGGCCGGCGCGTCCGCGCCGGAAATTTTGGTGCGCGAAGTGGTTGAGCGCATCGCCACCCGCTATGACGTAACCGAGGAACAGGTCGAAACGGCGCGGGAAACCATTTCCTTCAAGCTGCCACGCGGTCTGGAACATGCATAGGGCGCCAACCCGCCTGTCCGCGTCTATCTGCTTTCCCTATCAAGGCTGACCGCCCATGGCCGTTTATACCCATGTCCCTGCCGAAGACATCGACGTCTTTCTGGCGCGCTACGACGCCGGGCGGCTGGTGTCGGCCAAGGGGATCGCCGAGGGGGTCGAAAATAGCAATTACTTGCTCGAAACGACGGGCAGCACGGATCAAGGCGATGGCCAGCGGTTCATTCTGACGCTCTATGAAAAGCGCGTGGACGAAGCCGATCTGCCTTTTTTCATGGACCTGCTCGACCATCTGAGCGTGCGAGGTTGCCGCGTGCCGCGCTTCATCCCCGACCGCGAAGGCCACCGCCTCCAGCATCTCGCCGGGCGCCCCGCGTGCCTGATCGAATTTCTGACTGGCATCAGCGTGACCGAACCGACCGCGGCTCAGGCCCAAGCGGCAGGCATGGCGCTGGGCGACTTGCACAAGGCGGCGCAGGGATTTTTGCTCGAGCGGCCCAACCGGCTGGATAAAAGGGGCTGGCATAGGCTGGCCGCGCGTTGTGGCAAGGATCTCGATCAGATCGAGGCCGGCCTTGCGCAGCGTGTCAGCGACGAACTGAATTGGCTGGATGCGCATTGGCCCGAAGACCTGCCGCAGTCGGTGATCCACGCCGACCTGTTCCCCGATAATGTGCTGATGCTGGGAGAGCAGGTGACAGGCCTTATCGACTTCTATTTCAGCTGCACCGACATTCGCGCCTATGATCTGGCGGTGACGCACAGCGCCTGGTGCTTCAGCAATGACGGCAAAACCTTTTTTGGCGACCGGGCGGCGGCATTGGGCATGGGTTATGACCAAGCCCATGGCCTGACGCCGGCCGAGCGGGCCGCCTTCCCGATCCTGTGTCGCGGCGCCGCGCTCCGTTTCCTGCTGACGCGCGCCTATGACTGGATCAATACGCCAGCCGACGCGCTGGTGACGCGCAAGGATCCGCTCGCCTATCGGCGGCGGCTGGATTTCTATGCCGGCGCAAACGCAGCGGAGTTGCTGGGCGCATGAGCGATCTTCCCCAGGTCGAGATTTTCACCGATGGCGCGTGCAAGGGTAATCCCGGCCCCGGCGGATGGGGTGCGGTGCTGCGTTTTGGCGACACGGAAAAGGAAATTTCTGGCGGCGAGGCGCAGACGACCAACAACCGCATGGAAATGACGGCGGCGCTTGAGGCGCTCAACCTGTTGAAAAAACCGTGCGCGGTGACGCTTTATACCGACAGCAAATATGTCATGGATGGCATCACCAAATGGGTGTTCGGCTGGCAGAAAAAGGGCTGGCGCACCGCCGACAATAAGCCGGTAAAGAATGTCGAGATTTGGCAGAACTTGGTCAAGGCAGCCGCGCGTCACCAGATGACATGGAAATGGGTGAAGGGCCATGCCGGCCATCCTGAAAATGAGCGCGCCGACCAGCTTGCCAGTGCAGCCGCCGAGACGTTCCGTCGCTGATTCCGTCGCTGATATAGTGGGCGACCCTTCCTAGCGGCCCAGGAGCGTTGAAAGATGACCTGACGGAGCCTTGCCGACGTAAGGCTCCATCAGGCCATGTCTTTGTCAGGCGATGCCCGCGCGCCGGCGCACTGTCTGTTTCAATATGTCGAGGGGCATCGCGCCAAGCGTGAGCACTTCGTGGAACTGCTTGATGTCGAAGGCGGCACCCTGGCGCTGCTTGGCCTCCTCACGCAGGTCATTCCAGACGGTATGGCCGATTTTGTAGCTGCACGCCTGGCCCGGCCACACCGTATATCGATCAATCTCTCCCTGGCTTCGTCCGCGCGCGATGCCAGTCGTAGCGATCAGGAAGTCCGTAGCCTTTTCACGGCTCCAGCGTTTGGCGTGCATCCCTGAGTCAACCACCAGACGGGTCGCGCGGAACAGCAGCGATTGCAGATAGCCCACCTGACCCAGCGGATCGCCTTCATACATGCCCATTTCGTCGGCCAGCTGTTCTGAATAGAGCGCCCAGCCTTCCGAGTAACCGCTATAGCCACCGCGCCGTCGGATCAGCGGAATGGCATCGGACTCCAGCGCGACCGATACCTGAAGATGGTGCCCCGGCACGGCCTCATGATGGGTCAGCGTCGCGAGGCCGAATTTCGGCCGATCGAACGTGTCACGCAGGTTGATATAGTAGATGGCCGGACGTGAGCCATCGAGAGAGGCGTTCTGGTAGTAACCGCCCGGCGCGCCCGCCTGGATCGTCACCGGCACGCGGCGCACCTCGACTGGTGCCTTGGGCAGCGTATTGACCGAAAAGGCTTCGGGCAGACGCTTGCTCATGGCAATGATCTGGCGATTGAGCTGGGCCAGCAAGGCCTCACGGCCCGGGTCGGTGTTGGGATAAAGCTGGTCAGGTCGCTTGTTGAGCGCCACCAGCCGCTCGCCGACGCTGCCCTGGGTCATCCCCTCGCCTTTCAGGATGCCGTCGATCCGGCTGCTGATCTGCGCAACCTGATCGAGGCCAATGCGGTGAATTTCATCGCCGGTCAGCTTGGTCGTCGTCGCCGCCTCCGCGGCGTTCGCGTAGAATTGCTCGCCATCGGGCAAACGCCAGCAGCCTGCATCATGCACCGCCTTTGCCCGCAAATCCTTAACCAGGGCGCGCTGGCGATCGACAGCGGGGAAGATGCTTTCCGCCACGATCTTCTCGGCCTGCGCCGCGCGCTCTGGCGGCAGGCCTGCATCTTTGAGTTTCTTGACGAAAGATGTGACGAGCACCGTCTGCGCCGCTGGC
The DNA here is from genome assembly GCF_020782245.1 of Sphingobium soli. Taxonomy (GTDB): domain Bacteria; phylum Pseudomonadota; class Alphaproteobacteria; order Sphingomonadales; family Sphingomonadaceae; genus Sphingobium; species Sphingobium soli. Next base: position 178,934 of record NZ_JAJGNP010000001.1, read on the forward strand.
TGGTCGCGCAAAGCAGCCTGCATCTTCATTGTCGTGTCGAGAATATAGTCGGGTGCGAAGACGCCACGGGCGGCGTCAGCTTTCTGCCGTTCCAGTTCGCCGTCCATCGCGGCCGGAAAGGCCTCCAGGCGCGACAGATAGGCGTCGGCATCGGCAGCATCCTTCACCCGATGCTGCGAATCAAGGAAATCGGGAATTTCGCGATAGCTGCCGGTCAGCTGTGAAAGAATATAGGGTGCGTAACGGCCCATGGTTTCCCCATAGCCAAATTGTTCGCCGCCCAGCGTCCGATCGAACTGATAGGACAGAACATCATAATCGAGTTGGCTGGAGTCGCTGAGTTTCGAACGATCGACGCTGGCAAGCCGTTGCGCCTGCGCCTTCACGCGCGCCATGTCCTTGGCCACGCCAGCAGCGCTGGTATCGCTCAGTTGCCCACGCAGAGCGGCGCGCGGCCCGGTGTCGAGGCCAAGACGCGTTGCGCTTTCCGGCGACGATTCGAGCCGCTCATAGAAAAACTGGTCGAGCATGGCGCGGAATTGCGTGTCGGCGCTTCCGGTTTGCGCAAAGAGATTGGGCGTGGCCGCAGCAATGGCGCTGGCGCCGCTGGTGGCGAGAAATTGGCGTCGGTTCACGACTGGACAACTCCATATTGGGGAGGAAGCGACACAAATGCATCGCCTGGGGTGCCATCCTTGTGCCGTTGGATCAGGCATTTGGCTAGGGGCGTAGCCCATGCAAACATGATCCGCTTCCCGAAGGTCCGAATGGTTACGGCTATATCGGGCTGTGCCGATCCGCTATGCCGCCCCCACAAAATGCACCGGAGCATCGCGTCATGACCTACACGCTCATCACCGCAAATCGCAATTACAGCAGTTGGTCGCTGCGCCCGTGGATTTTGATGAAGGCGCTAGGCGTGTCGTTCGACGATCGGATCGAGCCGTTCGTGGCCGCCAGCAACTACGCGGCCTTCCGCAGCTTTTCACCCACGGGCCAAGTGCCCGCGCTGATCGATGGCGATAGGACTGTCTGGGATTCCCTTGGCATCACACTTTACCTCGCCGATCGCCACGCCGGCGTCTGGCCGGCGGACGAAGCAGCCCGCGCCTTTGCCCAATGCGCGGTGGCCGAAATGCACAGCGGATTTGCCACACTGCGCAGCGATTGCCCGATGAATGTGGGTGTACGGGTAGAGCCGCATATCCATTCCCCCGCACTGGGACGGGATATCGCCCGCGTGCGCGAATTGTGGGAACAGGGGCTGGAGCGGTTCGGCGGGCCTTTCCTGGCAGGCGCAGCCTTCACGGCGATCGACGCATTTTACGCTCCCGTCGCATTCCGGGTGCGCAGCTATGGCCTTGATGTCGGTCCGGCAGCACAGGGATGGGTCGATCATATGCTGAGCCATCCCGCGATGAAGCAGTGGGAGATGGAAGCTCTCGCCGAAACCTGGCGCGAGGAAAGCCATGAGGCGGAGATCGGCAGCGCGGGCAGGATCATCGCCGATTATCGGGACGGATGACAGCGGCGTAACTTTCTTGCCGCTCCCTGGGTAAAAACAGGATATTTCGGTCGCATTCCCCCTTTTCCCTTTGGCGGGAGGGGTCTAGGGGGAAGCATCATGGTTAAGCCTCGCACCCTTTATGAAAAAATCTGGGACGCGCACGTCGTCGAGCGACGCCCCGATGGCACCTGCCTCATCTATATCGATCGTCACCTCGTCCATGAGGTGACAAGCCCGCAGGCGTTTGAAGGGCTTCGACTGGCCGGTCGCAAGGTGCGTCGTCCCGATCTGACGCTGGCCGTGCCCGACCATAATCTGCCCACCACGCCGCGCCGGGATGCTGCAGGCAATCGTGTTCCGATTGCCGATCCGCAAAGCGCGCAGCAACTTGCTGCGCTGGAACGCAATGCACCGGAATTTGGCGTCCGCCTGATCGGCGACGCGGACCCTGAACAAGGGATCGTGCATGTCGTCGGCCCGGAACAGGGCTTTACCCTGCCGGGCACCACATTGGTCTGCGGCGACAGCCACACCAGTTCGCACGGCGCGCTTGGTGCCTTGGCTTTTGGTATCGGCACCAGCGAGGTCGAGCATGTGCTGGCAACGCAGACCTTGCTGCTCAAGCAATCCAAGACCATGGAAGTGGTGGTCGAAGGCGAACTCGCCCCCGGCGTTACGCCCAAGGATGTGGCGCTGGCGATCTGCGGTGCGATCGGCACGGCGGGGGGAACAGGCCATGTCATGGAATATCGCGGCTCGGTTTTCCGCGACATGTCGATCGAAGGGCGGCTGACCGTCGCCAACATGTCGATCGAAGCCGGCGCGCGTTCCGGCCTGTTTGCGCCTGATGACAAGACTTTCGCCTATCTGAAAGGTCGACCGATGGCCCCTGCGGGGGCGGATTGGGACGCCGCCGTCGCCTATTGGAAAACATTGGCCACCGACGAAGGCGCCTCCTTCGACAAGACGGTTGTGATCGACGCCGTCGATATCGTGCCCACCGTCACCTGGGGCACCAGCCCCGAAGACGTCGTGGCCATCACCGGTATCGTTCCCGACCCCGCCAGCTTCCAGGATGCCGCCAAGCAGGATGCGGCCCGCAAATCGCTGGATTATATGGGCCTCACCGCCGGGCAGCGTATGCAGGACGTTCCCATCGAACATATCTTCATTGGCAGTTGCACCAACAGCCGGATTGAGGATCTGCGCGCCGCCGCCGCTTTGCTGAAAGGCCGTCATGTCGCGCCCGGCATCAAGCATGCCATGGTCGTGCCCGGATCGGGCCTGGTCAAGGCGCAGGCGGAGGCCGAAGGGCTTGATCGCATATTCCTGGAGGCAGGCTTTGAATGGCGCGAGCCCGGCTGTTCCGCCTGTCTGGGCATGAACCCTGATAAAGTGCCGGCCGGTGAGCGCTGCGCGTCCACCAGCAATCGCAATTTCATGGGCCGCCAGGGACCGGGGTCACGCACGCATTTGGTTTCGCCCGCCATGGCCGCCGCCGCCGCCATCACGGGGCGGCTGACCGATGTTCGGGAATTGATGACGACAGAAAAGGGGATGGTCGCATGAAGAAGATTTTCTGGCTGCTGACAATGGGCGCATTGGCCAGCGCGGCGATGGCCGCGACGCTGGGCCGCGCCGAAGACACGCCGGCGTCCGAGGTTCAGAAGGCGAACTGATGGACAAACTGACCACGGTCGAAGGACGGGCCTATCCGTTCGGAATGAAGAATGTCGACACCGACATCGTCATTCCCGCCCATTGGCTCAAGACGATTTCGCGCAGCGGCCTTGGCGAAGGTGCATTTGAAGTGCTGCGCAAGGAACCGGGCAACGTTTTTGACGATCCCGACTATGCCGGCAGCCCGATCCTGATCGCTGGCGACAATTTCGGATGCGGGTCCAGTCGCGAACATGCTGCCTGGGCGTTGGCGGACCTTGGCATCAAAGTGGTGATTGCGCCCAGCTTTTCCGATATTTTTTCGGGCAACGCGTTCAAGAACGGCATTTTGACGGTCGTCCTGCCGCAAGAAGCGGTCGATCGTCTGATGCAGGTTGCGAAGACCGATCCCATCCATATCGATCTGGAAGCGCAAAGCGTCACCACGCCTTTTCAGGACCGCTTTCACTTTGAAATTGACCCTTTCCGCAAACATTGTCTGCTCGGTGGGCTGGATGAAATCGGCCTGACATTGGGACAGGCCGACAATATCGACAGCTATGAAGCGCGACAAGCGCAGGAACGGCCCTGGATCGCCCCCTCCCCTGCTCGGGCCGTTGCGTAATTCGCTGCTTGTCCGTATCACATTTTCGCAACAGGCCATCCAACGGGGCATAAACACATGACCACCTTCGACGATCGCGAAAAAGCGTTCGAAAATATGTTCGCGCATGATCAGGAGATGGAGTTCCGGATCCAGGCGCGCCGCAACCGGCTTCTTGGCGAATGGGCCGCAGCGAAGATGGGCCTGACGCCCGAGGAAACCGACGCCTATGCCAAGGCCGTCGTCCAAGCCGACTTTGAAGAAGCAGGCGATGAAGATGTCATTCGCAAATTATTTGGCGACATGACGCAAGCCGGGATCACCATAGACGAAGCGGGCGTACGCGCGGCGTTGGAAGAACAGGCGGTGATCGCCCGTCGTATGTTCATCGAAGCACAGTAAGGGGCGCGACGACGATGCCCATGGCCGCTGACGATATTGCGCAGATGATTCGGGCTGCGATTCCCGATGCCCAGGTCGAAATTACGGACCTGGCAGGCGATGGCGACCATTATGCTGCGCGCGTCGTGTCGGAAAGTTTCCGGGGGATGAGCCGGGTCGCGCAACAGCGCGCGGTTTATGCCGCCCTTGGCGGGCGCATGGGCGGTGTTCTCCACGCCTTGCAACTGACGACGGCGGTTCCCAACTAACGCAGGGTGAGAATGCGCCCAACAGGGTCGCGACAGAAAGAATTGGATGACTATAATGACCGACGCCGTGCAGCAGCGGATCGCGCAGATCGTAAGTGGCCATGATGTGGTGCTGTTCATGAAGGGCACCCCGCTCTTTCCCCAATGCGGTTTTTCCAGCCGCGCTATCGCCATATTGGAGCATCTGGGCGTGGGCTACGAGACGGTCGACGTGCTGCAGGATCAGGCTATCCGTCAGGGTATCAAGGCCTATTCCGATTGGCCGACGATCCCGCAGCTGTACGTGAAGGGCGAGTTTGTCGGCGGCAGCGACATTATGATGGAAATGTATGAAGCGGGCGAACTTAGCCAGCTCATGACTGACCAGGGCGTCGCTCCAGCCAACTGAACGGCGATTGGATATATTTAAAGAGGCGGTCCGCGACGCGGGCCGCCTTTTTTGTACCGGTCATATTCGAAACCTGTGGTTGCGTTCTTCGCCTGCCCCAATGTCTGCTCTTGAGCGGTCCAGGATGCGCCTTTGCACCGAGGAAGCTGCGCCTTCATCCCGCTAGTGATGGCGGTTGCGGATCGCCTCTTCGGTGAAGATATCGCCGGCAAAAAGCTTTATGCAGTCCGCATGACGCGTTGCGGTTCAAGGCCGGCGCGTGCATTCCCTCCTTACATTGCGCTCCCTTTCAGCCCGGACGCTTACGAATAAGAGCCGGCAGCGCGCAGCGGCGGACAAATGATAGGCGGCGTCGTCTTCGCACGACGCTGGCAAAATGGCACAAGAAAGGGCGCGACCTCATGGCCGCGCCCTTATTATTCATGCGCTGTTTAGCTTATGCGCCAGCAGGCTTAGGATCGCCAAACGGACCTTTGCGCTTGCGGATCCGGGGTATGGACGAACCAACCGCTGGAATGACCGAAGGCTTGATCGTGGTGCCGTCGTCTCGCGTGATCTCGCCCTGCTCGAGCAGCGTCTTGATTTCTTCGCCGGTCAGCGTCTCATATTCCAGCATGGCATTGGCGAGAAGGTGCAACTGGTCCTCATGACCTTTCAACAGGTCCTGCGCGCGGGCGTAGCCCTGCTCGACCAAACCTCGTATTTCCTTGTCGATCAGCTTGGCCGTCTCGTCCGACATATGCACGCGCTGGCTTTGCGAATAGCCGAGGAAGGTTTCCCCCTGCTGTTCTTCATATTGCAGCGGGCCCAGCTTGTCGGACATGCCCCACTGGGTCACCATGTCGCGGGCCAGCTTGGTGGCATATTGGATATCGCCCGATGCGCCCGATGACACCTTGTCATAGCCGAAGATGATTTCTTCGGCCACGCGCCCGCCCATGGCGACGGCCATGTTCGCATGCATCTTGTCGCGATGATAGCTGTAGCTGTCACGTTCGGGTAGGCGCATGACCATGCCCAGAGCGCGGCCACGCGGAATGATGGTCGCCTTATGAATTGGGTCGGAGGCGGGTTCATGCATCGCGACGATCGCATGGCCCGCTTCATGATAGGCGGTCATCTTCTTTTCGTCGTCGGTCATGACCATCGAGCGACGCTCGCTGCCCATCATCACCTTGTCCTTCGCGGCCTCGAACTCGTCCATGGCGACCAGGCGCTTGCCCCGCCGAGCAGCCATCAACGCCGCTTCGTTGACCAGGTTGGCCAGGTCCGCACCCGAGAAACCCGGCGTGCCGCGCGCGATGGTGCGGGGATCGACGTCAGGGGCAAGCGGAACCTTCTTCATGTGCACGGCGAGAATCTTTTCACGGCCATCGATGTCGGGACGCGGCACCACGACCTGACGATCGAAACGGCCAGGACGCAGCAGCGCAGGGTCAAGCACATCAGGACGGTTGGTGGCCGCGACGATGATAATACCCTCATTGGCTTCAAAGCCGTCCATTTCGACCAGCAGCTGGTTCAACGTCTGCTCGCGCTCGTCATTACCGTTGCCCAGGCCCGCGCCACGATGCCGGCCGACCGCATCGATTTCGTCGATGAAGACAATACACGGCGCATTCTTCTTCGCCTGCTCGAACATGTCACGCACGCGGCTGGCGCCAACGCCGACGAACATCTCGACAAAGTCCGAACCTGAAATGGTGAAGAAGGGAACGCCCGCCTCACCAGCGATCGCGCGTGCCAACAAGGTCTTGCCCGTGCCCGGTGAACCAACGAGCAAGGCGCCCTTGGGAATCTTGCCGCCCAGACGCGCAAATTTGCTTGGGTCCTTCAAAAACTCGACGATCTCCTGAAGTTCCTCACGCGCCTCGTCGATCCCAGCAACGTCGTCGAACGTCACCTTGCCGTGCTTTTCGGTCAGCAGCTTGGCCTTGGATTTGCCAAAGCCCATCGCCCCGCCAGCACCGCCGCCTTTCTGCATCTGACGCAGGACAAAGAACGCGATGCCCAGAATCAGCAGGAATGGAAGCGACTGATAGATGAGGATCATCCAGAAGCTGGGCTGTTCCTCCGCCTGCCCCGAATATTTGACATTAAAGTCGTCCAGCATCTTGGGCAGGCCCGGATCATTGACCGGAACGGTGCTGAACTTCTGCCCGCTCGACAATGTGCCAGTGATGCGGTCAGGCGCGATGGCCACGTCCTTGACCTGCCCTTCCTGCACTTTGGACCGGAATTCGGAATAGGCGATGCCGGTGCCCGCCGTCGTGGCGGTGCGGCTGTCGAACAGTGAAACGAACAGCAACAGGGCAACGATCACGCCTGCCCAAATCATCGCGCTCTTGATCCAGGGATTGCCCTGCGGGTCTTTCTCGTCGTTCATCATCACTCTCTTTCACCCGCCAAGATAGGGCACGCCCGCAAAAGCGCAAGCACAGCGCACGCCCGTGTACGACATGGGATTTACCAGGGCGAGTCGACGGTCAAACGAGCCCAGCGATGGTCAGCGCGAGATAGCCGAGCGCTAAAGCTAAACCCGCGGACAGGCCGCAGAGCAGATATCCGATGTAGAGCAGCAGCGGCGGATGGGGCCGCGCCAGATTTCGATTGCGCTGGGCAGCCGAGAGGATGACGCTCGCCAACAGGCCATAGGATAGGGCCGCAAATTCAAACATGCACGAATAGTCCTGCCAGAAAGCCTGCTCGATAGCATAGCGATGGTTAACCGACTGCCATTCTGCGGAAAAAATCGGCGAAGCGTTAGACAGGCGCGCTATCCTGTGGAACCTTTTTGCGCCGTCAATTGCGGGGAGGAGCGGGCCGTAATGTCCAGATGGCTCCCCCTTTCAGCAGCCAGTCGCCCAGGCTGGCCTGATGCCCTGTTGCCGCTGCCTGCAGGGCGCGGTCGAGGCTTTCGCCGCGCGGCGGCTTCGAACCGGCCAGCATCAGCATGTGCAGGACCAACCGGCGAAGATATTCGCGCGGAAAGTCGGTACGCACGAGCCTCCATCCGTCACCATCCGCGCGAATATATTGATCGGCCAGTTGGGTGACGCTCCACAGGATCGCCGCCTCTGCATCCGCCAGGGCTGCCGCACTGCGCGTAGCGGCCTGTGCATCCAACCATGTCGCGCCGGATAGCGCCATGCGCAGGGTGGCCCGATCGAAACGCCTGTCACGGTTTGATGGGTCCTGCACATAAGGCAGGCCTTCGCGATCGACAAACGCCTGCAACATGGCCTTGCGTTCCCCGAGCAACGGCCGGATTACGCGCCCCGAAACAGCGCGCACCCCCGCAAGTCCTCCGATACCCGATCCTCGGTTGAGGCGCATCACCAGCGTTTCGAGTTGGTCGTCTGCGTGGTGGGCGGTCATGATCCAGTCAATGGCGTGAGACGCGCGCCAGGCCTCTATCAATCGGTAACGCGTGGTCCGCGCCCACGCTTGTACATTACCTGTCACCGTCGCATCCGCGATCAGTGTAACATGCTCGATGCCATGCGCGACACACCATCGCGCCACCAACGCTGCCTCGTCAGCGGATTCCCGCCGCAAGCCATGATCAACCGTCACCGCGGCTACGCGCCCCGGGAAGGCGGACGCGGCGAGGCAAAGCAAAGCCATGCTGTCCGGCCCGCCGGAAACGGCTATGCCAAAGCGGATCGCCGGATCATCGCCGACCAGCGCGGATGTCGCATCGACCAGCCGCGTCTGAAACGCGGCACTGTCGCCTGTCAGTTGCACTTCGCCTGAGCGCGCCCCTTGTCCATCATCGTGCGCAGGCCCGATGACAGGCTGGTTCCATAGACCTGATCCAATTCCTGATAGACTTTGCAGGCGTCCGCCGGCTTTTTCAGCTGAATGAGGGCTTCGCCCAGATAGGCCAGGCTATCTGCGGCGCGATCGCCGCGGGGGCGCTTCTGGTAATTTTCGTAAAAGGCAACGGAGGCGAGCGCTGGCTTGCCGTCATCCAGATAGGCGCGGCCAAGCAAATTCTGCGCGCGGCTGGCGACCGAGTTGTCCCCATATTTGTCGACAGTGGCTTTCAACTGCGCCTGCGCCTCCGGATAGAATTTGGCGTCCCACAAGCGAAAACCATATGTGTAAGCGTCATTGGCTTCGTCGCCGCTATTGGGCCGCTCGATCGCCGCGACTGCCGTCTTGCGCGCCTCGCTGGCACCAGCCGGCGCTGAGGGTTTGGCGGCGGCAGGCTTGGCTGGCGTTGGTTCAGCGGGCGCTGGCGCAGCGCTCGCGTTGGATGATGCCATTGGCGTCATTGCGGGAGGCGCCGCAGCGGGTGCCATGCGCGCATCGGTCTCAGCCTTGTATTTCGTGAACGATTCTTCGAGCTGGCGCAGCTTGTAGCTGTTTTCCTCCACCTGGCCCGTGATCGAAGCCAATTGCGATTCCAACGCGCTCACGCGCGCGGTCAGATCAGCGATCGGGGACGATGCGGGCGTACCGGGCGAAGGCTGTGGTGCCGCCGGCCGCGTGATGTCCGCCTCTATCGGCGTGCCGGCAGGAAATACCTTGCGTTGCACCGCACGCATTTCCTTTTCCAGCCGGTCCACGCGCCCCTCGACGCTGGTCTGTGCCACGACCGGCGAGGCAAGGGCGATCATCGCGCTTCCGATGAAGGCTGTTGACGCGAAAAAGGCGTGACGCATGACGTTCCCCGACTGCTGCGACCCGGCACGGACATATCCTTGCGGCCGGTGAACGCATGACTTCCAAGCTGCAACGCCCAACTCCCCGCTGAGGTGAACGCCTGCATTCTTAACCATAAAGCCTAATTGCCTGCCGTAAAGCAGGACCTTCTGTCTTGTCAGTTCGCCGATGCTGCCGGCACTGCCTGCCCGCCTGCCGGCGTACCCGATTGCTGCCCGGCTGGCGCAGCGCGTGCCAGCAGCGCTTCAGCGTTCACCGGGACATCTGCAATGGTGCGATCCGCAGCACCCAGGGGCGGCACCGGCTTTCCGCCTACCGTGACGCTCAGGGCCTGAGGGCGTCCAGTCAAAATCGTGGGATTGCGCGCGCCAGCAGGAAGAGTGAAGCTTTCGCCCTTCTTCATCGTCCCGTCCTTCAGGCGCTCGCCCGCTTCGTCCACGATCCGCAACCAGACATCATCGACCGCCGTGAAGACGACGGTTTGCGGCACCTGGCGAATGGGCGCGACGGCACTGCCCGCCGGAGGCGCCGAGGGTCGGGCCGGCGCATTGGCGGCAATATCCTCGCTGGTCGGCGGCGTGAACAATTGCGTGCGCCAGATGATATAACCGCCGATGAGCAGCAAGACGACCGCCGCCAGCGTCCAGGCCAGCGTGCGCGACGGCACCCGCGCCGGATCGGCGGGTTCAAATGCCTCGTAGCGGTTAGCACCCAGATCGGAACCGTGGACGCCTTCCCGCACCTCAGCGGCGATGGCCACTTCGTCTACATCGACAGCGCGCGCATAGGCCCGGGCAAAACCGACTGCGTAAGGAATGCCCGGCAGCGCGCCATAATCGTCGCGCTCGACCGCCTCAAGTTGCCGCAATGCAATGCGCGTGCGCGTGGCCACGTCCTGAAGCGACAGCCCCTGCGCCTCTCGCGCGGCGCGCAGCTTCGCGCCGGGCGTCTTGGGCTGCGTGTCTTCCACCGGCGTCGCGCCGGGTTCAATGTCTGGTTCTTCTGCCATGTTGCTCCGCGACCTGTGATGGTCGGCCTTGTCTCATTGCGGGACGGGCGTTGTCAACGCCGGTCCCGCCGTTTCAGGTCAGTTCCACGTCACGGTCGGACGCCCATTGCGTCAACCGTTCGCGTATGTCCGGCGCGCCGCTATCAAGCCATTCACGCATCGTCGATTGCAGCTGCGTGGCATCGATAGCGCGGATCATCGCCTTGACCGGGCCAACCGATGCCGGCGTGATCGACAGACGCCGGATGCCAAGGCCGATCAGCGCCATCGCCTCCAGCGTTCGCCCGCCCATTTCGCCGCATACGCCGACTGGCACCTGATGCGCCACGCAGGCGCGAACGACCCTGTCCAGAAATCGCAGGATCGCGATACTGAGCCAGTCATAGCGTTCCGCCAGCTTGGGGTGGGCACGGTCCGCAGCAAACAGGAACTGGGTCAGGTCATTGGTGCCGATCGACAGGAAATCGACGCGCGGCAGCAGCAGGTCGAGCACTTCGGCCAGTGCCGGCACTTCGAGCATCGCGCCATATTTGACTGCAATCGGCAGCTTTTTCCGATGACCTTGCAGCCATTCGCGCTGATGCTCCACCAGATCGCGCGCCGCCTCATATTCCCAAGGCTCCGACACCATCGGAAACATGATATTGAGGACCTTCCCCGCACTCGCCTCCAGCAACGCGCGCGCCTGCGCCTTCATCAGGCCATCGCGATCCAGCGCAAGGCGCAAGGCGCGCCATCCCATGGCCGGGTTATCCTCCAACTCCTCGTCGCCATCGCGCTGCATATAGGGCAGCGCCTTATCACCGCCGATATCGACCGTGCGAAAAATGACCGGACGATCGCCCGCCGCGTCCAGCACATCCTTATAAAGCCGTTGCTGTTTTTCGCGCTGCGGCAACGTGGCGGACACCAGGAACTGGAATTCGGTGCGGAACAGGCCGATGCCGTCCGCGCCGACCAGGTCCAGCGCCTGCGCGTCTTCGCGCAGGCCTGCATTGACCATCAATTCGACGCGCTGCCCATCGGTGGTCACGGACGGCAGGTCGCGCATCGCGGCGAATTCCGCGCGACGCTTCTGCGTTACATGCAGCTTGTTCTCGAACGCCTCGTCCATGTCGGGACCAGGGCGGATCAGCACCGTGTTCTCCGCAACGTCCAGCAGAATAAGGTCGCCCTCGTTCAGCTTGTGGCGAACATCCCGCACACGCCCCAGAACGGGCACGCCCATGGCGCGCGCAACGATGGTGACATGGGCGGTCAGCGACCCTTCCTCCAAGATCACGCCCTTCAACCGCCGACGGTCATATTCCAGCAATTCCGCCGGGCCCAGATTGCGGGCGATCAATATGGCGTCCTGACGCAAGCCCAGCTGCGCCGCGGTCCCCAATTGCCCCGACACGATGCGGAGCAACCGATTCGCCATATCCTCGAGGTCATGCATGCGATCCTGCAACAGCGGATCGTCAATCTGCCGCATGCGCATGCGGGTACGCTGCTGAACCCGCTCGATCGCCGCCTCGGCCGTCAGGCCGCTGTCGATGGCCTCGTTGATGCGCCGGATCCAGCCTTCGTCATAGGCGAACATCTTGTAGGTTTCGAGCACCTCCTGATGCTCGCCTTCAGTTCCGAACTCGGCCGCGCCGGTCATCCGGTCGATCTGCTCGCGCATCTTGGCGAAGGCGGAAATGACCCGCGCGCGTTCGGCCTCCGTATCTTCCGCGACCGTATGTTCGACATGGATTCGCGGTTGGTGGAACACCGCATGGCCGCGCGCCATGCCCATCACCAGCTGCAATCCCTGCAAGATGGTGGTGCCCGTTTCCGCGACACGGGCATCGGCCGGACCGTCATCGGCCAGTTCAGCATTGGCGATCAGCTCGGAAAGCACCATTGCGACCGTCTGCAACGCCTCGATCTCGACTTCTTCATACCGGCGCGGCTCCACATGCTGCACGCACAAGACGCCGATCGACCGCTCGCGCCGGACGATCGGTACGCCGGCAAAGCTGTGAAAGCGATCTTCCCCGGTTTCAGGGCGATAGGAAAAGTCGGGATGCGCCGCCGCCTCGTCCAGGTTCAGCGTCTCGACATTGGTGGCAATGAGGCCCACCAGCCCCTCCCCCATCGCCATCCGCGTGACATGGACCGCTTCCTGTTTCAGGCCGCGTGTGGCAAACAGTTCCAGCACGCCTTCACGCACCAGATAAATCGAACAGACCTCGCTGGAGAGCGACTGGCCGATGATCTCCACGACCTTGTTGAGCTTGGCCTGGGCGCTGTTGCGCGACGCCATCACCTCCTGCAGCAGGACAAGGATCTGGCGGGCGGCTGCGGCGGGCGTCGTTGGCATGGACAAGCGCTAACAGATTGACCGGAAGAGTGCCAAGATTCGTGCATCCAAAGGACGGCGAAAAATCGTCTCAACAAGACAGTCCGCCATTCACATGGCGGAAACAATCGATAGGTTCGTCCAAAGGAGGGACGGCCTTTCCACGCACGGCCCGCAGGGAGACAGGACCATGGCGACCCAACCAGATATGACGCATTTCGAACAGGATCTCATCGACCGCGGCTATTCGCGCCGCCAACTGGCCAAGGCGGCGGCGCTGCTCGGCGCTGCGACCGCAACTCTGCGCGTTACCGGCGCGGCCGCACAGCAGGCGGCCAAGCCGGTCGAGGGCGCCGTGCGCATTGGCGCCAATGAATGCTGGACCGGCCCTTTCCCTGTCGCAGCGGAAGCCGCGTACAAGCTGGTCAATGAAGGCAATCGGTACGAACCGGACAGCGAGCATCAGAAATTGTTCGCGGCGGTGTCCGCAGTCGAGGGTATTCCGGTCGACCATGTCACCGCCTGGCCCGGATCGTCCGATCCGCTGAGCCGCGTGGCAGTCGCCTATGCCTCGCCCGCGCGCGGCATCGTAACGGCCGATCCGACCTATGAAGCGATCTGGCGCACCGGCGACTGGCTGGGCGCCAAGGTCACGAAGGTTCCGCTGACCAGCGATTATCGCCATGACGTCAAGGCGATGCTGGCGGCCGATCCCAATGCCGGGGTTTATTATATCTGTTCGCCCAACAACCCCACGGGCACCGTAACGCCACTGGCCGACATCGAATGGCTGGCCAATAACAAGCCCAAGGATTCGATCCTGGTCGTCGATGAAGCCTATATCCACTGGTTCGATGGACCCAATGCCGCCAAGCTGGCGGCATCACGGGACGACGTACTGATCTTGCGCACCTTTTCCAAATTGTTCGGGATGGCGGGCATGCGGCTCGGCCTGACCTTCGCCAGCCCCGCATTGATGCAAAAGATGATGCGGTATGATGGCGGGCAGGTGACGGCAATGCTGCCGATGACAGCGGTCGCCGCCGGCACCGTTTCGGTAGCCCAGGCCGACCTCATCAAGGCGCGTCGGGCGGAAATGATCGCTGCCCGTGACAAGGCGGTCAGTCACCTGAAATCCAAGGGGATCAAGGTCATTCCGGGCAGTCAAGCCAACATGTTCATGGTCGATTGGGGCAAGCCGGCCAAGGAAATGCAGGCCGCCATCCTGGCCGAAAAGGTTCAGATCGGACGCAACTGGCCGATCTGGCCCAATGTCTCGCGCGTCTCTGTCGGATCGATGGAGGAAATGGACGCTTTCAACGCGGCAGTAGACAAGGTCTGGACGGCGTAAGAGGCGGCGTCCCATACGCGCAAAATAATATCATGATCAGGCGGCGGCACATTGCGGAAATGTGCCGCCGCTTCGTCTTTCGTCTGTGTGTGCTTCTTGCAGAACGGGGACGGACGATATGACCATGATGCTGAACAAGGATGCCAGGGAAGACCTGATGGAACGCGGTTATTCGCGCCGCCAGATCGCGGAAGTTGCCGCGTTGGTGGGAGCGGGTGTCGCAGCCAGTTCACTGCTGGGCGGAGCGGCCCAGGCGCAGCAGCAGGCCGCGCGTGGCGTCGCCGGGGCCGTGCGCATCGGCTCGAACGAATGCTGGACCGGCCCCTTCCCTTCGGGCGTCGATGCCGCGGCGAAGGCCGCTGCGCTCGGCAACTGGTATGATCCCGACAATTATCGTGGCGACCTGGTCAAGACCGTCGCCTCGGTAGAGGGCATTCCCGAAAGCCATGTGATGCTCTGGCCCGGTTCGGGCGGTCCGCTGGTCAGCACGGTCGCCGCCTTCTGCTCGCCCACCAAGGGACTGGTGACTGCCGATCCAACGTTCGAATCGGCATGGCGCACCGCCGACTATCTCAAGGCACCGATCGCGAAGGCGCCACAAGCGCCGGGCGCGGGCCATGACGTCAAGGCGATGCTGGCAGCCAATCCGAATGCCGGCCTTTATTATATCTGCACGCCCAACAATCCGACCGGCACGGTGACGCCGCTCGCGGACATCGAATGGCTGCTTGCCAACAAGCCCAAGGATTCGGTCCTGCTGGTGGACGAAGCCTATATCCATTTCTCCGAAGCGCCGAGCGCGGCAAAGCTGGTGGCGGGGCGCAAGGATTTGGTCGTCATGCGCACCTTCTCCAAGCTATTCGGCATGGCGGGCGTGCGCTTGGGCCTGACCTTCGCTGATCCCGAATTGCAGAAGCGGATCATGCTGTTCGGCCCGACGGCGGGCGGCCTGTCCATCACCGCCATGGCGTGCGGCAATGCGGTCTACCCCGAAGCGGCGCTGATCAAGGCCCGCCGCGAGGAAATGATCGCCAACCGCGAAGAAACCATCGCGTGGCTGACCAAGAAGGGCATCGATGTACAGACGGGCAGCCAGGCCAACATGTTCATGATGGACTGGAAAAAGCCCGCCAAGGACATGCAGGCTGCGATGCTCGCCACGCCCGAAAAGGTGCAGATCGGTCGCAACTGGCCCATCTGGCCCACCGTCTCGCGCGTTACCGTAGGTTCGGCCGAAGACATGGCGAAGTTCCGCGCCGCTGTGGAAAAGGTCTACACCGCTTGACCTGATATTCTGATCCCAAAGCGAAGGGCGTCTGGCTTGCCGGACGCCCTTTTGATGACGGGGACGCCCAAGGCAACCCTTTCAATCTCCTAGTGGCGTCAAATCAAGCCAGAAAGGGCGACACCACGCCCATCACGCGCTCAACCGTCGCCTCTTTCTCGCCCACCGGCGCCACATAATCGATCACCGACCGCGCCTGCGCCTCCCCCGCCCCGTGCGCGATCATCCAGGCGGCAAGATAATAGGCCGCCATGCATCCACCCGCCGTGGCGACATTGGCGGAGGCGTGAAAGGGCGCATCTATCACGCTCGCTCCACCGGCCTCTATCCATGGACGGGTCGTGACGTCAGTGCAGACCGGCCCATCGCCCAGCAGGCCAAGCGCCGCCAGAAGCAGCGCGCCGGAACATTGCGCACCGATCAATTGCCGGGCAGCGTCAAGCCGCAGCCGCGCCATCAGCGCCGTATCCGCCGCGATCTGGCGCGTCCGCACGCCGCTTCCTACAACGATGGCATCCATATCCGGCAGTTCGTTCAGCCTCGCTCCGGCCGTCACCGTAACGCCGCCCATCGACGTGACCGTGGCGTTCGGCGCACAGATGGTCGCGCGCCAGCCATGCACGCGGTTCAACAGCGACAACGCGACGAAACTGTCCAGTTCGTTGAACCCATCAAAAGTCAGGATCGCTATTTGCATGAATTTGCCTCCCGTTCTTGACGGGGGGTCTAGACCCCGAGACGATATGAGCGCGCGGGCCGCCCCGGCAGTAATGGCCCCTAGCCGCCGGAGGGCGCGGTGCGCCGGCTATAGTCGATGCGGATGCGCACCCAGCTGCCCACCATCACCTTGCCGTTGACGCGCGGCGGCAGGACGAGAAATTGCCAGGCGGCCAGCCGCACGGCACGACCAAAGCCCGACCCCATCGGCGATTCCCCCATCACCTGGCAATTTTCCACATGATAATGGTCGATGGTCTTGCACGCCACCAGCCCCCAGCCATTGGCCGGCGCATCATTGGGCAGATAGGGCGACAATTCCGCATGGGTCGGCCGCCGATACCATTCCGCCTCGAACAGTTGAACCCCGCCAGGACCTTCGCCCGGCCCGGCGACGGCCGCGCTGTCTCCCTGTCCTGCCGCGCCTTCGCCCGGCGCACGCGAAGGCATCTTGCCAATGTCGGCCGACGCCATCTGCTCGCGATTAAGCGTCAGGAACGGAAAAGGGGATGGTGGCTGCTCGGCCGGTTTTTCGACCTTGACCGGCGGTCGAACGACAGGCTCCTCTGCCTTCTGCGGCTCAGCCTTGCTTTTTTCCTTCCGCTCGGCCTTCTCCGCCTTGGCTTCTTCCTTGGCAGCTTTTGGGCCTGCTTCCGTTTCGAAAGTGACCGGCAGGCGCGGGTCCATCTTGGGCGGCTGAAAAGACGGCGAGAGGGTGAAGAGCGCCAGCAACAGCAGCAGATTGAGCACCAGCGCGAACGTCACGCCGCCCGCCCGTTGCCGCACCTTGTCCCAAGGAATCGAAGAGATATTCAAGCGTGCGGACCAAACAGACGACAAGGGAAGCCGGTCTTGCCCAGACGGCGCGGCGGCGTCAACGCCGTCTGACGTCACGGCCGACCAGTCGGTTACACAACATGACGAAGCTGGCGAAACCACTGGCAGCGCGCCGGCTTCTCGGCTAGGTGGCCCGCGATGCTCAACAGGCTCTATCAATGGACGCTGGCGAAAGCCGCGCACCGCCATGCCGAACGCTGGCTCTTCGCCGTGAGCTTCATGGAATCCAGCTTTTTCCCTATCCCGCCGCACCCTTTGCTCGGCCTCATGTGCCTGGCCCGGCCGGAACGCGCGATCCGGTTCGGGCTGATCTGCACCATCGCGTCGGTGCTGGGCGGGCTGTTCGGCTATGCGATCGGCTATTTCCTCTACGAAGCGATCGGCACCCAGATACTCAACGCCCTGGGCCTGGCGGAAAAATTCCCGGTCGCAGCCTGCTATTTGCGGGACTATGGCGCGGAGATCATCCTGATCAAGGGCGCGACGCCCATCCCCTTCAAGCTGATCACCATCACCGCCGGTTTTATCGGTCTGCCTCTCTTCACCTTCCTCTGGGCCAGTATCCTGAGCCGCGGTTTTCAGTTCATGCTGGTCGGCATCCTGTTCTGGAAATTCGGTCGCCCCATCAAGGCATTCATCGAAAAATATCTGGCGCTGCTTTCCGCCGCCTTCCTGATCCTGATCGTTGCCGGATTCCTTGCGGTGTCCGCCCTCTCGGGAACGCAAGGCAAGAGCGACGCATGCTCCAGCGCGACCATGGACAGGGTCCGCTGATCGCCATGATCCAGGCCGCCTTTGACCGTCATCCAAAGGTTGCAGCGCTGCTGGCAGGGTTCTTGTCCGCCACCGGGTTCGCCCCGCTCAGCCTCTGGCCGGTGACGCTGATGTGTCTGGCTGCGCTCATCATCCTGATCGCCAAAGCCTCCGACCGCCGCAACGCCTTCCTGCGCGGCTGGCTGTTCGGCGTGGGGCATTTCACGCTTGGCCTCAACTGGATCGCGCACGCCTTCACCTTCCAGGATGCCATGCCGCACTGGTTCGGTTATGGCGCCGTGATCCTTCTTTCGCTGTATCTGGCAGTCTATCCGGGGCTGGCGACGTTGGGCACTTGGTGGATGACGCATCGCTTCGCGCTGTCCCCGACAGCCTCGCTCTTCATGCTTGCGGCGTGCTGGATCGTCACGGAATTTCTGCGTGCGACGCTGTTTACCGGGTTTGCCTGGAATCCGCTTGGCGTCATCCTGTTGCCAACGGGCGCCGCCATTTCGGCAACCGTGATCGGCACCTATGGGCTTGGCGCGCTGGTGATATTGGCCGCAGGCGCGTTGATGTTCGCCGTTCATGGTCAGGCACGGCTGGGCGGCGTGATTGCAGCACCGATCGTCCTGTTGGCCCTGATCGGCTGGGTCACCCCTGCCCCACTGATACCCGCTGGCGCGCCGCGCGTGCGCGTGGTCCAGCCCAATATCGGCCAGGAAGAAAAATATTCGGTCGAGGCCGAATATCGCAACTTCGAGAAGCTGCGTATCTTGTCCGGCGCGCCGCGCCCGGCACCCCGCCTCATCTTCTGGCCCGAAGCCGCCATACCCGCCTATCTCGACATGGAACCCGACTGGCGTGCGCGGCTCGCAGGCCTGTTGGGACCGGGCGATCTGCTCCTGACCGGCGGGGACAAGGTCTATTTCAAGACGGTCGATCAGAATGGCGTTCCCGTCAGCGAACTGGCCGGTGCCAACAACAGTGTGTGGATCGTGACGCCGCAAGCGACTATCGCCGGCCGCTATTCCAAGGCGCATCTGGTTCCCTATGGGGAATATCTGCCGATGCGGCACATATTGGAGCCCATCGGCCTGTCACGCCTGGTGCCTGGCGACGCGGACTTCTGGCCAGGGCCCGGCCCACAAAGTCTGACCTTGCCCGCGACGCTTGGACGGCCATCGCTGAAAATGGGCGTCCAGATCTGCTACGAAATCATCTTTTCGGGTCAGGTAATCGACCGGGACGACCGTCCCGCATTCCTGTTCAACCCGTCCAACGATGCCTGGTTCGGCAGTTGGGGACCGGTCCAGCACCTCGCCCAGGCGCGTTTGCGTGCACTGGAGGAAGGAATGCCCATCATCCGATCAACGCCTACCGGCGTGTCGGCCATCATCGATGCCCGTGGCCAAATCGTCCGCTCCATCGCCCCAAATCGCGCGGGTTATCTGGATAGCGGCCTTCCGCCGGCGCTGGCGCCCACGCCATTTTCGCGCTTCGGCAACTGTCTCCCTGCCTTGTTCACCCTGGGCTTATTGGGTGCCGCCGTTGCAACGCGACGACGCAGCCGCTAAGGCACCCGCTGCACATAAAGATTTCTTTATACGCAGACACAGCATCAGACTGGAGCAACCATGCGTTCAAACTACCTCTTCACGTCCGAATCCGTATCCGAAGGTCATCCCGACAAGGTCGCCGACCAGATTTCCGACGCGATCGTCGACCTGTTCCTGTCCAAAGACCCCGAAGCGCGCATTGCCTGCGAAACGCTCACGACGACACAGCTTGTTGTTCTGGCCGGCGAAATCCGCTGCAAGGGCGTCTATGAAAACGGCGCCTGGGCGCCTGGCGCGCAGGAAGAAATTGAACGCACCGTTCGCGAAACGGTGAAGCGGATCGGTTATGAACAGGATGGTTTCCATTGGGAAACTCTGCGCTTTGAAAATAACCTCCACGCTCAGTCCGCGCACATCGCGCAAGGCGTGGATGCAAGCGGCAACAAGGACGAAGGCGCTGGCGATCAAGGTATCATGTTCGGATACGCCGCCAACGACACGCCCGACCTGATGCCTGCCACCCTTTATTACAGCCACAAGATTCTGGAAACCATGGCGGCCGACCGCCACTCCGGGGCAGCCCCCTTCCTGGAACCAGACGCCAAGAGCCAGGTCACGCTGCGGTACGAAGGCAGCAAGCCGGTCGCCTGCACCGCGATCGTGGTATCGACCCAGCATGCCAAGGGCTATGATCAGGGGGACAAGGAAGCTGAACTCAAGGCCTATGTGAAGGACGTGGTGGCCAAGGTCATTCCCGCCGATCTGCTTTCGGACGAAACCGTCTACCACATCAACCCGACTGGCAGCTTCGAAATTGGCGGGCCGGATGGCGACGCGGGCCTTACCGGTCGCAAGATCATCGTCGACACCTATGGCGGCGCGTCACCCCATGGCGGTGGCGCCTTCAGCGGCAAGGACCCGACGAAGGTCGACCGGTCTGCGGCCTATATCACGCGCTATCTCGCCAAGAATGTCGTGGCCGCAGGTCTTGCCCAGCGTTGCACAATCCAGATTGCCTATGCGATCGGCGTCGCCGAACCGCTGTCCCTCTATGTCGACACGCATGGCACCGGCACGGTGGGCGACGACAGGATCGAGGACGCAATCAAGTCGCTCAAGGAACTGGGCGGCCTGACCCCGCGCGGCATTCGCACGCATCTGGGCCTTAACAAACCGATCTATCAGCCGACGGCTGCTTATGGCCATTTCGGGCGCAAGCCTGAGGGCGATTTTTTCCCTTGGGAAAAGACCGATCTGGTCGAAAAGCTCAAAGCCGCGCTGTAAGCCGGACTTTCGTCTACAAGGCAAAACTGGAAAAGGCGCAGGAGCGATCCCGCGCCTTTTCCTTATGCGAGAACCAGCGCCACCAGTTCGGCCGAAGATATGCCTGCCGACCGCAAGAACCCTTGGTAATAATCGCACCCCTCGCGCGCCAGCAGGTCCAACTGCTCTTCGGTTTCGACACCTTCGGCGATGACCTTGAGCCCCAAGGACTTGGCCATGTGGATGATGCCCCGCACGATGATCCTGTCCCGCGCGGTGCCGGCAATATCCTGCGCCAGACCACTGTCGATCTTGAGATAATCCAGCGGCAGGGATTTCAAATAGGCCAGACTGGAATAGCCGGTGCCGAAATCGTCGATGGCCACTGCCAGCCCTTCGGTGCGTAGAGCGCGCAGCAGCGCGGCGGCGGCATCAACGTCGTGGATCAGCCCGCTTTCAGTGATTTCGACCGTCAGCCGCGCCCGGGGAAACCCGCTCCGGTCGACCATGTCGAGCAAGTCGGGCATGAATTGCGGCTGGGCGATATCTGCGGCGGTGACATTGATCGACAGGCGAAGGCCGGACAAGGCACGCGGCCAGGCCGCCGCCTGCCGCAACGCCTCACCCAATATATGCGTGGACAGCGGCAACATATAATCGGACCGTTCGGCCGTCGCGAACAGGATGCCTGCGCCGAGCGGGCCGTAATGGGGGTGGTTCCAGCGGGCCAGCGCCTCAACCCCGCTGATGACCTCCGAATTCACCGGATATTGCGGCTGGAACACGATACCGATTTCGCCCCGATCCAGCGCCAGACGCAGGTCGGTTTCCAGCCGATCGGGATCAACCTGCCGACTTTGTTTTTCGGCCGACAATATCCTGATGCCTTCACCGCCAGCCTGCCGCGCGTCAGCCAGCGCCATGCCCGCGCGCCGCAGCAAATGGGTCGCATCATCTTCGCTGCGCGCCTGCGCGATACCACACCGCGCGATCAGGCGAATGAGGTGATCGCCCGCGCTGAAGGGCCGCCCGATCGCACCGATCAGTTGGCGCGCCAGAAATGTCGCCCGATCGCCATTCCCCTGCTCGCCTGCAAGGCCGACCAGAAATTCGGTCCCGGCGATCCGCGCCACCATCGCGCCAGGTGCGACATCATCGACCATGCGTTCGATCCGCCGCGCGATCCGGCCGAGCAGCGCGTCGCCCACTACCTGCCCATAGGCCGCGTTCATCCGTTCGAACTGGCTGATCGACAGCAGCAGGATAGTGGTCGGCAACCCGGTCCGCCGGTCCAACCAGTCGAGCGCGGCCTGTCGCGATCGCAGACCGGTAAGATAGTCGCGGCTGCTGCTGTCGCGCTCATGCTGGTCGGACAGCCATTCGACATCGGCCGCGACCTGCCCGTCTTCGATGCGCAGATGGTGGACCAGGCGGTCCCCCGGCCGTTCCGGCAGTCCGTGGGCCAGGGACGCGGGCCGCCCGGTGCGCGCCATAGCGCGCAACGCTGTCAGCACGCCAATGCGCTCGGCCCGCGGCAAATGCCGCACCAGGGCCGCGGGAGCCAATGTCGGCGCATCTAGCGCCAGGTGCCGCGCGAGCGCGTCGCTGACCCGCAACAGTCCATCGCTGCCCAATTGCCAGTAGAGCGCATCCCCCCGCCTTATTCGCTGCGCCCGATGCCGCGCGCCCTGCTCCCCGCCCAGCCGCTCGACCAGACGCTGCGCCGACAGAAGAACCGCGCGCAATCCATCGGGACTAAAGGGCGCCAGCAGGAAATGCGTGGCACCGGCGGCCAGCAGGGCCGGAACCCGGGCCTCCTCGCCGGAATCGAGCAGCACGACCAGCGCGCCGCCGCCCGCCTCCATCGCAGGCACCAAAGGCGTCAGCAACGCGTCGACGTCGGCATCGCTGCGCAGATCGATGAGCGCGACCTGGGCCTCGCTTCGCAGGAAGCGCTGCGGCGCGTCCCGAGCCCGGCGTGCGCCGATACTGCGCCACCCAATCGCCCGCGCCGCCTGCGACAGGCCGTCACGGTCGCCCAGTGATAGAATGAACAGGCTATGCTGTGTCGCCGATGTGGCGTCCCCGCCCACTGTCTGTATCTCCCCGACGCCGCGCATCGCGCCGTCCTATCAGCAAGGCGTTACCGACCCGTTTGCGTCACTGCAACCGGGGTGCTTGCACGGGCCATGGCCATCGCCTAGCTATACCCCATGGCCACAGCCACTTCCTCGTCCGCACCATTGATCGACGCTCTGGGCCGCCGGATCAGCTATTTGCGGATTTCGGTGACGGATCGATGTGATTTGCGCTGCCGCTATTGCATGGCCGAACGAATGCAATTCCTGCCCAGGGATCAGGTCTTGAGCCTGGAGGAGATTGCGCTTCTGGCCGATCTCTTCATCGCGCGCGGCATCACGAAAATCCGGCTGACGGGTGGAGAGCCATTGGTCCGGCGCGACATTGGCGAACTGGTGCGGCGGATCGGCCGTCATCTGGGTAGCGGACTGGACGAACTGACCCTCACCACCAACGCGACCCGGCTCGATAGTC
Organism: Sphingobium soli; assembly: GCF_020782245.1. GTDB lineage: Bacteria > Pseudomonadota > Alphaproteobacteria > Sphingomonadales > Sphingomonadaceae > Sphingobium > Sphingobium soli. The sequence goes on from NZ_JAJGNP010000001.1 coordinate 202,069, forward strand.
ATGCGCAGGACCTTTTCGATGCGGGCGTCCGCCGCGTCAATGTCAGCCTGGACAGCCGCGATCCTGCGCGCTTTGCGGACGTGACGCGTGGCGGCGACATCGGCCGCGTGTTCGCGGGATTGGATGCCGCGCGTGCGGCCGGCCTTGCCGTCAAGATCAACATGGTCGCGCTCAAAGGCATCAATGACGACGAAATCCTGCCGATGCTGCGCTGGTGCGACAGCCAGAGTTTCGACCTCAGCCTCATTGAGACCATGCCGCTTGGCGATACGGGTGAAGACCGGACCGATCATTATCTTCCGCTGACCCAGGTGATAGACGATATCGCGGCCGAGCACCCCCTGGCCCCGATCGCGCATCGCACCGGCGGCCCTTCGCGCTATCATGCCGTTGACGGCATGCGCGTGCGGCTGGGCCTCATCACCCCCCTCACCCGCAATTTTTGCGCCGATTGCAATCGCATCCGCATGACCTGCGAAGGCAAGATATTCATGTGCCTGGGGCATGAGGATCATGTCGATTTCAAGGCGGCGCTTCGCGAAGGCGGACTGGACGCGGTCCAGCCGCTTGTCGACCGGGCGCTGCGCCTCAAGCCTGCTGCGCATGACTTCCACATTGGCGCAAACGCGCCCGCCGCCACCCGTCGTCACATGAGCGTGACCGGCGGATGAGCGTCGATGGCCGGCGCGCTCTGGTCGCGTCTCCTACTCCAGCGGCGCGCGCGGCGGAAGAAAGGCTGCGCACCGTATATGACTTCGCCCCGATCGAGCAGGCGGACATGGTTGTCGCGCTGGGCGGAGATGGCTTTATGCTCCAGGCCCTGCATGCGATGTTGGAGGCGCGACGCATTCTGCCGATATTCGGCATGAACCTCGGTACCGTGGGCTTCCTCATGAACGAATGGCGGCTCGACGGGCTGGACCAGCGGCTTTCAAAGGCGAAGAGCTTCAAGGTCAATCCGCTGCGCATGACGGTCGACACTGTCGATGGCGAGCAGTTTTCGATTCCCGCCATCAATGAGGTGTCGCTGCTGCGCGAAACGCGCCAGACCGCCAAATTGGAGGTAGAGGTGAATGGCCGGATCGTTCTGCCCGAACTGGTTTGCGACGGTGTGCTGGTAGCGACGCCGGCAGGCTCTACCGCTTATAATCTGTCGGCGCATGGTCCTATCCTGCCGTTGGGATCCGCATTGGTGGCGCTGACGCCGATCAGCCCCTTTCGTCCACGACGCTGGCGCGGCGCGATCCTGCCGGAAGCAACGCGGATCCGTTTTTCCGTCCTCAATCCCGTTAAGCGGCCAGTCAGCGCTGTCGCCGACCAGCGCGAAGTGCGCGACGTCGCGCAGGTGGAAGTCCGCATCGACCGGACCACCCCGCTCACCCTCTTGTTTGATCCTGAGCATACGCTTGACGACCGGATCGCTGCGGAGCAGTTCATCGCCTAGGGCTTCCGGGCAGGATATTTCGACAATTTGACGCTTGCCATTGCGAGAAAGGCGCTGCTATAGGCGCGGCCTGCCCAGCGAAAGCCGGGTTGCTCCCCGATAGCTCAGCGGTAGAGCATTCGACTGTTAATCGAATGGCCGTAGGTTCGAATCCTACTCGGGGAGCCACTTTCCACTCCACATATGCGATGATCCTGCACTGACAGGTGCCGTGCATCCGGTCTATGCCGTCTGTCGCAAGGAGTGTCCGATGTCTGATTCCCCCGCCATCCAAGTTGCTGATGTGCTGGACGCCGCCCGTCTGCTCGACGGTGTGGCGGTGCGCACGCCGCTGATCGAGAACCGCGTGCTCAATGAACGCATTGGCAGCCGCATCTTCATCAAGTTCGAAGGCGCGCAGCATACCGGATCATTCAAATTCCGCGGCGCCTATAATCGACTGGCGCGCCTGTCACCAGAAGAACGGGCCGCAGGCGTGGTCGCCTGGTCATCGGGCAATCATGCGCAGGGCGTCGCCTGCGCCGCGCGCATGCTCGACATGCCCGCTACCATCGTCATGCCGTCCGACGCGCCCGCCATCAAGGCCGCCAACACGCGCGCGATGGGCGCCCGCATCATTCCCTATGACCGGTTGACCGAAAGCCGGGAAGACATCGCGATCCGCCTCGCCCGCGACGGCGGCGCAACCCTGCTTCCCTCTTTCGACGATCCGCATGTCATGGCAGGCCAGGGCACGGTCGGCCTGGAGATATTGGATCAGGCGCAGGAGGCGCAGGCCCATATCACGCAAATCCTGGTGTGCTGCGGCGGTGGCGGACTGATCTCCGGCATCGCCACGGCCGTCGAGGCAGCCCGCCCCGATATCGCGCTCTACAGCGTCGAACCGGACGGCTATGACGATACGGCCCGATCACTGACCAGCGGCGTGCGCGAGCAGGTGGCGCCAGGCGCAACATCCATCTGCGACGCTCTGCTGGCCCCCAGTCCGGGCGCCCTCACCTTTCCGATCAACCACATGTTGCTGGCAGGTGGCCTCGCGGTCAGCGATGCAGAGGTGCGCGCCGCGATGCGCTTTGCCTTCTCGACGCTGAAACTGGTGACCGAACCGGGCGGAGCTGTGGCCTTGGCGGCGCTGCTCGCGGGCAAGGCTCCGCCCTGTGCTGGAGATCGGGTCGTGGTCATTTCAGGAGCCAACGTCGATCCTGATCTGTTCGCGGACATCATCAGCGGAAATGATTGAGGGCGGCGGGACAATTTCTCTCCTCCCCCTTGCCAAGCCCCGCCTGGCGCTGCATATGCGCGGCCTGCCCGGCTCAGTGCGGGGCCGCTCCCCGATAGCTCAGCGGTAGAGCATTCGACTGTTAATCGAATGGCCGTAGGTTCGAATCCTACTCGGGGAGCCAATTTTCACCCATATCGTCCCGAAAAAAGAAACGCGCAGAACCGGGATGGCTCCGCGCGCTTCACGTCATGCTGGGGACGAAACGGGATCAGCGCGCGGCGTATTGCCGGCCGCGACCAGAGACCGCCCAGCGCTGTGGCGTAGCACCAGGCGCGGTTTCGCGCACGAAGCATTGCCCATGCTGCGACCGGATCATGCGACATGCGGTCATCGCGTCATTGCGGTCGGCAAAGCCGCTCACCGCCAGTCGATGATAAAGCCGACCGCCAACCTTCGCCTGGCTGGTCAGCACGGGAAAGGCGCCGAGCGCGCTGTTCCGGCCAGCCATGGCGGTCCATTTCTCGCGCGCGATCGCGGCACTGTCATAAGCGCCCAATTGCACGACCCAGTTGCTGGCATTGGAGGCCGGCTTGATGAAGGCGGCCTTCTGCATCCGTGCGGCCGGCTGGCGGGCAACGGCCTGCTGGATGACTGCGGCAGGCTTGGCCTTTGGCAGCCGCGAATTGCGATTCTCCACGATGAAGTCACGTGCGGCAACGCGCTTGATCGGAGCAGCAGCGACCATCGGCTTGGGAACAGGCTGCATTTCAGGCGCAGCAGCGGCGAAGGCGACCGGCTGAACGTCCGCCGCCGGCTGAGAAACCGCTTCCGGCGCGGCGGCTGCGAGAGCGACCGGATCAGCGGCAGCCGCTTCGGGCGCCACAGGCGCAAGCGCAAGCATTGCGGGCTGCCCCGCATCGGCTTCGTTCATGGTCACGCCCATCAGCGCTGCAACACGCTGCGGCGCAAGCGCGGGCGCGGCAAGCTGCGCCCATTCCGTCACGCGCTTGTTGGCGTCGGCGGGGTCGAGGTCCATTCCCACCACCAATCGCGCATCTTTCCAGCGGCCCGCCAGGGCATAGGCATAAGCCAGATTCTGCCGCGTGCGCGCGGTCGCCGAAGGATCGTGGATCGCCTGCGACAGAATGCGCACCCCGTTTTCCGCATCGCCTGCCATCGCCATGGCCAGGCCATAGTCCGACGCCGGGATCGTGTCCGCATGGCCCGCCAGCAGGCTGCGCGCGGTGTCCGATCGCCCCTGCGCCACTTGCACCAGCGCCAGGCTGACGATCGTGCGCGCGTCGCTGCTGCCAAGCGCCAAGGCGTCAGACAAAGCTGTTTCCGCCGATGCGAAGCGCCCGGCCAGGACATAGGCGCGCCCGAGCAACTGACGATAATCGCCATTTTGTGGGGCCATCTGGACTGCAGCCTCGGCCGCCTTCACCGCGTCGCCGGCATCGCGATCATCCAGCGCCTTGGTCGCCTTCGCAGCCAGTTTCGCGGCATCGCCCTTGGGCTGGGAGATCGACGCGCGGGGGTGGAATGCCGCCCCCGTGCAACCGACCATGGTGGTGGCGACGATCAGCGAGGATATCGCCGCCTTTCCGAACGTCGTGCGATTCATCATCTTATCCACCCTTCGTCATCGTGCGCCGCCCCTGCGGCAACTGTTCGGCCAGCCGGTCGATTTCCGGCAGGGTCATCAGGAGTTCGTCCAGCGCCTGGGTCAGCATCTGCTGTGCGGACCGACCGGTCACGGCGCTGGCGAGGCGAAGCTTGAGGCGGCGATCCGCGTCAAGACGCAGCGTGAAGGCCGCCTTGCGTCCCTGAGCCACGTCGACGACCGGCTTCACATGCTTCGCCGGCTTACCCCGCTTGGGCTTCGCAGCCTCAGGCGCGGCGTTGATCCGATCGGCCAGATTCTCACGCTCAGTAACAACGGCAGGCACTGGTGCATCCAGCGTGACGCCCATCGGCGTCAGGCCGATCGCGACCGGCTGTTCCACGGGCTGGGGCGCAGGTTCGACGTCGAACCCCATGTCGTTCCATCCCAGATCATCCTGTTGCAACGCGTTCACCGGCCCGCGGCCAAAGCCGAGCATCGGCCGGCGCATGGCCGGTTGGGCCGCGCCCTTGCGGGCAAGCAGGCCGGACGTCAGCGACGCGAGTGGTTTGGGTTCGCCCATATGCCTGTGCCTCCCTTACTGGCTCACGCGACGGCCAAAGCCGCCGCCGACCGGGCGCGCGGCGACCGTGCCGACGCTGCCATGGGGCACGGAAAAGACCGTGCGGCGAAAATTCTTCTCCAGCCGGTCGGAGACATAGGCCCACAGCGATTCGACTTCGCCGGCGGAGCGACCACGCGGGTCCACCTCCATCACCGTGCGACCGTCGATCATCGACGCGGCGAAGTCAGTGCGGTGATGCAGTGTCACCGGCGCCACCGTGCCATGCTGTGACAGGGCGACGGCGGCTTCTGACGTGATGCGTGCCTTTGGCGTGGCGGCGTTGACGACGAAAATCAGCGGCTTGCCCGCACGTTCGCACAGATCCACCGTCGCGCCCACGGCGCGCAGGTCATGCGGACTGGGACGGGTGGGAACGACAATCAGTTCGGCGACCGAAATCACGCTCTGGATCGCCATGGTGATGGCTGGCGGGGTGTCGATGACGGCGAGTTTGAAGCCCTGCTGGCGTAATATCTCCAGGTCGGACGCCAGACGCGCGACCGTGGTTTGGGCAAAGGCGGGAAATTCGGCCTCGCGCTCGTTCCACCAGTCGGCGAGCGATCCCTGGGGGTCGATGTCGATAAGGACGACCGGTCCCGCGCCGGCGCGCTGGGCCTGCACCGCCAGATGCCCGGACAGCGTCGTCTTGCCAGAACCGCCCTTCTGCGATGCCAATGCCAGAATTCGCACGCACTTCCCCCGAAGACATTCCCGTTCCGCAAGGCAATGCCATGGCCGCATCTAAGATTTGGTTAACCGCGCCAAGCCTGTCTGAATGGACACCCGTTTATGCTAACAGCCTCTTAACCTCGTTCGGGCTACAAGCGTCCGACAGTGAATGGGCAGGGATTATGACACGGATGCACATCATGGGGCATAGGATCGGGACGGTGGCGCTGGTGGCGATGCTGGGCATGGGCGCTCCGGCGCTGGCCGATGTGAAGGCAGGCGTCGATGCCTGGCAGCAAGGCGATTATGCGCGCGCGATCAACGAATGGCGGCCTTTGGCGGAGGCTGGCGATCCCGATGCGCAGTTCAACATGGGTCAGGCCTACAAGCTTGGCAGGGGTGTCCAGCCCGATTTCAGGGTGGCGCTCGACTGGTATCGCAAGGCGGCGGCGCAGGGCCATTTGCGCGCCGAAGACAATCTGGGCCTGCTGATGTTCCAACAGGGCGACCGCAGCAATGCCATGCCCTATCTGCAACGCGCCGCGATGCGGGGCGAACCCCGCGCGCAATATATTGTCGGCACGGCGCTGTTTAACGGTGACCTGATCGCAAAGGACTGGGTGCGCGCTTATGCGTTGATGAGCCGCGCGTCGGCCTCGGGCCTGACGCAGGCCACGACCAGCCTGGCCCAGATGGACAAATATATTCCCGACGATCAGCGCAAGCAGGGCCTGGCCCTGGCGGTCAACATCGAGAAGGGCAAAGGCGACCTGTTGGCAAACACGCCTGCCGCACCGGCCCGTCCTGGCCCTTCGGCCGTGCGCGCGACCGACATTCCGGCATCGACGCCGGCGCCCATCGTCAAGGCAAAGCCCGTTCAGCAGGCCGCTGCCACACCACGGGCAACGCCACAGCCAAAGGCTGAGCCCAAGCCGCAACCACGCCCGGCGCCTGCGCCGGCCGCATCAGGGGATTGGCGGGTTCAGCTTGGCGCCTTTGGTCAGGAAGGCAGCGCGCGTACGCTGTGGGGTCGCTTGACTGGCAAGGTGAGTGGCCTGTCCGCCTATCAGCCCTATTTGGTCCGCGTCGGCAATGTCACGCGGCTTCAGGCTGGCCCCATCGCTACCAGCAGTGACGCGGAACGTCTGTGCAGCCGGATCAAGGCTGCGGGTTCGGAGTGTTTCGCCACGAAGAAGTGACGTCGCGTCACGCCGCCTGTTCCAGCATCCAGTCGCGAAACTGCGCGACGGCCGGTCGGGAAAGCGCTTCGGGCGGATAGACCAGATAATAGGCCTGCTCGTTGGACAATGGACGGGCAAAAGGGACCACCAATGTGCCCGCATCCAGTTCCGGGCGAATGAGAAAGCTGGGGATCAGCGCAACCCCGGCCCCGGCGGCCGACGCCTGGGCCAGCATCAGGAAATGTTCGAATGTCGGGCCAAGTGCCAGTTCGGACCCATCGACCCCGGCCGCCGCCAGCCATCGGGGCCACGCATCCCTGCGGGACGTCTGGCTGAGCAGCGGAACATTCAGCAGGTCTGCGGGCGTCCGCAATGGATGGGCCGCAAGCCAGTCGGGCGCGCAGACGGGAATGGCCTCTTCGCGGAACAGAAAGTCCATCTGCACCCCCGGCCAATCCTTCGCGACACCGAAATGGACAGCTGCATCGAAATCCTCATGGGTGAAATCAAAGGGCTGCGAGCGCGCGGCGAAGTCGATCACCAACTCAGGATGTCGAGCCGTCAGCAGCGGCAGGCGCGGCGCAAGCCAGCGCATGCCAAAGCTCGGCAGCGTTGCGATGCGCAGCGCGGTCTGCGGAGCGCGGGCCGCCGCACGAGCCGTCGCCTGGCGGATGCGATCCAGCGCGGGAAGCAACGCGTCGGCATAGACCCGCCCGGCATCGTTGAGGCGCACGCGGCGACCGATCCGGTCGAATAGCGGCGTTTGTAACATCGCTTCCAGTTGCGCGATCTGGCGGCTGACCGCACTCTGCGTCAGGCCGATCTCCTCTCCGGCGCGAGAAAAGCCACCATGGCGCACCGCTGCCTCGAACGCGGTCAGTGCGCTCATCGGCGGCAACCATTTGCGCGGTTCATTCATTCCCTAAGCTCATCTGCATATGACAGGACACCATTTGTCTTAACTGCCATATCCTGCGACAATCCGTCTGTCATGCCGGAGCATTTATATGTCGAATGAGAATATGAGCACCATCGAACGGCTGGTGATGAACACCCTTAGCGACGTTGATGGCCGACGCACTCTGGACATGCTGGACATCGCGCCCGCGCTGCTGGCGGAACGCGGTGGTCAGGTGTCGCGCGCGGCTTTCGCCATGGCGATGAATGTCGCGCTATTCCACGATTTGCTGACCCGCGTGCCGAGCGGCCACGCCTATGTCGCCGACGCGCTGGCCAGTGGCCGCCGGATCGTGTTCGACCATGGGGCGCTGCGCAGCATTCGCTTTCCCGACGGCCCGACCGGTGATCTCCCCGGTGGCGAGGATGCCTTCACCCGCATCTTCCTGCCGCTGGGCTATGAAATGGCGGCTATTTATCCACTCGACCGGCTAAAGATGACCGGGCGCGCCTATCGCCACATCGATCATCCCGACGCGATTCCGCAGTTCTTCCTTTCCGAACTCCATGTCGACCGCTTCGACCCCGAATTTTCCGAAGCCGCCCGGCGTGTATTCGGCACCTCACGCGATCCATTGGACGATGAGGCGAAGGCGGTACTCAATCGCTTTGCAGCCGGCGAAGCTGTCGCCTTCGATGTCGCGCTGGCCGCGCTGCCGACCATTGTCGCCGCCTTCGACCGGCAGCATAGCCCCCCGGCCTTCGCTGACTATCAGCTGCTGCTATCGCGTTCCAACGAAGCGGCCTGGATTGCGACCGAGGGCAATGCCTTCAACCATGCGACCGATCGCGTGCCCGATGTCGCCACACTGGCCCAACGACTGAAAGACGAAGATCGCCCGATGAAGGAGCGGCTGGAAATCTCCGCCAGCGGTCGCGTGCGCCAAACGGCATTTCGCGCGGACAGCGTCATGCGCCCCTTCGCCGAGGGAGATACGCGGCAGGTTTCCGGTTCTTTCTTCGAATTTATCAGCCGGGACATCGACCCCGAAACCGGGCTGATCGACCTGGCGTTCGACACCGGCAACGCGACCGGCATATTTGCGATGACGAGCGCACAGGAAAAAGCGCAGGAAAGGACGACCCGGTGACCGATATGCTGCAATCTTTCGACCCTGCATCGCGTGAACTTATCTGGGAAGGACCAGTGGCGCGCTCCGCCGATTGCGCGCGCGCCATCTCCACAGCCCGCGCCGCCCTGCCCGGCTGGCGCGCGCTGCCCGTGGACGATCGGATCGCCATCATCCGCAGCTATGCCGCCATATTGGGCGATCGACGCGCGGAACTGGCGCAACTTATCTCAAGGGAAACCGGCAAACTACTGTGGGAAAGCGATGCCGAAGTCGGGTCGATGATCGCCAAGGTCGAGGTGTCGATCAAGGCGCATGCCGAACGCACGGGCGAACGCGCCGCCGACATGCCCTTTGGCCGCGCGGTACTGCGGCATCGCGGCCATGGCGTGATGGCCGTGCTTGGCCCCTATAATTTCCCCGGCCATCTGCCCAATGGTCATATCGTGCCCGCTCTCATCGCGGGCAATGCCGTGGTGTTCAAGCCATCGGAAATCACGCCCGCCACCGGCGCAGCCATGGCCGATGCCTGGACGGCGGCAGGCCTGCCCGATGGCCTGTTGACCGTCGTTCAGGGCGGTCGCGCGACCGGCGAAGCATTGGTCGCTGGCGATATTGACGGCTTGCTCTTCACCGGATCAGCGGGCGCTGGCGCAGCACTGCGCCGGGCTCTGGTCGATCGGCCGCACGTCATCATGGCGCTGGAACTGGGCGGCAATAACCCGCTGATCGCCTGGGACAGCCCGGATGATGCCGCGTCAATCATTATCAACTCCGCCTTCATCACGACCGGCCAGCGCTGTTCCTGCGCGCGCCGGCTGATCGTTCCCGAAGGCGCGACCGGTGACGCCATCGTAGAGGCGACGGCCGCTTTGGCTGCCAGACTGCCGATTGCCGCCTGGAACGAACAGGGCGAGGCGTTCATGGGACCTTTGGTGTCGGATCAGGCTGCCGCCAGCGCCCATAGGGCTGTCAGCGACCTGATCGCGCGCGGCGCGCGCGTAATCCGCCCCTTTGAAGGAGTGGACGATCGCAGCGCCGCTTTCGTAACGCCCGCCATATTGGACATGACCGGCGTCGATGCGCCGGACGCGGAGATTTTCGCGCCAGTCCTCTCTATAATGCGCGTGCCCGATTTCGATGCGGCGATGGCCACGGCGAACGCCACCAGTTTCGGACTTTCCGCCGGGCTGATATCGCAGGACGAAGCGCTCTGGCGCCGCGTGGTGGAAGAAAGCCGCGCCGGCGTCGTCAATCGCAACCGCCCGACGACGGGCGCTGCGGGCAATATGCCGTTCGGGGGCCTGGGGGCATCGGGTAATCACCGTCCCAGTGCCTATTATGCCGCGGACTATTGCGCCTATCCGATCGCCAGTTTCGAAGCCGACGGCGTCAGCGCGGTTCCGGTTAACGGGTTGAACAGCTGAATGGCTTAGGGCAACGGCATAATCCGCATATCGTTGGAGGGGCCGTTGCCGCACGTTGCTGATTCATCCTGGGTGCTGACTTTGGTCTGCGCCGATCGTGTCGGCATCGTCGCCGCCGTCAGCCAGTTTCTTGCGGAGCGAGGCGGGTTCATCACCGACAGCCAGCAATATGCCGATCGCGACGCGGACCTGTTCTTCATGCGCGTCGCGTTCGAGGCAACCGACGATCGGATGCGCGATACCCAGACCCTGCGCGCGGACTTTGCCACGATCGGTACGCGCTTCGCGATGGATTGGTCGCTGGAAGAAGCGCGCCACCGGCCCCGCATGCTGATTGCGGTGTCGAAGGGATCGCACTGCCTGGCCGATCTGCTGCACCGGTGGCAGGCCGGTATGCTGGCGGTAGATATCATGGGGGTCGTGTCCAACCATCCCGACATGCGGCGCATCACCGAATGGCATGGCATCCCCTATCATGAGTTACCGCCGAACGGCGACAAGGCAGCGCAAGAGGCCGCGTTGCTCGACATTTTTGAGCGCGGCCGTTCCGATTATCTGATCCTGGCCCGCTATATGCAGGTGCTATCGGAGCAGATGGTCGATCGGCTGGCGGGGCGCTGCGTCAACATCCACCACAGCTTCCTTCCTGGCTTCAAGGGCGCGCGCCCCTATCACCGGGCGCATGAGCGCGGAGTCAAGCTGATCGGTGCGACCGCGCATTTCGTCACCGCCGACCTGGACGAAGGCCCGATCATCGAACAGGCGGTCGAGCGCGTCGATCATCGCGCCACGCCGGAGGACCTTATCCGCATCGGCCGCGATATCGAGGCGCAGGTGCTTGCCCGTGCGGTTTCCTGGATCGCCGACCGGCGCGTGCTGCGCAATGGCGGCAAGACGGTCGTTTTCCGATAGGCGCCTAATTTTCTGGGCAACCGAATCGCCCTGCTCAGGCGCTGTGGAGCCTGTAGACCGTCAAAAAGCCAATGCGCGCTTTTCAGCCGACCAAGCTGTACAAAAACCAGCCTACAATCAGCAAGCTGGAGATAATGCAGATACGGTCGCCGAAAACATCAATACGAGACATGAATAGACATCCTTCACCCAGGAGCGATCTTCGTCGCTTCTGGCGAAAGATTACAACAAAGCGGCCGTTAACGAAACTGGAAAATTGCGAAATGTGAAGGCCAGCTTGGAATAAAAACAGAAGGCTGATCGCGGCTAATCGCGCCTGGCAATATCATTTTCAGCCACCGGATTCTGGTGGCGTAGATATGCCGCTGTCGCCTCTTCAGCCCCCCGATAGGCTTCCTGCCAGCGGGCGCTCCAATATTTCAGGTCCTGCAAATCGATGCGTGCGCCCGACACGGCGCAGAGCACAAATTGCCCGGGCCGGATGATCGCAAAATCCGCCGCATCATATTCCAGAACTGCCAAGCCCGGGACATCGCCGATCATCTGCATCAATCGCCCGTCAGGATACGATCGACCAGTTGCTTTACGGTCGGGACGAATCCATTCGAATAGAAAGGATCCTGCTTGAAACGATAGGCCGCATGGCCCGCAAATAGCAGATTCTTGTCGAGATCGCCGCCATGAACCGATTCCTGGAGCGATTTCTGGATGCAGAAGCTGCGTGGATCGGCAAGGCGGCCTGTGGAGTTGGTCTCGCTATCCATCCAGCTGGAAAAGGCGCATTGGCTGAGGCAACCCATGCAATCTGTCTGATCCTTGCGGATTTCCGCTTTTTCTTCTTCGGTTACGAACACCAGCGTATTGTCTGGCGTTTTCAGGGCGGAGGTGAAGCCAGCGCCGAACCATTGGCGGGCGCGCTGAAGATCGCCCAGCGTCACCCAGAAATTCTTGCCCTTTACGCCGACATCCAGCTGATGCGTGTGGTCGCCTGCCTGTTCCGTGCTGAAAGGAATTTGCCGTTCCGACCGCGCTTCGAGCGAGCGGAGAAAGGGATTGCGGATCGCCGAACTGTAGAAACCGGTTGGCGAAAATTTGTGTAGCAGAACGTCACCAGGCTCCAGGTGCAGCAGGCGATCTTTCCATTCCTGGGGGATGGGGCTTTCCTGCGTCAGCAACGGACGAGTGCCGAACTGGAACATGATGGAGCCAAGTTCGGGGTTATCGATCCAGTCGTTCCAGTCCTTGAGCGCCCAGACACCCCCGGCCATGACGATGGGCACATCATCCGAAATGCCGCCTTCGCGCATCGTGTCGCGCAGTGCCTTGACGCGGGGATAGGGATCCTGCGGCGCACGTGGATCCTCGGCATTGGAAAGGCCATTATGACCGCCGGCCAGCCACGGATCTTCATAGACCACCGCCGCGAGCCATTCCGACGCCTTGGAATAGGCACGCTTCCACAACGCGCGGAAGGCGCGACCCGAAGACACGATGGGCAGATAGGACACGTCATAGGATGCCGCGATTTCGGAAAGCTTGTAAGGCATGCCCGCGCCGCAGGTGACGCCTGCCACCATACCGCGCGTCTTTTCCAATACGCCATGCAGCACACGCTGCGCGCCGCCCATTTCCCATAGGACGTTGATGTTGATCGCGCCCTTGCCCCCGGCAATCTCGAACGCGCGCTTCACCTGCTCGACCGCGCCATCGATCGCATAGGCGATCAGTTCTTCATGCCGGTCGCGCCGGGTACGGCCATGGTAGATCTGGGGAATGATGTTACCGAAACTGTCATAGCTGTCCGCGTTGACTGCGGACACTGTTCCGATGCCACCGGCAGCTGCCCACGCACCTGAACTGGCGTGGTTGGACACGGCGACACCCTTGCCGCCTTCGACCAGCGGCCAGACTTCGCGGCCGCCATAGACGATGGGCTTCAACCCCTTGAACAACGACATCTCCTGCACATGCGCCCGATCCATGTCCGGGTAAAGCGACCTTATAGCAGCATCGGCTGCCCATGACGAATTTCGCGCGCCCTAGCGCAAAATCATGGGGCTGGCCAGAGCTTCGCCGTAGAGAGACGCATAAGCATTTACCATAGTTTCCTCCGCGAAATCGCGGGCGGCGCGCGCCTGATTGGCGGCGCCCAGCCGGGCACGCAGTTCAGTGTCAGCAGCCAGTTGCCCGAGCGCGTGAGCCAGCCCTTGCTCATCGCATACGACGAAGGGGCGGTTTTCCGGCGCAACCATGTTGGCGACATCACCGACATCCATCGAAGCAGCAGGCAGTCCGGCCGCCATAGCCTCCACCAGCGAAATCGGAAATTGCTCGCTATCCGAAGACAGGGCAAAGATATCGAACAGACCGACGAAGCGCCAGGGACGGTCAAGAAAGCCCGCCATGTGCATATCGTGCAGTCCGTGGGCGGCCGCCTCGGCGATGATCGCCGCTCGCTCAGGCCCTTCCCCCACCACGACCAATTGCAGCCGATCCTTGTGCGCTGCGACCGCACGGACCAGCCGGGGGATATTCTTGACCGCGCGCAATCCGGCAAGCGTGCCGACCAGCAGCTTGCCGGGCGTGCGCACCAGACCGGGAATCGCGTCTGTCACTGGCGGGACGCCATAGCGCGCGACGTCAATGCCATTGCGGATAAGGTGCAGCCTATGCGCGGGTTGCTTCCAGACGTTGCACGCAATGCTTTCCAGCAGCACCGAAGGCACGACAAGGCCATGCGCCCGTTGGAGCGCAATGCGGCGAAAAAGATTGCGCTTGGTCTTTAATCCCTCTGCCTCATCCGCATTGAAGCCATCTTCATGATGGATGAGCGGCGGCAGCCCCTTGGCAGTCCCGCCGCCCAGGCGATGGGCCATCACTGCGTCCATCGCCCCCCAATTATAAGTCAGGACAAGGTTGAAGCCTTTGAGGAAAGCACGGATTTCGCGATAGCGCGCAAAGCCGGGCTTGCCCGCAAAGGACGGGGCATCGGGATAAGCGACCTCAATACCCGGATCGATGGCGTCGCGCGCGCCCATGGCGAACGGGTCGGCGCTCATAATGCTGTGGCGCGCCTTGTCGCCCCAGATGTTCATCAGGCGGGTTGCGCGCGCTTCCTTACCGCCGAGGGAAAAGCTGCCATGGACATGGAGAATATGCGGTGGTTCAGCCACGCAACACCCGATCGAGCAGCCGGTCGATCGCAGCCAGACTCTCGGGTTCGTCGAGCACTGGCGCATGGCCCACATCAGGCACGGTGACCAGTTCAGCGCTTTCGCCAATGTCGCGCGCCATCCGAAGGGCATTGTCGGCGCTCAGCAGATCGGAACGCGACCCGCGCAGCAGCAGCGTCGGAATACCGCCAAAGGCGGGCATGACGGGCCACATATCGACTCCGGTTTCGCTGCCCATCGCGCGAATGGGTTCGGCGATCTTCATGTCATAGTCCAGCACGATGCGCCCGCCGCTGTTGAGGCGATAGAGGCGCTTGGCCATGGCGATCCATTGTTCCAGGCCATAGCCCGGATAAACGTCACCATTGGCGTCAGCGAGCGCGCGGGCGGCATGAACCCAGGTCGGATGGGATTGCCCGACGCCGACATAGGAGCGGATGCGGTCAAGCCCGGCGGGGTCCAGCGCCGGGCCAACATCATTGAGCAACGCGCCCGCAAGCCATTCGCGATGGGTGGCAGCGATCAACATGGTAAGGATGCCGCCCAGCGACGTTCCGATCGCGACGAATCTGGTGATAGCCAGATCGGCGAGCAGGCGGCTGATATCCTGGAGATAGGTCAGCGGCACATAGCTCATCGCGTCCTTGGCATAGGCGCTTTCCGCACGGCCGCGCATGTCGGGACAAATAAGGCGCCATTGGCCCGAAAGTCGTTCAGCCAGCGGCTCGAAATCGCGCGCATTGCGCGTCAGGCCGGGCAGGCAAAGCAAAGGCGGCCGACCATCATCGGCGCCTTGCCTGATATAATCCCGATAATGGAGCCGCAGCCCGTCGGGTGACCACCAATATCCATCCGTATAGCCGGTCAAACTTGATCCTTCCGCCCTGACACCCCCATATCGCCGCATGAGCCAGACGCCGCAAGCCGCCAATTATCGTCCCGCGACCGAAATCGACGCGTTGATGCCCGACATCGCCGATCCAGTGGCCGCCGCCGATTTCCCAAAGACGATCCTGCGCTATCGCAATGACCGTGCTGCGGCTGATGTTGGGCTCGATGGGCTGACTGATGATGCCTGGATCGCCCATTTCGGCCGCTTTGCGCCGCTGGCAGGCAGCCTGCCCCAGCCGCTGGCGCTGCGCTATCATGGCCACCAGTTCCGCCATTATAATCCCGACATCGGTGATGGCCGTGGGTTCCTGTTTGCCCAGTTGCGCGACCACCAAGGCCGCCTGATGGACCTTGGCACCAAGGGATCGGGACAAACCCCCCATAGCCGCTTTGGCGACGGGCGGCTGACGCTGAAGGGCGGCGTGCGCGAGATTCTGGCGACGGAAATGCTGGAGGCCCTGGGCGTCAATACGTCGCGCACGCTCTCCATTATCGAGACGGGCGAAGCGCTGGAGCGCAATGACGAGCCGTCCCCGACACGGGGCGCCGCCATGGTGCGCCTGAGCCATTCCCATATCCGCATCGGCACATTCCAGAGGGCGGCATTTCTGGAAGACACAGCGCTGCTGGAGCGATTGACCGATTATGCGCTGAGGCATCTATACGACGAGATGCCTGGAGATGATCCTGCGGCCCAATTGCTCGGCCTTGTGGTCGAGCGCACCGCCGATCTGGCTGCAAGCTATATGGTGGCGGGCTTCGTCCACGGCGTGCTCAACAGCGACAATATCAACGTCACGGGCGAGAGTTTCGACTATGGCCCCTGGCGGTTCACGCCATTATGGGAGCCCGCCTTCACCGCCGCCTATTTCGACCATGGCGGCCTTTACGCCTTCGGTCGGCAGGCCGAGGCTATCCATTGGGACGTGGCACAACTGGCCGTGTCGCTTCGGGTGATCACGCCGGCAGAGCCGCTCATAGCGCAACTGGAACGCTTTCCAGACCTGTATGGCGCTGCCGTGCAGCGGCGTTTCTGCTGGCGGCTTGGCGTTCAGGAAAATGCGCAGTCCGGTTCGATGATCGAGGCGGCCGTACGCGGCATGACGCAAACCGGCACGCCTATCGACCGGTTCTTCCATGACTGGCGCGGCGGCGTCGCGCCCGCACCTGCTGTCTATGCAGATGCGGCATGGGCGCCGTTCCGGGAGAGCATCGTGGCGTGCGAGCCGGAGCCTGATGCCCGAATGCATGATTACTGGCAGGATGCAGAACCGTGTTCGATGCACATCGAAGAGGTCGAGGCGATCTGGAGCGCCATCGACCGGCATGATGATTGGGAACCGCTCTATGCCAAGGTCGCTGCGATCCGTCGCATGGGCGCGGCGCATGGCAGCGGGTCAGTGGCATGATCCCGACACCCTCTCATTTCGTTAACCAATTT
The DNA here is from genome assembly GCF_020782245.1 of Sphingobium soli. Classification (GTDB taxonomy): domain Bacteria; phylum Pseudomonadota; class Alphaproteobacteria; order Sphingomonadales; family Sphingomonadaceae; genus Sphingobium; species Sphingobium soli. The sequence goes on from NZ_JAJGNP010000001.1 coordinate 218,684, forward strand.
CCCGCATAGCGTTATCCAAATGGTCGCGTCGCTTACATCCCACGAACCCGCCACGGGCACCCTGCTTTGGCAGGGGGAGCCGGGCGATGTCGAAGCGGAAGTCGCCGCGGCGCGCGCGAGCTGGCCGCGATGGGCGGCGCAGCCCATCGCCTATCGCATCGAAACGCTGCGCCGCTTCGTCAATGTCGTTCGGCGCGAAGACGAAGCGCTGGCCGACCTGATCGCGCGAGAAACAGGAAAGCCGCTTTGGGAGGCGCGCGACGAAGTAGCGGCGTTGATGGGCAAGGTCGATATCAGCGTCGCCGCCTATTCGGAACGCACAGGTCAACGTCGGCTGGAAGCCAATATGGGCGCACGCCAGTCCGTCCGGCACAAACCCCATGGCGTCATGGCAGTGTTGGGACCTTACAATGCCCCTGCGCAACTACCGGGCGCACATATCATCCCTGCGCTGCTCGCGGGCAATGCCGTCGTGTTCAAACCCTCTGACCGGACCCCGGCCGTTGGCGAAATGCTGGTGCGGTTGCTGCACGAAGCGGGAATTCCAACAGGCGCGATGCGATTGTTGCAGGGTGGCCCCGACATAGGGAAGGCACTGGCTTCCCACGCGGATGTCGGCGGCATATTATTCACCGGGTCTGCGCAAACCGGTATTGCGATCAACCGCCAATTCGCGGCGCAGCCGTCGAAGATCCTGGCACTGGAAATGGGCGGCAACAATCCCATCCTGGTGTGGGATACGCCAGAAATTCCGGCGGCCGCCGCCATCGTCGTGCAATCCGCCTTCCTGACGAGCGGGCAAAGATGCACTGCTGCCAGTCGCCTGATCGTGCGGGACAACATCGCCGACACGCTGATTGCCGAAGTCAAGAAACTGGCCGACCGCTTGATCGTCGATCAGCCCCATGCGACGCCGACGCCCTATATGGGTCCGGTCATCGACAATCAGGTCGCGGACGGTTTGACCGAAAGCTTTCTGTGGCTGATGAGCAATGGCGGGCGCCCGATCAAGCATATGGTGCGCACACGGCCCGGCCTCCCTTTCCTCAGTCCAGCGATCATCGATGTGACGAATATGAAGGAACGGCCCGATGTCGAGCTGTTCGGACCCTTGTTGCAGGTGATCCGGGTGAGCGATTTCGGCGAGGCGATCGCGGAGGCCAATAACAGCCGCTATGGGCTGGCGGCTTCGCTCGTCGGCGGATCACCGGAACAATATAATCAATTCTGGTCCAATGTCCGCGCCGGCGTCATTCACTGGAATCGTCCCACCAACGGCGCAGCATCCAATGCGCCGTTCGGGGGCATCGGCATTTCGGGCAACCATCGGCCAGGCGCCTATTATGCCGCGGACTATTGCGCCTATCCCGTCGTTTCGGCGGAGCTGGAGAAGCCACGCGCCTCCATTGGCGTTGGCCTTAAGGACATAGACGTCAGCGCGATGGGCGAATGAGGCTGGCGTCGGCGCAAAAACATTTCCTAATCCCCCGCATATCCATTCTGAATTGAACTGCGACGGGGCATTGGCCATCTGCAATGGCATGGATGACATTATCCCTGCCACCGTCTTTTTGGTCGGCGCAGGTCCGGGCGATCCGGACTTGCTGACGATCAAAGCCGCACGCCTGATCGGCGAGGCCGACGTCATCGTGCATGACGGTCTGGTGTCGGACGCTATCCTGGCGCTGGCTTCGCCGGACGCAGAGCTTATTTCGGTCGCCAAGCAACGCAGCCGCCATTCCATGCCGCAGGATGCGATCAATGTCTTACTGATCGATCTGGCGCGCGAAGGGCGCAAGATCGTGCGGTTGAAGGGTGGCGATCCTTTCATCTTTGGCCGGGGCGGCGAGGAAGTGGATGCCTGCCGCACGGCGGGCGTGCCGGTCGAGGTGGTTCCGGGCATCAGCGCAGCCATCGGTAGCGCGGCGCAGGCGCAGCTTCCCCTTACCCATCGCGCCGCGTCCAGCGCCGTGACCTTTGTCGCTGGCCAGTGCAAGGGCCTGTCGGATCAGGACTGGTCGGGCCTGGCGGGAATCGGGCGTACGCTCGCCATCTATATGGGCGTAGCGACCGCGACCGATATTGCCGACAAATTGATCGCGGACGGCGTTTCGCCCGCGCTGCCAGTAGCGGTTCTGGAAAACGGAACCCGGCCCCAGATGCGGACGCTGCGGACATTGCTTGCCGATCTGGGCGACATGGTGGTGCGCGAAAAAATTGCCAGCCCGGCGCTGATCGTGGTGGGCGAAGTGGCGGCACACGCACTGGCGCATGATATGCTCGACGCCTGCCGTGCGCTGGCAAACACTCAAGAAGGTCGGGCCACCGGCGGGAAAAGGGTAGAATGAAGATATTGACGGGCAATGACCTGGTGAGTGGCGACGTCATCTGGTGGGCGGGCGACGGCTGGTCGCGCCAGGTGGGCGACAGCATCGACGTAGGGCAGACCGGCGACGACCTTGCTCGGACCGAGGAAGCGGCCTTGCGCGTCGTGGGCGCCTACGTGATCGACGCCACCATAACCGACGAGGGCGTTCGCCCCGCGCATATCAAGGACCGCATTCGCGCGCTCGGCCCCACGGTGCGCCCCGACCTGACCCTGAAACCGAACGATGCCGATGCCGGCAATTGGGTGATCTGAACCATGTATCGTTATGACAGCTATGACCAGTCCATGGTGGACGCCCGCGTCGAGGAATTTCGCGATCAGGTGCAGCGCCGCCTGACCGGGGCGTTAACTGAGGATCAGTTCAAGCCGCTGCGGCTGATGAACGGCCTTTATCTGCAATTGCACGCCTATATGCTGCGCATCGCCATCCCCTATGGCACGCTGTCGGCCAGGCAAATGCGTAAGCTGGGTGAGATCGCGCAGAAATATGACCGCGGTTATGGCCACTTCACGACGCGCCAGAACCTGCAGTATAACTGGATCAAACTGGCCGACGCACCCGACATTCTCGCTGAGTTGGCGACCATCGAAATGCACGCGATCCAGACCAGCGGCAATTGCATCCGCAACATCTCGTCCGACCAATATGCGGGCGTTTCCGCAGACGAAGTGGCGGACCCCCGCCCCTGGGCCGAACTGCTACGCCAATGGTCAAGCTTTCACCCCGAATTCACCTATCTGCCGCGCAAGTTCAAGATCGCGGTGATTGCGTCTGACGAAGATCGCGCGGCGATGCGGCTGCACGACATCGGGCTGAAGCTGGTGGAGCGCCACGGCGCGATCGGCGCGGAAGTCTATGCCGGGGGCGGCATGGGGCGCACCCCGATGGTCGCGCCCCTGATCCGCGATTTCGTGCCCGAAGACGAGATCATTTCCTATCTGGAAGCATGCCTGCGCGTCTATAATCGCTATGGGCGCCGCGATAACAAATACAAGGCCCGGATCAAGATCCTGGTCCATGAACTGGGCGTCGAGGAATATCAGCGGCAGGTCGAGGAAGAATTTGCGCATATGCGCACGCTCGGCCTCAACCCGCCGGTCGAGGAACTGGACCGCATCCGCGCCTTTTTCGCACCGCCCGCCTATGAAAGCGACCTGACCCAAGACATCGATCGCAGCGACCCGGCCTTCGCCCTGTGGGTCGACCGGCAAGTCGCCACACATAAGGCGGCTGGCTATGCCATCGTCAATATCAGCCTGAAGCCGCTGTCCGGCATCCCCGGCGACGCTTCGGCCGAGCAGATCGAACTGGTGGCCTCGCTGGCCGAGCAATATAGCCTGGACGAAATCCGGGTGACGCATGCGCAGAACCTGGTTCTGCCGCACGTGAAGAAGGCGGACCTGTACGCCATCTGGCAGAAGTTGGATGAGGCCGGCCTCGCCGAGGCCAATCTTGACCTTATCACCGACATCATCGCCTGCCCTGGCCTGGATTATTGCGCGCTCGCCAATGCGCGGTCGATCCCGCTAGCACAGAAAATCGCGCAGCGGTTCGCCGACGCGGAAAGGCAAGCAGAGCTGGGCGAATTGAAGCTCAAGATTTCAGGCTGCATCAACGCCTGCGGCCACCATCATGCCGGTCATATCGGCATATTGGGCGTGGACCGGAAGGGCGTGGAAAATTTCCAGCTGCTGCTGGGCGGTTCGGGCGCGGACGATGCTTCGCTGGGGCAGATCACCGGCCCCGGTTTTTCCGAAGATGGCGTCATCGACGCGATCGAGAAGGTGACAGATATCTATCTGGCCCAGCGCGAGGGCGACGAGCGCTTCCTGGACACCTATCGCCGCATCGGCATGAAGCCCTTCAAGGAGGCGATCTATGGTTGAATTCCTGTCATTTCGCGATGGCGACGCCGCGCAGGAACCCGCCGTTACGGTAGAAGCCTTCACCGGTCAGTCCAATTCCACCGCGGTGCGGATCGAGGCGGGCGAGGATGCGCGCGAATTGCTGCCGCATCTCGACAGGCTCTCGCTGGTCGAAGTGAACTTTCCCGCTTTTGGCGACGGGCGCGGTTACTCGGCCGCCCGCATCCTGCGCGAAGCAGGCTATGCGGGCGAATTACGCGCGGTAGGCGATGTTCTGGTCGATCAGATCGTCGCCATGCGCCGTTGCGGCTTTGATAGTTTCCACCCTGCCAAGCCGCTGGACGACGAAGCGGTCGAGCGTGCGCTTACGCGCTACGCCGATGTCTACCAAAAATCGGTCGATGGCCGTGCGCCCATCTGGGCGAAGCGGCATCCGGAGAACATAGATGGCTGAACCTGCCCGCAAGATCGACATTATCGACGCGCGCCCTGCCTTCACGCAGGGCGATGCCGACGCGCTCAACGCGCGGTTTGAAGGCATCGACACGTTGACGATGCTCAAGACCGTGTTCGCCGAGGGCCTGGCTGGCAACGTCGCGGTCGTCTCCTCTTTCGGCACCGAAAGCGCCGTGCTGCTGGATCTGGTGGCCAGGGCGGACCGGACCGTGCCGGTAATCTTCGTCGACACGCTCAAAATGTTCGCGGAAACGCTGAATTATAGGGACACACTCATCAAGCGGCTGGGGTTTACCGACAGCCGCACCGTGACGCCCCTTCCCGATGCCATTGCCAGCAAGGACGCAACGGGCTTGCGCTGGTCCTATGATCCCGATGGGTGCTGCGAGATTCGCAAGGTCGAGCCTATGAAGCGCGCCAAGGATGGCCTGGACGCCTGGATTTCGGGCCGCAAGGCGTTCCAGTCCGTGACCCGTCAGAACCTTCCCCGGTTCGAGGTGGAGGACGGCCGATTAAAGATCAATCCGCTGGGCGACTGGACCAAGACCGATCTGGAAGCCTATTTCGCCGAGCACGATCTGCCGCGGCATCCGCTGGAGGCGCAGGGCTATCTGTCGATCGGCTGCGAGCCCTGCACGTCCAAGGTGCTGCCCGGCGAAGACCCGCGCGCCGGGCGCTGGCGTGGCTGGGACAAGGTGGAATGCGGCATCCATTCGCCGGTCAGTCCAATTCCGGGACCAGACGACGACGCCAATGATCCCGCGAATATGCCTGTGTTCTGAGGCCGACCGGCATTTCGCGCCTTTTGGTTCACGCGAGAGACGCCGAGACGCGCAGGATGGCCGGGGAAGTCCGCTCACTGCAGTTTTTGGTGCGTGCAGAGGCGCAGAGAATGCGACGCTTTCTCCTGAAAATCGCTAATGACTAGGTAGCATAGGCAGCGGCCGCAGGCCGCGAAAAAGGCTCCGCGCTTCCCCGCGAAAAAGAGCCGAAACATTCGTCGAAACCGGCCCTATCCCGCTGCCTTGACGATGTCCGCCCATGCCTGTTCGGTAATGACTTCGATGCCGAGCGCCGTCGCCTGTTTGAGCTTGGTCCCCGCCCCAGGCCCCGCCACCACCAAATCTGTCTTGGCGCTGACCGACCCCGCAGCCTTCGCGCCCAGCCGCTCGGCCTGCGCTTTGGCCTCGTCACGGCTCATGGTTTCCAGCTTGCCGGTGAAGACCACGGTCTTGCCGGTCACGGCGCTGGCGGTCGTTTCCACTACATAGGGCGGCGGCGAAACTTCCGAGAGGAGATCGTCCCACGCATCGACATTATGGGGTTCGTGGAAGAAATCTGCGAGCGCATGCCCAACGGCCGCGCCGACATTTTCAACGCCAATATGCTCGGCGATCGCCTTGTCCATCTTGGCCTGGGTTTCATGTTCCTGATCGCGTAAAAGCATGACATCCTGCGCAAGCGCACGGATGGTCGGCAATGTGACGTAGCGTTTCAACAGGTCGCGCGCCGTCACCGCGCCGACATGGCGGATGCCCAGGCCAAAGAGCAGGCGCGCTGCATCTGGCTGGCGCTTGGCCTCAATCGCCATGAGCAAATTATCGACCGACTTTTCCTTCCAGCCTTCGCGACCGAGCAGATCGGCGCGATGTTTTTTAAGGCGGAAGATGTCGGCCGGCTCTGCGATCCAGCCAAGATCGAGAAACTCCTGAATCGTCTTTTCGCCCAGGCCTTCAATATCGAGAGCGGCGCGGCTGACGAAGTGGCGCAGACGCTCGAACCGCTGTGCCGGGCAGATCAGACCGCCGGTGCAGCGAACATCAACCTCCCCTTCTTCCCGCACAGCTTCGGAGCCGCAGACGGGGCAATGGGTCGGAAAGGGGAAGGGTTCGCGCGCCTCATCACGGGTGAGATTGTCGACGACCTGGGGGATGACATCGCCGGCGCGCTGGACAATGATTCGGTCGCCGGGTCGGACACCAAGGCGCGCAATCTCGTCGGCATTGTGCAGGGTGACATTGGAGACGACGACGCCGCCGACGGTCACAGGCGTGAGGCGGCCAACGGGGGTGAGCTTGCCCGTCCGGCCGACCTGGATGTCGATGGCTTCCAGCGTGGTCTGCGCGCGTTCTGCGGGGAATTTGTGGGCGATGGCCCAACGCGGCGCCTTTGCGACGAAGCCCAGCCGCTGCTGCCAGTCGAGCCGGTCGACCTTGTAGACCACGCCATCAATGTCGAAGGGCAGATCGGCGCGCCCGGCCTCTATGGTGCGGTAGTGGGCGATAAGGGCATCGAGACTGTCGACGCAGGCCAGCATGTCGGACACGGGCAGGCCCCAGCCCGCGATTGCCTGCATGACGCCCAGTTGCGTATCGGCGGGCAGCGCGCTGTGGGCACCCCAGCCATGGGCTAGGAAGCGCAGCGGACGGCTGGCGGTGACAGTGGCGTCCTTCTGCCGCAGCGATCCGGCGGCGGCGTTGCGCGGGTTGGCGAACTGGCGAGCTTTTTCAGCGTTTTCCGCTTCGGCAAGCAGCCGGGCATTGAGTGCCACGAAATCGCCCTTGGCCATATAAACCTCGCCGCGTATCTCGAACAGGTCGGGGATGGCTTCGCCGGTCAGACGCTGGGGAATATCGGCAATCGTGTGGACATTGGCGGTAACGTCTTCGCCGGTCGTGCCGTCCCCGCGCGTGGCGGCAAGGACCAGTTCGCCTTTTTCATAGCGCAGCGAACAGGACAGTCCGTCAATCTTCGGCTCGGCAGTGAGGGCAACGGGCGCATCGTCTGGCAGCGCCAGGAAGCGGCGAATGCGCGCGAGGAAATCGGCGATATCCTCGTCCGAAAAGCCATTGTCGAGGCTCATCATGCGAACGGCATGAGGGACTTTCTTGAGCGCCGTCGTCGAGGCCGCGCCCACCTGCGCATTGGGCGAGTCCGCGCGGATCAAATGCGGGAAGGCGGCTTCGAGCGCGTTATTTTCGCGGATCAGCGCATCATAGTCCGCGTCGCTGATCTCCGGCGCGTCCTGATCGTGATAAAGGCGGTTATGCTTCGCCACTTCCTTGGCGAGGCGCATCAGGCGGTTGGCCGCTTCGGCTTCGGTCAGCATCGCTGGATCAGTCATCGGGCTGCCTTAGCGCTTGTCGAGCGCGCACGGAAGCGCGCGGCGGCAATGCCCTACATCTTCTCGTTGATGCCGGATTGGACCGGCCACCGCGATAGGGTATCGCGTTGCGCATCCCCGGCCCGCCGAGCCGAGCCGCCTTCAGGTTGCAGAAAAGCGAGATTACGCTGCCGAACAGCCCAGTCAGCGGCCACACCCAATTCACGATGGCCATTTTCTGCGGCCGCCGCATGATATCAACCAGGATGACCACCACGCACAGGATTGCGAGGGTTAACGAAGCGATGGAAAGCCCATGCAGCCAATCTGGAAAATGCGCTGACGCCATGCGGTCTTAACAGGGACGCGCCCCACTGTTTCCATGGAAATGATCTAGCCGCGTTCCAGCAATCGCTCTGCCTGCGCCCTTGCTTCCGCCGTAATTTCCGCTCCCGACAACATGCGCGCGATTTCTTCGCGGCGCTCTGCATCGTCCAGGGCGTGGACCCCCGTGCGTGTGACGGTGCCATCGGACGACTTGGCGATCAGCATATGGCCCGCGCCGCGCGCCGCGACCTGAGGGCTGTGGGTGACAACAAGGATCTGGTTACTCTGCGCGAGGCGGCTGAGGCGCTCACCGATCGCGTCGGCGACCGCGCCGCCCACACCCCGGTCGATCTCGTCGAAGATCAGCGTGTCCGCCCCACCCCGCTCCGCCAGCGCGACCTTCAAGGCGAGGATGAAGCGCGACAATTCGCCGCCCGATGCGATTTTGGCAAGTGGCGCGAAGGGCGCGCCGGGATTGGTCGAGATTTCAAACTCCACCCGGTCCATGCCCTGTGCGCTCCATTGGCCCTCGTCTAGTTGGGCAACGACGGTGCGGAAGCGGGCGGCGTCAAGCTTGAGCGGGGCCAGCTCCCCCGCGACCGCCGCATCCAGCCGACCGGCAGCCAGCTGGCGCTCCGCAGACAGCGCCTGTGCCGCGACGCGATAAAGATCGGCTTTTTGCGCCACATCCTGTTCCAGCGCGGCGATATGCTCCTCCCCACCCTCGATCGCGACAAGCCTTGCTGCCATGTCGTCGCCAAGCGCTGCGAGATCGTCTGGCGCAACCTGATGTTTGCGCGCAAGACCGCGCAGGTCGAACAGACGGGTTTCAATGGAGTCGAGACGCGCGGGATCGAAACTCAACGCCTCGGCGGCCTCGGCCAGCCGATCCTCCGCCTCCCCGGCCTCGACCACGGCGCGGTCGAGGGATTCGAGCACGGCGGCCAATAGCGGTTCCTCCCCGGCGATCCGGTCCAATCGGCGCGCCGCCTGCCGCAATTGGGCGAGGCCCCCGTCCGACCCGGTCAGGCAATCGCTGATCGTAGCGAGATCATCGGTCAGGCGCGCGCCCTTCTGCATGGCGGCGCGCTCTTCGGCCAAAGTCGCCTCTTCGCCAGCTTGCGGGGCGAAGGTGCGCAGTTCCTCAACGGCGTGGGTGAGATAGTCGCGATCCCGCGCGGCGGTCGCCACCGTTTCACGCGCTTGGCTCAACGCATTGGCAGCAACGCGCCAGTCGGCATGCGCCTTCGCCACAGCAGCTGTATCGCATCGACCATAAGTATCGAGCATGGCGCGATGCCCGCGAGGATTGAGCAGTCCCCGATCGTCATGCTGCCCATGGATTTCCACCAACGAGCCGCCCAATTCGCGTAACAGAGCGGCCGAACATGGCTGATCATTGATAAAAGCTCGGCTGCCGCCATCGGCCTTCACCATGCGGCGAATGAGCAAGGGCTCGCCCGGCTCCATATCTATGCCATTGTCAGCCAATAGAGCGGCGGCCGGATGATCGGGCGCGGGCGGGTTGAAGGCCGCGATGACGCTGGCCTGCTGCTCGCCCGCGCGCACCAGTCCGGTGTCGGCGCGCGCGCCAAGCGCCAGGCCAAGCGAGTCGAGCAGGATCGACTTGCCCGCGCCCGTCTCGCCAGTCAGCACACTGAGGCCAGCGCCAAACTCCAGGTCCAGCGCCTCGATCAGCACGACATTGCGGATCGCGAGGCTCGTCAGCATGACGTGGTCCTACCCGTCAATGCACAAAAGGGGAACAGGGAAAGCGGCGGCTCAGGCCGCGCCGCCATGTTCCTGCATCAGCTTGTAGCTGCGCTCATACCATTTGGTGCCCGGATAATTGCGGCCGAGCACGGCGGCGGCCTTTTGCGCTTCGGTCGGGATGCCGAGCGACAGATAGGATTCGACCAGGCGCTCTAACGCTTCGGGCGTATGGGTCGTCGTCTGATATCTATCGATGACCGTGCGGAACCGCAGCGTGGCCGCAAGCCACTGGCCGCGCCGCTGATAGAAGCGACCAACCTCCATTTCCTTGCCGGCCAGATGGTCGTTGACCAGATCGACCTTCAATCGCGCATCGGCGGCATAGCGCGTCTGGGGATAGCGACGGATCAGTTCGCCGAGCGAATCGAGCGCCTGCTGCGTGATCTTCTGGTCGCGGGTGACGTCGGCGATCTGCTCATAATAGCAGATGGCGATCAGATAATAAGCGTAGGGCGCATCCTTGTTGCCAGTGTGGATCGACAGGAAGCGCTGCGCCGCCGAAATGGATTCGGCATAATCGCGGTTCATATAATAGCTGAACGCCGACATGAGTTGCGCGCGGCGCGCCCAGGGCGAATAGGGATGCTGACGCTCCACCTCATCGAACAGCGCGGCCGCCAGCTTATACTGGCCGCGATCAAGCCGGTCCTTGCCGCTGTTATATAATGTCGACACGTCCCGGGCGACATAGAGCGTGTCCGCCTTGTTCTTCGATGTCGAACAGCCGGTCAGGACGGGCGAGGCGATCAGGACCAGAGCGGTGGCCGCGCCGATGCGCGTCAGGGTTTTCGTCAGCATGGGGCGGGTCATAGCCGAGCGACGCGCCGCCGCCAAGCGCCAGAATGGTGCGCCCTGTTCAACAGGTCGCAGCCAGCGGCAAGTCAAGTCGCGCGATGGTGCCGCCCGTTGCGGCGGGCTGTAGCGCGAAGCGGCCGCCAAGCTGCATCGCCAGCGCGTTGGCGATGCGCAGGCCCAAAGACGGCCCCTCATTCGCGTCGAAATTTGGCGGAACGCCCTTGCCATTGTCCATGATGCGCAGCGTGAGTTCGCCGTCCGCGCTTTCCAACGTTACACAGATAGTGCCGGGCCGGTCAGGCAGACCATGTTCGATCGCATTGCTGACCGATTCCGCCACGACCAAAGCCAGGGGTACCGTGACGTCCGAGGCCAGGACCAATGCCTCCGGCGCGGAAACCTCAACCTTGACATCGCTGCGACCCGATGCGTCCAGAATGTCCGCGGTCAGGGTATGAAGAAAAGCGTTCATATCCTGTCCTCGCCCCGATGGATCATAGAGGGCGCGACTGATTCTGCCGATCAAAGCCAGCCGCGCGGACGCATCATCCAGCGCACGCCGCGCCACGTCATGATCGACATGCCGCCGCTGGAGCGACAGCATCGCTGCGACCACCTGAAGATTATTGGACACCCGGTGTTGCAACTCGCGAAACAGCAGCTCGCGATTTTCGGCCAGCGCGCGGCTACGTTCGCGCTCAACCGCCAGATTGAAATTGGCGCGTTGCATGAAATGGATGAGGATAATGTCCACCGTAACGACGCCGGTATAGAACAGCATGGCCGTCGCCACGGCGGGATTCAGGGTAAAACTGTGGATCGGGTTGATGAAAAAATACCAGGAGGCAAAACCCCCGATAGTGGCCCCGAAAATTCCCGGCCGAACACCGAACAGGAAGGAAGACAGGATGACAGCCGGGAAGAAGGTAACGAACGGATAGCCCTGCGGTAACAAGGGTTCCGCTGCAAAACGCAGCATCAGCCCCGCCGTGCAGAACAGAAAGGTCAGCAGATAGGCATATATCGGTCGGTCAAGGACGAGCGGCAGGCGTTCGACAAAGCGCTCGTTGCTCCGCTGCATGATGATCCCCGTTTGGCTGGTCGGCACAATATCCAAGTCCTTACGGAAGCGCATTGATTGAAATCAGTCAACCGGCCCATCCACCAAAAAAGGCGTCCGAAACCGAACGCCTTCTTCAGTTGCTCCCCTTTTCAGGGTCGGCTTATCAGTCCTGGGTCAGGAAGTCGGGCAGCCCAGCGCTGGAGCCGTCATCGTCGCCCTTGCCGCCGCCATCGCCACGGGGGCCACGGTCGCGACGGGGACCACGATCGCCACGACCGCCACGGTCGCCACCGCGATCACGACGGTTGCGGTCGCCACGGCCTTCCCCCCGGTCGCCGCGCGGTTCACGCGGTTCGCGGGCGGGACGGGTGTCCTCCAGTTCCTCGCCAGTTTCCTGATCGACGACGCGCATGGACAGGCGCACCTTGCCGCGCGGGTCGATTTCGAGAACCTTGACCTTCACTTCCTGGCCTTCCGACACGACGTCGGTCGGCTTTTCCACGCGCTCATTCTTCATTTCGGACACGTGGACAAGACCGTCCTTGCCGCCCATGAAGTTCACGAACGCGCCAAAGTCAACGATGTTGACTACCTTGCCGCTGTAGATCTTGCCGACTTCCGCTTCCTCGACGATGCCGAGAATCCACTTTTTCGCGGCTTCGATCTGGGCGGTATCGGACGAGGAAATCTTGATGATGCCTTCGTCGTCGATATCGACCTTCGCACCGGTTTCCGCGACGATCTCGCGGATGACCTTGCCGCCCGTGCCGATGACGTCGCGAATCTTCGACTTGTCGATCTGGATCGTTTCGATGCGCGGAGCATGCGCCGACAATTCGGTGCGGGTCGAGGACAGCGCCTTGCTCATCTCACCCAGGATATGCGCGCGGCCTTCCTTCGCCTGACGCAGGGCGACTTCGAAGATTTCCTGCGTGATGCCGGCGACCTTGATGTCCATCTGCATCGTGGTGATGCCGTTTTCCGTGCCCGCGACCTTGAAGTCCATGTCGCCCAGATGATCCTCATCACCCAGGATGTCGCTGATGACGGCATAGTCCTTGCCTTCCAGGATCAGGCCCATGGCGATGCCCGACACCGGACGCTTCAAGGGAACACCTGCGTCCATCATCGAAAGCGAACCGCCGCAGACGGTCGCCATCGACGACGAACCGTTGGACTCGGTGATGTCGGAGAGGACGCGGATGGTGTAGGGGAACTCATCCTTGCTTGGCAGCACGGGATGCAGCGCGCGCCAGGCGAGCTTGCCATGACCCACTTCACGACGACCCGGCGCACCGAAGCGGCCGACTTCACCGACCGAATAGGGCGGGAAGTTATAGTGCAGCATGAAGTTTTCATAATGCAGGCCAGTGAGGCCGTCGATCATCTGCTCGGCGTCCTTGGTGCCCAGCGTGGTGGTGCAGATCGCCTGCGTTTCACCGCGGGTGAACAAAGCCGAACCATGGGTGCGCGGCAGGAAGCCGACCATCGCCTCGATCGGACGGATCTGCGTCGTGGTGCGGCCATCGATGCGCTGGCCGTCCTTGAGGATCGCAGTGCGGACGATTTCGGCTTCCAGCTTCTTGGTCAGCTTGATCCCGGCCATGACGGTCTGGGCGTCCAGTTCTTCCTCAGCGAAGAAGGCCTTAGCCTTGGCGCGCGCTTCGTTGAGCGCATTGGAGCGCGCCGACTTGTCGGTCAGCTTGTAGGCGGCGGCGATATCCTTGCCGATCAGCTTGGTCAGCTTCTTTTTGAGGCCGCCAAGATCATCCTGCGCGGCCATTTCCCAAGGATCCTTGGCTGCCTGCTCGGCAAGGTCGATGATCGCATTGACGACCTTCTTGGCCGCGTCATGCGCAAACATGACAGCGCCCAGCATGACGTCTTCCGACAATTCCTTGGCTTCGGATTCGACCATCATCACGGCGTTACCCGTGGCGGCCACGACGAGGTCGAGGTCGCCTTCCTTCGCTTCTTCGAGCGAGGGATTCAGCTGATATTCGCCATCCTTGTAGCCCACGCGCGCAGCGCCGATCGGCCCCATGAAGGGCACGCCCGACAGGGTGAGCGCAGCCGAGGCAGCGATCATCGCCACGATGTCGGGTTCGCTTTCGCCGTCGAAGCTCAACACCTGAGCAATAACGTTGATTTCGTTGTAGAAACCTTCGGGGAACAGCGGGCGGATCGGACGGTCGATCAGACGGGAAACCAGTGTTTCCTTTTCCGTCGCGCCGCGCTCGCGCTTGAAGAAGCCGCCGGGGATGCGGCCGGCAGCGGAATATTTTTCCTGATAATGGACGGTGAGCGGGAAGAAATCCTGCCCGTCCTTCACCGACTTGGCGGCGGTCACGGCGCACAGGACCACCGTTTCGCCATAGGTCGCCAGCACGGCGGCGTCGGCCTGACGCGCAATGCGACCGGTTTCGAGAGTCAGGGTCTTGCCTGCCAGCTCGATCGAAACTTTCTTTACATCAAACATGCTTTTTCCTTCGCCCGCCATGGCCCTATTGCCCGGCGGGGCCTCATCTGCGGGCTAACCGGCCCGCTGCGGTGTCGGAGCATCGTGTGGCTCCGTATTCGGGGATCGCACCGGATTGCGCGATCTCCCTCTTGCATGTCCCCGCCACAGGCAGGGACGAAATCCCGGAATCGGAAACGGCCCCGTGGGGGGCCGTTCCTTTGTATAGCAGACTTACTTGCGCAGGCCCAGCTTGGCGATTAGGTCGCTGTAGCGGCCCTCATCCTTCTTCTTGAGATAATCCAGCAGCGAACGACGCTTGTTGACCAGCATCAGCAGGCCGCGACGGCTGTGGTTATCCTTGTGATGACCCTTGAAATGCTCGGTCAGGTTGGAAATGCGCTCCGACAGGATCGCAACCTGGACTTCGGGCGAACCGGTGTCGCCTTCGGCGCGGGCATGTTCCTTGATCAGCGCTTCCTTGCGCTCAGCAGTGATCGACATCGGGCTTCCTTTCGTATCTAGAGATTGAAGCCGCGCACCACCCGGATGTCCGGGCCACTGGACTCCACCAGCGCGATGGGCGTTTCGCCCAGCATAGCCAGCAGGAGACCGGTGTGCGGTTTCCCGATGAGCATCTTCCCCTGACGGAGAGCCAATGCTTCATCGGGGCTGACGGAAAGGGCCGGGATGTCGTCCAGCCCCGCCGTCAACGGCAGCATATACTGCGCGATGCCATGCCCCGTAGCAGCGTCATTCAAAATGTCCAGCGAAATTGCCGAGTCCAGCGTGAACGGCCCGGCCTTCACCCGGCGCAGCATGGTGACATGACCGACGGTGCCCAGCGCCAGCGCGATGTCGCGGGCCAGGGAGCGGATATAGGTGCCCTTGGAGACGTGGGCGGTGAGGGTAAGGGAGGCCAAAGCACCATCCTCCGTTCGGTTCGAACCTGTCGAGAACGATTCGCGAGGGCTCTCGACAGGATCGAACCTGACGGAAGTGAGGGAATGGATCGTCACCGCCCGCGTCTTCATCTCTACCGCCTCGCCCCGGCGAGCCAGATCATAGGCGCGCTGGCCGTCGATCAGGATGGCGCTATAGGCGGGCGGCACCTGCTCGATTGGGCCAGTGAAGCGTGGCAGGATCGCGTCCACCTGCGCCCGTGTTGGACGGTGGTCGCTGGTCGCGATCGGCTCCCCTTCCAGATCGAGCGTATCGGTCTGGACACCGAAAGCGACAGTGAACTCATAAACCTTGTCGCTGTCGAGCATGCGTCCGGCCAGCTTGGTCGCTTCGCCGATCGCAATCGGCAGCACGCCGGTCGCCAGCGGATCGAGCGTGCCGCCATGGCCGACCTTGACCTTGCCCGCCCCACTTTGGCGCAGGACGCGCTTGACCGCGCTGACCGCCTGGGTGGAGCCAAGACCATGGGGTTTATCGAGAATGATCCAGCCATGCATGGCGGCCGCCCTTATCTGCCTGATATTGTCCTGTCAGCCTTTAATCCGCTAACGCCCTGGCATGACGATAGACCTGATCTGCCTCGATGCCGACGACACGCTCTGGCATAATATGCGCCACTTCAACGCGACCGAAGACGCGCTGCTCGACATGCTGCGCCCCTTCGCGCAAGCGCAGGTCACGCGCGAGCGGCTGATCGCGTGCGAGACCCGCAACCTGCCGCTCTATGGCTATGGCGCAAAGGGCTTCACGCTCTCGATGATCGAAACCGCTGTAGACCTTGCCGGCGACGCGGTGACTGGCGCGATGATCGAAGAGATATTGGCGGCTGGCCGCGCGCTGCTGGCGCATCCGGTCGAATTGTTCGATGGGGTAGAGGATACGCTGCGCGCGCTGGCAGCTATGGCGCCTCTAGTGCTGGTGACGAAGGGCGACCTTCTGCATCAGGAAAGCAAGCTTGCCGCTTCAGGGCTGGGCGACCTGTTTTCCGGCATAGAAATCGTCAGCGACAAGAAAGCGGACACGTTCCGGGCGCTGTTCGAGCGGCACGGCATCGACGCGCATCGGACCGTCATGGCGGGCGATTCGATGCGATCCGATATCCTGCCCGCGCTGGAGGCAGGCGCATGGGCGGCGTTCATCCCGCAGGCAGGAGCCTGGTCGCATGAAGGCGCAGCGGCGCCGGAAGGTCATCCCCGGTTCGTGCAACTGGACCGACTTGGGCAGTTACCTGGCTGGATAGAGACGCTCGGCTGAAAATCAGCCGTTCAAAGCGGCGACAAAATGACGGCGACACAGCGCGACATAGCGGTCATTACCGCCGATGTCGGTCTGGTCGCCCTGCCGGACCGCCCTGCCCTGTGCATCGACACGCAGGTTCATCGTCGCCTTGCGTCCGCAGTCACACACCGTCTTGATCTCCGTCAGCGCGTCGGCGATGCCGAGCAAATGCGCGCTGCCGTCAAACAGGTTGCCCCGAAAGTCGGTGCGCAACCCATAACAGAGCACTGGAATGCCCAGGCTGTCGGCCACCGCCGCTAGCTGCCACACCTGATCACGGGTCAGGAACTGCGCCTCGTCCACAAGAACGCAGGATAGGGGCGTGGCGTCATGCTGCCGGGCGATCGCGGCGTACAGGTCGACACCCGGCTCGAACAAATGGGCCTGTGCCTCCAGCCCGATACGCGATGCGATGCGCCCGCTGCCGTAACGGGTATCGACAGCGGCGGTCCACAGCATCGTGTCCATGCCGCGCTCGCGATAGTTGAAATCGGATTGCAGCAGGGTAGTCGATTTCCCCGCATTCATCGAACTATAGTAGAAATAGAGCTTCGCCATCGCGCCGGATCTAGCGGATCGTGGGCGCAACGCCAGCCAGGAAGCGGACCAGCGCGTCGGCCAGCGCGATGCGTTTGTCGGAAAAGCTGTGGTCGGTGGGCCAGACCATCAGGCGCGCCGATGGATTGGCGCCTTGCGCGTCGGCGGTCGCCTTGCGCGCCATGTCGCCGATACCGCGTTCGGCGCCGATTATGCTGAGCGGCCGACGGCCATAGCCCGCCAGGCGACGGCCAAGGTCGAACTTGCCCGCATCCGCTTTGATCTCGCCGGTCAGGCTTTCATAGCTTGCCCCGGCAAGAGGCGGCAGGTCGCTTTCCACTTCGGCCTTCCAGGCTGCTTCGCCATCCGGGGTCGCCAACGCCGTGACCGTCTGTGCCGGATCCCATGGATCGATCAGGAACAGGCCCGCGACATGCGGTTCTGCTGCTGCCGCATCCGCCGCCATGAAGCCGCCCATGCTGTGGCCGGCCACGACGATCGCGCTGGTGTCGATGTGATAGCGGGCGACATTGGCGGGCTGTTGCAGGAATTGAAGCGCGGTGAAGGCATCTTCCGACGCATTGTTGAAGGAAAATACGCCGGGACTACCCCAACTGCCGCGGTAATGGAGGGTCAGCACGTTCCAGCCGGCCCGGCGCGCCGCCTGCGCCAGATCGAGATTCTGCTCGTTGCCGGGAAAGCCGTGCAACAGCAATAAGGTCGGGTGCAGCCCGCCGCCCTGGGCGGTGTACATCACCGCATTCATTGCGCCGTCCTGAGCGGGAATGACCAAGGCGCTCATGCCTGCGGGATGAGCCGCGTCAGGCTTGGGATCTGTCGTAACAGCAGAATGAATGGCGGCATCCCGCGCAAGGGCCTGACCCATGCCTGCAACCATCATGGCGGCGGCCGCCGCCCAAGCGATCTTCGTCACATGCCACCCCCTTATGCCTGCATTAAAAAATGATGCTAGCGACAGGAAGCCGTCCCGTCGAAGCTATTCCGCGTCCTCCTCCGGCGCATCCAAGTCACGCGCGACCTTGGGGTCGCGCAACAGCTTGTCGATATGACTGCCTTCGTCGAAACTTTCGTCGGAAAGGAATTTGAGCTTTGCGGCATATTTGAGGCGAATGCGATGCGCCACTTCGCGTTGAAGATAGGCCGTGTTAGTCCGCAGCGCTTTCAGCACCGCATCCTCATCCTGCCCCAGCAGCGACTTGATGAAGACTGTGGCGTGGCGCAGGTCCGGCGACATGCGCACCTCCGTCACGCTGACGACATGGCTGGAGAGCACGTCATCATGAACGTCGCCCCGTTGCAGGATTTCGGACAGGACATGACGCACTTGTTCACCGACGCGCAACAGGCGGACGGAGGGACCTTCGGGTTGGTTGGACATAAATCCTCCCCTCCCATTTGCGGGAGGGGCCGGGGGCGGGCTCGACCCACCGGCCGTTACACTTTCCGGAGAGGGCGAGCCCGCCCCCCTGCCCCTCCCATGTCCGGGAGGGGGAATGCGCGTTACAAGGTGCGCTGGCGCTCCTCGACCTCAAACAGTTCGAGCATGTCGCCCGGCTTGATGTCGTTGGTGTCCTGGAGCACCGCGCCACATTCCATACCGGCACGCACTTCGGACACATCGTCCTTGAAGCGACGCAGCGAGGCGATGTTGGTGCGCGATACGATAACATCGTCGCGGGTAAGGCGGGCGGCCAGACCCTTGCGAATGATGCCGTCGAGGACCAGCAGACCAGCCGCCTTGTCCTTCTTGCCTGCCGGGAACACCTGAAGCACTTCGGCGCGGCCAACGACCGTTTCGATGCGTTCCGGCGCCAACTGGCCCGCCATTTCTCCACGAACTTCCTCAAGAAGGTCATAGATCACGTCATAATAGCGCAGCGAGATTTTCTCGCGTTCCGCCAGCTGACGCGCCTTGGCATTGGGGCGGACGTTGAAGCCGATCAGCGGCGCGCGGCTGGCCGCGGCCAGCGTCACGTCGCTTTCAGTGATAGCGCCGACACCCGAATGCAGGATGCGAACCTTGATCTCGTCGGTCGAAATCTTGTTGAGCGACGAAACGATCGCTTCGACCGACCCCTGCACGTCGCCCTTCACCACCACCGGATATTCGATGACCTGCGTATTGAGCGCCGAGAACATATGCTCGAAGCTGGTCGGCGCGGCGGTCGTGCGCTTTTTGGTCGCCTGTTCCTGACGATAGGCAGCGACTTCGCGGGCGCGGGCTTCATTTTCGACGACCGTCATCTGGTCGCCGGCCATCGGAACGCCCGACAGGCCCAGCACTTCAACCGGGGTCGAGGGACCGGCCGATTTCACCTGCTGCCCCTGATCGTTGATCATCGCGCGGACCTTGCCGCTTTCAGCGCCGACGACGAACGTGTCGCCGACCTTGAGCGTGCCGCGACGGACGAGAATGGTCGCCACCGCGCCACGGCCCTTGTCGAGCTGTGCCTCGATCACATTGCCTTCGGCGGCGCGATCGGGGTTGGCGACAAGTTCGAGCAGTTCGGACTGCAACAGAATCTTGTCGATCAGCGTATCCAGGCCCTGCTTCTTGAGCGCGGACACTTCGACGTCCTGGGTTTCGCCACCCATATCCTCGACAATGACTTCATGCTCCAGCAGGCGCTCACGCACCTTCTGCGGATTGGCTTCGGGCTTGTCGCATTTGTTGATCGCAACGATCATCGGCACGCCGGCCGCCTTGGTATGATTGATCGCCTCGATCGTCTGCGGCATCAACCCGTCATCGGCCGCCACCACCAGGATGACGATGTCGGTGACGTTGGCGCCACGCGCGCGCATTTCCGAGAAAGCCTCGTGACCCGGCGTGTCAAGGAAGGTGATGAGGTCGCCGCCCTTCGTCTTGATCTGATAGGCGCCGATATGCTGCGTGATGCCGCCGCTTTCGCCCGACACCACGCTGGTGCCGCGCAGCGCGTCGAGCAGCGAGGTCTTGCCGTGATCGACATGGCCCATGATCGTAACGACCGGCGGACGTGCTTTCAGCGTTTCGGCCGCATCATCCTCGCCCTGCATGCCGATTTCGACGTCGGCATCGGACACGCGCTGAATGCGGTGGCCGAATTCCTCGACCAGCAGCTCTGCCGTATCCTGGTCGATCGGCTGGTTAAGCGTGACGGCGGTGCCCATCTTGAACAGGGCCTTGACCAGATCCGCGCCCTTTTCGGCCATGCGGTTGGCGAGTTCCTGGACCGTGATGCTTTCCGGCACGATGACATCGCGCGACTGTTTCTCGCGCGGCTGGCTGCCGCCCGAATAATGAGCGCGACGTTCCTTCTCCCGCGCGCGCTTCAGCGCGGCGAGGCTGCGGGCGCGGGCGCTGTCGTCGTCAGCGAGCGCGCGCGTAACGGTCAGCTTGCCAGACTGGCGCCGATTATCGTCGCCCCGCTTGGCACGCTCCGGCTTGGCTGGTTCGGGCCGCTTGGCCGGCGTCACCGGCGTGAAGCGGCGTGGCGGCGGCATCGCCGATGCAGGGGCGGCAGGCGTGGCAGGCGCAGCTGGCGCCGCTTCGGGAGCGGGCTCAGCAGCAGGCGCGGCTTCGGCCTTGGGCTCTTCGGCTGCCGGCTGGGCCGCAGGCGCGGACGCCTCCGCAGCTTCGCGCTCCGCCTCGGCTTCAGCGGCTTGGCGATTTTCCTCCGCCCTGCGCTTTTCTTCCTCACTCGCCGCCTGACGCGCAGCATCCTCACGGCGACGCGCGTCTTCCAGAGCGGTCATGCGGGCTTCTTCCGCCTCGCGCAGCAGCTTTTCCTGCAATTCCTTGCGGGACAGCATGGAGTTTTGCGCGACCGGACGGGGCGGCGGCGGAGGCGCGGGCCGCTGCGGCGCAGGCGCTGCGGGCTTGAGGTTCGCCTCGGGCGCAGCCGCAGGCGCAGCACCGGTCGTCTCACCAGGCTTGCCCATGGGGACGCGGCGCCGCTTCACTTCGACCACGACCGTATTCTTGCGGCCATGGCTGAACTGCTGCTGCACCTGACCGGATTCGACGGTCCGCTTGATGCCCAGCGGCTTGCGGCCCAGAACCGGCTTGTCTTCCTTGCTGTCACTCATATGTTCGAACTTAACCCTTCACTTCCGCTCCGGCCGGATAGGCCCGCCGGCGCCTTCAATCCCGATGCCTAACCGACGCCCGGCGCGTCGGTGGAGGCAGGCTCCCCATGCGCGGGCGCTTCGGTAGCGCAACCCAGATAGCTTTCCAAGCGGCCGATAGCGCCGCGAAGACGCGCCGCCGCACGCGAGTCGGTAATCGCGATGTGGACGACATTGTCGCGCCCCATTGCCATAGATAGTGCATCGCGGTCCACAGGCAAGGTGATACCCGCCAGATCCGTGCCTTCCGCATCCTGCCCCACCCGCAGCGCCTGGTCCAGTTTGCGATTGCCGTCTGCGGCCGCGTCGGACGCATGCAGCAGCAATTTGACGTCTCCCTTGCGACAGGCGACGTCGATCTTTTCCGAACCCGTCAGAAGCATGGACGCCCGCGCCTCCAGCCCCAGCCGGTCAAGCACCGCCTTGCGCAACCCCTGTTCGATGAGGTCGGGCAGCGTATCAGGGACCTGCAATTCGCCGGTCTTGAAAGCGCGCGCGAGGGCCGCCTTCAGCTTGCCCTTGGCCAAAGCGGATTCCAGTTCGGGTCGGCTGACGCCGATCCATGCGCCGCGCCCGGGCGCCTTGGCGCGCAGATCGGGCAAAATCTGTCCCTCCGGCCCGACGGCCAGACGGATCAGCATGGCGGGATCGGCGCGATCGCCGGTCAATATGCATTTGCGTTCAGTCATGCGCGCTCCTCCGTCAGAACGGAAAGCGGTGCAAGTCCAACGCTGTCGAGGGCGCTTATTCTCTCATCGGGGAGTGTCCGCGGCATTGGCGTCCTCCCTGGATGAAGGGGCCGCGCGGTCGGCGATCAACTGACCGCCGGCCGCATAATTTTCAGGCGACACTTCCGAAATGACGATCTGAACGGCAGCCGCCGGCTTACCCAGCCGCTCAACGAGCGACTGAGTGACGTCGGCAGCGATTGCGGCTTTCTGCTCGCGCGTAACGCTGCCGGCCAGGCGGATGTCGACAAATGGCATGGGTGTCAGGCTTCCTCTTCGAACCAATGCGCGCGGGCGGCCATGATGATCTCATTGCCCTGCTCTTCATTGAGGCCATAGGCCGACAGGATGCCGCCCTTGTCCTCGGTCGTTTCAGACTTGCGGCGACGCTGATCGACACGCTTCTTGGCGATCAGTTCGTCAGTGGCGAGATCGGCAAGATCGTCCAGCGTCTTGATGCCCGCCTTGCCCAGAGTGACGAGCATCGCCTCGGTCAAATGCGGCATATCGGCCAGCGCATCATCGACGCCGAGCGCCTGGCGCTCCTCGCGCGCGGCGGCTTCGCGGCGGTCCAGCGCTTCCTGCGCGCGGCTCTGCAACTCGGCGGCGAGATCCTCGTCAAAGCCCTCGATTCCGGCCAGTTCCTCGACGGTGACATAGGCGACCTCTTCCAGCTCGCCAAAGCCTTCGGCCACCAGCAGCTGCGAAAGCGTTTCGTCGACGTCCAGCTCGTTCTGGAACATTTCGGAACGGGCGACGAATTCCTTCTGGCGCTTTTCGGACGCGTCGGCTTCGGTCATGATGTCGATGGCCTTGCCGGTCAGCTGGCTGGCGAGGCGGACATTCTGGCCGCGACGACCAATGGCGAGCGAGAGCTGATCGTCGGGAACGACGACCTCGATACGTTCTTCTTCCTCATCGATCACCACGCGGGCGACCTGTGCGGGCTGGAGCGCGTTGACGACGAAGGTCGCGGTGTCTTCCGACCAGGGGATGATGTCGATCTTTTCACCCTGCATTTCCTGCACGACGGCCTGAACGCGGCTGCCCTTCATGCCGACGCAGGCGCCGACGGGATCGATGCTGCTGTCGCGGCTGATGACGCCAATCTTGGCGCGGCTGCCCGGATCGCGGGCGGCGGCCATGATGGTGATGACGCCATCGTAGATTTCGGGGACTTCCTGCGCGAACAGCTTCTTCATGAATTCGGGATGCGCGCGGCTGAGGAAAATCTGCGGCCCGCGATTTTCACGGCGGACGTTGAGCACGACCGAGCGGATGCGGTCGCCGACCCGGACGACTTCGCGCGGAATCTGCTGGTCGCGGCGGATCACGCCCTCGGCGCGGCCCAGATTGACGACGACATGGCCGAATTCGACGGATTTCACGACGCCGGTGATGATCTCACCCACGCGGTCCTTATATTCTTCATACTGACGCTCACGCTCAGCGTCGCGGACCTTCTGGAAGATGACCTGCTTGGCCGACTGGGCGTCGATGCGGCCAAGGTCGATCGCGGGTAGCGGATCAACGATGAAGTCGCCGATCACCGCGTCCTTCTTGAGCTTTTGCCCCTGCTTGAGATCGACCTGTTTAAAATAATCCTCGACCGTTTCGACGACTTCGACGACGCGCCACAGGCGCAGGTCACCGCTATCCGGGTCCAGCTTGGCGCGAATATCGTTTTCGGCACCATAACGAGCGCGCGCGGCGCGCTGAATCGCGTCCTCCATCGCCTCGATGACGATGGCCTTGTCGATCATCTTTTCGCTCGCCACCGAATTGGCGATGGCAATCAGTTCGGCCTTGTTGGCGGAAATGGCGTTGGCCATGACTTTATGAACCCTTATTCTTCGGTTTCAAATTCGTCCGCCCCATCAGAGGAGAGCGGCATACTAGCAGCAATCAGTGCGTCAGTCAGCAGCAGCTTGGCCTCGTCGACCAGCGCAAAAGGAATTCGGACGTCACCGGACTTGGCGTCGGTGAAGAGTATCTCATCACCGTCCACGCCGTTGACGACACCGCGGAAGCTCTTGCGGCCCGATACGATCTCGCTCGCGCTAATCTTCGCTTCATGGCCGGCCCATTCCTGGAAATCATGCAGGCGTGTCAACGGGCGGTCGATGCCAGGCGAGCTGACTTCCAGACGATAGGCCTCCTCGATCGGGTCGGCTTCATCCAGCACGTCCGACAGGCGGCGGGAAATGGTTGCGCAATCTTCGATGACCAGTTGCTTCGTCCTGGGATTTTCCGCCATGATCTGAAGCGTGTAGTCGTCACCCGATCCGAACAGCTTGATACGCACAAGATCAAAACCCAAGGCCTGGACCTCGGGTTCTATCAAAGCGGTCAGTGCGGCGATGTCCGCCATGCAATCTCCAGAAACTATCATGCGCGCTTCCGCGTCGCCGCGAGCATCTGCCCGCGACCCCGACATTTTTGACGATGTAAGGAAGCATTGCTGATATAGGCGGAGCGTCGAATATCTGCAACATTATTCGTGATGGCTCATTCTATCAGCCATATTGATTGCCCCGTCGACAATGGAGACGATGATGCGCCGCCTTCCGCTTGCCGCCCTGCCCTTCATCCTGATCGCCTGTTCGGCGGACAACGCCACGGGCCAGAATACGGCCAGTTCGGCCGACAAACCATTCAAGACATCGATCATCGCCGATTTCGATTCGCCCTGGGCGATGACCTTCCTGCCGGACGGACGCGCGCTGGTCACGGAAAAGGCGGGGGAAATGATCCTGTTCGATCCAAAAAACGGAACGAAAATTCCTGTGTCCGGCATTCCCGCGGTCGACAGCGCCGGGCAAGGCGGGCTGATGGATGTCGTCCTGTCGCCCGGCTTTGGGCAGGACAAAATCGTCTATTTCAGCTTTTCAGAAGCCCGTGACGGCGGCAAGGGCGTGGCATTGGCCAAGGGGAAATTCAATCAGGCTAGCGATGGGACGACCGCGCTCGATGATGTGGCGGTCATTTTCCGCGCCAGCCCTTATGTCGAAGGCAACGGCCATTATTCGGGGCGGATCGCCTTTTCACCCGACGGCAAATATCTGTTCTTCACCAATGGCGAACGGCAGAAATTCGATCCCGCCCAGGACCCCAAGGCTACGCTGGGCAAGGTGCTGCGCCTCAATCCGGACGGCACGCCGGCCGCCAGCAATCCGCTCGGCGCGCAGGGATTTGATCCCGCCATCTGGTCCTATGGCCATCGCAATCTCCTGGGGATCGCGTTCGACAAGGACGGGCGGCTGTGGGAACAGGAAATGGGGCCGAAGGGCGGCGACGAGGTTAACCTGATCAAGCCCGGCCTCAACTATGGCTATCCTAATGTGTCGAACGGCGACCATTATGACGGCAGGCCGATCCCCGATCATGCCCCCGGCGATGGTTTCGAAGCGCCGAAGGTCAGCTGGAACCCGGTCATTTCGCCGGCCGGATTACTCTATTATTCGGGCGATCTCTTCCCACAATGGAAGAACAGCCTGTTCATAGGCGGCCTGTCCAGCCAGAGCCTGGTCCGGGTCAGACTGGACGGCGAGAAGGCTTCAAAGGCCGACCAGTGGGACATGGGCGCACGCATTCGCGAAGTCGAACAGGGACCGGACGGCGCATTGTGGCTGCTGGAGGATGGCGGCCAGGGATCGCAGGGACGGATGCTGAAACTGACGCCGGCGGGATAAACCTGCTCGTTCGCGCTGGCCGTAACAAATGCTTCGACCAGCGCGAACGGAATTAGCGGTGCGTCATACCAATCGGCTCTGCTTGACCGCTGCTTCAATGAAGCTGGCGAACAGAGGATGCGGGTCGAAGGGCTTGGACTTGAGTTCCGGGTGGAACTGCACGCCGACGAACCAGGGATGATCCGGTCGCTCGACGATTTCGGGCAAAGTTCCATCGGGTGACATGCCCGAGAAGATGAGGCCGCCCTTTTCCAGCCGTTCGCGATAGCCGGCATTGACTTCATAGCGATGGCGATGCCGTTCGCTGATGTCATCGACGCCGTAAATGCCCGCGACGACGCTGTTGCCGGTCAGCTTGGCGGGATAGGCCCCCAGCCGCATCGTGCCACCCAGATCGGTCTCGGCGGTGCGCTTCTGCAAGCCTTCCGTGCTCATCCATTCGGTGATCAGGCCGACGACCGGTTCAGACGTCTCGCCAAATTCGGTGGTCGATGCGTCGGGAATGCCGGCCGTGTTCCGCGCCCCTTCGATGCAGGCCATCTGCATGCCAAGGCAAATGCCGAAGAATGGCACATTGCGTTCACGCGCGAACCTGACTGAGGCGATCTTGCCTTCCGATCCGCGTACGCCAAAGCCGCCGGGTACCAGGATACCGTGCATGGGCTCAAGACTGGCCGCAAGGTCGTCGCCCTTCTCGAACAACTCCGCGTCGATCCACTTGACGTTGACCTTCACCCGGTTGGCGAGGCCGCCATGGTTGAGCGCCTCATAGAGCGATTTGTAGGCGTCGAGCAGGCCGACATATTTGCCGACGACGCCGATTGTCACTTCCCCTTCGGGATTGAGCTGACGATCCATGATGTCCACCCAGCGGTCGAGCTTTGGCGGTGGCGCGTCGCCCATCCCAAAGGCGCGCAGGACTTCTCGGTCCAGCCCTTCGGCATGATATTGTTCAGGCACCGCATAGATGCTTTTGGCGTCGCGCGCGGGGATCACCGCCTCGGGGCGGACGTTGCAGAAGAGCGCGATCTTCCTGCGCTCGCTATCGGGCAGCGGATGCTCGCAGCGGCACAGCAATATATCGGGCTGAATGCCAAGCGAGGTGAGATCGCGCACGCTGCGCTGCGTCGGCTTGGTCTTCAATTCGCCTGCGGCGGCGATATAGGGCACCAGCGTTACGTGCACGAAGATCGACTGGCCGCGATCCAGATCATTATGCAGCTGGCGAATCGCTTCCATGAAGGGCAGCGATTCGATGTCGCCAACGGTGCCGCCAATCTCACACAGCACAAAGTCCAGGTCATCGGTGTCGGCCGTCGCGAACGCCTTGATCTCGTCAGTAACGTGCGGGATCACCTGCACCGTCGCGCCCAGATAATCGCCGCGCCGTTCGCGCTGGATGATCGTCTGATAGACGCGTCCCTGCGTCACATTGTCCGACTGGCGCGCCGACACGCCGGTGAAGCGCTCATAATGACCCAGGTCAAGATCGGTCTCGGCCCCGTCGTCGGTCACATAGACTTCGCCATGCTGGTAGGGGCTCATCGTGCCCGGATCGACGTTGAGATAGGGGTCGAATTTCCGGATTCGCACACGGAAACCTCGCGCTTGCAGAAGGGCTGCGAGCGAAGCGGCCATCAGGCCCTTGCCAAGCGAGGAGACCACGCCGCCGGTGATGAAAATATACCGCGTCATGGGAGGAGAGGCTTAGCCTTTCGGAACAACAAAGGGCAAGCGCGCGAATCCACGCGCGCTCAAAAAAAGATCAGAAGATCGGCGGAAGGTTTAGTTGGCGAGCGGAACCGCGTCGTTGGACGCGGGCGCGGACGCCGCATTGGCGGCAGCGCCAGCCAGCGGGTCAGTAGTCGCCGGCGCGCTCTGCGTTGCGGGCGCCTGCTTCACCAGCGAGGTGTCAATGTCGCTGGGCGCATGACGCACCGACGCGATCACCGCCATGACGATCGACAACAGGACGAAGACGCTGGCGAGGATCGTGGTCGATCGCGTCAGGAAATCCGCCGCACCGCGCGCCGACATGAAGCCGGCCGGGCTGCCGCCTACACCCAGACCGCCACCTTCCGATTTCTGCATGAGGATGACGGTGACCAGCAAGGCGGCGATGATCGCCTGCACGACGAGGAGGAAGGTGAACATGCGACAGGTGTCCGGGACAAGAAAAAAGCGTTGGCGCGCACATAGCGACGAAGGCGCGCGGGGGCAACCATGTCGGGCGCCCCCGCCCGGTCCTTTCCCGCCGAGCGCCTGCGCATGAGTTTTACGCCGCGGCTTTCATCCGCTGGTCGGCCGCTTCGATGATCGGCGCGAATTTGGCCGCAGAGAGGCTCGCGCCACCGACGAGGCCGCCATCGACATCCGCCAGCGCCATCAGGTCGGCCGCATTGTCGCCGTTCATCGATCCGCCATAAAGAATGCGCATCATGTCAGCTTCCGCGCCGATCCGGCTCGCCAGCGCCTTGCGCAGCGCCGCGTGCATGGTCGCAACCGCTTCCATGGTCGGGATTCGGCCGGTGCCGATCGCCCAGATCGGCTCATAGGCGACGGCGAGCCAATCCGCCGCCGCGCCTTCGGGCAGGGAGGCGAGCAGTTGATCCGCGACCACCTGTTCGGCGCGCCCGGCGTCTCGCACGGCCAGGGTTTCGCCGACGCAAAGAATGACGTTGATCCCCGCCTTGTGCGCCGCCACCGATTTGGCCGCGATATCGGCATTGGTTTCGCCCCGCGCCTCGCGTCGTTCGCTATGACCTGTGATGACCCAAGTCGCGCCGGCTTCGGCCAGCATGTCGGCCGATAGCGAACCGGTATAGGCCCCACTGATATCCATATGACAATTTTGCGCGCCGATGAAGGCCGCGCCGCGCCGTTCGGACCCCGCCATGATGAGCGTCGCGGGCAGGCATAGCCCCACTTCGACGTCTGGATGCGCCGCCGCGACCCGGCCGATCGCCTCCACTTCATCCAGATGCGCGCGCATCCCGTTCATCTTCCAGTTGCCGACAACCAGCTTGCGCCTGTTCATCCGCCAAGTCCCCTGTGATTATTGCTGCACGTAGCGCCCGCGCACGTCATCGCCGCTCCGGTAAGCGGCGCCTCCAAGACGCGCGTGGGTGCCAGGCAAATGCGATGGACGGGCATCGCGCATTTGTCCAGTCCAAGCCTTGCCGCCGCGCCGTTCCGCCCTTAAAGCGGGCCGCCATACCGCCTGTAGTTCGGACATTTTCATGCTTTCTGTCTTTCGCCGCATCATCCATTCCAAGTTCGGCGCGATCTTCGCGATCCTGTTCCTGGGCGTCATCGCCGCCGCCTTCATCCTGGGCGACGTGACCAGCGGTCAATTTGGCGGTGCAAGCCTGTCGGGCGGCGGCACTGCGGCCAAGGCGAAGGGATACAAGCTGACCGTCGCCGAATTGCAGGACCGGGTGCAGCGCGTGTTCGAAAATGCGCGCCGCTCAAGCCCCGAACTTCAGATCGGCGAATTTTTCGCACAGGGCGGCGGCGCGCAGGTGTTCGATCAACTGGTACAGTCGCTGACGCTGCGGGCCTATGCCGACGATCAGGGCATCCATATCTCCAAACGGCTGGTCGATGCGCAGATCGCGCAGATCCCGGCATTTCAGGATGCGGCGGGCAATTTCAGCAATGACAATTTCCGCGCCCTTCTGGCGCGCGAACGGCTGAGCGAACAGGCATTGCGCGACGATATCAGCCGCGAAATCCTGCAACGCCAGTTGCTGGCGCCTATCGGTATTGGCGCACGTCCATCGGAGAATCTGGTCCTGCCCTATGCCTCGCTGCTGCTGGAGGCGCGCCAGGGCCAGGTCGCCGCCATCCCGGCCGTCGCGTTCCTGGATGACAAGGACCCGACCGACGCCCAGCTCGCTGACTTCTACAAGAAGAACAGCGATCGCTTCACCATCCCCGAACAGCGTCGCATCCGCTACGCTGTCGTTGACGCTGAGCGCTTCGCGCAGGCGTCGATGCCAAGCGACGCGGAAATCAGCGCTTATTACAACCAGAACAAGGCGAACTACGCCGCCAGCGAAAACCGCAGCGTCGAACAGCTTGTGCTGCCGACCGAAGCGGGCGCCAAGGCGATCGCAGCGCAAGTGAAGGCCGGCAAGTCCTTGCCCCAGGCCGCGCAAGGCGCCGGCCTGTCAGTCTCCACGCTGGACGCGCAAAGCCGCGGCCAGCTGACCAGCGCGACGAGCAAGGCGGTGGCGGACGGGGTCTTCGCCGCCAGGCAAGGCGAACTGATCGGGCCGGTGCGCGGGCCGCTCGGCTGGCTGTTGCTGCGCGTCACCGCGGTGCAGGACAAGCCCGCCCGGCCGCTGGCCGCTGTGCGCGACGAGATCGTCAAGACGCTGCGCGTGCAGAAGGAAAAGCAGCTGCTCGGCGACTTTACCGCCAAGCTGGAGGACCAGATCGCCGATGGCGGGACGTTTGACGAAGTGGCAAAGGATAATGGCCTGAAGCTTGAGACCACGCCGCCGCTGCTGGCGACTGGCAAGCAGGTCAAGGACATGGCCTATGTCGCCCCTGCGGACGTTCAGCCGCTGCTGTCCCCGGCGTTCACCATGAGCGCGGATGATGACGCACAGCTGGTGCCGATCACGCCGGACAAGCGCTATGCGTTGATTGCGCCCGGGCAGATCATCGCCGCAGCCCCGCCTCCGCTGGCCGAGGTCAAGTCGCTGGTGCAGGCCCAGTATAAGTTGAACGCCGGCAACCAGAAGGCCAAGGCGCTGGCCGAGCAGATTCGCGCCAAGGTGGCGAAGGGCACTAAACTGGCGGACGCGATCAGCCAGGCGGGCGTCAAGCTGCCCGCGCCACAGACGCTGGGCGGCCGCCGTGCCGACATCATGCGGGCCGAACAGCGCCCGCCGGCCGAAGTGTCGATCCTGTTCGCCATGGCCGAAAACAGCGTCAAGACACTGCCGATCAGCGAAGGCCGCGGTTATTTCGTCGTCCAACTGACCAAGATCGAGCGCGGCGATGCCAAGGGCAATCCCCAATTGCTGGCACAGGTGCGCGACCAGATGGGTGAGGTGATCGGCCAGGAATATGGCGAGCAATTCGAACGTGCGGTCGAGAAGGAACTGGGCGTGACGCGCAACCCCAAGGCGGTGGAGCAGGTGCGCGCTGCGCTGGCTGCGAACAATAGCGGCGGCCAGTAAGCATGGCGGATGGGGGGAATGACGGTATCGCCGCTGCACGCGCGGCCCTGTCGCGCGGCGAATCAGCGCTGATCTGGCGGCGTCAGATTGCAGATACCGACACGCCAATTTCCGCCGCGCTCAAATTGTTCGAACCCGATCGCGGCGATTATCTACTGGAATCGGTCGAAGGCGGCGCGGTGCGTGGGCGGCACAGCCTGATCGGACTTGCCCCCGACCTCGTCTTCCGGGCCAATGGCCAGAAGGCAGAAATCAACCGGCACTGGGCAACGGACCGCAACGCCTTCCAAGCTGAAAGCGTCGGCGCGCTCGACGCGTTGCGAGCGTTGGTGGCCGAATGCCGGGCGGAGATGGACCCGGCCTTGCCCCCGGCGCTTGCCTGTCTGGTTGGGTATTTCGGCTATGAGACGGTGGGTCTGGTCGAAAAACTGCCCCGCCCGGCCCCGAACCCGATCGGCGTGCCTGACATGCTGTTCGTGCGGCCAACGGTAATCCTGGTCTTCGACCGGCTGGCTGACGCCCTTTATATCGTCGCGCCGGTTTGGAAGGGCAGCTTCACCGATATCGATCGCGCCATGTCCGACGCGTTGGAGCGGATTGACGCGACGGCCGCGCGGTTGGCGGGCCCGATCCCCGCAATGCCAGCCACGGACGAGATCGCGGACATCGCTGTAACCCCGGTGCTGGAGCCGGGACGCTATGCGCACATGGTGGAGACCGCGAAGGACTATATCGTGGCCGGCGACATCTTTCAGGTGGTCCTGGCGCAGCGCTTCACAAGTCCGTTCACACTGCCTCCGATCGCCCTGTATCGCGCGTTGCGGCGGATCAATCCGTCGCCTTTCCTCTATTATCTCGACCTCCCCGGATTTGCACTGATCGGGTCCAGCCCCGAAATATTGGTGCGCGCTCGGGACGGTGAAGTGACGATCCGGCCGATTGCCGGGACGCGCCCGCGCGGCAAAAATGCGGTCGAGGACGCGGCCAATCGGGAGAGCCTGCTCGCCGACCCCAAGGAGCGCGCCGAACATCTGATGCTGCTGGACCTGGGCCGCAACGATGTCGGTCGCGTGGCCGCCGCCGGGACAGTGACGGTGACAGAAAGCTACAGCGTCGAATTTTACAGCCATGTCATGCACATCGTCTCTAACGTCGTGGGCCGGCTGGCGGACGACAGGGATGCGATCGACGCGCTGTTCGCCGGATTCCCGGCAGGCACCGTATCGGGCGCGCCCAAGGTGCGCGCGTGCGAAATCATCGCGCAGCTGGAACCCGAAACGCGCGGCGCCTATGCCGGCGGGGTTGGTTATTTCGGGCCGGATGGCAATATGGACAGCTGTATCGTGCTGCGCACGGCCGTCCTGAGGGATGGCGTCATGCATGTGCAGGCGGGCGCTGGCATCGTCGCGGATTCTAACGCTGAATATGAGCAGCGCGAATGTGAAGCGAAAAGCGGGGCGTTGCTGGCGGCCGCGCGCGAAGCGGTCGCGCTGGCGCGTCAGCCGACCTTCGGCCAATGATCAATTGTCATCGGCAGGCGCGCCCGCCCATCGCGCCCCTTTCCGCCTGATCCAGATGAAAATGATCCTTGTGCGCGGCATTATAGTCGGGTGACAGCACGGTCGAAAAAAGATTGCAGGCGCCGTCCCGCACTTCGCGCAGGAAGAACGCATCTTTCCCCTCGCCTTTCCAGTCGCCCAGCACGCTGATCTGGCGGCCATCCTTCAATTGAAAAGCCGCAATATCAATCGCGTCGGCGGTTGCATGTTCGCTGAAATCCCCCTGGCTGCGCCCGTACAGCCGGCGGCAGCTATAGCTGCCAAAGTGCCGGATCGACCGGACCGGCTGGCCATAGATACGCTGCGCGGCAGGCTGCACCACCTGCCATTCCCACAGCTTCAAGGCCGCGACCACCGGGCAGGATGGCGCAACGGCGGCCGGGGCCAACAGGATTGCGTCCTCATCCGGGCGAAGCCGCACCGCATCGGCATAGGCGCACTGATCCGCGCCGCCCGGCTTCAGGGCGACATAATCGACACCCGCCCGATCCAGCAGAGCCTTGCAGGCGCCGGTGTCGCCGGTCAGCGCCGCCAGCTTCCTTCCAGTGAACAGGCCGATAGGCTGCGCAAGATCAAGGTCCGTCCAGGGCAGATCCTGCGGTCGCTGCCGCAGCCAGGCATAGGCCAGCAGCAACAAGGCAAGCAGCCCGCCGACGACAAGAAGGGAGCGCAGCGTCAGGTGAAGTTTTCGCATGCGCTAAGCACGCTGGACCGCAGCCATTGGTTCCGCCGTCACCGGATAGCCCAGATGGTCCGGGATGCACAGGTGCGGCACGCCGTCCCGATCCTCGCGCCAGGGTTGAATCTTCTCAATAGGAAAGGATGCCGCGTCAGCCACAAGGTCCGCGTGGCGATGATGGCGCGCGAGCCGTTCGAGATTTCGGCGGGTCGGGTAGATGACGCGCCCGTTTCCGCCATCGCACTGCGCGAGCGTATCTGTGGCGCTGCTCCAGAACAGGCGGACATTTTCGCTGCTGTCCACGGTCGCGACCTGCCCCTCGGGCGCGCGCGCCAGGTAGAAACGTGTGTCGAACACCCGTGTCGCATGATCGAACGGCGCTGGATGCCAGCGGGCGAAAGGCGTGAGCGCCTGGATATCGAGGGTCAAATTATGGCGTTCCAATAGATCGCCCAGCATCGCGCCATCATGCAACCCATCACGCAAGCGCAGGATCATGGCCTGATTCATTTCGCCCGTGATCGCGATGGCCAGACCCGCTTCCTCTATCGTCTCGCGAATGGCCGCGATACGCGCGGCCGCTTCGTCCAGTGGCAGGCCGGTATCGTACCGCGCGGCAAGCATTTTATCCGCTTCATCGACGGCCCCACCCGGAAAGACAAGCGCACCCGCCGCGAAGGACATGGTGGACGCACGCTCCATCATAAGCAGTTCGGCCGCCGCGCCTGGCCGATCACGCACGATCACGACGGTCGCCGCAGGCCGGGTCAGGCCATCATAGTCTCTCATGCGGATGCTCTAGGCCCATCGCCCGGCGCTAGTAAAGTCCTTCCAAAACAACCCGATTAAAGGGTTGGTGGAGCCTAGGGGGATCGAACCCCTGACCTCGTCATTGCGAACGACGCGCTCTCCCAGCTGAGCTAAGGCCCCTGAAGGAGCGCTGCCTATAAGCGAGCGATTTAAGCCGTGCAACGGTATTTTGTTTAAAACGACGGACCGGCCCAGCCGGCCTGCCCTGCGCCGGACCGCACTTGTTGCGGGACATTACCCGTCCGTAACGCCCGGAACATGGGTGTGGTCCATTCATTGATAGGATCGACGGCGCCCCACGCGTCGCCTGACACGCAAAAGGAGATGGACCATGGGTTACCAAGGCGGAGGCCGCTACGGTGATGATCGTTATTCCTCGAACTGGGACCGCGGCGAGCGCTATCGTGGACAGCGGGACTATCGCCGTGACGACAACAGCTATCGTTATGGCACGCGCGGCCAATTTGGCGGATCGGACATGCGCCGTCACCCCGACGATTATGACCCAGAGGAGCGGGGATTTTTCGACCGGGCGGGTGACGAGGTG
Organism: Sphingobium soli; assembly: GCF_020782245.1. Taxonomy (GTDB): domain Bacteria; phylum Pseudomonadota; class Alphaproteobacteria; order Sphingomonadales; family Sphingomonadaceae; genus Sphingobium; species Sphingobium soli. The sequence goes on from NZ_JAJGNP010000001.1 coordinate 253,030, forward strand.
CGCAGCTGGTTCGGCGATGAAGAGGCAGAGCGCCGGCGTGAATATGATGAATATTATAATCGCCCCTATGGCGATCCGCGCGACCAGTCGAGCCGGATCGGCTATGCGTCCGCCGGCCGGAGCGACTATTTGCCGGGCCGTGGCTATGCACCCTACACCAACGAACGCAGTGGCTTTGGCAGCGAAGATCATGGTTACCGCACGCGCGCCTTCGGGCCGCAACGCGACCAGAACGCCCATCATGACAGCAACTATCATGCCTGGCGTCAGCAGCGGATCGATGAGCTTGACCGCGATTATGCCGAATATCAGCGGGAGAATCGCGATCGCTTCAACAGCGAGTTCGGCACGTGGCGGACACGCAGGGGCGAGCAGCGTCAGGCGGTCACCCAGGTCAAGGAGCATATGGAAGTCGTCGGCAGCGACGGCGAGCATGTCGGCACTGTCGACAAATGCCGAGGTGACCGCATCATTCTGACCAAGAATGATGAAGACGCCGGTGGCGTGCATCATTCCATTCCGTCTAATTGGATCAAGTCCGTCGACGCGACCCGCGTGACGCTGGAAAAAACCGCTGAACAGGCGCAGGACGCATGGCGCACGGAACGCGAGCAAAGCGCGATGTTCAATGACCGACCGGAAGGTCGCGACGGCGGCTGGAGCAGTGAAGGCTTTGCCAGCAGCAATAGCAGCCATGGCAATCGCTATCGTTAAGCCACGATCCGTTTGAAGAAGGCCCGGTGTAATAGCCGGGCCTTTTTTTAGTCGGATCATCTCTGACATTGGAGCCAGAGAGGCTTAACCCTTGCCCCCAATGCCACGATGCCCGACATAGGCACCATCATGGTTTCCTTCGCCCGAGCGCCCGTCACTGCCGTCCTGGGGCCAACCAACACCGGCAAGACCCATCTGGCTGTAGAGCGGATGTGCGGCCATTCCAGCGGCATGATGGGTTTTCCCCTGCGTTTGCTGGCGCGCGAAGTTTATGATCGGGTGGTGGCCATCAAGGGCGAAAAGCTGGTCGCGCTGGTCACTGGCGAGGAAAAGATCATTCCGCCAGGCGCACGCTATTTTCTTTGCACCGCCGAATCCATGCCGATCTCCGGCAGCCGGGAAGCCGGCGCGAAAGAGGATTTTGCCTTCGTCGCGCTGGACGAGGCCCAATTGGGCGCCGATCCTGAACGCGGACATATTTTCACCGACAGGCTGCTGCGCGCGCGCGGCCGAGAAGAAACGATGATCCTTGGATCAGCCAGCATCAGCCGGATCGTAAAAGCCCTGATCCCGGACGTGGACATCATCAGCCGCCCGCGCTTTTCGACGTTGAGCTATGCCGGCGCGAAGAAACTGTCGCGCCTGCCCCGCCGGTCGGCGATCGTCGCTTTTTCAGCGGAAGAAGTCTACGCCGTTGCCGAAATGCTTCGTCGGTTCCGGGGCGGCGCGGCCGTCGTCATGGGCGCATTGTCGCCCCGCACCCGGAACGCGCAAGTGCAGATGTTCCTGAACGGCGACGTCGATTATCTGGTCGCGACCGATGCGATCGGCATGGGGCTTAACCTGGATGTGGCGCATGTGGCCTTTGCCTCTCTGCGCAAATTCGACGGACGGCGAAGCCGACGCCTGACCGTCAGCGAAATGGCGCAGATTGCCGGGCGTGCAGGCCGCCACCACAAGGACGGCACGTTCGGCAGCTTGGGCCATGAGGACGGCGATGCGGCCTTCACCCCGGAGGAAATTGAAGCGATCGAGGCGCATCGTTTCCCGCCGGTCGATCATCTATTCTGGCGCAACGGAACGCCGCGTACGGATCGCCTCGACCATCTGCTGAGCGATCTGGAGCAGAAGCCGGAACGACCGGAACTGCGCGCAGCCCCCGAGGCGGTGGACCTGGCGGTGCTCCGACGGCTGGCAGATGATCCGATCGTGATCGAACGCGTCCGGGGCAAGCGCCAGGTTGAACGGCTATGGGCGGCATGTGGCCTGCCTGATTTTCAGAAGCTGGGGGCGGACCATCACGCCCGGCTGGTGTCGCGGATATGGCGTTTCCTGTCGGAAGGCAGCGGCCACATCCCGCGCGACTGGTTTGCGCAACAGGTTGCGCGGCTCGATTCGGTGCAGGGGGACATCGACATATTGTCCGGCCGGATCGCGGCCGCACGGACCTGGTCCTATATCGCGCATCGCGCCGACTGGCTGACCCACCCGGGCGAAATGGCGGAACGCACGCGCGCCCTGGAGGAAAAGCTGTCCGATGCCCTGCATACGGCACTGACACAGCGTTTCGTCGATCGCCGCACGTCCGTCCTGTTGCGCGACATCGGCCAGAATGCGAGCAATCTGCCCGTCACGGTGGAAGCCGACGGCAGTGTCTGCGTCGATGGGGAAATGATCGGACGACTTGACGGCTTCCGATTCTCGGTCGATCCCGCTACGCGGCATCAGGACCGAAAGATGCTGTTGGCGGCCGCCGAGCGGCGCCTGGGAAAGGTATTGCGAGTGAAGGCTGACGAACTGATCGCTGCGACGGATGCGGATTTTGCCCTGCTGGACGAAGCGGGGCAGGCCCCCGGTATCGCCAGGGGCGAAACGCCGGTAGCGGTCCTGATGGCTGGCACCACATTGTTGACGCCGGAAATCCGGCTGGATCGCGCGCTGCTTGCCCTGGGCCAGGACGTACAGAAGCAGGTCATCGCGCGCCTGTCCGCATGGTTCGACGGGCAAAAACAGAAGCATCTTCTGCCACTGGTGAAAATGAACGAAAGCGCCGCCGACCCGCAGGTACCCGCCGTGGTGCGGGCGGTGTTCGCCCAGTTGGGAGACGCAGGCGGGGTTTTGGCGCGGACCGATCTCGATTCGGCGCTGGGCCACCTGGACAAGGAGCAACGGCACCTGTTGCGCAAGGCCGGCATCGATATCGGCGTACTCGACATCTATCATCCCGGCTTGCTGAAGCCGGGCGCGGCGCGTTGGCGGTCGGCGCTGCTGGCGGCACGAATCGCCAAGCCCTGCCTGCCTCTGCCGGGTCCCGGACTGACGCTGATCCCCGCTGGCGAACGCCCCGCGCAAATGGGCGCGCGCATAGCGGGATTTCGCGGCTTTGGCGATCAGATGCTGCGCATCGACATGGCCGAGCGCATGGCGCGCACCGCGCATGAAACCATCGCCAAGAATGAGGCATTTACCGCGCTCAGCCCCCAGGTCGTATCTCTGGGACTTAGCGAAGATGCCTTTCTACAATTGATGCGCGCGGCCGGCTTCCGGCCTGTGGATGTGCCTCCTCCACCGCCCGTCGAGGACGGGGCGGAGGCACCGGCCCCCGTCGCAGCGGCGAACTGGGCCTTCAAGGGCCGACAGAAGGCGCGGAGCGACAGGCCACAAGCCCAACGCGGTCGTGGAGGAAAGCCGGGTAGCGGCAAACCGCAACGCAGCGATGGCCAGCGCTCATCCAACACTGGCGGAAGCGCCAGTCCCGCGCCGGTCAATAACGCCTTTGCGGGCCTTGCGGACTTGCTGGGTCGCAATGGCTGACGCGGTCGCAGGCGCCGGTCATGGCCCAAGCTTGCGTATCGACAAATATCTCTGGTTCGCGCGTCTTTCGAAAAGCCGGTCGATTGCGCAGAAGCTGGCCGAAGAGGGGCATATCCGCCTTAACGGCAGGCGGATCGACCGCGCTCATGCCCCGGTGCGGGCTGGCGACCTGATCACCTTCCCGCACATAGAGAGCGTGCGCGTCGTTCGCGTACTCGCCCTGCCTGTCCGGCGCGGCCCTGCCCCCGAAGCGCAATCCTGTTATGAGGAACTGACCATAGGGAGCTAGGGCGTCAGCGCAGGCGCGCTATCCAAGGATGAAATCAACGCCAGCCAGGGCGTGGATGCTGGTGCAGTCGTAGATCGGCAGGACATTCGCCCTCACATCGACGATCATCTCCAGTTCGGTGCAGGCCAGCACGGCGGCCTGAACGTCCTGCTTGGCGATGTCGGTCAACGAAGACTTCATGAAGCGTTGCGATTCCCGGTTGACCTTGCCGAGCGTCAGTTCATCGTAAAAGATGCGATCTACCTGTTCCGCCAGTTCCATGTCCGGCGGCAGAAGCGACACGCCGTGCGCCACCAACCGCTGGCGATAGAATTTTTCGGTCATGACCCGGCGCGTGCCGATCAGGGCGGCTTTCTCGACCCCGTCGGCCTGCATCGCTTGTCCGACTTCGTCGGCAATGTGAAGGATCGGAATGGCGACCGCGCCCTGCACCTGATCATACACCCTGTGCATGGAATTGGCGCAAATCAGCAATGCGCCTGCCCCCGCCCGTTCCAGACGGCGGGCCGCTTCCATAAGCTGCGTTGCCGCGCAATCCCAGTCGTCATCGCTCACGCAACTGGCCACCGCCGCGAAATCAAGGCTTTCGATCAAGAGTTGCGCACTGTGCTGGCCACCCAGTCTGCGCTGAACCGTCTTGTTGATGATTTCGTAATAGCGAGCGGTCGATGTCCAGCTGAGACCGCCGATCAGGCCGAGCTTGCGCATGATATTCGCTTTAACCCCCAATTCGCATGTGACGGGTACAGGGTTAGGGGAAGCCGCCTCCTAGGGTCAAAGGCTTAATCGGCCTTGGCGTGTTGGGGCAGTGAACTCAGCGTCAGCCCGCTGGCGCCAACGATCGTGGCGATAACCGCCATAGCCGGCTCGTCCAGCAGCAGTGCGATCGCCAGACCACCCCAGCCGGCAAGCCCCCCGAGCGCGGCAAGCCATCGCTCAGCCCCTACCGCCCCCGCAGCCAAAGCCTTGCATAGCGGCAGAGCCGCTATCGCCATCAGGGCTCCGATCAGTTTCGCACCGGCGAGCAGCCACCAATTGGCCGGCGTCAGCGTGGCGTCATCAGGCTGAAGAATGTCGAAGGCAATGCGATTGCGATCAATCGCGAGCGCCGTCAGCAGCAGGCTCAGGCCGATGGGAAGCTGCAAGACGGCGAGGATCGGGAACACCGACCGAATGGCCGACGAGCGGACGACAAGATAGCCCAATGCCGACCCCAGCGCGGCCAGGCTGACCATTTCCGGCAGGTTGACCACATCATGGGTGTAGAGCGCGCCGCCGATCGCCAAGGCCATGCCCGCCGCCCCAAGGCGCGCCGCATATGGCGAGTCCGCCTTATGCAACCCGCACAACATCAGCAGCGCGGAACCAACCCAGGCGAGCGCGGCAACCCACGATACCGCCGTCAACGCGCATCCCCGGTTCTGGCGAATCGCTCCATCAGCCCGAAACCGGCGACCAGCGCGATGCCGCCCAGCAAAATCGCCAGCAGGCCAAGCAAGCGGGCGCTGGCACCGCCAACTTCCGCAGCGACGATCAGCGCGCCCAGGACCGGGAACGCAGCCAAAGCGCAAACCATCCCGATGACCGGGCGCGAATGACGACGCGCCGCAGCGCGCGTCACCAGCACGGCAACTAGCGTCAAGGGCGGTAACAGGGCGGCCAGCGCCGTCATATGGGCCATGATGTCGGCTCGTCCTCGCCGAAAAGACGGCCGGCAGGGATCACGTCGCGATCAGCAACACCACGACAGCTGCGACGGCCACGCTGGCGATCGTGCCCCATTTCATCAGCCCGACAAAGCTGTGATAGGTCTGGTTCGCGCTTTTCATATTGCCGTTCGACGCCATGCCATGTCCCCTTCCTGATATAGTGGTCCCGTCCTTATCCCGTCCCCGCGCAGCCCTCAACCTTCCAGACAGAAAATCGGCGCGGTTAAGTGAGCCTTTACCGCAGGCCGCTAGGGTCCAACGCCTGATCAAGAAATGCGGATCATGACAAGGGGTTGGAATGGCACGCGACGGCGTACCCATAATGATGCTGATCGATGACGAGCCGGCCCAGCGCCGCCTGGTATCCGCGCTCGCTTCACGCGCGGGATGGCGCACGATCTTCGCGGCCGATGCCGAAACGGCGCTGGCGATGCTGGGCACGCAGGACGGCATGCTGCTGGACGCTGTCATCCTGGATCAGTGGAGCCCGGACTATGAGCCGTCGGGACTGATTCGCGATTTGCGCGCAGAGCGCCCGGCCCTGCCAATCCTCGTCCTTACGGCGCACAACAACGTGGCTGTAGCGGTGGAGGCCATGCGGGCGGGCGCGAGCGACTATCTGTCAAAGCCGATCGCGCCCGAACGCTTGTTGGCCGCGCTCAACGCTACGCTGGCCGACGGCGCAGCCGCAGGCGAATTGCGGCCGCTGACCGAAAAGATCACCGCCCCCCTGTCGTTCGAGGATGTGGTCGGTTCCGCACCGCAATTCCGCGCCGCGCTGGCAATCGCGGCCAAGGCCGCGCGAGCGCGGGTGCCCGTTCTTATCGAAGGCGAAAGCGGGGTCGGCAAGGACGTTATCGCCCGCGCGGTGCATGCTGCGTCCCCGCGTCACAAACAGGCGATGGTAACGGTCAATTGCGGCGCCATTCCCGCCAATCTGGTCGAATCAGAACTGTTTGGGCATGAACGCGGCGCATTTACCGGGGCGTTTGACCGCCATGTCGGCAAGTTCGTTGCCGCCGACATGGGCACGATATTCCTGGATGAAGTCAGTGAAATGCCGCTCGACGCGCAGGTCAAGCTGCTGCGGGTGCTGCAGGATGGCGAGGTGCAGCCGATCGGCGCTCGCCGGCCCGTTCACGTCGATGTGCGCGTAATCGCAGCGACCAACAAGCGGCTGAGCGAAGAAATCGAAGCGGGGCGATTCCGCGAAGACCTTTATTATCGGCTCAACGTCGTCCAGTTGACCGTGCCGCCGTTGCGCGAACGGATGGGCGACATACCCGCGCTTTGCCGCCACTTGCTGGCGCGGATCGCCGGACAGCCGGGCCTTCGCAGTCTGGGGCTGACGGATGATGCGCTGTCTCTGCTGATGCAGCATCCCTGGCCCGGCAATGTGCGCCAGCTGCAAAACGCCCTCTTCCGCGCAGCGGTCTTGTGCGATGGCGACGCCTTGACGCCCCAGGATTTCCCGCAGATTGCGGCACAGATTCGCGCCGGCGGCATGATCGACCGGATGACGCCGCAGGTGCGTTCGATCAGCCAGCCGCATCGCGACGGGGCCGGCATCACCCTGTTCGAACTGGATGGCCATGTCCGCCAGCTCGCGGAGATCGAGGCGGACGTGATACGGCTGGCCATCGGCCATTATCGCGGACGCATGACGGAGGTTGCGCGTCGGCTGGGCATCGGCCGGTCGACCCTGTATCGCAAGCTCGCCGAACTGGGCATTGATAGCGCCGCCTGAACCAGCCATCGTCCGCTGCTTCCTTGCGGCGTTGAAATCCGCGCGTGGCTATGCTTTGGACGCAGGATGAAACATGCCCCGCTCATCGCCTGCCTGCCCATCCTCCTGCTCGCCGCCTGCGGCCGGACCGAGCCGGTCGCCGACATGCCGAGCCAGGAGGAATTAGCAGCAGCCGCCAATGCCGCAGCCGCCAACGCGCTCGAAAGCCAGCAGGCCGATGAAAGCGCGGACAGCCGCAATTATGTGAACCTGGATCGCGGCTTTTCCGTTACCCTTCCCGAAGGCTGGGTGATGGACAAGGGCGCGAGCAATGACGATGGCGTCGTTTATGAAGATCCGGGCGCGGGCGCTGACGTGCGCGTCTTCTGGCAGAAGAACGAGGGCGACGAGACGCTGCAGCAGACGGTCGAAGCGTTGAACAGCAGTGCCGAAGGCGTCGATGGCGATTTTGTCGGCGACAGTGAATATCGCGGCACGGCCAACGATGGCGAAGGCAATAATGTCGCTGTTCGCCTGTTGCGGCAACCAGACGGCGCGGTCGTAACGGCGACCTTCGTCTATCCCGAAATGCTGAGCGAACAATATCAGGGCATCGCGGAAAAACTGCTGGACAGTTTGCGCGTTTTTGCGCCGCGCGAAGCGAGCGATCAGACGCAAACCCCTGCGGCCGCCGCCAACGCCGCCCAACCCTGACAGGCGTCAGGGCGCGGGACGCAGCACCCTTTTCTCCGTTAATGTCCGGGTGCCGACCGTCAGTGTACGACCCTGTCGCGTGACGAGGCCGGTCACCGGCGACACATTATAGTCCATCTGAACGTCCACGCCCGGCCCGGCCAATGTTTCGGTCAGGGAAAGGCCATCGGCCACCCGACCCTGCAAGGTCAGGACGCCTTCGACTGGAACGGGCCGGCCCAATGGCGATCCCGCCATTGTCTTGACACCCCGGCCATGAGCGCCATCTTCGACCTCGCTCGCTGCGAACAGGAACAGCGGCTGATATTCGCCAGCCAGCAGGGCAAGCCGCCCGTCGCGAGCCAATCCGTCGAATAATGTCCTGACGCTTTGCGCGGCGCGATGGCGGGGCGTGTCAGGGGCGAACTGCGCCATCATCGTCTCCAGGCCATGCTCGACTGCGGACCACACCGCTTCATCATCGTCCAGGGCAATGATCTTTCCCTGTGAATCCAGGTGAAAGCGCATCTCGACCCCGATGAGCGGCGTCAGGGCGGCGCGGAAGGATGCAGCGGCGGCATCGCTCGCATCGCTGTCGAGTGAACGGAGAACGGCGTACAACTGATAGCCATCCCCCACCCGTTCAAATCGCACCGTGCGATGCGCGCTGAACCGGCTCTCCTGACCGGCGATGGGGCGATGCTGATCAATGTCATAGGCTAATTGCTGGCCGACAGGCGGCGCGAACGGGATCGCGATCCGCTCCGCCGCCACCGGCTGCGCCACTGCGGCCAGCAACAACGTCGCAAATCCGCGCGCCGGCGTCATGCGCGCGCCTGACCCGACGCGTGCGCAGCCCAGGCGGCCGCCGCCACGACCAGCGCGCCGACGGCCTGATGCAACACCGCGAGTGGCAGGGCTATGCCCGTCATCACCGTTGCAATTCCAAGCAAGATCTGCGTGCCGACGGCGGCATTGAGCGCCATCGAAGCGCCGCGCTGTCTCGCTAGCTTGGCGCGGCGCGCCAGCAGCATCAGCATAGCCGCGGCGATCCAGGCCCACCAGCGATGGATGAAATGGACAAGATAGGGATCAGACGACAGCGTCGCCCAAAGCGACCCTGACCAATTAATGCCCTGAGGCACCAGATGGTCATTCATAAGCGGCCAAGTGCTGGATACATAGCCCGCGTCGAGCCCGGCGGTGAAAGCGCCAAACATCAATTGCACGCCAAGCGTTACAAGAACCGCCAGCGCGAAAGGCCGCAGGCGCGCCGGCCGCGCCGCAGGACGCCGCGCCAGGACACGCAGGTCGAGCGCGGTCCAGATCAGCCCGCCCATGATGAAGAGGGCCGTCAGCAAATGCACTGCCAGCCGATAGTGGCTCACATCGGTGCGGACGGACAGGCCGGACTTCACCATCCACCAGCCAATCGCGCCCTGCAAACCGCCAAGCGCCAACAATGCGACCAGACGCCAGCCATAGCCTGTCGGGATCATCCGTTTCCAAGCGAACCACAGCAGCGGCAACGCAAAGGCAATGCCGATCAGCCGGCCGAGCAGACGATGCACCCATTCCCAGAAAAAAATGAACTGGAACTGCGACAGGGTCATGCCACGATTGATTTCCTGATATTCGGGAATTTGCTGATACAGGCGAAAAGCCTCCATCCATTGGTTGTGGGTCAGAGGCGGGATTGCCCCGGTGATCGGCTTCCATTGGGTGATGGACAAACCCGATTCGGTCAGGCGGGTAATTCCGCCCACCACCACCATGCAGAAGACCAGCGCCGCCACCATCAGCAGCCATCTGGCGATGGCGCGCGGCGCCGAACGGTGATCCATGATCGTCATGGCGCGATCCTTGCGCCCAACCCTTTTCCAATTCAAGACCGGTAGCAGAGACCGATCGTCCCAGGCGCCGTTGCCCAGCGATCCGCTGGCCCACATTTATCACCGTGTCGGGCGCGCCACCTTGATATTTAATTTGTATGAGTATATCAGGCAGCCAAGCGCGCGGAATGCGCCTCTTCTTTTTTCAGGATGCCCTCATGAGCGATTCGTTCAAGTCCGCCCCGAAGCTGCGTAGCCGCGCCTGGTTCGACAACCCCGACAATATCGACATGACCTCGCTCTATCTCGAGCGATACCTGAACTATGGTCTTTCCCTGGAGGAGTTGCGCAGCGGCAAGCCGATCATCGGCATCGCCCAGACCGGCAGCGACCTGTCACCGTGCAATCGCCATCATATCGTGCTGGCCGAACGCATGCGTGAGGGCATCCGCGAAATGGGGGGCATCGCCATCGAATTCCCGGTCCACCCCATTCAGGAAACGGGCAAGCGCCCTACGGCCGGGCTGGATCGCAACCTGACCTATCTGGGCCTGGTCGAAGCCCTCTATGGCTACCCCCTTGATGGCGTCATTTTGACCACCGGTTGCGACAAGACGACGCCGGCGCTGCTGATGGCTGCCGCTACCGTCAACATCCCCGCAATCGCCTTGTCCGTCGGGCCGATGCTCAATGGCTGGCACAAGGGCGAGCGTACCGGTTCGGGCACGATCGTCTGGCACGGCCGCCAGCTGCTTGCCGCCGGCAAGATTGACGATGAGGGCTTCATCAAGCTGGTCGCGTCTTCCGCCCCCTCAACGGGCTTTTGCAATACCATGGGCACGGCCAGCACGATGAACGCGCTGGCCGAGGCGCTGGGCATGATGCTGCCGGGCACGGCTGCAATCCCCGCGCCCTATCGCGATCGTCAGGAAGCGGCCTATCATACCGGCAAGCGCATCGTCGACATGGTGCATGAGGATCTCAAGCCCTCGGACATCATGACGCTGGACGCCTTCCATAACGCGATCGTCGCCAACTCGGCGATCGGCGGATCGACCAACGCGCCCATTCACCTGGCCGCGATCGCGCGGCACATGGGCGTCGACCTGCCGCTCAAGGATTGGGAGACAGTCGGGCACAAGGTGCCGTTGCTGGTCAACATGCAGCCGGCGGGCGAATATCTGGGCGAGGATTATTATCGCGCCGGTGGTTTGCCCGCGGTCATCAGCCAGCTGATCGACCAGGGGCTGATCCGGACAAACGCGATGACCGTCAACGGCAAGACCATGGGCGACAATTGCCGGGGCGTAGAGATTGAAGATGAGAAGGTCATCCGGCCTTTCCATCAGCCGCTTAAGGAAGAAGCCGGCTTCTTGGTCCTGACCGGCAATCTGTTCGACCAGGCCGTCATGAAGACCAGCGTCATCAGCGACGAATTCCGGGCGCGCTATCTTTCCAATCCCGACGATCCCGAAGCGTTTGAAGGCGCGGCGGTCGTGTTCGACGGCCCTGAGGATTATCATAACCGCATCGACGACCCGTCGCTCGGCATCACCGCCCAAACATTGTTGTTCATGCGCGGCGCAGGGCCGATCGGCTATCCGGGTGCTGCCGAAGTGGTGAACATGCGCCCCCCCTCCTATCTTATCACGGAAGGGATCAGCGCCTTGCCTTGTATCGGCGATGGCCGCCAGTCGGGCACGTCGGGCAGCCCATCCATCCTCAACGCCTCGCCCGAAGCCGCGGCGATGGGCGGCCTGGCATTGCTTGAAACGGGCGACCGCGTGCGCATGGACCTGAAGAGCGGCACCGTGAATGTCCTGATTTCCGATGAGGAACTGGAAGCGCGCCGCGCGAAATTGGTGGCGGCGGGCGGGTATAAATATCCCGCCTCGCAGACGCCCTGGCAGGAAATCCAGCGTTCTGTCGTGGGTCAGATGAACACCGGGGCCATATTGGAAGGCGCCGAAAAATATCAGCGGATCGCCCAGACCAAGGGCCTGCCGCGCGACAATCATTAAGCATTGAAAGCGGGGCGGCGGCTTTCCATCTGCGTCACCATCCCCCCGCCCCATCCGCATAACGGTCGCCGTCATATTCTGGCGGCGCAAAAGACCAGCAGCCCCTCTTTAAGGAGACAGCCATGTTCAACGGAGCCATCCTCATCGGCGCGAGCGAGCGCACCGGCGGCGAGCCCTTCCACGCCATCAATCCGGCGACCGGCGAAAAGGGCGATGTCGCCTTTTCCAGCGCCATGCCTGCCGACGTCGAGCAAGCCACCAAATTGGCCGACGAAGCCTTTGAAAGCTTTTCTACCCTGTCTCCTGACGCCCGCGCCACCTTCCTGGAAAGCGTGGCCGACAACATCATGGGTATCGGCGATCTGCTGATCGAAACCGCGATGGCCGAATCCGGCCTGCCGCGCGCGCGACTGGAGGGCGAACGCGGCCGGACGGTCGGCCAGTTGCGCCTGTTCGCCTCCTATGCCCGTCTGGGCGACTGGCTAGACGCCACGATCGACCGCGCCATGCCGGAACGGGCGCCGCTGCCCCGCGCCGACCTGCGCAGGGTCAATCATTCGGTCGGACCTGTTGCCGTCTTCGGCGCATCCAATTTCCCCCTGGCCTTTTCGGTCGCGGGTGGCGACACCGCAGCCGCCTTCGCGGCGGGTTCACCCGTCGTCGTCAAGGGGCATAGCGCGCATCCTGGCACCGGCGAACTGGTTGCCCGCGCCATCCAGGCGGCAGTGAAGAGCTGTGGCCTGCATGAAGGCGTCTTTTCCTACCTTCCGGGTGCTGATCGCGCCCTGGGCGGCGCTCTGGTCGCTGATCCGCGTATCAAGGCTGTCGGATTCACCGGTTCGCGCGGCGGCGGCACGGCGCTGATGAAGATCGCCGCCGAACGGCCCGAGCCGATCCCGGTCTACGCCGAAATGTCGTCGATCAACCCGGTGGTGCTGCTGCCCGGCGCGCTCGCCAGCCGCGGTGAAGCCATGGGCGCAGCCTTTGTTGGTTCGCTCACCATGGGTTCGGGCCAGTTCTGCACCAATCCCGGCCTTGTCATCGCGCTTGATGGCCCGGATCTCGATGCGTTCGTCGCGTCGGCCGCTGCCGCCATGTCGGGCGCGGCGCCGCAGGTGATGCTGACGCCGGGCATTCACGAAGCCTATGAGAAGGGCGTTGCCGCCCTGGCCGGCGCCGACGGCGTCACCACTGTTGCGCGCGGCACCGAACCCGAAGGCGTCAATCGTGGACAGGCTGCCTTTTTCTCGACCGACAGCGCGACGTTCACGTCGAACCCGGTTTTGGCGGAGGAAGTGTTCGGGTCTTCCTCGGTTCTCATCCGGTGCTCCAGCATCGATGAGGTCGTCGCGACGATCGCCGGTCTGGAAGGCCAGCTGACCGCCACGTTGCAAATTGGCGAGGGCGATCAGGATCACGCCGCCAAGCTGTTGCCGACGCTGTCGCGCAAGGTTGGGCGCATTCTCACCAATGGCTGGCCCACCGGCGTCGAAGTGACCCATGCCATGGTTCACGGCGGCCCCTTCCCTTCGACCGCCGATGGTCGTTCGACCTCGGTCGGCACGCTGGCGATGATGCGGTTCCTGCGCCCCGTCTGCTATCAGGACGTTCCTGATACGCTGCTGCCCGCCGCGTTGCAGGATGCCAATCCCTGGGGCCTTACGCGCCGCGTCGAAGGCAAGCTGGAGGTCGCAGCCTGATGATCCGGGCCGGTCTCGTCGGCCTTGGCAAGATTGCGCGCGACCAGCATTTGCCGGCGATCGATAAGGTCGACGGCATCGCGCTGGTCGCGGTCGCCAGCCGCAACGCGCAAGCGGAAGGGGTCCAGAATTATCCCGACCTCGGTGCGATGCTGGCAGGGGAACCTGATCTGGATGCCGTCATCCTGTGTCAGCCGCCACAGGTCCGCTACGCCACAGCCAGACAGGCGCTGCTGGCGGGCAAACATGTGTTCCTCGAAAAACCTCCCGGCGCGACCGTGTCCGAAGTGGAGGCGCTGACCGCGCTGGCCAGGCAAAAAAACGTCACGCTCTACGCCAGCTGGCATAGCCGCTATGCCGCTGCGGTGGCCCAGGCCAAGTCCTGGATAGCCGACCGCAAGGTGGAACGGATCGACATCCAATGGCGAGAGGATGTGCGCCATTGGCATCCGGGACAACCCTGGATCTGGGAGGCTGGCGGTTTCGGAGTCTTCGATCCTGGCATCAACGCCCTGTCGATCCTGACCGAAATCGTCGGGGAGCCGATCACCCTTTTGTCGGCGGAACTGGAAGTGCCGTCCAACAAGCAGGCACCGATCGGCGCGACGCTGGGCATGGCGACGGCATCGGGCGCGGCGATCGACACCGTGTTCGATTGGCGCCAAACCGGGCCGCAAACCTGGGACATAGCGGTCGAGACCGACAATGGCAGCCTTTTGCTATCAGAAGGTGGCAATACATTGCGGCTCGACGGCGAAGTCCAGATGAAGGCGCCGGATGAGGAATATCCCGCAATGTATCGGCGCTTCGTCGATTTGGTGGAACGGCGGGCCATCGACGTCGACACCGCGCCGTTGCGATTGGTGGCGGACGCCTTCCTTTGCGGGCGGCATTGTCCTACGGCAGCGTTCGAGGATTAATCTAAAAGGAAAACGCCATGGGGAGCGCGCGCAAGGAGGGCCATTTCGGAACCGACGAGGGCGCGCTCCGCATCCATCAGGCCATTGCCCGCGACCTGGGCACCGCCATTCTGACCGGCAAGCACAAGCCTGGCGATTTGTTCGAAGGCGAGATCGAGGCCGCCGAACGGCTTGGCGTATCGCGCACCGCCTATCGCGAAGCGGTCCGCATCCTCATCGCCAAGGGCATGCTTGAAAGCCGGCCGAAAGCGGGCACGCGCGTGCTTCCCCGCGCGCGCTGGAACGTGCTCGACCCCGAAATGCTCGCCTGGATGTTTGCAGGCGAACCCGATCGCGCCTTCATTCGCGACCTGTTTGAACTGCGTGGCGTGATCGAGCCGGCCGCCGCGGAATTCGCCGCCCGGCGGCGCACGGACGATCAACTCGCGGTCATGGATACGGCATTGGGCGAAATGCGCCGCTATGGCCTCTCCACGCCCGAAGGCCGCGCCGCCGACCAGCGCTTTCACCATGCCATATTGGCTGCGGCCCATAATGACGCCCTGGCTGCGCTTGCCAGTTCCGTCGGCGCGGCGGTCAGCTGGACCACCACGTTCAAGCATCGCAAAAAGCTGCTTCCGCGCGATCCGCTGCCCGATCACCAATCCGTGCATAAGGCCATAGCTGCACGCGACACCGCGGCGGCGCGCGATTCCATGGCTGAACTGCTTCGCCTCGCCTTGGCCGACATGGATATCGCGCTGTCGGAGTGACACCGACGCCCTGGGGCCCAGATCGACAGGGAACCCGCACTCCGGTTCGCGCGCTTGCTTCCCGATATCGGCAAGCAGGGGATTGGAATGACAGATATCGTAGCGCAGCAGGTCCATGCCCACGCACCATGGCAGATACCGGCGCGCGGCTGGTGGCAAATCCTCAAACGGGTTTACGGCAAATTGTCGACCAATCACATCAGCCTGTTGTCGGCGGGCGTCGCCTATTACGCCTTTTTGTCCATCGCTCCGCTGCTGCTGGCAGTGGTTCTGACCTATGGTCTGATCGGCGATCCTCAACTGGTGGCGGACAATGTCCGGTCGCTGATCACGGTCGTGCCACAGGAGGCCGCCAAGCTCATCTACGAACAGTTGATGGCCATTGTGACGACAACCAAGCCTGCCGTCGGCCTGGGCTTGATCTTTGCCCTCGCCTTTGCCGTTTATGGCGCCACCCGCGCGTCCTCGGCAACGATCGAGGCGCTCAATATCATTTATGAACAGACCGAAGCGCGGTCGATCTTCGCCTTTTACCGGGTGTCCCTGGGAATCACTTTCTCTGCGGTCCTCGTGGTCGTGGTGGGCGTGCTCACCGCGTCGGTGATCGGGTTTCTTGAAACATTGACCAATGGCTGGGGCCAGATCGCGATCTTCCTGACCAAGGCGATCACCTGGATCGTGGCGGGAATGTTCGCCAGCTTGATCTTCGCGCTCATCTACCGTTTCGGGCCGCATCGGCGCAAGGCGCGCTGGCGCTGGCTGACGGCGGGATCCGTCACCGCAACGGTGCTCTGGCTACTCTCGACGCTGGCCGTATCCTTCTACGTGTCGAAATTTGGCAATTACAACGAAACCTATGGCTCACTGGGCGCCGTGGTCGTCCTTCAACTGTGGCTTTATGTCTCCGCCTTCGTCGTTCTGCTGGGGGCACAGCTCAATCGGGAGGCCGAACGCCAGACAAGCGCCGACACGCAGATCGACGAGCCGCCGGCGCAATGACGGCGGCGCGATAATCGCGCTTGCCCTGCCCGCTTCGCCACGCTAAAGCGCCCTCCTTCGCCGGCACAGGAGTGTAGCTCAGCTGGTAGAGCGTCGGTCTCCAAAACCGAATGCCGGGGGTTCGAGTCCCTCCACTCCTGCCAAGCGAACTGGCCGCGATCCCTTGAATATCAATGGGCTCGCGGCTAAGTGCGCAGGCGAAACAAGGTCGCGGAGCAGGCGGCCGCACCCCCGGACGCTGGAACAGGCGGGATCGGGAGGGCGGACTGTTGCTTCGCGAATTGGCGTTGATACGAAGGTGAAAAGGCAGGCGATGGCGAAGGTTTCCCCCGGCGAATTCGTCAATCAGGTGAAGACCGAAGCGTCGAAAATCGTGTGGCCGACCGGTCGCGAAACGGTGATGACTGGCGTGATGGTCGTCATCATGACCACGCTGCTGGGGCTCTTCTTCTTCGGCATCGACACCTTCTTCGGCGCGATCGTCCAGTGGCTGCTCAGCCTCGCGGCCGGCCGGGCCTGATCGGGAGTATGAAAGAGTAACATGGCGCGCTGGTACATCATCCACGCCTATTCGGGCTTCGAAAGCAAGGTCAAGGAATCGATCCTGGCCGAAGCCGAGCGCATGGGCCTCTCCCAACTGGTCGAACAGGTCGAGGTGCCCACCGAAACGGTGACCGAAGTGAAGCGCGGCAAGAAGGTGCAGGTCGAGCGCAAGTTCATGCCCGGCTACGTCCTCGCCAAGCTCAGCATGAACGACGACATCTATCACCTGGTGAAGAATACGCCCAAGGTGACGGGCTTCCTTGGCTCGTCGGGCAAGCCCCAGGCGATCAGCGAGGGCGAGGCCGCCCGCTATTTCGGCGCCCAGAAGGAAGCCGAGGCCGCGCCCAAGCACAAGGTCAATGTCGATTACGAAATCGGCGACAGCGTCAAGGTGCTGGATGGCCCCTTTGCCAGCTTCAACGGCGTGGTCGAGGAACTGGATTTCGAAAAGAACCGGGTCAAGGTGTCGGTGTCGATCTTCGGCCGCGCGACCCCGGTCGAACTGGATTTCGAACAGGTCGAACTGTCAAAATAAAGACTATGCCCGTTCCCCAGGCGTAATCGCAGGGGGGCGAGCGACGTAATTTCCGGGCAACCGGAAATATCTGCGGGAGGGTTGCCTGGTGCAGCCTGCTTGACCGCTAAACTTGAAAGAGAGTGACAATGGCCAAGAAGATTACGGGCTATATCAAACTCCAGGTGCCCGCTGGAGCCGCCAACCCTTCACCGCCGATCGGCCCTGCCCTGGGTCAGCGCGGCGTGAACATCATGGAATTCTGCAAGGCGTTCAACGCCTCGACGGACAAGATGGACAAGGGCACGCCGCTGCCGACCATCATCACCGTCTATGCGGACCGTTCGTTCAGCTTCGTCACGAAGATGCCGCCGGCGACCTACCTGATCAAGAAGGCGATCAACCTGAAGTCGGGCTCGAAGGAGCCGGGCAAGGCCGTCGCTGGCAAGATCACCCGCGCACAGCTCGCCGAAATCGCGCAGGTCAAGATGCCTGATCTCAACGCGAACGACATCGACGCTGCAACGAAGATCATTGAAGGCTCCGCGCGCGCGATGGGCCTCGACGTGGTGGAGGGCTAAGACCATGGCAAAGCTGACCAAGAAGGCGAAGGCCCTGGCCGCTGCCGTTGACCGCGAAAAGCTGCACGGCGTCGATGAGGCGCTGGGCCTGATCAAGACCCACGCGACCGCCAAGTTCGACGAAAGCGTCGAAATCGCGATCAACCTGGGCGTCGATCCGCGTCACGCTGACCAGATGGTGCGCGGCGTCGTCACCCTGCCCGCTGGCACCGGCAAGGACGTGCGTGTCGCCGTGTTCGCCCGTGGCGACAAGGCCGAAGCCGCCAAGGCGGCCGGCGCCGAAGTCGTCGGCGCCGAAGACCTGCTGGAATCGATCCAGGGCGGCAACATCGATTTCGAACGCGTCATCGCCACCCCCGACATGATGGGCCTCGTCGGTCGTCTGGGTAAGGTGCTGGGTCCCAAGGGCCTGATGCCGAACCCGAAGCTGGGCACCGTGACCCCGAACGTCGCCGAAGCCGTGAAGGCCGCCAAGGGCGGACAGATCGAATTCCGCGTCGAAAAGGCGGGCATCATTCATGCCGGTCTTGGCAAGTCGAGCTTCTCGGCCGAAGACCTGCGCAAGAATTTCGACGCCTTCGTCGACGCGATCGTCAAGGCGAAGCCGTCGGGTTCGAAGGGCAAATATGTCCGCAAGATCGCCCTGTCGTCCTCGATGGGCCCGGGCGTGAAGGTCGATGTGGCGGAAGTCGCTTCCGTCTGATCGACTGAAAAGTGATAAAGGGGCCGCTTTCCCTCCCATGCGGGGGAAGGCGGCCTTCTTGTTTTCTTTGCCGCTGCTTCGACATCGAGGCGGCGTCGGACCGGAATGGTCCGCAAGAAGGGGGACACCCCTCCACCGGCATGGCCGGCCCCCCTCCCCAAATGCGGGAGGATTTGGAACCGAAGGACTGACCATCCTTCGGGCCTTCGCATCCCGCGAATGGCATGAACGGTCTTTCGTATCCGTCGGGAATGGCGGGTCGCTATTTTACCGATGGAACTTAGAAATATGGCTTTTGAAACTCTCCCCGCCCTGCTGTCTCAGGCGCTCGTCGCCAAGGGCTATGAAGCACTGACCCCCGTGCAGTCCGAAGTCACGCAGGAAGAAGCGCATGGCCGCGACCTGCTCGTTTCGGCGCAGACCGGATCGGGCAAGACGGTCGCTTTCGGGCTCGCCATGGCGGGCGAATTGCTGGGCGATGCGGAGCGCCTGCCGGTGGCCGGCCTGCCGCTGGCGCTGGTGATTGCACCGACGCGCGAACTGGCGTTGCAGGTCAGCCGCGAGCTGGAATGGCTCTACGGCGCGGCACGGGCGCGCATCGCGACCTGCGTCGGCGGGATGGACGCGGCCAAGGAGCGTCGGAACCTGAGCCATGGCGCACATATCGTGGTGGGTACGCCAGGGCGTCTGCGCGACCATCTGGAGCGTGGCGCGCTGGACCTGAGCGCGATGCGCACGGCCGTTCTGGACGAAGCCGACGAAATGCTGGACATGGGCTTTCGCGAGGATCTGGAGGCCATCCTCGACAGCGCGCCGCAGGAACGCCGCACGCTGCTGTTTTCGGCCACCATGCCCAAGCCGATCGTGACCATGGCCAAGCGCTACCAAAAGGACGCGCTGCGCATTTCGACCATGAGCGAGGAACGCGGCCATGGCGACATCAGCTATCAGGCGCTGACCGTCGCACCTTCCGACATTGAGAATGCAGTGGTGAACCTGCTGCGCTTTCATGAGGCGGAGACGGCGATCCTGTTTTGCGCCACCCGTGACAATGTGCGCCACCTTCACGCCAGCCTGACCGAGCGCGGCTTTGCCGTCGTGGCGCTGTCGGGCGAGCATAGCCAGAATGAGCGCAACCATGCGTTGCAGGCGCTGCGCGACAAACGGGCGCGGGTGTGCGTGGCGACCGATGTGGCCGCGCGCGGCATCGACCTGCCCTCGCTGTCCCTCGTCGTCCATGTCGAACTGCCCCGCGACGCCGAGACGATGCAGCATCGGTCGGGCCGCACGGGCCGCGCAGGCAAGAAGGGTACGGCCGTGCTGATCGTCCCCTATCCGCGCCGCCGTCGCGTCGAATCGATGCTGCGCGGGGCGAAGATTCCGGTGGAATGGGGCACCCCGCCGAGCAAGGAAGCGATTCTGGAGCAGGACAATGCTCGCCTGCGCGCCAGCCTGATGGAGCGCGCCGAACTGGACGAGGCGGACTGGGCGCTGGGCGCAGAAATCCTGGCCGAGAAGAGCGCCAAGGAAATCGCCGCGATGCTGGTGAAGAGCGCACGTGCCGCCTTGCCTGCGCCCGAGGAACTGCTCGACCGCAGCGAAGCGCCGACGCGCAATGACGGTCCGCGTCCAGGCTTTGAAGATACGCAATGGTTCCGCATGGACATTGGCCGCCGGCAGAATGCCGATCCGCGCTGGATCCTGCCGCTCATCTGCCGTCGGGGCCATGTGTCGCGTCAGGATATTGGTGCGATCCGCATCACCACCAACGAAACCATGTTCGAAATTCCCAAGACGATCGTCAGCCGCTTCACGTCCGCCTTGAAGCGCACGGGGGAAGCCAATGACGAGGGCGCCGATGTTGCCTTCGAGATGATCGAAGGCAGCCCGCGGGAGGAAGCGCGCCAGCACAAGCGCGCCGGTCGTCCCAATGATCGCGGACCGCGCGGCAATGATCGCGCCTCGCGTCCCGGCGGCCATGCACCGCGCCCCTTCAAAAGTGGGCGCAAGGGGCCACCGCGCGGTCGCTGAGCCGTTGGGCCACCTGCCCCTTCGGACAGGCTGGGATATTGAAGGGCCGTCGGTCATTCCATCGGGATGACCGACGGCCCTTTGCTCATTCCCGTGCTCGGCGACCAGTTGACCCCTGACATTGCCGCCCTGCGCGCTGCCCACAGGGATGACAGCATTGTCCTGATGATGGAGGTGGCGGACGAGACGGCCTATGTGAAGCATCACAAGGCCAAGATCGCGTTCATCCTGTCCGCCATGCGCCATCATGCCGAACGTCTGCACGCCCTGGGCTGGA
This sequence comes from Sphingobium soli, assembly GCF_020782245.1. Classification (GTDB taxonomy): domain Bacteria; phylum Pseudomonadota; class Alphaproteobacteria; order Sphingomonadales; family Sphingomonadaceae; genus Sphingobium; species Sphingobium soli. The sequence goes on from NZ_JAJGNP010000001.1 coordinate 273,848, forward strand.
CGGTCGATTATGTGACTCTCGACGCGCCTGACAATAGGGGCTCTTTCACCAGCGAGGTTGCGCGGGCAGTTGAGCGGCATCAACCGCGCGCGATTCACGTGACCGAACCGGGCGAATGGCGCGTCCGGTCCATGATCGAAAGCTGGGAAACCCGGTTCGCCATCCCGGTCACCATCCATGAGGATGATCGCTTCCTCTGCTCCCATGCGGAGTTCGACAGCTGGGCAGCGGCGCGCAACCAGTTGCGCATGGAGTTTTTCTATCGCGACATGCGGCGCAAGACCGGCCTGCTGATGACGGACGCGGGCGAACCGGAGGGCGGGCAATGGAATTATGATGCCGACAATCGCAAGCCAGCCCCCGATCGCGACCTGCTGATGCCGCATCCGATCCGGTTTCGTCCCGATGACGTGACGCAGGCGGTGCTGGATATGGTTGCCGATCGCTTCGCCGACCATATTGGCAGCCTCGACTATTTTCATTTCGCGGTCACGCATGACGAAGCGCTGCGCCAGCGCAAGCGCTTCCTGGACGATGCCCTGCCACGCTTTGGCGATTATCAGGACGCAATGCTGACCGACGAGCCGTTCCTGTGGCACTCGATCCTGTCACCCTATATCAACGCCGGGCTGCTGGATCCGCTGGATCTGTGCCGGGAGGTCAAGGCGCGCTACCGGGCGGGCAAGGTGCCGCTCAATTGCGCCGAAGGCTTCATCCGCCAGATCATCGGCTGGCGCGAATATGTGCGCGGCGTCTATTGGCATGAAGGGCCTGATTATGGAAAGCGCAACGCGCTGGAGGCACAGCGGGACTTGCCCGACTTCTACTGGACCGGCGAGACAGACATGCATTGCCTGGCTCAGGCGATCGGCCAGACCATCGACCATGGCTATGCCCATCATATCCAGCGGTTGATGATCACCGGTAATTTCGCCCTGATCGCGGGGATCGACCCGCATCAGGTGCATGTCTGGTATCTGGAGGTCTATGCCGACGCCTATGAATGGGTGGAGATGCCCAACACCATCGGCATGGCGCTGTTCGCCGATGGCGGCTTGCTGGGCAGCAAGCCCTATGCGGCCGGGGGTGCCTATATCAATCGCATGTCAAACTATTGCGGCACATGCCGCTACGATGTGAAGAAGCGGGTGGGCGATGACGCCTGCCCTTTCAATGCGCTCTACTGGGACTTCATCGCGCGGAACGAGCGCAGGCTCGCACGCAACCCGCGCATGGCGATGCCCTATCGCAACTGGCAGAGGATGAAGGAAGAGGACCGCGCCGCCACCCGCAAGCAGGCAGCGCGATTCCTGGAGAGCCTCTGACTAACCCTATGCGCCGCAGAGCGTGAGCATGCGCGCCGCCAATTCGCGTTCCCCCATGACGATGTGTCCGACTCCCAAGGATTCCAGATGCGCAACTTCGGCGTCGCTGTGCGCGCGCGCGATGACATTGAGCGTCGGATTGAGATGGCGGGCATGTTCGTGGATTGCCCCACCCTCAAAGCCCTCCGGCACGGCGATCAGCATATGCCGCGCTTCCGCTATGCCCGCGGCGATAAGATAGCGATCATCCAATGCGTTGCCCCGAATGACATCATGCCCGTCCTCAGCCGCCTCGCCGGCCTTTTCGGAGTCATCCTCTATGACGACAAACTGGACTCCCCTGGTTGCAAGGTGAGCGGCGATCAGTTTGCCGACCCGGCCGTAGCCGACGACGATCATGTGGCCCATGGCCTGGGCGACCTGGCGGTCGGTTTCTGATGGCTCCTCCTCGTTCTGCCTATGCGCGCGGACGATCAGGGAGAAGAGGATGGGATTGAGGAAGATCGACGCCATCGCCCCTGCCAGGATCAAATCCCGCGCATCAGCAGGCAGGACGCCAAGACCCGTGCCCAGGGACGCGAGAATGAAGGAAAACTCTCCGATCTGCGCCAAACTGGCGGCGATGGTGATGGCCGTCACATTGGGATGGCCGAAGGCGCGAACAATGCCCCAGGCCGCGATGGATTTTCCGATGACGATGATCAGTATCGTCGCCAGCAACGGCAGCGGATGTTCGATCACCACGGCTGGATTGAACAACATGCCCACCGATACGAAGAACAACACCGCAAAGGCATCGCGCAGGGGAAGCGTCTCCTCGGTCGCGCGGCGGCTGAGCGGCGTTTCGCCCAGGATCATGCCGGCAAAGAAAGCGCCCAGCGCGAACGACACATCAAAGACATAGGCGGCGCCGAACGCAACGCCCAGCGCGATCGCCAGGACAGCCAGCCGGAACAGTTCGCGCGACCCGGTGTGCACGACCCAGTGCAGCGCCCAGGGGATGACGCGACGACCAACGACCAGCATCACGACAACGAAGCCGACAACTTTAAGCAGGGTGCCGAGCAAGGGCGCAAGCAAAGCTGACGCGCCCTCACCCTGGTCATTGTCCAGCACGGCGGCAAGCGCGGGCAACAGCACGAGGGCGAGCACCATCACCAGATCCTCCACGATCAGCCAGCCGACGGCGATGCGGCCTCTGCGCGTATCCACCAGATCAGCGCCCTGTAGCGCACGCAACAGAACCACGGTGCTGGCGACGGCAAGCGCGAGGCCAAAGACCAGGCCGCCCATCACCGTCCAGCCCATGACATGCGCCAGCCCCATGCCCAGTAGCGTGGCCACGGCAATCTGGACCAGGGCGCCTGGAACCGCGATGTGCCTGACCGACAGCAAATCCTTGAGCGAGAAATGCAGGCCGACGCCGAACATCAGCAGGATCACGCCGATTTCCGCCAATTCATTCGCCAGCCCTGCATCAGCGACAAAGCCGGGCGTGAACGGACCCACCAGAATGCCCGCGATCAGATATCCGACAAGTGGCGAAAGTTTCACGCGATGCGCGAGTGATCCCATGATGAATGCGACGACCAGTCCCGCGACGATCGTGCCAATCAACGGTGTATGATGCGGCATGTCTGCCTTTCCATTTTCTGCAAACCACCGGGCGTTGCACGAAGCGAGCGCCCGGCTTTGGTGGGGTTCAGTCCACTATGGTGATCATCACCCTGGACAGAATTGCGGCGGCAATGCCCAGACCGCCCATGGTCAGAGGCATAAACCACCAGGGTGGCCGCTGGCGACGCGAAGGGTCGCCCGACGGATCATCGAGACGCGACATATTCGCTCTCCCGCTGCTGTGGCGAAGCGTTCGTCACGAACGCCGTGGCATCCAAATGTCGTTACAGACCGGCCGGTGGCGCACGCGCACGATGTGCGCGGAGCAGATTGTGCCGACGCAGCACGGGGACTGCCGGCAAAGGCATCGCGGCCACACCTGCCGCCCCCGCAGCCAGGGTGAGCCATGCCGCCTTGCGGATGACCAGGAATGCATGTGACACCCCGTCCGCGTCCTTGCGCCGCGAAGGAGACATAGCCTGCATGGTGCTGGCGCGCGATTTCAGGACGACTTCGGTCGTGGCCGGATTGAATGCCGAACCCTTGAGGCGGGTGAGCGGCGCGCCTATGGGAGCAAGCGCCGACAGCAAGGTGATGAAAATAAGCGTCCAGAATGCCGCGCGCACCGACAGGCGCTCAACATGGCGCGCTGCCAATATGCTAATGCCGCTACCGGGCCGCATCGTCACTTCCGACTGCCATCACGGTCAAGATAGGCGGGCGCGAAGATGAAAGCCAGACCGGAAACAGCCCCGGATCGGTTGACAGCAGCGAGTCATTCCACTAACGGGCCACATTCCCGCGCGGGTCGACAGGATTTCCTCCTCGATGATCTGCGTAAAGCAGATTTGAACGAGAAGAGACAAGCCATGTTCGCTATCGTGCGCACGGGCGGCAAGCAGTATCGCGTCGCCGCCGGAGACAAGATCGTCGTTGAAAAGCTGGCTGGCGAAGCCGGCGACAAGGTCACGTTGGATGACGTGCTGCTGGCCGGTGACGGCGGCGACCTGAAGGACACCGCCAAGCTGACCGTCGCGGCCGAAATCATCGCGCAGGCGAAAGGCGAGAAGGTCATCGTCTTCAAGAAGCGCCGCCGCCACAATTATCGTCGCAAGAACGGCCACCGCCAGAATCACACGATCCTCAAGATCGTATCGATCGGCGCCTGAGCCACAGCGTAGAATTTCGAGGAGTTTAGGTCATGGCACATAAGAAAGCTGGCGGTTCGTCGCGCAACGGTCGCGATTCGGAGTCGAAGCGCCTTGGCGTGAAGAAGTTCGGCGGTCAGGACGTGATCGGCGGCAACATCATCATTCGCCAGCGCGGCACCCGCGTCTATCCCGGCCGCAATGTCGGCATGGGCAAGGATCACACCCTCTTCGCGCTCGGCGAAGGCAAGGTGGTATTCCACACCGGCAAGCTCGGCCGCAAATATGTGTCGGTTGACGCAATGGCCGAAGCGGCAGAATAACGGACGACTGATGACGGGTCGTCCTTGAACAAGGGGCGATCCTTCCGGTGTCGGGGCCATTGGTCTGACCCGGTGTCCAAGGGAATAAGGGGCGCTCCTCATAGGCAGGAAGCGCCCCTTTTCCGTGGGGCGAAACCTTCTTCAAAATTCCCTTAAACCTCTGGAACTCAACGCCTTCTCGCGCGTCATGCGGGCAAGGAAAATAACCGGAGGAGACCGTCGTCAAGCCGTCATCATCGCCGGCTAACGACGCGCACGAGAGGAGAGACAAGAATGTTCGCCCGCACCCCCCGGCTGTTGCTGCGGCCCGGCTGGATGGAAGATGCCCCGGCGTTGGCCGCGGCCATCAATGACCCTGCGGTCCTGCGCAATTTATCGCATGTGCCCAATCCGTATACGGCAGAGGATGCGCAGCGGTTTCTGGCCCTGCCCCATCATCCCCGGATGCCCCGGCTGCTCGCCTTTTCGCGCACGCGGGGTGCTCCGCGCTTGATCGGCGGTTGCGGCGTGCATCCTGGTGCTGATGGCGCGCCGGAACTGGGCTACTGGATTGCCCGCGCCTATTGGGGCCTGGGCTTCGCCACGGAAGCAGCCGGCGCCGTTATCGGCATGGCCCGCGCCAATGGCATACGCACCATCCGCGCCGCCCATTGCGCCGACAACCCGGCATCCGGCAATGTCCTGCGCAAACTTGGCTTCCGCTTCACCGGAGAAACGCAGAAGCGCCATAGCCTGGGCCGGAACGCAATCGTCGATTGCCTGATCTTCGAGGAAGGCGAAGGCGGCGGCATGAATGACGATCCAATGATGGACGCTTACGCAAACGACCTGCCGGTCGCCGCCTAACCCGGCCGATGCAGTCCTAAAGGGGTGGCGATTTCGACAGTCGCCATCCCGTTCAAGGGATCGCGCCCTTGGGACGATCAAAGACGCGCGTGGGGGTACCGGAAAGATCGGTATCAACCAGCGCGGAGAAGCCCAGTCTTTGCGCCACACTGATGGACGCAACATTGTCGGGATGAATGATGCAGCGAAGCGATGGCGACTCACCATGGGCGTCGGCCCATGTCAGCACCGCAGTCATTGCCTCAAGCGCGATCCCCTTGCCCCAGGCGTCGGGCGTCAGCACCCAGCCGGCTTCCGGCACGCCCTCCAGTTCAGGCAGTCCCCGCGCGGCACTGAGCAGTCCCGCTTCCCCCAGGAAGGCGCCGCTCTTTCGATCTTCGATCGCCCACATCCCATAGCCCAGTAACGACCACATGCCGGCGTAGCGTAGCAACCTGAACCACACCGCCTGCCCGTCCTGCGGCGCGCCACCAATATGCTTCACCACCCGCTCGTCCGCCCAAAGCGTCCGGCAGCTGGCATAGTCAGCCAGGCTATGCGGGCGAAGGATCAGGCGGGCGGTCTCCAATATCGGCGCGTTGGTCATCGCTCGATTAAAGAGCGGAGCCATTGGTCCGGTCAAGCCATTGAGGGCGACAATTCATCCTTCCGATCATCCGTCCGGGCCGCCGCATAGGGCGTGTCGGCACTGGCGATCAGATCCCGATCATCCACGGCCCAGGGATGGAAGTTGGGCCGGAAATAGCCGAGCCAAGGCAAAGCGACCCTCCGCAATATGCCGGGACGCAGTAGCGCATAGCGCAGCAGCCCGCCCCATGCAGCCGAGCCCGTCACCCCATCCTGCCGCAACAAATCCATCATGCCGCGGGCGCGATGGTGCATGAAATGGCGTGTCACGACCAGCATCATCATCGACCTGACCCACCAGCGTCGAAAGCGCGGCCAGTCGCGGGTTGCATGGACCCATGTGTCATGCGCCACCCCTTTATGCTCGATTTCCTCGACGGCGTGCCAGCGCCAGAGCGCGGCCACTTCGGGATCGGCCCCGTCCAGATACCGTGAATCGCGCAGCAACTGATGCGCAAGAATCGCGGTAAAATGCTCCAGCGCCATGGTGGCCGCCAGGCTGATGATCGGCGGCCGCTGCCTCGCGAGTTCCAGCACCATCGTCACGTCCGCATCCAAGCGCGACACGTCGTAACCGTGATCGGTCACTTGCCGGTTGAAGGCGACATGTTCGCGGCTATGCGCGACTTCCTGCCGCGTGAAGGCCGCAATCTCCCGCGCCAATTGGTCCGGCGCCCCATCGCGGAAGGCCCGTACGGACTCGATGAAAAAGGCTTCGCCGCGGGGAAAGGTGATCGACAGGGCATTGAAGAAAGCCGTGGCGGTCGGATCGCCATTCAGCCAATGTCGCTGTGCCCGGCGATCCCGACCGAAACGACGATCCCGGGGGATGATGGTGAGGTCGGTGGGGGTCATGAGGACGCCTCCGTTGCTTACTGACATTTATGTAAATAAGAGAAACTGACACCAATGTCAATAAAACGCGCACGCCTTAGCCCCGACCAGAGCCGCCTCGCCGCCATGGAGGCCGCGCGCGCGCTGTTGATCGAGGCGGGACCGCAGGCCGTGACGCTGAAGGCCGTGGCGAGCCGGATCGATCGTACCCATGCCAATCTTCTCCACCATTTCGGATCGGCGGCCGGGCTGCAAAAGGCGCTGGCGGCGCATTTGGCCGAAACCATCACCGCCAGCATCGGCGAGACGGTGGAGGCCGCCCGACGCGGCGAAGAGGGTCCGCGCGCTATCGTCGACATGACCTTCGACGCCTTTGACGCGCAGGGCGCGGGCGCGCTCGCCAGCTGGATGCTCGCATCAGGCAATGAGGATGCGCTCGACCCGGTGGTGGAAGCGATCCACCGCCTCGTCGATCGGCTCGCCGGCAGTGCGTTGAGCGCGGACCTTGCTGAACTGATCCGGGAAAATACGCTGATGCTGGTCCTGCTCGCACTGGGCGATTCGCAATTGGGTGGGCCGATGGCCGCCGCGATCGGATTGCCACGGGCCAAGGCGCGTGAAATCGCGACCCGCAGCCTCACCTTTGCCCTGATGCAGGAGGCCGCGACGATCGCCGCGCAAGCCGAGGTTTAACTTTGCCGTCAATGGGGCTATGGGCGCGCCATGCATTTCCTCGATCAAGCGAAAATCTTTATCAAGTCCGGCTGGGGCGGTCCTGGCGCGGTCAGCTTCCGGCGCGAAAAATATGTCGAATATGGCGGCCCGGACGGCGGCAATGGCGGCAAGGGCGGCGACATCATCTTTGAAGCGGTGGCCGGCCTCAACACACTGATCGATTTTCGCTACACCCAGCATTTCAAGGCGCAGCGCGGCCAGCCCGGCATGGGCAAGAATCGCTATGGCGCGGGCGGCGACGATCTGGTCGTCAAGGTGCCGGTCGGCACGCAGATTCTGTCCGATCCGACCCCGATTGAGGGGACGGAGGACGAAGACGGATCGATGGAATATGAGCAGGAACTACTTGCCGACTTCACCGAGGTAGGCCAGCGCATCGTCCTGCTGCGCGGCGGCGATGGCGGGCGGGGGAACCTCTCGTACAAGACGAGCACCAATCGCGCCCCGCGCCAGCATGGCACGGGCTGGCCGGGCCAGGAAATGTGGGTATGGCTGCGCCTCAAGCTGCTGGCTGATGTCGGCCTCGTCGGGATGCCCAATGCGGGCAAGTCGACGCTCATCAATCAAGTGACGAATACCAAGGCGAAGGTCGGCGCCTATGCCTTCACCACCACCAAACCGCAACTTGGCGTTGTACTGCACCGCGATCGCGAATTTGTGCTGGCGGACATTCCCGGCCTTATCGAAGGAGCCGCCGAGGGAGCAGGTATAGGCGATCGGTTCCTGGGGCATATCGAACGCTGCCGGGTGCTGTTGCACCTGATCGACGCGACCGGCGACGATCCGGTCGAAGCCTTTCGCATCGTGACCGACGAACTGGCGGCCTATGGCGGAGGGCTGGACGAAAAGCCCCAGCTGGTCGCTCTCAACAAGGGGGACTTGCTGGGTCAGGAACTGATGGAAGACATTGCCGACCAGTTACGCGAGGAAGCCGGCGTCGAGGATGTGTTCATCATTTCGGGCGCAACCGGCGAAGGCGTCGGCGCGCTGCTGGACGCGGTGCTGCCGATGCTGGACGCTCCGGCACCACGTGAGGAAGAGGACGCGCCTGAGGCCGAGAAGCCATGGTCGCCGATTTGACAACCCCATAGCCTGCCTCCGTTCGGTTCGAGCTTGTCGAGAACGATGCGCGAGGGTTCTCGACAAGCTCGAAGCGAACGGATTGTATTTTAGACCGCCATGAACCCCCTCTCCGGTTTCCCTCCTGCGCTCGTCCGCCGCCTCGTCATCAAGGTCGGCTCGGCCCTGCTGGTCGATCCTGCGGGAGAGGTGCGCGTTGACTGGCTGCGCACGCTGGTCGCGGACGTCGCTGCCCGCAAGGCGGCGGGACAGCAGGTCATCATCGTGTCTTCGGGCGCCATCGCGCTGGGGGCAAGGCGGCTCAAACTGCCCAAAGGCGGGCGAGGGTCGCTCGAAGATGCGCAGGCCGCCGCTGCCACCGGGCAGATCGCACTGTCGCAATGCTGGGCGGGCCTGCTCGATCAGCAAGGCATCACGGCCGCACAGATGCTGGTGACGCTGGACGATCTGGAAAACCGGCGGCGCTACCTCAACGCGTCGGCGACGCTCGAGCGGTTGATGACGCTCGACGTCGTGCCCGTCGTCAACGAAAATGACAGCGTAGCGACCGCTGAAATCCGGTTCGGCGACAATGATCGGCTGGCGGCGCGTATCGGACAGGCGGCACGGGCTGACGCGGTTGTCCTGCTTTCTGATGTTGACGGGCTTTACACCGCCAACCCGCAGGTCGATGCGACCGCGATGTTGATTGATACGATCGAGACGATCGACGCGCGGATCGCGGCGATGGCGGACGGCGGCTCCGCGTCGGGTATGGGGTCGGGGGGCATGGTGTCCAAGATACAGGCGGCCCGCATCGCCACCGGGGCAGGCGCGCATCTGGCGATTATATCTGGCAAGATTGACGCGCCGCTGTCGCATTGGGCCAATGGTGGGCGGGGCTCCATATTTCTGGCCGCGCAGGCCAAGGGCGCGCGCAAGGGCTGGCTCGCGGGTCGGTTGACGACTCAAGGGCGGATCATCGTGGACGCAGGCGCGGAACAGGCGCTGGCCAAGGGCAACAGCCTGTTACCCGCCGGTGTCGCCCGCGTCGAAGGTGTGTTCGATCGCGGCGATGTGATCGACATAGTGGCGCAGGACGGCCGCGTGATCGCGCGTGGCCTGATCGAATATGACAGCGTCGCCGCCGCCAGGATCGCAGGCCGCCGCAGCGAGGACATACCCGCCCTGCTGGGCGAAATGCCCCGGTCGGTATTGGTCCATCGCGACCATCTGGCAATGATCTGAGCCATGGCGCCGTTTCGCATCGCCATGACCGGCGCAACCGGTTTTGTGGGCACAGACGTGCTCGAACAGGCATTGGGAGAAGGTCTGCGCGTCAATGCGCTGACGCGGCGGGCGCAACCGCCCCGCGCCCGGCTGAAATGGGTGCCAGGGGCTCTGGAAGACGCCGCCGCGCTTGATACGCTGGTGCGCGACGCCGATGCCGTCATCCACATTGCCGGCGTCGTCAATGCGCCCGACCGCGCCGGTTTCGAGGCCGGCAATGCGCGCGGGACGGTGGCGGTCATCGACGCCATGCGCCGGCGCGGCATCCGTCGGCTGGTCCATGTCTCCTCGCTCGCCGCGCGCGAGCCCGAATTGTCGGATTATGGCTGGTCGAAGGCGCTGGCCGAACGCCACGTGAAGGCGAGCGCGCTTGATTGGACGATCGTGCGTCCCCCCGCCATTTACGGCCCCAATGATCGCGAAATGCTGGACCTGTTCCGCATGGCCAAGCGCGGGATCATGATGCTGCCCCCCGGCGGGCGGCTGTCGGTCATCCATGTCGGTGATCTTGCTCGGCTATTGCTGGCGGCGGCGAAGGAAACCGAAAATAGTCTCGCCCACACCTACGAAATTGATGACGGCACGCCGGGCGGCTGGGATCATCACGATTTCGGCGCCGCGATCGGCCGCGCCGTGGGGCGGCAGGTGCGAACATTGGCGACGCCGCGCTGGGCACTCGGCATGGCGGCGCGGGCAGACCGGATGATACGCGGCGGCAAGGCGAAGCTGACCCCCGACCGCGTGGACTATTTCTGCCATCCCGACTGGGTGGTCACGCCAGAGATGCAGCCGCCCCGGCGCTTGTGGATGCCCCAGATTCCGACCGAAGACGGTCTCAAAGCCACGGCGGCCGCCTATCGGGAAAAGGGCTGGATCTGATCCTGGGTTAGCGGATAACGGAACCCTTGTGGCCAGCCGGCGCTTGGGTTCCCATGACCGAACGCATGTCTCCTTCCGAACAGCCCAGCGCCCGCCGCCTGCAACGCGCAGGATGCTGGGTCGTTGGCCTTATTCTGGCGATCGTCATCGTCATCTTCCTGGCGCGCAACATCTGGCATGGCGAGGAATTGCAGGAGGATCAGGCCAGGGGCGGCGCCAATGTGACCCAGCATACCGGCAAAAGCTACGACTGAGCCCTCAGCGATCCTCGGGCGCGGGCTGCTTTGCCCGTTGCTCGGCCAGAAATGCGCTGATCGCCTGCCCGCTGGCATTGAGCAGCGGGTAGGTGCGTGCGTCGCTCAGCCAATCGGGCCGGCGTGCGCCGCTGCCGTAGAAAGTGTCGTAGACCAGGCTGAAGGCAAGGAAGATCAACGTCGCGCCGATCAGACCCTTCACCGCGCCAAAGCCCGCGCCCAAGACCCGGTCGACCGGTCCCAGGATCGACTGGCGCGTACGTCGGCCGATGGCATGGGCCAGCATCTTGCCCGCGCCGAATGTGACGCCGAACACAAGGACCAGCGCCAGCACCGCCGCACCGCTCGGCGAGCCGACAAAGGCGCTGAGCAGTTCGGCAGCCGATGCATGAAAGAGGCGGATGGCGAAGATCGCCAGCACCCAGGCGATGAGAGACAGGGTTTCCAGCACGAAACCGCGCAGCAGCCCCAGCACGGCACACCCGCCGATGGCGAGCAGAACGAGAATGTCGATGGCGTTCATCGCCTGCGTGGCTATCCGCGTCCCAGCATCTGGTCAACCAGCTGCGCGAGCGTGCGAAAACCACTCACCGCTATCCCGTTCACGCCATCGCTGGCGGACGCGGGCACGAAGGCCCGGTTGAAGCCCAATTTGGCCGCTTCCCGCAGCCGCAGCGGCGCATGCGCGACAGGCCGGATCTCGCTCGACAAGGCGACTTCGCCGAACAGCACGACGTCGGCGGGCACCGGCCGCTCCGATAACGCCGAGATCAGCGCGGCCGCGACGGCCAGATCGGCGGCGGGATCGGACAGGCGATACCCGCCCGCGACGTTGAGATATACCTCGGCCGTCGAAAAGCTGAGGCCACAGCGCGCCTCCAGCACGGCAAGGATCATCGCCAGCCGGCCATTGTCCCAGCCAACGACGGCCCGACGCGGCGTCGCGCCACTCGACAGGCGCACGACCAGCGCCTGTATCTCCACCAGCACGGGTCGCGTCCCTTCCAGCGCCGGGAAGACCGTTGCGCCTGTCACCGTCTCGTCCCGGTTGGTGAGGAACAAAGCCGACGGATTGGCGACCTCTTCCAACCCTTCGGCCACCATCGCGAAGACGCCGATCTCGTCGGTACCGCCAAAGCGGTTCTTGACCGCGCGCAGGATACGATATTGGTGGCTGCGTTCGCCTTCGAACGCCAGCACGGTATCGACCATATGTTCCAGCACGCGCGGCCCCGCGATGCTGCCATCCTTGGTGACGTGCCCCACGAGGATCAGCGCGGTGCCGCGCTGCTTGGCGAATTTGATGAGTTCCTGGGACGAGGCGCGCACCTGGCTGACGGTGCCGGGTGCGCCCTCGATCAGGTCGCTGTGCATCGTCTGGATCGAATCGATGATGAGCAGAGCAGGCGGTGGCCCCTCCCCCAGCGTGGTCAATATGTCGCGCACGGATGTCGCGCTCGCCAATTGCACCGGCGCGGTGCCAAGGCCCAGCCGCTGCGCCCGCAAACGCACTTGGTCGGCCGCCTCCTCACCGCTGATATAGGCGACTGAAAGGCCGCGCATCGCGATCCGCGCCGCCGCCTGGAGCAGCAGGGTCGATTTGCCGATACCCGGATCGCCGCCGATAAGGGTCGCCGAGCCATGAACGATGCCGCCCCCTAGCGCCCGGTCGAATTCGGCAATGCCGGTGCTCGTGCGCGGGGGCAGCTCGACCGCGCTGTCAAGACCCACCAGCGTGATCGCCCGGCCGCCATTTTGCAGGTCGTGCCGCGCGGAAAAGACCGTCTCCCCGGCTTCCTCGACAATGCTGTTCCATTCGCCGCAATCCTCACACTGCCCCTGCCATCGGCTGGTGACGGTGCCGCATTGCTGACAGACGAATTTTCGCTTTGCCTTGGCCATGACCTGTCATGGCGAAAGGCGAGGAACAATTCAAGAACGATCGCGGTCGCAGTGGAAACATCGTCCATGCTCGGGCATTGAAACGGCATGAAAACGATCCGCGTCGCCAGCTACAATATTCGCAAGGCCATCGGCACCGATCGGCGACGGATCCCGGAAAGGGTGCTAGAAGTCCTGGGGGAGGTCGACGCGGACATCATCGCCTTGCAGGAGGCAGACCGACGTTTCGGCGTACGCTCGGCCGCCATTCCGCCTCTGCTGCTCGACATGTTGAGCGGTTACAAGTCCGTGCCCCTCAATATCCAGACCGACTCGATGGGCTGGCATGGCAATGCGATCCTGGTTCGCAAGGAAGCCGAAATTGGCGTCCATGACGTGCTGCACCTGCCCTATCTGGAACCGCGCGGCGCGACCATGGCGGAAATCACGGCGAAGGACATCACTGTGCGCGTGTTTGGCATGCATCTTGACCTGTCGGGCCTGTGGCGTCGCCGGCAGGCGGCTGCGGTCATCCATGCTGCTGCGCAAGGCGAAAGCTTGCCCACCATCTTGATGGGCGATCTCAACGAATGGAGCGCAAATGGTGGGTGTCTGGCTGATTTTGGCCGTCATTACAGCTTTGCCCCCTGCGGCCGCAGCTTTCACGCTCGCCGGCCCGTCGCCCGGTTGGACCGTATCATGCATTGCAGCCAACTGACCCTGAAGGCCTGCGGCGTCCATGAAAGCGCCGCCGCGCGCAAGGCATCCGATCATCTGCCGATCTGGGCGGAATTCTCTGTTGATTGAGGTCGTCTTGCTGTTCGGCCACCTGTCATCGCCCTCGACAATGCGCTCTGCCTCTGCGACCCTGATACCATGAAGGAGCGGGAATTACGGCTCGCGCTGGTCTGCTACGGCGGCATCAGCCTGGCCATCTACATGCACGGCATCACCAAGGAAGTCTGGCGGCTCGCCCGCGCCAGCCGCGCCTATCATGACGATGCAGCGCCCAGCAGCAGCAGCGAAGCCGTCTATCGCGCGCTCATCGGCGCGATCGAGACGCAAAGCGGCATTCGCCTGCGCGTCATGCCCGACATCATCGCAGGAGCCAGCGCCGGCGGCATCAACGGCATCTTCCTGGCGCAAGCGATAGAAACCGGGCAATCTCTGGAACCACTGACCGACCTCTGGCTCGACAATGCCGATGTCGATCAATTGCTGGACCCCGACGCCCGACCAGCCCGCGCTTTCACCAAATTCTGGGCGACGCCGCTCGTCTGGATGGCGGCGCGCCATCCCGGCGATGCGGTGGAACGCACCGTGGCGCCCGGCACCCGGGAGGAGGTGCGGATGAAATTGTCGCGCTTCATCCGGTCGCGCTGGTTCGACCCGCCGTTCGGCGGAGAAATTTTCACCACCATGCTGCTCGACGCGTTCGATGCCATGGCGGCGGCCGACCGGGGACCGCCCTTGCTGCCTGAAGGCCATCCGCTCGACCTGTTCGTCACGGTCACGGATTTCGAAGGCCATCCCCAAAGCCTTAATCTCAACAGTCCGCCGCAGGTCATCGAAACCGAACATCGGCTCTCCATCGGCTTCCGCGCGCGCGGGCGGGGCGAAAGGCTGTTCGCTGACACTGCCGAACTGGTGTTCGCCGCCCGCGCGACGGCCAGTTTCCCCGGCGCCTTCCCGCCCTTTACCGCGCGGGAACTTGATAGGGTGCTGAAGCGAAAACACCGCAACTGGCCAACCCGCGACATTTTTCTCGCGCGTGCCCTGCCGCGTCATGCCGCGCGCGGCGCCGCCGAGGACGCTGTGCTGATCGACGGATCGGTCCTGGCCAACGCTCCCTTCGCCCAGGCGATCGGCGCGCTGCGTAACCGGCCATCCCGCCGCGAGGTGGACCGGCGCTTCGTCTACATCGATCCCAAGCCGGGGCACCGGTCCATCCGCCTTAACAAGGAGGGGCAGCAGGAAGATCTGCCGAGCGGAGCTACTCCGCCCCTTCCCGGCTTTTTCCGCACCATCTTCGGCGCGCTGTCCGACATTCCGCGCGAACAACCCATTCGCGACAATCTGGATGTCATCGACCGCCATTCCGCGCGAATCCGTCGCATGCGGCGGATTTTCGACGCGCTGCGCCCCGGCATTGAGGCGGATGTGGAGAGCGCGGTCGGCCGCATGCTGTTTCTGGACCGGCCAACGCCCGCGCGTCTGTCAGCCTGGCGCGCCAAGGCGCAGCAGCGCGCCGCCGGCGCTGCCGGCTTCGCCTATCCCGCTTATGGTCATCTCAAATTGTCGGGCATCGTCGAATCGCTTTGTGCGCTTCTGTTCCGGTTGAGCGGAGAGGATAGCGCCATGATGCGCGAAGCCTATCGCCAGGCAATATGGGCAGCGGTGCGCAATCAGGGCGCCGACCAATTAAGCGAAAGCAGCGGATCGGCCGCGGCACCCGTCGCCTTCTTCCGCGCCCATGATCTGGCGTTCCGCATCCGCCGTCTGCGATTTATGGCACGCCGTCTGGCCGAAACTCTGGAGATAGAGGCGCAAGCGGAGGATTCTGCGGTGCTCGCCATGCATGACGCGATTTATGGCGCGCTGTCTCTCTATGCCGAATGCGAAGACCATGACTTTTATGGCGACAGCGTCGTTGCCGCAGCCAAGGCCGTACCTGGCGACGCCGCTGCCGCGCTGGATGCGGTGGCGGCGGCGCGGGACCTCAAGGCCCGCGACGAGTCGGCCGACCGGATGCTGGCGGAGGCTCTGGCCGGGCTGCCCAAGGCAGGTCGCCGCACCATGTTGCTGGCCTATCTCGGCTTTCCCTTCACTGACATTGCCTCTCTACCGTTGCTCCAGGGCGACACTCTGGATGAATATGATCCGGTCAAGGTGGACCGGATTTCGCCGGAAGATTGCTCTGCCATTCGTCCGGGCGGCGCCGAAGCAACGCTGAAAGGGATAGAATTCAACAACTTCGGCGCATTTTTCAGCCGGGTCTATCGCGAGAATGATTATCTATGGGGGCGGCTGCACGGCATCGAACGGCTTCTAGACATCGTGAATTCGAGTGTTCCTGCGGCAAGTCGGCTTTCGCCAGACATGCTGGCCGACTATAGGCGGGCGGCGTTTCTGGCGATCCTCGACGAGGAAGAGTCGCGCTTGCCGCATGTTGCGGACTTGATCGCCAGCTTGCGGGAGGAAATCGGGTGAGCAGGCGTTTGGTGCTGGTTCCGATGGCTATGATGCTGGCGCTGACCGCCGGCTGCCGTGCGTCCGACGACAGCGCGCAGACGGACGATGTTGCCCAGCCGCTTCAGCCGGCAGCCGCTCAGGCTACCGCCCCGGAACCGCCCGCGCCTCAGCCCGCTGCGCCAACGAAGCCTACGCCGGCAGCAGCGGCCGCCGCTCCGACGCCCGCCAGTCCTGTCGTCACCGTGCGTACGCAACCCGCCCCTTACTTCCCGCTCGACTTACCCCCATCCGACGTCGCTGCCAGCGCCGCGCCCTTTCCGCGCGAGGTGACGGAATTCATGGTTTCGCGCGATGGCTGCGACCATTTTCGCGGCGAGGACCCCTATGACGCTGAACGCCGCGCCTTCATTCAGGAAAATATCGACGAGCTTTGCCGGGGCACGGACGCGCGCCTGGCTATGCTGCGGCGGCGCTATGCCGGCGACCCGTCGGTGATCGCCGCCCTGAAAGGCTATGACGACCGGATCGAAACGCAACTCAGCTATCGCTGATCACTCCAGCAAGGCATCGATCGCCCGCGCCAGGTCTACATCCCGCTGGGACAGGCCGCCTGCGTCATGCGTTGTCAGCACAATGTCGACGCGATTATAGACGTTGGACCATTCTGGATGATGGTCGGCCTTCTCCGCCAAAATGGCGACCCGCGTCATAAAACCGAAGGCGGCGTTAAAGTCGGCGAAGGTGAAGCGGCGGGACAGTCCGTCCGGGTCGGTAATCGCAGTCCAGTTCGATAGGTGCGCGAGCGCCTTGGCGCGTTCGTCTTCGTTCAACCTGGCGATCATGTCTCTATCCCTTGGCGGCGCTTTGCGCTTATGTGGCAGTCATGTCGCAGACCCGTCAACCGCCGCGCTTCGCGCCTACAGCGCAGGACATCGAAACGCTCGCGCTTGAAGCTCTGAGCCGCCTGCCCGATCCCTTTCGGGAACATCTGTTCAACGTCGTGCTGTTTGTCGAAGACTTCGCCGATTCCGACACGCTGCGGGCGATGGACATTGACGACCCCTTCGGCCTCACTGGGCTTTATACCGGGCGCCCGGTCGGGCAAGACGCGCAGACGGGCGATACGCCCCCTATGATCCACCTGTTTCGCCGTCCCCTGCTCGACGAATGGGTCGAAACCGGGGTGCCCCTCGACGCCCTCATCACCCATGTCGTCGTGCATGAGATTGGCCATCATTTCGGCCTGTCCGACATCGATATGCACGTGCTGGAGGATATGGTCGGATCATGATCGATGCGGCGCTGCGGCTCGACGACGTCGCCTGCGTGCGCGGCGGGCGGATGTTGTTCCGCGGCGTGCACCTGACATTGGCTCCAGGGAACGGCGCGATGCTCACCGGTCCCAATGGCGTGGGCAAATCCAGCCTATTGCGGCTTTGCGCCGGGCTGCTTCCGGCTTTCACCGGATCGGTAGCCCGGAGCGGGGGCGTGGCGCTATGCGACGAGAAGCTGGCGCTGGACAGCGATGCGACGCTTCATAAGGCGCTGTCCTTCTGGGCCGCGATCGACAAGGCGGACCCGGCGCAGGTCGATGCCGCAATCGACGTCATGGCCTTGGGCCCGCTTGCCTGCGTGCCGGTGCGAATGCTTTCGACGGGGCAACGAAAGCGCGCCATGCTTGCGCGGACCATCGCGAGCGGCGCAGCCATATGGCTGCTGGACGAGCCGGGCAATGGCCTCGACGCCGCCTCGCTCGAACTTCTGGGCTACGCCGTTGAGCGTCATCTGGCCAATGGGGGAATCTCCCTCGTCGCGTCCCACCAACCTCTTTCCATACCCGCGCCGGTGACGATCCACCTGCCAGACCATCAGGTCGCGCCGGAATGAGGCTGGTGTGGCTTCTCGTCCGCCGGGACTTGCGGCAAGCCTGGATATCGGCCGGGCTCTGGCTGCCTGTGGCGTTCCTGCTGCTCGTCGCCAGCCTCTACCCTTTCGCGGTCGGGCCCGACGCCCGGCTGCTCGCGCGTACCGGAGGAGGCATGCTCTGGATCGCCGCGCTGCTCGCCAGCCTGCTGCCGGTGGATCGCCTGATCGCCCCGGATGCGCAGGCCGGCGTGCTTGATCAGATGGCCGCGCGCGGCATTGGCGAAGAAATGATCGTTCTGGCCCGCCTGGTGGCGCACTGGATCGGCTTTGGACCGCCCTTGATGCTTGCGGCCCTGCCCGCGGCCGCCTTGCTGAAGCTAGACAGCGCGATGTTGGTCCGCCTCGAAATCGGCCTGCTCATCGGTACGCCGGCACTTGCTGCCCTTGGCCTGCTCGTAGCTACGCTCACTGCCGGTTTGCGCTCCAGCGGTGCGCTGGCGGGGCTCCTTGCGCTGCCGCTTGCCGTGCCGCTGCTGATTTTCGGCGCCGGCACATTGGGGGATGGCAGCGGAGCCGCGCTCAAATTTCTCGCGGCCGCGTCGCTGTTGCTAGTCGCGATCACGCCTTTCGCAGGCGGGGCAGCGCTGCGCGCCGGGCGCGAATAGCGACAGGCGGCCGCCAAACCGGCTCTAAACGCCGGTCAATAATATCCTCATTGACCTTCGCGCGCGGCGGGCATAGCAGGGCGGCGCTTTTCCCAAGGACAAGAGTGCCCGAACAATGACCTATGTCGTGACCGACAATTGCATCCGCTGCAAATTCATGGATTGCGTCGAGGTCTGCCCCGTGGATTGTTTCTACGAGGGGGAAAATATGCTGGTTATCAACCCTAGCGAGTGCATCGATTGCGGTGTGTGCGAGCCGGAATGTCCTGCCGAGGCGATCCTGCCCGACACCGAGAACGGCCTGGAAAAATGGCTGGAGCTCAACACCAAATATTCCGCCGAATGGCCCAACATCACGGTCAAGGGCGATGCGCCGGCTGATGCCGAAGCCATGAATGGCGTCGAGAACAAGCTTGACCAGTTCTTTTCTCCCGAACCGGGCAAGGGCGACTAAGCCAGCCTCGATCGCGTTGACGTCTCATATCGAGCCACGCTCCCAGCGATTATGTCTGGGGGTGGTAATTTTGTTACGAATCTGCTAAAAGCGGCCGCAACGGTCGGATTCCCCTAGATGCGGCCCTGGAGAATGAACTTCATGTCTTGACGGGTCGCGCCGGGCACATTGTGGCATTCCGCTTTGTTTCGCTGCTCCGCGACGGCCCGCCTCCCGCTAGAATTGGAAAGGTATCAAATGGCTGCCAAGGCGCTGTCCTTTGACGTTGGTGATTATGTCGTTTACCCCAAGCATGGCGTTGGCCGTGTGATCGAGCTTCAGAAGGAGCAGATTGCGGGCATGGAATTGGAGCTCTATGTGCTCCGGTTCGAAAAGGAGCGCATGACGCTCCGCGTGCCGACCAACAAGGCCGAAGGCGTAGGTATGCGCAAGCTCTCTTCCAACAAGACGTTGGAAGAGGCCATGGAAACGCTCAAGGGCAAGCCCAAGGTCAAGCGCACCATGTGGTCGCGCCGTGCGCAGGAATATGAAGCGAAAATCAATTCGGGCGATCTGGTGTCGATCGCCGAAGTGACCCGCGACTTGTTCCGCGCCGACGATCAGCCGGAACAAAGCTATTCGGAGCGTCAGATTTTCGAAGCCGCTTCGAGCCGCCTGGCGCGCGAACTGGCCGCTATGGAAGAGACGGACGAACCAAGTGCTCTGCAGAAAATCCTGCGCATCCTGAATGAGGCTGCGCCCAAATATGCGAAGGTCGAGGGCTGATCATTCGTCGTTTTTGAGACATAAAAAAGGAGCGCTTCGACCCTGTCGATGCGCTCCTTTTTTCGACCTTGTCGCGGCGACCAGAGCTTACTGATCCTTTACGGCGCCCGCGGCGTCCTGGGCCGCATCACCCACGCTGCTAGCTGCTTCGCCGACCTGAGAAGCCGCGCTGGACACGGCATTGTCCTTGCTGGTTTCACTGCTGATCAGGAAGAAGGCAGCGACCGCCACCACGACGACCAGCAACAAGATCGCCAGCGTCATGCCGCCGCCACTGCGACGCTCAATCACCGTGGTCGTCGTAGTTGCCGGTCGTTCCTGTTCGACCTGGTAATCGGCCATGATCTCGTCCTCCTCCTCATTGTTGTGCCACCCGGCAGGATCAATGCCGAATAGGATACGGAGGTTCCCGATCGGCCCTCTAATTGCCTCGATAGCTGCTATAGCCATAGGGGCTCATGACAACCGGCACATGATAGTGGGCGCTGTCGTCATCAGCGCGAAAAACAATGTCGATTTCAGGAAAAAAGGGCTTGGCCCCCGCGCCCGCATAGCGGCTGATGTCGAAGCGAATCCGGTAGATGCCCGGCGGCGTCACCACCTCCGACCCGAAGTTGCGCACACGGCCATTGGCATCGGTCGCCGCGCTGCCCACCGCAACCCAGTCGCCAGCGTCATTTTTCCGCTCCAGCGTGGCAGGGATGCCCGCGCCGCCGGTGCCCGTCGCCAAGTCCAGTACATGGGTCGAAATCTCCGATGCTGCCGCGGGCATCGGCAGGGCGGCAAGAGCGCCAAGGATTGAAATAGAAAATGCGTAAACGGCCTTCATGACGGCACCTTCCAACTTTGGACGATATGTAAAACGCATGTTCAGGCCGTCCCGTCCTCGACCGGGACGAAAGCACCCTTGGCGCGATCCTTTACCACCTTGTCCGCGCGGAAGACCGATCCGCTCATGGTGATATAGACGCCCGGCTCGGCCACCTGCGCCGTGGCGAATGCCATGCCCAGATTGAAGCTTGCGTCGCTCTCGCCGAAACGCGCAGGGGCCAGGGCGCCGACAAGCACGATCGTCTTGCCCTCTATGTCTTTCAGAACCTTCGCCGTTTCGGTCATGGTGTCGGTGCCATGGGTGATGACGATGTGCCGTTCCCGCGCCGCTGCGACCCGGGCCGCGACCAGCGCACGGTCCTTGTCGTCCAGTTCCAGACTGTCCTTGCGGGTGACTTCCTCGATCCGGAAAGGCCGCTTGACGCGGGCTACGTCGAGCAGCTTCGCCATCACGGTTTCACCAACCTGATAATCGGACAGGGCATCGAAATAGATTTTGTCGATGGTGCCGCCAGTCGTCAGCAGCAGAATCGGGGCGTCGGGGGACAGCATGGCATACTCCGAAGGATGTTTGCGGGGCCTCTAGCCTAACGCTTTTCGAAGGGGAACCGCCCATCAGTCCCCGCGCGCCATCGCCTCTCCGCGATCCCGCGCGGCTTCCAGCGTTTCGGTCATAAGCGTCAGCAGCCGATCGTCCGCGTCCAGGACGTTCAGGCCCTCACGCGTCATCCCGCCGGGGCTCGCCACCTGATCGGCCAATGTCGCCGGCGTCACCTGCGCCGCCGCCGCCATATTGGCCGCGCCCTGCACTGTCGCCATCGCCATTCGCGCGGCCTGATCTGCTGGAATACCGATCGCCTCCCCTGCTCGCGACAGCGCGTCGACAAAGCGGAAGAGAAAGGCCGGTCCACAACCCGACAGCGCCGTCACCCGGTTGAACAGCGCCTCGTCCGCCATCCATTCGGAAAGGCCCAGCGGTCCCAGCAAAGCTTCCATATTCGCCCTGCCGGACGGGGAAGTATGTGCATCGGTGTAGAGGGCTACAACGCCCTGCCCCATGCCGACTGGCAGGTTCGGCATCGCGCGCACGATGTCGCCCGTCGCCGGGAAACGCGCACGCAGGTCCCCCAACGTCGTCCCCGCCAGGATCGACAGCATCGAGACTTCGGCATGGCAAAGCGGTGCCAGTTGCGCTGCGACGTCGGCGACCTGATAGGGCTTCATGCCCAGAATCACGGTCGTACCGTGCGCCAGCGCCTGCGGATAGGTCGTCACCACATCGACCCCGTCCGCTACGGGCCCACCGCTTGGCCGCAGGACTGTGACGCGGCTGGGGTCAAGACCGCAGTCCAACCAACGGTTCAACATCTGTCCGGCCATATTGCCGCAACCGACGAGGAAGAGATGCTCGGGCCAGCCTTTGGCCATGGATCAGGCCTCGCCGCGGGTTTCGATCAGGCTGGCCGAAATCGCCTCTGACGGCGACTTGCCGCCCCACAGGACGAACTGGAATACCGGATAGAAGCGCTCGCATTCGTCAATCGCGGTTTCGACCAGCAATTGCGCCTGATCGAGCGTCAGCGTGCCGCCCGCACCCAGCAGGGCTCCATGGCGGAACAAAACTATGCCGCTGGACGACCATAATTCGAAATGGCCGATCCATAGCTGCTCGTTGATGAGGCCCAGCGTTTCATAGATCGCCGAACGCTTGTCTTCCGCCACGCGCACGTCAGGCAGCACCAGCAGTTGAAGCACCTGATCTTCGTCACGCCAGATGCCTCGCAATTCATATTGCGCCCAGGACCCTTGCGTATTGCCGACGATCTCATCCTCGCCGACCTGGTCGAAGCTCCAGCCATGCGCCTCAAAATAAGCGGCCAGCATGTCAATCGGCGCAGCTTCCTGCCCGCCCTGTTCAAATTCGTCGCTATCCATCATCGGCGCGCCTTAACACCGTAGGACGGCAAAGGACAGTCGTTCAGTTGGCGTCGTCCGGCAGCGGGGCAACGCCTTCGATGCTGCGATCGAGCGCTTCGTTCGCCTTGGGCTTGACGGTCTTGACGCTCTTGGCGACTGGTTCACCAGCCTTGCCTTCCAGCGCGTCGATGCGGGCTTTCAACGATTCCACCTCTTCACGCGCGGCCTGGGCCATCGCCTTGACCGTATCGAATTCCTCGCGCGATACGAAGTCTACACCGCCGATCCATTCCTTGGCACGTTCCCGCGCGTTGGATTCAAATTCGCGAGTCATCCCGGCCATGGTGCCGGCCGCGCCGTTGACCAGCTTGGCCAGATCGTCGAAAAAGCGATTCTCGCTCTGCATTGCTCTTGTCCTTCCTGCGGCGCGACCGGCGCCTTCCTTTATCTTACTTGGGCCCTGAGCGCCGGGGCCACAAGGGTTTCCGCATCAGGATTAAGGCGGCCGATCTCGTAATTGAGAACTGCGGCGAAACATAGCCAGGCCAAATAGGGCAGCATCAATATGCCAGCCAGTCGGCGAATGCGCCAGAAATAGCGGATGGTGAGCCCCACGGCGACGATCAGCGCCACAATCAGGATCAGCGCCGCGTCCACCTGATGCATTCGAAAGAAAAGCGGCGACCAGGCCAGGTTCATCACCAGTTGCAACAGGAATAGGCCGACCGCCACGCCGCGCGCTTGCGCCCCCCGCGCATGCAGCACGATCGCGAACGCCAGCGCCATCAGCACATACAGGATCGTCCAGGCGACGCCGAATGCCCAGCCCGGCGGCATCAATGCGGGCTTGTCCAGCGCGGCGAACCAGCGATTGCCGTAGCCGCTATTGGCGAGTTGGCCAGACAGGAAGCCCAGAAACACGATGGCGGGCACGGTCACGAGCGCCCACCGGAGATAGGACAGGCGCAACTGCCCCCGCGACGCGATTCCATTCATCGGCAACAACACCCCCGCGCTTGTCCCTCATTCGGCTGGTTCGGGCGAATCCTTGAGCGCCGATTCCAGCTTGCGGCTGACGGTTTGCGGAGAAACCGTGCGCTTGGCAACGCGCGAATAGAAGATGGGGATGAGGAACAGCGTGATCAGCGTCGCCAGGCTGACGCCGAACACCACGACGACGCCGATCGACTGGCGCGCCGCCGCCCCCGCACCGCCGCGGATCACCAGCGGCAGCGCGCCGATGACCGTGGCGATCGATGTCATGAGGATCGGGCGCAACCGGCGCTTCGCCGCTTCCCGGATGGCGCGGCCTATTTCCAGCCCTTCATCACGCAGCTGGTTGGCGAACTCGACGATCAGAATGCCGTTCTTCGCCGCCAGGCCGACCAGCATGACGATGCCGATCTGGCTGTAGAGGTTGACCGATCCGCCGGTCAACGCCAGCCCCAGCACGCCGCCCGCGACCGCAAGCGGCACGGTCGCGATGATGACGCCGGGATGGATGAAGCTTTCGAATTGCGCCGCCAGCAACAGGAACACCACCACGATGGTGAGGCCGAACACCAGCCAGATCGCACCGCCGGTTTCCCGCAGCGACTGGCTTTCGCCACGATAGCCCAGCGCGATGACTTCGGGCGACTGGCGCGCCTGCCCTTCCAGCCAGGTCAGCGCATCGCCCAGCGACGTGCCCGGCGCCAGCGCGGCGGTCAGCGTGATTGCCCGCAATTTGTTGAAGCGGTTGAGCTGGCGCGGGCCTGCCACTTCCTTGACCGTCACCAGCGATGACAGGGGCACCAGTGCGCCGGTCCGGCTGCGCACGTTGATCCGCTCCAGGTCAGCGACGGTTTCGCGCCCTTCATCCTCCGCCTGCACCAAAACGCGATATTCCTCGCCCCGGTCGACATAGGTGGTGACACGGCGGGACCCCAGCAGGCTTTGCAGCGCCTGGCTGACGTCATTGACCGATACGCCGAGGTCCCCCGCCCGTTGCAAATTGGTTTCGATCCGCATCTGCGGCTTGGATTCCTTGTAATCGCTGTCGAGGTTGATGAGGCCGGGATAGTTGGCCGCGGCCGCCATGATCCTGTCCCGCGCCGCCGCAAGACCCTCATAGGTCGCGCCCGCCAGCACCAGATTGACCGGCAGCCCCCGGCCCCGGCCCAGCCCCGATCGCGGCGCCGCATTGCCGCGCACGCCGGGCTGATCGGCAATCACCTTGTTGATGATGGTCGCCACTTCCGCGGTGGTGATGCTGCGATCTTCCCACGGGCGCAGGAAGGCGATGACATTGCCACTGTTGAAATCGTCGGTGGTCCCGAAACCACCGGGGGCGCGAACCACCAGATTTTGCAGCGTGCCATCCTTGCGCAGGAAATTGAGGTCCTTCTCGATCTTGAGCATATAGGCCAGCATCTGGTCATAGCCGGTGCCTTCGGGCGCGCTGATGCTGGATTCAACGACGCCGGTATCTTCGGCCGGCGCCAGTTCGGTCGGCAGGCGGGTGAAGAAGAGCCCGGCGACGCCCAGAAAAATCACCACTGCCAGAACCGGCAGCAAGGGCTTGCGCAGCACATGGTCGAGCCAGCGGGCATAGCCACTCTCGATCCGCTGGAACCGGTTATCGACCCACCGCGCCAATCGCCCGCGCTCGGCGGTCTTGAGCAGTTTGGAACAGAGCATCGGCGCAAGGCTGAGCGAGATGAAGCCGGAAAAGCCAATCGCCGCGATCATCGCGATGGCGAGTTCCCGGAACAGCAGGCCCGTCTGTCCGGCCAGGAACATGATCGGTACGAAGACCGCGCACACCACCAACGTCGTGGAGATGATCGCGAAGCCCACCTGCCGCGAGCCAAGATACGCCGCGACCAGCGGATCATCACCCTGCTCGACCCTGTGATAGACATTTTCGAGGACGACGATCGCGTCGTCGACCACAAGACCGATCGCCAGCACGAACGCCAGCAGCGTCAGCAGATTGATCGACAGGCCCAGCAACCACATCACGGCGCAAGTGGCGAGCAAACAGATCGGCACGGTGACAGCCGGAACCAGCGTCGCACGGACCGACCCCAGGAATAGGAAGATTACCATGATGACGAGCAGCGCCGCTTCCAGCAGCGTATCGTAGACATTCTCGATCGCGCGCTCGATAAACAGGCTTTCGTCAGTGCCGATGGCGATAGACATGCCCGCAGGCAGCTCCAGCTCCTTGATCAGCGCCTTGGCCTTTTGCGCAACTTCCAGCGTGTTGGCGCCCGACTGGCGAATGATGCCCAGGCCGATCGCGGTGCCGCCATTGGAGCGGAAACTGCTATAGGGATTTTCCGGCCCTTCCTCGATCCGCGCGACATCGCCCAGCTTCACCTGATAGCCGTCCGCCCCGCGTCCGATGACCAGATCGGCAAATTGTTGCGGCGTGGCGAAAGGGCGCTCGACGCGCAGGGTCTGGTTCTGCTGCTTTGATTCAAACCTGCCGGCGGGCAGTTCGACATTCTGCGTGCGCAGCGCATTTTCGACATCCGCCGGCGTCAGCCCGAACGCGGCCAGCTTCTCAGCGTTGAACCAGATACGGGTCGATGGCCGCGCCTCACCGCCAATGAACACGCGGGCAACCCCGTCGATCGCGGAGAAGCGGTCTACGATATTGCGGTCGACATAGTCGCTGATCTGGATGGAGCTCCAGCCCGGCCGCGATACGGAAAGGAACAGGATGGATCGGGCATCGGAATCCACCTTGCGAATTTCAGGCGCCAATGCGTCTTCGGGCAGATCCTCGACCACCGACCCGACCCGGTCGCGCACGTCATTGGCGGCGCTGTCGATATCGCGCGAGGGGTCGAATTCGATGTTGATGTCCGACTGGCCATCCTCCGACGTCGATGTGATCGTCTGAATGCCCTGCACGCCTGCGACTGCATCCTCGATCAACTGGGTGATGCGGGTTTCCACGACAGACGCTGCCGCGCCGGTATAGATGGTTTCCACCGAAACGATCGGCGGATCGGTGTCGGGATATTCGCGCACCGAAAGGCTGAGATAACCGACCACGCCGACGATGCAGAGCAGCACAGCGACAACCGCAGCGAATACGGGGCGGCGGACGGACAGGTCGGACAGCTGCATGGCGACGCGTCCTCAGCCCTTGGCCTTGGCGGCGCCGGATTGTGGCTTGTCGCCGGCCAGCCGCACCGTTGCGCCGTCGCTCAATTTGACGACACCTTCGGTCACGATCGGCTGGCCGGCCTTGAGGCCGCCCACAATTTCGACCATGCCATTCTGGCGCATGCCGGTATCGACCTTCACCCGCTTGGCGGTGCGCCCGTCCAGCGCGAAGACATAACGATCCTCGCCATCGCCCACCACCGCCAGTTCCGGCACCGCCAGCGACTCGCGCTGGCTCGCCTGAACGCTGACGGTCAGCAACATGCCGGGTTTCAGCGCCTTGTCCCCATTGGGCAGGATGGCGCGGACCCTGACGGCGCGCGTCGCCGGATCGATCACCGGGTCGATGGTCGCGATCGTCCCCTTGAACGGCCGATCGGGCCAGGCGGCAGATACCGCGTCGATCGGCATGCCTTCGCGGATCATCGACAGCTGGGTTTCGGGAATGGCGAAATCCAGCTTGATGCGACTGATGTCGCTCACTGTGGCGATCGCGGTCCCGGCCGGGATGATCGCGCCCGGCGATATGGTGCGCAGGCTGACCCAGCCGCCAAAGGTTGCACGGATCACCCGGTCGCTGATCGCGGCGCGCGACTGGTCAGCCGCCGCCTTGGCCGCGTTTGCAAGCGCAAGCTGCTGGTCGAGCGACGCGGCGGTGGCAAAGCCGCGCGTCTTGAGCGCTTGAATACGCTCCAGCTGCTGGCCGGCCTGCCGCGCCTGCGCCTGTGCGGCGGCGAGTTCCGCCTTTTCCTGCGCGACAGCCATGGTGGCGATCACCTGGCCCCGGCTGACGAAGCCGCCATCGGCGAAGTTCACGGTATCAATGCGCTCGGTCACGGGCGCGGACAACACGACCTGTTCATTGGCGAGCGCCGTGCCGACCGCTTCGACCCGGTCGGTAAAGGTCGCCGTCCCGATCGGCTTGACCGTCACCAGCGGCGCGGCGCGTTGCGGTTTCTGTTCCTCGCCGCTGCAACCGGCAAGACAAAGGGCGCTGAGAAATAGGGGCAAAATAAGGCGCATGATGAGGGGCTATCGGGCCTTTCCTCGCGACACAAGCTGACCCTTGGTCGCGGTCTGTATCATTATGTATCGACGGCGGGAACGAAGCTGGCGCGATTATCCGCCAAGCCGGGCGTGCAGAAGAAATTCGATATTGCCCTGCGGACCGGTAATGGGACTTTGCGTCAGTCCCGCGACGGTCCATCCCTGCGCCGCTACCCAGTCCTGCACCTCCATGCAGACGCGGTCATGGATGGCGGGATCGCGCACGACTCCATTTTTGCCAACCTCCTCCCGGCGCGCTTCGAACTGCGGCTTGATGAGCGCGACGAGGTGCGCGCCGGGTCGGGCGAAGCCGATCGGCTTTTCCAGCACCTTGGCCAGGCTGATGAAGCTGGCATCGCACACGATGATATCGACTGGCTCTGGTATATGGGCATCGGTCAGGATGCGGGCGCTGGTCTGTTCATGGACGATGACGCGGTCGTCGCTGCGCAACTTCCAGGCGAGCTGGTTGGTCCCGCTGTCGACGGCATAGACCTTCGCGGCGCCGTGCGTCAGCAGAACGTCGGTAAAGCCGCCGGTAGACGATCCGACATCCATGGCCACAAAGCCGGTAACGTCGATGGCGAACGCCTCCAGCGCGTGGGCCAATTTGATGCCGCCGCGCGATACCCAGGGATGATCGCGCCCGCGAAGGTCAAGCGCCGCGTCGGCCGGCACCTGCTGCCCCGCCTTTTCAACCTTGCGATCGCCCAGATAGACCAGGCCAGCCAGAATCAGCGCCTGCGCGCGCGCGCGGCTCTCGGCGAGCCCCGCATCCACAAGTAGCTGATCGGCCCGAACCTTGGCCATCAGCGCACCAGCGCGGTAAGCGTGGCGGGCGTCAGCAGCTGCGGCAGCACAACGGCCTCCTTGCCCGGCGCATACCAGAGATAGAGCGGCACGCCCGACCGCCCCTGGCTTTCCAGGAAGCGGGTGATGGCTGGATCAGCATTGGTCCAGTCGCCAACCATGACAGTGACGCCGGCCTTGTCGAACGCCGCGCGCACCTCCGCCCTGTCGATGGCGGCGGCCTCATTGGCCTTGCAGGTCAGGCACCAGTCGGCGGTGAAATAGAGGAAGACAGGCTTGTTCGCGGCCCGCAGCCCATCCAGTTTCTCGACAGCGAAAGCGACAGAAGTTGCGTTGTTTTCAGCCCGTACCGGGGCGGCTGAGGGCAAGGCGATCGCGGCCCCGGCCAGCAATGCCAGCGCGCCGATCCCGGCGATCAGACCGCCGCCCTTCCCGCCATGCTGGCGCGCGCCCAGCCACCAGAGCAGCAACGCCAGCAGCAACGCCGCGCCAAGGCCGATGGTCATGCCCGACACGCCGCGTTGCTGGCCCAGTAGCCAGGCAAGGCCCAGCGCCGTCAGGAACATCGGCACCGACAACAGCTTCTGGAACCGCCCCATCCAGGCGCCGGGGCGCGGCAGGCGGCTGCGCAGTGCCGGGATGTAGGCCAGCAGCAGGAAGGGGAGCGCAAGGCCGAGGCCAAGGCCTGCAAAGATGGCGAGCGCGGCGGCCAGCGGCAGCAGCAGAGCCGCGCCCATCGCAGCCGCCATGAATGGCCCGGTGCAAGGCGTCGCGACAAAGGCGACCAGCGCGCCGGTCCAGAACGCGCCCATCGTTCCGCCCTTGCCCGCCAGACCGTCTCCGCCGCCAAAAGGCCGCAGCTCGAAAAGGCCAGCAAGGTTGAAGGCAATGGCGCTGACGAGCAGTAGCAACGTCAGGATGATGCGCGGATCCTGTAACTGGAAGGCCCAGCCCACGGCATTGCCCGCAGCGCGCAGGGCCAGCAGCAGCCCTCCCAGCGCTAGACAGGTCAGGATTACACCCGCCGCATAGGCCAACGCCTCCCGCCGGACGCTGCGTTCGTCCCCGCCCGCCTTGGCCAAGCTCATCGCTTTGAGGCCCAGGATCGGGAAGACGCAAGGCATGATGTTGAGCAGCAGGCCGCCGAGCAAGGCGCCTCCCAAGGCCGCCAATATGGCGCCGGCTTGCCCTTCAGGTTGCGGTTCTTCGACTGGCCCTGGAACAGCCGTCAGCAGGAAACCGACATGGTCGCCCGTCCGCAGCACCGCCTGCACTGGACCATCCTTGACGCCTTCACCCGCCGTCGTATCGATAACCATCTGGTTATCCTTTCGGGTCACGCGTTGGTCGGCCGCATAGCGGATCAGTCCTTCGGTCAGCGCGAAGAGATGGACGTCCCGTGCCTCCGCCTCCATGGGCAAGGGGATTGCCATGCGCAGCCGGCCGTCCTTGACCGTATAGCGCGCCTGCGATCCCAGCGGCCGCGGCAAGTGCATCCGCCAGGCGTCGAACCGCGTCCGCGACGCTGGCGCGACCGCGCCGTTGCCCGCGACCAGATCGAGCCGCAACGTTCCGCTTTCGGGCACGCACACCTTGTCTGTGCAGGCCAGCCATTGCGCCTTTGCCACCACCGGCAGGCGCGTGCCCGGCGCCACATCGCCCGCGACCTTGAGGTTGGCGAGGATGGCATAAGGCCCTTCATAAACATGGTTCATCAGGCCCGAAATCAGCAGCGTTTCAGGCACCGGATAGCGCAGCGGGCCAACCGTCACACCCCTGGGCAAGGTCCATTCCACGCTCATGCCAAGGCCCGCGTCGCCGGGATTTTCCCAATAGCCATGCCACCCCGATTCGGGGGTCATGGCAAAGGCGATGGTCGTTGCCCCACCGGGCGCGGGGCTGTCGCTTTCACTGTCCAGTTGCGCCGCGATATGGGCCGGACCGCCGCCGAACGCCCCCTGCGCCCATGCGACAGGATGGAGCGCCAGCAGCGCGAGCGTCATGACGATGACTTGAAAAATCCGCATCGGGCCTCTGGTCGGGTGGATGCTTGGGGGCTAGGTCGCTCCCCATCCGCCGTCAAGGCAAGAGAAGGTTCTAGCATATGTTCAAAAGAGTCGCCGCCGCTTTGTTGCTCGCCACCGCCATGCCCGTGATGGCCCAAAGCCCTGCTCCGGCACCGGCAAGCACAGCCCCCGCGACTCCGCCCAAGCTGATCGTCGCCATATCCGTCGATCAGTTTTCTGCCGACCTGTTCAGCGAATATCGCCAATATTATGTCGGCGGCCTCAAGCGGCTGACCGAAGGCGCGGTTTTCCCGCGCGGCTATCAGAGCCATGCCGCGACAGAGACCTGCCCCGGCCATTCGACCATCCTGACCGGCAGCCGGCCTTCGCGCACCGGGATCATCGCCAATAATTGGATCGACCTGGGCACGGCGCGCGCCGACAAAACCGTCTATTGCGCGGAGGATGAAAGCCAGCCGGGCAGCAGCAGCGACAAATATGTCGCCTCGCCCATACACCTCAAGGTGCCGACACTGGGCGGCCGCATGAAGCTGGCCAATCCCGCGACCCGCGTCGTATCGATCGCCGGCAAGGATCGGGCCGCGATCATGATGGGCGGCCCGACGGCCGATCAGGTCTGGTGGCTGGGCGGTCCGCAGGGCTATGTCAGCTACAAGGGCATCGCGACGCCGCCGCTGGTCGCCAAGGTCAATGGCGCCATGGCGCAGCGGCTGGCGCAGGCCAATCCCGGCTTCGAATTGCCGCAACAATGCGTGTCGAAGGATTTCGCGGTCCGGGCCGGCGACCGCAGCGTGGGCACCGGCCGATTTGCGCGCGACGCCGGCGATTATAATGCATTCCGCATTTCGCCCGAACAGGACGCGATGACGCTGGCCTTTGCCGCCGCCGCAATCGAAAATATGGATCTTGGCAAGCAGGCGCAGACCGACATCATTTCGATCGGCCTGTCGGCGACCGACTATATCGGCCACAGCTATGGCACCGAGGGCACCGAAAGCTGCATCCAGGTGGCTCGGCTCGATCAGGAACTGGGCGCCTTCTTCGACCGGCTGGACAAGGACGGAATCGACTATGCGGTCGTGCTGACCGCCGATCATGGTGGCCACGACCTGCCAGAACGGCATCGGATGAACGCCATGCCGATGGAAAGCCGTGTCGATATCGCGCTGACTCCCAAGGCGCTGAATGCCACGATCGCGCAGCAGGTCGGCATGCCCGGTCGCACGCTGATCTGGGCCGATGGCGCGGCAGGCGACCTCTATTTCGACCGGGGACTGTCCGCTGCCGAGCGCGCTAAGGTCGAAGCCGCGACGCTGAGGCTGCTGCGCGCCCATCCGCAGGTGCAGGCGGTCTTCACCAAGGCCGAGATCGCCGCCACACCGTCACCCACCGGCCGCCCCGAAAATTGGAGCCTGATCCAGGAGGCGCGCGCCAGCTTTTATCCAGAGCGTTCCGGCGACCTGCTTGTGCTGCTCAAGCCCAATATCATGTCGATCCCCGAACGGGCGGTAATGGGCGCGGTGGCGACCCATGGATCGCCCTGGGACATGGACCGCCGCGTGCCAATCCTGTTCTGGCGCAAGGGGATGCGGCATTTCGAACAGCCGCTGGGCGTGGAGACGGTGGACATCATGCCCAGCCTTGCCGCGCTGATCGGCCTGCCCGTGCCGAAGACCGAAATTGACGGTCGATGCCTCGATCTGATCGCTGGCGACGGCGACAGCTGCGCGGCACACTGATTGATCTGTGGCCCGGTCAGCCGCCGCGCGCGGTCGACCGGGGCAGATGCAGGCAAATTTCCGCGCGCAGACCGCCGTCCGGCCGGTTCGCCAGCGTCAAATGGCCGCCCTCGACCGCCACCGCTTTCTGCACGATTGCCAGGCCCAGCCCCAGTCCACGCGTATTGCGCTGGCGCGCGTCATCCAGCCGGGAAAAAGGCCGCAACACTTCCTCCAGCCGCTCGCGCGGAATGCCCGGACCGTCATCATCGACGCGGATCAGAACCTCCTGCCCCTTGCGTAGCAGCGAAACGCGGGCGCGATCGCCATAATGGAGCGCGTTCTCGACAAGGTTGCGCACCGCCCGGCGCAAGGACAAGCCGCGCACCTCCATTTCCAGATGATCGGGGCCATCATAGCTGACGTCCTGACCATGGTCCTGAAAGGCATCGACCACCGTCGCGATGCTGACTGCGATGTCGGTGCGCACGACCGGTTCGGGGTCCTTTTCGCCCCCGAGGAACGCGAGCAGCGATTCCAGCATCGCTCCCATCTCCTCCAAGTCGTCGGCCATGGCATCGCGCGTCTCGTCATCCCGCACCCCTTCAAGCCGCAATTGCAGGCGCGCCAAGGGCGTGCGCAAGTCATGCCCAACCGCTGCCAGCGTTTCCGTCCGCTCGTTAATCAGGCGATGCATGCGCGCCTGCATGGCGTTGAACGCGCTGATGAGATTACGCACATCGGCGGTGCCCGCTTCCGGCACGATGACTTCGGACCCAAGGCCAATGCGATGAGTCGCATGCGTCAGGTCGCGCAGCGGTGCCAGCGTCCGGCGAATGAGGACCCATCCGGCAAGCAGCAGCGCCAGCACCGGGATCAGCGCCAGCCCCATGCGCCCAATGGTGAACGCCCATTTTCCGCCGCCATGCGGCATGCCGAAATAGAGCCAGCTGCCGTCGGCCAGCCGCAGCCCGCCATTAATTTCGGAATGGCGACCGGGAGTCAGGCGCAACCAGAGCTGCGATCGTTCCAGACTGGGTTCCCAGGCAATGATCTGCCGGCGCATCCGTTCCAGCTCGGGCGACAGTGGCGGCGGAGGCGGCGCAGCGGGCGACCAGTGGACGTCGTAGCGATCAGTCGTCAGCTGGATGCCCAGCAGGCGGCGATCCTCCGGCGGCTGTTCGGTCAGCAGCTTGCGCGCGATGACCAGATGTTCCGCCAGGCGTCGCGCTTCGTCGTCCTGGAGATAAAGCTGGCTGGTCCGTTCGTAGATCAGCGTGCCGACGGCAAATTCCAGCAGCACGGTCAGCAGCAGGATCGCAAAGAGCCGTCCCAGCAGCCCGAGCGATCCGCGCATATGGAGTTTCAAGCGCGGCTGACTTCGGCGTTGAACATATAGCCGACGCCGCGAACGGTGGTGATCGGCGCGCCCTTGTCCTGCGTGCTGAGCTTGCGCCGGAGCCGGCTGACCAGCACGTCGATGCTGCGGTCGCTGCTGTCGCCCATGCGGGTGCGCGACAGTTCGATCAGCCGTTCGCGCGCGATGACGCGCTGCGGATGGCTGAGAAAGCTGCACAGAAGGTCGAATTCAGCGCCGGTCAGGTCGACGATCGCCCCGGTCGGGGATCGCAGTTCGCGGCGGGGAAAGTTGACGGCCCAGCCGTCAAAATGCGCCTCGCTTTCGCGATGTTCGTCCGGCCCCCGCTCCACGCCCACGCGGCGCAGAATGGCGCGGATGCGCGCGATCAGTTCGCGGGTGCCAAAGGGCTTGGGCAGATAATCGTCAGCGCCCAGTTCAAGGCCGACGATACGGTCGGTTTCGCTGCCCCGGGCGCTGATGAAGATGATCGGCACGTCGCTCTTGCGCCGGATCTGGCGGCACAGGTCTATCCCGTTTGTGCCCGGCAACATGACGTCCAGCACGACGAGGTCTACCGGGCCGGCGTCGAACGCCACCCACATTTCAGGGCCGGACGAGGCCGGGCGCACCTGATAGCCATGTTCCTGAAGCGCGCGGGCGGTGAGCGTCCGCAGCGGCGGATCGTCCTCGACCAGGATGATCGACGGAGCGGTCATGGATGCGGCTGCTTGGGCAAGGACATGACCGGGAAATAAGCGGCGGCGGATCGGCGGTCAACTGGCCCAAAGGGCAAGCCATGGACGATCATGGCGGCAGCAACAATTTGTCACGTCCCGCACACCGCAAAGACCGGACCCGGCTGACCGGGCCCGGTCTTTTTACGTTAGAAGGCCGCCGTCAAGGAAAAGACGATCTTGCCACGGGCGATGGAGGACCCATCGGCGTCCTGGAAATTGGGACGCAGATAATTTTCCTCGACACGCGCGATGTCGGTATCGACATAGGCGACACCGGCGGTCAGCGGCGTGCCGGGAATGGCGACATCAGCACCCACCAGCCAGTCGAGATATTTGCCGGTCGGCGCAATCGACGTGCCATTGGGACCCAGGCCGCTATTGCCCTTCGACCAGCCCAGATGCGCCTTGAGCGTGACCGGCGTATTGGGAAGCGAGCCACTCACGTCGCCCCAGACGTAGAAATTGTCATTCTTCTTGCCGGGGCGGAAGACCGTGCAGGCCGCATCGCTGCAGACTTTGCCCAAAGCCTGCTGCTTGGGCGCATAGGCGACCCCGACCAGGCCCTTGATCGGCCCGATCTGATGCGACAGCTTCACATAGGGTTCGGCGAAATCGGTGTCGTCGGCGCCCGACGGATACATGTACCAGGTCAGCCCGACGTCAAGCGTCGTGCCTTCGCCCAGCGGCACGGCATATCCTGCAAACAGGTCAAGTTCCATGTTCGCGCCGCCAAAGGTGCCCCATCCCGAAAGGTTGGATGCCCATGTGCCGGCGTAAGCGCCGCTTTCGTGCGAGACCGTGATCCCGCCCTGTACCGCCATGCTCTTGTCGGTCTGCGACACGCCACGGAAGCGATAATCGGAAACCAGGCCGACGCTGCCGGATACGGTGACGGGGCTGGTGGGCTCTTCCTGCGCGAAAGCCGGGGCGCTGGAAAGGAGCGCGAGGGCGGCACAGGCGATCTTGTAATTCATGAACATTCCCCTTTTACGTTGGAATGTTCCGTCCTGCATCCGCCGGTCCGGGGGTCTGTTTGGCGCCCCCGATATCAGCGG
The DNA here is from genome assembly GCF_020782245.1 of Sphingobium soli. Taxonomy (GTDB): domain Bacteria; phylum Pseudomonadota; class Alphaproteobacteria; order Sphingomonadales; family Sphingomonadaceae; genus Sphingobium; species Sphingobium soli. The sequence continues at coordinate 309,271 of NZ_JAJGNP010000001.1, forward strand.
ATGACGCTTCCCATACGCAATGCTGCTAAAATATTAAACCCATTTTTGCCGCATCTGCGAAAGGAATGGTATTGCTGTTGCGCCGCTGCAACATTTTTAACGGCGCGCTCAACCAAAAAAGTCGCCGCGTTCGGGGAAGAACGCGGCGACCCGGGAGCGTCGCCTGAGGGGGTTCAAGCTCAGGCGGCGAACTGGCGCATCTTGCCGGTGGCGCCGAACAGTTCGACCGGCTCGCCGGCCTTGCGACGACGCTCGACCCATTCGCGCACCATTTCCGCGCAGGTATGGTCGATATGGGCCAGACGTTCGACATTGAGGATGATGAGGCCCGCGGCCGGCAGCGATTCCAGCCTGGCCGAAAGCCTGGGCAGGTTGAGGAAGGTCGCCGTACCGCGCAGGGCGATTTCATGCGCCTCGCCCCGACTTTCCTCTTCGACCTTGAGGCCCAGCTTGCGCGCCTGGGGCAGAAGTTCCAGCAACGACAGGCCGATGCCGACCAGAACGCCGGTGAGCAGGTCGGTCGCCACCACGCAGATCAGCGTCGCGGCCCACACGATGGCCGGCAGCGGGCCATACAGGTGGAAGAGATGCTTCACATGCGCGACGCTGACGAGCCTGACGCCGGTGATGACGAGGATGCCCGCCAGTGCCGCCATCGGAATTTCCCGCAGCAGCCAGGGCAGCAACGCAACGAAGGCCAGGATCCAGATGCCGTGCAAAATGGTCGACAGGCGAGTCTTGGCTCCGGCCTGCACATTGGCGGACGACCGAACGATCACGCCGGTCATCGGCAGCGCGCCGGCAAAACCGCAAAGCAAATTGCCAACGCCCTGCGCGCTCAGTTCCTTGTTATAATTGGTGCGCACGCCATCATGCATGCGGTCTACGGCGGCAGCTGACAGCAATGTTTCGGCGCTGGCGATGAAGGCGATGGCGATGGCCGTGGTGATTACGGCGGGGTTGAGCAGCTGCGCCATCAGCCCGGCTTCAGGCGGGGTGATGGCGGAAAGGATCGATTCGGGCACGACGACGCGGGCGACAGGAAGGCCGAGCGCAAAGGCCACCAGCGTCCCCAACACGACGCCGACCAGCGCGCCGGGCACCAGCTTCATCGACGCGGGGCGGAATTTTTCCCACCCGAGCATACCCAGGATAGTCACAAGACCTACAGCGAAGGCAGTGGCGGCATCCTGATTGGTGAGGCCCAGCAACTGGCCGGGCATCGCCATCAGGTTGGACAGACCGCTCGACAGCGGCTTGTCATCGAACAGGACATGGAACTGGCCAACAACGATGAGAACGCCGATGCCCGCCAGCATGCCATGGACGACAGCCGGCGAAATGGCCCGAAACCAGCCGCCGACCCGCGCGACGCCAGCGATAACCTGAATAGCGCCGGCCAGGATCAGGATCGGGCCGAGCGCGGACAGGCCTTGTTCGCGCACAATTTCGAACACGATGACGGCAAGGCCCGCCGCAGGCCCGCTGACCTGAAGTGGCGACCCGGCAAACAGGCCGACGATGATGCCGCCGATGATACCAGTGATCAGGCCCTTTTCCGGAGGCACGCCCGACGCGACGGCAATGCCCATGCAAAGCGGCATCGCCACGAGGAATACCACGATGGAAGCGGTGAAGTCGCGACTGAAAGAGCCGCCGGATAGAGCCTTGAGCATGGGTTACTCCGCAGCTTGCGCGAGGGGTTCGCCGCCGGCGAGGCGACGACCGTGCGGCAGCGCCACAGGCATTTTCTGCCCTTCGCGCAGCGGCATGAAGCGGTTGGTTTCGCCGTCAAGGCCGAGCACCTGGCCGGCATGGATGTCGACATACCAGCCATGCAGCGCGATATCGCCGCGCGCAATGCCCGACGCGACCGAAGGATGCGTGCGCAGATGGGCGAGTTGAACGATGACATTTTCCAGCGCCATGTTGCGCAGCTTTTCCGCATCGCTGATGTCGCCGGGATAGCTGTCGCGACAGACCTTCTGCGCGGCGTGGCTGTGACGCAGCCAAGCAGCCACATTGGGCATCGACGTCAGATCGGCGTCGGTCGCCAGCGCCTTCATCGCGCCGCAATCGCTATGGCCACAGACGATGATGTCGCGAACACCCAGCACCATCACGGCAAATTCGACAGTGGCGGTAACGCCGCCCAACTGGCTGGCATGGGGCGGGACAATGTTGCCGGCGTTGCGGCAAACGAACAGATCGCCGGGCTGCGCCTGCATGATATGTTCGGGAACGATGCGCGAATCAGCGCAGGAAATCATCAGCGCCTTGGGGCTTTGCCCATGGCTCGCCAGTTGATTATACAGCGCGCTTTCGTTGGGAAACACATGCGTTTCGAAGCTGAAAACGCGACCGATAAGCTCATTCATGGCGCTATCCTCTTATATTTCATGGGGCCGGCGGGGGACGGACCGGGATAGTGTGCAAAATAAAGACAGGATTTTGCTGCGTCGCAGCGGCTTTGTAAAAAACTGTGTCTGCCCTTTGCAGGTCAGTGCCGCTCGACGCTTGCGGCGAACATGTAGCCGACGCCCCGAACCGTGATGATCGGCGCGGGACGCCCGCCAATGCCGAGTTTGCGCCGCAATCGGCTGACCAGAACGTCGACGCTGCGATCCGAGGATGCACCATCGCGCACGCCAGCCAGTTCCATCAGGCGCCCGCGCGCGACAACGGTGCGGGGATGATCGAGGAAAATCGAGAGCAATGCGAATTCCGCAGCGGTCAACATAACCGGCTGCCCCCCAGGTTCCGTCACTTCGCGACGGGCAAAATCGATCATCCAGCCGTCGAATGTCGCCTGACTGTGACGACGCATGCCGCTGGTCCGTTCGCCTCCGCGCCGAAGCACCGCACGCAGGCGTGCCGCCAGTTCGCGTGCGGAATAGGGTTTGGCCATATAATCGTCCGCGCCCAGTTCCAGGCCGACGACGCGGTCCACTTCCGAACTATTGTCCCCGACCAGGATGATGGGAACATGGCTGCGTTCGCGCACGTCACGACACAGATCCAGCCCGTCGGGGCCGCGCAAGGCCGAATCGAGCACGACCGCACGCACCGGCGTGGTCGTCAGCGCGCTGAAAATGTCGTTGGCGGTCAGCGCGGGCAGTACCCGGAAGCCGCTATGTTCCAGATGATCGCGCGTCGCGCTCCGCAGATCCTGCCGGGTTTCGGCGATCAGGATGAGTGGTGAATTCATTCGTCCTGCACGGTCAGTTCGTCCGGCCCTACGGGCATCGATAACAATGAAGGCGGGCCTTACGTGCCGCGAATGTCTGTGTCGTGGGCCAGATGTGACAAAATGTTGCTGCGTTGCAAAAATTATGAAGGCGCCGCAAGCAGGGTAAGCGGTTGCGGCGGGCAACTGCGGATCCGCATCAGATCATCCGTCAGCGCCGCCAGCCACAGGGCATCCCCTGCGGCGCGATGCCGCGGGAGGCCGAACGAGTCAGCATAAGCGACAGCCGCCGCAATTCGGGCATCATCCGCCCGCTGCTCATCGAACAGCATCGCGATATGGTCTATGACAAAAGGCGTGGGCGCACTCGCGGCCGCCGCGAGCTCGTCAAGCCAATATTGGTCAAGAAGGCTGTCCGCGACGACCCGCCTGCCCTGGACATGATCGACCAGTTCGGCAAACACCCGGGCAGCGGGCAATCCTTCACGCGCGATCTGTTCAAGCGTGAGCCCATGCAAGGCCTCCGCCTCAATCGTCCAGTCCCAACCGGTCCAGCGATCGTGCGGCTGAATCACCCAGCTTCGGTACTGATCGCCCGCAGCCACGCCCACCTCGATCGGAAAAGACCGCCCATGGCGCGGCAGGCAGGATGCTTCAAAATCGATCGTCAGGATGGTCAAGGCACGGCTCCGTCATCAGTGTGCGACCCACCCCACCCCAAGCGAAGGGCCGCATCTTGCGGCCCTTTTCCACGTCTCTATGTCAGGCAAAAGTCAGCGGCGCATGCGACAGCGGCAGAAAGTGAGAAATGGCGGCCCGATGGCCGCACGGGACGCAGGTCCTGCTTTCTGCTAGGCGCGGGACAAAAGAGGAAACAGACGCCCATGACCGTGATAGCCGCCTTTCTCTACCGCAATGGTCAGCGCGTGCGCCCCGTGGCAATCGACGAACGGATCAATTGCGCCGCCGACAAGTCCGAATTTGTCTGGATTGGCGTAGCCGACCCCACGGTCGAAGAAATGCAGACGCTGGCGCGCACATATAATCTTCATCCGCTGGCGGTGGAGGACGCCATCAAGGCGAACCAACTGCCCAAGGTCGACCTGTATGGCGACCAGCTGTTCGTGGTCGCGCGCACGGCGCATCTGGAGGATGAGACGATCTGTTATGGCGAAACGGCGCTGTTCGTGGGGCATGATCATATCATCAGTGTGCGGCATGGCTCCACGCGGGGCCATGTCATGCTGCGCCAGGAGCTGGAGGCTGTGCCGCAACGGCTGGCGCAGGGCACCGACTATGTGCTGCACGCGATCCTCGACTTCATTGTCGATGGCTATCTGCCGATCATCGAGGGGATAGAGGACGAAGTGCTGACCATGGAGCAGCAGATGATCGACCATTTCCTGGGCCGCGATGACGTCACCCGCATCTTCAGCCTGCGCCGCCAATTGATCCGGTTCCAGCGTATATTGGTGCCTATGCAGGAAGTGGCGACCAAGTTCGTCAAGATCGACCTGCCTTGCATCGACGCGGATGCCCGCCCCTATTTCAGCGACGTGCGCGACCATGTCCGCCGCGTGCAGGTGATGGTGGAGGATTTGCGGGAGATATTGAGCAGCGTGTTCGAATCCTCCAACCTGCTGGAACAACAGCGCACCGGCGACATCACGCGCCAGCTTGCCGCGTGGGCCGCGATCCTGGCCGTACCGACCGCGATCGCGGGCATATATGGCATGAATTTCGAGCATATGCCCGAATTGCGCACTCGCTATGGCTATCCCGTCGTGCTGGTCGTGATCGCGTCGCTCTGTACCTTGCTCTATGCGCGGTTCAAGAAATTGAAATGGCTGTAAAGAGGCGTCGGCCGTCCGCCATTTAGCCTTGCGTTATTCCCTGTATATGATCCATCGTCCCGCCTGATGATAATCGAGGAGAGCGGGATGCAGAGAATATGGATGACGGGGCTAGCGCTGCTGATAGCAGGCACGCCGATCGCAGCCTCTGCCCTGCCAGCGCAATGGACCGACGCCACGACCGGGCACCGCATCGTGCGGGTGGATGACCGGCCGGGCAATTATGGCCTTTATTTCAATTACAACCCCTTCACGCCCGATGGCAGGCGGATGGTCTATTTGACGCCGGAAGGCATCCGCGTCGCCAGCGTCAGCGACTGGCGCACGAAGCTGGTGCTGAAGGAGAAGGTCGATCGGCTGTTGTTCGTGGGGAATCGCGAGCCGGTCGCATATTACACCACCAATCCGATGGGCGGGACCGAAAATGAAGGTCCTTCCATCGTCTGGTCCGTCAATCTCGACACCGGAAAGCGGAAGCGCATTGCCGACCTGCCGGGCGGGCGGATCGAATCGATCAACGCGAACGACACGCTTCTTGCCGGTCATGTCGAGCTGGAACCGCCGCCACCCGCCATCGCTCAGCAGGGGCGGCGCGACCCCAGAACCGGGTCGCCGAGCTACAGCGGCACGGGCCCTGATGGTCGTCCCCTCACCTTTGCCCAGGCTAAATCACAGTGGATGGCGGCGCGGCTTGCCGCCGGCGTGCCCATGGAAATCTTCACCATCGACATTCGCACGGGGGAGCGCCGCAGCGTCACCCGATCGAAGGACTGGCTCAACCATGTGCAATTTTCACCCAAGGATCCCAGCTTGCTGATGTATTGTCACGAAGGACCATGGGAAAAGGTGGATCGCATCTGGACCATTCGCACCGATGGCAGCGCAAAGACCAAGGTGCATCAGCGCCGCTTTCAGGGAGAGATCGCCGGGCACGAATATTGGGCGCCGGACGGCGGCACCATCTGGTACGACCTCATACAGCCGCAGGGTATACAATGGCTCGCAGGCCATGACGTGGTCAGCGGTGCGCGTCGCTGGCTGCGGATCGGCCCGGGACAGGGCAGTTATCACTATAGTTCGTCGCCCGATGGCGCCAGCTTTTCAGGCGACGGCAATGACCAGGGTAAATATATCAGCCTCTTCCATCCCCGAATGGATGATAGCGCGCGTGCTCGCGGGACGCTGGACGGCGCAGCGCTGATCGCCACGGGCGCGCTGGAAACCGAACGGCTCGCCGACCTGTCGCGACATGACTATACGCTGGAACCCAACCAGCATTTCACGCCCGACGGCAAATGGCTGGTCTACCGCAGCAACATGGAGGGAAGTCCGGCCATTTATGCGGTGGAGGTGGCCAAGCCCCGTTAAGGGATCAAAACCGCGCCTGACCCGTTCGCTCTCGATACGGGCCATTGGGGAAGCGAAATGACCGCCATCGATATCCTTGCCAAACAGCTATGGGGCATGTGGGCGGGCTTTGTCGCGCTGGTCCCCAATATGGTCATCGCGCTCGTCATTCTGGGCATAACCTGGGTGGTGTCGCGTGTAGCCCGCCGGATTGTGGATCGCGTCACTGGCAAGGCATCCATACGCGAAAGCCTGAAACAACTGATCCATACCGTCGTGTCGATCGGCGTCTGGGTGGTCGGCCTTGTCATTGCCGCAACCGTTGTGCTGCCCGGTCTGACGCCCGCCAGCCTGGTGGCGGGTCTGGGCGTCGGGACCATTGCGATCGGCTTTGCCTTCCAGGATTTCTTCCAGAATTTCCTGGCCGGCATCCTGATCATGGTCCGCAAGAAGATGCGCATTGGCGACATCATCGAATGCGAAGGAATTATCGGCAGGGTCGAGCATGTGTCGCTGCGTGAAACCCATGTCCGGAAATTGTCGAACGAATTGACCATCGTCCCCAACTCCACCCTGTTCAAAAATCCGGTGGAAATATTGACCGACGGCGCCCAGCGACGGCACGAAATTATCGTCGGCGTATCCTACGACACGGATCTGGAGCAGGCGCGCGACGTCATTCGCGCCGCCATGGAAGGCATAGACGTTATCGACCAGGATCGTCGCATCGATATTTTCGCCCGCGAATTCAACGCCAGCTCGATCGATTTTCTGGTGCGCTGGTGGGCAGGGTCAAAGCCCTACGACATGCACGATAGCCGCGATCGCGTCGTGCGTGCGATCAAGGCCGCGCTGGACGAGGCGGGAATCGAAATCCCCTTCCCTTATGTGACCAACATATTCAAAGGGCCCGTCCCGCTGCAAGGCCAGGTCAAAGACGACGTCGCCCAGGCATAAGCCCAGGCGACACGCCATATCGGCATTTGCCGCAGCAGGATGCGGCAGGCCCGGATATCTGACGATCAGTGAGGATTGAGCGTCCGAAACACGGACTCGAACTCGCCGCGTTGCGCCGCTTCGCTCAAATATTTGACCCGTTCGACATGGATTTCCGGCGGGGTGGGCTGTTGCCGCAGCAGCGCCATGGTTTCAGCGATATAGTCCGCCAGCGGCAGCGCGTTGGGGTTTTCCGCATGGCCGGGCATAAGGTCGGTCTGAACTGCCGGGGGCACGATTTCGATCACCTCGACGTTGCTGTCGTGCAGTTGCGCACGCAGAGACAGGGACCAGCTGTGAATGGCTGCCTTTGTGGCGCTATAGGTCGGGGTCGCCGCAAGAGGGACGAAGGCAAGGCCCGAAGATACCGTCAGAATCGCAGACGCAGGCTGGGCTTGCAGATGGGGCAGCAATGCGTGGGCAAGCCGGATCGGACCCAGCAGATTGGTGGCTATAGTCGCTTCCGCTATTTTGAGGTCGATGCGCTCCTCGACCACCATGATGCCCGCATTCAACACCACCGCGTTCAGTCCCGGGAAATCCGCAATCAGTTTTTGCGCAAAGGTGGGAATCGTCGCCGCATCTTCCACGTCCAGCGTCACCGCCGCCATGCCCGGATGATCGGCAACCACGGCATCGAGCGCGGCCTGACGACGACCGGCGATGATGACCTGATTGCCTGCCTCGTGAAATGCGTGCGCCAAGGCTGCGCCGATGCCCGATCCTCCGCCGGTGATCAGAATTGTGTTCCCTGTAGGTTGCATGACTGGCTCCTTCCGATTGGTGTGAAAACAGATTTAGCGCTATGCTCTCCTTTCGGAAGAGGGCACCGAAAAGTGAGGTAGTCACCGGAAGGTTAGAAATGGCAAAAGCGTTGGAAAATCGATTTGGCGCTGAAAATATTTCCGAAGCGGAGCAGTATCTGAATGCCGTGCCGCCCAGCGATATCGATCCGCGCGTGGAGCGACTCGTCAACGAATTAATCGGCCGGGTCGCCGACAAATGGACGATGCTGATCCTGGAACTGCTGGAAGAAAAAGGCACGTTGCGCTTCACGCAGATCGGACGGCAAGTGGAAGGCATCAGCCAGAAGATGCTCACCCAGACGCTGCGCCAGATGGAACGGGACGGACTGCTCACCCGCACCGTTCACCCGGTGGTGCCGCCGCGCGTCGATTATGCGCTAACGCCGCTCGGCAACAGCCTGAGCGCCGCCTTTTGCGGCGTGTGGGTCTGGGCCGAGCGCAACCTCGAAATAGTGGAAGCCGCGCGCGCCAGGTTCGACGCGCGCGGCTGACGGCCCTATTCGCCGGTCGTCGGCAGCGGCTGGACTTCCAGGCGCGGCGGCGCGCTATTGTCCGGCAATGTGCGGGCGGGTGCAGGCGGCCCGACGATCGCACCGGTCGAGGACGGCGGCAAAGGCTGTACGGTCGCAGAGGACGGGACGTTCGCGCCCATATCGCCCGGCAGCGATTGTACGGTCGTAGACGACGATGAGGTGGCGGTGCCTGCGGCATCTCCGGGCGGCGGAGCGTTTGCCTCCAAAGCACTGGAATAGCTTGGCTGCCATCCCGGCGGCGGCGCTTCGCCCGGCGGCTTTGGCGGCGGCGGCAAGGGCGTCGGCGACACGATGACCGTCACGGTCGCGCCGAAACGCGACTGCCATTCCGCCAGGCGGCGCAGATAATCTTCATAAGCGGCGTAAAATTCCTGGAACGGCTTTTCCAGTTCCTCAAGCCATTCCGGAGCCATCAGCAGCAATTGCGACGAGGGCGTGGAAAGCATCTTTGCGCCGACGGCGACGGCAACCGGACAGAAATGCTTGATGACCGGTGGCAAGGCGAAGAAATTATACACCACCGTATTCAGCCGTTCACGCGATCCGATAGCCGCATTGCCATAAGCGACCTTGTAGTTGCGATCGACGGCCGCGTTGGCGGCCTTGAGAACCGGACCATGGACTGCCAATAACTGGTTATACTGGTTGCGCGCGGTCGCGCCATATTTGTCGCAATTGAGTGCCGCGACGTTGAGCGCCATGCGCACATGCCACAGCGCGGTGTTGGACGTGACGCCCCGATTAGCGGTCAGATATTTGCCATCTTCATCCTTGGTCGGGATGGACATGCCTTCAGCGGCATTGTCCGGCGGCACAGGCCGTACGGTCGGCACCACGACAGGAGGCGGGGTGGGCGGCGGCGGTGGCGGCGGTGTCGAACAGGCAGCAAGAACCGCCAGCGAAACCAGGGAAATCCGGCCAGATAGTCGGCGCGAGACGAACATCAAATTCTCCGAGAGGATGATAGGCCGGTCATGCCGGGCAGTGGGCTCGAGGGGAATATGCCCAACACTCGGTTTACCGCAAGGTTTCAGGCGGCTCGCCGCGCCAACGCCTGCGCGGCCTCCTCCATCAGTTGTGCGATGATGGTGGCGACCGGCTCCTCCTTCGTCACCATGCCGACCGATTGACCGGCCATCAGCGAGCCGCCTTCGACATCGCCATCGATCACCGCGCGGCGCAAAGCGCCCGCCCAATAATGTTCGATCTGCAATTGCGCCTCCATCATTTCGATGGTTCCGCCATCAAGCAGAGTGGCAACCTCGCGCTGCTTGGCGGTAAAGCTTTCGGTCCCGGCATTTTTAAGTGCGCGGACCGGAATGACCGGCAATCGCGCGTCGATCTGCACGCTCGCCACCGCGTCGCGGGCCGAAGCACGGAAAAACGCCTTCTTGAAATTGGGGTGGGCGATGCTTTCGGTCGCGCAGGCGAAACGGGTGCCAAGCTGCACCCCGGCCGCGCCCATTTCCAGATAGGCCGCGATCGCTTCGCCCCGGCCGATGCCGCCCGCGACGAAGACGGGTACTTGCTCCGCCATGTCTGGCAGGATTTCCTGCGCCAGCACACTGGTGGAAACCGGGCCGATATGGCCGCCAGCCTCCATCCCTTCGACCACCAGCGCGTCGACGCCCGAGCGCACCAACTTCTTGGCCAGGCTGAGCGCGGGCGCAAAGCAGATCAGCTTGGCACCCTTCTGCTTGATCGCCTCGATGCTGCCCTTGGGCGGCAGGCCGCCGGCCAGCACGACATGCCCGACCTCATGGCGCGCGCACACGTCGATCAGGTCGAACAGCTGCGGGTGCATGGTGATGAGGTTGACGCCGAAGGGCCGGTCGGTCAGCGCTTTAGTCGCCGCGATCTCCCTATCCAGAAGTTCCGGCGTCATCGCCCCGCAGGCGATCACGCCAAAGCCGCCGGCGTTGGATATCGCCGCGACCAGATTGCGTTCGCTGACCCAGCTCATCGCGCCGCACAGGATCGCGGTTTCGCACCCTAGAAAATCCGTGCCGCGAGCCATGAGGGAGGCGAGTTTAGCGGTAGTCATGTATATGTACTTCTTGTCGTCATCCCCGCGCAGGCGGGGATCCACCTACCGGCGCTGCGACCGGCGATGGGGTGTGAGATGGATTCCCGCCTTCGCGGGAATGACGCGTTTAGTAAAGAGGGAAGATCAGACCGCCGGCGCATCGAGCCCATAGGCGGTGTGCAGGACACGCACCGCCAGTTCGGTTTCATCCTCGTCGATCAGCACGCTGACCTTGATCTCGCTGGTGGAGATCGCCTCGATATTGATGCCGCGATCGGCCAGCGTCTTGAACATGGTCGCCGCGACGCCCGCATGGCTGCGCATGCCCACGCCCACGACGCTGATCTTGGCGACTTCGGTATCCGTGATGATGCGGCGAAAACCGATCTCTTCCTGGCGCGCTTCCAAAATGTCGACGCTGCGCGCCAGGTCGGCGCGCGGCACGGTGAAGGTCACGTCCGTTTCTTCCGTGTCCTTGCTGTCATTCTGGATGATCATGTCGACGTTGATCGCCGCATCCGCCAGCGGCGTGAAGATGCTGGCCACCGCGCCCGGCTTGTCAGGAACGCGCGTGACGATGATCTTCGCCTCATTCTTGTCATGGGCGATGCCGGTGATGAGCTGACGTTCCATCTTCGTTTCCTTGAGCTTGGCTTCCAGGTCTCCGTCGCTCACGATCAGCGTGCCGGGAAGGTCATCCTGGGTGGGTTCATCGAAGGAAGAAAGCACCTGCACGACCACGCCTTCCTTCATGGCGAGGCCGACCGAGCGTGTTTGCAGCACCTTGGCGCCGACCGAGGCCAGTTCGAGCATCTCTTCATAGGTGACGAGGTCGAGCTTGCGGGCGCGTGCAACGATGCGCGGATCGGTGGTATAGACGCCGTCAACGTCGGTGTAGATGTCGCAGCGGTCGGCCTTGATCGCCGCCGCCACGGCGACCGCCGACGTGTCGGATCCGCCGCGTCCCAGCGTGGACACGCGGCCATCGTCCATCATGCCCTGAAAACCCGGGATGACCGCGACCTGCCCCGCCTGCATCGCGGCAACCAGCGTGTCGGTTTCAATCGTTGAAATGCGCGCCTTGGCATGGGCCTCAATCGTGCGGATCGGCAATTGCCAACCCAGCCAGCTGCGCGCGTTTACACCCATCGACTTCAATGTCATGGCGAGCAGACCGCTCGTCACCTGCTCCCCGGATGCGACGACGACGTCATATTCGGCCGGGTCGTAAAGGGCAGAGGCTTCCTTGCAAAAACCGACCAGCCGATCGGTTTCGCCAGCCATGGCGGAGACGACGACAGCGACTTCATGCCCTTGTCCCACGACATATTTGACGCGCGCGGCCACGTTGCGAATTCGCTCCATCCCCGCCATGGAGGTGCCGCCGAATTTCATCACGATGCGCGCCATTTCTGTGCCGAACCTTGCCGTTATTATGAAAGAATATGTCCCCAAGGGGCGAAACGGCGCTTCTATTAGCAGCCGCGGTGGATATGGCAAGCAATCCGGAACCATGTGCGCCCATGATGGATGCACCTGTTGAGGTGCTGCACGACGCTCTTGCTGAACCGTCTCTTTGCCCGTGGCATATCGGCTGCTAGAAGCGTGGAACCCACCGATGAAGGCACATATGGCTGATAACGCTCAAGCGACGATCGATCCCAAGGAAGCCGCGCATTTCGGCGCTATGGCCGCCGACTGGTGGGACCCGCAGGGGTCGAGCGCGATGCTGCACAAGCTCAACCCGGTGCGGCTGCGCTATATCCGCGCCGCCATCGACCAGCAGTGGCCGGGTCGGGAAAAGGCATTCCGGCCGCTGGAGGGCCGGCGCGCGCTGGATGTCGGGTGCGGCGCCGGGTTGCTGACGGAACCGCTCGCAAGACTGGGCGCGTCTGTCACCGGACTGGACGCCGCGCCGGAAAATATCGCTGCCGCGCTCAGCCACGCCGAAAGTCAGGGCCTCACCATAGACTATCGCGCAACCCCGGTGGAAGAAATGGCGGAAGGCGGCTTTGACCTGGTGACGTCGATGGAAGTGATCGAACATGTCGTCGATCCGGCGACCTTCGTGCGCGCGCTGGCAAGCAAAGTCTCGCCTGACGGCCTGCTGATCCTGTCCACGCCCAACCGGACGCCATTGTCGCGTATCGCGATGATCACCGTGGGCGAAAGCATTGGCGGCATTCCCAAAGGCACGCATGACTGGGGCAAATTCCTGACCCCCGAAGAACTCACGGCGTTGCTGGATGCGGCGGGAATGGACGTCATCGACAGCAGCGGGCTCAGTTTCGATCCCGCGCGCGGCTTTTGCCTGTCCGCGAACAAGGCGATCAACTATCTTCTGACCGCGCGGCCCAAGAGCTGATCAGCGCAATCGCTGCGGCCGATAGCAGTCGATTGGCAGGGCGGCAATCGCAGTCGGCAATGGCGATCGCGTGATCAGCGCGTGTCCCAGAAGCGCGGCGGCCGGCGCGGTCTGAATGCCAAAGCCCCCCTGCCCGGCAAACCAGAAGAAGCCCGGCTGCACAGGATCATGGCCATAGATGGGGGCGCGATCGGGCGCAAAGCTGCGCAGCCCCGCCCAGCGATGCTCGATCCGCTCGACCGGCCAATCCACCACGGCTTCAAACCGGGCGACCGCTTCCGCCACCGCCAGTTCCTCCGGGGCGGCATCACAGGGCGGCGATGGCGCTTCGTCATGCGGTGTCAACCAGACGCGCCCCGGCCCTTCCGGCTTGAAATAGAAGCCCGCACGCAGGTCCATGACCAGCGGCAGATCGGCCGACGGCAAAGTGGGAACGCGCAATTGCACCACGGTGCGCCGCAAAGGCGTGATGCCGATAGGTGCGACGCCGCTGCGGCGGGCAATTTCATCGGCCCATGCGCCCGCTGCATTGACCAGCAGGCCACACTGCACGGCGCCCTGGGACGTCTGGATATGCCAGTTGCCTGCATCCGCTCGCGCTGACTCGAGGCGCGCATTCACCCATATCTCCCCGCCTTTCGCGGCGAAGCGACGGAGATAGGCCTGATGCAGCGCCGCCACGTCGATGTCGCGACAGCTTTCCTCCATCACGCCGATGGTCCAGTCCGACCGGAGGCCCGGCACCAACGGCGCCGGATCCACGGGTTCGAGCGTCACGGTTCCCGCGAATCGCTGCAACAAGGCGTCGCGCAGCGGCGCATCGCCGCTACGCCCGACATGCAATGTGCGACGCGGCGAAAGGAACGTGCGATCGTGGAAATCAGGGTCGGGGGAGGCGAGCAGCGGCCCCGAGGCTGTCGTCAGCGGCTGCACCGCCGGGCCCCCATAGGTTTCTTCCCAGAATGCGACCGAACGACCCGTAGCGTGATAGCCCGGCTGTGGTTCCATTTCCAATATCAGGACCGAGGCATCGGCCGCGAGATGCGCGCCCAAACTAGCGCCCGCCATACCGCCGCCCACGATGACGATATCAAAAGTCTTCAACGGGCGGCCTCGTCCAGAAACGCTTCGATCCGGCCAAACGCATCACGCCGCACCGGATCGAGTTCGCGCAGTATCTCGTGCGCGGCCTCGCGACCATAGACATGCAGGCGCGCGTTCGGCAGGCGCGCTGCGACGCGGCGAATGGCCGCGGTCGAAACAAGCTGATCGGCCTGCGCCGCCAGGATCAGGATCGGGCATCGGACGCGCGACAGGTCGTCATCCTGTTGCAACGCATGCGTCGATTCGAGCGCCTGATTGACCCAGGCCCAGCTTGGTGGCCCCAGCGCAATCTCGCGGCTATGGTCGCGCCACCAGATTTCGTCGGCATAGCGTTCGGGGTCATGGGTCAATCGCTTCTGACGAATTCGGCGCTGACGCTCCGATTCCTCCTTTTGCGTCCAGGCGCGCCTGTCCCCCAGCCCCCGCCAGAGCATCATCCGCGCCACGGCGACCGCCAGCCAGCGCGGCATAGGCCCGGTGTGCACCCCCAGCATCGGCGCTGTCAGAATCGCAGCATCGGGCTGCGTCATGCCTTCGCTGAGCGCACGCAGCAGCATATGCCCGCCCATCGAATGTCCAAGCATCGCGGTCGGCCCTTCACCATCCGCGCGCCAGTCCCGTGCAAGGTCGCGCAAGTCCTTGATATAATTGGTAAAGTCCGGAATGTGCCCGCACAAAGGATCATCTGTCAGCCGTCCCGACCCGCCCTGCCCGCGCCAGTCGAACGCCGTGACGGCCCAGCCACGCCGCGCCATATGGTCGATCAGTTCAAGATATTTCTCGATCATGTCGCCGCGACCGTTGATGACCAGCAGTCGGCCCCGCGCGCCGTCGCCCAGACGATAGCGGCGGATTGGCCAGCCGTCCCGCGCCTGCCAGAAGTCCAGCCGCCCGTTCATCGGCCAGGCGCGCCGGTCGAACGGCTGGGAGGCGGGGAATAGCGGCGAATCCATCGCGCGCATGGTTACGGTTTGGTAAGCCATGCGGTCTAGGGAATAGTGCGCATGTCGGGGCAATATTTCCAGTGGGCGCTGATGATCGCTCTGTGCGCGCTGCTGATCGCCGCGGCGATTACCGACATGCGTTCCAGGATCATTTCCAACCGCCTGAATATGACCGTCGCCTTGCTGGCGCCGCTGTGGTGGCTGGCCTGCGGACTGGATGTCTGGCCGGCCATGGCGACGCAGCTGTTACTCGGCGCGATCGTCTTCGTGCTTTTCGCCGCCCTGTTCGCGCTGGGCATGATGGGCGGAGGCGACGTCAAGCTGCTTGGCGCACTGGCATTGTGGTTTCCCTGGCAGGTGCTGATGGTGCTGGTCATGCTGATGGCAGTGCTGGGAGGAGCGGTGACGCTGGTCGTCCTGATCCACCACCGAATCGCCAAAAAAGCCGGACAACCCGAGATTCCTTATGGTGTCGCCATCTCGCTCGCCGCTCTGTGGGTGATTGGCGAACGATATCTTAACCAATTTGCGTGATGAGTGGGGCAATGGGGGTATGGCACCCGCTCGAGGGAGGCGTTTTTCGTCATGGATGCTAAGAAGATCGTGCTGCTTGTTGGCGCGCTGATCATAGCCGTTACAACAGCGCTGCTCGCGCGCAACATGCTAAGTTCGTCGAGCACGCCATCTGTTAATGCCGCCAATATGCCGATCGAGGCTGACCAGCCGCATGTGCTGGTGGCCGTCAAGGCGTTGCCGGTCGGGACCATCCTCGATGCGGAAAGCTTCCGCTTCCAGCCCTGGCCCAAGGATCTTGTCGAGCAGGCCTATTATCTGCGCGGTCAGGCCGATCCGGCCAGACTGGCGGGCAGCGTCATCCGCACTGCCATCACGGCGGGGCAGCCGCTGACGCAAGGCTCTCTCGTGAAGCCCGGTGATCGCGGCTTCCTGGCGGCCGCACTGGCGCCGGGCATGCGCGCCGTGACGGTGCCCGTGTCGGCCCAGACGTCCGTTGCCGGCTTCGTCTTTCCGGGCGACCGCATCGACCTGGTCCTGACGCAAAGCGTCGCGGGCGGCGGCGATGGCGAACCGCTCAAGGTGTCGGAAACCATCCTGCGCAACCTGCGCGTGCTGGCGACCGATCAGCGGATGGATGCGCTTGGCCCCGACGGAAAGCCGGTCGTCCAGACCTATTCCAACGTCACCTTGGAAGTGACGCCCAAGATTGCCGAAAAGATCGCGGTGGCGCAGACCGTCGGATCACTGTCGATGTCGCTGCGGTCGATGGCGGACACGCCGTCTGACCTCGACGCCGCCATTGCCGGCGCTGACGTCGACCTGCCCGAAGGCGCAAGCCCGGCGGCGGAAAAGGCGATCCTCGCCAAGCTCGCCGCGCGGCCGGTCGACCGGGGCAGCACTTATTCCACCGGAGCGGACGTGTCGCGCTACCAGCGCAGCTCGGTCCCGGCCAAGGCAGAGGCACCCGTGCCGCCCGCCATGGCCGCCAACGGCGCGCCGGTCGGCACTGTCGCGTTCAAGGGGCCGACGATCCGGGTGGCGCGCGGCACCACTGTGACCGAAGTTCCGGTCGGGGGGAAGTAAGATGAAGCCTATGCACAAGCTTGCCGGTCCCGCGATTGCGATCGGCCTGGCGGTCGCCTGCGCCGCCGCACCCACCAGCGCGCTTAACGCCGCGACCTCCAGCATGCAGGACAATGCGATCCTGCTGTCCGTGGGCGGCAGCCGCGTCATCAACCTGCCGGCCAAGATGTCGGACGTGGTGATCGCCGACCCCGAAGTGGTCGACGTCCATGTCCGCTCGCAGAACCAGCTGTACCTGATTGCCAAGAAGGCGGGCGAAACCACGGTCTTCGCCACCGCCCCCAACGGCAAGGTGCTGTTTTCGGGCACGGTCCGGGTCGGCAACAATATCACCAGCATCGACGACATGCTGCGCATCGCCATGCCGGGCGCGAATATCGCCGTGAACACGATGAATGGGATGGTGCTACTGACCGGCACGATCCAGGCGCCCGAAGACGCGGCGGAGGTCGAACGGCTGACCCAGGCCTTTGTCGGCAAGGATGTGACCGTCGTCAGCCGCCTGCGCATGGCGACGCCCTTGCAAGTCATGCTGCAGGTCAAGATCGCCGAAGTCGCTAAGGATGTTGGCCACAAGATCGGCACTAATTTTGCGAGCGTCGACGGCAGCGGCGGGAAAGTCTTGGGCAATGTCGGTGGCGGCCTGCGCAACTTTGCAGACTATACGCGCGGCGACGCGACGACGCCGGGTTACTGGACGTTCAATAATCCGACCGATGGCACTTATTCGCTTGGCGGCGTAGCCCGCATTTTGGGCATGGACATTGCCGGGGCGCTGGACCTTGCCGAATCGAGCGGGCTTGCTTCCACGCTGGCGCAGCCGAATCTGACCGCATTGTCGGGCGAAACCGCCAGCTTCCTGGCGGGCGGCGAATATCCCTACACCGTTTCCAACGGGCTTCAGGGCAACAGCATCGAATTCAAGCAATATGGTGTGCAGCTGGCCTTCACGCCCACCGTGTTGGCCGATGGCCGCATTTCGCTGCGCGTCCGGCCAACGGTGTCCAGCCTCGACTTCTCGATCAACGCCAATGTGCCTGCGCTCAAGAGCCGCACCGCCGAAACGACGGTGGAACTGGGTTCGGGTCAGGCCTTCATGATCGCGGGCCTGCTGAACAATGAGGCATCGAACAACGTCAACAAGGTCCCGGGCCTTGGCAACCTGCCGATCCTGGGCAGCTTGTTCAAGTCGCGCCAGTTCCAACGCAATGAAACCGAACTGGTCATCGTCGTCACCCCCTATCTGGTGAAGCCGATGAATGCGTCTGACGTGCGCCTGCCCACAGATGGCTTCCGCAACGCCGATCTGGGCGAGGGCCTGTTCCTGCAACGCAGCCATAGCGGCACCAGCGGCGCGCGCCGCCCGATGCCCAGCCGCGCGCCAGGTGCGCCCATGCCGACACCCGGCCCCGAAGCATCAGCCGCATTGCCGCCGGTCGTCGCCCGCAAGGATGGCGATGCCGCTCCCGGCTTCAGTTTCTGACGGAAGGACCAAGGAAATGACCTCTCTGTCCCTCAAGACCCTGAGTGCTCTGGCCATGCTGGCCTTGCCTCTGGCAGCCTGCACGTCCGACAGCCCCAATCGGGGCGTCGAATCGGTGCATCAGCCGGTCGTGAGCCACGCCGCCTACACATTCGACGTGATGGCAGGCGCCGGCGACACGCTGCCGCCGGCCGAAGCCGCGCGGCTCAACGACTGGTTCGTGTCGATCGGCCTTGGCTATGGCGATCAGGTCGCCATTGTGAATGACGGCTATTATGGCCCCGCGCTGCGCGAAGGCATCGCCAATGTCGTGGCGCGTCACGGCCTGCTGGTCGCCGAAGACAGCTCGGCCGTCGCTGGCGCTGCGCCACAGGGCAGCGTCCGTCTGATCGTGCGCCGCGCCACCGCCAGCGTGCCGGGCTGCCCCGACTGGAGCGCCAAGCAGGAAAGCGAAATGACGCTGGGCACTTCATCCAACTTCGGGTGCGGCGTGAACAGCAACCTGGCCGCCATGGTCGCCAATCCGGAAGATCTGGTGCGTGGCCAGTCCAGCGACAGCGATCTGCGCACCGCGACGTCCAACCGCGCCATTTCCACCTATCGCGAAAAGGCGCCCACGGGCGCGGGTGATCTCAAGCAGCTTCAGGCGGGAGGCCAGCAATAACATGAACGCACCCTGGAAACCGGGCGGCGCCCTGCGCGATCCGTTTCATGCCTTTGTCTGCGACGATCACAGCTTCGACGTGCTGCGCGCCGTCGCTGCCGAAATGGGCTGGGCGCCTGAAAAGGTGAACAAGGGCGGGATGCGCAATGCCGTCCAGACATTGTCCATCACGGCCTCGCCGCAAATCCTGTTCGTCGATATGTCCGAAAGCGGCGACCCGCTCAACGACATCAACAGCCTGGCGGAAGTGTGCGAACCCGGCACGGTGGTTATCGCCGCCGGCCAGGTCAATGACGTCCGCCTCTACCGCGACCTCGTCGCCAGCGGCATTCAGGATTATCTGCTGAAACCCTTTGGCGCGGACCAGCTGCGCGATGCGCTGGCGCAGGCGCAGGCGGTGTTCATGGCGCCGCGCGACGCGGGGCCTGAACGGCCGCACTGCACGATGGCGGTCATCGGCACGCGCGGCGGCGTCGGCGCATCCAGCATCGCCACCTCGCTTGCCTGGATGCTGTCGGACAAGAAGAAGCGGGCGACCGCCCTGCTGGACCTTGACGTGCATTTCGGCACCAACGCGCTGGCGCTGGACCTGGAACCGGGCCGTGGCCTGACCGACGCGATCGAAAATCCCAGCCGCATCGACGGCCTGTTCATTGAACGCGCAATGGTGCGCGCCAGCGACACGCTGGCGATCCTGTCGGCCGAAGCGCCGATCAGCCAGCCGATGCTCACCGATGGCGGCGCTTTCTATCAGTTGTTGGAGGAATTCCACACCGCCTTCGAATGCAGCGTCATCGACCTGCCGCGCGGCATGTTGATCCAGCATCCGCATCTGATGGGGGACGTGAACACGGCGCTGGTCGTGACCGAACTCACACTGGCGGCCGCGCGCGACACCATTCGCATCCTGTCCTGGCTCAAGACCAATGCACCCCAGGCGCGCGCCATCGTCGTCGCCAACAAGGTGCAGACCGGCTCCCCGGAAATCAGCCGCAAGGATTTCGAGCAGTCGATCGAGCGCAAGGTCGATATCCTGATCCCGTTCGACCTGCGCGTCGCTTCGCAGGCGGCGAAGCTGGGCAAGACGCTGGCCGAAGTCGCAAAAGGCAGCAAGGTGGGCGCTGCCTGCGCCGCGCTGCTGAACGAGGCGCTGGGTTCCGAGGACAAGGACGGGGACGTGCGCCCATCAGGCAAGGGCGAATCCCTGCTCAACAAGATCGACCTCAAGGGCATGCTGGCGGCGCGCCGCAAGGACAAGGTCGCGAGCGAAGACTGAGGAATGCGCGCCGCCCATTGGACGGGCGGCCGATAGCGGACGGGGCGAATGCATGGACGGCAATGTCATCTTGATCGCAGTGCTATTGGCGGCGATGTTGGGGATGGTGGCGATGGCCTTTGCCGGTCCGTCGCCCGAAAAGGCGCGCAAGCGCCGCGTCGCCACGATCCGCGGCCGTCATGGCGAATCGGCCGAGGCCTTACTGGAAGCGCGCATGCGCCGGGCGATTTCCAATCGTCCCACCGGAGCCGAGGCCAAGATGCTGGTGTCTCTGGTGCCAAACCCGGACAATCTGACCAAGCGCATCAAGATGACCGGCAAGAAATGGACGCTCAGTCAGTATATGACGGCGTGCGCAATCATCTTTCTGCTGATCACCGCCTTGTTGGCCCTGCGCGGATTTCCATTTTTCTTTGCCATGCTGGTCGGCGCGGCGGCTGGCCTTGGCCTGCCGCACTGGTGGGTCGGGCGCCTGATCACGAAGCGGGTCAGCCAGTTCAATGCGAAATTTCCCGATGCGCTGGAATTGCTTACGCGCGGCCTGCGTTCGGGCCTGCCGATCGCCGAGACGCTGGGCGTGGTATCGAATGAGATTCCCGGCCCCGTGGGCGAGGAGTTCAAGCTCATCACTGAACGGATCAAGATCGGCCGGACGATGGAGCAAGCATTGCAGGAAACCGCC
Organism: Sphingobium soli; assembly: GCF_020782245.1. Lineage (GTDB taxonomy): Bacteria > Pseudomonadota > Alphaproteobacteria > Sphingomonadales > Sphingomonadaceae > Sphingobium > Sphingobium soli. The sequence goes on from NZ_JAJGNP010000001.1 coordinate 330,136, forward strand.
GACCGGCTGGGCACGGCGGAATTCCAGTTCTTCGTCATCACGCTGTCGATCCAGCGCGAAACAGGCGGCAACCTGGCCGAAACCTTGTCGAACCTGGCCACAGTGCTGCGCCAGCGATCGCAGATGAAGCTCAAGATTCGCGCCATGTCGTCGGAATCAAAAGCGTCGGCCTACATTATCGGCGTGCTGCCGTTCCTGGTGTTCGGCATGATCTGCTACATCAATTTCGACTATATGAAGCCCTTTTTCACGCCCGATCCAGTCGGGATTTTCGGGCTGAGCACGATGCAGGTCATTGGCATCGGCGGCATGTGCTGGATGGGCATTGGCGCATTCATCATGGCCCAGATGATCAATTTCGAAATTTGATGGCGAGGCATTAGGATATGGAAGCCCCTACCCCCGCCGGCACCTTGTTCGGCATGACCGCCACCGATTTCGGCACGCTGCTGGCTGGCCTTGCGACACTTGCCGTCCTGTTCGCGCTCTACGCCGTCATGACGGTGCGCGATCCCATGGCGAAGCGCGTGAAGGCGCTGAACGAACGGCGCGAACAACTGAAGGCCGGCATCACCGCCTCCACCGCCAAGCGCCGCGCCAAGCTGGTCAAGTCCAACCAGACGACGGACCAGATGCGGTCCTTCCTCTCCAGCCTCAAGGTGCTGCAGGACGACCAGCTCAAGGATGTGCAGGTGCGCCTGGCGCAGGCCGGCATTCGATCGAAGGATCTGGCGGTTGCGGTCATTTTCGGCCGCATGATCCTGCCGATCGCGATCGGCGGCATGGCCGCGATCCTGCTCTACGGCGTGGGCATCCTGCCTGAATGGGGTCCGATGAAGCGCTTCTTCGCCTTCGCGGTGGCTCTGCTCCTGTCCTACAAGGCGCCCGACCTGTTCATCGACAACAAGGTGCAGAAGCGATCGGCTGCGATCCGCAAGGGGTTGCCGGACGCGCTCGACCTGCTGGTCATCTGCGCCGAGGCGGGCTTGACCGTGGACGCCGCCTTTGCGCGTGTCGCCCGCGAACTGGGCAAGGCCTATCCCGAACTGGGCGACGAATTTCACCTGACTGCAATTGAGCTGAGCTTTCTGACCGAACGGCGCATGGCGTTCGAAAATCTTGCCTCTCGCGTGAAGCTGGATGCGGTCAAAGGCGTGGTCACGACCATGATCCAGACCGAGAAATATGGCACGCCCCTGGCGTCGGCGCTACGCGTCCTCTCCGCCGAATTTCGCCACGAACGCATGATGCGGGCAGAAGAAAAGGCCGCGCGCCTGCCGGCCATCATGACCGTTCCGCTGATTCTCTTCATTCTGCCGACCCTGTTCGTCGTCATCCTGGGTCCGGCAGCCTGTTCGATCAGCGCGGCTTTCTAAGGCGCCTGTCATGGGGCGGTTGCCGTAGCGTCGGTCGCGGCATCGCCCTCCCAAGGATAAAGCGCTGGCTCAAAGGGCTTTCCTTCTCTATTTTACGCTAACGTAAAAGGAAAGAAGAGAGGATCGCATGTCCATCATCCGCACCATTGCCCCTGTCGCTGCGCTGGCGTTCGGCGCTCTTGCCGCGCTCCCAGCGCAGGCGGCGCAGCCGGTAACGGGCCGCTGGGCCACCGTCGATGGCAAGGCGATCGTCAACATCGCGCCCTGCGGCAAGCATATGTGCGGCCGGATCGAAAAAATCGTGAAGCCCACGCCCGGCCGTCCGCAGACCGACATCAAGAATCCCGATCCGGCGCTGCGGTCCAAGCCATTGGTGGGTCTGGCACTGTTGTCGGGCTTCAAGGACGAGGGCGATCTCTGGAAGGGCACGATCTACGATCCGGAAAGCGGCAAGAGCTACAGCAGCAAGATCAGCCGCAACAAGGACGGGACGCTCAAGGTGCAGGGCTGCATCGCCTTTTTCTGCAAGACGCAGACCTGGACGCCGGTACGCTACCAGCGGACATCGGCAAAAGGGGATTAGACACGCGCGTCGAGGCCAGTGCGCCTCGACATAATCGGACAGTTGGGCCAAGGGCGAGCGATGATCGGCCTCGTCGCTTCGCTTTTATTCGTTCTCATCTGGTCGACCGGCTTCATCGTGGCGCGGGCGGTCGTGCCCCATGGCGCGCCAGAGCTGGTGCTGGCGATTCGGCTGGGCGCCACGACAGGTTTGCTCGCAGGCGCGGCCGCCTTTGCCGGACAAAGCTGGCCGCGTGGCCATCGGCTGGGATTGCATCTGGCGGCCGGTGCCATGCTGCACGGCCTTTATCTGACAGTCAGTTGGTGGTCAGTCAGCCGGGGCATGCCGGCGGGGATCATGTCGCTGTTGGGCGCGACGCAGCCGCTGATGGTGGCAGTGGCCAGTGTGGCGTTTCTGGGCGATCGTCTGCCCGGGCGGAGCTGGCTGGGCCTGTTCATCGCGATCACCGGCGTTGTTTGCGTCCTGATGCCCGCGATCGAAAGCAGCGGCACTACCGCAGTGTCAGTCATCCCGGTGCTGGCCGGCATCTTCGCCATCATCGCCATGACGGGAGGCACGCTCATCCAGCGCGGCCAGATTGCCAGCGACCCGATCCTGATGTCAGGCGCGGCGCAGAACCTGGGCGGCACCATCGTCGCGGTTTCAGCAACGCTGATCGTTGGCGAATGGCGGTGGGACAATGACCCGATTTTATGGATCGGCCTTGGCTGGTCCGTGCTGGGCCTGTCTGCCGGCGGTCTCAGCCTGTTGGTCTGGCTGGTACGGCATCAGGGGCCGACGGCCATGTCGATGCTGTTGCTGCTCGTGCCGCCGCTGGCCGCGATCGAGGCCTGGGCGCTGTTCGGCGAACAGCTGGGGCCGGTGCAGCTCATCGGCTTCGCCTTGGCGCTGGGCGGCGTGCTGCTCGGTCGCTCGCAGGGCCGCGCCAAGGTTCGCGACGCCGCTGCCGAACTGGTCGAGCCGGCTTGATCGTCACATAAACGTCATCACCTGCAACATCGTCGTCATGATCGCGCGCTATGCGGCGGCATGAGCAAGCGTCCGCCCTCCCTTCCCGCCCAGTCCGCCGACCTGGCGATGCAGATGGCGCTTCGCCAGATCGACTTCAGTCGCGCGCCGGCGTCGCGCCCGGCCGCGCCCGTCGCCAAGCAGGCTGCGCCCGCGCCCCTGTCCTCGCCCCCTTCCGACGAGCATCGGCTGGCGCTGCGCCGGCGCGACTGGCTGGCCGACGTGCAGGAGGCGCAGCGCGCACTGTCGCCCTATGCATCGGGCCTGCTGACGGCCGAAAACCTGTCGGGTGAGGAATTTCTCCACAGCTTCTACGCGCCGGGCCGCCCGGTACTGATCAAGGGCGCGATGACCGGCTGGCCGGCGCTGGAACGCTGGACGCCGGACTATCTCGCCGACCGGATCGGCGACGCGCAGATCGAATATCAGGGCGGTCGCTCCAATGCTGCCGACTATGAGTTGAAGAAGGAACGACACCGCAAGCTGGCGACCTTCCGCCACTTCATCGACCTGGTGCGGGCGGGCGGCAACGACGCCTATCTGACCGCGTCGAACAGCGCCACCAATGCGCCCGCGCTGGCGCCCCTGGATGAGGATCTCGGCCATCTCGACGCCTATCTGCGCCAGCCGCAGGGCATGTTGTGGATCGGCGGCGCGGGCGCCTTCACCCCGCTGCATTTCGACCTCACCAACAATTTGCTGGCGCAAGTCACCGGCACCAAGCGGCTGATCCTGATCCCGCCTTCGCAAACGCGGCGGCTCGCGCATCGCAGGCATGTGTTCAGCGACGTACGCGACGTAACGGACGAGGCCCAGCTAAAGCGGTTTCCGCAAGCGCGCGACGTGCTGCGTTATGAGGTGCAGCTGACGCCGGGCGACCTGCTCTTCATCCCGATCGGCTGGTGGCACCAGGTGCGGTCGGAAAGCTTCTCGACGATGCTCACCTATACCAGTTTTCACTGGCCCAATGCGGGCCATGAAAATTATCCCGCCGGCTGATCAGGCCTCGCGCAGTCGCTCATGATGGCGGATCACTTCATCGATGATGAAACGCAGAAACTTCTCGGTGAAGTCGGGGTCCAGCTTCGCGTCCGCCGCCAATTGCCGCAATCGCGCAATCTGTCGCTCTTCTCGGCCCGGATCGGCCGGCGGCAGATCATGGGTCGCCTTATATTCGCCGACCGCCTGCGTGACCTTGAACCGTTCGGCGAGCATGAACACCAGCGCCGCGTCGATATTGTCGATGCTTTCGCGGTAGCGTTTCAACGTCTCGTCCATGGGCCGGCTCCTTGGGTTGGTCGCGGCGCTTTTTGCTGCTCGCGGGCCGGCGTGCAAGCTATTCCCGCTTGCCTTTGCGCTTTTGCACCGCCACATGATCGCGGTCATGACAGCACCTGCACCCGGTAACGTCCATCCTATTGGCCGCGCTTCGAGCGCGCCGTCGCTTGACCCCATCATGAACCTGGTTGCCGACGGCATGAATCAGGTCAATGCCGTGATCCTGGATCGGATGCAGTCCCGCATCCCGCTGATCCCGGAACTGGCGGGACATCTTATCGCTGGCGGCGGCAAGAGGCTGCGGCCGATGCTGACGCTCGCCTGCGCCGACCTGGTCGGCTATGCAGGCGCGCGCCACTACAAGCTGGCCGCGGCTGTCGAGTTCATCCATACCGCGACGCTTCTTCATGACGATGTCGTCGATGGATCGGGCATGCGGCGTGGCCGCAAGACCGCCAACATCATCTGGGGCAACAGCGCCAGCGTCCTGGTCGGCGATTTTCTCTTTTCCCGCTCTTTCGAACTGATGGTCGAGGCGGAATCGCTCAAGGTGCTCAAGATCCTGTCCGGCGCGTCAGCCGTGATCGCCGAAGGAGAAGTCAACCAGCTGACCGCCCAGCGCAAGATCGACACGAGCGAGGAACAATATCTCGATATTATCGGCGCCAAGACCGCTGCCTTGTTCGCTGCTGCCTGCCGCATTTCCGCTGTCGTCGCCGATCGCAGCGAGGCTGAAGAACAGGCGCTCGACGTCTATGGCCGTAATTTGGGCATCGCCTTCCAGTTGATCGACGATGCGATCGACTATGAATCGGACGAAGCGACGATGGGTAAGGATGCGGGCGACGATTTCCGCGACGGCAAGGTGACGCTGCCTGTCATCCTCGCCTATGCGCGGGGAAGCGAGGCGGACCGCGCTTTCTGGAAGGCGGCGATTGCCGGCCACCGCGTCAGCGATGCGGACCTGGCCCACGCCACCGGCCTGCTGCGCCAGACCGGTGCTATTGCCGATACGCTGGCGCGCGCGCGTCATTATGGCCAGCGGGCGATCGATGCGCTGGGGATGTTTGATGCCGGCCGGGCCAAAGCGGCCCTTACCGAAGCGGTCGAATTTGCGATAGCGCGGGCCTATTGAGGGGAACGGCATCGCCGTTCTCCTCCCCAACCATCCACGCGGATTTGCCCATCATCGCGGGCCTTTTCCGTCCACGAATTTGCCCTTCGACATGCTTGACCCCAACGGGCGTTACGCTGAACCGGACATGCCATGATCCTTTCCCCCGAAACGCTCGCCTTCCTGGTCGCCGCTGCATTGATGGCGGGGTGCATCGACGCCATGGCGGGCGGCGGCGGGCTCATCACCTTGCCCGCGCTGATGGCGGCCGGCATTCCCCCTGTGCAGGCCGTGGCGGCGAACAAGCTGCAAAGCTGCTTTGGCACGTTCGGCGCATGCGTCGCCTATGCGCGGCGTGGGCATATGGATCTTAAAACCTATAAGGGGCCGGTAATGGCAGCCTTCATCGGGTCCGTGGCCGGCGCATGGTTGTTGCAACGGGTCGATCCGTCCATCCTCGCCGGCCTCATGCCCGCGCTGCTGATTGCAATGGCGGCATATTTCACCTTTTCGCCCAAGCTGGGCGACGCTGACCGCCATGCCCGGATCGGCATAGCAGGGCTATCCGGCCTGATCGGCGTCGTCGGCTTTTACGACGGCTTTTTCGGCCCCGGAGCGGGCGCTTTCTATACCACCATCTTCCTGGCGCTGGGCGGGCTTTCGATCCTGCGCGCAACAGCGCAGACCAAGGCGGCTAATTTCGCAAGCAATATCGCTGGCCTGCTGACGATGCTCGCGGGCGGCCATGTGATTTGGGTTGCGGGCCTGGCCATGGCCTGCGGTAGCATTATCGGCGGCCAGATCGGATCGCATCTGGCGATGCGCTTTGGATCGCGGCTCATCAAACCGCTACTGATCCTGATGTCGCTGGCGCTTACCGCCAAGATGTTGATCGATCCGAAAAACCCTATCCACCTTTATTTGTTCGGATAAAGCTGGCCCTCACTGCGACTGCAAAAGGGTCGCGACGCGCCGACGCAAGTCATCAACCGCGAAAGGCTTGGTCAGCACTTCCATGCCTGGTTCGATATGGCCATGGTTGAGCACGGCATTTTCCGCATAGCCCGTGATGAACAGAATACGCAAATCCGCCCGCAATCCGCGCGCCGCTTCCGCCACCTGACGGCCATTGAGGCCGCCAGGAAGGCCCACGTCCGTCACCAGCAGGTCGATCCGCGCCTCCGATTCCAGCAGGCGCAGTCCCGCTGGGCCGTCGCCCGCCTCCAGGCAGCGAAACCCCAGATCCGTCAGCGCGTCACTCACCAGCATCCGCACAGACGGTTCATCGTCAATGATCAGCACCGTTTCGCCGGCATCGACTGTCGCTGGCATATCGCCCGGCAGGATAATATCCTGTTCTTCCTCCCCGCGATGGCGCGGCAGGTAAATGCAGACCATCGTGCCCTGCCCGACCTCGGAATAAATACGGACATGGCCGTTACTCTGCCGCGCGAAGCCATAGACCATCGACAGGCCAAGCCCCGTCCCCTGCCCGATCGGCTTTGTCGTAAAGAAGGGATCGAACACCCGGTCCAGCATAGCCTTGTCGATGCCGGTGCCGGTATCGCTGACGCAGATGGTCACATATTGTCCAGCGGTCAGATTATGGTCCCGTGCGGTGCGATCGTCCAGCCAGCGATTGGCGGTTTCGATCGTGATCGTGCCGCCATCGGGCATCGCGTCCCGGGCGTTGATGCACAGATTGAGCAGCGCATTTTCAAGTTGGTTGACATCGACCATCGCCGGCCACAGGCCGGCTGCGGCGACGGTTTCTACATTGATTTGCGGTCCGACGGTACGCCGCACCAGTTCGGACAAATCTCCCAGCATACGGTTCACGACGACCGGCTTGGGCGTTAGCGTCTGCCGCCGTGAAAAGGCGAGCAGCCGATGCGTCAGTGCGGCGGCGCGGCGGGCCGCGCCCTGGCCTGCGGCCAGATATTTCTCCACATCGCCCACGCGCCCCTGCGCCAGACGCACACCGATCATCTCGAACGCGCCGGTAATACCGGCCAAAAGATTGTTGAAATCATGCGCAAGGCCGCCGGTCAGCTGACCCACCGCCTCCATCTTTTGCGCTTGGCGCAGCGCGAGTTCCACTTCCTCCCGCTCGGCCAATGCTTCGGTGATGCGCGCTTCCAGCGTCTCCTGAAGTTCGCGCTGGGCGCGCTCCGCCTGCACGCGGTCAGTTATGTCCTTGAACAGGACGGCGACCTGCCGGTCCTCGAAGGGGCCAACCCGGAAACTATGAACCTCCAGATGATGGCCGGTCGCCACCAGTTCGCGCTGGAACCGGATCGGATTTCCACTGTGAAGAACGCCGCCGTACAGCTCGACCCAGCCATCCGCCTCATCTGGCACCATCTCGCGGACTTTCTGACCTACGACGTTGGCAATGCCAGCGTGCCGTTCATAGGCGGCATTGGCCTCGACATGAATGTAATCGCTCAAGGGGCCATGTGGACTGTCCAGAAATTCGATGATGCAAAAGCCTTCATCCATCGATTCGAACAGGGTGCGATAGCGCTCCGCATTCCCCGTCAAATTGGGCATCGTCTCCACCACCTGTTCAATGTCACATATTGGCCGACCGCAGGTTCGAAAGAACCGCGTGCCGCAGCAACGATTGCGGGCGCAACTCTTTCCTTGGCCTCCAGAATTTTTGCGTGGCTTGCGCTGGCGCAATTTCGGCGCAACAGGGTGAGCGCAATGACAATGCTGCCGATCCACGCCGTGCTGCCTGACCTGCTCACCACCCTGCGCGCCAGCAGCAGCGCGGTGCTGGTGGCGCCCCCTGGCGCCGGCAAGACGACAGCCGTCGCCCCGGCGCTGCTGGCCGAACCATGGTGCACTGGCCAGGTGCTTTTATTGTCGCCGCGTCGGCTGGCGGCACGGGCAGCGGCAGAGCGGATCGCCGAAATGATAGGCGACGAGCCGGGCGGCATGGTCGGCTATGCCACGCGCATGGACAGTCGGCAGTCGACACGCACGCGCCTGCTGGTGCTGACCGAGGGGATATTCGTCCGCCGCATTCAGGACGATCCGGAACTGACGGGCATATCGGCGGTCCTGTTCGACGAGGTTCATGAACGCGGCCTCGACAGCGATTTTGGGCTTGCGCTAGCGCTGGATGCGCAGGCCGCGCTGCGACCCGACCTGCGCATCGTGCCGATGTCGGCGACGCTGGACGGCGCGCGCTTTGCCGCCTTGCTGGGCGACGCGCCGGTGATCGAAAGCGAAGGGCGCATTCAGCCGCTCGACCTGCGCCATATCGGCCGCGCGTCGGAAAAACGCATCGAGGACGACATGGCCGCTGCCATCCGCCGCGCGCTGACCGAGGAGGCGGAGGGCGACCTGCTCGCCTTCCTGCCGGGAGTGGCGGAAATCGATCGCACGGCCGAGCGCGTTGAGGGCCTGCCGGCAGAGATCCACAGGCTGCACGGCTCGCTCGATCCGGCAGCGCAACGCGCCGCCATCCGCCCGTCGCGCGAGGGGCGGCGCAAGGTCATCCTGGCGACGTCCATCGCCGAGACCAGCCTCACCATCGACGGGGTGCGCATCGTCGTGGACTCAGGATTGGCGCGCCGCCCCCGCTACGACCGGGCGGCGGGCGTGACCCGCCTTGTGACGGAAAGGGCCAGCCAGACTTCAGCGACCCAGCGCGCCGGCCGCGCGGCGCGACAGCGACCGGGCGTTGCCTATCGTTTGTGGGAGGCGGCCGCGACCGCCGGCATGCCGCCGTTCGATCCGCCTGAAATATTAGAGAGCGACCTATCCAGCCTGATGCTCGATTGCGCGCTATGGGGTGTCAGTGATCCAGCGACTTTGCGATGGCTCGATCCGCCGCCAGCCTCGGCGGTTGACGAAGCCCGCCGGCGTCTGATCGCGCTCGAAGCGCTGGACGACGATGGCCGCATCACCGCGCATGGCAAGGCACTGGCGAAATTGCCGCTGTCGCCGCGGATCGCCCATATGCTCGTGCGCGGGGGCGACATGGGGCTGGCCGATATCGCCGCCGACGTGGCCGTGCTTCTGGGCGAGCGCGGAATTGGCGGGCAGGACACCGACCTGACACTGCGACGACAACGCTGGCGCCGGGAAAGCGGCAAGCGAGCAGATGCCGCCCGCGCCATGGCACGCCGCTGGGCCAGGCTCGTCCCCGCCATCCATGGCGGAGGAGGTTCCAGCACGCGCCCAGCGGAGAGTCAGCGCTCCACCCTAGTCGCCGCGTCCGAACATCAGGTCGGCCTGTGCCTGGCCCTCGCCTTCCCCGACCGCGTGGCGAAACGCCGCTCCGCCGATGGCGCAGACTGGGTCAGCGTGGGCGGACGCGGCTTTCGGCTTGACCCGCTCTCCCCGCTTGCGCGCGAGGAATGGCTGGCGGTGGGCGAAGTGCAGGGCAGCGCCGCAGGCGCGCGCATCCTGTCGGCCGCGCCGATCGCGGAAGCCGATATTCTCTCCCTGTTCGGTCATCGCGTGCAGGAACATCGCACCGTGCGCTTTCGCAGCGCCAATGGCGGTATCGAGGCGCTGCGTGAACGGCGTCTGGGCGCAGTGCGCCTGTCATCCGGGTCCGATGATCGGCCCGATCCCGGCGCTGTCGCTGCCGCGCTGCGCGATGGCGTCAGGCAAGGCGGTCTGTCGCTGCTCCCCTGGTCGGACGCCGCAATATCGTTGCGGATGCGCGCCGCCTTTGCCGGCATCGAAGCCCTGTCGGACGAGGCGCTGATGGTGACGCTGGATGACTGGCTGCCGCCACTCCTTCAGGGCAAGCGCCGCTTGTCGGACATAGACCGGTCTTTATTGTCCGGCGTGCTGGAAGGGCTGATCGGCTGGGATGGCAAGCAGCAGCTGGACAGGCTCGCCCCTGCCGACTTCCGATCCCCCGCCGGCTCGTCCCATGCCATCGACTATGCGGCGGAGGGCGGCCCGCGCGTCGAATTGCGGGTGCAGGCGCTCTTTGGTCTCGCTGCCCATCCCACGATCGGCAACCAGCATATTCCGCTCGTGCTTTCGCTTACGTCGCCAGCGGGCCGGCCCATACAGACGACCCGCGACCTTCCCGGTTTCTGGGCGGGCAACTGGCGTGACGTGGCCAAAGAGATGCGCGGCCGTTACCCCCGCCACCCCTGGCCCGAAGATCCGGCCGCCGCCAGTGCGACTTTGCGCACCAAAAGGGCCGATGCCCGCGCCAAGTCTTGACTTGAACCGCGCGGCTGGTGCAACGCAGCAAGGTCTTGAACGGAGTTTCTACGCGATGAGCGCGCGCATCTATCAAATCCAGAAAAACGCTATGCAGTCGGGCAAGGCGCTGACCCATAAATGGGTGCTGGAATTCGCGCAGGTCGAAGCCAAGATGCCCGATCCGCTGACCGGCTGGGCAGGGTCAGGCGACACGCAGAGCCAGGTCAAGCTGACCTTCGCCACGCAGGATGCCGCGATCGCCTATGCCGACAAATATGGCATAGCCTACACGCTCATCCCCACACCGCCCAAGACGCTGAAAATTCAGGCCTACGCCGACAATTTCCGCTAAGCGATCGCATGTCGCTTGCACAATCGGGCGTGATGCTGCCCGATTGACGCCTTATTCGCTTGCCAAGGGGCGGACATAGGCGGCACAAGCCGCGTTTTGACGGAAAGATTTTCACGATAATGACGGATCGCACCGCAATCTTCGACAGCGTCGCCGCGCAGATCGAACCCTTCAACAAAAAGGGTATCGCGCTGACCGAGACCACCAGCTTTGCCGGCGATCTGGAGTGGGACAGCCTGACGGTTATGGATTTCGTCGCGGCGATCGAAGATGAATTCGACATCATCATCACCATGAACATGCAGGCCGAGATCGAAACCGTGGGCCAGCTGGTCGACGCGGTGCAGAAACTCAAGGCCGCCTGACGACAAAAGCAAGTCCGTTCGTTTCGAGCGTAGGTTCGAGCTCGTCGAGAACCGAAGTCGAGAGGGCGGCGAACCAGTTCTCGACCGACGCATCTCGACTTTGCTCGATGCTGCTCGAACCGAACGGAAGATTTGACATGACCGACGCAGCCGCTACCGCGAACGACGCGCGCACCCCTGTGGAAACACTCGCCGCACGCGACCTGTTTTCAAAATTCGATCCCCTGATCGCCGAGCGCGAGGCGCTGCTGGCGACAGGCGTGCGCGATCCGTTCGCGATCGTGATGGACGAAGTGAAGTCGCCGACCCAGGCCGTCATCAAGGGCAAGGACACGATCCTGCTGGGCACCTATAATTATATGGGCATGACGTTCGATCCCGATGTGGTGGCAGCGGGCAAGAAGGCGCTGGACGATTTCGGCGCTGGCACGACCGGCAGTCGCGTGCTCAACGGCACCTATCAGGGCCACAAGGAAGTCGAAGAGGCCCTCAAGGATTTCTACGGCACCAGCGGCGCCATGGTCTTTTCGACGGGCTACCAGGCCAATCTCGGCATTATTTCGACGCTCGCGGGCAAGGGCGACTATGTCGTGCTCGATGCCGACAGCCACGCGTCCATCTATGATGGCTGTTTTCTGGGTGACGCGGACATTGTCCGGTTCCGCCACAACAGTGTGGACGATCTGGACAAGCGCCTGGGTCGCCTGCCCGCCGACGCGCTGAAGCTCGTTGTGCTGGAAGGCGTATATTCGATGCTGGGCGACATCGCCCCCCTGCCCGACATGGTCGCCGCGATCCGCAAGCATCCCAATTGCATGATCCTGGTCGACGAAGCGCATGGCATGGGCTTTTTCGGCCCCAATGGCCGTGGCGTGTACGAGGAGCAGGGCGTTGAGAAGGACGTCGATTTCGTCGTCGGCACCTTTTCCAAGTCGGTCGGTACGGTCGGGGGCTTCTGCGTATCCAACCATCCCAAGTTCGAGGTGCTGCGCCTTGTGTGCCGCCCCTATGTCTTCACCGCCTCGCTGCCCCCCAGCGTCGTCGCCACCGCCGCCACCAGCATCCGCAAACTGATGCATGCGGGCGAGAAGCGCGCCCATCTGTGGAAAAACAGCAAGCGGCTGCATCAAGGGCTGACCGATCTTGGCTTCACGCTAGGCACGAAGACGCCGCAGTCGGCGATCATCGCGGTCATCCTGACCGATCAGACCCAGGCCGTCGCCATGTGGCAGGCGCTTTTGGAACTGGGCCTCTACGTCAACATGGCCCGCCCGCCGGCAACACCGGCAGGAACCTTCCTGCTGCGCTGTTCACTCTGCGCGGACCATAGCGACGATCAGGTCGAACAGATCATCACCATGTTCGAGGCGGCGGGCAAGGCAACTGGCGCCATCGGCTGACAAGGCCTTCCCCCCGGCGCCATATGTTCTTGCCGTGCGCAAAACGCTACGGTTGGAAGATGTAGCGCAGGATATTTCGCCTTCGACTCTGTTGGGCTAAGGTCGACCGCCATGGCGGATGGTGACATTCAGAACCAGCGATCGGATCAGCGCGGCATGATATGGCTTGCCGCGCTGCGTCGGGTCGTCCCGTGGCTGCTTATCGCGCTGCTCGTCGGCTCTTTGGGCACGTTGCTCTACACTGCCCGAACAGCATCGCGCGATCACGCGCAAGCGTTGGCGGAACAGCAACGCAGCTTCGAAATCATCGCCCTTGCACGCGGGTTCGAAGCACGGATCGCCCGGGCGGAAGTGACGCTCGCCCGTTATGTCATCAGCCTTGAGCCTGATACGGGGCGTCTGTTTCAGGATCAATGGCGCAGCGCCAATAGCCAGCTCCGCGCGCTCTTCTACGCCACGCGCGGCGCGGATTGGCAGCGCGGCAATGTCGAGGCGTTGCAGCACGCCTTTGCCGAACGGGGCAAGCGACTGAGCGAGATCGGGCTGCGCACCACCTATGACCAGAAGATGACGGCGCTCGCCAAATTCCATGAGGCTGGCAAGAGCGAGGATTTACAACAGATATCCGATCTGCTTGCCCGGGTGATCGCTGCGGAAAATGCGCGATTGCGCGAACGCAGCCTCGCAGTGTCGCTGGCCGGCGATCGCACGGAATGGATCGGAAAGACTTGGCGCCTGTTTGGCCTCGTCCTGCTGGTCTGCGTGTTGTTCGCCGCCTGGTTCGCCCATGTCGCCATTGCGGATCGACGCAATGCCAGGCGTCAGGCCGAACTGGAATCCGAACGGGCCGATTCGCTCGACGCGGCCGTGCGCGCCCGCACCGCCGAACTGTCCGCCGCCTATGACCAATTGAAGCTGGAGGCAACCGAACGTGCGGCCGCCGAGGACAGCCTGCGCCAGATGCAGAAGATGGACGCCATTGGTCAGCTGACAGGCGGCATCGCCCATGATTTCAACAATATGCTGGCGGTCGTCGTGGGCGGTCTGGAACTGGCGCGGCGCAAGATGCGACTGAAGCCAGAGGAGGCGCTGCGCCATATCGACAATGCGACGGAGGGCGCCAACCGTGCCGCCGCGCTGACCCGCCGCCTGCTGGCCTTCGCCCGGTCAGAGCCGCTGCTGCCCAGCGCCGTCGATCCAGACGTCCTGATCGCCGGGATGGCGGATCTCATCGATCGCACGATCGGCGATCAGATCACCGTCACCTTTCAGCATGAAGCGCAGGGCTGGCAGATTTTCGTCGACCAGCATCAGATGGAAAATGCGATCCTGAACCTGTGTGTCAATGCCCGCGACGCCATGGAGGGGCGCGGGCGGCTGATCCTTGCCACCGCGCGCGCCACCCTGGCGCAGGGCGAGGTCGCCGAATGCGCAGCGGGCGATTATGTCCGCATGAGCGTGACGGACGATGGCTGCGGCATGACGCCCGAAATATTGGCGCGCGTGTTCGAACCCTTTTTCACGACGAAGCCCGTGGGCAAGGGCACGGGCCTAGGCCTCAGCCAGATATTCGGCCTGGTCCGCCAGAGCGAAGGCGATATTCGCATCGAGTCCGAACCCGGAGGTGGCAGCACCGTGACCCTTTATCTGCCGCGCTGCATCACGGAAGCGGAACCGCTGGCCGAAGACAGCCTGTCGCTGTCCCGCGCACCGGTCGAGCACCCGCCCACCCGCATATTGGTGGTGGAGGATGATCCGCGCGTCCTGCGGCAAACGATGGCGGCGCTTAGCGAATTGGGGCATTTGCCGATCGCGTGCGATCACCCGGCAAAGGCCGCACGGTTGCTCGGCAACAACGGCGATGTCGGTCTGATCCTGAGCGATGTTCTGATGCCTGACATGACCGGGCCCGAAATGGTACGCGCGCTGCCGGCCGCCTTCCACCATTTGCCCATTCTGTTCGTCACCGGCTTTACTGGCGACGGCAATGATCAGGCGGATTTTGGCGGCCATCCCGTGCTGCGCAAGCCCTACACGCTCGCGGCCCTCGCCCAGGCCGTCGGCACGACGCTCAACGGATCGCGCCGCCCCGCAACAGCCGCGGCAGCAGAGTGATCGCGCCCAGCAGCGGCCAGCGCCGCTGCCAGGGCCTGATCATGATCTGCGTGCCGGCGTGGCGATTGATCTTCCAAGCTAGATAGTCGATGCCCCCGGCATAGGTGAAGCTCGCCTTGGCAAGCCGGATGACGGACAGGCGCTTGCCACGGCGCCGGAGCATGCGCCAATGCGCGGCGGCCTGCTCCGGTGACAAGGCGTTGGGCACCTCGCCCGCCTTCCCTGTCCCGCGCTGCTCGGCAATCTGCGTAAGGGCAGCGCGGCCGAACCGTTCATATCGATCGGGATCGACATCGACGATCGACAACGACCGACCCTTTTTCTCAGCGCGTAGCTCGGCATTGTAAGTCAGGGTGAAACCGGTCTTCCAAATGTCCAGCACGCCAATATCCGTGTCTGATGGCAGCATAGGCATGGTGAGCGCAAACAATGTCGGTGCAGCCTGCGCCACCGCCGCGATGGCGCGCTGCCGCGCCAGATCGTCCAAAGCCCAGAGCAGCCGCGCAGGCTGGGCAAAACGCGCCCACACCGATACATTGTCCGCGGCCGGGCTGTTCAGACGGGCAAAATCGGCTTCCGACAGCACGGCATATTTGGCGATCAGGCCATTATGTTCGAATGGAAAGACGTTAGGCGGAACGAGCGCATTTGCGCGGCCGAGCCAGCTTTTCCCATAGGTCGCCCGATAGTCGGACACGATGAGATAGAAATCGAGCATCAGCCCATCGAGATTGGCCTCCCGCAGGCAGGAACCGTAAAAAAGGACGGCGCGGGCAGTGTCGGGATACCGGGCCGCCAGCGCGCCCGCCATGGCGGCAGCGCGCGGATCAGCCGGGGCGGCGAGTTCGGCCGTGACGAGGGAAAGAAGTTGGCTGGGCATCGCGCACGGCCTAGACGATTATCCGGCGGGATGGAAAGTGGCTTCGAGCCACCCGCGGGTGCCGTCTGGCAGGAGGTGGCGGATGCCTCCTGCTTATCCTGCGCCGCGGGCGAACCGCCCCGCGCGGCCGCTCCCTGCGGATCGTAGGATGTGAGAGAGCCGGCAATCAGACGCGCCGGAACAAGAGCGATATGTTGTTGGCCGGCATTTCGATCAGCTTTTCGAAAGCCAGACCCTGCGCCTTTGCCGCCACGATCACTTCATCCACCGCGCGCAGACCCCAACGCGGATCACGGCCTTTGAGCGACGCGTCAAAGGCAAGGTTGCTCGGCGCGGTTTCGACGCCGTCCTTTGTATAGGGACCATAAAGATAGAGCAGGCCGCCGGATGACAGCGTGCCCCCTGCCCCTTTCATCAGGCCAAGCGTGGCTTCCCATGGCGATATATGCACCATGTTGATGCACAGGATCGCTGCGGCCTCCATTGCAGGCCAGTCGCCGACGGCATCCAGGCGAACGGGCTGCCGGAGGTTTGGGAGGCCTGCCTCGGCCCGCCACGCAGCGATCGAGGCGAGCGCGGCTGGATCGGGATCGCTGGGTTGCCAGCCAAGAGTGGGGAAAGCCCCGGCGAAGTGGACGGCATGCTCGCCGCTGCCGCTCGCCACTTCCAGCACGAGCCCGCAGGTCGGCAGCGCATCGCGCAGTACCGCCACGATGGCGTCACGGTTGCGTAAAGTGGCGGGAGCATGACGCTTATCCGCATCGCGGGCTCCGGAACCGGGTTCCCACGGTTCCGGCTCATTCGTCATTCGGCTGCTTCCGCCAGGTCCGGATCAATCCAGCTCAACACCGGCTTACGAGCAGCCAGCGTCTCGTCCAGGCGCCGGCGCGGCGCATGATAGGGTGCACCCTTCAGCGCCTCGTCCCCCGCCTTCGCCCGCTCGGCCAGGCTGCGCAGCGCCAGGATGAACTGGTCGAGGGCCGCCTTGCTTTCGGTTTCGGTGGGTTCGACCAGCATCGCGCCATGGACGACCAGAGGGAAATACATGGTCATCGGGTGGAAGCCTTCGTCGATCAGCCCCTTGGCGATGTCGAGCGTGGTGAAGCCTTCGGCCAACCCCTTGTCGCTGAACAGAGCCTCATGCATGCACGGGCCGCTTGCCCCGAAAGGCGCGTCGAGCACATCGTCGAGGCTGCGCAGCACATAATTGGCGTTGAGGACCGCGTCTTCCGCCACCTGCCGCAGCCCGTCCGCGCCGTGGGACAGGATATAGGCGAGCGCGCGGGTGAACATGCCCATCTGGCCATGGAAGGCGGACATGCGGCCAAAGCTCTGTGGCATTTCCGCGCCGACATTCTCCTCCTCGATCAGGTGGATCGATCCGTCCTCCATCCGAGCGGTGTAGGGGAGCGGGCCGAAGGGCGCGAGCGCTTCGGACAGGACCACCGGACCCGAGCCGGGACCGCCACCGCCATGGGGCGTGGAAAATGTCTTGTGCAGGTTGATGTGCATCGCGTCCACGCCCAGGTCGCCGGGGCGGACGCGGCCGACGATGGCGTTGAAGTTTGCGCCGTCGCAATAGACGAAGGCGCCGGCGGCATGGACCGCGTCGGAAATCACCTTCATGTCGCGCTCGAACAGGCCGCAGGTGTTGGGGTTGGTGATCATCACCGCCGCAACATCGGGACCGAGCCGTGCTTTCAATGCCTCAAGGTCGACGCGGCCATCTGGAGTCGCGGGGATATCTTCCACCTTGTAGCCGCAGAAGGCGGCGGTGGCCGGGTTGGTGCCATGGGCGCTTTCGGGCACAAGCACCACCTGCCGTGCATCGCCGCGTGCTTCGAGCGCCGCGCGGATGCAGAGCAGGCCGCACAGTTCGCCATGCGCGCCGGCCTTGGGCGTCATGGCGACGCCATGCATGCCCGTCAGCTTGATGAGCCAGACAGCGAGTTCATTGATGACGCCAAGCGCGCCCTGAACGGTCGATTGCGGCTGGAGCGGGTGGATATCGGCGAAACCGGGCATCCGCGCGACCTTTTCATTGAGGCGCGGGTTGTGCTTCATCGTGCAGGAGCCAAGCGGGAACAGGCCCAGGTCGATGGCGTAATTCTGTCGGCTAAGGCGCGTATAGTGGCGCACCGTTTCCTGTTCGGACAAGCCCGGCAGTCCGATCGCGTCGGTGCGGGCGAGGTTGCCAAGACGGCTGTCGACCGCTGGTGAGACAGCGAAGTCGACACCTGTCGTGTCGGTCGAGCCGATCTCGAAGATCAGCTTTTCCTCCAGCATCAGGGCGCGGTTTCCGGTGGCGGTGGCGGGGGCCATATGGGCTTCCTCGACGGGCGTGGGGGCGGTTGGGCGGCCTTCCTTGAGCATCGTCATGCCAGTTCCTCCGTGAGCGCAGCGGCAAAGGCTTCGATGTCCTCGGCCGTGACGGTTTCAGTGACGGCGACGACCAGCCCCTGCCCAAGCTGCGGCGCGTGGGGGAAGAGGCGGCCGAGCGAGACGCCGCCCAGCACGCCCTTGTCGGCCAGCGAACGGGTCACGTCGCGCGCGTCCTTCGACAGGACCAGCGTAAATTCGTTGAAGAATGCATCGTTGACCAGGGTCACGCCCGGCACATTCGCCAAACGATTGGCCGCCTGAACCGCAAGCGCGTGGTTGAGCGTGGCCAAGTCGCGCAGCCCCTTTTCGCCCAGCAATGTCATATGGATGCTGAACGCCAGCGCACACAGGCCTGAGTTGGTGCAGATGTTTGACGTCGCCTTTTCGCGACGGATATGCTGTTCGCGGGTGGAAAGCGTCAGCACGAAGCCGCGCTTCCCCGCAGCGTCCACCGTTTCGCCGCACAGGCGTCCCGGCATCTGGCGCACATATTTCTGCTTGCACGCGAACAGGCCGAGATAGGGGCCGCCAAATTGCAGGCCGACGCCGATCGACTGGCCTTCGCCCACGACGATGTCCGCCCCCATGGCGCCGGGCGACTTGATCGCGCCGAGCGCAACGGGTTCCGTCACTACCGCGACCAGCAGCGCGCCAACGGCATGCGCGGCGTCCGCCAACGCAGTAAGGTCTTCAATTCGACCGAGAATATCGGGATATTGGACAACAACGCAGCTTGTGTCCTTGTCGATCGCCGCGATCAGCTTCTGGCTGTCGGTTTTGCTGTCGAGTTCAGGCGTTTCATAGGCCAGATCGTCGCCAGTGAACTTGGCCATCGTCTGCGCGACCGAGACATAATGGGGGTGGAGCCCCGACGAAAGCAGCGCCTTGCCCCGCTTGGTGATACGCCGCGCCATGACGATCGCTTCCCAGCAGGCAGTCGATCCATCATACATGGACGCATTGGCGACGTCGCAGCCCAGCAGCCGCGCGACCTGCGTCTGGAATTCGAACAACACCTGGAGCGTGCCCTGCGCGATTTCCGGCTGATAAGGCGTATAGGCAGTCAGGAACTCGCCGCGCTGGATCAGATGATCGACGCTGGCGGGCACATGATGCTTGTACGCGCCCGCACCCAGAAAGAAGGGCGCTTCCCCTGCTGACAGATTTTTCCGGGCCAGCGCGGCCATGTGCCGCTCGACCGCCATTTCGCTGGCATGATCGGGCAGATCAGGGATCGTTCCGGCCAACCGAGCTTCGGCGGGCACATCGACAAACAGGTCGTCAATCGAAGTGACGCCAATCGTCGCCAGCATCGCCTGCCGGTCGCTGTCGGTAAGGGGTAGGTAGCGCAATTTCATTCTCCACTCCCCTCCCAGTCAGGGAGGGGCCGGGGGTGGGTGCGATTGCCCGGCAATCGCTGGCAATGCCTGTAAGGTCAGGTCGCAAGGCTTGCCTCGCTTGCCACCCACCCCTTCCCCCTCCCTGACTGGGAGGGGCTTATCCAGGCATCAAAGGCTGGCCACGAACTTCTTGTAGGCGGCTTCGTTCATCAGGCCTTCCAGTTCGCTGGCGTCGGTCAGCCGCAGCTTGAAGAACCAGCCATCTTCTTCGGCGTCGCTGTTGACCAGCGCAGGCTCGTCTTCCAGCGCGCTGTTGGTTTCGACAACTTCGCCGGAGATCGGCGCATAGACGTCGGACGCGGCCTTGACCGATTCGACGACGGCGGCATCATCGCCCTTTTCGAAGGTCGTGCCTTCGGCTGGCAGTTCGACGAAAACGATGTCGCCCAGCTGTTCTTGCGCATAGTCGGTGATGCCGACCGTGGCGATGTCGCCTTCGACATCGATCCATTCATGTTCGTCGGTGAAATAACGGCTCATATGCATGTTCCCCTTCGCAAAGATGATGAAATCAGGGCTTGCGGCGATACCGATGCGGAACGAACGGCATCGGCGCGACCACAGCGGCAATACGCTTGCCGCGCACATCTATTTCCAAAGCCGTGTCGATCGCCGAATAAGGTGTGCTAACCCAGCCCATGGCGATCGGCGCGCCAAGCGTCGGGGCAAAGCCGCCCGATGTGACTTCACCGACCTCGACCGATCCGGCGAAGATCTTGGCGCCTTCACGCGCGGGCCGACGCCCCTCGACCCGCAACCCGACCCGGCGCGCACCCGGCCCATCGGCCAGTTCCTTCATCACGCGTGCATGGCCGATAAAGCCGCCTTCCTCACGCCGGCGCTTCTGGATGGCAAAGCCCAGGTCCGCTGCGATGGTGCTGACGGCGTGCGTCAGATCATGACCGTAGAGCGGCAATCCCGCCTCCAGCCGCAGTGAATCACGCGCGCCTAGACCGATCGGCTTCACCTGCGGCAGCGCGCAGAGCGCGTCGGCCAACAGCCTCGCATCATCGCCCGGCAGGCTGATTTCAAAACCGTCCTCGCCAGTATAGCCCGACCGGCTGATCCACAGCGACACGCCGCGCCAGGTGAACAGGCCCGATTGCATGAACAGCAGATCGGCCGTTTCCGGGATCAGGCTGGCCAGCGCAGCGCCGGCTTCAGGCCCCTGAAGCGCCAGCAGGGCCTGCTCATCCATATGGTTCATGGTGACTTCGTCAGGGAGATGCTCGATCATCCAGCCAATATCGTCATATTTGGTCGCGCCATTGACGACCATGTAGATGTCTGCCCCGTCGAACGCGCCGTCACCCAGGCGCGACACCATCAGGTCGTCCAATATGCCGCCTTCGTCGTCCAGCAGCATCGAATAACGCTGGCGAAAGGGCTTCAATCCCCTGATGTCGCTGGGGAGCAGATGCTCCAGCGCGGCGTCGACGCCGTCGCCCGTAAAGGTCAACTGGCCCATGTGGCTGACATCGAACAGGCCGGCATGTTCGCGGGTCCAGCCATGTTCGGCCATGATGCCTTCATATTGGATCGGCATGTGGTAGCCGGCAAAGCCGACCATGCGCGCGCCCCTGTCGCGATGCCAGGCATCGAGCGGCAATGTCTGCAACGGCAGCTCTTCTTCGATATGGGTGACGTCGTCAGTGCCGGACATGGATGCGGCCTCCGTGCATGAGGATATGGCGACAGCGTCATCCTGCCTGATCGGCCGGATTGCTGCCACCCCCTCTGTCACGGAACCTGAGAGCTTTGACCAGCGGCCTTGTGGCCGACCAGCTTACCCCTTCGGTGGGACGGGCGAGAAGCGCGTCCGCTTTCCAGAGTGCCTTGCGCACGATGCGGTCCTTTGGCCTGAGAGATTCCGGGGCGGTTGCTCCTTCGGCGACGGGCTGTGCCTCAAAGGCCGCCCATGCTCTCCCGCATCATGCCCGGCGGACGAATCCGCCGGAGACAAACAGCGCATTGCGACAAAGGACGGGGCGCGTCAATCGATGAGCGCGAGCGCGCCGTAGATTTCCCGGTGCCGCTTTTCCGCGTAACGATCGGTCATGCCCGCGATGAAGTCGGCGATATGGCGGCTGCGGGTGGGTTCCTCCAGCGCGCACTCGTCGCGCCATTCGGCCGGCATCAACGCGGGGTCATCCTGATAGGCGCGAAACAGGCCGGTCACGATCACCCGCGCCCGATCCGCCGCCGCCAATTGGTCGGGATGATGATAGAGGGTCGCGTACATGAACCGCTTGAGCGCCCGTTCCTGCGCGGCGAGGTCAGGCGAGAAGCAGACCAGCGTGCGGCCGAGCGCGCGCACATCGTCGATGGTTTCGACACGTGCATCCGCGATATTATGCCGGGTCGTTTCCAGCAGATCGTTGGCCATCACGCCAATTTGTTCACGCACCAGTTCGCGCAGCAGCCGGTCCTGCGGGACGTCGGGATAGCGGGCACGGACCCTGTCCCAGCAGTCGTGCACGAACGGCACTTCGAGCAGTTGCTCCAGTGTCAGCAGGCCGGCGCGCAAGCCATCATCAATGTCGTGATTGTCATAGGCGATGTCGTCCGAAATCGCCGCGAGCTGCGCCTCGAGCGAGGCATGGCTTGTCAGGTCGAGCGGAAAGAGCGCGTCAAGATCCCGCATTGCCCATCCCGGGCGGGCGACCGGACCATTATGCTTGGCCAGACCCTCGAGCATTTCCCAGCTGAGGTTCAGCCCGCGAAAACGCGGATAGGGGCTTTCGAGGAGCATGAGCGTGCGCAGTGTATGAGCATTATGGTCGAACCCGCCATGCTGGTCCAATGCCGCCTCGAGCGCGTCCTCCCCGGCATGGCCGAAGGGCGGATGGCCGATGTCGTGCGCCAGGCACAAGGCTTCGGTCAGGTCTTCGTTAAGGCCCAGCGTTCGCGCGGTGGTACGCCCGATTTGCGCCACCTCCAAACTGTGCGTCAGGCGGACGCGATAATGGTCGCCATCGGGGGAGACGAACACCTGTGTCTTGTGGCGTAGGCGACGAAAGGCGATTGAATGGATGATGCGGTCGCGATCGCGCTGGAATACGTCGCGCGGTCCACGCATCTCCCCGCCCGGCTCGGCATGAAGGCGGCCGCGGCTTGCGGCGGGATGGCAGGCATAGGGGGCGAGCAGCGTCATGCCCGCCCCTTACTCGCCAGCCAGCTTCTCGACTACCTCTCCCGCATCGCTTTTCCACGCGAACACGTCAGCGCCGGCAGCCTTGAGCTTGGTTTCCAGTTCCCTGGCGCGGGTAAAGCTGGGGAATGGCCCGACCAGCAGGCGGTTGGTCTGACCCCAGCTGGCCGTCCAGGCATCCTGCGGCGCGATGCTGTCATATTTACCGCGCAACCGCTTCATCGTGAAGGCGAGCGCAGATTTGCTCTGCCCTACGCCGACTTGCAGCCAGTTGCGTGAGGGATTGGCGGCGAGGCGCTTTTTCTCCTCCGCCTCCTTCTTGGCCTTGGCATCGGCTTCGGCCTTTGCCTTGGCGGCCGCCTCCTTCTTGGCTTTTGCCGCAGCAGCCGCAGCGGCGGCCTGGCGTTCAGCGCGGCGCGCTGCCTGCATGGCGGCAATCTCGTTCAGATCCACGGCCGCGACGGTCGCCTGCCGCTCGGCCTCAGGCACGTCAATCGCGCGAATGATGTCGGCCAGGGTGCGCGTGGCTTGCGGGTCGGGTGCCGGGGGCGCGGGCTGGCTGGCGGCCGGCGTGGGCGCAGCAACTGACGGCTGCGTAACGGTCGGCGGCGATGCGGCCCCATCGACGGCAGTATCCTGCACGCCGGGCGTAGCGGCAGGCGCGGCGGCTGCGGGTGTCTTGTCTTCGATCGATGCGAACCCCGGCGCAGGCGGTCCCTGCACGCTGGGCGCGGCAGCGCGCGCCATCGACGGGGATTCGGAAGGAGAAGCGGCACTGGGCGTCCGAGGCAAGGGCTGCACGACAGGCTGGGCCGCACGGGCAGGCAGCGATTGGACGGTCTGCGCCTGCGCCACTTGGGTCGCAGCGCCAGAGTTGGCGGGACTCGCGGTCGGGGTCGGCGCAGGCTGGCTTGAAGCCGACGGACGAGGCGCAGGCATGGGCGTCTGACGCCCCTCGGCACGCGCCAGGCGCGCAGCCTCTCGCCGCTGCCGCCGCTGTTCCGCACGGCTGAGCGGACGGGACCGCGATGGCGCGGATTGCGTCGGGGCCTGCGCGATCTGCGTGGCAGGCGCAGATGCAGGCGTTGCCGACGTTGCTGCTGGGGGCGGCGTGGTCGGGGTGACTGCCGCAACGGTGGTGCCGACCTGCGAGGGGAATTGGCCAAAATGCACCGCCGCCGCCTTTTGCTGTGCGGTCAGATAGGGCATTTTCTGCATATAGGGGGTGATCGCCGCGGCAAGCCGCGCTGGCATCGCCTGCTCCGCCACTTTCTTGGCATCGGCCTGACGATTGTTCATGGCATAAATGAACGCCCGATACCGCCATGCAGCCCGATCGCTCTTGTAGAGCAGCGGCTCCAGCATGCTTTCCGCTGCGTCCACCTGACCCGATATGCCGAGCGAAGCGGCATAGCGGCGGCGCAGTTCGGCGTTGTCGGGAGAACGCGCCAAGGCGGCTTGATAATCACGCTGCGCACCCGCCTGGTCGCCCGTCAAGTCGCGCGCAAGGCCGCGTTCCATCAGGATGCTCGTATCAGGGAAACCCAGCCGCTGCGCCTGGTCGAACAATCGCACAGCTTCGGCGGGATTTTGCAGCTTGAGCATGACCCGCGCCAGCCCCGCCTTGATACGGCCATTGCCGCTGGCGATCGCATCGGCGCGGGCGAAGAATCCAGCGGCACCGTGCGGATCATCCAGCGCAAGCGCAGCTTCGCCAGCGCCGATCATCGCGTCGACATCGCGCGGGTTGGAGGCCAGCCGCGCAAGGTTGCGATTAAGGTCGGCAGCGCCCAGCGGCGGGACAAGATCGGCCTGATCGGTCTGGGCAAAAGCGGGAGGCGCAAGGAAGAGCGCGGCGAGAATCCAGGGAAGAGACTTAGTCACATTCCCCCCTTAGCCCATGCCATGGCGAATGGGAAATCAGCCGGACCAAAAAGCGCGCCGGGCCGATCCGGATGGCCGACGACGCGCTTTATGACATGAGGCGCGGCCATCGCCGCACCGGGCCTTATTGGTTATTCTGACGATTGAGGAACCGAGGGATATCAACACCCGGAGCGGCATCGTCGGAGCCTGCACCAGCCGTTTTTTCCGACCCACGCGTCAGGCCCGCCATCCGTTCGAACAGCGTACCTCCCGTGGCGACCCGCGGAGCAGGTTGCGCAGGGGCGGGAGCGGGCGCCGGAGCCGGTGCGGGAGGTTCCGCATTATCGGCGCCCAGAACCAGTTCGTCCTCGTCCGGACTTTCATCCGAGAATACCGCAGCCGGCTTGGGCGGCGAGAAAGGCGTCGCTGCCGGCGTCGGTGCGGCTTGGGGGGTTACGGACGCAGAGGGCGGGGCCGCCGGCACGTCCAGTTCCAGCGTTTCCGGCTCGCTCGGCGGCGTAGGTGCGGCCTGCGGCGCAGAGGCAGGAGCAGCGGCTGCCGGGCGCGCCGTCTGCTGGGGGACCGACACGGACGGGCGGCTGGCGAAACTGAAAGGCTGGGTCAGCGGTGCGGCCTGGCTGCCGACCTCATTATCAATGCCGGTCGCCACCACCGACACGCGGATCTTGCCGTTGAGATTGTCGTTGAAGGCGCTGCCCCAGATGATGTTCGCGTCGGGATCCACAAGCTCACGGATATGGTTCGCGGCCTCGTCCACTTCCATCAGGCGCATGTCGTCGCCGCCGACGATCGAGACGATGACGCCCTTGGCCCCGCGCATCGAAACGCCGTCAAGAAGCGGGTTGGCGATCGCCTTTTCGGCCGCCTGGAGCGCGCGGCCGTCACCCTCGGCTTCGCCGGTGCCCATCATGGCCTTGCCCATTTCACCCATCACCGACCGCACGTCTGCAAAGTCGAGGTTGATGAGGCCGGGCATGATCATGAGGTCGGTGATCGAACGCACGCCCTGTTGCAGCACTTCGTCTGCCATCTGGAACGCTTCCTTAAAGGTCGTGTTCGGATTGGCGATCAGGAACAGATTCTGGTTCGGAATGACGATCAGCGTATCGACATGCTTCTGCAATTCCTCGATACCGCTTTCCGCAGACTTCATCCGACGATTGCCTTCGAAGGTGAAGGGCTTGGTCACGACACCAACGGTCAGGATGCCGCGATCGCGCGCGGCCTTGGCGATAACTGGGGCAGCGCCCGTGCCGGTGCCGCCGCCCATGCCAGCGGTGATGAAGCACATATGCGCGCCATTGAGCGCCTCTTCGACCGAGGCGATGGTCTCTTCGGCCGCGGCCTTGCCGATTTCAGGGCGCGACCCCGCGCCCAGCCCTTCGGTGATCTGCGGGCCAAGCTGAATGCGGCGTTCGGCGGGTGAGCTGTTGAGCGCCTGCGCATCGGTATTGGCGACGATGAAATCGACCCCCTCGACCGACGCGGCAATCATGTTGGCGATGGCATTGCCACCCGCACCGCCGACACCGATCACCGCAATGCGCGGCTTCAGTTCGTCCACATGGGGCGGGCTGATTTCAATGCTCATATATTCTGCTCCCTCAGCTTCCTCGTCAGGAAGCGACACCGTCATCATTCGTTAACACCAGAAAATAGGGGATTCACCACCTAATTTCGTCTTTGCCAAAAATCGTTCAATAGTTCGCCTTGATCGCGCGCATCATGCGCTGCCACCAGAGCGGCGTTCCCAGCCGATGCACGGTCTGCGGCGCGGGCGCCATCGTGCGGAGATCAACCGGGTTGGAAGCACCGTAAAGCGCCAGGCCGGCCAAAGTTGCAAAGGCCGGGCCGCTATGTGCTTCGGGCATGGCGGACAGGCCCCGGGGTCGGCCGATCCGTACCGCGCGACCGAGCGCGCCCTGCGCGTAATCGGCGATGCCCTTCATTTCCGCGCCACCGCCGGTCAGCACCACCTGGCGGCCGGTCGAATTAAAGCCCATCCCGGCAAGCGCCGCATTCACTTCGGTCATGATCTGGTTCAGCCGCTCGCAAATCACGCCGACCAGCGCCGCGCGCGTGATCTTGCCGCCTTCCGCATTAGGGCCGGCCGCCTGTCCTGGCACCGCGACGTCGCCATGGGGCGGCGCGATCTCGATCATCTCGCGAAAATCACGCGGATTCTGCATCGCAGATCCGTAGAAGCATTTGATCCGTTCCGCCTGGCTGCGGCGAATGCCGAAGGAGGATGCAATGTCGTCAGTGATGTCGGACGCGCCCATCGGGATCGAATGCAAGCCCACCAGCATGCCCCCGGCATAGAGCGACACATTGGTCACGCCCGCGCCCATTTCCACCAGCGCGACGCCCAGGTCGCGCTCTTCCTCCGACAGGCAGGCAAGGCCCGTCGCGATGGGAGAGGCGACGATGGAATTGACGTTGAGATACGCCCCGCGCACGCACAGGTCGAGATTAGCGAGCGGTGCCCCGTCGGCCAGGACGACATGGATATCGACGCCCAGCAGGTCGGCATGCATGCCCAGCGGCTTTTTGACCGGCACCTTGCCATTGATGGTGAAGCAGGTCGGCTGCGCATGAAGAACGATGCGGCCATCGGGGTCGATGCCCTGTTGTCCGGTCGTCAGCAGATCGTCGATATCGGGTTGCTCGATGCGATAGCCGCCCATGTCGCGTTCAACCGTAACGACATCGCTGACCAGGCTGCCGCCCGAAAAGCTGACCCACACATCCTCGATATTGGTGCCCGCCACGCGCTCGGCCTGCTCGACGGTTTCCCGCACGGCCAGTTCGGTGCGCTCCATGTCGGCGATGAAGCCGCGGCGCACGCCGCGGCTTTCCCGCTGGCCTGTGCCCAGGATCGCCAGTTCACCCGTATCGGTGCGCCCGGCGATCAGCGCGGACACCTTCCAGGAGCCTATGTCGACGGCCGTGATGAGCTTTTCGACCTTGGGCTGCGGCATGGCTGTCAGCCTTCCTCACCGATAGGCTGCGCGGCAGCGCTCGTGGCGGCCTCGATCGGCTTTTCCTCCACGCGTCCCTGCGGCAGGCGCAGGACAAACCGATCAGGGTCGCGCATGTCGAAGCGAACGATGCCGCGTCCAAGCAGTCGGTTGACCCCGTCCATTCGTGCGAAATTCACCAGCGCGGACGCCGATTGTGTGTCGCCTTCCGGCAGGGACAGCGTCTCACCCGATTGGAAACGCAAATCCCAGCGCCGGTTGCCGACCCAGGTCGCCCCAGCCAGCATGGGTTTGAGCGCAGGCGCATTTTCCATCAGCTTGTTGAGGCCCGCAGTCTGCCGGTTCGCATTGGGGCCAACCACAAGCGGCAGGTCCGGCATGGCGCTGGCCGATACCGATTGCAGCACCACGCCCGACACGTCGATCAGGTGCAGTTGTCCGTCATGCTGCCACACGGCGACCGGGTCCCGCTCAACGATATCGACGACCAGCGTATCGGGCAGGCGACGGGAAATGCGCGCATCCTTGACCCAACCCAGTTTCAGCATTTGCTGGCGCACATGCGGAAGGTCAAGCGAGAGCATCGACCGGTCCACCTGTCCCAGCGCGATATTGTAGACCGGCAGTTCGTCCATGCGCTCGACACCGCGCACTTCGACCTTTTCAACTTCGAAACCGGCGCGCGCGGCCATGTCGGCCGCCTGCTGACGCGCGACCTCCGGCAGGCCCAGATAGATGGCGATGGCGACCAGGATCGCGCCGAAAATGCCCACGATGGTCCAGCTCGCCATGCGCTGGAGTGTCGCTTCGCTGACCGGAAGATGCTCGATCAGCTTGTCGACCCAGCTCTGCCGCTTGAGCGATCGTCCCCGACCGCCACGGCCGGCGGCATTGTCCTTGCTGCTCATGCGGGTAGTGCCGCCGCGCCTTATCCGTGCTTCAGCCATGCCCCTGCCCCGTCCTGTGTGCCGCCCCGGCGCGGTTCAGCGCCTCCTCCACGATCGTTTCGACCAGGCTCGCATAGTCGATGCCCAGCTTGGCCGCCTGTTCAGGCACCAGGCTGAGCGGCGTCATCCCCGGCTGCGTATTCACTTCCAGCAGAAAGAGGCCGTCCAGCCCGCGCGCATCATCCCAGCGGAAATCCGCGCGCGATGCGCCCTTGCAGCCTAGCAGCTGATGGGCGTGCAGCGCGATCACCTTGCAGGCTTCGCTGATCTCGATCGGAATATCGGCCGGGCAGACATGCTCTGTCATGCCATCGGTATATTTGGCGTCGAAGTCGTAAAAGCCGCTTTTGGGCCGTAGTTCGGTCACGAGCAGCGCTTCATCGCCCAGCACGGCGGTCGTCAGTTCGCGGCCGCGAATATAGGGTTCGGCCAGCAGTTCGGGGAAATCCTGCCACGGGCCGACGGCATCGCGGGCGATCGGATTACCGTAATTGCCCTCCGCCGTGACGATGGCCACACCGACCGAACTGCCTTCATTGACGGGTTTGAGCACATAGGGGCGCGGCAGTGGATCGGCGGTGAAAAGGCTTTCGCTTTCCACGACATGACCACCGGGCATGGGAATGCCGTGCGGGACCAGCGCCTGCTTGGTCAGTTGCTTGTCGATCGCGATGACGGAGGTGGCAAGGCCACTATGGGTATAGGTCAAGCCCATCAGGTCCATCATGCCCTGCACCGTGCCATCTTCGCCGGGGACGCCGTGCAGCGCGTTGAAGATGACGTCTGCCTTCGTTTCGGCAAGGCGCTGCGCCACGTTGCGGTCCATGTCGATGCGGGTGACTTTGTGGCCGCGCGACTCCAGCGCCTTGGCCACACCCTCCCCGCTTGACAGCGACACCGGCCGCTCCGCCGACCAGCCACCCATCAGGACGGCGACATGCCAGGGGCCGCGCGTCATTGGGCCATCCCCACGCGCTGAATTTCCCATTCCAGGTCTATCCCGCTCTTTTCCCGAACGCGGCGGCGAACCTCTTCGCCCAGCGCTTCGATGTCAGTGCTGGTCGCGCCACCGGTATTGAGCAGGAAATTGGTGTGTTTCTCGCTCACCTGCGCGCCGCCGATCTGGAGCCCGCGACAGCCGGCCTCGTCCACCAATTGCCAGGCCTTGTGACCATCCGGGTTCTTGAAGGTAGAACCGCCGGTTTTGCTGCGTAGTGGCTGGCTTTCCTCCCGCGCGGCTGCAATGCGGTCCATTTCGGCCTGGATCGCGGCCGATTCACCGGGATGCCCCCGAAAAGTCGCGCTGACCACGATCGCGCCGTCGGTGAGATTGGAGTGGCGATAGCTGTAGGCAAGGTCGCGGTTGAGCAAAGTGACCTGCTCGCCCGATCGCAGCACCAGCTCACACTCCAACAGGATATCCGCTGTCTCGCGGCCGTAAGCGCCGCCGTTCATGCGAACAAAGCCACCAACGGTGCCGGGAATGGAGCGCAGGAATTCGAGCCCGGCGATGCCCGCATCGCGCGCTGTCGATGAGACGAGAATGCCGGACGCGCCAGCGCCGCAAACCAGCGTAGTTTCGTCCTGCCGTTCGACCTTTGCGAACGGCTTGCCGAGCCGAACGACCACCCCCGGCACGCCGCCATCGCGCACGATCAGGTTGGAGCCAAGGCCAAGCGCCATGACCGGCATGTCGGGGTCAAGCTGCGCCAAAAAGTCAGACAGATCGTCCGCATCCTGCGGCTCGAACAGCCATTGCGCCGGACCGCCCGTCTTGAACCAGACAAGCGGAGCCAGCGACGCAGCGGGCTTGAGCACACCCCGAACGGCGGGAAGAGCATGCGTCCTTGTCAAGAGCGCAAGCCCCACAGGCTCATCCATTTTTGCATCGCGCTCATGCCGGACTCGTTCGCTTGAACAGCCGACATGCCGCCTTCAACCTGGCGTTGCGCGGCCTCGACCATGTCGCGCGCTGCTTCCACGCCGCGCATCTGAACGTCGATCATGCGCTTCTGCATTTCCAGGCCTACGGCAAAAAGCTCGAACATCAGGCGGTCTCCTTGCTCTTGGCCGAAATGGCGGCAGCCAGGCCGGCGGCCCATTTGGTGATGTCGCCCGCCCCGAGGCAGACGATCATGTCATCGGGCTGAAGATCGGCGGCGATCTGGGCGGCGAGATCGGCGGCATCGGCGACGGTCGCGGCATGGCGGTGGCCGCGCCGCTTCAAGCCCGCGACCAGCGCGGCGCTGTCGACGCCTTCGATGGGTTGTTCGCCCGCGGCATAGACGGGCGCGGCATAGACGATGTCGGCGTCGTTGAACGCCTGCTGGAATTCATCCATCAGGTCGCGCAGGCGGGTGAAACGGTGCGGCTGGACTATGGCGACGACGCGTCCGAGCGCCCCTTCGCGCGCGGCGGCGAGCACGGCCCTGATCTCGACCGGATGGTGACCATAATCGTCGATGACGGTTGCGACGCCGCCCTCAAGTTGAACCTCACCTACCTTCGTGAAGCGGCGTTTCACGCCGCCGAATTTTTCAAATCCCGTACAGATGACATCATGGGTGATGCCCAGTTGCAAGGCAACGCCGATGGCGGCGAGGCTGTTCGACACATTATGCCGGCCAGGCATCGGCAGCAGGATATCGCTGATCTTCTCGACATGGCCGTCACGATCGCGGATCAGCACGTCGAAGAGATTCCCGCCCGGCACTGGCCGGACATTTTCGCCCCTAATATCGGCCTGCGCCGAAAAACCGTAGGTGACAATGCGGCGGTCCTGCACGCGCGGCAGGATCGCCTGCACTTCGGGATGATCGAGACACAGCAGCGCCGCGCCATAGAAGGGCACATTGCCGACAAATTCGACGAAGGCGTCCTTCACCCTGTCGAAACTGCCATAATGGTCGAGATGCTCAGGATCGATATTGGTGACGACCGCGATGGTGCCGTCGAGCCGCAGGAAGCTGCCGTCGCTTTCGTCCGCTTCCACAACCATCCAGTCGCTATTGCCCAGACGTGCGTTGGAGCCATAGCTGTTGATGATGCCGCCGTTGATGACCGTCGGATCGACCCCGCCCGCATCGAGGAGCGCTGCGATCATCGACGTGGTCGTGGTCTTGCCATGCGTACCGGCTACCGCGACGGTCGATTTCAGCCGCATCAATTCGGCCAGCATCTCAGCGCGGCGGATCACAGGCACGCGGGTTTCGAGCGCCAGTTCCACTTCGGGATTGCCGCGCTTGATCGCGGTCGAGGTCACGACCACGGCGGCATCGCCCAGATTTTCGGCCTTGTGACCGATCATCACCTTGATGCCCTTGGCCCGCAGCCCTTCCACGACATAGCCTTCGGCCACGTCCGAGCCCTGCACGCTATAGCCCAGATTATGCATGACTTCGGCAATACCGGACATGCCGATGCCGCCGATGCCGATGAAATGGATCGTGCCGATGTCGGTGCCGACACCCTTCATGCGGGAACTCCCTGGAGATTAAGCGTTGTGGGCGTCGGACCGACCTTGACCGGATCATTCATGATCGGCGCACGGCCGATGCTTTCCAGCAGGTCTGCCATATCGCGCGCGGCATCCGGGCGACCGCAGTTCCAGGCACGCTTGGCCGCATTCTGGAGCGCGCCTGGCTCCATCGCCATCTTCTGCATCTGCTTGGCCAGTTCAACCGCGGTGAAGCGGCTTTGCGGGATCGTGCGCGCGCCACCGGACTGCGTCATTTCACGAGCATTGGCGGTCTGATGATCGTCCATCGCGCTGGGCAGCGGGACAAGGATGGCGGGGCGGCCAGCGCACGTCAGTTCCGCCAGCGTCGATGCGCCGGCTCGCGCGATCACCAGATGCGACCAGCCCAGCTTTTCGGGCACGTCGTTGAAATAGGTGGCAAGGTCAGCAGGGATTTCCATCTCCGCATAGGTTTTGCGCACGCGATCAATATCCTCGGCGCGGCACTGCTGCGTCACTTGCAGGCGACGGCGAAGCGCGACGGGCAGCATCGACAGGCCTTCGGGCACCACATTAGACAGAATGGATGCGCCCTGGCTGCCGCCGATGACGAGCAGGCGGAACACGCTTTCATCAGTGAGCGCCGGGAATTCCTCCTCGCGCAACTGCTTCACTTCCTCGCGCACGGGATTGCCGATCAGGTGCACCTTGCCGGCGTGGCGGGATTTCAGGCGCTCGACATCGGGATAGGCGGTGACGATTGCATCGACCCGGCCGGCGAGCAGGCGATTGACCCGTCCCAGCACGGCATTTTGTTCGTGGATCGCAGTCGGAATGCCGTCCGCCAAGGCTCCCAGCAGCGCCGGCATAGCGGGATAACCGCCAAAGCCGACCACGGCGGTCGGGCGAAAGGTTTCGTTGAGGCGGCGAGCCATGGCGCGCCCGGCAAGGATCGCCTTGACCGCACCCGGCCAGCTTGCCGGGTTCCTGGTCATGCGGCCCGCCGGCATGACATGGACCTGCGCGCTTTCGAAAATACCGGGAATCTTGGCGCCACGCTCATCGGTGACGAGCGCGACATGATGGCCGCGCGCCATCAGTTCCTGCGCCACCGCATGGGCGGGAATCATATGACCCCCCGTCCCGCCGGCGGCGAGGACGAAGTGACGGGAAATGCTCATCGACCACTCCATTTGACCACCGTATGCCGGCCCATGAAGGGATTGCGCCGCGTGAAGGCGAGCAGCAGGCCGACCCCGGTGCAAAGCGCCAGCATAGAGGAGCCGCCATAGCTGATAAAGGGGAGCGTCATGCCCTTGGACGGAAATATCTGCGCATTGACGCCCATGTTGATGATCGCCTGAAGCCCGAACTGGGTTGTGAGGCCGGCGGCCGCCAAAATGGTGAAGACATCTTCTTCATCAAGGAGGCGCAACAGCACGCGCACGATGATCGCGAGGTAGACGCACGCAATGGCGATGCAGGCGAGCAGGCCGAATTCTTCGCCGATTACGGAAAAAATATAGTCGGTATGGGCTTCGGGCAGGCGGAACTTGTTGAGGCCCCCGCCCGGCCCCACGCCGGTAAAGCCGCCATGGGTGATGGTGCGGAAGGCAAGATCGGTCTGATCCGGGCCCGCGTCCATCTGAACGCCGATGCCCAGGAAATCGTTGATACGTTGGCGGCCATTTTCATAGAACATGTAGACGGCGACCAAGCCCGCGAGGCCCGCGCCGCCCAGCATCGCGATCCAGCGCATCTCCAGGCCAGATAGCAACAGCAGCGCGCCCCAGCAGGCCATGAAGATCACAGTCTGCCCGAAGTCGGGCTGGCGCATCAGCACTGCCGAAATCAGCAGGGTCAGGGCGCCGGTCAGCTGGATGACGGGGAGGTTCTGCTCCTTCGTGCGCAGCGACAGCAGCCAGGCGAGCGTGACGACATAAGCGGGCTTCAGGAATTCCGAAGGCTGGAACCGGAAACCGGGCAGGTCTATCCAGCGCCGCGCGCCGTTCACGGTAGAACCCAATATGGGCACGAACAGCAGCATCAAGAAGAAGAAAGCGCACAGGAAGATGGCCAGCCGCCGCGCCTGCAGCCGGGGCAGCATGGAGATGATCAGCATGATCGGCAGGCCGATCATCACCCACATCAGCTGGCGATAGAAATAGATGAGTGGATTGACGGCGATGTCTGCGGTCGATCGGTCGATCGCCGCCACGGGGGACGCGGCGGCGACCGCCACCAGCCCGATCGCCATCAGCGCGACGATCAGCGACAGGAGAACGCGGTCGATTTCCCAGAACCAGATGGCGAGCGCGGTGCGCTCGCGCGGAACCGTGCGGGTGCGGAAACCCTTCACCAGTTCACCGGCCTTCGACATCCCTGTTCCCCTCTTGCTCATCGCCCCTGGGTCTTTCCCTATTCCAGCGCCGCGACCGCTGCGGCAAAGGCATCGCCACGTGCCTCGAAATCGCGAAACTGGTCGAAACTGGCGCACGCGGGCGACAACAGCACGACGTCGCCCGGTTGCGCGATACGCGCCGCGCGGCGGACGGCGGCGCTTAGCATTTCGCTGTCATCCACCGCCATATGCGGGCGCAGCAGATCGGCGAACATATGCCCCGCTTCGCCGATGGTGTAGGCGTGGGCGACATTGCCGAAATGCGGGGCGCATTCGTCCAGATTGTCGGACTTGGCGACGCCGCCTAATATCCAGTGGATGCGCGGCTTGCCGTCCTTGGCGGGCCAGGCGGCGAGCGCGGGCGCGGTGGACGCGGCGTTGGTCGCCTTGCTGTCATTGACGTAGAGGACGCCGTTAAGGGTGCGGACGGTCTGCATCCGGTGGGGGAGCGAGGCATAGCTGGCGAGGGCGGCTTTGGTCGTGACGGGATCGATGTCCAATACGGCGGCCGTTACCATTGCGACGGCGACATTTTGCGCATTGTGCGGCCCTTGGAGGGCGGGCCATGCAAGCTGCTCGGTGGTATCGACCTGGGTCGATGCTACCTCCACCACATCCTCTCCACTTCCCTTGGTGTCGCAGATTTGGGTCGATACAGACCGGCTCGGCTCATCCTCGGTCGCGATCACCGCCTTGTGCCCGGCCGATTGCATCGCAAACAGCCGCGCTTTCGACGCCACATAGCCCTCGAACCCGTCATAACGGTCCAGATGATCGGGCGTGATGTTGAGCAGCACCGCGACGTCGCAATCGAGGCTGTGAGTCAGGTCGATCTGGTAGCTGGACAGTTCCAGCACATAGACGCCAGCGCCTTTGAGGTTCGGCTCAAGAGGCGGCTGGGAGAGAATCGGGAGGCCGATATTGCCGCCCATCACCGTGGGATAGCCCGCCTGTTCGATGATATGATGGATCAGCGCCGTGGTGGTGGACTTGCCATTGGTGCCGGTGATGCCGACGACCTTATGCGGTGGCAGGGTCGGGCGGGCGAGCGCGAACAGTTCGATGTCACCGATGATCGGTACGCCAGCCAGCTTCGCGCGCATGTTGATGGGATGGCGATTGAGTGGCACGCCCGGCGACACGACGATACCGTCGAAGCCGGCAAGGTCGATCTCCATCGGATCGCCCAGCTCCGCCTTGCCAGCGACTTGGCTACGCGCTTCCTCCCGGCTGTCCCATGCGACGACCCGCGCGCCGCTTGCCACCAGCGTTTCGACTGTGGCGAGACCTGAACGGGCGAGGCCAAGAACCGCGTAGGTTTTCCCTGCAAAGGCGCTGGATACGATCATGCGCTTACCGCAGCTTCAGGGTGGCGAGGCCGGCGAGCGCCAGCACGAAGGCGATGATCCAGAAGCGGATCACCACGGTCGGCTCTGCCCAGCCCAGTTGCTCGAAATGATGGTGGATCGGCGCCATGCGAAAAATGCGCTTTCCGGTGCGCTTGTAGAAGAAGACCTGGATGATGACGCTAAGCGCTTCCACGACGAACAGCCCGCCGATGATGCCGAGCACGATTTCATGATGTGCGGTGACAGCGATCACGCCGATCGTGCCGCCCAGCGCCAGGCTGCCGGTGTCGCCCATGAATACGGCGGCCGGTGGCGCGTTGAACCAGAGGAAGGCGAGGCCCGCGCCGATGATCGCGCCGCACAGGATGGTAAGGTTGCCCGCACCCGGAACATGGGGGATGCCCAGATATTCGGCGAAGTCCGCGCGGCCGACCAGATAGACGATCAACAGGAAGGCCAGGCA
Organism: Sphingobium soli; assembly: GCF_020782245.1. Classification (GTDB taxonomy): domain Bacteria; phylum Pseudomonadota; class Alphaproteobacteria; order Sphingomonadales; family Sphingomonadaceae; genus Sphingobium; species Sphingobium soli. The sequence continues at coordinate 366,209 of NZ_JAJGNP010000001.1, forward strand.
CGCGATGATGACCGGCATCGTCGCCAGGCCATCCAGGCCATCGGTCAGGTTCACCGCATTGCCGAACGCCACAATGACGAAGGCGGCAAAGCAGAAATAGAAAGGACCAAGCTCGATCGCGGGGCCATTGTAGAAAGGCACATAGAGCGCGGTATTGCCGTGCTGGTTGACGATCATCCAAGCCGCGACGCCCGCGATAAGGAATTCGAAGATCAGGCGCATCTTGCCCGACAGCCCCTTGTGGCTGGCCTTCGTCACCTTGTCATAATCGTCCAGAAAACCGATCGCGCCAAAACCCAGCGTCACGAACAGGCAGGCCCAGACATAGATGGACGACAGATCCATCCACAGCAGCACAGACGCCACCATGGAGGTCAGGATCATGAGGCCGCCCATGGTCGGCGTCCCCCGCTTGGCGAGGTGCGTCTGCGGCCCGTCGTCGCGGATCGGCTGTCCCTTGCCCTGGCGGACGCGCAGCCAGCCGATGAATTTGGGGCCGATCACCAGTCCGATGACAAGCGCGGTCGCAATCGCCGCGCCCGCACGGAAGGAGAGATAGCGGATGAGGTTGAACACGCCCGCGAAATCTAGGGTCTGGGCCAGCCAGTACAGCATCAGTTCGTTTCTCCGTCGCGGGCGGCCTGACCCAGGGCGGCGACCAGGCGCGACAGCCCGATGCCATTGGACCCTTTGACCAATATCGCGTCGCCCGCGCGCATTTCTTTTTCGATGAGGGGGATGGCGCTCGCGGCGTCGGGCACATGCGCATAGGCCATGGTGCCTTCGAGTGCGTCGGCCAGCGGCGCCATTTCAGCGCCAACCAGCACCGCGAAATCGATTGCGCCATCGGCCAGAGGCTTGGCCAGCCCGGCATGAAGATCAGCGCTCGCGCTGCCCAGTTCGCGCATGCCACCCAGCACCGCGATCCGGCGGTCGGCATGTTCACGGCCAAGCTGCTTCAATGTCGCGGCCATGGAAAGCGGATTGGCGTTATAGCTTTCGTCGATCAGCAAGGCTTCGCCACCCGCGACCGGCAGGATGCGGCGCTCCCCCCGGCCCGGCAGCCCCGGCATCTCGGCGAGCGCAAGCCCGGCCGCCGCCAGATCGCCGCCCACCGCCTCGACCGCCGCCAGCACGGCAAGCGCATTGGACACCCAATGATCGCCCGGCGCCGCGACAGTGAAGCAAAGTTCCGCATCGGGCAGCCGCGCTGTCACCAATGTGCCGCCATTTGGTGCTGGCACGGTTTCGAGCGCGTGGACATCAGCCTCCGCGCTCATGCCGAAAGTCAGGATGCGCGCCGCGTGGCGCTCCGCCTTGTTATAGAGCGTCGCGACATGCGGGCTGTCATAGGGAATGATCGCGGCGCCGCCCGGCTCCAGCCCCTCGAAAATCTCCGCCTTGGCCTCAGCAATCTTCGCCTCGGTCCCGAAAAATTCGATATGGGCAGGCGCGATCGCCGTGACGATCGCGGCATGGGGCCGTACCTGCCGAGTCAGCGCGGACAATTCGCCGGCATGGTTCATGCCCATTTCGAAAATGCCATAGGCGCTGTCGCGTGGCATGCGCGCCAGGCTGAGCGGCACGCCGACATGATTATTATAGCTTTTGACCGACCGATGCGCCTGCCCCGGCGCGGCGCGATCCAGCGCCAGATACAGCGCCTCCTTCGTGCCGGTCTTGCCGACCGATCCGGTGACGCCGATGACCTTGCCGCCCATGCGCCGGCGCGACGCGATGCCCAGCGCCTGGAGCGCGGCCGCGCTGTCGGTCACGCGAATATGGGGATGATCGACCGCGTCGCTGACGATCGCGCCCGCCGCCCCTTGCGCGAACGCCTGATCGACGAAGCGATGGCCGTCGGTCGCCTCCCCCTTCATCGCGACGAACACGTCGCCCGGTTTCACTTCGCGGCTGTCGAACGCAACGCCAGAAACGGCGAACGGCGCCGACGCGGCGCCGCCTGTGGCTTCAGCGATTTCAGCAGAGGTCCAAAGGTCGTTCACCCCGCACACTCCCGCGCGACGGTGACGTCATCGAACGGCAGGACGCGGTCGCCGATAATCTGGCCCTGCTCATGGCCCTTGCCGGCTAGCAGGACGATGTCGTCCGCGCCCGCCTGCGCGATGGCGGCGGCGATGGCGTCACGTCGGCCGCCAATTTCCTGCGCGTCGGGTGCGCCCGCTAGCACGGCGGCGCGAATGGCGCTGGGTTCTTCGGACCGGGGATTGTCGTCGGTCACGATCACATGATCGGACAGGTCCGCCGCGACCTTTCCCATTTGCGGCCGCTTGCCCGCATCGCGATCACCGCCCGCGCCGAACAGGGTGATGAGCCGGCCTTTTGTATGCGGACGCAGCGCTTCGATCGCAGCGCGCAGGCCATCGGGCGTGTGCGCATAGTCGACATAGACAGGGGCGCCCGTCTGGCTGATGACGGCGCGTTCCAGCCGGCCGCGCACGGGCTGCACCCGGCCAAGCAATTCCATAACCCGGGCGGCATCGCCGCCCGTCGCGATGACGAGACCCGCGGCGGTCAGAGCATTGGCGGCCTGATAAGCGCCAATCAGCGGAAGATTCACCTTGTAGCGTGTTCCCTCCGCCTCGATCTCCAGTGTCTGGCCCAACTGGGTCGGAGTGCGGTTGGCAAGCTGCAAAGCCCGCCCCTGCACCCCGACGCTCAGCACACGAAGCCCCCGCTTCGTAGCCCGCGCGATCGCCTTTTCCGACAAGCTGTCGTCCGCCCAGATGACAGCACTACCGTCCGGCGCGACGACTTCGTCGAACAGCCGCATCTTGGCGTCGAAATAGCTGTCCATGTCGCCATGATAATCGAGATGGTCGCGCGACAGATTGGTGAAGGCGCCGGCCACAACCGGCAGGCCCTCGGTGCGATACTGGTCGAGACCATGGCTCGACGCCTCGAACGCGGCATGGGTAATGCCTTCGCGGCGCAGGCCTGCCATATTGGCGAGGAAGGTGACGATATCGGGCGTGGTGAGGCCGGTCGACACCTGATCGACCGCGGTGGTGACGCCCAACGTCCCGATCGAGGCTGCATTATGGCCGAGCATGCGCCAGATCTGACGCGCAAGTTCGACCGTGCTGGTCTTTCCGTTGGTGCCGGTGACGGCGACCGTCACATCAGGGAACGGCGCAAAGAAACGCGCGGCAAGCTGCGCGAAAAGCTGGCGCGGATTGACGGCGGCGATGTGGATCGCTCCATCCACTTGAGCTTCAGGACGGGCAACGATAGCAATGGCACCGGCCCGCACCGCTTCGGGAATATAGTCTTCGCCGTTGACGCGCAGACCCTGAAAGGCGCCGAAAACGGTGCCCGGCGCGACCTTGCGATTGTCGATGGCAAAACCCGTGACGGACGTGTCGAGGCCGCCAGCGGCGCTTACCGCTTTGGCGACCTCGGCATCCAGCTCCTCGATTAGCGACCCGAGGCGCATTATTCTTTCTCCTTCTCGCCGTGCAGCAGCGGCATCAGATCGGAAATATCGACGTCGCGCCGCTCGTCCGGCATGATTCCCAGCATTGGCCCCGTTCGCTCGATCACCCGCTTTACCACGGGCGCGGCGGTCCAGGCGGCGGTGCGCAGGCCGAACTGGCCCGTCGCCTCATCCATGATGGCGACGACGACATAACGGGGATTGTCCATCGGGAAAGCAGAAGCGAAAGTCGTCACCAGCGAAGTCTTGTTATAGCGGCCTTCCTGGGGCTTTTCGGCCGAACCCGTCTTGCCGCCCACCCGGAATCCCTTGGCGTCGGCGCTTCGCCCCGTACCTGCTGACACGATCATCCGCAACAGTTGCCGCATCCGGGCGCTGGTTGCGGCGGAAAAGACGCGGCGGCCCTGCGGCACGTCCTGCGGGCGCAGCTTGCGCACGGTGGCGGGGCGCCACATGCCGCCATTGACCAGCGCTGCATAGGCGGTGGCGAGATGAAGCGGCGTCACGGCGATACCGTGGCCATAGGACACCGTCATGCTCGTGATGCGGCCCCAGCTGGAAGGCCAGAGCCCACCTGCGCGTTCGTTGAATTCGATCGGCGCGCGCTGATCGAAGTCGAGGCTGCGGAACAGTTTCTGAAGTGGCTCCGCACCCATCTCATCCGCGATCCGCGCGGTGCCGATGTTCGAGCTGTGCACCAGAATTTCAGGCACGTTGATCCAGCGGCCAAGCGAATGGTCATCCTTGATCCGGAACCCGGCAACGGCGAGCGGCGCGGTCGCGTCATAGCGCTTGCTCATCGACGTAACGACGCCTGCGTCCATAGCGGCGGCGATGGAGAGCGGCTTGAATGCAGAACCCAGTTCGTAGCGCGCCTGCACCATATGGTTGCAGAGCGGCGATTCCGAACAGCGCTTGCCAGCATAATTCTGAAGCTTGTTGGGATCGAAGACCGGGATCGACGCCATCGCGATGACTTCGCCGGTATTGACGTCCAGGATGATTCCCCCCGCCCCCTTGGCGCGGGTCTGCACCAATTGGGTGTAAAGCTCGCTTTCAAGCGCGCCCTGAACCCGGCTGTCGATGGAAAGGGCAAAGGGCTTGCCCCGCAGCGCAGGGTCGATCAACCGGTCGTTGAAGGCAGCCTCCGCACCCATGCCGCCCACACCTTTGCTGTTGGGGGCAAAACCCAGGACGTGGGCAGCCAGCGTGCGCTGCGGATAAAGACGTTCCTTCTCGCGCGGAAATTCGATCCCGATCTCGCCCAGCGCGTTGACCGCCGCCACCTGCTCGGGAAGAGCACGGCGACGCAGATAGGCCCAGCCCTTGCCGGTCAGCTTCTTGTAAAAGGTCGCCTCGGCTTCGTCGGGAAAGATTTCGTGTAATTTGCGGGCGAGTTCGGCGGGTTCGCCGATCAGCTTCGATGGGCGCACCGATACGGAGTAGGCGTCCATAGTGCGCGCCAGCGGCACGCCATTGCGATCGACGATATCGGCGCGCGCGGGAACGAAGGGTCCCAGCGGCCCATCGCCGCCCGTCCCATGCGCAAAAACGCCGACCCAAAAGAGCCGGCCGATCAGAATCGCTGTGATAGCAAGAAACAGGATGAGCAGGAGCATCAACCGGTTGTGCGCCATGGCGGTGAGGTTGACCCTCTGCCGCCCGGCGCGCGGGCCACCGGGCTGGACGATGATCGTGGCCATCAGCGCGCGCCGTTGCGTTTTTCGCGGTCAGCCCGCGCGGTCAGATCGCCCAATGTGCTGTCGTCCAGCAACTTTGCGTCGAGCATCGCCATCCGCTCCGCCTTGCGCGCGATCGGATTGGGCTTCGACACATCAGCGTCCGCCTTGGCCTGAACGACTGGTGGCTTGGGCGCAGGCTTGGGCAGCTTGTCGACATTATCGGCGGCGTGGGCTTCGCGAATAATCGCAATGTCGCTGCGAATCTGGGTCGCCGCTGGACTTTCCGGCGCCTTTTGCGGCGCGGAGGGAAGATCGGCGGGCGTTTCGACCATCGCCACCATCACGGGCGGTGCGACATAGTCCGGCCCGTTGGGCTGCACGCCGTCCAGCTGCGCCAGCGCCCGCTCGCCCTCCAGATATTGCTGCGCGGTCGGCGTCGCGTAGAGGAAGTCATGCTGGTTCCAGCTTTCCAGCTGACGCATGGAGGCGCGCGCGCTGAATTCCGTTTCCAGATAGCGAATATCGGCCTTCGTCGCGGCGATCTGCGATCGCACGCGCATCAACTCGTTCCGCTCGGTCGCGACCTTGAGAGAAACCATATAGGCGCCCAGGGCGCCCAGCGCGACGAGGATCACCCAGATCAAGCTTTGCAATCTCTTGACGGCGATCATGCACGGCTACTCCGGGGCAACGAGGGGGCAAGCGAAAGCCGCGACGGTGCTGCGGTGCGAACCGCGCTGCGCAGGGTGGCAGAGCGGGCGCGGGGGTTGCGCGCCAATTCTGCGTCGCCGGCGCGCACTGCCTTGGCGGGCCTGGCGAAGGTAGGCTGCGGCCCGGCCGTGCGTTCAGGCAGATGCCGCGAGCCCCCGCCCTCACCGCCGCTGCGATTGCGCAGGAACTGCTTGACGATGCGGTCCTCAAGACTGTGGAAGGTCACGATGGCAAGGCGCCCGCCCTCTTCCAGCAGCGCTTCGGCCGCCTCGAGCCCGCGCTCCAACTCTTCAAGTTCGCGATTCACATGGATGCGGATCGCCTGGAACGTGCGGGTGGCCGGGTCCTTTTTGTCATGCGGCTTGTATCCCAGCGCCTTGCGAACGACCGCCGCCAGTTGCGCGGTGCGCTCCAGCGGACGTGCATCCACGATAGCGCGTGCAACGCGCCGCGACCGAGGTTCTTCGCCATAACGATAGATGACGTCCGCGATATCCTCCTCCGGGGCGGAGTTGAGGAAATCGGCAGCGCTCATGCCGCCCTGACTCATCGTCATGTCCAGCGGGCCATCGGACTGAAACGAAAAACCGCGCTCGGGCCGATCAAGCTGCATCGAGGACACACCAATGTCGAGCGTGACGCCCGCCACGCGATCGACGCCTCGCTCCGCGAGGAGTTGCGCCATCCGTGAAAACTCGCCGGGGATAAGCGTGATGCCGTTCGCTTCGGCCACGGCCTCTCCTTCGCGGATCGCGTCGGGGTCGCGATCGAAGGCGAAGACGCGCGCGCCGGCCTGGGCCATGGCGCTGCTATAGCCACCCGCGCCGAAGGTGCCGTCGACATGAATTTCACCCGGCGCAATCGCCAAGGCGTCCAACACCTCGTCGAGCAGCACGGGGATATGAGGCGCGGCGCTCACTTGCCGCCTCCGGCCGCGCGCTGGTCCACCCAGCGACGGACCTTGTTGCGGATCAGCGCCGGACGATCGGGACTTTCGACAAGGGCTTCAGGCTTCCAGATCTGGAAATAGCGACCCACGCCGTAGAAAAACACCGCGTCCGTGATGCCGGCCTCTTCCTTGATATCGGGGTGCAGGAAGAATCGGCCGCCATCGTCGAAATTCACGTCCTCGATCGTGCCGAGTCGGTTTTCGCGCTCCAGGTCGGCATTGAAATCGCGGCCAGCCTCATAGGCCTGACGCTCCAGCTTCTCGACCTCATCGAACAGGAACTGCTTGTGGGACAGGCCAAAGCCGGTTGCACAGCCATTGTCGAAATGAACGGACAGGCACAGACGATTCTGGCCGCCGCTGGCCTGGGCCACCAGCTTGCGCATCTCCAGGGGCAGCACGAAACGGCCTTTGCCGTCCGCGACGCTGAACGCGTTGCCCGAATAGAGAATGACGTCCGACACCCTGAAAATGGCCCCTTTTCACCGGGACGCAGGCCGCCCTTTGCCGGAATCGCGAACCGACAATCCGACACATAGGACTGCACAAAGCCTGACGAACCCCAATGCTGGTTTTCCTACCAAGCATAGAGCCGACTGAAAAGGGAAAAGTCGGGAGGTGATGGGAAAAGCTGGTCAAAAGTGGGTCAGACTGATTTTCCTCGCGTTCCTTTGCTGGTTTTCACCTTTTGTTCTTCATCTCTATCCGTAAATCGAGCCCAGAGCAATGCCCCACCCACCATCGCCCAGCTCGTCCCAACCAGAATCGCCCATCGCAGCGCGAGCATCACATCTGCAGGCGTGCGCATCCATGGCCGCGGCGCCGGAGCGGCAGCGCCGAGCCAAAGGAGCAAAGCTGCCGGCGTATCGGCGATCCATGACCGCGGATTGAGCGGTTGCGCCGGGTCGGCAAGCCAGAGCCGATCGTCGATCAGGTCGGCATCTCCTATCAATAACAATGTCCCGCGCCCAATCGTCCGCGCCGTCATCGTCCGGCCATGCGACAGCCATGCGCCCGAGAGCGTAAGAAGCCGGCCATCGGCCAGGAATTGGCGAACTTCCCGCGATTCAAACCGGTCTGGCGCAACGCCCCAATGGGTCAGCAAGGGCTGAAGCAAGCTTGAAGTTGGTGCCCGGCGGCGATCCCCCAGCGCCAGGTCGGACGGCCAGCGAAGCAGGGGATCGGCAAGAACCAGAGCCGTGCCGCCGGCCCGCACCCATGTATCGATGGCGACAAGCTGCTCAGGCGCAAGCGCGCGCGGCTGCGCGATCAAAAGACGCCGTGCGCCCGTCCCGGGCAAGTCGCGCGGATCATCCAGCGGCAGAACCGTAAAGCGCGTACGAAGGACAGTGATGATGGGCGCATCGCGCGGGCCTGTCCCAGCCGGGCCCATTTCGTCCCAGAACAGAGGCAACCCTGTAAGCACGGCAAGCTTTGGACGGGCATCGGCAGCGGCCAGGGATGATGCGGGGCCGAAATAGAGAATTGCCCCTGCAGCAACGATCATCCCCATGGCCGCCATGCGCCCTCGCAATATGGGCGGGTGGCGCAACCAGGCGGCAGCGACGAGGGGCAACAGCGCCGTGAGCGCCAGACCCAAGCTCGGCAACAGCCGCAGCTGTCCTGAGGCCATCGCACAAAAGACGAGCACAGGCGCGACGACGCCAAGCGCGATCCAGATCAGCATGACGATAGTGCGATTCGCCAACAGAAAGCCGATCAGCGCCATCAATCCGGCGACAGCAATGCTCCAGTCCCACGGATCGGCTTGCCCGGTCTGCCACGCGCGCCACAATCCTGCCAACAGGACGGCCATAGCAGGCAGCCATAGCCCAAGAAACGCCTTCGCCCTCGCCATGGCACGACCTGCGCTGCCGCCGGGCATGGGATCAGTTGGGCTGACCGTCGGAGTCCGAATTGAGCGGCTGCGCAGGATCCTGATCCATTGGCTTTTTCAGATTGGGATCGGGCTGGAGGTCCGGAACGATCGGAGCCTGCTCCGCAGCAGGCTGAACCCCCAGTTCGGCAAGCGGCTCCTTGGGCGCGACTGCGTTGGTTTCCAGCGTTGGCACGGTGGGCGGCGCCAGGGCAGCATCGTCGACCCGCGCCTTTTCGATGACGATGTTGGCCAGTCCGACAAGCAGCACGACACCTGCCAGGCCGGTCAGTCCGATCTGGACACGCTGCAACCCTTCCTGGCGGCGGGGCGTATCGGCCATGTTCGCGCTCTTGTTCCCGTCATCGCCGCGACCCGTGTCGGCGATCATGCAGTGTGCGCGAGCCAGGGGAAGACCGTCAAGCCCTTCGATTCCAGCCACTGGCGGTTATAAAGCGTCGACAGATAGCGGAAGCCGGTGTCGCACAATATGGTAACGACGCGCTTTCCCGGCCCCAATTCCCTTGCCAGGGCCACTGCGCCGGCCACGTTAATGCCGGACGACAAGCCCAGACACAGGCCTTCCTCGCTAAGCAAGCGTCGAACCCAATAGAGCCCGTCCTCATCCGAGATGCGAAATTGCGTGTCGATCGGCGCACCATCCAGATTGGCGGTGATGCGCCCTTGTCCGATGCCTTCGGCGACCGACGACCCTTCCGCCTTTAGCTCACCATGGGCATAATAATTATATAGTGCCGCACCATGGGGGTCGCTGAGCGCGATGGTGATAGTCTCATCCCGCGCCTTCAACCCGAGGCCAACGCCAGCAATCGTGCCGCCCGTGCCCGCCGCGCAAGTGAAGCCGTCGACCCGGCCGTCCATCTGCGCCCAGATTTCTTCGGCCGTTCCAACGATATGCGCCTTGCGATTGGCGATATTATCGAACTGGTTTGCCCATATCGCATTGTTGGTCTCTTCCGCGATCCGGCGCGAGGTGTGGACGAAATGGCCAGGGTTCGAATAGGGCGCGGCCGGCACCGTCACCAGGTCCGCGCCCAATGCGCGCAGCGTGTCCATCTTCTCCCGGCTCTGCGTTTCAGGCATGACGATGATCGTTTTGTAGCCTTTCGCATTCGCCACGAGCGCAAGGCCGATGCCGGTGTTGCCCGCCGTCCCCTCGACGATCGTGCCGCCGGGTTTCAGCAGCCCTTTTTCCTCGGCATCATTGACGATGAACAGCGCCGCCCGGTCCTTGACCGAGGCGCCCGGATTGGCAAATTCGCATTTGGCGAAAATATCGCAGCCCGTTTCTTCAGAAGGGCCGGCAAGGCGCACGAGCGGCGTGTTGCCGATCAGCGCGAGACTGTTGGGGGAAAGCAGCATGGCGCCACGCATAGCGGAGCCTGCGCGACTTTGCCAAGCAAGCGAATGATGCGCGCGACAAAGGTCGGGTTTTGCCGCGCTGTTAACGTCTCCATCGCGCCCCGTCTCATTACGGCACGCGCCAAAATGGTGGAAGCCAAGCGCGGCGATTTCGCGTATGGGCGCGTCGTCGCGGCATCAGACGCGCGTTGAGGAATGAACAACATGCGGGCAGTGGGCAGAAAGGCGAAGGGCGGCATGGCGCTGCTGGCGCTATGCGCGCTGGTTGCTCCGCACCTGATCACGGCCGCTCCGCTCGACCTATTGGAGGGCAGCGCTGCGCCCGTCGATCCGGCCGAACAGCCTAGCGACAATTTCCCCGGCTCCGCCTTTTTCTATGCCGAGGGCGCGTTCGATCCGGTACCCGGGGTCGAGATCGTGCAAAGCAAGCACGTGCTGGGCCTCGATGCGGTCAAGGCGGCCCCGGCCGCCGTCTTTCGCGGTCTTACGGCTGTGGACGGATATCGGGCAGCCAATTGCCTCACCAACGCGATTTATTATGAGGCGGGCAACGAACCCGAGGAGGGCCAGCGTGCCGTCGCGCAGGTCGTCTTGAACCGCGTGCGCAGCCGTTTGTGGCCCGACAGCGTATGCGGCGTCGTCTATCAGGGGTCCGAGCGCGTCGACGCCAAGTGCCAGTTCACCTTCAGTTGCGATGGGTCCATGATGCGGGCGCCGGTCGCGATTGCCTGGGCCCGCGCGCGCCGCATCGCGCAGGAGGCGCTCGCCGGCGCGGTTTACGCGCCTGTGGGCCTTGCCACCCATTATCATACGCTGGCGGTGCGACCGGATTGGTCGGCATCCTTGCAGGCGGTCGCGGTCGTGGGCGCGCATATTTTCTATCGCAATCCCGGATTCAACGGCACGGTCGCAGCCTTCAATGTCCCTTATGCCGGTCGCGAACTGATATCTGGCCCGGCGCGCACGAGTTGGGCTGCAAAGCCGGTCACGGGTGCCGAGATGCAGGGGATATCTGTGCCCTTGGCAACAGGCGCCGTCGCGCCTCCCGACACGCCGTCCTGGCCGCCGCACGCGGCGCAGAGCGCCACGTCAGCCAACGATAGGTTGCCGCAATCGACCGTCAGGCCTGAATATCGCAACAGCGGCCGCCCGCTTATCTGATCTTTTTTAAGGTTAAGGCTCAAGCCACCATTCAGCCGCTTGAATTGTCGCGGAAATAAAAATTGCCTGCTGCGATAAAGCGCGGGAACCGAATGGCATTTTTGATGGTTCTGTATTCCGGATAGCAAATCTTTTGCCCCCCGCTCTTGCTATCCACAAAATATGAGCCCGGAACGTTTCTCCCCCCGACGCGTTCCGGGCTCTACTTTTCTGAGCCGTCGTTCCGCCTGAAATCTTTATTGTTTGGCCCCCGGAACGGATTTTCGGACTACGGGTTTTTCCCATCGTCGCCGCCCTGAACGATCAGGCGGCAACCGTTTTTTGAGGAGATTTTTCGATGGCGAAGAAAATCATTACCGCCTTGCTGCTCACCGGTTCGCTGATGGTCGCTGCGTGCAACACCGTCGAAGGCGCAGGCCGCGACGTGCAGAGCGCCGGTAAGGCCGTGGAAGATGCCGCTGATTAAAGTCTTCGCAACCTGATTGCCCCCTCCCTAGCATGGGCTCGCCGGGCAGACGGCGGGCCCCCTTTTTTTTTCGGGGCATGCGCAAACACAAAAAACCCGGCGCTCCCTTGGGAATGCCGGGTTTTTTTAGTTGTGAGCGATGGGTCAGCCCCGTCCCTCGGGCGGCAATGTGATCTTCACATTCTCACCATTCTGCCCGGGAAAATTGGTGAACATCGCATCGATCAGATTGGGCACAAGATAGGTCAGCTTATTCGAAAGCGACTGTGCACTAGCTGTTCCTTCGAACAGGCGGCGATTATCGGCCGCGCGATCAATCTTGAGCTTCAGATCGCTGGTATAGACTGTGTAACTCGACACGTCGGTATAGCCGCGCGGTCCGAACAGCCATGGGTCATAGAAGCCATAGCCCCAAGGACGGCCCCAGCGGCCACGCCAGCCCCATCCACCGTAAAAGGGATCGCCAAAGCCCGTCGATCGCACCTTTTCCCGACCATTGTCGACATCATAAGCGACGCGGACGATGAGATCGGCGCTCGCGGGGTCATTAGCGCGCACATAGCCGGTTTGCGCCATTCGCTGCCCGACCAGGTCGGCATAATGTGCAAATTCCAGGCCACCGGCGAGTCTTGGATCATCAGCGACAATCGTGAAACTCTGCCCAGCAGGCGCGGGCAATTGCTGGAAACGGGCGACATCGGCCTTGAACGATGTGGCGCAGCCCGACAGCGCCACCAGCGCCAGCGCGGGCGCCGCGAACAGACCGAACTTCTTGATACGGGTCATTTTTCTGCGTCCTGTGACAGGCACGAAGCCTGGGTTCATTCTTGCGCCCTGCATTAGCAAAAGGCAACTGAACATCGTTTGAACGCTTGAAGAGACCGAATGGGCGCAAACCATGTTCTCATCGCTTTGGACGGCAAGGGAGGCGTAAACCCGTCATCGCACTGGCAAATATCTGGAGCTTACGGCAAGGATGACCGATGATCCGTTTCTTCTGCATGTTCGCTTCGCTTGCCATTCCGGTGGCAGCCAGCGCCTCCGAGCCAGCACAGCCGGCAACGCCCGTGGGCAACCCCGGAACCTGGGTGACCAGCGACGATTATCCGATGGAGGCGATGCGTCAGGAAATCGAGGGGGCTACAAGTTTTCGATTGGACATCGATCGCGACGGCATACCCACGAATTGCAAGACAACATCCAGCAGCGGCGCGGCCATATTGGACGAAACGGCCTGTGCGAAGGCGATGGAGCGTGCTCGCTTCAGTCCGGCCAAGGATGCCAGCGGAAGCGCCGTCAGCGGCACCTTCACAGCACGGATCAACTGGCGTTTGCCCGACACCTCAGCTCTATTCTCATCTCCCAGCACCTCGGAGACGACGTTCACAATCAATCCGGACGGAACCCCGTCCGACTGCCGCACGATGATCGACGGAAATATAGCGCCCGACCAGTCAAGTTGCCTGCCGATAATGGGTAAGCGTTTTCCGATTCAGAAGGACGCATCAGGCAATCCTATCCGGCAGAAAATGCGCATCACAACGAAATTTGAAAGGGTCGAAGAAGGCGACTGAGGGCCGCCTCTTCCTAATCTTCTCAACGCATCAAGCCCATTGCGTCATAGGCGGCGCGCAGGGTTGGCTCGGCCGCCGCGGCCGCCCGCATCGCGCCCTTGTCCAATATCGCGTCGAGCGCGGCATCGTCCGTGCGCAACTCCAGAAAGCGCTCGCGGATCGGGCGTAGCGTTTCAACCAGCACTTCGCCCAGCGCGGGCTTGAAGGCGCCAAAACCCTTGCCGGCAAAGTCGGCGCAGACAGCATCGGGCGTCCTGCCGGTCAGCGTCGCGAATATGCCGACCAGATTGTTTGCTTCCGGGCGGCCCGCGAGACCCTCCGCCATTTCGGGCAGCGGTTCGGGATCAGTCTTTGCCTTCTTCACCTTCTGCATGATGGCATCGTCGTCGTCGGTCAGGTTGATCCGGCTCATGTCAGACGGGTCGGACTTGGACATTTTCGCGCTGCCATCGCGCAGCGACATGATCCGCGCCGATTCCTTGGGGATGATCGGCGCGGGCATGGTGAAAAGGTCGATGCCGAAATCGGTATTGAACTTGGTCGCGATGTCGCGCGCCAGCTCCAGATGCTGTTTTTGGTCCTCGCCCACCGGGACATGTGTCGCATTGTAGAGCAGGATATCGGCCGCCTGGAGCACGGGATAGACGAAAAGGCCGATTGAGGCACCCTCGCGATCCTTGCCGACCTTGTCCTTGAACTGAGTCATGCGGTTCAGCCAGCCGATCCGGGCTGTGCCGTTCAGCAACCAGCACAGCTCGGCATGGGCCGGCACGCGCGCCTGGTTGAACAGGACGGACCGATCCGGATCAATGCCAGCCGCGACCAGGGCGGCGGCCATGTCGCGAACATTGCGGATGCGCGCCTCCCGCCCTTCATGGACGGTGATGGAATGCATGTCGGCCAGGAAAAAGAAGCACTGGCTCTCACTGTCCATCTCATCCTGCATCCGCACCCAGTTGCGGATCGCGCCAAGATAATTGCCAAGATGCAGATTGCCGGTGGGCTGGATACCGGAAAGGACGCGCATTGTTGATCCGTTCTTGTCTTCAGTTTGCGTTTTTACGGCGCATCAGCGCCTTGATGTCGGACAGCCGATAGGCCCCTGTAACGAAGGACGCCAGCCCGTAAAGCGCCACGCCCGCGCCAACCAGCAGCGCCAGTGCGAGGTAACGTTGGAACATCGTGCCGGTCAGCCATGGGTCGAGCAGGTCCTCCCCCGCCCACAGCGCCGCGCCCATGATTAGCGCGGCCAGGGCAAGGCGCGGGATACGCCGGCGCAAACCCGCGTCCGCGGCGAAATGCCCGCGCTTGACCAGCGTGGTGTAAAGCATGGCGACATTGACGGTCGAGGACAGCGCGGTGGCGAGCGGCGGACCGATATGGCCCAGCGTCGGGATCATCGCCAGATTGCCCGCGATGTTGATAAGGATCGACAGCATGGCATAACGCACCGGCGTCTTCGTGTCGCCGCGCGCATAATAGCCGGGCGTCAGCACCTTCACCAGCACATAGCTCGGCAGGCCGATCGAGAAGGCCGACAGCGCCCATCCGCACCGCATCGCATCTTCGGCGGTGAAGCGGCCATATTGAAATAGGCCGCGCACGATCGGTTCCGCCACGACCAGGAAGGCGACAGTGGCCGGCAGGGTCAGGAACAGAGCCAGCTCGATGCCGCGATTCTGTGTCTCCATCGCCTGCGCGTCCTGCCCGTTCGAGAGCATGCGTGAAATGGTGGGCAGCAGGATAGTGCCAAGGCCGATTCCGATCAGGCCCAAAGGCAGTTGGTTCAGCCGATCAGCATAATAGATATAGGTGATCGATCCGGAGGCGAGCAGCCAACCCGACAAGGCGGTGGAAATGAGCAGATTGATCTGCGATGCGCCCGCGCCCGCAGCCGCAGGGATGACCCGGCGCAACAATTCGCGCACGTCGCTGTCGAAACGCGGACGCCTGAGCCGGATCGTGACGCCAGCCCGGCGGCAGGCAAGGACTAGCCACAGCAATTGCAGCGCACCGCCGATCGTCACGGAGATGGCCTGCACACGCGCGGTTTCATATTCATCGGCACCGTGGAAGAACCATAAGCCGACGATCATCGCGAGATTGAGGAGGATCGGCGCGGCCGCGTTGACCCAGAATTTGTCTAGCGAATTGAGGATGCCGCCCAGCAGGGAAGCGAGCGATATCAGCGCCAGATAGGGAATGGTGATCCGCGACAGCGCCACGGCATAGGCGAACTGGTCCGGAGTCGGATTCTGCCGCGCAAAACCGCCTGACAACGCCCATGTGATCGGCCATGCCGCCGCTATCAGGACCAGAGTGAAGAGGATGAGCACCGGCAGCAGGATGGCCAGCGCACGCTCGGCAAAATCATAGCCCGCCGGGAGCCCCCCCTCCCCCGCGGTCTTCTTGTTGAAGAGCGGGATGAAGGCCGCCGAAAAAGCCCCTTCGGCAAAGAGCGCGCGAAACATGTTGGGCAGGCGAAAGGCGACGCCATTGAAAGCATCGGACGCGAAACCAGCGCCGACATAGCGCGCCGCCAGCGAATCGCGCACCAACGCGAGCACCCGGCTGGCGAGCGTCAGCCCGCCAACCGATCCCAGAGCGCGGACAAGCCTCATATCATGCCGCCCCGTCCCGCCGGAAAGCCCCCTTCGCCCGCCCATCCCCGCCTGCGGCAGACAGGGGCAGGACTGCAAGCGGCTCAGCCCGAACGGGAGCGAGGCTCATCGACGGATGGTCAGGCGTGACCGGCCGGCTCGCCCGCGGTCGCCTGCATCTGCTGGGCCTGCTGCATATAGAGCGAACCGAAATCGATCGGATCCAGCAGCAGCGGCGGGAAACCGCCGTCGCGAATGGCGTCGGCCAACACGCGGCGCGCGAAGGGGAAGATGAGGCGCGGTGCTTCGGCCAGCATGAAAGGTTGAATCTGGTCTTCGGGAACATTGCGCATGCCGAAGATAGCCGCATAAAGCAGTTCGACGGCAAATGCCGTGCCCTGCGGGGCGGTCGCCTTCACCTCGATCTTGAGCGAGACTTCCAGCACTTCCTCACCCACCTTGTCGGCGCCGATGTTGAACTGAACGTCGATCTGCGGCTGGTCCGGCCATTGATACACGGCCGGCGCGTTAGGGTTTTCGAAGGACAGGTCCTTCACATATTGACTGATGAGCGCGATCTGCGGCCCTGTGTCGGCGCCGTTGGGCTGGACGTTGATGGTGCTGTTGAAGTCGGCTTCGTCGGCCATATCCCTACCTTGACTTTCCCAGTTGGCCGGCGGCCGCTGGCCCCCGGAATATCAGTGCCCGCGCGCTTAGCAGGGCCGCGGAACAAGGGCAATGGCGGGTCGGGCACAGTCTATTTGAAGTTGGGGGGAAACATGCCTATGTTGTCGGGAACATCGTCCCGAACAAAGGGTATTTGCTTCCGTGTATGTGATCGTCATCCTCGCCATGATCGCCGGCTTTCTGGCGCTTCGGCTCTACTCCGTGCTCGGCAAGCGCACGGGCCACGAGCAGGAGCCCGCGCTGCGTCCTGCCGAGGATCGCGCGAAGGTCACGGTGTTGCAGCCCGGTCCTACCAACCATGGCGGAGGCGATACCGTTCGCCTGGCCGAAGGGCTGATTGCCCCCGGCGCGGAAACCGGCGTTCGGACGCTGATTGCAACCGATCGCAATTTCGATGTTCCCCAGTTCGTCGAAGGTGCCCGGAGCGCCTATAAGATGGTGCTGGAGGCGTTCTGGCGTGGCGACCGGGAAGAATTGGCGTGGCTTTGCGATGCCGATGTCTTGGCATCTTTCGAAGACGCCATCGCCGCACGCGAAGCGGACGGCCATGTGCTCGACAACCGTCTGGTGCGCATCGAAAAGGCGCAAATCATCGAAGCGACCGTCCGCGATGGCACCGCGGAAATCGCCATGCGCTTCGAAGCAGACATCGCTGCCGTTACGCGCGATCGCGACGGCAATGTCATCGCCGGATCGATGACCGACGCAATCGACACGAAGGATATCTGGACCTTCACGCGTGATATTCGCAGCGCCGATCCCAACTGGAAGCTCAGCGAAACCGACGAAGCGTGATCGCGGATCTGTTCGTAGCATGATGGGGCATCGCAAGGGGGGCGCTCTGCTGGCGGCGTTGTTGCTGTCGGCCTGCGCTGGCAGTGTCATTCCGCCATCACCAGGTGGCCCGGCGTCAGATCGCCCCAGCCCCACAGCGGCTGGCGATACCGCCGCCCGTCCCACGCCAGCCACTCCGCGTCCCACTCTTTCGGTAGACATGCCTGCGCAGCCCGGCATCGACACGACCACGGCGGCGGGTCTGGGCATCACCCGCGGGCCAGCAATCGCCGACCTGCTGCCTTCAGGCGAACGGTCGCGTCGGGCGCTACTTGCCTTTCGCTTGTCCTGCCCCGGCTTGATGCGGCGCGCGGACCAGAGCGGCCTGACGCGGGGATCGGATTGGAACAACGCCTGCGCGGCCGCCTCCAGTTGGCCGGAATCTTCGGCGAGCGAGTTTTTTTCCCGCTATTTCGAAGCGGTTCAGATCGGTGACGGCGCGGCCTTCGTCACTGGCTATTATGAACCCGAAATCGCAGGATCCCGAAGCCGTCAGCCGGGCTATGACGTGCCGATTTACCGCCGCCCGTCTGACCTGATCGACGTCGATTTGGGCCAGTTCAGCGACAGCCTGAAAGGCCGTTCGATTCGCGGCAAGGTGCAAGGCACCAAATTCGTCCCTTATGATGCCCGCAGCCAGATCGTGGCGGGATCGTTAGCGGGCCGGGGACTGGAACTGGCATGGGCTGCGGACCCGGTGGAATTTTTCTTTCTTCAGATTCAGGGAAGCGGCCGCCTGCTGCTGCCCGATGGCGGCGTGATGCGTATCGGCTATGATGGGCAGAATGGGCGCGACTATACCGGTATCGGCAAGCTGATGAAGGATCGCGGACTGATTCAGGCCGGGTCGATGCAGGACATCATGCGTTATTTGCGCGCCAACCCGGCCGAGGGCGCGGCCATCATGAATGAAAATAAGAGTTTCGTGTTCTTCCGCGAGATCACGGGGCCGGGACCGCTGGGGGCGATGGGCGTGCCGGTGACGCCTGAAGCCTCCGTGGCCGCCGATCCTAAATATATTCCTATGGGCGCTCCGGTTCTACTGTCGCTTGATCGCGCCGAGCCCAACGGCATCTGGATCGCGCAGGATACAGGTGGAGCCATCAAGGGCGCGAACCGCTTTGACAGTTTCTGGGGTGCAGGCGCACAAGCGCGCGCAATCGCCGGGGGCATGTCCGCGCGCGGGAGTGCCCTTATCCTGCTGCCGATCGGGTCGACGGCCCGCCTCATTGGGCGCTGATTGGCCCCGCCATGATCCGGCGGCGGCTGAATGCAGAGGATGAAGCGCTCTGGGTGGCACTGATACGGTCGGTTCGGCCTTTGCGACCGCAACCAGCCCCGCCCGCGCGTCCCGCCGCGCCAACAACGGTCGAGCATCGTCCTCCAAGCCGTTCAGGGCCGCTTCCATCCCCTGTGCCACCAGCTTCATCGCAACCTTCACCAGCTGCAAAATTGGACGGGACCTGGGAAAAGCGCATTCGCGGAGGCAACATCAGCCCGGACATGAGCATCGATTTGCACGGGCACAGCCTAGCGTCGGCGCATGCGCGGTTGAATCAGGCCATGGCCTCCGCCGTGACGAACAATGCGCGCATATTGTTGGTCGTGACGGGAAAACCCCCAAAAATGACGGAAAAAGCCGGCGCGTCGCGCCGCGGGGCAATCCGCGGCGAAATCGGTCATTGGCTGGAAACCGGGCCGCACGCGCATCAGATAGCCAGCGTGCGGATCGCCCATCCGCGCCATGGCGGCGACGGCGCGCTCTATGTGATTTTGCGTCGCAAAAAATAATCGAACTGCGCTTGCGAATGCTGACCGTTTCTTAACCACCGTCCGTCATATGCAACGGATTGGTGCTCCTTGACCGGAGCGTAAAGCGGGCGGGAGATATATGCGGGGGGTGACGTTGAAAAGCCGCGCCACAGCCTTCGCCTGCGCCGCAGGGGCTTTGGTGTTCACGCTGTCGCTGGTGCTGGGTTACTCGCCGGACCAGCAGGACGACCTGAACCAGGTCGGCCGCGCATTGATCATCGCTATTCTGTGCGGGACATTGAGCTGGGCCTCGACCAGCCGATCCATGGCAGCGACCGCAGCCGCCGTGGATACCGCGACCGAGCGGCTGTTATCTGCGGCTCATGGCGATCTGCAATCTCCCGTGTCACCCAATATCAGCGCCGAACTGCCGGACCTGTCCGTCGCGATGCAAAGCCTGTTCAGCCAGGTGCGCACCAATCTGGATCATGTGCAGAGTCTGGCGCTGTTCGACCAGGTTACTGGCCTCGCCAACCGAACCAGCTTTTGTCGGCAGGTCGAGCGGCACCTGACCGGTCGAAATACGGACGCCATGGCCGCCCTGTTCTTCATCGATCTTGACGGGTTCAAGGGCGTGAACGACAGTCTGGGCCATGCGGCGGGCGATCAGCTGCTTGCCCGCGTCGCAGGGCGGTTACGCGAAGTTGTTATGGCACAGGTCAGCGCCGGCACAGGCGACGCCGTGATCGGTCGTCTGGCCGGCGACGAATTCACCATGTTCTTCCCCTTCCTGCCGGGCCCCAGCGCCGCAGCCCGCATCGCGCGCGCCGTGCAGTTTGCGCTCAGCGAACGATTCGATCTTGGCAGCCAGCATGTCGAACTTGGCGCATCAATCGGCATCGCCTGCTATCCCGACCACGGCGACACCTTGTCGGCCCTGCTGCGCGCGGCCGACGTCGCTATGTATCACGCCAAGCATCAGGGGCGGGGACGAGCGGAAATCTACAGCTCTGAGCTGGCGCTGGAGGCGGCCGATCGCGCCGAGCTGGAGCGAGACCTGTTGCTTGCGCTGCAACGCGACGAGTTTTTGCTGGAGTTTCAACCTCAGATAGACGTCATCAGCGGTCAGGCGGTCGCGGCTGAGGCATTGGTAAGATGGGCGCACCCGGAGCGCGATCTGGTCATGCCCGGCACGTTCGTCCCGGTCGCCGAGGAAAGCGGCACCATCGTCGCGCTGGGCGACTGGGTGATGAGCCGCGTTTGCGAGACGGCCGCGCGCTGGGCAGAGGCCGGGCAACGACAGCGAATCGCCATCAACATCAGCACCCGCGAACTGGCTCAGGCGGATTTCTTCCTGCGATTGCGTCACGCGATGGCGACACACCGGACGCCGGCGTCAATGCTGGCACTGGAAATTACCGAATCTGTCGCGATGAATATGGAGCCCCGCATCCTCGACCAATTGGCCGCCATGCGGACCGAAGGCCTGCACATCGCCATAGACGATTTCGGGACCGGCTATTCCAACCTTGCCCGCCTGCGCGAACTGCCTGTCGACCGTGTCAAGATCGACCGTAGTCTGGTGCGCGACATCGCCAGTTCCGCAGAAGCCCGCACCATCTGCTCCGCGGTGGTCGGCCTGATCCAGGGATTGGGCATGGAGGTGGTGATCGAAGGCGTGGAAAATGAAGCCCAAATGGATGTGCTGCGCGTTATCGGATGCACTCTGTTCCAGGGCTATCATCTTGCCCGGCCAATGGATGAGCAGAGCTATCTGACCCGCTTTGCCGTCCCCTTGATCGTGCAAGAACGCCATATCGGCTGAAGATCAGGAAAGCCGCAGCGCCCGTTCCACGATGTGCGCATAGATGCTTTGAAGATCACGCAAATCCTGCAGCGCGACGGCTTCGTCCAGCTTGTGCATGGTCGCATTGTTAAGGCCGAATTCGACGACCGGGCATAGGCGCGACAGGAAACGGGCGTCGGACGTGCCGCCCGTGGTCGACAGTTCAGCGTCGACGCCAGTCACATCCCTGATCGCCGCGCCGACGATGTCCGACAGCACGCCCGGCGCGGTCAGAAAGGATTCGCCACTGATCCGCGCGTCCACCGTTCCGCCCTCCTGCGCCGCCAGCCCCGTGATCCGATCAATCAGCGATGCGCCGCTATGCTGATCATTGAATCGGATCGAGATACGCGCGGTGGCTCTTCCGGGAATGACATTATGAGCGGCGTTTCCGACTTCGATGTCGGTGATTTCGATATTGCTGGGCTGAAACCATTCCGTGCCCTCGTCCAATATCTCCGCCTCCACCGCCGTCAGGATGCGGACCAATCGCGGGATGGGGTTATCAGCCAGATGCGGATAGGCGACATGCCCTTGCGACCCGGCAACGCTGATCCACATATTGACCGAACCCCGCCGGCCAATCTTCATCACGTCACCCAGGCGTTGTGACGAGGTGGGCTCTCCAACCAGGCACAGGTCCGGCCGCAGGCCGCGGGTCGCCATCCGCTCCATCAGGGCCAGCGTCCCAAAAATGGCAGGGCCTTCCTCATCGCCCGTGATGATCAGACTGATCGTTCCGGGCAAATCGTCTGGCAGATCGGCGAGCGCGGCAACAAACGCTGCAATCGCGCCCTTCATGTCGACCGCTCCGCGCCCATAAAGCAGGTCGCCGCGAATGTCCGGAGCGAAGGGATCGCTGCTCCATCCCGCGCCCGGAGGAACGACATCGAGATGACCAGCGAAGGCAAAATGCGGCCCAGCCCCGGTCGTGCGCCACGCCAGCAGATTTTCCACAGGTCCGTCGGGCGCCTCCCCCACGATAAATCGATCGACGGTAAAACCCAGCGGGGCCAGCATCGCTTCCAGCTCGGCAAACACCGCGCCGGTTGCGGGAGTCACCGATGGACAGGCCAGCAAGCGCTGGGCCAGGGCCACGACATCATCATTGGTGCTGGTCATGCTCATGGCGACGCGTTAGCGAATGCCCCGGCCCTTGGCCAGCCGCACGGAAAGGAGGACGCCATGCCCCGCATCGATCTGGAGGATATCGTCCAGAGCAATGGCACAGGCTATCCGGCTGATCATGCCGCCCTCGTCCAGCAACGATGGGTGCGGCGGATCGCGCCGGCGGTGGGCCTTGCCGATTTTGGCGTCAGTCACGTCGTGCTGAAGCCCGGGGCCGCGTCGTCCCAGCGGCATTGGCATGAGGACGAGGATGAATTTATCGTGATGCTGGCCGGGGAGGCCGTGCTCGTGGAAGACGAGGGGCGAACGCTGTTGCACGCTGGCGACCTGGCTGCATTCGTCAAAGGAGAGCCCAATGGCCATCAGCTGGTAAATGAAAGCGATGCCGACTGCGCTTTCATGGCGTTTGGACGACCTCCGTCGGGCGACTGCCATTATCCCGACATAGACCTGCTGTGGTCGAACGGGGCATACCGTCACAAGGATGGGAGACGATATTGACGATCGAGATTAACCGCCGCGCCTTGGTCACCGGCGCGGGAAGCCTGATGCTTGCCGCACATACCCCCTCCGCCATGGCGGCGACCGCTCCAGGCCCGATCAAGCCACGCCGGCTGCGGGAAGGCGACACGGTAGGCCTGATCGAACCCGCCGGTTTTACAGACGACGCATTCGACCTCGATCTCGTCGAAGACACGATCAGGGCCATGGGCCTGAAGCCCAAGCGCGCGCCACATCTCATTGATCGCTACGGCTATCTGGCCGGAAAGGATGCGGACCGAGCGTCGGACGTGAACGCGATGTTCGCCGACCCTGCGATCAGCGCGATATTTGCCGTGCGCGGAGGCTGGGGGTGCGCGCGTATCCTGCCATTGCTCGACTGGAAGAAGATTCGGAGCAACCCCAAGCTGCTGATCGGCTTTTCCGACATTACCGCCTTGCATCTGGCCTTTGCCGCCAAGGCCGGCTTCACAACGATCCACGGCCCTAATGCATCGAGCAGCTGGGGCCAGTATAGCTGGGATGCGTTCCGGGCGGTCGCGTTCGACGCGGGCACGCCGACGCTGACCAATCCACAGGGGCATGAAGACCGGCTGGCGCAACGGATCGGCCGCGTTCGCTCCTTTGGCACGGGCGTAGCGCGCGGGCGGCTGCTGGGCGGCAATCTGACCGTCCTGGCTGCATTGATGGGCACGCCCTGGCTGCCCGATTTTGCAGGCGCGATCCTCTTCATCGAGGATATCGGCGAAGCGCCATATCGGATCGATCGGATGCTGACACAGCTTAAGCTTGGCGGAATTCTGGATAAGCTGGCTGGCGTCGCATTTGGCCAGTGCACCGATTGCGGGGCGGCAGGTCCGAGCTATGGCGGCTTCACCGTGTCGGAAGTGCTGCAACAGCATCTTGCGCCCTTGGGCATCCCTGCTTTCCAGGGCGGGCAATTTGGCCATGTCGCCAATCAATATAGCCTGCCGCTAGGCATACAGGCGGAAATGGACGCGACGACGGGAACGATCCGGCTGCTGGAGCCAGCGGTCAGTTAGCCGCCAGCGTGCGGGCGCACGTTCCAGCGCGCGCATCGCACCGAGCCATCGGCATCGACGGCGAATTCACCGAACGCGCCGGTGCGCAGTTTTGCGGGGGGAAGGCCAAGCGCAATCAGCGCGAAGCGGGCGGCCCCATTGCTGGTGATCAGCAGATCCGCCCCTTCCCCCGCATCGGCGAAAAAAGCGCGCCACGCCGCGATCCGGGCGGGCGCGTCTATCCGCCAGCCGTCTGGTGCGACGGCCTCGTCCTCCCATCGCGCGAGGGCCGCGGCGCCGATGCGCGCGACGACGGCATCCTCAGTCTTGCCTTCATCCGGGCCGTGGTCGATTTCGCCCAGCCATTCTCGTGTTCCGT
This sequence comes from Sphingobium soli, assembly GCF_020782245.1. Classification (GTDB taxonomy): domain Bacteria; phylum Pseudomonadota; class Alphaproteobacteria; order Sphingomonadales; family Sphingomonadaceae; genus Sphingobium; species Sphingobium soli. The sequence goes on from NZ_JAJGNP010000001.1 coordinate 390,217, forward strand.
CCAGTTCGTGGCCGGTCGCGACCGCAATTGGCGCTACGGTCTGACGCGCACGCAGGAGCGGGCTCGTTAGCAAAAGGCGAACGTTGGTTCCCGCGAACCATTGTCCAAGTGCGGCCGCCTGGGCATGGCCGCTGTCGACCAGCGGAATATCAGTGGCAGAGCCTATCCGCCGGGGCGCTTCGTTGCTGGCGAATGTATTGCCGTGGCGGATGACAAAGATGCGGCGCACAGATGTCAAAGCGCCGGCGTCGGGTCGCCATGTTCAGCGATCAGGCGCTCAACCTTGCTGATGTCGGCTTCGGTATCGATGCCTGAACTGTCGAAACGCGGCGCATCGACGGCAACAGTCATGATCTCGATACCCAGTTCGATTAGGCGCAGTTGCTCCAGCCCTTCCAGGCGCTCCAGCATCGTGGGCGCGCAGGCCTCAAACCGCCGCAGCGCTTCCAGTTGATAGCCGTACAGCCCCACATGCCGCCAAACGGGGGAAAGCCGATCGGTAGCACGCAAACGGTCTTCATCGCGGATTGCGGGCAAAATTGCCTTGGAAAACCAAAGAGCCCGCCCGTCGGGTGCTCTGACACAGGTCGTGCCGCTGAATGGCGATAGCAGCTTGTGCTCCCGCAAGGCATCAAGCGACTCCCAGTCCAGCGCAATCACCGGAGTCGCAACTTCCGCCCCGCTTTCCAATGCGGCCAGTACGGCACCAAGAGCGCCTTCGGGTTGGAAAGGCGAATCGCCCTGAAGATTGACGACGAAGCGCGGCCCCTCGGCGAACGACAGAGCCGCGGCCAATGCGCGGCCCGAACCGGTTGCAAGTGCGCTGTCGGTCATTACGGCCGGACATCCCGCCTCGCGGGCATGGGCCGCAATATCCTCATCGTCGGTCGCGACGACAAGAGCCACGTCATCCCTGTCCGAGATCGCCGCGCGCGCCATTGCGATCGTGCGATGCAACAGGGTCCGCCCTGCGATCAGCCGCAGCGGCTTGCGCGGTAACCGGGTGGACCCGGCACGCGCAGGAATGACGACAAGATGATTCAGGCGACCCCTGCGTGCAGCAGATCATGCATGTGCAGCGCCCCGGTCAGCCGGCCATTTTCGCACACGAACAACAGCATGATATTGCGCTCATGCATCATATGCAGCGCCTCGGACGCCAATTCATCGGGTCCGACCGCTTGCGGCGTGACCGTCATGAAACGGCCGACCGGTTCCGTCAGATTCTGCTTGCCGGTCACGGTACGCCGCAGATCGCCGTCCGTGAACGCGCCGATCAGACGACCATTACGATCAACCACCGCCGTGCCGCCCAGCCGGGCGCGCGTCATTTCAATCGTTGCGTCGAGTAGCGATGCGTCCTCCCGCACCATGGGAACCTGATCATCGCTTGCCATGAGTTCCCGGACCTTGAGCAACTGCGCGCCCAACCGGCCATTGGGGTGGAACTTGTGGAAATCATCGGCGGAAAAGCCGCGCATTTCCATCAAAGACACCGCCAGCGCGTCGCCGAAGGCCATCTGGACCGTGGTCGAAGTTGTGGGCGCAAGCGCATTCGGGCAAGCTTCCTGGACATCCGGCATCAATATGCAAACGTCCGCAGCCTGAGCGACGGTGCTTTGCGGCTGGGCCGTCATGCCCATCAGAGGCACCGCGAACCGCTTGCAATATTGAATGATCGGACCAAGCTCGGTCGATTCACCGGAATGCGAGAGCATCAGCACGACATCGTCCGGCGTGACCATACCCAGATCGCCATGGCCAGCGTCCGCCGGGTGCAGGAAGATGGCAGGCGTTCCGGTCGATGTCAGCGTCGCCGTCATCTTCCGCGCAACAATACCGCTCTTGCCAATCCCCGTCACGATGACACGGCCCCGCACCTTCATAAGCATGCCAACCATGCGCAGGAAGGTGGCGGCAAATTCCCGGTCGCTGAACTGCGCTTCGAGCGCCTGCAAACCACCAGCGGCGATGGACAGGGTTCGGCAAGCAGTATCCACGATACGGCTACCCGAGCCAAATGGCACAATCTTGGATGCTAATGTCGACACGCGCTCGCCCTTTAGTTTCGCCCGATGCCGCGAGCCCTGTCCCGCCGGCACAAAGACGCCGATCATCCGCCGATTTCGGTCAGTGATCTTTCCTCGTTCCGCGACCCTTTTGCCGATCAGCTATCGGCATGACACGACTGTCTACGCCGTTTCAGCGACTTATGGCAATCTATTTTGCAGCTGCGAAGAGATTAGAGGAAAGAAAAATATCGGTATCAAAATGATTGGTGAGACAAGACGAAGATAAATAGCGACGAACAGCGCAACCTTTTCAGGATCCTTGCGTGCACTTAATCTAGATCATTGTAACGCCGATACCAGTTCACGAATCGGGGCACGCCAGTTTCGATCGCGGTGCGGGGAAAGAAGCCGATATCCTGGACGATGGCGCTGATGTCGGCAAATGTGGCATGAACGTCACCCGGCTGCATCGGTTGGAAGTCGACCTGTGCTTTCATGCCGATCGCATCTTCCAGCACAGCGATCAGGTGCATCAGTTCCTCAGGCCGGTTGTTGCCGATATTGTACAGCCGGTGCGGCGCCCGGCTGCCGCCCGCCTTCAACGCGCCATCATCTGTGGGGGGATGATCGAGACAGCCTATGACGCCGTCTACGATATCGTCGATATAGGTGAAATCGCGCTGCATTCTGCCATGGTTGAACACCGGGATCGGCTCACCCGCCAATATCCTGGACGTGAATATCCACATCGCCATATCCGGCCGGCCCCAAGGCCCATAGACCGTGAAAAAGCGCAGCCCGGTCATCGGAATGCGAAACAGATGAGCGTAGGTTTCGCTCATCAGCTCGTCCGCCCGCTTGGTCGCGGCGTAGAGAGATACCGGATGATCCACCCTGTCCTCCACCCTAAACGGCAAGCTTTCATTGCCGCCATAGACGGAGGAAGAGGATGCGTAGACGAGGTGACGGACATGGCGTTCGCGCGCCAGCTCCAGCATGTTGACATGCCCTGACAGATTGGACCGAACATAGGCATGGGGATTGACCAGCGAGTAGCGAACTCCCGCCTGAGCGCCGAGATGAACGATCGCCTCGATCACTTGGTCGGCCAGCGCCGCCTGAACCGCCGCCATGTCGGCGAAATCCAGTTCGTGAAAGGTGAAAAGCTTGCCATGGCGTTCGCGCAGACGGTTCAATCGCGCCTGCTTCAAGGCGACCGGGTAATAGTCGTTGAGATTGTCGATGCCGACCACGGCATGGCCCTGCCCCATCAGCCGGTCCGCAACATGCATGCCGATGAACCCCGCTGCGCCAGTGACCAATATCGTCATGCCATTTTCTCCGCCAAGGGCATCTACGACCCCCGTTTTTGCCCTGCAGGCTGCTTTACAGCGCCGCGCCGCCCCTGCCCATAGAAGATCGGGTTTAGCCATTCCCTAATGATTCGCCGCTATCGCACCATCATGCCCATGGCTTTCCATCCCAGCGGTCCCGATGCCAACGGACAATGCTCGGCGCAGCGCGCGCGGTGGGCGGCGCTGGCATTGGATGCGGCCGAGCCCAATGCCTTCTATGCGCCGGATATGCTGACGACGGCGCTTAATCATCTCGACGGCAACGGTCGGGTGCAGTTGATCGAAGCGGAAGCAAATGGAAACCTGATCGGCCTGTTGCCGGTCGTGACCCATGCGCGCCACGGACGACTGCCGGTCGCGTGCGTCGGCAACTGGATGCATGACCATTGCTTCATGGGCGCGGCGCTCATCCGGCGGGGCGCGGAACAAGCCGCATGGCGGGCCTTTCTGGCACAATTGGATGACGCCCCATGGGCGCCAGGATTTCTGCATCTTCAGGGGATCGACGCTGCGGGGGCCAATGCCGCGGCCATCGCAGCGATTTGCACAGAACAGCATCGGGACTGGCGCGAGGTGCATCGTTATGACCGAGCCATGCTGCATTCCGACCTTGGGGCGGACAGCTATTGGGATACCCATGTGCGAGCCAAGAAGCGCAAGGAATTGCGCCGTCTTCAAAAGAGGCTGGGGGATCTTGGCGCGGTCGCCCAACGTTTGCTGACGGAGGCGTCGCAACTTTCCGAATGGGTCGAATCCTTTCTCGCGCTCGAAGCGGCGGGGTGGAAAGGCAAGCAAGGGACGGCGCTCGCCTGTTCGCACGCCGACAGCGCCTTTTTCCGTGCGGCTTGCGCCAGCGCGTTTCAAGCCGGCCGGCTGCATATGCTGCGGCTCGACCTCAATGGTCGGCCGATCGCGATGCTGGTCAATTTCCGCCATGGCGAGGGCGCCTTTTCCTTCAAGATTGCAATCGACGAGGAATTTGGCCGCTTTTCGCCGGGTGTGCTGATCGAAATCGCCAATCTGCACGCGGTGCAAGGCGATCCGGACATCGCCTGGATGGACAGCTGCGCGGCCCCCGGTCATCCCATGATCGACAGCCTCTGGGTGGAGCGGCGGACGATCGTCCAATATCGGATCGCGCTGCGCGGGGCGGGCACCAGACGGCTGCAACGAAGCGCGGCATTTGCGATCGCCAATGCAAGCGAGGCGATCGCCAGAAAGTTGAAAGGACGGGCATGACCATCGTGGACACCGCCGCCATATTCGCCGAATCTGCGCGCAGGGCTTTTGCCGCCGCCTATCCCGATCGGCCCGCGAAGCTGGACCATGGGCTGGTCGGCCACAGCTTGCTGACGCTGGACGCATTGGCGGCACTGGCGGAGCGGATGCCGGCTGGGTCGGTGGAATATAATCTGGGGAAGCTTCCGCTGGGCGTCCGGCCGGAAGATACGCCGACAAACGGGCTGACGCTGGGCGAAACGATCCGAACGATCGAAACCAATGGCAGCTGGGCGGTGCTCAAGAATGTCGAGCGCGACCCGGCCTATGACGCGCTGCTTGACGCGGCGCTGGCGGAGCTGGAGCCGGTCGTGACGGCACGGACCGGGCCGATGCTGCACCGGGAAGCCTTCATCTTTTTGAGTTCACCGGGCAGCGTCACGCCGTTCCATATGGACCCGGAGCATAATATCCTGCTTCAGATCATCGGCACCAAGACGATGACGGTCTTTCCGGCGCGGGACGAAGAGTTGGTCCCAGCACAGAAGAGCGAGGATTTCCACGGCGGCGGTCATCGCAACCTGGAATGGCAAGATGGGTTTCAAACACGGGGCAAGGCCTTTCCGCTGGCGCCGGGCGAAGCCGTGCATGTGCCGGTAAAGGCGCCGCATTTCGTGGAAAATGGCCCGGCGGTATCTGTCAGCCTGTCGGTGACCTGGCGGTCGGACCGGTCGGTGGCAGAGGGCGAATTGCACAGTTTCAATGCGCTGCTGCGCAAGCGGGGATTGCCCATTGGCGCGGTTAGCGAACGGCCCGAGCGGCAGGGCATGCGCCGGCTGGTCTATCGCATCATGCGGAAGCTGGGCGCCTGAGCAGACGGCGCAGCAACGCTTCGAGTTCCAGTCGGGGCGAGAAACGCTCGACCATCCACCATTCCAGCCGTTCCTCGCAGGTGGCGAGGCTTTGCTTGTAGCGATCCTTGCCGGCGAGGAAAGAATAGCGGGACAGCGCGCGCGCGGCATAATGATCGACCGCTGCGGCGTGGCAGAGAAGGCCGGGCTTGTCCTTGGCCCCACGCGGCGGAGCGAAGGCGGACTGGTAGTTCATCGCGACGCCGGCGTGGACGAAGGTCACAAGCAGGCCGACAAGGTCCGGACCGTCGGTAAGGCGCAGCAGCTCCACCTCCCCGCCGGCAAGGCCCCGCGCCGTCAGCGTCTCGACAAAGGCCCGGAAAGCGGGATCGTCCCAGGCATTGTCGGCATGGCGGCCCTGATTATGGCGGGCCATCTCACCAATCCAGGGGCCGATATCGTCCAGCGTGGCGAGCGCGACCTGGGGCAGCGCACCGCCGCGATCCTTGAGCGCGCGGCGGATCTGGCTACGGCTGTTGGCGCTGAGCAGCGACAGATAATCGCCGTCAGCAGCGCGGACCGCGTTTAGATCGACTTGGTAGACCGGCGAGGCGTCGCGGCACATGCGGCGGCGGGCGGGGAGATCGAGCAGCGGGCTGCCCGGTTCCATGCCGCTGAGGCGCAGCGCCCGCCAGTCCCGGCGGGAAGCGAGCGCGGCGATGGCGGCAATGGTGGCTTCGGGGGCGAAATCCCGGTCGGTCAGCAGGCCGTTATATTCGATATAGGGCCGGTCAGCGGCAGGATCGCCGGACTGGTTGAGGCTGAGCGTCGCGACCGGTCCCAGCAGACGCGGCTGCATGGCATGGCCCACCAGCGCCAGCGCAATGTCTCGGCCCTCATCATCGACCACGGCCAGCAATTCAGGTTCAACCCTGTAGCTGTCGAGCCAGGCGCCGATCCAGGTCCAGCGCAGGAAGAAGGATGCGTCCGAGCGCGCCTCCAGCGCCTGCCAGCGCCGGGCCAGCGCAGCCCGGTCGGGCCGGGAAAAACTCGCTTGATAGGACATGGCGCTCCTTGTGGCAGAGCGCGCCCCTGGGTCAAGCGGCCGATCAGGCCGTGATGCGGCGGGCGGGATCGACGGTCCCGTCGCTGCGCACGCCCGCGCGGGCAAGGTCGCCGCGCATATGGCCGGTAAGGAAGCGCACCCACATCAGGAAATCGGCGCGTAGCGACCAGAGCGGATAGCGAAAGGTCGCAGGACGGTTGCGTTCGACGAGGCCATGGCCTGCCCAGGCAAAGCCATAGCCCGCAACCGGCAATGCCAGCGCCAGCCACCAGCCCCCGATAAGCGGCGCGCTGGCCACCATGGCGACGACCAGGCTGGTGCCCGCATAATGGAGCGCGCGCGTGCCCGGACGCGCATGCTCCTGAAGATAATAGGGCCAGAAATCGCGAAAATGACGCATCACTCTCCCCCGAATTTTATCCGTTCCCCTGTAACGTGCGGGGGCGCGCGCGATTAAGTCTTTTGCGCCGATCCGTGCGCCCTTTCCGGGGCATAGAGAAAATAATCATAGGCCGCGCGCGCGGCTTCGGCGATAATACGGTCGCGCGACTTGTGCCCCTTGCTGTCCTTCATGACGAAGGCGACGACGGCGAAGCGGCGGCCATCGGGCAGGCGCACGACGCCGACATCATTGCCGGTGCCGTTGAGCGAGCCGGTCTTGTGCGCGACGGCGGTGCCGGGCGGCAACATGCCGATGATCCGCCCCTTGCCGGTTTCGCAATGCGCCATGATGGTGAAGAGCCGCTGAGTGCTGTCGGCCGACAGCGCCTTGCCCGATTCATAGGCGGTGAGCAGGTCGAGCATCGCCCGCGGGGTGGAGGTATCCTCAATTTCCGTCGCGAAAGCGAGATTGGGAAGGTCGCGCAGGTCGCGGCTGACAAGCATGGGATCGGCGCGGCGGGCGGCGTCGGCATTCTGGCGGAAACGGCCCGACAGTGGATGGATGCCCATGGCACGATAGAGAAGATGCGCGGTATCGCTGTCGACACGCAACCCGTCGACGCCAAGCCCCTTGACGAAATGCGTGATCGCGGCCGGCCCGCCGGCGCGCGCGACAAGCACGTCGGTGGCGTTGTTGTCGCTTTTTTGCAGCATCAGTTCGAGTAGCCGCTGGACCGACAGTGACGCGCCGGGGCGGGAAAACATCCACGCGATACCGCCCTCGCTCGCCAGCGCGGGGTCCAGCGCCAGTTGATCGTCCAGCCGCACATCGCCCGCGTCGATCAGTGCGAAGATGCGGCCGGCGACCGCCACCTTGTAGGCGCTGGCCATGGGAAAGAGCGTGTCGCCATTGATCGCCTGCGTTTCGCCGGTCTGAAGATCGCGCACGGCAATACCAACTGTCCCGTCCGACAAGGTGGCGAAGCGTTCAAATTCGCCCAGCAGCTTGGCCTGCGCCGACTGTTCGACCAGCTTGCGCGGCGGCGGGCCAAAAGCGTCGGCGCTGGGCAAAGGCGCGAAGAAGAGGCCAAGGCCCGCGAGCGCCGCGCCGCAGCGGGCAAGATGGGCGCGCGAAACCTGCGCGCGGACGGCGGTGAGGCCGGAGAGCGAAAAGCGGGAGGCGGAGGGCATGACCCTGTCCTTGCGCAAGCCGGCGCGCATGGCAAGCCCCTGCACAGCCTCCAGCGGTTGACGCGCCGCAATTGGCCGACCATCACCCCACGACATGAGCCCCCCTCTCCTGCTGCCCGGCGCCTGGGCCACCGCCCTGTCCGGCCGGATCGACGACACCGACCTGACCGCAATCGCGCAATTTGTGGAGGACGAAATGGCGGCGGGAAAGCGCGTCTTTCCAGCGCAGGACGATATCTTTCGCGCCCTTACCCTTACCCCGCCGGAGGCCGTCAAGGTCGTGATATTGGGCCAGGACCCCTATCATGGCGAGGGACAGGCGCATGGATTGTCCTTTTCCGTGCAGCCGGGCGTGCGCACGCCGCCGTCGCTGCGCAACATCTACAAGGAGTTGCACGCGGACCTGGGGATCGCACCGGCCGGTCACGGGCATCTGGACCATTGGGCGCGGCAGGGCGTACTCCTGCTCAACAGCGTGCTGACGGTGGAGATGGGCAAGGCCGCGTCGCACCAAGGCAAGGGCTGGGAAAAGCTGACCGACGCGATCGTGGCGCAGGTGGCGGAGCGGGTGGTTCCGAGCGTGTTCCTGCTGTGGGGCGCCCATGCGCAGCGCAAGGCTGGCGCGATCGACGAAGCGCGCCATCTGGTGATCCGGTCCGCCCACCCTTCCCCTTTGTCGGCGCACGGAGGCTTTCTGGGATCGCGGCCCTTTTCGCAGGCCAACGCCTTTCTGGAGGTGCAGGGGCGTGGCGGCATCGACTGGGCGCTGCCGCCAATGGAAACGGACATGCCCCGATTACTGTGACACCGGGCCGGCGGGAGCGAACGGCGAACCGGCAGGGCGACAGGAGCGAAGTTCACAATGTCGTGGGGCTTTTTCGGCCCGAAGCGACCACTACGCGCCTGCGAAGCGACCACGAAGCGACACCCAAGCGACAGGGCTGAAAGCGCCGAGGCCCTGTGCGATTGGCCGATATCGGGCGGATTGGTGCTGATGCCGAGGATGGCCGCGACTTCCCTATCGAAGGCGCGAGCCGGAGATGAATCCCCGCCTGCGCGGGAATGACGGGATGAGACGCGTTGGTTCACCGCAAAGGATAGATCAGACGAAATCCTATATGGGAAGGCTTTTTATCGGCGCGGCGAAGAGACCAGCGCGCGGGAAGCGAGAATGTGGCAGGTAACAGCGACCGTTCCTTATCATCGTCCTCGCGAGGGCGGATAGCCGCCTCTCCTGCGCCGCATTTGCGCTAACGTTCGCCGATGGGTTTTCGCTTTGTCCTGCCGCCGTTCTTAAGGTGGTGGAAATGACGGAAAGGGTGGGTTGCGGACCGTCTGCTATCAGCGAAAAAGTCAGCGTAGCCGCCGCTACCGTCCGATCAAGATCGCTTCTTCGACCTCTCGGTCCATTAAGCGAGCGATGCTGATACGGAATAGGTCAAGGTCGGGGTAGTTCGTAGTGAACCACCCGCGTGTGCGACAGTTAGGCTTATCTTCGTCAGCAATCTCATATCGAACCGCGAGGTCGCCGCGATTGTTCGCAGGCGCAATCTCAAGGCGCAGGATCAAGTCCTCGCCTTCCTGCATTTCATAGCCCCATTGCGCTGCGATTGGATTTTCTACCGTAATGGGGAAGGCACTCAGAGCCTCGCCAAACTCCCTCACGTCCTGCCATTGAACCCAAAAGCCCCCTTTGCCTGAAAAGTGATCAGTTTCCACGTCTATGGACAGGCGGCCGAAATCATCTGTCGGCTTCTTGGAATTGAAGAAGCTGGAATCATATTGATAGCGAAGAGAGAGCTTGCTCATGGAACTATACTTCGCACTTCACCGCAACGTCTGCAATCGGGCGTGGAGAAACTCCAGAGGAACGGCGATGTTTGGTCGCCTTCAGACCAGTAGCTTCATTCTGAGTGCCAATGGATGAAAGCCCAACCTGATAAGAAGAGGCCGAACGATAATATCGCAAGGCCCCACCATTCCAGAGTTTCAGGAACGACATGAAATGAGAGCGCCATCAGTGGTGCTTCAATCAAAAGAAGGGCGGCGATGGTCAACCACGCCGTCAGATTAAGAGGCAGGTAATTATATCCGAGCCAACGCCGAAAGCGGGGTTTGTTCATGGGTGTATAGTAGCAGCACATCCAACGTCCGCAATCGGGGCGCTGCGTCGAGCAACTGAACGGCAAAAACTGGTCGTTAGCGCTAGCCCCCCGCCAATTGAGCAATGCCCCCAACGGCAAGGCCAGCCAGAACCGCTCCAACAAAAACAGCGTATCCGACCATAGCTTTTCGGCCATACCCTTCGTGTTGTGGCTTCCTTCTAAAGCCCGAAGCCCACATTGGTAAGAAATAACGGCTGGCATAAAGGTGGGCTGATACCCCCACGAACCAAAAGGCTATGAACAGCCATTCCAAAATCTGCACCAGTGCGCTCATTGTGGGCCTGTATCATGAAATTCAATGTCCGCTAACAGGCCGATATCAAGGCTGGCTGAGAGGCAAGAATTGGTCGAAACGCGAACGTCACGTTCACTCCGAGATCAGGTAACGCATTGGACCGCGGCATTCGCACAAAGAGGAAGAGTGGCGCACGCTCAGCCGGCGACGGGGGAAAGCCGCCATCTGGCCTTTGGCCGACCATCTTCCCTTCCGGGGGCGGAAGCCGTGATGGTGGCGGCATCGGATGGCGAAAAAAACGGCCCGGCATGGTGGCCGGGCCGTCCAGTGCTTCCACCCACGCGCGCGGAGGAAGTATATGTGTCTCCGCGCGATGGCTGTTGTCGCGGGCCAGCGGCCGCGAATGGGGGGGCCTGTCGATCGGGGCATCCACCGTCCCGCCATGCCATCGGGAACAGACAGGGCGAAACGGTGGACGCCGGCGCGGCTTGTCCGCGCCGGGGACGAATCAGGCCGCGAACTGGTTCATCGTATTGTGCGCGCCGCCGGCCTTGAGCGCGGCTTCGCCGGCGAAATAATCCTTGTGATCATCGCCAATGTCGGAACCGGCCATATTCTGGTGCTTGACGCAGGCGATGCCCTGCCGGATTTCCTCGCGCTGGACCTGCTTGACATAGCCCAGCATGCCTTCCTCCCCGAAATAACGCCGGGCCAGATTATCGGTGCTGAGCGCGGCGGTGTGATAGGTTGGCAGGGTGATGAGGTGATGGAAGATGCCCGCTTCGCGCGCGGCATCCCGCTGGAAGGTGCGGATGCGCTCGTCCGCTTCGCGGCCAAGATCGGTGTCGTCATAGTCGATGCTCATCAGGCGCGCGCGATCATAGGCGGTCATATCGCGCCCATCCTGCGCCCAGGCGTCATAGACCTGCTGGCGGAAATTCAACGTCCAGTTGAAGCTGGGCGAGTTGTTGTAGACCAGCTTGGCGTTGGGGATGACCTCCCTTATGCGGCTGACCATGCCGCCGATCTGGCCGATATGCGGCTTTTCGGTCTCGATCCACAGCAGGTCCGCGCCATTTTGCAGGGCTGTGATGCAGTCGAGCACGCAGCGGTCCTCGCCCGTGCCGGGGCGGAACTGGTAGAGGTTGCTGGGCAGGCGCTTGGGCCGCAGCAGCTGGCCGTCGCGGGTGATGAGCACGTCGCCATGGCCCAGCGTGGCGGCATCGACCGGTTCGCAGTCGAGGAAGCCATTATACTGGTCGGCAATGTCGCCGGCTTCGCGGACATAGGCGATTTGCTTGGTGAGGCCCGCGCCCAGACTGTCGGTGCGCGCGACGATGATGCCGTCATCGACGCCCAGTTCCAGGAAGGCGTAGCGGACCGCGCGAATCTTCGCGAGGAAGTCCTCATGCGGAACGGTGACCTTCCCGTCCTGATGCCCGCACTGCTTTTCGTCCGAAACCTGATTTTCGATCTGGATGCAGCAGGCGCCCGCTTCGATGAATTTCTTGGCCAGCAGATAGGTCGCCTCTGCATTGCCGAAACCCGCGTCAATATCGGCGATGATGGGGACGACGTGGGTTTCATAGGCGTCGATGTCATGGCTGATCTTGGCCGCACGGACTTCATCGCCGGCATCGCGCGCGGCGTCGAGATCGCGGAACATCATGCCCAGCTCGCGCGCATCGGCTTGCTTGAGGAAGGTGTAGAGTTCCTCGATCAGCGCGGGGACGCTGGTTTTTTCGTGCATGGACTGGTCGGGCAGCGGGCCGAATTCGGACCGCAGCGCGGCGACCATCCAGCCCGACAGGTAGAGGTAACGGCCCTTGGTGCTGCCGAAATGCTTCTTGATGGAGATCATCTTCTGTTGGCCGATGAAGCCGTGCCAGCAGCCCAGCGACTGGGTGTAGGCGGCCGGGTCCGCGTCATAGGCGGCCATGTCGCGCCGCATGATCCCCGCCGTGTAGCGGGCGATGTCGAGCCCGGTGTTGAACCGGTTTTGCAGTCGCATGCGCGCGACGGATTCGGGGGCGATGCCATCCCACCCCGCCTGGCCGCTGATCAGGCCGTCCGCTTTCGCAATCTCGCTTTGATAGGTCATGTCCGCATCCCTCTGTCTGAACGATATGGACGACGACTTAGACAGGTGCGCGAGTGTGAGGGATGGGGCATGGCGTTCAGTTGTCGATCTTTACAGATTTTCGATGTAAAGTTGTAAGGTCTGTTATGAGGAGGCCTTATGGCGAAGGACAGGCCCGTCTATATGGGGCCGCGATTGCGGCGGTTGCGCCGTGAACTGGGGCTGACCCAGGCCGACATGGCGGCCGACCTGGAGATCAGCGCCTCCTATGTCGCGCTCCTGGAGCGCAACCAGCGGCCATTGACCGCCGACATGCTGCTGCGGCTGGCGCGCACCTACAAGCTCGACATGGCGCAGGTGGCGGGCGATGGCGGCGCGGAACAGACGGCGCGGCTGGGCGCGGTGCTCAAAGACCCGATGTTCGCGGACATCGACCTGCCGCCGCTCGCCAGCGAGGATGTGGCGGTCAATTATCCCGGCGTTACCGAGGCCCTGCTGCGGCTCTACACCGCCTATCGCGAGGAGCATCTGGCGCTGGCCGACCGCAGCGTGGCGCGGGCGGATGCGGCCGAGGCGCCCGACCCGGTTGCGGAATCGCGCCGGTTTCTGGCGGCGCGGCGCAACAGCTTTCCGCCGCTGGACGATGCGAGCGAGCGGCTGGCGGGCGAGGCGGAGGCGGAAGGCGGTCTGGCGGCCTGGCTGAAGGCGCGGCATGGTTTGCGCGTGCGGCGGCTGCCGTCGGACGTGATGGCGGGATCGGTCCGGCGGCTGGACCGGCATCGCGACGCGGTGCTGCTGGACGATGCGCTGGACGGGGCGAGCGCGCAGTTCCAGTTGGCGTTGCAGATCGCCTATCTGGAAATGCGCAAGAGTTTCGACGCATTGTTGAAGGACGGCCAGTTCAGCGGGGACAGCGGGCGGCGGCTGGCGCGGCGGGCGCTGGCGAGCTACGGCGCGGCGGCAATATTGATGCCCTACAGCGCGTTCGCCAAGGCGGCGGAGGCGCGCGCCTATGATGTCGAGGCGCTCGGCCGCCAGTTCGGCACCAGTTTCGAGCAGACCGCGCATCGGCTCACAACCTTGCAGAAGCCGGGGCAGGAGCGCGTGCCCTTCTTCTTCCTGCGGGTCGATCCGGCGGGCAATGTCAGCAAAAGGCTGGACGGGGCGGGGTTTCCCTTCGCGCGGCATGGTGGGTCCTGCCCGCTCTGGTCGGTGCATCGCGCCTTCGAGCGGCCGCGCGAGGTGATCACCCAATGGCTGGAACTGCCCGACGGGCAGCGCTTCTTTTCGATCGCACGGACGGTCACGGCGGGCGGGGGCGGCTGGGGTGCGCCCAAGGCCGAACGTGCGATCGCGCTGGCCTGCGCGGCCGAGCATGCGCATCGGCTGGTTTATGCGCGGGACATGGGAAGCAGCGATCCCACGCCGATCGGCGTCACCTGCCGCCTGTGCCACCGCACCCAATGCATGGCGCGATCCGCCCCGCCGATCGGGCGCGAGATGATGCCTGACGATTATCGCCGCACCCGCGCGCCATTTGGGTTTGGTGAGGGGTGAGGTTCTGCGCGTTCAGTCGGCTGGCTGGCGGTAGATGGGGAGGCCGAGGCCGCGGGCGATCGCCATGGCGCGCAGGGCGAAGCCCAGCGTCGCGGCGATGAGGCCGGCGACCGGCACGTCGAGGCCGATCCAGCGCAAGGCCACGAACAGGCCCGAAGCGAAAGCGGCGGCGGTGACATAGAGTTCGGGACGCAGCAGGATGGACGGCTCGCCCGCCAGCAGGTCGCGCATGATGCCGCCGACGCAGCCAGTGACGACGCCCATCATGCCCGCAACGAAGGGTGGAACGCCGAAGCTCAACGCCTTGGCCGCGCCGAACACGGCAAAGGCGGCGAGGCCGATGGCGTCGAGCCAGTCGAGCGCGCGGTCGCTCCACCAGCGGCGCGGCGTGAACCAGACGATGACCGCCGCGCTCATGCAGGCCATGGCCGGCACCGCGTCCACGACCCAGAAGACGGGCGCGCCGATCAGGAAGTCGCGCACCGTGCCGCCCCCTACCCCCGTCACCAGTGCGAAGAAGGCGAAGGTGACGAGCGTCTGTTGCAGCCGCGCGGCCGCCAACGCGCCGGACGCGCCGAAGACGAAGGTGCCGACGATGCTGAGCGTTTCGAGCACCGGGCCGATGGACGTGGCGAGCGAGGGGGTTGGCGGGAGCATGGATGCTTTCAACTAGGTCCGGTCGGGCTGATGGCTTGGCTGGTGCCCGTTTCAAAGAGAGGCAGGGCTTCGACCTCGATCAGCCCGATCGGGAATGGCGTTTATCGTCCGCCCTTTTCGCTCGCCAGCCGGCTCATCAGGATGGCGGCGCGCTTGGCCTGGCGTTTCATGCTGGCAAGGTCGACACGCTCGGCCGGGCTGTGATCGCCAGTGGAGGCGGGGCCAAGGCCGACAAGGCCGTCCACATCCTGCGCGACGAAGGCGATGTCGCCTGCGCCACGTTTCAGCGGATCGAGCGCAGGCATTTCGGCAAGGCCAAGATCGCGGTTGACGGCGTTCAGCCGGTCGAGCAGCGCGCGATTGCCCGGCGTCGGCGCCATGGAGGGATAGCCAAGGTCAAAGGCGATGGTGGCCGACGTCCCGGGCAGATGATCCTGCCCGACAATCTGCTGCATCCTGGCCTGCACGCGTTTCGTCTGCTCTTCGCTCAAGGTGCGGAAATCCCCCTTGGCGACGGCGATGGGCGGGATGATGTTGGTCTTGCCGGTGACGGCGATGCGCACCCCGTCCTTGTCGACCTCCGCGCTCTGGCCGCCGCCGATCAGACCGACATTGAAAGTCAGATTGGGTTCGGGCAAATCCTGGCGAAAGCGGGTGATGATGCGAGCGATTTCATAGATCGCGCCATCGCCCGCCTTTTCCGAAAAAATGCCGGAACTGTGACCCGATTTGCCGGTGGCGGTCAGCGTCCAGCTGTTCGAGGAGCGGCGGGCGATGGCGCCCATATCCTTGCCATCCTCCTGCGAGAGGCCTTCGAAATCGAGCGCGACATCGGCGCGCTTGCCCGCTGCGATGAGGTCGGCGCGGGCGACCGAGAGAGGTTCGCCCGAATCCTCCTCGTCGCCGGTGAGCACCACCTCTATATTCGCATTTTTGAGCGTCCCTGCGGCTTGCATCGCCTGGAGCGCGAGCAGCATGGTGGCGACCCCGCCCTTATTGTCGGCCGCGCCGGGGCCAGTGGCGAAATCGCCATCGCGCGTGAAGCGCTGAAACGGCGAATCGGGTTCGAACACGGTGTCGAGATGGCCGATCAACAGCATCTTCGTCGTGCCCGGCCGCCCCTTGTGCGTGGCGATGAAATGGCCGGCGCGCTTGGCCGCATCCATGGGCTTCCACGCGACGGTGAAGCCCAGCGCTTCAAATTGCGGGCGGAGCATGTCGGCCACGGCCTTCACGCCCGCCATGTTCATCGATCCGCTATTCTGGTTGACCAGCTTTTCGAGCAAGGCGACGGTCGGCTCATAGCCCGCTTCGACACTCTCCCCCATCCTGCGTTCGGCGGGGCTGAGCGCGGCATGGGCGATCGGCGCGCCGCCCAGCAGCAGGGCGGCGCAGACGAGCGTGCGAATCATTTCGCCAGTTCCGCCTCGATCGCGGCGACCAGGGCGGGATCGTCGGGATTGGTGGTCGGCGCGAAGCGGGCGGCGACGCTGCCATCCTTTGCGATCAGGAATTTCTCGAAATTCCAGAGGACCTCAGGCGCGTCGCCGGGCGTGATGCCATAGCCGACCAGCTTTTCGCGGAACGCGTCCCCTTCCCCCTGGGCGGCCGGCTGCGCGCTGGTGAGCGCGGCATAGAGCGGATGCTTGTCCGGCCCGGTGACGACGATCTTTTCGAACATCGGGAAATCGACGCCGAAATTGGTGGTGCAGAAGGTCACGATCTCGTCATTGCTGCCCGGTTCCTGGGCGCCGAAATCATTGGCGGGAAAGCCGGTGACAACCAGCCCCTTGTCCTTGTAATCGCGATAGAGTTTCTCCAGCCCCTCATATTGCGGGGTAAGGCCGCATTTGGAGGCGACGTTGACCACCAGCACCACCTTGCCCGCATAGTCGGCGAGGCTGGCGTCATCGCCCTTGATGGTCTTGAGCGGAATTTGCTGGATATCGGCCATGTCGTGTCTCCCTGAAAAATCGCGATGGGCGCGACCTTGGCATCAAATGGCCGCGCCGAACAGATGCCCCGCGCCCGCGGTGACGGCCATGGCGAGCGCGCCCCACAGAAGCGTACGCAGCACCGAGCGCGGCGGACTGGCCCCGCCCAGCCGCGCGCCGACGAAGCCGAGCAGCGCCAGGCAAGCGAGGCAGATGGCGACGATGGCGGGAATCGCGGTGGCGGCGGGCGTCAGGGCGGCGGCGACCACCGGCGGAGTCGCGCCCGCGGCAAAGCTGGCGGCGGAAGCGAGCGCGGCCTGGACCGGACGCGCGGTCGCCAGGTCGGAAATGCCCAGTTCATCGCGGGCATGGGCGCCGAGCGCATCGGCATCCATCAATTGCTGCGCCACCTGCCCCGCGAGATCGGGGGTCAGGCCGCGGTCGACATAGATGTCGCGCAGTTCGATCCATTCGGCATGCGGCTGGATGCGCAGCGCCTTTTCTTCCTTGGCCAGGTCGGCGCGTTCGGTGTCCGACTGGGCGCTGACCGAGACATATTCGCCAGCCGCCATCGACATGGCGCCCGCGACCAGCGCGGCGATGCCCGACAACAGCACGGACTGGCCGGAGGCGCCCGACGCGGCGATGCCGGTCATCAGGCTGGCGGTCGAGACGATCCCGTCATTGGCCCCCAGCACGGCCGCCCGCAACCAACCGACGCGGTTGACATAGTGGACGGCATGATGTGGCGGGGCGGTGATGCTGCTTTCCATCGGCTTCCTTCCGGTTCCGATGGCACAGTGGCGCGACACGGTCGCGAAGTCGATCCCCGCGATGGCATGGGGCGCAAAGAGCATCCGACCATAGTCGTAGAAGAGGCCCGGGCCGATTGCGCGGGGCCGATGGGGCGCGATAAGCCCCGGACTTCGGGCAAAAGGGAGGACGGCGATGAGGATGATGATGCGGCTCCTGCTGGCAATCGCCGCCCTGTTCGTCGCGCCGGCCGCGATGGCCGAAAGCCAGTTCAAGCTGCTCGTCTTCGCCAAGGCGAACACCTACCATTATGAATATATCCCGATCGCGCGCGACAGCCTGGAGCAGATGGCGCGGCTGCACAGTTTCGAGCTGGTCTGGACGCGTCACCCGGAAAGTTTCGACGAAGACCTGAGCCAATATGCGGCGGTCATGTTCCTCAATTCGCCCGGTGAGGAATTGAATGCCGGGCAGCGCGCGAAGTTCGAAGCCTATATGCGCGCCGGCGGCAATGCGATGATCGTCCACCGCGCGGCGATCACTCCGCCGGGCGAATGGCCCTGGTATGAAAAGCTGGTCGGCCGGCGCGTCGGGGTGCATCCGATGGTGCAGACCGGCGTCGTGACCGTGGAGGACCGCAATTTCCCGGCGGCCTTCGCCCTGCCGGATCGGTGGGTATGGAGCGACGAATTCTACGTCACGGCCAATCCCTTTGACGTGCGGATCAACACCGTGCTGGGGGTGGATGAAAGCAGTTACGACCCGACCAAGATCTGGCCCGGCCAGGTGTCACGCCCGATGGGCAAGGACCATCCGATCGCCTGGTATCATATGTACGAAAAGGGACGCGTATTCGTGACCACGTTGGGGCATGAAGGGGCGATGTATCGCGATTACACCTATCTGACGCATTTGATGGGCGGCATCTACTGGACGGCGACCGGGCGCGGCCAGGCGGCGACCAGCAAGCCCTGAACAGGTTGCGTCAGCCCGCCAGCCCCTCCGCCTTTTCCGCGAGGTCGAGCCAGCGTTCCTCCGCCGCATCCTTGTCGGCGCGGGCCTGTTCTATGGCTTTGGTCAGCGCGGCGAATTTGTCGGGATCGCGGGTGTAGAGCGCCGGATCAGCGAGCGCGGCCTCATCGCGGGCGATCGCGGCTTCCAGTTCCTCGATCCGCCCCGGCAGCAGATCAAGATCACGCTGGTCCTTGTAGCTGAGCTTGGCGGAGACGGGCTTGGGCGGGGGCGGCGGCGCAGCCTCCTTCTTTTCCGCCTTCGCGGCCTTGCGCGGATCGCGCTTGGCAATCCAGTCGGCATAGCCGCCGACAATGACGTCGACCGTTCCCGACCCGTCGAGGCCGAGCGTCACCGTGACGGTGCGGTCGAGGAAATCGCGGTCGTGGCTGACGATCAGGACGGTGCCGTCATAATCGGCGATGACTTCCTGGAGCAGGTCGAGCGTTTCGAGGTCGAGGTCGTTGGTCGGCTCGTCAAGCACGAGCAGGTTCGATTCGCGGGCGAATTCGCGCGCGAACAGGAGCCGCGAGCGTTCGCCGCCCGACAGGGTGCCGACCTTCGCTTCGGCCAGACCGGGGTCGAACAGGAAGTCCTTCAAATAGCCATGGACGTGCTTTCGCACCCCGCGCACGTCGATCCAGTCGCCCCCTTCGGCCAGCACGTCGCGGACGGTCTTGTCGCCTTGCATCAGGCTGCGCTGCTGGTCGATGAAGATCATGTCGAGCGTCTTGGCGAGCGTCACCTCGCCGCTGTCGGGCGCAAGCTGGCCGGTCAGCAGCTTGAGCAATGTCGATTTGCCAGCGCCATTGCCGCCGACGATGCCGATGCGGTCGCCGCGCTGCACGCGCAGGGTGAAGTCGTTGATGATGGTGCGATCGCCGAACGCCTTCGTGACATGCTCGGCCTTGATGACGCTCTTGGTCTTGCTGTCGTCGCTGGCGACGGCGATCTTGGCGGTGCCCTGCGGCCCCTGCATCGCGGCGCGCTGGGCGCGCATCTCCCATAGCTTGGCGAGGCGGCCCTGGTTACGCTTGCGCCGGGCGGTGACGCCGCGTTCCAGCCAGTGCGCCTCGATCTTGAGCTTGGCGTCCAGCTTTTCGGCCGCCCGCGCCTCCTCGGCGTAGACCGCCTCCATCCATTGTTCAAAACCGCCAAAGCCGATCTCGTTGCGGCGCATCGACCCGCGGTCGAGCCAGAGCGTCTGGCGGGTAAGGCGCGTCAGGAAAGCGCGGTCGTGGCTGATGACGATGAAGGCGCCATTGTAGCGCGCCATCCAGTTTTCGATCCAGTCGATCGCCGCGATGTCGAGATGGTTGGTCGGTTCGTCGAGCAGCAGCAGGTCGGGTTCGCTGGCGAGCGCGCGGGCGATGGCGGCGCGGCGGCGCTCACCTCCACTCGCGGTCTTCGCTTCGCGCGACAGGTCGATGCCGAGCTGATCGGCAATCGCCTCCACCTCATGCGCGGGGGGCGCATAATCGCCGGCCAATGCGAAATCATGCAGCGTCGCAAAGGGCGTGACGTCAGGGTCCTGTTCCAGCGTGATGACGCGCGCGCCCGGCTGGACCGAGCGGGTGCCTTCGTCCGGTTCGATCTGACCGCCGATGAGCTTGAGCAGCGTCGTCTTGCCCGCGCCGTTGCGGCCGATGAGCGCCAGCCGGTCGCGCTGGCCGACATGAATGTCGATATTGCGGAACAGCCAGTGCGTACCCTGGCTGAGGCCGAGATTTTCGAAGGAGAGGATGGGAGCCGCCATGGCGGTGCAGCTAGGGGGTAAGGCGCGGCAGGGCAAGTGGGGAACCGGAAAGCTGTCGCACGGCTTTCAACGCTGCACAGCGTCCGTTCATCGCATCCCCGCCAATTGCGGATGCAGCGATTTCTGCAGAGGAGACCCATAGATGAAATCCGCCCTCGCCCTGATGGCGCTTGGCGCCGCCGCGATTCCCGCAGCCGGCTTCGCGCAGACCAGCGTCACCATCGCGGAGACCGCGCCGGTCGTGACGCTGAACGTCACCGAAAGCGTCGAAGCCGCGCCCGATATCGCGACCGTGGGCACCGGCGTCCAGACTCGCGCGCCGACCGCGCAGGCGGCGATGCAACAAAATGCCGCGCAAACGGAAAAGCTGATCGCGGCGCTGGCCAAGGCCGGGATCGCCAAGAAGGATATCCAGACCAGCGGCATCAATCTGAGCGCGCAATATGATTATAATAATCAGGATGGCCAGCCGCAGGGACCGCGCTTCATCGGTTATGAGGCGTCGAACCAGCTGACGGTAAAGCTGCGTGACATCAAGCGCGTGGGCGCATCGCTGGACGCCATGGTGGCGGCGGGCGCGACCAATATCAGCGGGCCGAACTTCTCGATCGACGACCCTTCGCCCATGCTGGTGCAGGCGCGCGGAGCAGCGCTCAAGAGCGCGAAGGCGCAGGCGGATTATTATGCGCAGGCGGCTGGCTATCGTTCCGCGCGGCTGGTGTCGATCAGCGAGAGCAACAACGGCGGGCAGCCGCCCATGCCGATGATGCAGAGTGCCCGGTTCAAGGCTGATGCCGCGCCGGTGACGCCGGTGGAGCCGGGACAGGTTAGCGCGTCCGTGACGCTGACCGTCCAATATGCGCTGGACAAATGACGCGCTGAACCCGCCGTCATTCCGCGATGCGCCAGCGCAGGGCCGCCCGGTCCGCGCTGGCGCCTTGGGTCAGGCGCACATCAATGCCGCGATCGGCGAAGGGTTGCGTCAGGGCGGCATGATCATCGCCGCCTATGGCCATGTCTATCGGCAGGCCGATACGCTGCGCGGCCCATAAAGCGAGCGCCAGCGTTTCGGCATTGGCCGGCGCGCCATCTTCGTTGAGCGCGATGCTAGGCAGCGGCAGCACGGGCGGTTCGACCTCTATCGTCCAGCCCGGCGCCATGGCGGCGGCGCGCTGTTCGAGCACGCGGTAGGTGGCAAGGCCCGCTTCAGGGAGTGGCCGCGCGCGCACCAGCGCCCGCTTGCGCCCGGTGTCGATGGTGACGGCGTCGGGATCGACCCCGGCGATGAGCGCAAGCCGGTCGGTCAGGCGATCGACCTGGCCCTGCACTTCGCGCCGCGCGGTCTGGACGGCGAGCAGCTGGGCGTTTTCGGTGTCGGTCCCTTCGCCAACGCGAATCTGTTCGATGTCGAGCGCGACCGGCTGGCCCAGCATGTCGCTGAGCACCCGGCTGGCGCGCGAGGTCGCGTTGCGTTCATAGCGGCTGGTCAGGACGCTGGCGGTAACGGACAGCGGCCGGGCGTCGAAATCTATGTCGAGCTGCGAGATACGGGCGTCATCGGCAAATTCGCGGCGGATGACGTCGCGCGCTTCGCGAGCGGCATTGGATTCCCAGGCGATCTGGCGCAGCGACAGGCCGAGCGGCACCGCGAGCGCGAAGAAGATCACGCCGATGAAGACGCTTTGCATCCAGCTTTGCCGGGGCGAGAGTTCCCGGCCAAAGCCATAGAGCCGCGCCATGATGCCCGCCGCCAGTGCAATCGTCACGAAGTTGGTGAAGAAGAGCAGAAACGCGCCGCCCGCCACGGTGGCGTTGAGCGTCGCGACACCAAAGCCGACGGTTGCGAGCGGCGGCATCAACGCGGTGGCGATGGCGACGCCGACGATCGTCCCCGCCTTGCCCCGGATCATCGCATAGGCGCCGGCGAGCGCGGAAAAGAGCGCGACCATGAGGTCGAACAGGTTGGGCCGGGTGCGCGCGGCGATTTCGGTCGTCACCGTCTGAAGCGGGGAGAGAAGAACGATGAAGGCGGTGAAAAGGATGGCGATGAGCGCGCCGACTGCGAGCGTGAAGAGGGTACGGCGAATTTCGCGCGAATCGACGGTGGCGAGCGCGAAGCCAAGGCCCACGATCGGCCCCATCAACGGTGAAATGAGCATCGCGCCGATGACGACGGCCGGCGAGGAGAGCAGCAGCCCCAGCACCGCGATGCCCGCCGACATGAGGATCATGAACGCGTAGCGCGGGCTCCACCCGTCATCCTCGCGCACCCGGTCCACCACCGCCTGATGGTCGATTTCGCGGATCACATGGCCGCGCCACCAGCGGGGCACGGCGCGCCAGAGTGGCGGATCGGCGACGGGCCTTTCGTCCTGCATCATCATGAGACAAGGCCATAATCGAGCATGGCGCGGCTTTCCAGCCACCTCCGCGCAGCCATCATTCACCACCTGTTCAATGGACCGCACCTATGGCATGCCCATGACGATGAAGTGGAAAAGCCTGACAGCCGGCACCGGCATGCTGGTGGCCGCCATTGTGACGATCCCCGCCGCCGACGCGGGCGGACGCCGGGACGAACAGGATGCCGCCCGCCGCGCGATGCTGGACGGGCATGTCATGCCCTTTTCCATGATCAAGCGCCGCGTCGACGCCGCGGTGGGGGGCGCGACCTATGTCGGGAGCGAGTTCAATCCGTCATCCAACCGCTATCGCCTCAAATATGTGAAGAACGGCAAGGTCATGTGGGTTGATGCCGACGGCCGGACGGGCGATATTATCGCGATGGCGCGCTGACCCCGCGCTGCACCCTGGTTATAACAGAAACGGAAATACACGCCCATGCGCCTGCTGATCGTCGAGGATGAACCGAGCCTGGGCCATCAGCTCAGAACCACGCTGGAAGGCGCGGGCTATGCCGTCGATCTGGCGACGGATGGCGAGGATGGGCATTTCCTGGGATCGACCGAAAGCTATGACGCGGTCGTGCTGGACCTGGGCCTGCCCACGATCGACGGGCTGACCGTGCTCGACCGGTGGCGCAAGGAAGGCAAGACCTTCCCGGTGCTTGTGCTGACCGCGCGCGACAGCTGGTCCGACAAGGTCGCGGGGCTGGACGCGGGAGCGGACGATTATCTGGCCAAGCCCTTCCAGAGCGAGGAACTGATCGCCCGGCTGCGCGCGCTTATCCGCCGGGCGTCGGGCAATGCGTCGAGCGAACTGACGGCGGGCGACGTGCGGCTGGACACGCGGTCGGGCAAGGTGACGCTGAAGGGCGATCCGGTAAAGCTGACGGCGCAGGAATATAAGCTGCTGAGCTACCTCCTCCACCACAAGGGCAAGGTGGTGAGCCGCACCGAGCTGATCGAGCATATCTACGATCAGGATTTCGACCGCGATTCCAATACGATCGAAGTGTTTGTGACGCGCATCCGCAAGAAGCTGGGCGCCGACGTCATCACCACCATCCGGGGTCTGGGGTACAGCCTGGACGAGCCGGGGCGGTAAAAATCACCGCCGCTCCAGCCCGTTCGGTTCGAGCTTGTCGAGAACAGGTCCTGGCGCTCTTGTTCTCGACGGGCGCTTTTCGGCTTCGCTCGAAGCTGCTCGAACCGAACGGTAGATAGTGACCGACGCGACAGCCCCTCCCCCCGTCCGGTCGACCGGCTCCATCAGCCGGCGCATGATCGGCATTGCCGCACTGTGGATCAGTGTGCTGCTGATCGGCGGCGGCGTGGCGCTGGACCGCGTGCTGTCGGACGCGATCACGCGCAATTTCGACGACGGCATGAATTATGTGCTGACCGCGATGATCGCCGCATCGGAAATCGGCCCGGACGGCGAGGTGCTGTTCAACCGGGAACTGGCCGACCAGCGATTCCTGGAGCCCAATAGCGGGCTCTATTACCAGATCAGTGCCAAGGGGCGTGAGGATTGGCGGTCGCGGTCCTTGTGGGACCGGGCGCTCAAGGCGCCGGCCGAACATAATGATCGCCAGCTGCACGTCTATAACAGCAAGCAGTTCCCCGGCGAGGACTTGCGCATCATGGAGCGCACGGTGGTGCTGCCCGGATCGGACACGCACTGGTTGTTCATGGTGGCGCAGGCGCGGTCGGGACTGGACGCGCAGATCAAGACATTGCGATCCACCCTGTTCAAGAGTTTCGCGCTGCTAGCGCTCGGGCTGTTCGTGCTGGCGACGTTGCAGACGATCTACGGTCTGCGCCCGCTGCGCAAGGTCCGGCTGGAAATCATCCGGATGCGGGCGGGCGAGAAAAGCCGGGTGACAGAACCGATGCCGGCCGAAGTATTGCCGATGGTGGAGGAATTGAACGCCCTCCTTGCCCATAATGAGCGGCAGGCGGAAGAAGCGCGCACTCATGCCGGCAACCTGGCCCACGCGCTCAAGACGCCGCTGACCGTCATCATGAACGCAGCGACCGCCAAGGCGCCGGACCTTGACGACGCGGTGATCCGCGAGGCGACGACGATGCGGCGGCAGGTCGATCATCATCTGGCCCGCGCCCGCGCGGTCGGCCGGCGCGGCGCGGCGCAGAGCCGGGCGGATGTGTGGAAAAGCCTGGGCGCGGTGGAGCGCGCCGTCCAGCGCCTCTATCCCGACGCGCGGATCGACATGGACGGCGACAAGACGGCCGCAGTCCGGGTGGAACGGCAGGACCTGGACGAGATGCTGGGCAACCTGATCGAGAATGCCGCGAAATATGGCGGCGGCAGCGTGTTCGCGACGGTGGGCCGCGCG
Source organism: Sphingobium soli (assembly GCF_020782245.1). Classification (GTDB taxonomy): domain Bacteria; phylum Pseudomonadota; class Alphaproteobacteria; order Sphingomonadales; family Sphingomonadaceae; genus Sphingobium; species Sphingobium soli. Next base: position 415,198 of record NZ_JAJGNP010000001.1, read on the forward strand.
GCCGGCATGATCGAGATAGCGGTCGAGGATGACGGCATGGGCATTCCCGAAGAGGAACGGGTGCGCATCTTCGACCGGGGCGTGCGGCTCGATTCGGGGAAGCCCGGGACCGGCCTTGGCCTGGCCATCGTGCGCGATGTGGCAGAGATTTACGGCGGCGCCGTCGCGCTGGAGGAAAGCGAGGATCTGGGCGGGCTGCTGGTGCGGTTGCGGCTGCCCGCGGCGTGATGCGGATGAGCAACAACCGTCCTCCCCTCCCTGAAAGGGAGGGGCCGGGGGTGGGTGGAGGCGCCAGACACGCGCGGCCATCCTGAAAGATGCGTCGCGTTCCTGATCATATGACCCGCCACGCCCGAGTTTTACGCAATGAGGCGATGGAGGCCGAACGCATGGTCTGGCGGCGCTTGTCCCGTTATCGCCCGCGGTTCACACGCCAACTGGTCATCGGCCCTTACATCGTCGACATCGCGTGTCGATCTGCCAAACTGGCGCTGGAGTTCGACGGCGCACAGCATCAGGATACAGTGGTTTACGATGCGGTGCGCACCGCTTTTCTGAAGGATAGAGGCTGGACCGTGCTACGTTTCTGGAATGGCGAGGTGTTCAGCAATCTGGAAGGCGTTTTGACGGTGATTCTCAATGCGACCGCCGAGTGCCTCGGCGGCACCCACCCCCAGCCCATCCCTTCCAGGGAGGGGAGAAGGAAGGCCCCATAAAAATCCCATGCGGCGGCATCTCTATCTTATCGCGGGGTTTCTTTCGATCGGTTTGGGCGCGATCGGGGCGTTTCTGCCGCTGTTGCCGACGGTGCCGTTCATGATCCTGGCCGCCTTCTGCTTTGCACGATCAAGTCCGCGGCTGGAGGCCAAGCTGCTCAATCATAGGCAGTTCGGTCCGCATATCCGCCGCTGGCGCGAACATGGGGCAATCAGCCGGCGGGGCAAGGTCGCGGCGGTGGCGGCGTTCGGGTTCAGCATCGCGCTGGCGCTGATCCTGTCGCCCTGGCCCTGGTTCCTGATCCCGGTCGCCGCCGCGCTGATCAGCGGGAGCTGGATCTGGACGCGGCCCGAAGCGTGACGCGCTATTCCGCGATCAGGTCGAGATAGGCGACGACGTCATTGTCGGTGGCGATGAAGAGGCCGTCCTGCATCTCGGCAGGCTGTTGGTCGGCGACGTGCAGCGCTTCGGTCAAGGGGCCATAGAGCAAGGTGGTGACGCCGCCGTCATCGCCCAGATGATAGAGGCGCACGGTCGCGCCGTCATAGGTGGTGCGCATCAGCGGCTTATCGCGCCAGAGCGACGACGGCGCAAGTCAGCGCCGGTCACTGACCTTCATCGAGGGCGCAAGCTGGTTGCGGCCGATGCGCACGGCATCGTCGGTGAAGTTGGCGACGAAGGTAGAGCCGCGCTCCAGCCCCGGCACGAAGCCAGCGCGATTGCCGTCGACGACAAGGCCCGCGCTGCTGTTCTCGCGGCCTTCGGGCGCGACGGTGATGAAGGCGGACCAGTTGTCCTTGTCCTTGCCCTGCACCATTTCATTGCCGCTGATCGTGCCGGTCGCGCCATTGGACAGGTCGATCATGTAATTGGTCAGGTGCCCGGCGCTGTCGTCGAAACTGTTGCCGGTGATGGTAACGCGCGGCGTGCGGGTTTTAAGATAATGACCGCCATTGCCTTCATCGAAGCGGCTGTTGGTGACGGAGAGGCTGGCGAGGCGGCCGATATAGATGCCATGGGCGCAATCGAGATCGCGGTCGCACCGGCCGAGCTTGCGGAAAGTGGACTTGTCGATGCTGACGCGGCCGCCGGCATAGTCGCCGGTCAAAATGCCTTCCTCGCTATTGCGAAACAGGCTGTTGGTGACGGTGAGGTCGCCCTTTTCGAGGCGGATGCCAGCGCCATTGCCGTCGGGCACGCGAATATTCTGGAAGACGATGCCATCGACGGTGGTGGCGCGGCCGCGCGCGACGAGCGCGCCCTTGCCTTCGCACGGCACGCCGTCGAAGATCGCGGTGCCGGGCTTTGCGGCGCGAACGGTGACGACGCCGGCCTGCTGCACCGCGCATTGGCGATAGGTGCCGGGTGCGACGATGATGGTGCCCTGCCCGTCGCCGATCGCGTTCAGGGCCTCGGACAGGGTGGCATAGCCACGCCCCGAGTCGCTGAGTGTGAAAGGCGCGGACTGGCCCTGTGCGAGCGCGGTCGCGGCGACGGCGACGGACAGGAGCAGGGCTGTGGACAGGATGCGCATGGCGCGCTGCATAGAGGCTTGCAGGCGTGCCGCCAAGCGCGCGCGAACACCCAGCGACGCACTGGCCTGAAATGGCACAGGCGCATGGGCAAGAGTGAACGGTTTTCGGGCATGACGCGATCCGGTAAGGAGGGGCATCCTTTGATCCGCAGGAGTGCATGTCCATGCCCAATTCCCCCTGGAGCCATCATCGCAGCGCCAGCCTGTCCGATGACATTGATTTCGAAATCAAGGGCCAGGAATTGCAGTTTCTGGAGATCGAACTGGATCCGGGCGAAAGCGCGGTCGCCGAAGCGGGCGCAATGGTGTGGAAGGACGGCGCGATCAGCATGACCACGGTGTTCGGCGACGGCAGCGGCGGCGCGGATGGCGGTTTCATGGGCAAGCTGCTGGGTGCGGGCAAGCGGCTGGTGACGGGCGAGAGCCTGTTCACCACGGTCTTCACCCATCAGGGCCACGGCAAGGCGCGGGTCGCCTTTGCATCGCCCACGCCGGGATCCATCCTGCCGCTCAAGCTGGACCAATATGGCGGCGCGCTGATTTGCCAGAAGGACAGTTTCCTGGCCGCCGCCAAGGGCGTGGCGATCGGCGTGCATTTCCAGAAGCGGATCATGACCGGGCTGTTCGGCGGCGAAGGCTTCATCATGCAGCGGCTGTCGGGCGATGGATGGGTGTTCGTGCAGATGGGCGGCACGCTGGTTGAAAAGGAACTGGCGCCGGGCGAGGAACTGCATGTGGACACCGGCTGCCTGGCGGCAATGACGCCCGGCGTCGATTTCGATCTGGTGGCGGCGGGCGGCGTCAAATCCATGATCTTCGGCGGCGAAGGCGCGTTCTTCGCGCGGTTGCGCGGGCCGGGCCATGTGTGGATCCAGTCCCTGCCCTTTTCGCGCCTTGCGGGACGAATGCTGGCGGCAGCCGGCAGCCGTGGCGGGCAAAACAGGGGCGAAGGTTCGGTGCTGGGCGAATTTGGCGACCTGATCGGGGGCAATCGCTGACGCGGGCACTGACAGTGGGGAAGGACAGGCGCTCTTGAAATTCGGGGCGAAAGAGGCACATGGGACATATGGCATCCCCTTTCGATCCGGCCGACCTGCCGACCGGCATCATGATGACGCTGTCGCCGCTGGTGCGCCGCGTGCTGGCGCCCAACCCTTCGCCCTTCACCTATACCGGTACGCAGACCTATGTCGTGGGCGGCGAGGCGGTGGCGGTGATCGATCCGGGGCCGGACCAGCCCGATCATCTGTCCGCGATCACGCGGGCGATTGGCGGGCGGCCGGTCGTCGCGATCCTGTGCACCCATACCCATCGCGACCATAGTCCCGGCGCGCGGCCATTGAGTGCGGCGACAGGCGCGCCGGTCATCGGCTGCGCGCCACTGACGCTGGAGGATGACGGACCACGCGCGGATGCAGCGTTCGACGCAGACTATCGGCCCGATAAGGTGCTGGCAGATGGCGAGACTGTCGAAGGGCCGGGCTGGACGCTGGAAGCGGTGGCGACTCCGGGCCACACGTCCAATCATCTGTGCTTTGCTCTGCGCGAAGAAAAGGCGCTGTTCACCGGCGATCATGTCATGGGCTGGTCGACCAGCGTGATTTCGCCCCCCGATGGCGACATGACCGCCTATATGCGGTCGATGCAGCGTCTGGCCGAGCGGGACGACGGGATCTACTACCCCGCCCATGGCGATCCGGTTGAAAACCCGCAGCGGTTGGTGCGCGGCATGATGGGGCACCGCAAGCAGCGCGAGGGCCAGATTTTGCGGTTCCTGGCGCGCCATGGCGACAGCGCTATCCCCGACATGGTCGCGGAGATGTACAAGGGCGTCGACCCGCGGCTTTATGGCGCGGCGGGCCGGTCGGTGCTGGCGCATCTGATCGACCTCAATGGCCGGGGGCTGGCCCATCCGGCGGAGGACGGGCTGTGGCGCGCGACCTGAAAGCCTATGTCGGGCCGGTCGCCGCTGCGTTGCTGATCCTGATCGTGGGGGCGGCGATGCTGGTGGGCTGGCAACGCTATAATCGCGACTATGTGGTGAGCGTCGAGGATGACGGATCGGCGGTGACGAAGATCATCGCCGAGCGGATCGCCGGCAGCAGCAGCCTGCGCGTGTCGCGCCTCAATGGCACGATCCAGAGCACCGCGCGCGATGTGCGCGGCTTTGGCTGGCTGAAGTCCGATCAGGTGGTGAAGATGCCCTATACGGTGGATTATTTCGTCGACCTGTCGGGCCTGTCCGCCAATGACCTGGAATGGGACGAGCAACGCCGCACGCTGATCGTCAACGCGCCCGATGTGAAGGCCGACACGCCCAATCTGGACGAGGCGCGCCGCACGCTGGTGCGCACCAGCGGCCTGTTCGTTACGCGCGAGGCGGGCGAGGCGCTCAGCCGCCGGGCGTCGGCCCATGCCGAAGCGCGGGCGAAAGCGTCGGCGCGGTCGCCCGAACGCATGGCGCAGGCGCGCGAATATGGGCGCACCGCGCTCGCCAAGCTGATGGGCGCGCCGCTCGCTGCCATGGGCTATGGCGATGCGCGCGTGATCGTCACCTTCCCGCCCGAAAGAAAGGGCGACAATCGCGAGCGATGGGACGTTACCACGCCGATCAACGAGGTGCTGGCCCGGAATCGATAGGACGATGATCGGGTCAAATTGACCGATCCCCCTCGGCAATGATATCATCACGTCCGTCAGGCATGTGTGGGGGCATCATGGCGACGAAGACAGTATCGGCTGCAACCGTTTTAAAGCGAGAGCATCGTTTTTTCTTCATCAGCGCCTGCATCATGGCTTTCGTGCTGGTCGCGGGTTTTTCCACCAACATCCTGTTCCAACGATCCAGCTTCGCGTCGCCGATCCTGTATCATGTCCATGCCGTCGCCTTTTTCGGCTGGGTTGTGCTCTACCTGCTTCAGACGGGATTGGTGGCGACCGGATCGACCAGGCTTCACAAGCAATTGGGCTGGCTGGCCCTGGCCTGGGTGCCTGCGATGGTCGTGCTGGGGATGGCGATCACGATTCACGTCATTCGCGCATATGGCGGCCCCTTCTTCTTTGCCCGTGACGAATTTCTGATCGGCAATCCGATCGGCATCCTTACCTTTGCCGCGATCGTCCTGTGGGCGATCCGCATGCGGCGCCGTACCGACTGGCACAGCCGGCTGATGCTGTGCGCGATGGCGTCGATCACGGGGCCGGGGTTCGGCCGACTATTGCCTCTACCGCTCATGATGCCGATGGCCTGGGTGATTTCCGCGGTGGTCTTTCCTGCGCTGTTCATCATTGCAGGGATGTGGCGGGACAAAGGGCGGGTCGGCGTGATCCATCCTGCCTATATTTGGGGCCTTGCCCTCCTCTTTGGCACGCAGATCGTTGCGGAGGTCATAGCCTTCAGCCCCATCGGCCGGGCGATCGGCGACGCCGTGACCGCAGGGACGCCGGGCGCGGCGCGGCCTTTATACGCCGACTGGCCCCGGCATCCCTGATCGCCGTCCTTGATCCTCCGCGCTTGCCCGCTTATCTGCCCGTCCAAATGCTTTAGACGGAGATGACAGGGTGGACGCACGCGGCGGCATAGGCGGATCATTGCAGGGACTGGACCTGCGCGCGGAAATCGACCGGCTGCGCAAGGAGCGCAACGCCGTCATCCTGGGACATTACTACCAGTCGCCCGAGATTCAGGACCTGTCCGATTTCGTCGGGGATTCGCTAGAGTTGTCGCGCAAGGCGGCGGAGACGGACGCGGATGTCATCGCCTTTTGCGGCGTGCGCTTCATGGCGGAAACGGCGAAAATTCTGTCCCCGGACAAGATCGTCGTGCTGCCGGACATGGACGCGGGATGCAGCCTGGAGGACAGCTGCCCCCCTGCCCAGTTCAAGGCGTTCCGCGAGGCGCATCCCGATCATATTGCGCTGAGCTACATCAACTGTTCGGCCGAGGTGAAGGCGCTGTCCGACATCATCGTGACGTCGTCCTCCGCCGAAAAGATACTGGCGCAGATCCCGGCCGATCAGAAGATCATCTTTGGCCCGGACAAGCATCTGGGCGGATATTTGAAGCGCAAGCTGGGCCGCGACATGCTGCTGTGGCCGGGCGTGTGCATCGTGCATGAGGCGTTCAGCGAAACCGAATTGCTCAAGCTCAAGGCGCAGCACCCCGACGCGCCCATCGCCGCGCATCCAGAATGCCCGCCCTATATCGTCGACCATGCCGATTATGTCGGATCCACCAGCGGCATCCTGGATTTCGCCAAGACGATGCCGGGCGACACGCTGATCGTCGCGACCGAACCGCATATCATCCACCAGATGGAAAAGGCGGTGCCGGACAAGAACTTCATCGGCGCACCGGGCGCGGACGGCAACTGCAACTGCAATATCTGCCCCTATATGGCGCTCAATACGATGGAGAAGCTGTATCTGGCCCTGCGCGACTTGCAGCCACGCATCGAAATGGACGAGACATTGCGGTTGCAGGCGAAAAAAAGCCTGGACCGGATGCTGGACATGGCGAGCGGCACGGTGGGCCAAGGCGATGTCGGCCCGCGTGGCTGAGGCCTGATCCGCGATGATCGCACGGCTGCGCGCGCTGTGGCAGGGGACGCGGGCCAGCTACTGGTTCTATCCCGCGCTGTTTACCACCAGCGCGGCGCTGTTGGCGATCCTGACCGTCTGGCTGGACCGCCATGGCGCGGCGCAATGGCTGACCAGCCATGAATGGGTGGACGAAGCCCGGCCCGAAGGCGCGCGCAACGTCCTGAACGTCATATCCGGGTCGATGATCGGCGTCGCGTCGACCGTGTTTTCGATCACCATCGCCGCGGTCGTCTATGCGTCGGGCAGCTATGGCCCGCGCCTGCTCGCCAATTTCATGGAGGATCGCGGCAACCAGCTGTCGCTTGCGACCTTCATCGCCACGTTCGTCTATTCGGTGCTGGTGCTGCGCGTGGTGCGCGACGCCTATGAAACGGCGGGCGACCCCGGCTTTGTGCCGCAGCTGTCGCTGCTGATCGCCACTGGCCTGATGGCGGCCTCCATCGTGGTGCTGGTCTATTTCCTGAACCATGTTCCCGCCTCCATCCGCATCAACGCCGTGCTGGAAGGGATTGGCGAGCGACTGCTTCGCAGCGTGCGCGATCGCTTTCCCAAAGAGTGCGCCGCCGAGCAGCAGGATCAGCCGCCGCAGGGGGCGCCGGTGGCGGCGACCGGCACGGGCTATATCCAGATCATCGATTTTGCCGGGCTGGACCGGATCGCGCGGGATGTGGAATGTCGGATCGAGTTGCGGCTGCGGCCGGGCGATTTCGTCCATCCCGACGTGGTGCTGCTGGCGGTCGTGGGCGCGGAGACGGATGCGGCGATGGCCGACCGGCTGCGCGGCTGTTTCTCGCTGGGGGCGATGCGATCGCCCTCGCAGGATATCGAATTCCTGATCGATGAACTGGTGGAAATCGCGCTGCGGGCGCTGTCGCCAGGCATCAATGATCCCTTCACCGCCGTCACCGCGCTGCACTGGCTGGGGGCGGCGACAGCGCAGATCGGGGCACGGGACTTGAGGGGCGGGCCGGACCGGGGCGATTATGACTGGAACCGGATCGTGCCCATGAACGATGATTTCGATCATTTCGTGCGGCGCGGCTTTGGCGGCATCCGCGCGGCGGCGGCGACCAGCCCGATCGCGGCGGCGCAGTTCCTCGATTGTTTGCTGGGCGCAGGATCGACCATCAGCCTGACCGGTCGGCGCGCGCGACTGCGCGAGGAGGGCGCATTGCTGATGGCGCAGGCGCGGCTGGAGCTGGCCGGGCCGTCGCTCGATGAAGTGGAGGCGCGCTATTGCGATTTCCTGGCAGCCATGAAAGACGGCACCCATGAACGGCTTTCTTCCTGACGCATTCGCGCTTCCCGGCTTCGACCTTGACGCCTTCGTCGCCGCCACCCTGGCCGAAGACCTTGGCCCCGATGGCCGGGACGTCACCAGCGAGGCGGTGATCCCCGCCGAGGCCATGTTCGACGGCGTGATGGACAGCCGCGACGCAGTGACGCTGGCGGGCCTGCCGATCGCGGTCGCCTTCTTCCGCGCGCTCGACCCGCAGGTGAAGATCGAGATGCTGCACCGGGACGGCGACCGGGTCGCGGCGGGCACTGACCTGATGCGCATCCGTGGCAAGGCGCGCGCGATGCTGACGGCCGAGCGGTCGGCGCTCAACACGGTGCAGCATCTGACCGGGATCGCGACGATGACCCGCGCCTATGTCGATGCGATCATGGGAACGGGCGCGACCTTGCTCGACACGCGCAAGACGATTCCGGGGCTGCGCGTCCTGGAGAAATATGCGACGCGGATGGGCGGCGCGACCAATCACCGCATGGGCCTGTGGGACGCGGCGATGATCAAGGACAATCATGTCGCGGTCGCCGGGTCGGTGGAGGAAGCGGTGCGTCGCGCCGTCACCGCCGGGGTGGAGCGCATCATCGTCGAAGTCGACCGGATCGACCAGATCGAACCGGCGCTGAGCGCCGGCGCCACGCATCTGCTGCTCGACAATATGGCCGCGCCCGTACTGCGCGGAGCGGTGACGCTGGTGGGCGGCCGGGTGCCGACCGAAGCGTCGGGCGGCGTGACGCTGGACACGATCCGCGCCAAGGCGGAGACGGGCGTTACTTATATCAGCGTCGGGCGGCTGACCCAGTCGGCGCCGGCGGCAGACATCGGACTGGATTTCGACTATGCCTAGGCTGATCCTTGCCCTACTGCTCATGCTCGCGCCTTCGGCGGCGCTGGCCCAGTCGGCGCAATGCCGGATGCCCGCCACCCTGCCCCGGCCCAAGGCCGAAGGGCCGACCGCCAAGGAGCCCAAGCGCGTGCTGCCGATCGGCAGCTACACGCTGGCGATCAGCTGGACGCCACAATATTGTTCGACCGCGCGGGATCGGGGCAGCCTGCAATGCGGCGGGCGCAACGGCAAATTCGGCTTCACCCTGCATGGCCTGTGGCCCGATGGCGTTGGCAAGGAATGGCCACAATATTGCCGGCCGGCCGACCTGGTGCCGCGCGATGTGGTGCGGGACAATCTCTGCGCGACGCCCTCAGTGCAATTGATCCAGCATGAATGGGCCAAACATGGCACCTGCATGACGACCAAGCCGGAGCTGTATTTCAACCTGTCGCGCGCCTTCTACCAGTCGCTGCGCTATCCCGACATGGCCGCGCTCGCCCAGCGCAAGACGCTGACGGTCGCGCAGTTCGCCGCCGCCTTCGCCGCCGCGAACAAGCGGCTGGAGCCGGAGATGCTGCGCGTCACCACGGTGCGCGGCAACTGGCTGAGCGAAGTGTGGATCTGCATGGACCGGGCGATGGAATATACGCGCTGTCCGGCGCATCAGGGCGGGGCGCCGGGACCCAGCTATTTGCGGATCGAGCCGGGGCCAAGCATCCCTGTCGCCCGGCCAGCGCGGCGCGGCGCATCCGGCTTGGCCCCCGCCCGCAAGCCCGGCCTTATCCTCGACCTTGACCCCAAGGTGCAGCCGCTCGCCAAGGATGGCAAAAAGGACTGATTACTGGTCGATCACCGCCGTCGCGGGATGATGGCGGTCCAGATGCTTGCGGATGATGCGCAGATTCTTGGTGTTGGACTTGTAGAGAAAGTCGAAGATATCGCCGGCGAACGGGATTGCGCCGACCAGCGTGTCGATCCCGACATTGGCGGCCATGCGCGTTAGATGCCATTTCGACATGCCAAGGCTGCGCGCTTCCCACACGATCCACGCCCCCATCGCGGCGGTGGCGATGTCACCCACCACGGGCACCAGGCCGACCAAACTGTCCAGCCCGACGCGGCGGTTGGTGCCGGGGATCACGAACAGCCCCTCCAGCATCGCCTCCATCGCCTCGATCCGGCGGCGGACCGAGGCCGGATCCCGGCCAAAGCCCGGCATGTCCCGCACGATATGGTCGAACTGGTCCTGCGATAACGCCATCAATTGTCTCCTCCACCTTCTCTAATTGGGGGAGGCGAGGAGATGGTTCAATGGGTGGCGCGCGCGCTGCGAAGGCATGAAGCCGCCGAGGCGGCGCGATACGAGCGACCAGCGCACCGGCGCGCCGAGCGCGATATAGCCATTATGCGCCTGAATCAGCGCTTCGGCTTCGGCGATGCGGGCCAGCCGCTCCTCCGTAGTGCTGGCAAGGCTGGCCGACTGCATCGCGGCGTCGGCGGCGGGGTTGCAATGCACTTTGCGCGCGCAGCCGACACGGCCGAGATACCATAGCGCGCTGTCATAGGGTGCGACTTCGTCGATCAGGCGCAGGTCGGCCGGATCGGTCATGGCGACTCGTTCGGCGGCAAGGCCGATCGCCCCCAGGTCCCGGCGCAGCATCCCGAACAGCAATGTCGCCCCGGGGCCTTCGGGCAGGGCGATGCGCAGCGCGGGCACATCCTCATGATCGGCGCGCCAGCGCGTGATGGTCGCGCTCGCCCGCGCCCGGCGATCGTCCATAGACTGGCTGGCCCAGACCGGCGCGGTCGGGGCGCGGCCAAGGTCGAGGTCGGACGGGACAATGCGATCGGTCGTGGTCCAGCCGCCGAGCGGGAAGAGATTGGGCAACTGACTGCGGTCGATCGCCATGTTGATCGCGGCGCGGACATTGTCATCGTCCAGCATCGCGCCGGTGCCGACCACGGCAAGGCCGAGCAGGCCCTGCACCGGATCAATCCGCACCGCGTCCCGGTCTATGCCGGCGGGCACGAGCAGCGGCACGTCCGCGAACCGACCGCCCAACATGAGCGCCGAGAGTCCTTCGCGAAAACGCACGATGCCCAGCGCCGCCCGCTCGGCACGCAGGACGCGCAGCATCGAGGGCGGAATCGGTTCTTCCTCTGCGTCATCGTCGCCCGTCGACCGGTCCACCGGCGTCAGCATCAACGCGCCGCCCTGCCGCCGCGCCCGGTAAGGCCCGGTGCCGCCATCGCGCGACAGGATACCCATTTGCGGCTGCGCCAGCATCTGGAGCATATAGGGGCGCGCGGCGACCATGCGGATTTCGATGACCTCACCTGTCATGGGCACGACCGCCTGAACCGCATCGAGCGGGCCATCGGGGTCAAGCTGGCGCAGGCTGGTGATGCGCGCCATCAGCATCCGCGCGACTGCGGTGGCGGTGACGCGCGACCCATCAGCCCAGAATGCGCGCCGCAGTCGGAAGATGTAGCTGCGTCCATCATCCTCGACGATCCAGCGCTGGGCGAGCCCCGGCACGATGTCCCCGCGCGCATCGAAAGCGACAAGGCCCTGCGCCGTGCTTTCCAGCAACAGCTTTGCGGCCGGGTCCGGCAATTGCTGCAATGGCTTTTTCAGGTCGTCCCGATCGCCAACGACACTGACGACGATCAGTCCGCTATCTTCTTTCGAACAGGCCGACAGCCCGAGCAGCATCGCGCCAAGCGGCGGCATTGCGAGGCGCAGGGCGCGCGGGAGGGAAAAGGCGATGCGCATGGGTCGGCAGGAGTAGCGAATGGACGCCCAATCACCAACCCCGGTTCCATCTGAACCACTGTCATATTTTAGCAATATTAAAGACCCTTATATGCAATAAATAGTTCATATTGGCTCCGCCCAGAGAAAGGGCGTGTCCATGCCAGCTTTGAAACCGATGACCGCGATCGCGCTGATCCTGACAACGGCGCACGTCCCTGCCGCGGCGCAGGCGATCAGCCAGCAGGAGGCCGCGGCGTTGCGGGCCGAAATCGCCGCGCTCAAGGCCCAGATAAACCGGCTGGAAGCGCGCATCGGCGGTGGTGATTCGGCGGCTGTGATGGCCGCGACGCAGGGCGGCACCCCTGCCCCGCCACCACTGGCGGCCGCCACCGAGCCCGCCCCGCCAGCCCAAACGCCCACGGCGGTTCGCTGGAAGGGAGGCCCGGTCTTTTCCCAGGGAGAGATGACCTTCCACCCCAAGGGTCGCATCCAATATGACGCCGGACTGCTGATGACGCCTGACAGCGTCGCGGACCGGGCGCGGGGCTATTCCAACGAATTGCGGCGACTGCGGCTAGGCGGCGAAGGCAGGATCGGCGGCGGCTTTGGCTACAAGCTGGAACTGGAACTGTCCGACAACAGCGTCGATCTGGTCGATTCCTTCATCACTTATGAAAAGGGCCCGTGGCTGGTGACGCTGGGCAATCATAATGGCTTCCAGTCGCTGGACGAACTGATCAGCGATACCGGCGGCGCGGTGATGGAGCGCGCGGCCTTTACCGACGCCTTCAATTTCGAGCGGCGGCTGGGGCTGTCCGTGCAATATCGCAAGGGCATAGTGCTGGCGCAGGCGGGCCTGTTTTCCGACAGTGCCGATTCGCTGACCAATGATGCGGACGGCGCCGATGGCGGGGACGAGAATAACAGCTACTCCCTCGACGGGCGCATCGTGCTGGCACCCAAATGGGGCGACACGCAATTGCATGTCGCGGCGTCGGGCCATTGGCGCGATTTCCAGCGGCTCTCGTCGGTCGGCCAACGCTATCGCCAGCGCGCCTATCTCCATTCCGCCAACAGCCGCTTCCTGGCGACGCCGCAGATCGTCGGGAAAAGCGAAAGCCATTATGGGCTGGAATTTGCGGGCGAACGCGGCCCCTTCTGGTGGGCAAGCGAGGCGCATTGGTTGCGGGTGTCGCAAGCTGGCGTTGCCGATCCGCTCTTTTTCGGCGGCTATGGCGAAGTCGGCTATGTGCTCACCGGCGAACAGCGGGGGTATAAGAACGGCATTTTCGGCACGGTGACGCCTGACAGCCCGGTCGGCAGCGGCGGATGGGGCGCGTTGCAGGCGACGCTGCGCTACGATTATCTGGACTTGAATGACAAGGGGATCGTGGGCGGCACGCAAAAGGCGGTGATCGCCGCGATGGTGTGGACGCCGGTCGACTTCCTGCGCTTCAACGTAAATTACGCCCATCTGCGCTTTGGCGACGCGGCGATATTGGCCGGGGACGACCGGGACTACAGCGTCGATGTCATTGGCTGGCGCGCCGAATTGGATTTCTGACCGGGGCGGGCGACGCGCGATGACGCGTCGCCCTGGAAGTCCGCCTCAGTCGAGATTGGGGCGCAAATAACGCTCGGCCGTTTCCAGGTCGATGCCGCGCCGCGCGGCATAATCCTCCAGCTGATCGCGGCCGACGCGGGCGACGCCGAAATATTCGGCCTGATCGTGGCCGAAATAGAAGCCGCTGACCGCCGCCGTCGGCAGCATGGCGAAGCTTTCGGTCAGCGAAACCCCGGTGGCGTGATGCGCGTCGAGCATGTCGAACAGCAGGGGTTTGAGGCTATGTTCCGGGCAGGCGGGATAGCCGGGCGCAGGGCGGATGCCGCGATATTGCTCCTTGATCAGCGCCTCGTTGGTCAGCTGCTCCCCTTCGGCATAGCCCCAAAGCGCGGTGCGGACATAATGGTGCAATCGCTCGGCAAAGGCTTCGGCCAGACGATCGGCCAGCGCTTTCAGAAGAATGTCCGAATAGTCATCGATCGCCGCCTTGAAGCGGGCAAGATGCGGTTCGATGCCGTGTATCGACACGGCAAAGCCGCCCATCCAGTCGCCATGGGGACTGATGAAGTCGGCCAGGCACATATTGGCCCGCCCTTCGCGCTTGGCGATCTGCTGCCGCAGCATGGGGAGGCGGACATGGCGTTCATCCTCCACATGCACGACGATGTCGTCGCCCACCCGGCGGCAGGGCCACAGGCCACATACGCCGCGCGCGGTCAGCCATTTTTCACTGACGATCCGGTCCAGCATCTTCTGCGCGTCGGCAAACAGGCTGCGCGCGCTTTCGCCGACAATCTCGTCGTCCAGAATCGCGGGATAATTGCCCGCCAGTTCCCATGCGCGGAAGAAAGGGGTCCAGTCGATATATTGGACCAGATCCTTCAAATCCCAGTCGGGAAAGCGATGCACGCCGGGCAGGCGCGGACGCGGGGCTTTCAAAGCCTCGTCCATCTCGAACCCGTTGGCGCGCGCGTCCTCGATCGAGAGAAGCTGGCTTTGCCCCTTCCCTTCCCGCGCCTTGCGGACATGATCATAATCGGCCTTCGTCCTGGCAACGAAATCGGTCTTTTGCGTGTCCGACACCAATGCGGTCGCGACGCCGACGGCGCGGCTGGCGTCGAGCACATGGACGACCGGGCCAGTGAAGGCTGGATCGATGCGCAGCGCGGTGTGGACCTTGGATGTGGTCGCGCCGCCGATCAGCAACGGCATCGTCATGTTGGCGCGCTGCATTTCGGCCGCCACCGTCACCATCTCGTCGAGCGAAGGGGTGATGAGGCCCGACAGGCCGATCATGTCGGCGTCATTCTCGTTCGCGGCCTTGAGAATGTCCTGCCAGGGCACCATCACGCCCATGTCGATGACGTCGAAGCCGTTGCACTGGAGCACGACGCCGACGATATTCTTGCCGATGTCGTGGACGTCGCCCTTGACCGTGGCCATGACGATCTTGCCCTTGCCCTTCGCGCCCGGCTCCTTCGCCGCCTCGATATAGGGCAGCAGATGCGCGACCGCCTTCTTCATGACGCGGGCGGACTTGACGACCTGGGGCAGGAACATCTTGCCCGCGCCGAACAGGTCGCCCACGACATTCATGCCGTCCATCAGCGGGCCTTCGATCACTTCAATGGGCCGGGCGGCGGCCAGGCGGGCTTCCTCCGTATCCTCGACCACATACATGTCGATGCCCTTGACCAGAGCATGTTCCAGCCGCTTGGCGACCGGCCAGCCACGCCATTCCTGCGCAGCTTTCTCCGACGCGGCATCCTTGCCCTTGAAGGATTCGGCGAGCGCGACGAGGCGGTCGCCCGCTTCGGGGTCGGTGTTGAGGAGGACGTCCTCGCACGCCTTGCGCAGCGCCGGGTCGATCGCGTCATAGACGTCGAGCTGCCCCGCATTGACGATCGCCATGTCCAGCCCCGCCGGAATGGCGTGGTAGAGGAAGACGCTGTGCATCGCCCGGCGTACCGGCTCGTTGCCCCGGAAGGAGAAGGAGAAGTTCGACAGGCCACCCGAAATATGGACATGCGGGCAGCGGGCCTTGATCTCCTTGCACGCCTCAATGAAGTCGACGCCGTAATTATTATGCTCCTCGATGCCGGTGGCGACCGCGAAGATATTGGGATCGAAGATGATGTCTTCCGGCGGGAAGCCGATGGTCATCAGCAGCTTGTAGGCGCGCTCGCAAATCTCGACCTTGCGCTCTTTCGTGTCGGCCTGCCCGGTTTCGTCGAAGGCCATGACCACCACGGCGGCGCCATAGGCCATGCAAAGCTTCGCATGGTGAAGGAACGCTTCCTCGCCCTCCTTCATGCTGATCGAGTTCACCACCGGCTTGCCGCTGACGCATTTGAGCCCAGCCTCGATCACCTCCCATTTGGAACTGTCGATCATGACGGGGACGCGGCTGATGTCCGGTTCGGCAGTCATCAGCTTGAGGAAGGTGGTCATCGCCTCGACCGCGTCGAGCAGCCCTTCGTCCATGTTCACGTCGACGATCTGCGCGCCGTTTTCGACCTGATCGCGCGCGATGTCGATGGCGGCGGCATAATCGCCGGCCATGATCAGCTTCTTGAATTTGGCGGAACCGGTGACGTTGGTGCGTTCGCCGATGTTGACGAAGTTGGCGGTGGATTGGGTGGTCATCTTATCAATATCCGTTCGCTTCGAGCGAAGTCGAGAAGCATCCGCGCCCGGTTCTCGACAAGCTCGAACCGAACGGATGTGGGTTTCAGGCCGCGATATGCATGGGTTCGAGGCCCGCGAGCCGCGTCACGACCGGCAGATCGGGCACCAGACGCGGCTTGTGACCGGCCAGCGCCTTCGCCACCGCGCCAATATGCGCAGGCGTCGTGCCACAGCAGCCGCCGACCATGTTGACGAGGCCTTCATCCACCCAGTCGCGGATCAGCTTCGCGGTGGTTTCGGGCAATTCGTCATATTGGCCCAGTTCGTTGGGCAGTCCGGCATTGGGATAGGCCAGGATCAGCGTGTCGGCATTTTTCGACAGTTCGCTGAGGTAAGGCCGCAGCAGATCCGCACCGAAGGCGCAGTTCACCCCTATAGTGAGCGGCTTCAAATGGCGCAACGAATACCAGAAGGCGTTGATCGTGTGGCCCGACAGGTTGCGGCCCGACATGTCGGTGATGGTGAAGCTGAGCATCAGCGGCACGGAGCGTCCGGCCGCCGCTTCCGCTTCGCGCGCGGCCATGCCCGCAGCCTTGGCATTGAGCGTATCAAAACAGGTTTCAACCAGCAGGAAATCCACCCCGCCCGCGATCAACGCGTCGCATTGCTCGCGATAATCGGCCTTGAGCGTATCATAGTCGACCTCACGATAGGCGGGGTCGTTGACGTCGGGCGAGATGGAGAGCGTCTTGTTGGTCGGCCCGATCGAACCGCAGACGAAGCGCGGCTTGCCGTCCTTCGCGCTTGCCTTCTCGCACGCCGAGCGGGCCAGCCTGGCCGCCGCGAGATTAATGTCCCAGACCAGATGTTCGCAGCCATAATCGGCCATGGCGATCTTGGTCGAACTAAACGTGTTGGTTTCGACCATGTCCGCGCCAGCGTCGAGATAGGCCGTGTGGATGCCCTCTACAATGTCGGGGCGGGTCAGACAGAGCAGGTCGTTATTGCCCTTCTGATCCTTCACCAGGTCGAGGTCGCCGCGATAATCGGCTTCGGTCAGGCCATGTTTCTGGATCGACGTGCCATAGCCGCCGTCAAAGATCAGGATCTTTTCGGCAGCCAGTTGGCGGAATTTCTGTTCGGCGGTCATTTGCTCCCTCTCCCCGTTCGGTTCGAGCTTGTCGAGAACCCCGCGCGTGATGGTTCTCGACAAGCTCGAACCGAACGGAGGGGGTTGATTGCGTGTCAGGCTTCCACCGTCACCCTGGGCCTTAAACCCAGCAGATGGCAGATCGCATAGCTATGTTCCGCCCGGTTGAGCGTGTAGAAATGAAAGTCGCGCACGCCCCCTTCATAGAGTTTGCGGCAGAGTTCGGCCGCGAGCGTCGCGGATATAAGCTGGCGAGCGGCGGGGTGGTCGTCCAGACCTTCGAACAGGCGCCCCATCCAGGCCGGGACATCGGTGTTGCACATCGCCGCCATGCGCTGAACCGCGGCGAAATTGCCGACCGGCATGATGCCGGGCACGATTTCCGCATCGATGCCGGCGGCACGCACCTTGTCCATGAAGCGGAAATAGGTGTCGGCCTCAAAGAAGAATTGCGTGATGGCTCGGGTCGCCCCTGCGTCAAGCTTGCGCTTGAGATTGTCGAGATCGCTTTGCGGATCACGGGCGTCGGGATGAACCTCGGGATAGGCGGACACGGAAATTTCGAACGGGTGGCGCTTCATCAGCCCTTCGACCAGATCGGCCGCGCCGGCATAGCCATCGGGATGCGCTTCGAACCGTCCACCCTGCTCAGGCGGATCGCCGCGTAGCGCGACGATGTGGCGCACGCCGGCCTGCCAATAGGCGTCGGCAATCTCGTCAATCTCGTCCGTGCTGGCAGCGACGCAGGTGAGGTGCGCGGCGGCGGCAAGCGGGGTTTCCCGCGCTATGCGAGCGACCGTATTGTGCGTGCGCTCGCGCGTCGAACCGCCCGCGCCATAGGTGACCGACACGAAACGAGGCGCAAGCGGCGCGAGCGTTTCGATCGCCGACCAGAGCTGCGCCTCCATCTTTTCGGTCTTAGGCGGAAAAAATTCGAAGCTGACGCGCGCGTCGCCAGCCAGATCCGCATAAAGAGGTACGCGATCATCAATGGTCATGCGGATATCCGTCGTTCGAGCGGCAGGACGTCAGCGCCTTTGCGCCGCCCCAGCCAGAGTTGCACCGTCAATTCCTGCCCCGGCAGGCTTTCGACCTGTTCGAGAACCAGGCCCGCATCCGCGAACCAGCCTTCGATCTGGGCATCGGCAAAGCCAAGCCGCGCATGCTGGTCGCGCATGCGCAGTTCTTCCCGCTGATGCGGGGCGAAATCAGCGATCAATACGCGGCCGTTCCGCGCGGTCACGCGCGCCGCTTCGGCAATGACGCTTTCGGGCGCCTGCGCATAATGGAGTACCTGATGGCACAGCACCGTGTCGATGCTGCCCGATTCCATCGGCAGGGACAGGAAATCGCCCAGCAGCAGCGCATATTTGTCGCCCGCATCCTGCGGCAGCTTGGCGCGGGCGAGGCGTAGCATGTCGGGGCTGCGGTCAAGCGCGGTAACCTGGCGCGCGTCGCAGCCGAACAATTCGATCATCCGGCCAGTGCCAGTGCCAATGTCGAGCATATGGCCGATCGGTTCGCGCGCCAGCAGCGCGGTCATCGCGGCTTCCACCTGCGCTTCGGGCACATGGAGCGAGCGGATCGCGTCCCATTCATTGGCATGATCGGCGAAATAGGCTTCGGCCGCGCGCGCCCGTTCGGCCCGGACCGCCGACAAGCGGGCCAGATCGGCCGCCTGCCACAGCACTTCAGACTGCGAAGGTTCGAGCCGATCGAACAACGTGAGGAAAGGCGCGATCCCCTGCCCGCGTGCCAGGCGAAGGAACACCCAGTTGCCCTCCTTGCGCCGTTCGACAAGGCCCGCTTCGGCAAGGATGCGCACATGGCGCGAGACGCGGGGCTGGCTTTGCCCGACGACCTGGGCGATTTCGCCCACAGCCAGTTCCATTGCGCGCAAAAGATGCACGATCCGCAGTCGCGTCGGGTCGCCAAGCGCCCGGAAAATGTCGAGAGCGGAGTGCATGAAGACGTCATATAAAGAAATCTTTATATACGTCAATGCCCGTCAATTCTGCGACGAACCAAGCGTAACGACCCCCACAAAGCCTTGCTTTGCGACGAATGGGATTGCCTTGCCTTGATCAAGGCATTACGAATCGCGGCGCAGGCGCAATGGGGGGTGAGCTTTTCTCCGAGAGTGGTCTGCATCTTTTTTTTCTCAGAGAGGGGTTGTTGCCCATGACCAAGTCGATTGCTCTTTCGCTCGTTCTCGCCGCTTCGCTCGGCCTGGCTGCCTGCAGTGGCAACCATGAAGACAATGCGGCCAACATGGCTGCCAATGCTGCCGAGAATGCGTCGAACGCTGCCGACAACGCCATGAACGCTGCGATGAACGCCGCTGACGACGCCGCCAATGCCGCGTCCAACGCGACGAACAACGTTGCGAACGCGATGTAATTGTCCCTGACCAGGGAAGATTTTGCGAAAGGGGTCGCTCCGGCAAACGGGGCGACCCCTTTTCTGTTGGGAGAGTGCCGATGCGGTATCTGTCGGGCCTGGTCGTTCTGGCGCTGCTGAATGCCTGCGGATCGTCAGATAGCGACGGCGTGGGCGGCGTGAGCGCCAGCGAAGCGGGCGCCCTCAATGAAGCGGCCGCCACGCTGGACGCACGCGTCGGCGTGACGGAGGATGGGGCGTCAGGGCTTAATCCCGCTGCGCGGATGGCGGCCGACCGTCAGCGTGGCGCTGCGCCAGCGGGCGAAACGACACGATAAGGGCCGCCCCAGCGGGACGGCCCTATGTGCATCCAGACGATGCGATTTAGCAGTTGCGATCGATCGCGCGCCCGGCCAGAGCGCCGACGCCTGCGCCGATGATCGCGCCGGCGGTGCCGTCGCCACGGCCGTAACGACCTGAATTGCGACCGACCTCATTACCGAGCAGGCCACCGGCGATCGCACCGATGATGGTGCCGCCCGTGCCATTGTCGCGGCAACGATAACCGCCGCGGTAGCCACCGCGATAACCACGGTAGGTGTTGCGATAATAGCGTTCGCCGCGATAGCCACGATGATGGTCGCCGCGATAGCCGCGATAGCCGCGATAGCCCCGGTTATATCCACGATAATGATCGCCACGATCATAGCCGCGATAATGATCGCGGGCCATGGCGGGCGTGGCGGTGACAGCAAGGGAGGCTGCGCCCATCGCAAGAGCGGCTCCCATATTTACAAGAAACTTCATCTTCATGGTGGTTGCTCCTCCAGAAAAACTGACTTTCATCGGCGAAGCGCGAAGACGGGATTCGCCATTGATGAATGCCTTTATGCCTTATCGGGCTTGAGCCATCGCTGAATGATGCTGTCAGGCGGCGTTCACCTGATGGCGGCCCGTCACTGCTTTGCTGCGTCCTGCCGCATATTGTCCTAAGCGGGGCGGCGATGACCCGAATCCTGATCGTCCTGACGCTGGCGATATTGTTATTGCCCGCGCCGCACCCCGGAAAGCCCGAGGCCGTGCGCGCCGGCACATTGCTGGTCAGCGCGCGAGCACTGCCGCTCGACCCCGCCGATCCGGCACGGCGCAGCATCGGCGCGCTCACATATCTCGGCGGGTGGGAATTGCAGAGCGCCAATCCGGGCTTCGGCGGCATCTCCGCGCTGCTGGCGGCAGGCCCCGGGGAAATGCTGGCGCTAAGCGATTCGGGCATTTTGATGGGGTTTCATGTCGGCGACGGGCCGCATCTGCGCCGTCCCTTTATCGCCCCCCTGCCCATTCGTCCGCAGGACCGGCATCGCCCATGGTGGGCGTGGGATTCAGAGTCGCTGACGCATGACCCAGCCACCGACCGATATTGGGTAGGCTTCGAGCTTCAACAGTCCATCTGCCGTTACGGCCCCGGTTTCGCGCGGGTGGAAGCGTGCCGAACCTGGCCGCAGATCGCCGCATGGCCCAAGACCGGATCGATCGAATCGCTTGCCCGGTTGCCCGGCGGACGCTTCATCGCCATCGGCGAAATGGGGATGACAGCGGAGGGACGGCACGAGGCGCTGCTCTTCCCCGGAGATCCGGCCGATGCCGCGACCGGCGATCCCGTCCCGCTGCGCTACACACCGCCCCGGGGATATAGGCCGACCGATGCAGTCGCGCTGGACGCACATCACCTGCTGGTACTTCATCGCCGCCTGACGTTGCAGGACCTGTTTACAGCAACGATCGCGATCGTCGACCTGCCCCCGGCCATGACCGCGGGCACGATCCTGAAAAGCCGCACGCTCGCCCGGCTCGCGCCGCCGCTGCTGGCCGACAATTTTGAGGGTATGACAGTAACGCGCGAAGAAGGACGACCCGTCATCTGGATCATATCCGACGACAATCACGAATTTTTCCAGCGCACCCTGCTGCTGAAATTCGCGCTGCCCGCGATGTGACCGCTGGCCCCCGCAAAAGGCAACGCAAAAAAGCGGCCTGTTTCCAGGCCGCTCATTCACCGAAACGAATCGGAAAGATCAGGCCGCCGCTGCGGCCTTCTTCTTGACGATGTCGCGCTTGAGGCGACGGGCCTTGAGCGACAGCTTGTCATCGCTGGTCTTGACCAGCCAGTTGTCCAGGCCGCCATTATGTTCGACCGAACGCAGGCCATGGGTCGACACGCGCAGCTTCACGGTCGTTTCCAGCGCTTCGGAGATCAGCGAGACGTTCTGCAGGTTGGGCAGGAACACACGCTTGGTCTTGTTATTGGCGTGGGAAACATTGTGACCCACCTGGCGGCCCTTGCCGGTCAGCTCGCAAATGCGCGACATAGTCTGTTCAACCTTTGAATTCGGGTTCGTTCGGAAAGCCGCGCCGATAACGGGATTCCCTGCGGCCGTCAACCCGGATGGGACGGCACGCAACCCTTTCCCACAGCGCGGCGTTTGACATGGGTTATATCAAAGGAGGGCGAAATGCGACTCATTGGTGGATTGTTGGTCATTATCCTGCTGGTTCTGGCGGGCGGAATCGCCACCGGCTTCATCGACCTGCAACGCACGCAGTCGGGTAGCCTGCCTGAAGTATCGGTGCGCGGCGGATCCCTGCCCAAATATGAAGCCAATGTGGCCAAGGTCGAAGTCGGGACCCGCAACGAGACGGTCGAAGTGCCGACCGTGGATGTGCGCAAACCCTGATATTCCGATCCTGACCAAGGTGCAGTAAGGGCTTGGCATGGCCACGCCCTTTCCCCTGCCAGCGCCTATGCGCCGCGCCCTTGAACTGGCGCGCGCGGCGCAGGCGGCGGACGAGGTGCCGATCGGCGCGGTGGTGACACGCAACGGCGTCATCATTGGCGAGGGCGAGAATCGCAATCGCCGCGATTGCGACCCTACCGCCCATGCGGAAATGGTTGCGATGCGCGCCGCTGCGGCGCGCCTTCATGACTTTCGGCTGATGGGATGCGACCTGTGGGTGACGCTGGAGCCCTGCGCCATGTGTGCGGGCGCGATTTCCCACGCGCGGATCGCGCGGCTCTATTATGGGGCGGCAGACCCCAAGGGTGGCGCGATCGAGCAGGGGCCGCGCCTTTTCATGCAGCCCCAATGCCTGCATCGGCCGGAGGTCTATGCGGGACTGGCCGAGGCGGAAGCGTCAGCGCTGCTGCGGGATTTCTTCGCTGCCCGCCGGTGAATAAAGGATGCGATACAGCTGATAGGGTAAGGTCATGTCGGTGTTGAGCCGCACCGGGACAAGCCAGTCAGGCCGCTGCCCGCGCATCAGGTCTGCGTAAAAGCCGCCAGGGCTGCGCGACTGATAGATGGTGCCTTCGGGGAAATTCGGACAGATCAGCAGATAGGTCGCATGATGCCTGGCGGCGATGGCGCGGAAGCCGGCCGCCTTGCCATCGAAGGCGTGATGGGTATCCAGGATGGTCACGCCATTGCGGTGATAGGGGCCGGCCAGGGCGCTGTGATGCGTCGTCGCCAGGATGCGCGGGCCAAGGTCGACCATGGTGAAAATCGTCGCAGGCGGCAACTGGTCCAGCACGGCCAGCGCCGGCAGGGTGCGGCACCGGCCATTTGCTTTCTTGATCGCATCGGTGCGGGCGAGCGCGGCCGGGCGCCAGGCCTTGGGCTTTTGCCCGGTCATGTCCTGATAGAGCTTCACCGCTTGTGGATAGAGCGGATAGGCAAAGGCGATCGCGCCGAGCACCACGACCCCGGCCACGCCAGCGATGCGGGCGCGGCGCGATCCGGCCAGCACCGCCGCAACCAGCCGGTGCGCGGCCCATGCGGCAGGCGGGATGGCGAGCAATTGCGCCGCCGGGCCAGCGCGCAGCTGCCAGAATAGCAAGGCGGTCGAAAAGACCATCATCGCCCCCACGGTCGCCCAGGCCCAAAGGCGTTCACCGTCGCGCCGCGCATCCCACAGCGCCCAGAGCAGGCCGATGAGGCCAGCGGCGGGGATAGCGAGCAACGGCACGACCAGGCTTTGCGCCTGCGCGGTGATGGGTTTCGCCTCACGGATGTTGGCGAGCCACAGGCGCTGGAGCTCAGGCGAAATCTGATAGGGGCTAAGGCATTGCGGCCAATTGAGCCAGACGAAGAGGCCAAGCGCCCCGCCGACCAGCGCGCCTGCGGCAAGACGCATGGGCCAGCCGCGCAGCGGCGCGAGCGCCAGCAGCACCATCCCCGCCCCGGCCGCGCCGAACACCGCCACCCAGATGGGCGAAAGCGCATCGCAGACCATGGCGCGATTGGCATAGCTGGCAAAGAGCAGGTACAGGAGCGAGGTCGCGCCCGACAGGCTGAGCGCATAGGCGAGCATCCGGCTTTCCGCGCCGGGGCGGAATACCCAGCGCAGCGCGATAAGCGCGCCGCCCGCCGCCAGATAGACGATCATTTCCATGCCGATGGCGATGGACAGCGCGCTGCTGACGCCGGCCATGATGCCGCCGCGCAGCCGGTTGGTGTCAATCACCCCGGCCAGCATGGTGAGCGCCAGCGCCAGTTGCCAGCCATGATGGTCGATGCGCATCGGCGCATACATGCCCAGTCCCATCTGCGCGGCGAAGGGCGCGACGACCGCAAGCAGCCAGCCATGCGGTCCGGCCAGCCGCCGGCCGATGAAGCCGAGGGAGAGCATCAGCAGCAGCAGCGGCAACAGGGGCGCGATGCCGCAGGCCAGGCGATCGGCCATGCCCTGATCGACAAAGGCGCGGAAGAACAGCATCAGCCCGGCAATGGGCAGATCGACGATGCGCGACCAATGGATATTCGCGCCACCCGGCGGATCGAGCCGATATTGGCGCAGGTCGAACCAGGCCTGCCCCGCCAGCCAGTCCTTCACCTGGACATAGCGAATATTATCGTCGGTATCGCCGAGCACGAGCCAGTAGATGGCCGGCCAGCGCGTCGCCACCATGGCAACGGCGGCGACAACCCAGATGAGGAAGGTCAGCCATTTCCAGTGACGGCTGGACCAGCGGGCCAGATGACCCGCCAGGACCATCGATTTCGCGCGCATGTCGTGCCGGCTTTGCAAGTTCATGTCGGTCGATTAGACGACCCGCTTCAAAGCGCAACGGGGGCCATGATGATTTTCGCCGAACGGTTGAGCCCGCAGCGGCGCGCGCTGTTCTGGCAGATCGTCCGCTATGGCGTGACCGGCCTGTTCGTGACGGCGTGCCAGGCGGCGATCTACTGGTGTCTGGCGACGCTGGGCGGGCTGCATGTTCAGATCGCCAACCTGATCGGCTATGGCGGGGCGGTGTGCGTGGGCTATGTGGCGCACAGCCTGTTCACCTTTCGGGACCAAGCGCGCAGCGATGGGCATGGCGCACGCGGCGTGCGGTTCGTGGTGGCGTCGCTGGTCAGCTATGGCTTGAACGCGCTGTGGGTGTGGCTGTGCGTCACGCATATGGGCTGGCCCGAATGGTCGCCCATCCCCGCGATGCTGTTCGTGACGCCGGGCATCATGTTCGTGCTCAACCGGCAATGGGTGTTCCGCTAAAGCGCGTTGCCATAGGCCAGCAGCGCGTCGGGCCGCGCAAGCACGACCAGCGGCAGGCCGGCGGCCGCCGCGCGGTCTACCGCAAGGCTGGTCGGCGCGGAAATGGTGACGAGCAGTGGGCAGTCGGCCAGCACCGCCTTTTCCACCAGTTCATAGGAACAGCGCGAGGAGAGCAGCGCAAAGCCGCCATCCCAGCCAAGGCCGGCACGGGCCATCGCGCCGATCAGCTTGTCAAAGGCATTGTGGCGGCCGACATCCTCCCGCGCCAAACGGATGCTCCCCTGCGGATCGACCAAGGCTGCGCAATGCGCCGCGCCGGTCGCGGCGTTCAACGGCTGATGATCGCGCAGGGCAGAAAGCGCGCGGAAGATGGCGGCGCGATCCGCGCGGGACATGGCGGTCACGGTCGGCAGCGGCCGCAAGGCCTGTTCCAGCGTCTCGACGCCGCACAGGCCGCAAGCCGAATCGGAAGTGCGATGGCGCACGCGCTGGAGCAGATCATCGGTGCGGTGCGGCGGCAAGGTCGCCCGCGCGATGACACCCGCGCCGGTGGCATGCACGTCGATATCAAGCAGCGCATCGTCGCGCGATACCAGCCGTTCGGCGAGGCTGAACCCCTGGACCAGATCGACGATATTGTCCGGCGTCGCCATCAGCACGGCATAGCCCGCGCCATTATATTCGATCGCGACGGGCATTTCCCGCGCCAGCGGCCGGTCGACCGGCGCGGTCGCACCATCGGGGGTCAGGCGCAGGAAAGGCTGGAGGTCTGGAACGGGATCGGGCGGCACTGTCATGATGGGCGACCCTAGGCCCCGCCCGGCAGGCTGGCAATGTCGCGGCTAGCGGCGCGCGCCTGTCCTGCCTATGACGAAAGCCGGCCTTGAGGAGACGCCATGTCGACGCAGATAGTGCTAGGGGCGGTGCTGGCGGGTGGGCGGTCCAGCCGGTTCGGCAGCGACAAGGCGCTGGCGCTGCTGAACGGGCGCACCTTGCTGGATCACGCCATCGCCGCGATCAGCCCCCATGTGGGGCAGGTGGTGGTGTGTGGACGCGCGGGCGGGCTGGCGGACCGGCCGCAGCCTGATATGGGACCGCTGGGCGGCCTCAACGCGGCGTTGTATCATGCGGTCGACCATGGCTTTGCCGGGGTTCTCACCACGGGATGCGACATGCCGGTCTATCCTGCGCAACTGCCCGCCTTGCTGATCGGCGAGCGGGCGGCGGTGGTGGAGGGGCAGCCACTGTTGGGATGGTGGCCCGCTCCGCTCGCGCCGATGCTGGACGCCCATCTGGCCGGCGAGAACAACCGGTCGATTCGTGGTTGCCTCGAGGCAGCGGGCGGGCGTGCGGTGCCGCTGGAGGGCATCGCACTGCCTAATATCAACCGGCCGCAGGATCTGGCGGCGCTGCAAAAGGCGCAATAGCCCCTTCCCCTTGGCGCGGGTTTCGCTCTAGGCAGTTGGCATGATCCGCATCGCCAGCCTGTTCGCCCTTGCCCTGCTCACCGCGTGCCAAGGCGGCACGGCGGACAGGGAACAGGACGCAAACAACGCCTCTGCCGCCAAGGCCCCTGCCCTGTTGCCCGTCATGATCAAAACTGCCAGCGGCGCGCACCGGTTTGATGTCGAGGTCGCCCGTACTCCGCAGGAGCAGGACAAGGGGCTGATGTTCCGCAAGGTGATCGCGGCGGACGGGGGCATGCTGTTCCCGATGGACCCGCCGCGCACCGCGAGCTTCTGGATGAAGGATACGCTGGTGCCGCTCGACATGCTGTTCATCCATAGCGACGGGACGATCGCGTTTATCCAGGCACAGGCCGAACCTTATTCGCGCACGCCGGTGTCAGCCGGAGTGCCGGTGGCGGCGGTGCTGGAACTGCGCGGCGGGCGCGCGGCGGAGCTGGGCATCGGTGAAGGCGACAGGGTGAGTTGGGGCGGCTGCGCGGTGCCGACGGAAGGGCTGGCGACCGATCTCAATTTCTGCCCGGTCCCGGCGCGCTGACGCCATATCCGGCTTGCCCGCGTCCCTCGCAGCGGCTAAGCGCTTGGGCCATGGGTATCCTGGCAAACATCTTCACCTGGTGGAATGGCGCCACCTTTGGCACCTGGCTCTTTACCAAGCGCAAGGGCAGCAAGGTCGGCGAGGATCATCAGGGCAATGTCTATTTCGAAGGCGGCAAGGACCCCAATGGGCTGACCCGCCGCTGGGTGATCTACAGCGGCGCGAATGACGCCAGCCGCGTGCCCGCCGAATGGCATGGCTGGCTGCATCATTCCATCGAGGGCGCGCCCGAAAGCTTCCTGCCGCCGCCGCGCATCTGGGAAAAGGAATATACGCCCAACGCAACCGGCACGCCCCAGGCCTACCGCCCGTCGGGCGCGCTGGAAAAGGGCGGCCTGCGCCAGAAGGCGACCGGCGATTATGAGGCGTGGAGCCCCGACGCGGCATGAGCGGACGCCCGGCGGGATCGTTCCCGCCGATCCTTTCGTACCTGGTCATGTTGCCCTGCGTCCTGACGCTGGCCGCGTGCGGCGACGATGACGCCCTGCCTCCCGCGAATCGGTCTGGCCCGGTCAAGGTGGAGGGCACGCCGATCCGCCCCGCCGACAATGGCGTCATGCCCGGCACGCCGATGGCCGAGCGATCCGCCGTGCTGGGCCTGCTGAACAAGCGCAACGGCCTGACCCGTGACCTGACGTTGAAGCCGGGCGAAGCGGTCCGGGTGGGCGATGCGATCGTGCGGTTGCAGGCGTGCGAAACCACCGCGCCATGGGAAAATATCCAGGACACCGGCGCGTTCGTTCAGCTGGACGTGCGCAGCAGCGCCGACAATAAGTGGCGCCGCGCCTTTTCCGGTTGGCTGTTTCGCGACCGGCCCGACCGCAATGTGGTGCAGCACCCGATCTATGACGTCTGGGTCAGAAGCTGCGCGATGGAATGGCCCGAAAGCGGTCCCGACACGGTCAAGCTGGGCGCCAAGGGCGAGCCGGTGTCGGCGCGTCCGGCCAGCGGCGCGAACGCCAGCTCCGCCGCCGCGCCCGACCCGGCGGCGAGCACGTCCGACCCCGCCCCCAGCGACAGCGAACCCACGGCCGCGCCCAGCAATTGAAGATAGTCGCGCTGGCGGATTTCGATGGCCCCCATCGTGCGCAGATGATCGGTCATGAACTGGCAGTCGAGCAGGGTGAAGCCGGCAAAACGCATCCGCGCCACCAGCCAGGCCAGCGCGACCTTTGACGCGTCGGTGCGGCGCGACACCATGGATTCGCCGAAGAAGGCGGTGCCCAGCGCCACGCCATACAGGCCGCCGACCAGTTCCTCTCCGTCCCACACCTCGATCGAATGGGCGAACCGCCGGGCATGCAGGTCGACATAGGCGCGCTCGATCGCATGATTGATCCAGGTCGACGGGCGGTCGGGCGCGGCCTGCGCGCACAGCGCCAATATGTCCCCGAAGGCGCGGTTGGCGGTGACGCGGAAGCGATCGCGGCGCAGCACCCGGGTCAGCGAGTGCGACAGGTGGAACTGCTCGAGCGGCAAGATCGCGCGATATTTGGGTTCGACCCAGTAGACATCGCGCGCATCACGATCATCCGACATGGGGAAGACGCCGATGGAATAGGCCTGCAACAGGATCAACGGATCGATCAGCATGTGGGCCTTAGGATAGCAGAGGAAACGCCGACAGGGCCAGTGCGTTCATGAGCGCAAGTTATGGCTTTGCGATCACCGGGAACCGGGCGTCGGAAGCGATTGACTTGCGTCCTGCCCCCCTTAGCCTGCCTTTCCCATGAAGATGCTGTCCCTGGCGCTGGTGCCGTTACTGTTCGCCTCCCCTGCCCTCCATGCCGCCGATGATCCCGCCACGGGTCCCTATGCCGCGCGCATCGCAAAGGTGCTGAAGGCGACGCCGCTGATCGACGGCCATAATGACTGGCCCGAGGCGTTGGCGGAAAAGGCGAAGGATGCGCGCTGGACCATGGATTTGAGGCGGCTGGACCCAGCCACCTATCACACCGATGTCGAACGGCTTCGGGCTGGCGGCCTGGGCGGGCAATTCTGGTCCGTCTGGGTGTCGGCCGACCTGCCGCAGGTGCAGCAGGTCAAGGATACGCTGGACGCCATCGGCATGGTGCACAGCCTGGCGGCCCGCTATCCGCAGGATTTCCGGCTGGTGCGCACGGCCGCCGAGATGCGCGCAGCGCACAAGGCCGGGCGGATCGGATCGCTGATGGGCGTGGAGGGCGGCGGCCAGATCGATGGCAGCCTGGCGGTGCTGCGCGCCTATCACCAGCTGGGCGCGGGCTATCTGACGCTGACCCACAGCCGCACGATCGGCTGGGCCGACAGCGCGACCGACAATCCGCAGCATGACGGCCTGACCTCCTTTGGCGAGGCGGTGGTGCATGAACTCAACCGGCTGGGCATGCTGGTGGACCTGAGCCACGTCAGCGAGGCGACGATGCTGGACGCGCTGCGCGTGACGAAGGCGCCGGTGATCTTTTCCCACAGCAATGCGCGGGCGCTGTGCGACACGCCGCGCAATGTGTCGGACGCGGTGCTGAAGCAGGTGGCGGCCAATGGCGGCATCGTCATGGTCAATTTCGCCGCGCAATATGTGTCGGAGGCGCGCCGCGTCTGGGGGGCGGATCACAGCGCGGAGATCGCGCGCAACAATGCGCCGCCCTTTGGCGGGCTGTATATCGGCGATCCCGAAGGCGCGGCTAGGGCACTGGCGGCATGGGAGGCGGCGCATCCCAAGCCCCAAGCGACCATCAGCCAGGTCGCCGACCATGTCGAGCATATCGTCAAGGTGGCGGGGATCGACCATGTCGGCATCGGCAGCGATTTTGACGGTGTCGGCGACCTGCCCGAAGGATTGGGCGGGGTGCAGACCTATCCCGCGCTGCTGGCCGAACTGATGCGGCGCGGCTGGAGCGACGCGGACATCGCCAAGCTGGCGGGCGAGAATATCCTGCGCGTCATGGCGGCGGCGGAAAAGACGGCCGCTGCGATGAAGGACGAACCCGAAGGCAGCGCGATCCCGCCTGCTGATCCAGCCTGACCATTGGCCTTCGACAAGCCCGCAAGGCTCAGCGGCTAATCAGAGGAACGCCCCACCCTTCATCACGCGGCGGGCGCGGCCCTGCACCGGCACCTTGTCGAACGGCGTGTTGCCCGCCGACGCCGCCATGCGCGATGAATCGACGATCCAGGGCGCGTCAGGGTCGATCAGGATGAGGTCGGCGGCGCTGCCGGGCGCAAAGCTGCCCGCGTCGACGCCCAGGATTTTTGCGGGGTTGGCGCAGAGCAGGGTCATCAGCCGGTTGATCGAGACATGGCCTTCGCGCACCAGATTGAGCGAGAGCGCCAACAGCGTTTCCGCGCCCGCCATGCCCGGCGCGGCGTCGGCGAAGGGCAGGCGCTTGTCCTCCGGCCCGCGCGGATCATGGCCCGATGTGATGACATCGACCGTGCCGTCGGCGACGGCGGCGATGCTGGCGAGGCGATCGGCCTCATGGCGCAGCGGCGGCGACAAGCGCGCGAAGGTGCGGAAATCGGTCGCAGCCTGATCGTTGAGGAACAGATAGGCGGGTGTGATGCCGCAGGTGACGCGCAGCCCTTCCGCCTTGGCCGCGCGGATGAGGTCAAAGCCAGCGCGGGTGGTGACAAGCCGGAAATGAATGGCCGCGCCGGTTTCGCGCACGAGCATCAGGTCGCGGGCGATCGCCATGGCTTCGGCGCAGGCCGGCGCATGCGGCAAACCCAGGCGGGTCGCGGTTTCGCCGCTGGTGGCGACGGCGCGGGCGGTCAGGCCGCCATCTTCAGCATGGGTGATGAGCGTCAGGCCAAGCCCATTGGCATAGGCCAGCACGCGCAGCATCACGCCGGAATCGGCGATCCACTGGCGACCGGTGCCGACCGCCTTTGCCCCTGCCGCCTGCATCAGGCCCATTTCCGCCATTTCGCTGCCCATCAGGCCGCGGGTCGCGGCGGCGATGGGATGGACCCAGAAATCGGGCTTGCCCGCGCGCGTCGCCTGGCGGATCAGGCCGACATCGTCGAGCGGGGCGCGCTGGTCGGGCATCAGCGCGGCGCGCGTGATACCGCCGAAATGGAAGGCCGGCTTGTCGGTGGCAAAAACGCCCAGGTCAACCAAGCCCGGCGCGACGACCAGGCCGCGCGCGTCGATCCGATCCGCATCGGCCGGCACGTCGACCTGTCCCGCCGCGACGATCCGGTCGCCCTCGATCAGGATGACACCGTCACGCAGCGCGTCGGCGGCAGGATCGGCGAGCTTGCCATTGACGATGGCGCGCAGGGTCATGCCCATCCCTTCCTTGTTGCTCGGGATGGTCAAGTCCATCCCCTCTTTGTCGGTCGGGATGTTCAAGTCCATCCCCTCTTTGTCGGTCGGGATGTTCAAGTCCATCCCTCCGCCTTACGCGCGCTGCGCGTCAGCACGTCAAGGCAAGCCATACGGACAGCGACACCCATGGCGACCTGTTCGGTAATGGCAGACCGTTCGGGGTGATCGGCGACGCTGCTGGTGATTTCCACGCCCCGGTTCATGGGACCAGGATGCATGACCAGCGCATCGGGCTTCGCGATCGCCAGCCGTTCGGGGGTCAGACCATAGAGCGCATGATATTCGCGCGCCGAAGGAATGAACGCGCCGTCCATCCGTTCATTCTGAAGCCGCAGCATCATCACCACATCGGCCCCATCCAGCCCTTCGTCCATGCGCGTGTAAGGCGTGGCGCCCAGCATCTCCACCTCTGGCGGCAGCAATGTGGGCGGTGCCACGGCGCGGACCTGCGCCCCCAGCGCGGCGAGGCAAAGCATGTTGGAGCGGGCGACGCGGCTGTGCAGCACATCGCCGCAAATCGCGACCACAAGGCCCTCAAACCCGCCCTTGCGCCGCCGGATGGTGAGCGCGTCGAGCAGCGCCTGCGTCGGATGCTGATGCCAGCCGTCGCCGGCATTGAGCACCGGGCAGTCGACCTTGTCCGCGATCAGCGCCACCGCGCCCGAACTGGCATGGCGGATGACGATGACATCGGCGGCCATGGCGTTGAGCGTCATCGCCGTGTCGATCAGCGTCTCGCCCTTCTTCACGCTGGAGGTCGCGGCCGCCATGTTCACGACATCCGCGCCCAACCGCTTGCCCGCGATTTCGAAGGACAGCAGGGTGCGGGTGCTGTTTTCGAAAAAGGCGTTGATCTGGGTCATGCCGGCCAGGCGATCATCATGCTTGCGCGCCTGGCCCTTGTTCGCCTGCGCCCAATGGTCCGCTTCGTCCAGCAGGAAGCGGATTTCCCAGGGTTTGAGATCGGCGATCGACAAGAGATGCCGATGCGGGAACAGCGCGCGACCGGTAAGGTCGGACGAGACGGACGCGGCGGGCATGGGAGGCATGAGCGCCCCTTTAGGCGAGCGCCGGGAACAGGGCAAGAGAGGTGGCCCGACATACGACGTCTGCGCCATTGGCAACGCTGTCCGGGGCAGGCATAGTGGGTCCCAAGGGAGCAGGACAGGACGAGATATGACGCAACCCAAGGGATTTTTCGCCGCCATGCTGGGCGTGGCGATGGTGATGCCAGCCAATGCGGACGCCGCCGCGCCGGCCGCGTCGGTGGCGACGACCGAATATGGCAAGGTGGAGGGCAGCATCGTAGATGGCGTCGAAAGCTGGAAGGGCATTCCCTTTGCTGCGCCCCCGGTCGATGCGCTGCGCTGGCAGCCGCCCAAACCCGCCGCGCGTTGGAGCGGAGTGCGCGAAACGACGGCCTATCGCAATGATTGCATGCAGGAACCCTTCCCGAGCGATGCCGCGCCGCTGGGCACCACGCCGTCGGAAGATTGCCTGTACCTCAATATCTGGAAGCCGGCGGGCGCGGCGGGAAAGCTGCCCGTGATGGTGTGGATCTATGGCGGCGGTTTTGTGAATGGCGGATCGTCACCGCCCACCTATAGCGGCGCGCCCATCGCCAGACAGGGCGTGATGGTGGTGAGCTTCAACTACAGGCTGGGGCGCTTTGGCACATTCCGCCACCCCGCGCTAGGCAAGGACCAGGGCGTCAATTACGGACTGCTGGATCAGATCGCGGCGCTTAAGTGGGTCCAGCGGAACATTGCAGGCTTTGGCGGCGACCCGGATCAGGTGACGATCGTGGGCGAAAGCGCGGGCGGCCGGTCCGTCCATGCGCTGATGACGACGCCGCTGGCCAAAGGGCTGTTCGACCGGGCCGTCATCATGTCCGGCGGCGATGGCAATCCGGGCGCGCTATCGACGCCCGCCGATGCGGAGCGGCTGGCGGCGGCGTTCGGGCAAAGCCAGGGGATTGCGCCCGATGCGCCGGACGCCGCGGCAAAGCTGCGCGCCCTGCCCGCCCGCGCCGTGGTGGGCGACCTCAACCTGGCGAAGATGGAGAATTTCTTCAGTCCCGTTACGGATGGACGCAGCGGCGTGGACGTGATCGCCGCGCATGAAAGCGGTCGCGCACCAGTGATCCCGGTGATGATCGGCGCGACCAGCGCGGACATTGGCGGGCCGGATGGACCGATGGTCGCAGGCGCGCGCGATCTGGCCGCGCGGTTCGCCGGGCGCGGCATGCCGACCTATGCCTACCGCTTTTCCTATGTGGCGAGTTCGGTAGGCGGCACCAACGCCTATCATGCGACCGACATCCCCTTCTTCTTCGACACGCAGGCCATCAAATATGGCGCGGCGACCACGCCGCGCGACAATCGCATGGGCGACATCATGAGCGGCTATCTGGCCAATTTTGTGAAGACGGGCGATCCCAATGGCGCAGACCTGCCGCAATGGCCGCGCTACCGCGCAGATGGGGGCAAGCAGATGGACTTTGCCACCAGCGGCGAGGCTGTGGTCGAGTAATTTTCAGCGACCTATGTCGATGCGCTGCGGCTGACCGGTGGCGGGCAGGTGTAGCGCACCGTCCCGCCACTGCGCCGCGCGGCCATTGATCCGCGTCGCGGGCGGGGTGCCGGCGAAGGGCCAGCGCAGCACGAAGCCGCCGGTCGGGCGCGCGTCGCCGCCGATCGTCACCGTCATCCGATCGGCGCTGCCGGCCATCGCCAGATTGAGGGCGCCATGGGGCGTGCGCAGCCCTTCGATGCGAACCCCCTGCCCCGACAACCAGTCGCCGGTCATGCCAGCACCCAGCACGAGGGTTTCGGCCGCCTTGTCCTCATAGGCGAAGAGGTCGAGCGCGGCGCGGATATAGTCGGACGCGACCCAGGCATGGGGCAGATCGCCCAGAAAGCGGATAGCGCGCGGCTCGCGGCCCACGACTTCGGCCCAGGCGTTCCAGCCCGCCGGGCGGCGATCGCGCATGTAGATGGCCAACAGGTCATTGGCGCGTTGCGGTTGACCCAGGCGCAGCATGGCGGACACATTGCGCAGTTCATAGGGGGTGTAATCGTCCCAGTCGGTCGATGTGGCGCGGCTGGTCACGCGCCGCCACTGACGGTCGAACGTGTTTTGGAGCAGTCGCTGGTCGAGCCGGGGTTGCAGCGCCGTAATCTCCAGCGCCATGGTGGTGGACGTGGCGTCGAAATCGCCCAGGCTGGTCGCGCCGGGGATGAAATCGATCGACCAATGTTTGGCCGCAGCATCGATGGCATTCAGTATGTCGCCAGCAAACTGGTCGCGCTGCGCGGCGATGGCGGATGCTTGCGGCTTGCCCAGCACCTGCGCGGCGTAGAGTGCGCCGTCATAGCCGGCCAGACCCCAAAAATCGTCCCAGAGGCTATATTGGGCCTTCGCCGAATAGGCTTCGTGACTGATCGAGGGGGGCAGCAGCCCGTAGAGCATCTGGCGGTCGGGCGCCTGGTTGGCGGCGGTGCGTTCCGACAGCCGCAACTCGTCCATATAGCGGCGCGCGGCGTCCAGCCGGTCCCAATGGCGCGCCAGCAGGGCGGTGTCGCCGGTGTAGCGGTGCAGTTGCGCCAGCAGATGGATATATTCGCCATGCGAGTCATTTTCCGGCACCGGGTCCGCGCCCCGGAAATCGACGCAGCATGGCACTTTGCCATTGGCGAAGAGATGGCCGCCATACCAGTCGGCAAAGGCGATCGCTGGATCATTGACGCCAAGGCGCAACAGCGCGTCCGACATCATCGCGCCGTCCCGGATCCAGCTGCGATTATAGGAGCGGGTGCCGGGCTTGAGCGCGGGGCCGTCGCGGCTGATGAGAATGTCGGCCAGCGCGGTGCGCAGCGTGTCGACCACTTCCCGCTTGGCGGGCGGCACCTGGATCAGGACGCTGCCCAGCCGCTGCCGCCACTGGTCCGCCGTGCGCCCCAGCGCTGCGTCGAAATCGGAGGGCGCTGAGCCGGCAAAGGCGACCGGCACGTCCAGCGTTTCGCCCGGCGGCAGGCGCATCGTCCAGCTGAGGCGCGCCTGCGCCATATGCGCCTCGTCCTGCACGTGAGTGGCCGATGGCAATGTTTCGGGCGTGGCGAGCGCGCCCTGGTCGAAGCCACCCATGCCCACTGACTGGGGTGTCACCATGGGGGTGAGCAGGCGATCGACCGGCGGGTCGCCGGCGACCGGGCCGGGCTGTCGAATATGCAGGCGCGATCCGTCCCAGCGGATCGCGGAAATCGGGCTGACGCCGCCGCGCTGGGCCAGGAATTGGGCGGGCGGGTTTACCTGAAAGGGCCGCACGGCCAGCGTAAGGGTGAAGGTGCGCGGCTGATCACTGTCGTTGCGGATGCGCCAACGGCCGAGCAGGCGGGGTTCGTCGCCCTCCGCCTGCGCGAAGGCGGTGCCGTCCAGCGTCCAGCCCTGTCCCTGCCAGCTTGTGGTGGCGATGGGGAGATTGCCGTCGATGAGGCTCTGGCTGGTGGTGACGTCGGCCCAGTCGACCGAGGCGCCATTGACGGTGAGGAAGGGTTCAACCGAATAGCTGCCCTTGGCCGGCTCGATCGCGCCATCTTCGCCGATCAGGCCCGCAATTGCGCCGCCGTCCGTGCCAACGAGCGTCCAATAGGGTTGTTCTGTAAAGCCGCGCGGATAGCGGCCGCGCGGCGCTTGGCTGGCGAGGCGGCTGATGAAATCATTGGACGTGGGCGCCCAGTCGATATCCTTGACCGCGACTTCGGCCAGAGCGCCTTCGCCGATCAGGCGGATGCGCAGATAGCGCGATTCCGCGCCGTGGAGCGCAATCGGATCTTGGCCGCCATCGCCGGCATCCACGGTGCGCAACGTCTGCCAGGCGCGCTTGTCCAGCGATCCTTCGACGCGGTAGGCCGCCTTGCCCTGCCAGTCGAGCAGCAGGGCGGAGAGCCGTTGTGGCGCGCCGAGGTCCAGGTCAAGCACCTGCCCAGGTCGGCCATGCCAGACGGTCGATTTGTCGCCATCCAGCACGGCCGGGGCGCTGGCCTTGGGGGGCAAAGGCGGCGGCGCTGGCGGGAGCGGTTCCAGCGTCAGATCGTCGATCTCGACATGCCCCTTGCCACCGTCGCGGCCGCGCACCAGCACGATTTCCATGCGCCCGGTGTGGCGCAGGCTCTTATCCGTGGTCGGCCCCCAGGCGAATTCCAGATCGCGCGGGCGGATGCGCACTTCCTGCCATTGTGCCGATGGGCGAAAATGGAGCTTTTGCACCCACCAGACATTATCGCCCGACGCATCGGTGAATTTGAGCTGGAGGTCGTTGACGCCCCCCTCGCCCCGTAGCTTGACCCGCAGGACGTAATTGTCCGGCCAGTCGATCGGCAAGGTGCGCGCGGCAAAGGCATAACCCGACACAGACCCGAAATCATAATCCAGCCGCAGCGCCCGGCCTGCGTCGCCCGGCACGTCCGACACCTTTGAGGCAACGCCATCAGAGGCGGAGGCGGTCCACCGGTCGGGCTGTTCGAAACCGTCGGCCGCGACAGGCTGCGCAGCGGCGAGCAGGAAGGCGAGCGTCGCCAGCGTCATCCCAGCCAGCCACCGGTAAAGCCCGCCCGTTGCAAACCGCGCCGGATATGCGGGTTCTTTCGCATCGTGTTCCAGACAAGGCCGGTGCGGTGATTTTCGATCATCGCGACGATCGGCCCCTGATCAATGCCCAGATAATCCTTGTCGACCCAGCCGACCCCCAGGCGGAATTCGCCATGGCGGAAAGGCTGCGCAGGACGGCGGACGATGGTGGGGTTGAAACTGTCGAGGAAGCCATATTTGTCGTAAAGCTGGTCGCCATAGCGGAAATACATGGCCTGCACGGTCGGCTCGACGATTTCCGGCGCGAAGGGCAGCGACCCCAGCAGCGCGGTGGGGGCCAGCGTGCCGTCATCGCGCTCGCCCGGTCCGCGCGCGGAATAGCTGTAGAATTCGCGTTCCTTGCCGCCCAGCATCATCTTGAAATCGCCCGGTCCGTCGCAGGCGGTCAGGCCCCAGCAGTCCGGCCCATAGCCCGCCCAGTTGCCCGGATTTTCGATCGCATAGTTGCGCTGGCAATAGGTCGCGCGGCGGCTGTTTTCGAAATAGTCGATGCCCTTCTGCGTCATGAACCGGTCCCGGATGCCGCGGAAATCGACCCAGACATGGCTATATTGATGGCCGAACATCGGCGCGAAATGCAAATGCGGCTCGCCCCAGCGCGACGACCAACTGCTGTCGAACTGGGTGCTCCATACATTCCATGTGTCGTCGCGCAGCGGATGCGTCGGCGACCCCATGCCCAAAATATAGAGGATCATCCCTTCATTGTAGATTTCCCAGTCGGAACGGATGAAGCCGCTTTCGGGATGCCAGCCCATCGACACGAAGGGCGCGCGCGGCGTGATCCAAGTCCATTCGACCGCACGATAGAGCTGTTCGGCCAGATCGCGGATGCGCGCTTCGTCGGCATCGATCGGGTCGTCGAACCAGCTTTGCGCGAACAGGACCCCCGCCATCAACAGCGCGGTGTCGATGGTCGAGAGTTCTGCCAGCGAGAAGCGATAGCCCTTGGTCGAGCCCAGAAAGTGATAGAAGAAGCCGCGGTAGCCGCTGACGCCCGATCGCTGGTTCCCCATCGGCGCGGCGGCGAGGAACTGCAGCGTAGTGAGCGTGCGCTCGCGCGCTTCGGCGCGAGTGATCCAGCCATGGGTGACGCCGATCGGATAGGCGGTCAGCGCAAAACCCATGGCGGCAATGGACACGAACGAGGGCGTGGGCCAACGGTCGGGGGACATGCCGGTCTTTTCGTCCGTCACTTCCCAGAAATAGCGAAAGGCGAGCTTCTGGATGTCATCGATCAACGGACTGACTTCAACGTCCAGCGCCGGGCGCTGGTCGAGCCGGGTCCAGCCATCGACCGCGACCGGCGCGGTCGATATCGGCGCTTGAGGCGCGCGCGTCGCGCATCCCGACACGAGCCCGGCCAGCCCTACCCCGGCCGAGCCCATGAATGTCCGTCTATCGAGCAATCATCACCTCCAAATCGTAAATACAGGGACGGACGCTGTCCTGGAACGCGCGTCCGCCCCGATGATGGGCATCGTCAGAAGCGATAACCCACCCGGAACTGGATGCGCCGGGGCAATGTGAGCAGGTTCGCCGCGTTCGCGCCGTTGGCGGGCAGCAGCGGATCCGTCACTTCGCCGGTTTCAGGGTTAATCGTGTTGTTGAAGAAGCCGTCAAAGTCGCGGAAATTCTTGTTGTTGAAGAGGTTGAGGACATCGACCGCGAAGCTGACCTGATCGTCCCGACCGAACAGCGGGAAATTTTTGGCCAGCGTCACATTGACTTCGCAGAAGGCGAACAGCCCCTTGATGCAGTTCTTTTCCGGATAGCGCGCGGTAAAGTCGTTGAAGCCCGACGATGCACCGTTGGTGCCGTCCGTTACCTGATAGGCCTGGCCCGACCCCAGCGTGGTCAGCGTCGACAGCTGGAAACCCAGCGGCAGGTCGACAATGCCGGAAAAGACGACGCGATGGCGTTCGTCGCCCGGCGAATTGCGCCAGCCATAGGCGTCGGGCGTGGGCGCATCGAGGCTGAAGAGATCGCCGCCATTCTTTTCCGCTTTGCCCAGCGTATAGGCGATGTTGACGCCCCAGCCCGACGCCTTGGTGTAATTTTTGTCGAGCGTGAAATAGAGTGCCTTGTAGCGGGTATCCAGCCCGTCATAGCCGATGATGACGTTGGAATAGCCCGCTTGGCGCACCGCGGCGAGCAGATCGCCGTCGCAGCAGGTGCCAAAGCCGCCATCGTTGCGGGTCGCAAACAGATTGGTGTAGCCATTCTTGCCCCGCTGGTAGGAGGCGGTCAGCGAGGCTTCGAAAATGCCGACCTTCTGCCGCACGCCCAGCGAAAACTGGTCATTGACCGGCGGCTTGGCATTATTCTTGACCGCGAAGAGTTCGGGCAGGCCGACTTCGGGGTTGCTGTTGATCAGCGCCAGCAGTCCGTCGCGGGTCAGGTAGGACGGGTCCCAGGCGACCGTCGGCTGGCCATCGCGCGGCAGGCCGTCGGCGGAGAAGCGGAACAGGCCGATGGGGTTGATGGTGCGCGAGAGTTCATCGACCGTGTTGTTGAAATTGTTGCGGTCATAATAACGGCCCGCGCCGCCGAAGATGACGGTGCTGCGGTCGCCCTTCACATCCCAGGAAAAGCCGAAGCGCGGCGCGAAGGCGCCCTTGAACGGGCTGCGGTCATTGCCGTCGGTGATATAGTCTTCGGGATTGAAATAGGAGGTCGTCGGCAGCGCGCGCAGCGCCGTCGCGGCGGCGGCCGGCGTGGTGTAGCGATTGTTGAAACCGTTGCTTTCATAATCCCAGCGCAGGCCAAGGTTGAGCTGCAACCGGTCGGTGATGTCCCAATCGTCCTGAATATAGAGGCCAAGCTGCGTATTGGACGACTGGATCAGGCCCGAACCAAGGCCCAGGCGCGCTTCGGCCGGGAAGGCGAAGTTGAGGTTATTATTGGGTTCGCGGCGGAAATAATAGCGCGGCTGGATGAAGGCCTGATTATCGAAGCTGATATCGGTGAATTCGATGCGCGCGCCGAACTTGATCGCGTGACCGGTCAAGCCGGTATAGGTGATGTCGTTGCGGAAATTATAGCTTTGCTGCACTTCGCGCCGCGTCGAATCCTTGCCGCCGAACAGGATCACACCCTGATAGTCATAGGCGGGCAGATCGGGATTGAGCGCCGTCGGATTGAACGTATAGTTCAGGTAACTGGCGTTGAATTCGTTGAGGATCGTGTCGTCGTCATAGGTCCATTTGAACTGGTATGTATCGACGACGTTGATCTTGTTTTCGGCATAGGAATAAGCGGTGTTGCCGCCAAAGCCCTGAATGTCACTTTCCTCACGCCGGCTGAACGACACGTCGAACGTCTGATAATCGTCGGGGGTCAGCGTCAGCTTGCCGAAATAAAAATCGCTGCGGAACGGGCTGACGAAGGAGCCTTCGAAATCCGTGATATCGCGGCCGGAAAAGCGTTCAAATTCCGCGATCGCATCAGCCGCGCCGGTGGAGCGCACGTTGAAGGCGCGATCCTGGTCATTGCCTTCATAGGCAGCGAAGAAGAACAGCTTGTCCTTGATGATCGGACCGCCGAGCGACGCGCCATATTGCTTGCGCTCGAAAGCGGGCTTGGGATTGCCGTCGCGCTTGTCGATAAAGCTTTTTTCGGTCAGCGACTTGTCGGTATATTGACCGAAAATTTCGCCATGAAAATCATTGGTGCCCGATTTGGTGACGGCGGTAATGACGGCGGCGCCCGCCTGCTCATATTCCGCCTTGTAATTCTGCGTGATGACGCGGAATTCCTGGACGGCGAGCTGGCCAAAGGGGTTGCCGCGGCTGTTCTGCTGGCCCGCCACGCCGCCTTCGCGCAGCTTGTTCTTCAGGCTGACGCCGTCGATGAACACATTGACCTGGCTGGCGGGCGAGGCGCCCGACGAGAAGCTCTTGTCGGTTTCGGAGTCGTTGTAGCGCACGCCCGGCGCGAGCGCGGCGAAGCTCAGGAAATTGCGATCCGTCTGCGGCAGGACGCGCAGCTGTTCCTGGCTGATGTTGGTCGCGATTTCGCTGGTGCGGGTTTCGCGCAAGCGGCTTCCGGTGACGACGATCTGCGCGCCGTTGCCATCGGCCGAGGCCGTGGAGCCGCCCTCCGTGTCAGTCGCGCTGGACAATTGCGCGTCCACCGTCGCGGCGGTGCCGACGCCCACGGCGATATCGCGCTGAAACGATCCCTTCGCCGGGTCGGACACGGAAATCCGGTATGTGCCCGCACGCACGCCGTTCAGAATATAGGAACCGCCGGCATTGGTGGTGGTCGTCTGGGCGCG
The DNA here is from genome assembly GCF_020782245.1 of Sphingobium soli. Taxonomy (GTDB): domain Bacteria; phylum Pseudomonadota; class Alphaproteobacteria; order Sphingomonadales; family Sphingomonadaceae; genus Sphingobium; species Sphingobium soli. Next base: position 456,501 of record NZ_JAJGNP010000001.1, read on the forward strand.
GCTGGTGCCGGCGCTCGTCAGCGTGACCGTCGCGCCCGCGACAGGCGCGCCTGCGCTGTCGGTCACGCGGCCACGGATCGAAGCGACCGTGGTCTGCGCCACGGCCGGAATGGCGACCGCCAGGCTGCTGAGCGACGTAGCGCCGACAAGCAGCAGGCGGATTGCGGACATCTTGCTCATATGCATCTTCCCCTTGTTCTAACCCTGTTTCCCTGGACGGGACTTTTGTTACGCAGCTGAAAGCTGGCTACTGGTGCGGATAATGAGGCCGGGTTGCCTTAGTTCCATCTGCGGAACGGCTTCGCCGTCGATTAGCGCGACGAGGCGGTTGATGCCGCGCGCGCCCATGTCGGCGATATCGACCGCCATGGTGGTAAGGCCCGGACTGATGAGCCGGGCGAGCGGTATATTGTCGAAGCCCGCGACCGCCACCTGCGTGGGCACATCGACGCCCAAATCACGCAGCGCGACCATGACGCCGATCGCCGTCATGTCGTTGGCGGCAAAGATGGCGTCGACATCGACTTGCTCGGCCTGAAGGCGCTCGACGGCGCGGCGGCCTGACTCCTCGTCGAAATTTCCGGGGAGGATGACGGGTTTGAGGCCCGCCGCTTCCATCGCCTGAGCATAGCCCCGCGCGCGGTCGGCCGCTTCGACATTGCCCTCCGGCCCTTCGACATGGACGATGGCGCGATGACCGCAATCGATCAGGTGCCGCACCATGGTGGCCGCGCCCGCCACATTGTCGACCCGCAATTCCGGCATCCCAAGACCATTGGCCCGGCAATTGAGCAGGACGGCGGGGATGCCGGGGGGCAACTGCGCGAACAGATCATCCAGGTTCAGATGCGGGGCCATGACGATCAAGCCATCGACCCGCCCGCGCATGTTGCGCAGCGCTTCGATTCCGTGGCCGATATCCAGATGCATGTTGGACAGGAGCAGATGGCGTTGGTGCAAGGCGGCTTCCCGCTCCATGCCACGCAGCATTTCGGAGAAATATTCACCGTGCAGGTCGGGCAGGACGATGCCGATCGAGCCGGTGCGCGCCATGCTGAGATTGCGGGCACCGGCATGGGGGACATAGTGGAGCTTACGCGCGGCCTGCTCCACCCGCTCCTTGAGTTCGGGACGCACGTTGGGCAGCCGGTTGAACACGCGCGACACGGATGCGACCGACACGTCGGCTTCGCGCGCGACGTCGCGAATGGTCGCCTGCCCTATGTCCTTTCCCGTCATCCTCAATCCGTCCGGTAAAATATTTATCGGCCCCATGACTTGCCGGGCCAGCTTGTAACCGGTTACAAGAATCCTCTGGCCACTGCAAGTGGGCGTGCAAACGGTGCAATAAGGACATCGGACACGCGCCCGATCTTTAGGAGAATGACATGCGACCACCCTCTTCTATATCCCGGCGCGCATGGCTGATGGGTGCCGGCGCTGTGGTGGCATGGGCATCCTCGCCCGCACGCGCGCTGATGGCGCAGATGGACGGAAGCGCGGCGGCATCGACCGATCTGAACGCGCTGATCGCGCGGATGACGGTGGAGGAAAAGGCCGGTCAGGTCACGCTGATGGCTGCGGCCTGGGCTGGCGGCGCGGCCAATGCGCTCAATCCCACATCGCCGTCGCGCGCCAGCTTTCGCCAGCAGATGGACGATGTGCGGCGCGGGCATGTCGGCGGCGTGTTCAATGGCAATGGCGCGGAGATGGCGCGACAGATGCAAACGATGGCGGTGGAAAAGAGCCGCCTCAAAATCCCGCTGATCTTTGCTGCCGACGTGATTCATGGTTTTCGCACCGTGTTTCCCATGCCGCTCGCAGAAGCGGGCAGCTTCGATCCCGAACTTGCCGAACGCACAGCGCGGATCGCGGCCATCGAGGCCACGGCGGCGGGCATCGACTGGAACTTCGCGCCGATGGTCGACATTGCCCGCGACCAGCGCTGGGGTCGCGGGATCGAGGGCGCGGGCGAGGATGTGCTGCTGAGCCGCATCATGGCCGACGCGCGCGTGCGCGGGTTCCAGGGACGCGCTGGCCTGGCCGCGCCCGACGCCATGGCCGCATGCGCCAAGCATTTCGCCGCCTATGGCGCAGCCGAGGGAGGGCTCGACTATAACAGCGTCGACGTGTCGGAACGGACGCTGCGCGAGGTCTATTTCCCGCCCTTCCAGGCGGCGCTGGATGCGCAGGCGGCGACGATCATGGCGTCGTTCAATGAATTGTCGGGGGTTCCCGCCACCGCCAATCATTGGCTGCTGAGCGACGTGCTGCGCGACGAATGGCATTTCGACGGGCTGGTCGTGTCGGATTATACCGGCGACATGGAACTCATCGCCCATGGCTTTGCCGCCGATGCGCGCGAAGCGACCAAGCTGGCGTTCCTGGCCGGTGTCGATATGTCGATGCAGTCGGGCTTCTACATGGAGCATCTGCCTGACCTGGTGAAATCGGGCGAAGTGCCGATGGCGCGGCTGGATCAGGCAGTGCGGCGCGTGCTGGCGCTCAAGGCGAAGCTGGGCCTGTTCGACGATCCGTTCCGGCGGATCGACCCCAGCCGGGAAAAGACGCTGGTGCGCACGCCTGCGCATCTGGAGGTTGCGCGCGACGCGGCGCGCCGGTCGATCGTGCTGCTCAAAAATGAGGATGATCTGCTGCCCCTGCCCCGTCAGGGCAAGACAATCGCGCTGATCGGCCCGTTCGCGCAGGGGCAGCGCGATCTGGTCGGACCGTGGAATGTCTATGGCACCGACGCGGACGCGATCGACCTGCTGACGGGCATGCGCGCGGTCGCCGCCGACCCGGATGCCATCGTCGCGGTCGACGGATCGGGCGTGGACAAGCCGATCAGGGGCGGCATCGAGGCGGCGGTTGCGGCTGCGCAAGCCGCCGATATCGTCGTGCTGGCCGTGGGCGAAAGCCAGACCATGTCGGGCGAGGCGCAGTCGCGCACCGACATCGTCATTCCCGCGCCGCAAATGGCCCTGGCGGAGGCCGTCGCAGCCACTGGCAAGCCGATGGTCGTGCTGCTGCGTCATGGCCGCGCGCTGGCGTTGCACGGCGCGGTCAAGGATGCGCAAGCGATCCTTGCGACCTGGTTCTTGGGGTCGATGTCGGGCATGGCGACCGCCGACATATTGTTCGGCCTCGCCAGCCCTTCGGCGCGCCTGCCATGCAGCTTTCCCTATGAAAGCGGGCAGGAGCCGCTTTATTATGCGCACAAGAATACCGGCCGCCCCAATCCGCCCGGCCCGCGTGTCGCCTATAAGGCCCATTATCGCGACGCGCCCAATGCCGCCCTCTATCCCTTCGGTCATGGCCTGACCTATGGCGAGATCGTCTACAGCGCGATCGACATGGGAACGGGCCGGCTGAGCGCGGACGGCGAACTGACTGTCACCGCAACGCTGCGCAACAGCGGACGCCATGAAGCGACGGAGGTGGCGCAGCTCTATGTGCAGGACATCACCGCCAGCATCACCCGGCCGGTACGTGAGCTAAAGGCGTTCCAGCGCGTGACGATCAAGCCCGGCGAATCGCGGGAGGTGCGCTTCACTATCAGGCGTGAAGAGCTGCTGTTTTTGGGGCAGGACATGCAGCCGACAGTGGAGCCGGGCAAGTTCCGCCTTTGGATCGCGCCGTCCGCTCAGGCAGAGGGCGTGTCCGACATATTCACGCTCGCCTGATCGACCCGGCCGCGCAGCGGCGCCAGCATCATGATCGCGCCCCCCGCCGCGATCATGATCGCCGGTCCCGCGATCATCACCCAGGCGATGACATCCCTGCCCGCCGCATCGGGCACGCCGCCGGCGTAGCCGCCCATCGCATAGGCCAGACCCAGAAACAGCGCGGCAAGGCCCAGACCGATTTTCTGCACCAGCATGAACAGGCTGAAGGCGGTTGCCTCCACACGCACGCCGGTTCGCACCTCGCCTTGATCGACGCTCAGTGGCAGAAGTGCCCAGGCGGCAAGATGAAAACCGCTGAGCGCGACCTGGATCACCGCCAGCATGGCGATGGAAATGCCAATATCGGGCGCACCGGGCCAGAGCGGCAGCACCGCCAGTGCCAGCAGTGCGAGGCAGGCCGCAGCAAGCCAGCTGGGCTGGGCGCTCCAGCGCAAGGCGACCAGCGTCCAGAGCGGCACGGCGACCGCGCCGATCACGCCCATCACCGCCAGCGCCCGTTTGCCCGCCCCTGCGTCAAGCAGCACATGGGCGAAGTAATAGAGAACCGAATGACCGATGATCGCGCCCGCAACCGTGGCGCAGAATGTCGCGGCGCATAGCATCAGGAAGGCACGGTTGCGCGCAATCGCAGCCAGGTCCTGCGCGAGGGCGTGACGGGCCGGCCTGGGGGGCACCGGCGCGATGGCTTCGGGGACGCGCCACACCACGATCCACAGCACCAGGGCTGCGACGCCAGCCAGCAGCATCGCCACGCCGGCATAATGATCCCCACCGGCGGGCATAACCCAGGCGACCGTGACCGCGCCCAGCGCGCCGAAGGTCATGCGCGATCCCGACATCAAGGTGCGGTCGCGGGCGTGCGGGCTGACACGGGTCGACCAGGCCGCATAGGGCAGGTTTACCAGCGCATAGAGGATGCGGAAGGCGACATGGGTCGCCATCACCACCGGTAACAGCCATTCCGCGCCACCCGCCGGCCGCTGGAACAACAGGACGAAGGACGTTGCGAGCGGCACGGCCCACCAGGCGATGATACGGCGATATCGCAGACGCCAACGATCCGCAGCAATGCCGATGGCAAGATCCGCCAGTCCGTCGGCAATGGCGCCGACCATCATCACCAGCCCCGCCGCTTCGGGTGTCAGGCCCAGGGCATCTGTGTAGAAGAACAGCAGATAAAGAGTGACCGTCTGCCAGAAGAGATTGAAGGCATAGTCGCCCGCGCCAAAGCCGATGGCGCGCGCTGGATGCGGGCCGGAGGAGTCACTCATCCCAAGGAATCAGATGCGCCGGGCGATAGCACCGGCCGCCCAGCCCATCGCCACGGCAATAGCGATCGCGGTCAGACCATAGAGGAACGGCCAGTCTTCAGCGGCGACCGCCATGAACTGTTCGAAGCCCGATTTGCGCACAGTGATGTCGCGCACGGCGGCGGCGACGACGCGGCCATCCTGCACCAGAAATGTTTCGGCCGTATAGTCGCCGACGATGACGCGGGCAGACAGCGGCAGGCGCGCGCGGTAGAGAACGCCGTCCGTGATCTCCACCGTGCCCTGCCGCTCGACAAACAGCCCCGCCCGGTCTCGCAGATCGACGAGGCCAGCCTGAAAACGGTTCAGCTCCGCGCTGTCGTTAAGCGAGGACGGCGACAATTGCAGCTTGTCCACGCCCAGTTCGTAAATGGCGGCGGTGCGTTCATCGACGATCTGGCTGATCGGGCGTGAGGAGGCCATGGCATAGAAGCTGGGCGCGGATTCGAACCGGGCGCTGTCGGCATTGACCCATATGCCCGCCACCTTCTGCTTTTCGCGCATCTGGATCGACTGTTCGGGGCCTTTTAGAACCACGACGATGTCGGCCGGCTTGTCCGGGCGCACGCCGCCGGGATAGACGATCGCGCCAAACAGCAGCAGGTCAGCGCCGGTGAAGCTGTAGAGGATCTGCACTTCACGCTGCGACACGTCGGGCACCAGTTGCGGTTCGTCCGCACCGGTCAACAAGAGCAGGGCCGCGATCAGGGCGCTGGCGCGACGCAGCATCACCGCACCTCGATCGTGAAGATTTCGTCGGGCCGCCAGCCCAGGCCCAGCGCCATGCGCGCGGCCACCAGCAGCACGATGGCAGCCAGCAGGACGCGCAGATATTCGGGCCGCAGCTTCATCGACAGGCGGGTGCCGATCTGCGCGCCCGTGACGCTGCCGATCAGCAGCAGCATGGCCAGCACCAGGTCCACCGCCTTGGTCGTCATGGCGTGCATCATCGTGGTCGCCATGGTGACGAACAGGATCTGGAAGAGGGACGTGCCGACGACCGATTGCGTCGTCATGCCCAGCAGATACAGCATCGCGGGCACCAGGATGAAGCCGCCGCCCACCCCCAGCAACATCGTCAGGATGCCCGTCGCCATGCCCAGCAGAAAGGGTGCGAGCGGCGAGATATAGAGGCCCGAGCGATAGAAGCGCCAGCGCATGGGCAGGGCCGCGACGAGCGGATGGTGCCGCCGCTTGCTCGCCTGCGGCTTGCGGCCGGTCTTGAGCGCGATCAGCGCCTGAATCGATTCCTTGGCCATCAGGCCGCCGATTCCGCCCAGCATCAGCACATAGAGAATGCCGATGACGGTATCGATCTGGCCCAGGCTTTGCAGCAGGCGAAAGATGAACACGCCCATCCCCGCGCCGACGATGCCGCCTGCGATCAGCACCCCGCCCATGCGGAAATCGACCGTGCCGCGCGACATATGGGTGACGACGCCCGACACGCTGGCGCCCGTGACCTGCGAAGCCGCCGACGCCGCCGCGACCGTTGGCGGGATGCCGTAGAAAATCAGGAGAGGCGTGGTCAAAAACCCGCCACCCACGCCGAACATGCCGGACAACAGCCCAACCAGCCCGCCAAGGCCGATAATGACCAGCGCGTTCACGGATAGATTGGCAATGGGCAGGTAAAGATCCATGGCGGTTCAGGGCCTAATCGCAAAGCCGTTCGATAGAAAGGAGAGTTGCGCCGCCCCGATCAAAAATCCGTGGCCAGCGTGATGGCAAGGCCCGAGGGCGGTGCGGCATCGCCGGCAATGCGTTCACGCCATTCGATCGACAGGCGCGCGTTGGCGCGGGGCAGCGGCAGGCGCAGTTGCACTTCCGGGCCGATGTCGAGCCGGCTGACGCCCGGCTGCGCGCCGCCCGATATCGCGCCCCCGATCCGCAGCGCCCCCGCCTTCACTGGCGCCAGCAGCGCAATGCGCCCATCGACGAACCGGTCACCCCTGCGGAAGCCGACGACGCCCGCCTGCCCATAGCCTTCGGCGTAAAGTCCCGGCGCGATGTCCACCGGCCCAAAGCCGCCAGCACCCACGATCGCCATGGCGTTGCGGCCGCCCGAACCAAGCGCCACGCGCCGTTCGATGCCGATGCTGACCGGCAGGTCGGGCAGCGGGCGGACGGCAAGGCCGATTGCGGCTTCGGGTGCGGCAGGGTCTTGCAGCGCGGCCGTAGCCCTGGCGTAGAGCGCGGGTCGATGGGGCGAGGATGACGCAAGGGCATAGTCGATGCGCAGTCCGGCCTGTGATCCGCCGAGGCGCCCCACTGGCGCGGTCTGAACCGCGGACGCCTTGCCCGGCCGCACCAGCAGCCAGCCGCTCGCCTGCCAGCGATCAGGCGCGGATGGGACTTGTTTCGAAACAGGCGGCGGCGTTGCGAAGGGAATGGGCGATGGGCGCGCGCCCATATCCTGGCTGGCATAGTGCCGATTGGAAAAGGCGACCATTTGCCGGATGAAGTCCAGCATGTCGGTTGGCGCGCCGAAATTTCCCGACGGCTTCGTCGCGACGGTGACGGGCTGCACCATGACATTCGAGCCGCCGACTGATCGAGCGACGGGCCATAAGATTTGGACCGGCGGACGATCCATGCGCAATGGCACCGGCGCGACGGCGACGATGCGGTGTGGCGCATGTTGCGACGTCGCGACAGCAAGCGCGGTCGGTTCCACGGCAAAGTCCATCTGGGCCATCACGCGTAGCCCAATCCAGCCCAGCATCAGGACCGCGAGGAAGCGAAGCGGGCGGCCTGAACGGGCGCGGATCATGGGTCGGTCTTGAGGTCGGGAAAGCGATGCTGGGTCTTGTCCCAGCGTAGCGGCTGCCCGGCGAGCGACCTCAGATACAGGAATATGGCGCGGCGCGCGGCGAGGATACCGATATAATTGGCGATCAGCGTGCGCGGCACCGCGCCCAGTCCCGCGCGCAGGCCATAGGCGCGGGCGACGAACAGGAAGCGCATCGCCATGCGCCAGAGCATCAGGAACAGGTTGAACCAGAGCAGCCCCGTCAGCGCCGGGGACAAAGGCCGGGCAGGAAATGGAATGACGAGCGCCAGCAACGCCAGGGTCGCCCAGAGCACCAGCGTCAGATAGGCGGCAAACAGCACCAGCGCTGCCAGAACCGCGCGCCGATCGCGCAGGCGCATCCAGAATTCAGCCGGTCCGCCGCGCCAGCCCAGCCTGTCCCACCCGGCCAGTGCGATGCCGATCGTCCAGCGCGCCTTTTGCCGCACCGCCGCGTCGATGCTGTCGGGGAAAAATTCCCGCGTCGCGATGATATTGCCATAGGCGTCACGCATCCGCACGAAGGCGCTGCGGCCGCCCATGTCGCGAATGCGAAGCCCGGCCTCATAATCTTCCGTCAGCAAACCGGGATCGAACGGCCCGGTGGCTTCGTCGGATGCAAGCGCCGCCAGCATGTCCCGCTCGAAAGCGCAGGCGACCCCCGCCGATGGCACCGATGCCCCCAACGCTTCGCGCACGCTGAGCAATTTCCCATGGCTCTCGGCAAATTCGTCGCCATAATGGTCGGCAATCGCGCGCCGCCACCAGCCGCCCCGGCCCCGCAGTGGCAACACCGGCAACTGGACCAGATCAAACCGGTCGATCATGAAGTCGAACAGGCGAATCTCGTCGGCGTGCACGACGTCCTCCGCATCGTGCAATATGATCGCCTTGTAGCGAAAGTCGCCCTGTTCCTCCTCAGCCCGCATCGCGCGCCAGAGCAGGTTCAGGCAATCGGCCTTCGTGGTCGGACCCGCGCGATCATTGATGCACAGCGTCAACCAGGTGGCATCGCACGCCACGTTTGCCACTGCATCGATGGTCGCATCATCATTGGGGTAGACGCCTACAAAAATGCGATAGCGCGCTTCGCCCCAGCTGTCGCGGGCGTGATTCAGCATCGCGGCGATGACGTTCGATTCCTGCCATGCGGGCACGAAGACCGCGATTTTCCCGGGTCGTCGCGAATGCGGAAGCTCCGGGCCCGTCATGCGTTGGTGTCGAGCGTAAATGACGATGTCACGCCAGGCCTTGCGCCCGAAATAGAAGATGTCGATCAACAGATCGTTCAGGCCCCCGATCGCGAGCCCGACTGCCGCAAAGAGCAGGATTTCATGATGCACCGCGACAAGAAGCGCGGCCGTCCCTGCCCCCAAAGGCTTGACCCCCATGCCCAATCAGGGGAGAGGATGCCATCAGCCTTCCCGCTATCCAACCCCCTGCATGGCAAACAGAGGAATTATTCGCGCATGATCCAACGCCCATCATCGGCCCTGAGGAACTTTCTGACCGGAGAAGCCGGCGGCGCGGTCCTGCTCATCCTGGCTGCGGCGCTGGCCATGCTGCTCGCGAACCTGCCCGCCGCGGGGCATTTCTATCATGATCTGGTCCATGCGCAGGTCGGCCCCACGCTGACGCCCAAGCTTGGGCCGATGACGGTCCATCTGTGGATCAACGATGGGCTGATGGCGATTTTCTTTTTGGTCGTCGGGTTGGAAATCAAGCGCGAGTTTCTGGACGGCGGACTTTCCACCTGGGAACGGCGGCGCTTGCCCGTGCTCGCAGCGGTTGCCGGCATGGTGTTTCCCGCCATCGTCTATCTGGTCGTCACCGGCGGCGAGCCGGGGCTGACCAATGGATGGGCGATTCCGGCCGCGACCGACATCGCCTTTGCCATTGGCGTGCTCGCGCTGCTGGGCGACCGGGCGCCCGCATCGCTCAAGCTGTTCCTGACGGCGGTCGCTATTGTCGATGACATGGGTGCCGTCGCGATCATCGCACTGGTTTATACCCAGGGGCTGGACATGACCGCATTGGCGGGGGCCGCGGCGGTGCTGGCGGTGCTGTATGGCATGAACCGGGCCGGGGTGAAGGCGCTGACGCCCTATATGATCGGGTTCGCGCTGCTGTGGTATTTCACCCTGTTGTCGGGCGTGCACGCGACCGTCGCCGGCGTGCTGGCGGCGCTCACCATTCCGATCCGCTGCACGCCGGGCGCACCCGATGCGATCGACAGTCCGCTGCACCGGCTGGAACATGCGGTCCACCCCTGGAGCGCCTATCTCATCATCCCCCTGTTCGGGTTCGTGAACGCCGGGCTGGCGCTCAATGCGCAAATGTTCGCGCTGCTGCTGGAGCCGCTTCCGCTGGGCGTCGCGCTGGGCTTGTTCATCGGCAAGCAGCTTGGCATTTTTGGCGCGATCTGGGCCGCAGTGCGGTTCAACATCGCCGATTGCCCGTCCGGGGCCAATTGGGCGCAAATCTATGGTATGTCTCTGCTTTGCGGTATCGGCTTTACCATGAGCCTGTTCATCGGGGGCCTCGCCTTCCCAGGGCAGGCCATTTTGGTGGAAGAAGCCAAGGGCGGCATATTGATGGGATCACTGCTGTCGGCGCTGGTCGGTTTTGCGGTCCTGCGCTGGGCCGCGCCGGGCGAGCGACGGGCTGAAATCGCAGCCGGATAATCGGTTCGCGTAACCCTGGGATCATGCTATGATCCCCGGGCTGTCGCTTTTGCATCGACAGCCTTTTTCGACCAGACTCACGCAATCGGAGGAAGGCGATCATGAGCAGGGAAACAGATGTCAATTATCTGCTGCTGCGTCAGCAGATGTCGATGGCGCGGGCGCAATCCAGCCCGTCGAGACAAGGGCGCGCGGCCTATGAAGGGCTTGCGCGCGGCTATAGCGATCAGATCGACGCCTATCGCCGCACCAATGTCGAGATGGTCGAGCGCGCTCACTGACGCCAAGGCCGGCGGCGCGCCTCAGCGCCGCTCTATCAGGCGTTCGATCGCCAGCTTATGCGTGACATCGTCCCCGCATTCGCGCTCCAGCACCTGCCGGATGCGTTCCAGTTGCGCCTCGGTCAGATGTTCGATTCCAATGAAGTCGTTGCGGGCGCTGTCGATTGCGCGAATCAGTTCATCCAACTTTGCCTGAATGGCGGCGCCATCGCGGTTCTGGGCATTTTGGATCAGGAACACCATCAGGAAGGTGACGATGGTGGTGCCGGTGTTGATCACCAGCTGCCAAGTGTCCGAATAAGCGAAAACCGGACCGGTCACGAGCCAGACAAGGACGGTCAGCGTCGCCAGGATGAAGGCGGCCGGCTGGCCCGCCCAGCTGGCGATGCGGTGGGAAAGCGCGGCGAAAATCCTGTCCATGACCTCATGTCCTTTTGGGAGCACCGTTTAGGCTCCGTTCAACCAGGCGTTGCCATGACCGGGCGATGACCGCCACAGCCTTTCGCACCATGCGCGCCGCCCTTCTCCTGCTCCCTCTGCTTGCCGCCTGCACAAGCCTGTCGCCCGAATCGCGTTTGGCGGCCGGGCTGGAGGACGCAGGCCTGCCGAAGGATATGGCCCGGTGCATGGCCAAAAGGATGGCGTCCAAGTTGACCATCGCTCAATTGCAAAAGCTCCAGTCGCTTGGCACGCTCCGCAAGTCGCCAAGCGAACCGCTCACGATCGAGGAATTGGTGCACAAACTGCGCGCCATGGGCGATCCGCAGATCGTGGCCATATCGGCAAAAGCGACCTTTTCCTGCTCATTCTAGCGCGCGTTTCGCACCGTCGGAGTCAATCGAGCCATTTTCGTTTTGCAATTTTGCAAAGTGATTTTGCAAAATCTTCTGGCCGCTGGCTAGCGGCTGTGCTTACTCCCGACCCAACAGCTTGAAACGCAAAAGGACGGGCGAGCCCATGAATATTCACGAATATCAGGCCAAGGAATTGCTGGCGAAATATGGCGCACCGATCGCCGCCGGCTATCCCGCCTTCTCCGTCGAGGAAGCCGTCGAGGCCGCCAAGAAGCTGCCCGGGCCGCTTTATGTCGTGAAGTCGCAAATCCACGCTGGTGGCCGCGGCAAGGGCAAGTTCAAGGAACTGGCCGCCGAAGCGAAGGGCGGCGTCCGCCTCGCCTTCAACCTGGACGAGGTCAAGGCCCACGCGACCGACATGCTGGGCAATACGCTGGTCACGATCCAGACCGGCGAAGCGGGCAAGCAGGTCAACCGCCTCTACATCACCGATGGCGCCGACATCGCCAAGGAATTCTACCTTGCGCTGCTGGTCGATCGCGCCACCAGCCGCATCGCCTTCGTCGTGTCGACCGAAGGCGGCATGGACATTGAAGAGGTCGCCCATTCGACCCCTGAAAAAATCCACAGCTTCTCGGTCGATCCCGCCTCGGGCTTCCAGCCGCACCATGGCCGCGCCGTCGCCGCCGCGCTGGGCCTTACCGGCGATCAGGCGAAGCAGGCCGCCAAGGTCGCCTCTTCGCTCTATGCCGCGTTCCTCGACACCGATGCCGAGCAGATCGAGGTCAACCCGCTGGCGCTGACCGAACAGGGCAACCTGCTGGTGCTTGATGCCAAGGTCGGCTTCGACGGCAACGCCATGTTCCGTCACAAGGACATCGCCGAACTGCGCGACCTGACCGAAGAAGACGCGGCTGAAGTCGAAGCGTCGAAATATGACCTCGCCTACATCAAGCTGGATGGCAATATCGGCTGCATGGTGAACGGCGCGGGCCTTGCCATGGCGACGATGGACATCATCAAGCTGAACGGCGAATTCCCCGCCAACTTCCTGGACGTGGGCGGCGGCGCCACCACGGAGAAGGTGACGGCAGCCTTCAAGATCATCCTGAAGGACCCGGCGGTCAAGGGCATCCTGGTCAACATCTTCGGCGGCATCATGAAGTGCGACATCATTGCCAATGGCATTGTCGCCGCCGCCAAGGAAGTGAACCTGTCGGTTCCGCTGGTCGTTCGCCTGGAAGGCACCAATGTTCAGGAAGGCAAGGACATATTGGCCAATTCGGGTCTGCCGATCGTCCCGGCGGATGATCTGGGCGACGCGGCAAAGAAGATCGTGGCGGAAGTGAGGAAGGCGGCCTGATCGCTCTCCCCGCCTAGCCCCAGATACCCAACAGGGTGCGGGTGGTCCGGAAACGGACTGCCCGCGCCCGCGTTGGCATTTTTCATAAGGAGGATGTTGAAATGAAGATCCTTGTGCCCGTGAAACGGGTCATCGACTATAATGTGAAGCCGCGGGTCAAGGCGGATGGCACGGGCATCGACCTGGCCAACGTCAAGATGAGCATGAACCCGTTCGACGAAATCGCGGTCGAAGAAGCCATTCGCCTGAAGGAGAAGGGCGCGGCGAGCGAAGTGGTGGTGGTGTCGATCGGCGTCGCCAAGGCGCAGGAAACGCTGCGCACGGCCCTCGCCATGGGCGCTGACCGCGCGATCCTCATCCAGACCGACGATGAAGTCGAGCCGCTGGGCGTCGCCAAGCTGCTCGCCAAGGTGCAGGAGGAAGAAGGTGCCGGCCTCATCATCCTGGGCAAGCAGGCGATCGACGATGACAGCAACCAGACCGGCCAGATGCTCGCCGCGCTGCTTGGTCGGCCGCAGGGCACCTTCGCCAGCAAGGTCGAAGTGGAAGGCGATGCGGTCAGCGTCACGCGCGAAGTCGATGGCGGGCTGGAGACGGTGAAGCTGACCACCCCGGCCATCATCACCACCGACCTGCGCCTGAACGAGCCGCGCTATGCGTCGCTGCCCAATATCATGAAGGCCAAGTCCAAGCCGCTCGCGAACAAGACGCCTGCGGACTATGGCGTCGATATCAGCCCGCGCCTGGAAACGGTGTCGGTCGCGGAACCGGCCAAGCGCTCGGCCGGCGTCAAGGTGGCCGATGTCGATGAACTGGTCGCCAAGCTCAAGTCCATGGGAGTAGCCGCATGAAGACGCTGGTATGGGTTGAACATGAAGGCGGTGCGGTCAAGGACGCCACCTTGTCCGCTGTAACCGCCGCCGCCAAGCTGGGCGAAGTGCATCTGCTGGTCGCCGGCGAAAGCGTCGCCGGCGTGGCTGAGGCCGCCGCAAAGATCGCAGGCGTGGGCAAGGTCCATGTCGCCGATGACGCGGCGCTCGGCCATGCGCTGGCGGAAAATGTCGCACCGTTGGTGGTGCAGCTGATGGCCGATCATGATGCCTTCGTTGTGCCAGCGACCAGCAACGGCAAGAATATCGCGCCCCGCGTCGCGGCCTTGCTGGACGTCATGCAGATCAGCGACATATTGTCGGTTGAGGGCGAAGACACGTTCACGCGTCCGATCTACGCCGGCAACGCGATCGCCACGGTCAAGTCCAAGGACGTCAAGAAGGTCATCACCGTCCGCGGCACGGCCTTTGAAAAGGCTGCGTCGGAAGGCGGTTCGGGTACGGTTGAATCGGTCGCCTCTACCGGGGACGCGGGCCTGTCGTCCTTCGTCGGCGCCGAGATCGCCAAGCTGGAGCGGCCGGAGCTGACCAGCGCCAAGGTGATCGTATCGGGCGGCCGTGCGCTGAAGGACGGGGAAACGTTCGAGCAGCTGATCTTCCCGCTGGCCGACAAGCTGGGCGCGGCTGTCGGCGCGAGCCGCGCCGCCGTCGACGCGGGCTATGTTCCCAACGACTATCAGGTCGGGCAGACCGGCAAGATCGTCGCGCCGGAAGTCTATATCGCCGTGGGCATTTCCGGGGCGATCCAGCACTTGGCCGGCATGAAGGACAGCAAGACCATCATCGCCATCAACAAGGACGAGGACGCGCCGATTTTTCAGGTGGCGGACATCGGACTTGTCGGCGATCTGTTCAAGGTCGTGCCGGAGCTGACCGAAAAACTCTGACCGGATCGATGGGCAAGAAAAGGGGCGCGGAGAGTGATCTCCGCGCCCCTTTTTCACGTCATTTGCGAATAATCTAATTATTCGCAGTTGATGTCGTTCTTGTCGATGGCGCGGCCCGCCAGTGCGCCCCCGCCAGCACCCAGGATCGTGCCCAATGTCTTCGATCCGCCCGGAGCGATGACATTACCCAGCACGCCGCCGGCGAGCGCGCCAACGATGGTGCCGGTGGTGCCGTCATCCCGCTTGCAGTAGTAACGACCGTCGCGATCGCGATAAATCTGGTCATTGTTACCCAGACGACGGCGGTGATGGCGCGGCCCGCCATTATAATTGCCGGGTCGATCATAGCCGTAGCCGCGACCGTAATTGTCCGAGGCGCATGCACCGAGCGGCAGCATGGCGAACATCGCCATAGCAAGAATGGGTTTGCGCATATTGGTCTCCTTCTACCTAAACCTATGGCGGACCAACCCCGCAGAAACGATATGGTTGCTTGACGCTACTAGGCTGGATTTGAATAAAAAATAAGCCGCCCGTCACTGCCGTGAGAGGGGGAGTGCGGCAGCGGACGGGCGGCGACCGTCTGCGTCCTCGGGGGCAGGGACGCAGACGAAACTTTGAAAGGAAATGACGCGGCGCTTAGTTAGGCAGCGGCCGCGCAGCGCTGGTGGGGCTGACCATGGGAGCAGTGTCCGTGACAGCGCCATTTTGCGCGCGCTGTTCGTCCAGCTTCACCTTGGCTTCGCTAAAGCGGGTGCTGAGGTCGTTCTTGAACTCGGTCAGCTTGCCTTCGTCGTAGAGCTTCTTGCCAACATAGCCGGCAATGGCGCCGAAAATCAGGGTACGGATCATGATGTTCTCCTTCGCAACGCCGTTCGAGAGGCGTTTGACCCAATAACCTGTTGACCGCAGCCCGGTTCCAATCCGATGTGCAGAAACGACGGTCCTTGGCGGACGTGCGACGGACGGAGGGGCAAGGAGCAGATGTCGGCTTTCGATCTGGTATTCGCGGTATTCGGACTCTTGCTGGGTCTGGCCCTGTGCGAGGTGCTGGCGGGATTTGCGCGTGTTCTGAAGTTGAAGCGGGGCGCGCGGCCAGCGCGGATCGGCTGGCTCACGCCGCTGCTGGGCCTGTTCGTCATGCTGGACCTCACCAGCTTCTGGGGCCTGGCCTTCATGGCGCGCGACCAGATGGACGCGAGCTATCTGACGCTCGCCATCGTGCTGGCGATCACCGGCGGCTATTATCTGGTGGCGTCGCTGATCTTTCCCGACGACCCGGAAGACTGGCCGGACTTCGACCTGTGGTACGAACGCCAGAAGCACATGGTGATCGGCGGCCTGCTCAGCATCAATATCGTCACGATGATCGCCACAAGTATTCTGGACGCATTGCGGCCGGTGCCCCAAGCGCCGCCGGGGCCGGCGGGCGAGGTCGGCTTTCTGATCTATGGCCTGGGCGCGATGGCGCTTTTCATGCTGCTGATCGCACTGTTTTTTGTCAGGAACCGTCCATCGAATGTCGCGATGCTGGCGGCGCTGAACCTCATCTTGCTGGGGACGAGCATATTGGAGGATTTCATCTGATAGAGGCCGACCAGGTCTAGGCGGATAGCGCCATCCTGGCCACCGCCCCATGGACGCGATGGACGATCGCCTGTTTCCCGACAAAAGAACGGGCCGCCATCCGAAAAGGGATAGCGGCCCGCGCCTGTCTTTTAGCCATGGGCGGGCGTGGCGCGCCCCCCCGTCGCCGTGGGCCGTCCTATTCGGCCGCGATGCCCGCGGCCTTGAACATGTCGGGGCCTTCCTCATCGGCGTTGGCGGCAGCACTGCCCTTGACCTTCTGGCGACGGTCAAACGCATCCCATACATCGTTCCACTGGCCGCGCGTTGCCGCCTTGGAATATTCGGTCGAGCGGGTTTCGAAGAAATTGGCATGCTCCACGCCGTTCAGCAGCGGCGTGAGCCAGGGCAGCGGATGCTCGTCGATCATGTAGATGGGCTTCAATCCCAACTGCCCCAGCCGCCAGTCGGCGATATAGCGGACATATTTCTTGATGTCCTTGGGCGTCATGCCGGGCACCGGCCCCATTTCGAACACCAGGTCGACGAAGGCGTCCTCGATGCGGACCGTCTTCTGGCACATGTCCATGATGTCGTCCTTGACGCTGGCGGTCAGGCAATCGCGTTCCTTCACAAAAGCGTGGAACAGGCGCACGATCCCTTCGCAATGGAGCGTCTCATCGCGGACCGACCAGCTGACGATCTGACCCATGCCCTTCATTTTATTGAAGCGCGGGAAGTTCATCAGCATCGCAAAAGACGCGAACAGCTGCAAGCCTTCGGTAAAGCCGCCGAACATCGCCAGCGTCTTGGCAATGTCTTCATCCGTATCGACGCCGAACTGTTGCAGATAGTCGTGTTTGTCCTTCATCTCCTTATATTGCATGAAGGCGCTATATTCGCTTTCGGGCATGCCGATCGTGTCGAGCAGGTGCGAATAGGCGGCGATGTGGACCGTTTCCATGTTGCTGAACGCGGTCAGCATCATCTTCACTTCGGTCGGCTTGAACACGCGGCCATATTTTTCGTGATAGCAATCCTGCACTTCCACGTCCGCCTGGGTAAAGAAGCGGAAGATTTGCGTCAGCAAGTTGCGCTCATGGTCGGAGAGCTTCTGCGCCCAGTCGCGGCAATCCTCGCCCAGCGGCACTTCCTCGGGCAGCCAGTGCAGCTGCTGCTGGCGCTTCCAATATTCATAGGCCCAGGGATATTCGAAGGGCTTGTAGACCTTGGAGGCTTGGAGAAGAGGCATTTCGGGTTACTCCGGGGCGAATACGTTATCAGGAAAGGATCGTTGCAACCGGGCCAGAGGACGAACGTTGATGCGCCGTCCCCTCAGCAACAGGAGAGCAATGATGGTCGATTTGAGCCAGATCAAGGAACATGCAGAAGTCATCGGCGCCGACGGCGTCCATGTGGGCACCGTCGACCATGTCGAGGGCGACCGCATCAAGCTGACCAAGAAGGACAGCGGGGCGCAGGTCGAGGGTGCTACCGGAAGCCATGAAGGGCATCATCATTATATTTCAAAGGGCCTGATCGCGGAGGTCGAGAGCGACGGACGGGTGCGCCTGTCCGCCAATGCCGACGTCGCGGTGATGTTCGAAGAAGAAAAATGAGGCAGCCGGCGCGGCGGATCGCTCCGCTGCGCCGCTTGCTCCCCTATCACTGACAGGCGAGACATTCGTCATAATCCGTCGTCTCGGCGATTTCGAACCGGGGCGCATCGATGGTGTTGTCCGCTTCCACCCCGCCGGCAAAGCCTGCGCGCTGCACCGACTTGGACCGCAGATAATAAAGCGACTTGATGCCCAGTTCCCAGGCGCGGAAATGGAGCATCAGCAGATCCCATTTCTCCACGTCCGCCGGAATGAACAGGTTCAAGGACTGCGCCTGATCGATATAGGGCGTGCGGTCGGCGGCGAGTTCGAGCAGCCAGCGCTGGTCTATTTCGAAGCTGGTCTTGAACACATCCTTTTCTTCCTGAGTCAGGAAGTCGAGATGCTGGACCGAGCCGCCCTTTTCCAGGATCGAATTCCATACCGCGCTGCTGTCCTTCGCCTTGGCGACGAGCAGCTTTTCGAGATAGGGATTCTTGACGGCAAAGCTGCCCGACAGCGTCTTGTGCGTGTAGATGTTGGCCGGGATCGGCTCGATGCAGGCCGACGCGCCGCCGCAGATGATGCTGATCGACGCGGTCGGCGCGATCGCCATCTTGCAGGAAAAACGCTCCATCACGCCCTGGTCGGCTGCATCGGGGCACGGCCCACGCTCCTGCGCCAGCAGCATCGACGCCTCGTTCACCTTGGCATTGATTTGCTTGAAGATGCGCAGGTTCCACGACTTGGCCATCGCCCCTTCGAACGGAATGTTGCGCGCCTGGAGGAAGCTGTGGAAACCCATGACCCCCAGCCCGACCGAGCGTTCACGCATCGCACTATATTTGGCGCGCGCCATTTCCGGCGGCGCACGGTCGATATAGTCCTGCAACACATTGTCGAGGAAACGCATGATATCCTCGGCAAAGGTCGGATGATCCTTCCACTCATCCCAGGTTTCCAGATTCATCGAGGACAGGCAGCAGACCGCCGTGCGATCATTGCCGAGATGGTCGCGACCCGTCGGCAAGGTGATTTCCGAGCAGAGGTTGGAGGTCGAGACCTTCAGCCCCAGTTCGCGGTGATGCTTGGGCATCATCCGGTTCACGGTATCGTTGAAGACGATATAGGGCTCGCCGGTGGCGAGGCGCACTTCGACCAGCTTCTGGAACAGGGCGCGGGCATTCACCGTGCCGCGCACCGACTGGTCCTTGGGGCTGCGCAGGTTGAAGTCGGCGCCATCGCGCACCGCCTCCATGAACTCATCGGTCAGCAATACGCCATGATGGAGATTGAGCGCCTTGCGGTTGAAGTCACCGCTCGTCTTGCGGATTTCGAGGAACTCCTCGATCTCCGGGTGCGAAATGTCGAGATAGCAGGCGGCCGACCCACGGCGCAGCGACCCTTGGCTGATCGCCAGCGTCAGGCTGTCCATGACGCGCACGAACGGGATGATGCCGCTGGTCTTGCCGTTCAAACCGACCGGCTCGCCGATGCCGCGCACATTGCCCCAATAAGTGCCGATGCCGCCGCCACGCGAAGCGAGCCAGACATTCTCGTTCCAGGTGTTGACGATGCCCTCCAGGCTGTCGTCCACCGAGTTCAGATAGCAGCTGATCGGCAGGCCGCGCCCGGTGCCGCCATTGGACAGAACGGGAGTCGCGGGCATGAACCAGAGCTTGGAGATATAATCATAGACGCGCTGGGCGTGGTCCGCATCGTCGGAATAAGCGGCGGCGACGCGCGCGAACAGATCCTGATAGGATTCGCCGGGCAGCAGATAGCGGTCGTTCAGCGTCTCCTTGCCAAATTCCGTCAGCAACGCGTCGCGCGATGCGTCGGTCACGACGGGAAAACGGCGCGCCAATACGGTCGAAGACGACAGCGGCTCGGACGCCTCATTTGACGTCGCCACCGCTTCGCTCATCTTCTCCAAAACTTCGTCCATTACCGTCGCCACGTCGCCTGTCCCTGCCTGTCCACTATCGCGAAAATCCATCTGCGAGTCCCCGATGTTCCTGTTTCGTTCGATTCGGTCAAGCGCGATTGCGGCAAAGCGCGTCTCGGCATCGACCGGTCCACAGGGGCACGGAAATGGGCCAACTTATCGGATCGCCAGGCCTTCAAACGGCCCACCTCCCAGATAGGCATCCAGGAGGGCGATCACAATCTGTTGGGTAACCCCCGTTAACCCGATACAAGGGATAGTGCCACAGCCGTTCTCAGGCGCAAGAGGGTAAATGACGGTTCCGGGACTCAGCGCGGATCGGCCCTGCGTCGATCCATCGCCTGCATCGCCCCGCCCCTGGCCGCGACGCGCGCTCCTCCCACGCCCCGCGAAAAGACAAGGGGGCGATGGCAAAAAAGAAAATAAATTTGGCTTGCCACGCAATGCCGCGCGCCGCTGATCCCATGACTTTTTGATGACGGAAAAATGACCTTGGCATCGCCGCGTCACCCTTACCGCGCCAGTCGCCGCGATCGGCCAAAGATGCGCTGGCTGGACTTGCCCTTCCCAATGCGTATAGCCGCCGATGCGAAGACCCGCCGTACAGGGCGGGCGGCAGATATAGGGATTTGGGTAAGATGACGCTCATCAAGACCGCCGACCTCATCGAAAGCGTCGCCGACGCGCTCCAGTTCATCAGCTATTATCATCCGATGGATTATATCCGCGCGCTGGGCCAGGCCTATGAAGCGGAGGCCAATCCGGCTGCGAAGGACGCGATCGCACAGATCCTGACAAACAGCCGCATGTGCGCCGAAGGCCACCGACCGATCTGCCAGGACACCGGCATCGTCAATGTCTTCATCAAATGGGGCATGGACTGCCGCCTAGACGACAATAGCCGGTCGATGCAGGAAGTCGTCGATGAGGGTGTGCGCCGTGCCTACCTCAACCCCGAAAACCGCCTGCGCGCTTCAATCCTGCGCGACCCTGCGTTCAGCCGCCAGAATACGAAGGACAACACGCCCTGCGTCCTCAATGTCGAGATGGTGCCGGGCAACAAGGTGATCGTCGATGTCGCGGCCAAGGGCGGCGGGTCGGAGAACAAGACCAAGTTCAAGATGATGAACCCCAGCGATTCCATCGTCGATTGGGTGCTGGAGATGCTCCCGCAGATGGGCGCGGGCTGGTGCCCGCCCGGCATGCTGGGCATCGGCATTGGCGGCACCGCGGAAAAAGCGGTGGCGCTGGCCAAGGAAAGCCTGATGGACCCGATCGACATGGGCGAACTCAAGGCGCGCGGGCCCCAGAACAAGATCGAAGAGCTGCGGATCGAACTGTATGACAAGGTCAATGCGCTCGGCATCGGGGCGCAGGGGCTGGGCGGACTGTCCACCGTGCTCGACGTCAAGATCCACGATTACCCCTGCCACGCGGCGGGCAAGCCGGTCGCGATGATCCCCAATTGCGCCGCGACGCGCCACGCGCATTTCACGCTCGACGGCTCGGGCCCTGCCTATCTGGAAGCGCCCAAGCTGAGCGAATGGCCGCAGGTGGACTGGAAGCCGAGCAAGGAAGCGATCCGCGTCGACCTCGACACGCTGACGCCGGAGATCGTGCAGAGCTGGAAGCATGGCGACCGGCTGCTGCTCAATGGCAAGATGCTGACCGGCCGCGATGCGGCGCATAAGCGGATCGCCGACATGCTGGAAAAGGGCGAGAGCCTGCCGGTCGATTTCAAGGGCCGCGTTATCTATTATGTCGGCCCGGTCGATCCGGTGCGCGACGAAGTGGTCGGCCCCGCCGGCCCCACCACCGCCACGCGCATGGACAAGTTCATGGACATGATGCTGGAACAGGGCCTGGCCGCCTGCGTCGGCAAAGCCGAGCGCGGCCCGGCGGCGACGGAGAGCATCAAGACGCACAAGAGCGCCTATCTGATGGCGGTCGGCGGCGCGGCCTATCTGGTCGCGCGCGCGATCAAGGAGGCGAAGGTCGTGGGCTTTGAAGACCTTGGCATGGAAGCGATCTACGAATTCACGGTCGAGGACATGCCCGTCACCGTCGCGGTCGACAGCGAGGGGCAGAATGTCCACCGCCTTGCCCCGCTGGTATGGCAGGAGAAGATCAAACGCGAAGGGTTGCTGGAACAGGCATGATCCTGCCCTTGCTTCCCGCGCTGGGCGTGGGGAGCAAGGAAGTGACTGATCCTTGTTAATCGCAGGAACTCGCGCCCTGGCCCGGCATTGATTGCCGCACCCCCAGCCGGAGTCCGCCATGTCCTTCACGCAACTCGACCCGCCCCTTCCCGTAGATATCCAGGGCAAGGGGAAGGGCTTTGCCTTTGCCGTCATCGATTATGGCCAGGAGCATAATCTCATCTGGGTGACGGGCCTGACCGATTCGGGCGAAATCTGGTGCGCGCCCAACCCCATGGTCCGTTTGCAGACCAACTGGACGATGGGCCGGGAGGCTCACCCTGGCGGCGATTGGCAGGGCGTCACGCTCGCACCACTCAATCCCAGCTAAAGGATCAGGACGCCAGCGCGCGCGGTTGAACCCGTAGGGATGCGAGATCGATCGAACGATCGAAAACGACGCCCATCCGGTCATCCTTCGACCAGCGCGCGATCGCCTGCACCGCCAGCCGATCGGACAATTCGACCGAAAAACTGGTGCCGACAGGCACATTCCACAGCCCTTCGATCAGGGCTCCCGTTTCGGAGATGTTGCGCACCCGGCCGGTATAGACATGCCCGTCATGACGCACCGCCACGGTCCGCAGCATCGTCTTGCGCTCGGGCCGGCTCGACCGATACCCCTTGGGCGTGGCGGCATTCGTGACGCCGCCGCGATGGGCGATCAGCACATCCTCCATCGGCATTGGTCGGCCATAGATATAGCCTTGGATATGGCTGCACCCCAATTGCCGGATCAGCGCCAGTTCGTCCTGTGTTTCCGCGCCCTCTGCCGTCGTGTCCATGTCCAGCGCCTCGGCCAGGCTGACGATCGCCTTGATGATCGCACTGTTGCGACTGCCGTTGATCGCCGCGCCGCGCACGAAACTTTGGTCGATCTTGATCTTGTCGAAAGGCGCTTTCTTCAAATAGCCCAGTGACGAATAGCCGGTGCCGAAATCATCGAGCGCCAGCCGCACGCCGAGCGATTTCAGGCGCGCGAACATCGAATCGGTGTCCGAATCGTCGTTCAGGAACACGCTTTCGGTGATTTCCAGTTCCAGTCGTTCCGGCGCCAGTTGCGCGGCCGCCAGCGCGTTCATAACGGTCGAGGGGAAACCGGGATTGGCGAACTGTGTCGGGGAGACATTCACCGCGACGCGGATGCCTTCAGGCCATTGTGCCGCATCCAGGCAGGCGGTGCGCAACACCCATTCGCCGAGCGGCCCGATCAGGCCGGTATCCTCTGCGATCGGGATGAAGAGCGCCGGCGAAATCGGCCCTCGCGTCGCGTGGTTCCAGCGCAGCAGCGCTTCGTAACCGGTGATCTGTTCGGTACGCGACGACACGACCGGCTGATAGACCAGATGCAGGCCGTCGGCGGCCAGCGCATGGCGCAAATCCTCCTCCAGCTTGCGCCGGTCTTCGGCATCGGCATGCATTTCGGGCGCATAGAAACGGTGCACGCCGCGCCCGTCGCCCTTGGCAGCGTATAGCGCCAGGTCGGCGTTGCGAATCAGCGCTTCGGCGGTCACGCCATCCTGGGGAGACATGGACACGCCGATGGAAACGCCAATGACCACCGATGTCCCTTCGATAGTATAGGGTTCGGCGACCGTCGCGATAATGGCTTTGGCCAGGAGTTCCAGGCCGCTTTTGTCATGATGACGCGGCAGCAATATCTTGAACTCGTCGCCGCCCTGTCGCCCGACCAGCCCCTTATCCCCCACGACGCGCTGCAACCGCTGGCTGACCTGGCGCAAGAGCGTATCGCCAGCCGGGTGTCCCAGCGAATCATTGACGCTCTTGAACCGATCCAGGTCGAGCATCATCAGCGTGCATTCACCCGGCCGGCCGTGGCGGGCAGCCACCGCCTGCTCCAGCGAACGCAGCATCTGGATGCGGTTGGCCAGGCCGGTCAGCGAATCATATTGCGCCAGTCGCGTCACTTCCGCCTGGCTGCGTCGCATTTCGGTGAGGTCCGTGCCCGACCCGCGAAAACCATGAAACTGGCCATATTCGTTGAACACCGGCTGCCCGGAGATCGACCACCAACGCTCTTCCTTCGACAAGGCCGCGCAGACGGGGATTTCGGAAAAACCGGTGCGGGCGGACAGGTGGAAGCCCAGCGTGCGTTCGCCATCGCCCGCCTGCCGGTCGCCCGGACGCAATATGTCGGTAAAGACCCGGCCGATGAGGCTGCCGCACGGCAGGTTCATCGTCTCGCACAGCGTGTCGGATATATAGGTCAGGCTCCCCTGCCGGTCGGTTTCCCAGAACCAGCCGCGTCCGCTGCGTTCATGTTCCTGCAACAGTCGGTCCGATCGCTGGGCGCGCAAGTCCTGGCGATGCATCGCCATGGCGCGATCACGATCGACCGAAGCCTGCCTGACGGTGGCGACCGCCATGACCAGCAAACCGCTGGATAGCAGACCGATCGGGATCAGCCCTGCGCTCCCAATGAAGGCCGCGATCAGCAGGCCTAGAAAATAGCTCATCCCCAGCAAGCGCCGGTCCCCGACGATACAGGCCACCAGCAAGGCCACCACCAGTTGGGACAGGGCCGTCAGCGCCGGCGAAGCCGTTTGGGTCCATCCCAACGCGCCGGCGATCCAGGCACTGTAACTAAGGCCGGACAGAAACAGCATGGGCAACATGGCCCAGGTCTGGATATGCGGCAGCAAACTGCGGAACCGATCCTGTCGCGGCAGGATCATCAACATGCCATCCACCAGGAACATCAGCCCCAGCAACAGGAACTGCGCCCAGCCCTGCTGCCGGAAGACGAGCAGCCCCAATATTAGAATGACGCACATTTTCGACAGCAGGATCAGCGGCCACAGTCGCGCGATGTGGAAAAAGCTGCCGCAAATCCAGGTCGCACCGACATCTGTACCGCTTCGCGTCAGGCCAAGCGCCATCAACAACGTGGCAGGTCGTGACAACTCTGAAGAAGACGCGCGCTTAAGAGACATGGGGCGCCTTCTAATCGCGATCTATTGACAGAGACTTACTTACAGACCGTAAATCAATGGGGCGGCATCCCTTTTCCGCCCCTGCCTGTCACACCCGCATGGGCATCAGCACATAGAGCGCCGGACTGGCGTCATTTTCCCGGATCAAGGTCGGCGCGGCGGCATCGGCCAGGTGCAGTTCAACAAGGTCGCTGTCGATCTGGCCGAGGATGTCGAGCAGATAGCGGGCGTTGAATCCGATATCAAAGCCTTCGCCCTGGAACGCGCCGGGCACTTCTTCGGCCGCGGTGCCATTTTCCGGACTTGTGACCGACAGGGTGATACGGTCCTTGTCTAGGGTCATCTTGACCGCGCGGGTCTTTTCCGTCGCGATGGTCGCAACGCGGTCGACGCCATCCTCGAAACTGCGCGGGTCTATCTTGAGCAGCTTGTCGTTACCGGTCGGGATGACGCGGCTGTAATCGGGGAAGGTCCCGTCGATCAGCTTGCTGGTCAGGATCGCACTGCCCAGGCCAAAGCGGATCTTGCTGGCCGACAGGCTGATCTGGACCGATCCTTCCACTTCGTCGAGCAGCTTGCGCAATTCGCCGATGCATTTGCGCGGAACGATGATGCCGGGCATGCCGTCAGCGCCATCGGGCCGCGGCACGGTGACGCGGGCCAGGCGATGGCCGTCGGTCGCCGCGGCTTTCAGCACGGGCTGCCCCTCATCGGACACATGAAAATAGATGCCGTTCAGATAATAGCGTGTTTCCTCGGTCGAAATCGCAAAGCGCGTCTTGTCGATGATCTGCTTCAATGTTTCGGCCGGCAGTTCGAACTGCGTCGGCAGGTCGCCCTCGGCAATCACGGGAAAATCGTCGCGCGGCAGCGTCGACAGGTTGAAGCGCGCGCGCCCCGCCTGGATCAGCATCTTGCCGTCGGCGGCCTGCAACGACACCTGGCTGCCTTCGGGCAGCTTGCGCGCTATATCGAACAAGGTGTGGGCGGAAATGGTCGTCGCGCCGGGCTGCTCCACCTGTGCGGAGATGCTTTCGACCACCTGAAGGTCAAGGTCGGTCGCCATTAGCTTGATCGCGCCGTCGGCCGATGCCTCGATCAGCACGTTGGACAGGATGGGAATGGTATTGCGCCGCTCGACCACCGACTGGACGTGGCTCAGGCTCTTGAGGAGCGTTGCGCGTTCGATGGTGGCCTTCATGTCCCTGTTCTGTCCGTTCTTTTTAAGCCGAGAGCCGGGGGTTCGGTCGAATCCCGGCGACACTGATGGATGCTTCTTCATAACCACTGTTGTCGTCCCTGCAAGCGTGGCATCGCCCTTTCATTACGGATGGGGTTGCAAATGAGGGCGGCTTGCGCTTTGCCCTGGCAATGCGCCGCGCCCTCGCCTGCCTTGTCCCGCTGCTGCTCGCGCCGCCGCCCGCCATCGCGCGCGATTCACTGGGCATTTTCGAAAGCTGGGGGGCATTTCGCGATCCTGCGGCAGGACAATCAGCGCCGCGCTGCTATGCCATTGCCCAGCCGCAGGTCCGGCGCGGCCGCGCGCCGCGGGGCTTTGCCGCCGTAGGCAACTGGCCGCGCGACCATGTGCGCGGACAGGTCCATTTTCGCCTCAGCCGCGCCCACTCACCCGACGCCCCGGTTCGCCTGAGCGTGGGCGAGCGCCGCTTCACATTGGTGGCGGGGCAGGTCGACGCCTGGGCCACGGACGCCCGCGCCGATGCGCAGATCATCGCCGCCATGCGTTCGGCCACCAGCATGAGTGTGTCCAGCGTTGGCGCGGACGGCCGCGCCTTTGCCGACAGCTACGCCCTGCGCGGCGCGGCCACGGCGATCGACGCCGCCGCGCTGGGCTGCGCGCGCCTGCGCTAAGCCCGGCTCCGCCTTACATTTGCCCGAAAATTCCGCTATGGCGCGGCCATGCAGACATCCGCCAGCCCCCTGATGCCGATTCCCGGCGCTATTGATCCTGTGCCCGTGCCGCGCGCCGTGACGCCGCGAGAGGATGGGCGCGTTGACCTGATGGGCCTGTCCCGCGCGCAGATCAAAAGCGTGTTCGAGGAAGCGGGGCTGGACGCCAAGGCGGCAAAGCTGCGCTCCAAGCAGATTTTCCATTGGCTCTATCATCGTGGCGAAACCGATTTCGACGCCATGACGGACCTTGCCAAGCCGATGCGCGGCTGGATGGCGGAGCGATTCGTGGTTGGGCGCCCCCAGGTGGTCGAAGCGCAGGTGTCGAGCGACGGTACCCGTAAATGGCTGCTGCGATCCGATGACGGTCAGGATTATGAGATGGTCTTCATCCCTGATGCAGACCGGGGCACGCTGTGCGTTTCCAGCCAGGTCGGCTGCACATTGAACTGCTCCTTCTGCCATACCGGCACGATGCGGCTGGTGCGCAACCTGACGCCGGGCGAGATCGTCGGGCAGGTCATGCTGGCCCGCGACGCACTGGGTGAATGGCCCAAGGGCAGCATGGCGTCCGCCAATGATGACGAGGAAAGCGACGAGGCGTCGCATTCCACGTCTGACGGCCGGATGCTGACCAACATCGTGATGATGGGCATGGGCGAACCGCTCTATAATTTCGATCATGTCCGCGACGCGCTCAAGGTCGTGATGGATGGCGATGGGCTGGCCCTGTCCAAGCGGCGCATCACTTTGTCGACCAGCGGCGTCATCCCGATGATGGCGCGCGCAGGTGAGGAAATCGGCGTCAACCTCGCCGTATCGCTCCATGGCGTGACCAAGGATGTGCGCGACGAGCTGGTGCCGCTCAACCGCAAGTTCGGGATTGAGGCGCTGCTGGCCGCCTGCGCCGCCTATCCCGGGGCGAATAATGCCCGGCGCATCACCTTTGAATATGTGATGATCAAGGACAAGAATGACAGCGACGCGGACGCGCGCGAGCTGGTGCGGCTGCTGCGGCATTATAAGCTGCCGGCGAAGGTCAATCTGATCCCGTTCAATCCGTGGCCGGGCACCGATTATGAATGTTCCACGCCCGAACGGATCAGGCGCTTTTCCGACATCGTGTTCGAAGGCGGCATTTCCGCGCCGGTCCGCACCCCTCGCGGTCGCGACATCATGGCGGCGTGCGGCCAGTTGAAAAGCGCCAGCGAGAAAAAGAGCAAGGCCGAGATGCGCCGCCTCGCCGAAGAGAAGCAAGCCGCGCTGGGATGACCCGGGGCTGACAGGCTGCGCGTCAAAGCGCAATCAGAACCCCGCCCTCACCCGGCGGGGTTTTTCAGTTTAGGAGGGAATGAGGATGACGGACGAGGACATAAGGGCAATCGCGGACGCCTTCATCGCCCGCACCTTGCCCAAGGCCGATTGGACGCATGACGCGCATTTCGCGACCGCGCTCTGGCTCATGCTGAAACGACCGGACCTGCGGCCCGAACGCGACATGGGGGCGCTGATCCGACGCTATAATGAAAGCGTTGGCGGGGTGAACGATGACAATAGCGGCTATCATGAGACGATCACACAGGCATCCTTGCGCATGGCGCGGCGGCTGCTGGCGGATCTGCCTGACGATGTCGCCCCTTCGGTGGCTTTTGCCGCGGTCAAGGCGTCGCCGCTAAGCGACAAGGATTGGCTGTTCGCCTATTGGTCGCGCAGCGCTTTGATGACGCCGGCGGCGCGGCGCGACTGGCTGGAACCGGACATCAAGCCCATGCCCGCCTGAATCGCTGACGAAAAAGGGCGGCCCCCTTGGGGACCGCCCTTCGCTTGATCTGATCGTGAGAGAGCGATCAGAACGACGTGGATCAGAAGCGGAAGCCCACCCCGACCATGGCGGCGTCGCGGCCACCGACATTCTGTTCATATTCGGTGCGCTGATATTCGGCCGAGATATAGGTGTTCGGCGTCGCGGCGAACTCCAGGCCGCCGCCATAGCGCACGCCTTCCAGGCCTGCTCCGTCGCCATCGAATTCGAAGCGGGTCGAGGCATAGCCTACCTTGCCGAAAGCGAGGACGCGCGGGGTCACGACATAGCCGGCGCGCAGCGACGCGGCGATGTCGCGGCTGACGTCGAGGCCGCTGTCATCGACCGTGGTGTCGCCCAGGCTCACTTCAACGCCGCCCGTGATGCGGGGAGCAAGCGCCAGATCGTAGCCGGCGGTCACGCCATAGGCGAAGCCATCTTCGCCGCCGATCTTGTCATAACCCATGGTGACGCCGGCGCGCGGCCCAGTGAAGGGCGCAGCGTCCTGAGCGAAGGCAGGCGCAGAAACGGCGGTGGCAGCAGCAATCGCTGCGAAAATCACAGTCTTCATAAAGTCCTCGTTTTTGTTCTTAGCGCCGCGACTTAGATATTCATCCGGCGTTCAGGTTCGATGCAAAGAGACCACGGCTTTTACCTATGGTCACTCCTGCTTCTATTCTCTCCATCTAAAGAGAGAATGGAGCGCGTTGTGCATCATCATCGCGCAACGCCCATCTAGGATCGCAGAAATCAGTTGCAAAGAGGGCCTGAATTTATTTCAATCAATTTCAGGCCCTGTGTTGCAAAACGGTGACATCCTTCCGGACCCAACCCTGTGCGACCCCTGTCGACCTGTCATGAAAGTGCGCTAGAATGACCGCCATGAATATGATGCCAGACAGCGCCGACCCAATCGTCAAGCGCCACCGCCTGTCCACCCGCCTGTGGCACTGGCTAAACGCGCTGTTGCTCTACATCCTGTTCACCAGCGGCCTTGGCATCTTCAATGCTCACCCGCGCCTCTATTGGGGGGCTTATGGCGCGAATTTCGATCCGGCCTGGCTGGAGCTGGACCGATTCGGCAGCTGGTGGACATTGCCAGCCACCTATAATTTGGCGCTGTCACGCCACTGGCATTTGACAGCCGCGCCGATCTTCGCCTTCGCCCTGCTCGCCTACATGCTCTGGAGCCTGGCCAACCGGCATGTCAGCCGCGACCTTGCCTTCCATCGCGACGAACTGGCGCCCCGACATGTGTGGCAGGATATCAAGGATCATGCGCGGCTGCGCTTCCCGACGGGAACGGCGGCGCTGCGCTACAATGTCTTGCAAAAAGCGAGCTATATCGGCGTGATTTTCGTGGCGCTGCCGCTTGTCATCCTGACCGGCCTGACCATGTCGCCAGGCATGAATGCCGCCTTGCCCTGGCTGGCGGACCTGTTCGGCGGGCGGCAATCGGCGCGCTCGATCCATTTCATCGCCGCCTTCGCGCTGGTCGCCTTCTTTCTGGTCCATATCCTGATGGTCCTCTTGGCCGGACCGGTGAACGAGGTGCGATCCATGATCACCGGGCGCTACAAGGTGCCGGAGGAACGCCCATGATCCTCGCCCGCCGCGCGCTGCTGCTGGGTGCGACCGCCGCCCTCACTGGCTGCGATCGCCTCGCCCGGAACGAGACTGTCCGAAATGCCCTCTTTTCCGCCGAGAATTTCCACAAATGGGCACAGCGCAGCTTGATGGCGCGCGATGCGCTGGCGCAGGAATTCCGGCCCGACCAGATTTCGCCGGTCTTTCGCGCCAATGGCACCGCCAATCCGAACACGCCCGAATACAAGGCGATCTGGCGCACGGGCTTTGCCGACTGGCGCCTGCGCGTCGATGGCAAGGTCGCTCGGCCGCTGTCGCTTTCACTGTCGCAACTGCGAACCCTGCCCCACCGCGAGCAGATTACCCGCCATGACTGCGTCGAAGGCTGGAGCGCGATCGGCAAATGGCGCGGCGTGCCGCTGCGCACGATCCTCGATGCGGCCGGCTTGCGGCAGGATGCGCGCTATATCGTCTTTCATTGCGCCGACGATATGGGGGGCGGCCGATCCTATTATGAAAGCATCGACCTCATCGACGCTTTTCATCCGCAGACCATCCTTGCCTTCGCGCTCAACGACCGGCCGCTTTCGGTCGCCAATGGTGCGCCTTTGCGCCTGCGGGTGGAGCGGCAACTGGGCTATAAGCAGGCAAAATATCTGATGCGGATCGAAGCGGTGGACAGCATTGCGAACATCGGCCACGGCAAGGGCGGCTTCTGGGAAGACTATGCCGGCTATGATTGGTATGCCGGTATTTGACGCCTGCGTAACGACATGACACATGGAACAATATGAAGATATTCGAGCGCGTTCTCAAACGGTTGGTCACGCGTGGGCAACTGACGGTTCATTATGCCAAGGGCGGCAGCTTCACTGCGGGGCGTGCCGACCCGGAATTCCCCAACCTGGCCCTGCGCTTTCACGATAGCCGTGTCCCCTTCGACATCGTCAAAGATCCGCGCCTGGGCATGGCCGAGGCCTGGATCGATGGCCGTGTCGGGATAGAAGGCGGCGGCATCATGGAGTTCATATCCATGATCCGCGCCAATAACCCATGGGAAGCCGGGCGATCGATCGACGCGAAAAGCCGGATCAGCCGCAGCTTTAAGACCGTGCGGCAAAAACTGTGGCGCGCCAATCATAAATCGCGGTCAAAGGCGAATGTCGCCCATCATTATGACCTGTCCGGCGCGCTCTACGCGCTGTTTCTCGACCGCGACCGGCAATATAGCTGCGCCTATTTTCCCGATGCCGACAACGAAACCGGGATCAGCCTGGAACAGGCGCAGGAGGACAAGAAGGCGCATATTGCAGCAAAGCTGCACCTCAAACCCGGGATGAAAGTGCTCGACATCGGTTGCGGCTGGGGCGGCATGGCGCTCTATCTGCATCGCACCTGCGGCGTGGACGTGACGGGCATCACCCTGTCGGAGGAGCAGCTCAAGGTCGCGCGTCAGCGAGCGCAGGATGCGGGCGTCGCCGATCATGTCCGCTTCGAATTGATCGACTATCGCGACATGACCGGCCCGTTCGACCGCATCGTGTCCGTCGGCATGTTCGAGCATGTCGGCACCGCGCATTTCCGCACCTTTTATAACAAATGCCGGGAGTTGCTCGCGCCCGACGGCGTCATGCTGATCCACACGATCGGGCGGGTCGATGGACCCGGCATCACTGATGCATTCACGCAGAAATATATCTTCCCCGGCGGCTATATCCCCGCCTTGTCGGAAATGATCCAGGGCAGCGAAGGCACCCGGCTGATGGTGACGGATGTGGAGGTGCTGCGGATGCATTACGGCCTTACCATCCGCGAATGGTACAAGCGCACCATGGCGCACAAGGCGGACATCGTCGCACTGTATGACGAACGCTTCTTTCGCCTGTGGACTTTCTATCTGGCCGGCGCGGCGACCGTGTTCGAACATGGCGGCATGGTCAATTATCAGGTCCAATATGTCCGCGACCGCCGCGCGCTGCCGATCACGCGCGGTTATATGCAGGAGGCCGAAAGCGCCCTGCGCGGACGCTGAACCTTCGCTGACAGCATTATTCCCGCTCGGTTCAGTTGGCGTTCGCCAAGGTGCCTCTCATGGCTCGCCCCGACAGGCGACCGGAGAGAGGAGAGACTATATGACCCTGATCTGGAAAGCGGCCGCAGCATTCAGCCTTGCCGTCGCTGGCGTGGGTGCGGCTGCAACGCCCGCGCAGGCACAATATCACAATGCAGGCTGGCGCGACGGGCGCGATCATCGCTGGGATAATCGGCGTTGGAGCGACCGTCGGCATTGGCGCGGTAACCGCCGCGACTGGCGGCGCCATGGCGGATATTATCGGTCCCATTATCGCTATCGCCCGCGCTGCTGGACGCAATGGCGTTATGATCGCTGGCGGCACCGCGACGTAAGGGTGCGCATCTGTCGCTGATCCGATAAGGCTGCGCCGCGCCCTGCCCGGTTGATCGAACGGACCGGTTGCGGCATGGCTGGGGCATGAGCGATCCCATGCCCGTCATCCAGAGCCTGCTAGCGGGCCTGCCGATCCTGTTGCTGCATCTGGGCAGCGCGACCCTGGTGTGGCTGGCCGCGCTTGCCTTATATCTGTGGATCACGCCGCATGACGAATTCGCGCTGATCCGCGCCGGCAATGAATCGGCTGCCATTTCATTAGGCGGCGCGGCGATTGGCCTTGCCGTGCCGCTGGGTTTCTGCCTGGCCGGATCGGTCAATGTCTGGGACGTAATAATCTGGGGCAGTGTGACGCTGGTTCTGCAACTGATCGCCTTTCGCCTCGTCGACTTTCTCATCGGCACCCTATCCGCTCGGATCGAGGCGAATGAGCGGTCGGCGGCGATCTTCCTGGCGATGATGAAGGCGGCGGTGGCCTGTCTGACCGCTGCTGCGGTGGCGGGCTAAGGGCGCATGGCGGGCAAGCAGGGTTGTGGCTGCCTGCCCTTTGCTCTGGGTGCGGTGCTTCTGATCGTGGCCTGGGGCGCGCAGCAATCCGTCATCCCGCCACTCCAAGTCGAGCAATTCGATCCGCGCAGCCCGCGCCGGCCCATGCCGCAATGGGGCGACGAACAGTTTGTGATCGAGGATCGCCCTGGCGGACCCGCCGATTCCATGGGCACCGCCTTTGCGGTCGATCGGGATGGCGCGTGGTTGACCGCCGAGCATGTTACCCATGGCTGCACCCGCGTCGGACTGGAGGATGGCCGCTTCGCCCGGCCCGTCGCTCGGGTGCTGGAAAGCCGGGAGGGCGATGCGGCCGTGGTGCAGGCCAATCTCACCAGCCCCGACGCGCTCCCCCTGTCCGATCATGTGCCGCAGCCGGGGACTCCGGGCTATCATATGGGCTTTCCGGCCGGCGAACCTACCCTGGTCGTATCGGAACTGATCGGATCGGCCAGCGCCCGGCGCGGCCTTAGCGAAACCGCGCAGCCGATCCTCGCCTGGGCCGAACGCACTCGCCTGCCCGCTGGTGATGGCACGCTTTCGGGCATCAGCGGCGGCCCTGTCCTGTCCGAAGATGGCCATGTCATCGGCGTCAACAGCGCCGCCACCGATCGGCGCGGCCGGATATTGACGACAGCCCCCGATGCAGTCGTCCGGCTCGCTGTCGCCAGTCGGCTGCTCGACGAACGGCCCGTCGCCTATCCGATCGAGAATGTCGCCGACGCCAGCCGTCGTTTTGTCGCCTGGCTGGATCAGGGCGTCATCCGCCGCATCTTCTGCAATGTGGACGCGCCGGCGGGCGGTTGACGAGCGCGCAGGCCAGGCGCTAGGCGCTGCGCAACTTTGCAAGGATTTCCATCATGAGCGATACGCCCCCCGATCATCTGTCCACCAATCCCAAGAGCCCCCATTTCGACATGCATGTGCTCCAGCGCGGCATCGGCATCCGCTTCAAGGGCCGTGAGCGCAAGGATGTTGAGGAATATTGCATGTCGGAAGGCTGGATCCGTGTCGCCGCCGGCAAGACCCGCGATCGTCACGGCAATCCGCTGACGATCAAGCTGAATGGCGAGGTCGAGGCCTGGTTCGAAAATCCGGCCGAGGGCGCTGCCGACGAAAAGGCATCGGACGGCGAATGAGGGCAAAGGGGCGCCGCGATCAGGCGCCCCTTTTTGCGATCAGTTCACCATCGTCTCGCGCTTCACGTCCGCGATGATGGCGCTCAGACTCCGCTCTACCGGCGTATTGTCGGCAAATTGCAGGATCGCCGGATCAGTGCGCAGATGTGGCGCACGACCGCGCCGTTCCGCCTTGGCTTCGACTATAGCCTGCGCAGTCCGGACCGCGCGGACAGGGGCTCCTTTGCGATCCCAGCGATCGGCGTCCACCCTGGCGAAGCGGATGCTTGCGCCCAACGCAGGATCAGGCGTGAAATCGTGCAGCTTGGCCTTGGACGGATAGATGAAACCGAAGGTCGGATTGGCGCGCGCGCCCATTTGCCCGGTTGGGCTGTGCCATACCCGGACCTGGCTCCAGTCCCCTTGGTCCGAAACGTCGATCGCCAGCACATCCTCCTCGATCGCGCCGGGCACGGACCAGTTGGCATGGCGAATGAGGATTCGGCGATCGTCCAGCACGCGGCTTACCACCGCGACATGCCCCAGCGCCATTGGGCCGAACGCCCGGAACGCCAGCACCGCGCCCTTTTTAGGCGCATGCCCGCGCTTGAACCGGCCATCGGCCTGATCCCACCAGTTGAGCGCATCGCCATAAAGATCGACGCCCGATACCGTGCGCGCATAGGGCACGCATTGCAGCACCGACGCACCCCATGCTTGCGCGCCCGTCATCCCGGACAGCAACAGCGCGGCTGTCCAGACCATCTTTCGAATCATTTGCGATCCCGAAACGTCTAGAATCGCCCCACCGGGATCGACCCTATGCGCGCGTCGGTTGGCAAAAGGTTAAGGGCTCAGAAAGCAGAGCGGACCGCCGCGCCACCGGTCGTATCAGCCGACGCGATCTGCACCGGCTGGTCGATCGTCGCAGGCGCTTGAGCGTAGATGAAGCCGCGCGCCGGGTTGGAGCGCGTGCCAAGGCCGCCGATCGGGCCATACCAGACGCGCACGTCGGTCCAGTCATTATTGGGCGACACGTCGATGGCGCGCACATCGCGTTCGATGCCGCCGCGATAGGACCAGTTGGCATGGGTCAGCAACACTTCTCGATCCCCGACCACTTTGCTGACCATTGCGACATGGCCGACCGGCATCGAACGGCTGGAAGAAAAGGCCAGCACGGCGCCGACGCGCGGTTCGTGCCCACGGGCGTAGCGGCCTTCGGCCTGGCCCCACCAGGTATTGGCGTTGCCATGAATGTCGATACCGGAAACCTGGCGGGCGAAGGGCGCGCATTGCAGCGTGCCAGCAGCGGCAGGGACGGAAGCCAATGTCGAAAGCGCAAGAATAGACGCCGCGAAAAACGCGCGAAAACCAGCCAACATGTGATTGCGACCCCGACTTTTTGCTTAGGCTTGAACCCCGATGGCCGCTTTAGGGCAGACGCCGCCGAGCTTGAAAAGTCGCTGGCGACGAATCGTTTTGTCGATGCGTTATGTTGTGGAACGAAAGACATGACCGGCTGTTACGGTCAGTCGCGTTGCGGCCGTCAAGTCGCTGAACAGGCTTGGCTCCGTGCCCGTCATCCATATCTGCCCACCGGTTTCCGCCAGCCGGTCGAACAGCGCCGCGCGACGGAGCGGATCGAGATGCGCCGCCACTTCGTCAAGCAACAGCACCGGGGGCTGTCCGCGTTCGTCGGCGACCAAAGCGGCATGGGCGAGCAGAATCGACAGGAGCAGCGCCTTTTGCTCCCCAGTCGAACACAACGCCGCCGCCTGCCCCTTGGCCACATGCGTCACGGCCAGGTCGTGGCGATGCGGCCCGGACAGGCTGCGCCCGGCGGCTGCGTCGCGGCGCCGCTGTCGCGCCAGGCGCATCGCCAGCGGCTCCTCTCCTTGCGGCTCCGCCTCCTCGATGGCGATCATCGGCCGCGCAAAGGGTGCGTCCGGCTGCCGCGCCAATATATTATTGAGGCGCACGACAAGGTCCGCCCGCGCCGCGCTCAGGGCCAGACCATGGTCGTCCATCTGCGCCTCCAACGCGGACAGCCAGGCCGGATCGGCCGTGCGCAAATCGCCGAGCAACCGGTTGCGCGCGCGCATTGCCGCGTCGTAGCGCGCGCTATGCGCGGCATGGCCTGGATGCAGCGCAAGTGTCAGCCGGTCGAGAAAGCGCCGCCTTCCGCCCGGACTGTCCAGGAACAGCCGGTCCATTGCCGGTGTCAGCCATGTGATCGCGAGATGATCGGCCAGCGCATTGGCGGACGACCCGACGCCGCCGATCCGCACCTGCCGGCGTTCCGGCGCGCTTGCCGCGACGCCAGTGCCCAGCACGACCCCATCGACTTCCGCAGCGATGCCAAAGCCCCCCGCCCCCTCCTGCCGCGCCATCGCGCCCAGCGCCGCGCCGCGCAGGCCCCGGCCAGGCGCCAACATCGACACGGCTTCCAATATGTTGGTCTTGCCCGCGCCATTGTCGCCGGTCAGCAGCACGAAGGCGTGATCGGGCAGGATCAGCGCGTCCGCATGATTGCGAAAGTCGCTCAGGGTCAGGCGGCCGATCATCGCGTCGCTGTAGCGAGGACTGGAGTAGGAAGGAAGCGCGCTTCGTCAGCAGCGCTTGCGCGTCACTGCCGTCCCATCAGTGACGATGGTGAGCCGCGCGCCATCGGCCGATGGCCTAAAACTAAGGGTGCGCGTCCAGCTTTCGCCCTCACCTGTAAAGGCGGCCTGCACCTGAAGCCTGCCATCGGCCTGCTGGTTGACCGACTGCACGACGCCAACGCTTTCATGGAAAATAAGCTGGTCCGGCTCGACCGTCAGTTCCATCGCATCCGACCGGTCGCCGCAGCGGGCCTGCGTGCCCGCCCAGCGCCCCTGAACGCTGGCGGGGATCGGCCCCGCCGATGACGCGGTCGGTTCAGGCGTTTCGATGGTGGGGGCTGGCTCGACGGGGACGATCGCGTTGGCGGGCGGGGCGGGCTCATCCGTGTGGGGCAGGGCCTGGTCCATGATATTGGTCACCACCCCGGGTTGCCCGGCCTCATTGCCATTCTGCTGCCCACAGGCGCCCAGAAGGATAATCGGCATCAGGACGACGGGCAGGGGGAGCGATGTCACGCGCATGGACGAAATAACCCGGATCGCCTGCGCCTTGTTCCCGCGCCAGTCGGCGGGAACAGTTGTCGGGAAGCAGGCCCGTTACCTGCCTTCCATTCCGGCAAATCAGCAACCATGTCCCGCCCGACGGGCATTCTTGCGGAATTTTTGCGTGGCCGATCTCGTTTCTTGCCCGGACAGCTTGCGCTCGGCCCAAATCGCGACCATCACCAAAGCGCGATGCGATGACGCTGCGGACGGCCGGTTTTTCTGCGTGCACAATCCCAAGACCTGTCGTCCTGCTGCGGGAACCGCGTCCCTGAAACCGAGCCCAAATTGAACGAGGAATATGTCGATGAAGCGCCTGTCCCTGATGCTCGCTGCCACAGCCGCTTTGCTTCCTGCTGGAAACGCCATGGCGGCGCTTGCAGTGGGTGCGAAAGCGCCGGACTTCACGACCCGCGGCGCGCTCGCTGGCAAGACCTTTACGCTGACCCTGTCGCATCAGCTTAAGCGTGGGCCGGTGGTGCTCTATTTCTTCCCCAAGGCCTTCACCCCCGGCTGCTCGGCCGAAGCGCGCGAATTCGCCGAGAATATCGACAAGTTCAAGGCGGCGGGCGCCACTGTCATCGGCATGTCGGCCGATCCGGTCGACGATCTTGTGTCCTTTTCGACCAAGGAATGCGCGGGCAAGTTCCCGGTCGCATCGGCCGGATCGACCATCATTTCCGGCTATGATGTTGGCCTCAAGATGCGGCCGGGCATGACCGACCGGACCTCCTACGTCATTGCTCCTTCAGGGCGGATCGCGTTCGTTCATAGCGAAATGAACTATGCAAATCATGTGAAGAGCACGCTGGAGGCCGTCCAGTCCATGCAGGCCAAATAAGGCGACCGCTGGCGTTCATCCCTCCAGCTTGCTGAGGATGAAGGCCAGCAAAAATCCTGCGACGGCGATAAGCCCAGAAAATTCATGCGCCTCTTCGGTCGCTTCCGGGATCATCGTGTCGACCAGCATTGCCAGGATCGCGCCGGCCGCGACGGCCGTAGTCGCAGCGATGATGTCCGGGCTGGCGCCTGCCATGACGGCATAGCCAAGCGCCGCCGCCAGCCCTGACGCCATCGCGATCGCGCCCCACACGCCAAAGATATAGATTGCGCTGCGGCCTGCTTTCTTCATGCCCGCCGCACTCGACAGACCTTCGGGCACATTGGACAGGAACACCGCCGCCACCGTCACCAGGCTGACGCCTGACCCTTCCAGCAAGCTGACGCCGATTACCACCGATTCGGGAATACCATCGAGCAAAGCCCCCACGGCAATCGACAGGCCCGATCCTTCCTGCGCTGTCGCCTGGCTCTGCTTCGGGTTCGAGCCGGACCGTTTGCGATGCTTTGCGCCCGCGCGCGATACCAGGATGTTCGCGCCCGTGTAGACCAGTGCACCGCCGAAAAAACCGATCGCGGTCGAATCGAATCCGCCGCGCCGATAGGCTTCATCCATCAAATCAAAGGCGACCGCGGAAATCAGTACGCCTGACCCTGCGGCCATGATCGCAGCGATCAGCCTTTGTGGCAGGCGTGCGAAATAGGCGATCGCCGCCCCAATCAGCAACGCCGATCCGCCGACGAGTCCCCAAAATCCCGCGATTGCGGCTCCGTCCATGCAGGCAACTCCTTGAACCAACCTGATGCCAGGGGAAAGCGCAGGCGGGAGAGCCGGTTCCGGGCCGATTATCGAGGGGTCAGGAAATCGCCGCCCTCGATTCGTTCCAAGGGTGTGACGTCGCGCGCATAGATATAGGTCCATGCATCGACCTGCGCCCGGGGCCCGGCAACCGGGATCAAGGCGCGGCGATATTCCCAGGGCCGGGGAAAAGCGGGGCTGCATTCTTCATAGTCGTCCAGCCACGCAAGCGTGGATTGAGGATCGCCGAGCGCGTAGAGGTCGCCAACGACCTTGGCATTCCCGCCCGGCACCAGACCGGGATAGTCGCGGATCCGGTACAAGGCGCCGGCGGTCGTAGCGGGGCCGATCAACCTCCCCTCACGACGCAAGCGATCCGCCACCGGTCCCGCATGATCTGAGCGCAGCGTGCCATAGACGAACAGAAATGCAGCAGTCACGGCATACGGTCGCGAAATTTACCAAGTCTTTGCATAAATCGCCAATGGCCAGCCACCTTTCCAACGAGACCAGCGCATGACAGCGATGGAAATGGC
The DNA here is from genome assembly GCF_020782245.1 of Sphingobium soli. GTDB lineage: Bacteria > Pseudomonadota > Alphaproteobacteria > Sphingomonadales > Sphingomonadaceae > Sphingobium > Sphingobium soli. The sequence goes on from NZ_JAJGNP010000001.1 coordinate 496,148, forward strand.
GGTTTTGCGTTCATAACTGAAATTGGCACGCCTTCTGCAAATGAGTTCGACATCAAGGCCGGATGATCCGGCCAGCCAAGCAGGGAGTTATTATCATGTTCATTGCCAAGATCCAGAACGCCGCCGTCGCCTTTTTCGGCGCCGTTGTCGTCGCCAGCCTGTTTGTCGGCGCAGCGGTTCCGGTCGCGCCGATCGCCTGATCACCGCACCCGCTTTCCCCAAACTTGAGACAACAGAAGGCCAACGTCATGAACAGCAATTTCACCCTCGACCGCCGCCATGGCAAGATCATGGGCGTTTGCGCTGGGCTTTCCAATCGCACGGGCATCGACGTCACGCTCATCCGCGTCGCCTTGGTGCTATTGACGCTGTGCGCATTGGGACCGATTGGCGTCGCCGCCTATCTGCTGGCCGGATGGCTGGCAGAAGGGTGACGCCCACAGTTCTGGAAACCGATCAAATACTAAAAAGGCCGCCCCGATTAATCGGATAGCGGCCTTTTTCGGTTCTGGGCGAGCCCAAATGCCGATGCGGCAACGCCGCTGTCAGGCATAAAGTACCGAATAAAATGTCACCATCTGCACGCCAACGGCAGCAGCGAGGACGGCTCCTTGAAAGATCTGACGCATTATTGACTCCATTGTTGCGAAGGACGGTGGTCCCTGCATGTGTAAGGAGCAATTAGGTCCGTCATATCATTGTAACAATCGCAAAGCCTGACTTTCCGATTGCAACAAACGCAATGGTGTCGGTCAGGCCAGCGCCGCGATCATCGCCTGTGCGGCGGCCGGGTTGCGCTCCTTCGCGCCACTGATGAAAAAGCCATAGACATCGCCGGTTTCGGCCAGCCTTTCTGCACGTCTGGCCCATCGATCGATATCGGCAGGGGCATAGCCGGTTGGCTCGTCCGCCCTCGTCTGCATCAGCCGCAGATACGCAAAGCCGGCGTCATGGCCGGCGATTGCGGGATAGTCCTCATGATCCGCCAGCACCACCGCTGCCCCGGCCGCCTTCGCCATGTCGAGAAAGGCAGGATCATCGAAACTCTCATGCCGTACCTCCAGCGCATGCCGAAGCCGCACGCCATCGACAGCATCAGGCAGCAATTTCAGGAATGCGCTAAAATCATCGGGATCGAACCGTTTGGTGGGCATGAATTGCCACAGGATCGGCCCCAGCCTGTCGCCCAGTTCTGCTATCCCCTGCCCGGTAAATTTCGCGATCGATTCGCCTGCCTCGGCCAGGATCTTGCGGTTCGTGCAGTAACGCGAGGCTTTCACCGCAAACTGAAACCCATCGGGCACCGCCTTGGCCCAGTTGGCAAAGGTCGCGGGCTTCTGGCTGCTGTAATAGGTCGCGTTCACCTCGGTGGCGGTCAGATGCTCGCCGACATAGGCCAGTTCTTCCTTCTGACGCAGGCCTGGCGGATAGAAGCTGCCGCGCCACGGCTCATAGACCCATCCGCCAATCCCTGTCCTGATCCGTCCTGCCATGCCATACCTCCTGCCCCGCGACAGTGATCGTCAGAGCCGATCAGAACCAGCAAAAAATGCCATTAGCAAGGTTTGCGAATGGTTCTTATTTGCAGGTCCGTTCAGGAGATACCCATGTCGCTCGACCTCATCAAGACTGCCACGTATTTGACGATCCATCTGACCGTCGGCTTCACCGTCGCTTATGTCATGACCGGGTCCCTCGCCCTGGCGGGCGGCATCGCGCTTATCGAACCGATGATTAATGCAGTAGCCTTCTTTTTCCATGAGAAGGCCTGGAAATCCGTGACAATGAGCGTGCCACCAGCATCTGATCGCAGATGGCCGCGTGATCAGGCGCGCTTTGCGTGAATCTGTCTATTTTGCTGTCCGTTTAAGCCCCAGCAGCCAGGGCTTGGGTGCGCGCGAAGGGGTCGGCCTGCCATCGAGGCGACGAGCGCGCAAAATCCTGATCGGCTTGACGATCATCTGCCCGCGCATTGGCCCCGAGCCGCAGCAGGTGGGCACCGCGAGGATTTTCTTCACCACATCCATTCCCGCCACCACATGGCCAAAGGCGGCATAACCGATATAGGTGCCGCGCGCGTCCATATTGGGCGTTGCGCCGACGGTGATGAAGAAGTTGCCCGCGGCCGAATTGGGTCGATTGGGCCGCGCCATAGATACGGTCGCATCCAGATGGCGAAGCCCGGTCTGGCTGGTCGGTTCATGCCTGATCGGGGGAAGCGACCGGCGCAAATCCGTGTCGATGCCGCCTTGGATCAGCCCCAGCTTGGGATTGCTCTTGCGCCGCGCCGCCCGGTAGAAGGTAACGCCGTCGAAGCGGCCATCATCGACATAGGTGAGGAAATTCGCCGATGTGCGCGGCGCTCGCTTCAGATCTACGGCAATCACCATCGTTCCCACCGACGTTTCGACCGCCACTCGGGTATAGCCTGGGGTCGGCTTGTTTGCGGGAAGCGCGAGCACCGCCGAGGGCGCGAGGCTGAAGAGCAAGAGAAGCAAGCGAAAGAGCGGCATGGCCCCCGTCCGTAATTGCGCCGCAGGTCAGGCGCAACCGGACTGCGCCCTCACGTCGCCCGACATGGCAAATCAACGACCTCGATGGCAAAGAAAAAGCGGCGCCCACGTCAAGGCGCCGCTTCCCATTCTAACAGTCTGACTTACTTGGCCTGACCCGATGCGTCCGACACGGCGCCGCCGGCCGATCGGAGGTCCTTACCAGCGCCGTTGACAGTATTGCAGGCAGCAAGGCCAAGCGTCACAACAGCGGTCAGAGAAATAATGATTGCCTTCATGGCCATATCCTTTTTGTTATTGCCCATCAGGCGCGGTTGCCGCGCGTCAGGATCGACAGGGTTGCAAGAGCCAGCGATCCCAGCGCGAGCAGGCTGACAAGCGGGCGTTCTTCATAGAGGCGACGAGCGCTGTCCAGGACGTCGCCCAACATCGTCTCGACCTTGCCTTCGATCTGACGGCCTTGGCCGCGCAGTTCGGTGCCGGTGTCGCCTGTGACCTTACCCAGGCCTTCCTCAAGCGCGCCTGCCTTTTCCTTAATCGCGCCTATGATCGTATGATTGTTCATTACAGTCTCCTCTAAATCTGGATGGTAATGGGATTTTCAGGGGTTGCGCCGGGCGGCGACTACGCCACCCGCCGACGCCGCCGCCGCGCCGAGCAGCATGACGATGAACAAGGTAAACGCGGTGCCAGCGGCATAGTCAGCGCCCTTGCTGCCGGCGTCGATCGCGATTTCCACCGCGTTGCGCTTGGCGGCGACGAAGTCCTGACGCGCCTTTTCCACCTTCGCCCGCGCGTCCGACTGGCTGATCTTCCGCTGGGCGGCGACGATCATGGCGACGCGATTTTCCGCCTCCTGGCCTTCAGCGCCACCGCGCGCCATGGCGGGCAGTTCGGCGATTATCGCCTTGCGACCTTGTTCGGGGGTCATGGCTGCCGGGTCGGACGGGGTGTCGTCCAGCAGCGCTGACACCTGCGCTTCGACATCCGTCTTGTCGATACCAGCTGCCTTTGCCACGGCAGGGGTTATGGCACTCGCGCTGGCGGTTGTCGCGCCAGCGATGCCGCCAACGGTCCGGAACGCACCACCCACGAGACCACCGATCGCGGAACTCAGCAGATAAAATGTGATCAGCAAGGTGAGGCCCCATATGGCGACACCATGCAGGACGCCGTCCACCGGCCGCCGCGTATGCGCAATCGTCGTCGCCGCATAGGCGCCAGTCGCCAGGGCCAGGATAGTGCTGATCGTCCACCAGATGATAGCGCCGATGCCCAGGCCGCCCGCGCTTGCGCCGCCCTTGCCGTTGGGGTCAATGGCCGACAGCCCTATGCCTGCTCCCAACAGGCCCAGCATCAATTCGATCGCCAGCGCGGTCACGGTGCCGACGACCAGTGCGGACCAACTCATTCGCGGGGTGACACGGACGTCAAAATGGGGATCCGTCATGGTGGTAGCCATGGCAAACTCCTTTTTTCTTTAGATCTAAATGGTCAAACGCTAGCTTATGTCTTCAGCGTTTTGATAGCGGCTTCCACAATATCAGCCGCGTCTGCCTCCAGCCTTCCGGCGCGCTTTTCGGCGGCACCTTCCGCCTGCGTTTCCCGGTCTCCAGTGATTTTTCCGATCGCTTCCTTGATCGCCCCTTTCACCCGGCGGACATCGCCTGCTGTACGATCCTTGCCCATGCATTCCTCCTTTCTGGCGGTGCCCGATGGCAGCGCCGATAGTGGAGAAATAAGCCCGGCCGGTCGCGACGAGCAGATGCAGAACTACTAAATCATATGGTATTTATGCATCAAAAATATTAGCGAATGGGGCGCTGGAGGGGGTAGCCGCGCTCACGCGCCCATAATATGGCTTGCGCCCGCCGGTTGACGCCGATCTTAGCGTAGACGCGCGCCACATGATTGCGCAACGTGTTGCGGGATACGCCCATTTCCTTGGCAATAGCCGCATCGTCACCTCCTTCGCACAGCAGGCTCAGCACCTCCTTTTCCCGGCGCGTCAATTCGCTGGTTTCGACAGGTCGGGCAGCACCATGAGGTGCGCGAAGATTGGCGAGTTTTTCCACCACCGTTCGGCTGAACCAGTTGGTATCCTTCATCACGGCCTCGATCGCACCGATCAGTTCGAGTTCGCTGTGACGCCGTTCGTGAATGTCCTGTATCACCCACAGAATACAGGTATCCTTACGCAGCGAAATGGATGCCGCGGACACCAGGCAGTCCGTTATCCCGCCATCCTTGGCCCGCAGCCGGGCGTCTCGGCCGCGAAAGGCCGTGCGTTCAGCTAAGTCTTCCAACGCGGCATCAAGAAATTTTGGCTCTTCCCACAAGCGAAGCGCCGGCATCGCTTTCCCCATCGCCTCGTCGGGAGACCAGCCGGTCAGCTGATGAAAGGCGTCATTAGTATCGCACAGCAGGCGTTCGTCCCAGGTCGTGATCGCCATAGCCACGGGCGCAAGCCGAAAGGTTGTGACAAAACGTTCCTCGCTATGCCGCAGTTCATTTTCCGCCTGCCGCCGAGGTTCGAGGTCGGCGAAGGAGAACAGCATGCAGGGTTCATCATCCAGTTCGACGGGTTGCCCCGCAACGATGACCAGCTTGCGCCCGCCATCGGGCAAGTCCAGGTCCGCCTGCATCTGCGGCACCATTCGCCCTTCGCGCAGGCGCTCCTTCGCGACATCCAGAGCGGCTGCATCCTTTAGAATGTCTATATCATACAGCGCCCGGCCGAGAACCTCGTCCTTCTGGTAGCCGGTCAGGTCCAGGAAGCCTTGGTTGACCTTTACATAGCGTTGGTCGGCCAAGCGCATGATGACGGCGGGGGCGGGATTGACGTTGAAGGTCTGCTCGAAACGCTGCTCAGCTTCGAACCGCAGCGAGACGTCCTGAATCACGAGTACAAGCAGATCCGGATCGCCATTCATATCAGTCAGAATGAGGCTGCGTATCTGATGAATCCAGCGCGGATCTTCCTCGCCCTGGGGGATGACCTCTACGATGACCTGGCTGAAGGATTCACCGGCAATCACCCGATCAAGCGGATAATCACCCTCCCCGAGCCGGTGATTGTTGCGATACCGCAGTTGGAAGCGACGCCGGTAGTCATCGACATCCTTCCCCAGCCCCGTCAGATCCTCGACACCGTGCATCCGCAACGCGGCATCATTTGCCCACAACAGGGATTGATGGGCGTCGACCAGCAGGACGCCTTCACTCAGGCTGCCAATGATGTGACGAAGGCGATCGAGATCGATCAGAGGATGCGCGTTGGTCATGCCGACGTCGTAGCGGCAACGGTCAGATTGCAAAAGCAGCCGATTTGAGATCACGAAAGCTAGGCGGCGTGGACAAATTTGAGCCAGTATCTGGCGGTAGCGATATGGACCATACCGAGGAAGCTGTTGGCCAGTTGGTCGTATCGGGTGGCGATCGCCCGGTTGATCTTGAGTTGGCCGAACATGCGCTCGGTTCGGTTGCGCTGCTTGTAGAGCGCCCGGTCGTGCTCGATTTTCACGCGCCGGTTTGACCGTCCGGGGATGACGGCCTCGATATTCCGTTCTGTAAGATCGGCACGGATTGCGTCGGCGTCGTAGCCCTTGTCGGCGAGCAAGGCGTCAGGTGCGCGTTCTGGTAGGCCGATCAGGGCGTCATAGGCTTTGCAATCTGCCGCCTCACCGACCGTTAGATGGAAGGCAAGCGGTCGTCCAAGGGCGTCAGCCAGGCAGTGAAGCTTACTGGTGAACCCGCCCCGCGAGCGGCCAAGAGCGCGTCGATGAGTCCCCCTTTTCCGCCCGCCGCCGATACGTGGGCGCGGACTGTGGTGCTGTCGATGCTGTAGTGACCGCTATCTGCCATGATCTCAGCCAGCGTTACGGCGACGGTCTCCCAGACCCCGGCCTCACTCCAACGCCGGAACCGCCGATAGATGGTGTTCCAGCTACCGTATTTAGGCGGTACGTCTCGCCATGGAGCGCCACATCGAAGCCGCCAGAGAATGCCGTTGATGATGGAGCGATTTTGCTCCGGCCGCCTGCCTCGTCCACGATTTTCAGGCTCAATAGGCAGCAAGCCCTTTAGAATGCGCCATTCTGCTTCGGTGAGATCGCCCCGGCTCAAACCCGCCTCCAAAAGGCAGCCTTGAATCAATCCTCGCGAAGCACGTCAACCGGCTTCAGGCTCCCAGCGACGGGCTGATCAGTTGGTGTGATGGCCGTATCGACGAATACCAGCGTCACGAAGATCATCGAGCGTGTGCTCATCCCCCGGTCGCATATATGGCTCGACTGACGCAATCCCATCAGAACACCGGGCAAGCGCCGCACCGTCTTCCGGCACCACGACGTTGTACCCGCCTGCGGTATTCTTACGAAGCAGCCAAGTTCCTTTCGCGCGACACACGATAGGTATGCTGAACCGTCAGCACCCTGACCATCTTGCTGGGTAAGGCACCTTCGATGACACGCGCCACCCGCAAATCGACGAACTATGGCCACGACATGATGATGCAGTCACTGCCGCAATCGCCGATCTCGCTCGGTACTTGGTCAACGGGTAGCGCACGAACTTTCGCATCCTAGCACATCGGCTCGGCCAGAGCCGGCAGAAGGCGTTGCAAGGCCAATCAATATGGCGGCGGTCGAGCGCGTGTTATAGATCACCAACCAAGGCTACACGCGCGAAGGCCGACCGTCACTAATTTGTCCACGCGGCCTAGGAATATCGACGTCCAGTCGATCCAATGCCACCCAAAAGCAAGGTGGTGACCCCTACGGGAATCGAACCCGTGTTTCAGCCGTGAAAGGGCCGCGTCCTAACCGCTAGACGAAGGGGCCGTTCGGCGGCACTGCCGGGCAGCGCTGCGAAGCGAGGGCGCAATTAGGCGGGGACGGGAAAAGGGTCAACCCCTAAACGCCAAGAAAATTGCAAACTCGCTCAATCCGCCCAGGCTGCATCTTCCAGATGGAGTTCGGCGGCAGGACGGCTGCCCCAATCGTCAATCTTGGCCTTACCGGCCACCCAAAGCCGTCGATCACGCGGAGCAGCAAGGATCGCCTGCCCAAGGTCCGTTTCAGCGCGACGGAACGCGATCGTCTTGATGGATCTGCCATCGTCCCCGGCCATGATCGCGCGCAGATGACCGTTGCCCACCACGTCCGCCTTGACGACGCGCATCGGGCCGGCCGCGATCAGCGGTGCGGGCCAACCCGCGCCATAGGGGCCGCCCTGGTCCAGCGCGGCGACAAAGTCCGGGTTGACGCCGGTCGGCGCAAGCACGGCGTCAATGAGGAGCGCGCGGTCGTCCCGCGCCTTTGCCACCGCAGCGGACAGCCGTTCGTCCAGATAATCCGCCAGCGCGTCAATGCGGTCCGCAGCTACGGTCAGCCCCGCCGCCATCGCGTGCCCGCCGCCCGCGACCAACAGCCCGCTATCCTTCGCGGCCAGCACCGCCGCGCCCAGATCGACGCCCGAAATGGAACGGCCAGATCCCTTGCCAACGCCTGCGTCGTCCAGCGCAATGACGATCGCGGGTCGACCCGCCTTTTCCTTGATCCGTCCGGCAACGATACCGATGACGCCGGGATGCCAGCCGGCGCCCGCGATCACCGCCACCGCCCGGTTTCCCTGGGCGGCAAGCAGTGCTTCGGCCTGTTCCTGCACCGTCGATTCGATCGCGCGCCGCTCCTCATTATACTGGTCGAGTTGTGCTGCGATCCGCGCCGCTTCGGCAGGGTCTTCGGTTGTCAGCAGACGGACGCCAAGATCCGCCTGGCCGACCCGCCCGCCCGCGTTGATGCGCGGGCCAAGCGCAAAGCCAAGGTCATGGCATAGCGGCGCGCGCGTCAGGCGACTGGCGTCGATGAGCGCGGACAGGCCGATGTTGCGCCGCTTGCTCATCACCTTGAGCCCCTGCGCCACGAAAGCGCGATTGAGGCCTTTCAACTGCGCCACGTCGGCGACGGTGCCAAGCGCCACGATATCCAGAAGGTCGAGTATATTGGGCTTTTGACGGCTCGCGAACCAGCCTCTGGCGTCCAGGGTCTTCAGCAGCCGCGCGCCCAGCAGAAAGGCGACGCCAACGGCCGCCAGATGCCCGTGCAGGGCGGCTTCGGGATGTTCGTCCAGCCTGTTGGGGTTCACCAGCGCGAACGCCTCGGGCAGCTGGCTTGCGCATTTGTGATGGTCTACCACGACAACGTCGACGCCCGAGGCTTTGGCCATGGATAGCGCCTCGAACGCCTGCGCGCCGCAATCGACAGTAACGATCAGGCTTGCCCCCTCGCCCGCCAGGCGGACCAGCGCCTCACCGGATGGACCATAGCCTTCCATCAGCCGATCCGGGATATAGGGCCGCGCATGCAACCCCAGATCGCGCAGCAGCCGGATCAGCAAGGCCGCGCTTGTCGCGCCATCGACGTCATAGTCGCCGAAGATGCGCACATCTTCCTGGCGCTGTACGGCATCGGCCAGGCGCTCGGCCGCCACGTCCATGTCGCGAAACAAGCTGGGATCGGGCATGAAACCGCGGATGGTGGGATTGCGATGCGCGTCCAGCCCATCGCGCGTGCAACCGCGCGCCAGCAATAGTTGCGTGACCAGATCATCAGGGACGCAGGGCGGGTCGCGCGTGTCTGCCCCGGCGCCGCGCCAGCGCCAGGGCTGCCCGGAAAGCGAGCGCGAAATGTTAAGCGCGAATGTCATGAAAAAGCTCTAGCCGCCCGCAAGCCCCATGGAAAGTCGCTGGAATCATGTCGCAGGCGGAACCGTTGCAACCTGTCGGGCGTATTCAAGCATTGCCGGACGTCATAACGGGCGTGGCGCAAAAGGGGCGACGCACGACGATGACGAGACGACAGGCATTCCATGTCCAGCGCATGTTGAGCCTATTGCTGTTGACCGCATCCCCCTTGCCCTTGTTGGCGCAGACCACTTCCGCCTCTGAAACCGACGCCGAAGAACCCATTCTCCCTGATGCGCAATTTGAGGCGCGACTGCCCAAGATGGAAGGCAACGATCCCAACGCCCCCCTTCCATCCATCGACACCTGGATCGACCAGCAGATGCCGGCGCAGTCCGCTGCGCCCGCTGAACTGCCGGCTGCCGTCGATCCTGCAGAAGAACAGGAACTTGCACAGCCCCTGCCTCCGCTGGGTAGCGTAACCGTTCCCGCCAATGAAGCTAAGCAGGACGATCCGGATGCGGAACTGCCCGACGTCCGGTACGCCACCCGGGTCGAAGGTTTTGGCAAAACAGGGTTGGACGATGAGTTTCGCGCGGAGTCTGCGCTGTTCGATGGCGATGGCAAGGCCGATACGGCTACGATGGTGCAGCAGCGCGCGAAGGCGGATCAGGAACTGGCGGTCCGCCTGCTCTATTCGCAGGGCTATTATGATGGAACCGCGCTCGCCAGCCTGGATCAGGGTGGCGACGGAACGTTGACGGCTGTCGTGTCCGTGACGCCGGGCAAGCGCTACAAGATCGGCGATATCGTCATCAATTCCCAGCCTACCGTGCCGCCGGGCCTGGTGCGCGAAAGCCTGCCCCTGAAAAACGGGGACTATATCATCGCCGCCAATGTTGAGGGGGCAGAGGCGAATGTTGCACTCAAGCTACCCGAAAATGGCTATCCCTTCGTCGAAGTTGGGCAGCGCGACATCCTGCTGGATCCCCAGACCGTCACAGGCGCCTACACCCTGCCGGTGGAAACCGGCCCGCGCGCCAGCTTCCGCAAGATCACGACCAGCGGCGAGGATCAGGCCTTTGGCGCGGACCACATGGAAGTGATCAAGCGCTATAAACCCGGCGAATTATATGACAGCCGCAAGGTGGATGACCTGCGCAAGGCGCTGGTGGCGACGGGCCTGTTTTCCAGCGTGGCGGTGGATCCGGTCCGCACCGGTGAAGCGGGTCCCGATGGCACGGAGTATGTCGACTTGCATGTCGATCAGGATGCTGGCCCGCCGCGTACGCTGGCCGGCGAAGCGGGCTATGGCACGGGTCAGGGGTTCCGCGCCGAAGGCACATGGACGCATCGCAACCTTTTCCCACCTGAAGGCGCGCTGATCCTGGGGGCAATCGCGGGCACGCAGGAACAGGGCGCCTCGGCGACGTTCCGGCGATCCAATGCAGGCAAGCGGGACAAGACCTTCCAGACCGGCATCACGCTCAATCACCAGAATTACGACGCCTATGAAGCCTATACCGCCGGCATCAATATCGGCTGGGCGCGCCAATCCACGCCGATTTTCCAGAAGCGCTGGACCTATAGCTATGGCGCGGAGATCCTGCTGACCAACGAACAGGTCGTCATCGACCCCGCAACGGCGGACAAGACGCGGCGCACGTATTTCATCGGCGGGCTGCCGTTGCAGATCGGCTATGACCGATCCAATGATCTGCTCAATCCCACCAAGGGTTTCCGCGCCAATCTGCGCGCTGAACCAGAAGGGTCGCTTCAGGGGAATTTCTCACCCTATCTGCGCGCCACGTTCGATCTGTCTGGCTATTATCCTGTGTCCGACAGCCTGGTCATCGCGGCGCGCACCCGACTGGGCACGATCAGCGGCGTCGATCGCGACGATGTTGCGCCATCGCGGCGGGTCTATGCGGGGGGCGGCGGATCGGTGCGCGGCTTTGGCTATCAGGAACTCGGCCCCAAGGATGTGAACAACGATCCGATCGGCGGTCGGTCAGTCAATGAATTCGCGGTCGAAGGGCGTTATCGCTTCGGCAATTACGGCGTCGTCGCCTTCGTCGATGCGGGCCAGGTCTATGAAAGCGCGATCCCCAAATTTTCCGACATGCGCTATGGCGTGGGCGTGGGCGGGCGCTTCTACACCAATTTCGGTCCCTTCCGCGCCGACATCGCCATGCCGATCAACCGGCAACCCGGTGAATCCAAATTCGCCATCTATATCGGCATTGGGCAGGCTTTCTGATGGCACAGGACGACACTCCTTCCAACGCTTCGTCAGCCGCTGACGCGCCTGCGGAGACCATTGTCGTGCGCGACAAGCGGCCACTGTGGCAAAAGATCGCCATCGGCGTCGTCGGGGTTCTGGTCGGGCTCGTCCTGTTGGTCGGCATATTGCTGCTTGGCCTCAACACCCAGCCCGGCAAAAAATTCCTCATCAAGCAGATTGCCGCCCTGCAGATGGAATCGGGGATGCAGATCGAGGTCGGGCGGATCGACGGATCGATCTACAGCGACATGGTCATCCATGACCTCATCCTGCGCGACCCTAAAGGCGTATTCGCCGTATCCCCGCGCGTCCATGTCGTGTGGAAGCCGTTCCGCTACCTCAACAACCATATCTCTGTCAGCCTGTTGGACACGCCTCTGGTCGTGCTGGCGCGAAGCCCGCAGTTCAACGTCACCGAAAGCGACCCCAACGCCCCGATCCTGCCCGATCTGGACATCGACGTAGACAGGTTGAAGATCGCAAAGTTCGTTCTCGCCAGGCCGGTCACAGGCCAAAAGCGTGAAATCGCGATCGATGCTGTGACGCATATCGCCGATGGCCGTGCTCAGCTGGAAGCGAGCGCGCTGGTTGATAGCGGCGACCGCTTGCAGGCAAAGCTCGACGCCGTGCCCGAACAGAATCGCCTGGCGATGAGCGGCACGCTGACCGCGCCCAAGGGCGGCGTCATCGCGGCGATGTCGGGCCTGACCGATGGCATGACCGCCACACTGGACGGCAAGGGCAGTTGGGAGGCGTGGAACGGTCGCATCGTCGCAACGTCGCCCAAGGGGGAGCTGGCGAATATCGCCCTTGCCGCACGCGACGGCAATTTCACGGCCAAGGGGCCGCTACGCCCCGGACTGGTCTTTGCCGGGACCGTCGATCGGCTGACTGCGCCCCAACTGAACGTCGATCTGTTTGCGGGACTGAATGAGCGTAAAGTCAATCTCAAGGGATCGGTGCGTTCGTCGGCCATGACCGCCGACATTCAGGGATTGGTCGATCTTGCCGAAAGCAAATTCGGTTCGTTGCGCGTCAACACCGCCTTGCTGACCCCCGGAGCGATCATGGAGAAAGTCAGGGGTCGTGACGTGCGCGCATCGGTCATCCTCGATGGACCGATGGCGACGCCGTTCATCGACTATGACATCACCGCTAAAAATATCGCCTTCGACGCGACAGGCATCGAAAACCTCAAGGCCAGCGGCCGGGCGGTAATAGACGCCGATCGCATCCGCATTCCAGTGAACGCCACCGCCAGCCGCGTGACCGGCCTCAACGCAGCGGCAGGCGGCCTGCTCCAAAATTTGCGGGTAAAAGGCGACTTCGCCTATGCCGCAGGCAAGCTGATCAGCGACAATCTCAAGATCGACAGCGACAAGGTCGATGCAACAGCGATCATCCTGGCGGACCTTGACAACGCCATTTATCGCGGTGGCCTGAAAGGCCGCGTCAACGACTATCGGATCGATGGCGTTGGCATCGTCAATTTGAATACCGATGTCGAACTTGTGCCGGGGCCTAAGGGCGGATTTGGCCTTTCAGGCCGGTTTGGCGTACGCACGGCGCGCTGGGAAAATGCATCGGTCCGGGATTTTCTGGGTGGCAATGCCCTTGTGTCGGGACGGATCGGCATGACGCCGGAGGGCAAGTTCACGCTGGCCGGCCTCAAGGGCGCGGCCCCCAATTTCACGATCCAGTCGGGCTCCGGCAGTTATGACACCGACGGGCAGATCGCCTTCGACGCGGCTGCGTCGTCCAAACAATATGGTCCGCTGGCCCTGACTGTTCGTGGCACCGTCGATCGACCGCAGGCCGTATTGCGCGCCGCGCGACCCAATGTCGGTGTCCAGCTGACCGACGTGGTGGCCAAGTTGAACGGCGAAGCGGCTGGTTACCGGCTCGAGGCCGCCGGCGGATCGCCCTATGGGCCCTTCTTTGCCAATGTCCTGATCCGCACGGCGCAAGGTCCGTTGACCATCGACGTCACTCGTGCGCGCTTTGCCGGGGTCGATATGAACGGCCGCATCCAGCAAAGCGCCGCCGGTCCGTTTACCGGGCAACTTGACATGAATGGATCGGGCATCACCGGCGCCGTCCGGCTCGCAGCGGTCGGCAAGGTGCAAGGCGTGGACGTCAACGCCAACGCCTCCAACGCCAAATTGCCCGGTGAGGCAGACATCATCATCGGTCGCGCCATCGTCAACGCGTCGGTCCTTCTTGCCGACCAGCCGCAAATCCGCGCCGACGCGCAGATCGCCAATGCAGCCTATGGCAACTATGTCGTGCGCAAGGCCCGCGCCAAGCTCGATTACCAGGGCGGGCGGGGCAAGGCGCAACTGGTCGCCGATGGTTCCAGCGGGGTACCCTTCTCGGTCGCCGTCAATGCGGCACTGCGCCCTGATCTTTATGCCGTCGCATTACAGGGGAAGGCCGCCAATATCGACTTCCGCCTCGCTCAGCCGGCGATCATTCGGTCCGAAACAGGCGGATATCGGCTGGAACCGGCCACGCTGGTCTTGCCCCAGGGCAAGGTCGATCTTGCCGGCCGGTTCGGCGGCACCACCGCGATGCAGGCGCGCTTCAAGGATTTCGACCTTGCCATCGCCAATATGGCAGCGCCTGGCCTGGGCATCAGTGGACGCGCCACCGGCACGCTGGACTATACGCAAACCGGCAACGCCTTCCCCACCGCGACCACCCGCCTTGCCATCAATGATTTTCGTCGGTCCAGCCTGACCGCCGTGTCGGACCCTGTATCGATGAATGTCGAGGGCAAGCTGTCGTCGGCAGGCGGCGACATGCGCGGTCTCATTCGCCGTAACGGTACGACCCTTGGCCGCTTCATCGCCACCCTGGCCCCTCCGGGTGCCGGCGCGTCCTGGACCGAGCAGTTGCAAAATGCACCATTGGGTGGGGGCATCCGCTATTCGGGTCCGGCCGACGTGCTATTCTCCTTTGCTGGTCTGGCGGATCAGCAGCTGACTGGCGGTCTTGCCGTCGCGGCCGATTTCAATGGCCGCCTCAGCGATCCGCGCCTCAATGGCGTGGTGCGCGCCAACAGCCTGACGTACGAGAATGAGAGTTTCGGCACCCGGGTCACGCAAATGCGGCTCGACGGCCGCTTCACCAGCGATCATCTCGAAATCCGTGACTTTTCGGGCCGGGCCGGTGATGGAACAGTGCAGGCCACAGGCGATGTCGGACTGGCGGCGAACAGCGGCTTCCCGATCAATATCGCGGTCAAGCTCGACCGCGCGCGTCTGGCGCGCAGCGAGGCGATAACCAGTGTCGTGAGCGGAACGCTCAATATCACCAACAGCGCGGCCAACGGCGGTCTGATCAAGGGCGATCTGCGCCTGCCCGAAACGCGCTATCGGGTCGCCTGGCAAGGCGGCACCGAAATCCGCCAGCTGACCGGCGTGCGGCGCAAGGGCGAAGGCACCGACCTGCTCGACAAACGCCTGGCCGATCGCAAGGCTGCCGCAGCGCCCAAACCGTGGAAGCTGGATATCCGCGTGCGCGCCGACAACGAGATATATGTGACCGGCATGGGCCTTGATTCCGAATGGAAGACGAACATGCGCGTCACGGGGACGGCGACAGACCCACGGGTCGTCGGCCAAGTCGAGGTGATCCGCGGTCGGTACAGCTTTTCGGGCCATCAGTTCGAGCTGGAACAGGGTTTGATCAGCTTCAATGGCCCGATGACGAACCCGACGCTGCAAATCACCGCCCAAACGCGGATTGATACGGTGACAGCGGGTATCCGTGTCACGGGGAGCGCGCAGCAGCCCGATATCAGCTTCATTTCCACACCGGCGCTGCCGCAGGATGAAATCCTGTCTCGGATCCTGTTTGGCGACAATGTCGCCAACCTGTCGGCCATGCAGGCGGTGCAGCTCGCGGCAGCCCTTAACGGATTGCGCGGCGGCAGCGGAGGGCTGAACCCGATGGGTAAATTGCAGGGCGCGACCGGACTCGACCGGATCGGCATCGTGGGGGGTGATGAGGCGACAGGTCGCGGCACCAGCCTGGCGGTTGGCCAGCATATTTCCAACAACATCTATGTGGAGGTCATCACCGACTCCAAGGGCTTTACCGCCACGCAATTGGAAATCGCGCTGTCCAAGACGCTGAGCCTCCTGTCGAAGACTGGCACCAATGCCGGATCTTCGGCGAACCTGCGCTATTCGAAGGATTATTGAGGAAGGGCCGGGAGCGCCGGCCCTTCCCTTTTCCTATTCGTGCGGTCGCAAGGCCTGGTTGAGACTGTCGATCACCGCGTCAATGGGTTCGGTCACGGTAACGCTGCGCCCCTCACCAAAGCGGATACGCGTGCCGTCGCTGACCTGAGTGACGAATGTGACCTGTGCGGGATTGACCGCGGTCTGCGTGCGATCCGTGCCGACGAACATGACGATCATGGCTTGCCTCTCCTTTTATATGGGAGACGCAGAGTAGCGGGTTAGCAGGATCGCGCCAGAGGCCGCGATCAGGCCGCCCGGATCGCCGTGATAAACCCACCCGCCCGGTCCTCCAGACGATGCGCTTCCTGCGCCAGGCGGCCAGCCACGTCGCGCATCAGGCGGGCCGCCTGGGCGCGGCCTGTCGCATTGTCACTGATCTGCCGCGCGCCGGCGCGGATATGATCGCTCGACTGTCCAGCTTCGGCAACGCTCTCGGCTATCGTCAGACTGAACGCGCCCTGCCGGGCCACGGCATCGAACACGGCAGCCGAGAGACGATTTGCCCGCGTCATCGTTGCATCCATATGGGCGTGTCCGGCGGCAACCTCCCCGATTGCGCCGCGAAAATGGTCGATCCGGCCGGAAATCTCCGCCGCCGCATCGCGTGTTTGCGCAGCCAGGGATTGCACCTCTCTGGCGACGACCGCAAAGCCTTCCCCCGCAGCGCCCGCGCGGGCAGCCTCGATGCTGGCGTTGAGCGCCAGCATGCTGGTTGCCCGCGCGATATTATCGATCAGGGCGATGACCGCGCCGATATCGTCAGCCTCCTGCGCCAGCGCCTCGCTGCGCGCCGCTCCGGAACGGCTGCGGGCCACCGCTTCCTTTATCGCGTCGCCGGCATCCCGGACCTCGGCTTCCATCGTCGCGAACAGATTCCCCAGTTCCGAGCCGCCTGCGGCGATTCCGGCAAGCCGGTCGGCCGTCTGGAGCGCGGCTACCGCCATCGCCCCTGCATCCGCATCATCAAGCGCCGCACGCTCCGTCGCCTCACCGGCCAGGGTCGCCAACTGGTCCGCCATCACCACCAGGTCGGTGATCAATCGTTCGACATCGGCCCTGAAGTCGGCGCTTTCCTGCGCGATTTTCTCGATACGCTCGGTCCGGGCCATAGCCACGCGCGCGTCGCGCTCCGCAGTCAGCCGCAACAACAGCGATCCACTGAGCACACCGGCAAAAGCGCCAGCGTCGGTCACGATCAACCCTTCGCACCCGTCCCCCTGCGCAGCGTAGAGATCGACCAACGCCTCTATGCCCATCGCCCGATCCGCGATCGCGCAAGGCCGGACATGGTCATCCAAGCGACCGCCGAAGCTGGGATTGCGCAGCAGGGCGTGGCCAAAGGGATTGAAAAGGATCCGGCGCATGTCGCGCTCATAGATTGCGCCCAACGGCCTGCCGGCGCAGTCCAGCACCGGCAACAAACGCAGCCCGGAATCGCGCTGGAAATGATCCACAGCCTCACTAAGCGGGCAGTCGAGGCGAACAGCCGGCGCATGCGCGGTCAGATACAGGTCGGCCGGAGCCAAAGAGGCCGCCGAGGCAGGCGGTGCGAAGGGCAGCACGGTTGCGGTCATGGCCCGAACCATAGGGCCAAATCGTAAAGGCACCGTTAGGCCTACGTTACAATTATATGACAACCACTTGTTTTTTCATGTTTTTCTTTATCGCTTCGCACGGTAGCCAAATGCCTCCTCCGCAAGCTTCACCACCGCCGGATCCGCTTCCGGAAAGTGAAGCGGCACAAGCTTTTGGAGACGGTCAGCGACATAGGTGAGCGCCGCGATGCGTCCTGCCTTCCGATGATTATTGTCGATGACATGCCAAGGTGCATCTTTCCGGTCCGTCTTGCGAAACATGTCATGCATCGCGTCGAGATAATCGTCGCGCCGTGCTCGATTGCGATAATCGTCCGGTCCCGTTTTCCAGCGTTTCCAAGGGGTGTCGAGCCGCTGCGCCAGTTGTTGGTCCTGTGTTTCCTGCGTGATATGGACGAAGAGTTTCACGATATTGGTGCCGGCGTCGATCTGCTGCCGTTCGAAGGCGTTAATCTCCTCATAGGCGCGCTTCCAGTCGGCCTCGTCGCAATATCCCTCGACCCGTTCCACCAGAACCCGGCCATACCAGCTACGATCGAAGATCGCGATGTTGCGGCCCGCGGGCAGGCGCGTCCAGAAGCGCCAAAGATAATGATGATCGCGCTCTTCCTGCGACGGCGCGGAAATGGGATGCACCTGATAATAGCGCGGATCCCAATCGGCCGTCATCCGCTTGATGATCCCGCCCTTTCCCGCCGCATCCCATCCTTCCAGCAGGATGACGCTGCGCCGATTATGGACGATATGCGCCACCTGGATCTTGGCCAGCCGTTCCTGGAGGGCTGCCAGATCGGCGTCATAATCGCCCTTGTATTTCTTGCCCTTTTCATAGTCGGACAGGTCGATTGTCATGGGCGCGTCTCCTGCGTGTCCGTTTCCACGATTAGATCGCACGGCTGGCAGGAGAGCAAGGCCTTCAGCGCAGCGCGACGCGCGTATCGACCAGTCGAACGTCGTGCATCATGTTCAGATAGGCCTGAAGATAAAATTTGTGGGATGCCCCCACGATCACCAGCATGCGCTGCCCCGGCACCGCCCCCAATATATCACGGATGTTCGCCGCCATGCGCAGATTCCGTGTTTCCCAATAACCAGCGTAGTTTCGCCCATATCGCTGCGGCGAGGGTTCGTTCAAGGCTGCTCCAAAATCGCTGTCATAGATAATGCGCGCCTGGTCGGGCGCGTTATAGTTTCGATAGAGCGTGAGAACCCCCTCGCCCAAACCTATGCCTTTAGACAATGTCGCGTCCGCCGCCTTGCGCCGGTTGGTGGCGGGATTGTCCCATGCCTTCATGAGCGCTTCGCCAGCGGCCTTTTCTTCCTCGGCATTGCGATAGGCGCGATCGGCGCTATGATCATCTATCTGGGCCAGCCGCTCAAGCCCCAGCCGCGCGGCGAGCGGCGCCGCGATCAAAAACTCCTCATTGTGCCGTCCCCGCAGCATTTCCAGTCGCGCGACCAATGTCGCGTCGAGGCCGTCGCCCGCATGGCGCTCGGACGGCGGCAGCCTCAACCATTGGACCAGCGCCGACCCCTGATCGGCCGATGCGAGAAACAGCGCGGCAAGATGCCGACGATCGCCGGCTGTGGGATTCGCCGGCCAGTTTGCCAGCAGACGATCGACGTGGGCCGTGGCAGCCAGAACGTCCAGCCCGGTCGCCTGCCGGGCTGGTGCCGCGTCCCAGCAATAATCCTTCACCGTGTCGGCATAACGCGAGGGGAAACGGCGCAGCGCATCACATTGCAGTCCGGATAGGGATTCCACGGCAATTGCCTGCGGTTTCCATCCTGCCAGCCTGTCAAGCAGCGGATCGAGTTGCTTCGCCTCGAAACTCTCCGGCCAATTGGACAAATGTGGTGTACCCAACACCATCACCTCATTGGGTGGTCCGGCAACATCCTTGAGCGTGCCGGGATCGAAACCGGCGCCGGCCAGAAATGCGACAACCCATAAGGAGACCGGGGACATAAGGGACACTCCTGCTTGACCAAGCCGACCTTATCATAGTGTATTATTCAATCAATACAGCTTGACGTACATAGGGCAAAATGGCCCCCGTCGCGGGACGGGGGCCATTACTTGGTATCGGCTATCAAGGGAGATATTATGCCTTGGCCTGCGGCTCCACCACGCGGACATGGAGTTCGCGCAACTGCTTGAATTCCGCCGCGCTGGGCGCGCCCATCAGCAGGTCCTCGGCGCGCTGGTTCATCGGGAACAGCGTGATTTCGCGCAGATTTTGCGCGCCGCAGAGCAGCATCACGATGCGATCGACGCCGGCCGCCATGCCGCCATGGGGCGGCGCGCCATATTGGAAGGCGCGGTAGAGGCCGCCGAAGCGCTCCTCGACATCCGCCTTGCTGAGGCCCACCAGTTCGAACGCCTTGACCATGAGGTCAGGCGACTGGTTGCGGATCGAACCGGACGCAATTTCATAGCCGTTGCAGACCATATCATATTGATAGGCGTTGATCGTCAGAGGGTCCTGATTTTCCAGCGCGTCCAGGCCGCCCTGGGGCATCGAGAAGGGATTGTGCGCGAAGTCGATCGACTTCGTGTCCTCATCATATTCATAGAACGGGAAGTCGACGATCCAGCAAAGCTCGAACCGGTCCTTGTCGATGAGGTCAAGCTGTTCGCCGACACGGATGCGGGCGAGACCGGCGAGCTTGGCTGCCTGCGCTTCCTTGCCGGCGGCGAAGAAGACGCCGTCATTGGGGCCAAGGCCGAGCGCTTCGATCAGCTTCGCGGTCGCTTCGGGTCCATGATTTTTGGCGATCGGGCCGCCGGGGACGCCATCCTTGATGTTGATATAGCCAAGGCCCGAATAGCCTTCGCCGCGCGCCCACACATTCATGTCGTCGAAGAATTTGCGGCTGCCCGCGCCCGCGCCCGGTGCGGGAATCGCGCGGATGCGCGCGCCGCCATCGACCAGCGAAGCAAAAATTCCGAAGCCCGAGCCAACGAAATGGTCGGTCACGTCCTGGATGATGATAGGGTTGCGCAGGTCGGGCTTGTCGCTGCCATATTTCAGCATCGCCTCGGCGTGCGGGATGCGCGGGAAGCTGCCGGCCGGGGTGACGGGCTTGCCGTCGGAGAAGGCTTCGAACACCTGCGCGATGACCGGCTCCATCGTGTTCCAGACGTCTTCCTGGGTGACGAAGCTCATTTCGAGGTCAAGCTGATAGAATTCGCCGGGCAGGCGGTCGGCGCGCGGATCTTCGTCGCGGAAGCAGGGCGCGATCTGGAAATAGCGGTCGAAGCCCGCGACCATCAGCAGCTGCTTATATTGCTGCGGCGCTTGCGGAAGGGCGTAGAATTTGCCCGGATGGATGCGGCTGGGCACCAGAAAGTCACGCGCGCCTTCCGGGCTGCTCGCGGTCAGGATCGGCGTCGAATATTCGGTAAAGCCCGCGCCTTCCATGCGGCGGCGCATGTCGGAGATGATCTTCGTGCGCTTGACGATGTTGGCATGCAGCGTCTCACGCCGCAGGTCGAGGAAGCGATAGCGCAGGCGGATATCTTCGGGATAGTCCTGTTCGCCCGCGACTGGCAGCGGCAGGTCGGCAGCGGCAGACAGGACGGCCGCGTCCAGCGCTCGAATTTCGATCTCGCCGGTCGGCAGGTTGGGGTTCACCGCTTCCGTGGCGCGGGCGACGACCTTGCCGGTGACGGTGACGACGCTTTCGGCCCGCAGCCCCTCGATCACCTGAAAGACAGGGCCGTCCACTTCGGTCACGATCTGCACCATGCCATAATGATCGCGCAGGTCGATGAAGACCAGATCGCCATGATCGCGCTTCCGATGCACCCAGCCCGATACGCGGACCTCATTGCCGGCATCGGCGATGGTCAGGGCGCCGCAGGTGTGGGTGCGATAGGCGTGCATGGCGTTTTGATCTTTCAGAATCGTTTTACGGAAATGACAAATTGTTGCGGCCCGGCTATGGGCTTGCCTTGTCGACCTTTCGACCAGCCCGCCGGACGCGGGCCAGCCCATAATAAGATCGAAGACCATATGCAAATTCATCCGCTGATTACCGACAGCAAGACGCTTTCAGATTTTTGCGCCCGCATTGCGAATTCCTCCTATGTCGCCGTCGACACGGAATTCATGCGGGAAAATAGCTACTGGCCCGACCTCTGCCTGGTGCAGGTGGCCGATTCTCACGAGGCGGCGGCGATCGACCCCAAGGCGCCGGGCATCGACCTGACGCCGCTGCTCAACCTGCTCGTCGACAATGAGGACGTGCTCAAGGTCTTCCATGCCGGCGGCCAGGACATTGAAATCGTCCACAACCTGACCGGCAAGGCTCCCCATCCCATGTTCGACACCCAGATCGCGGCCATGGCGCTCGGCCTTGGCGAGCAGATCGGCTATGGCAATCTGGTCGATGCATGGCTGGGCGTTCAGCTCGACAAGGGCGCGCGCTTCACCGACTGGGCGCGGCGACCGCTCGACAAGCGGCAGATCGACTATGCGATCGGCGACGTCACCTATCTGATCAAAATCTTCCCAAAAATGCTGGAAGAGTTGAAGAAGACCGGGCGCGGCGACTGGCTGGACCAGGAAATGGAGCGGATCAGCAATCCGAGCAATTATGAGAATGATCCGGCGGATGCGTGGAAGCGCGTGCGCATCGCCAGCCGCAAGGCCGATGTGCTAGGCCGCCTCAAAGCGCTCGCCGCCTGGCGTGAGATGGAAGCGCAGGACAAGAATCTCCCGCGCGGTCGCATCGTAAAAGACGAGACGCTGGCCGATATCGCAAGCCATCCGCCGCGCGCCCAGGAGGATCTTGGCAAAGTGCGGGGCCTGTCCGCCACGTGGAAGACGAACGACATCGGCGCGCGGCTGATGAGCGCGATCAAGGCGTCCCAGCCACTGGACCGCGACGAAATGCCTGAACGCGACCCCAAGCGGCCGGGGCTGGGCAAGGACGGTGCGCTGGTCGCCGACCTGCTGAAACTGCTGCTCAAAATCCGGTCACGCGACATTGATGTGGCCGCGCGCCTGATCGCGCGCAGCGATGATATTGATGCGCTGGCGGCGGGCGTGCGCGAGGGCCTGTCGATCCTGGAAGGCTGGCGTTATGAACAATTTGGCCGCGACGCGGTTGATCTGGTCGAGGGGCGGCTTGCCTTTGCGGTCAAGGGCGGGCGGCTGAAAATGACGCGAACCGAATAGGAGACGAAGCGATGCGCTGGGCAATGACGGCATTATCTTTGGCCGGCCTGACCGGCTGTGCCGGCGCCAATGGCTCCGGCCCCCAAACGCCGCCGCCCGCGATGGCGGATGGCCCCTGCCGTGACGCAGGGCTGGACCGGTTCGTTGGACAGAAGGCAAGCGGCGACGTCGGCGCGCAATTGCTAGCTGCATCGGGCGCAAAGACGCTGCGCTGGGGCGCTCCGGGCATGGCCATGACGATGGATTTCCGTCCTGACCGGCTGACCGTCAGCTATGATGAAGCAATGATGATCACCACCGTTCGCTGCGGATAAGCACCCGCGTGACCAGCATCCTTCGATGACAGCCTCTGCCGATCTGGCCATTCGGATGGTCCGTGCCGCCTTCAACCGCGCTCTGGCCGAGGCGAATTTGAAGGCGATCGAGCCGTTGCTGGCACGCGACGTCGTGCTGGTGACGGGAACGGACAGCGCCGTGCTCATGGGCAAACGCGCGCAACTCGCCACCTGGAAGCGGGACTTCGCCGCATCGGACCGCTTGGTCTACACGCGCACGACCGAACGCGTCACAATTTCCGCGGTCGAGCCGATCGCGATGGAAGAAGGACGATGGTCCGGCGCATCCACCGAGGATGGGCGTATTCTGGCAGCTGGAAGCTATTGCGCGAAATGGCGCGAAATGTCGGGCTCCTGGCTGATCGAAGCGGAGATTTTCGTCACCCTGGCCTGACGCGCGCGATCACAGCTCAAGCCCGATCAGAGTTCCGCTGCCAATACGATCGACATGGCGCTTGCCGTCGATCTCCAGCCAGTCGGGTGTGACTTCCAGCCGCCGTCCCCGGATAGTCGTGCGCAAATGCTCTACCGCGATCCGGTTGCGCGCTACGATGCGCAGCACGCACAGGCCGTCACCCCGTGCGGCCATCATCGAATAGCGATCGCCACGCAGCAGGAAGTGCCAGCTTCCATCCAGCGGCTTCCATTCATTGCCGTCGATCACCTGCATCGCATCGCCGTCCGCATTGCCCAATCGGACGCTGATGCGTGTCGCGCCATTGGTCCGGCGCGGAGGCGCGAACATCAGGATCGCTTCGCCATCCAGCGTGATCGGAATGGGCGTATCACGAAGCAGGCGCGATCCGCCCACGATCAATTGAGGAAGTTCCGCGGAAAATGGCAGGCGATCCCGTGCGAAATGGCGCTGCCGCACGACCGGGTTGGCATGAAAACTATGCACCTGCGTCGGCGTCAGCCGACCTTCCTCCACCAAACCATGGCAAGTGGGGCAGAACAGCGTCACGCCGGGACTGTCGGGCAGCC
Organism: Sphingobium soli; assembly: GCF_020782245.1. Taxonomy (GTDB): domain Bacteria; phylum Pseudomonadota; class Alphaproteobacteria; order Sphingomonadales; family Sphingomonadaceae; genus Sphingobium; species Sphingobium soli. The sequence goes on from NZ_JAJGNP010000001.1 coordinate 519,980, forward strand.
GCAGATAGCGATAGATGGTGACGCCGCACCGGACGCAGGCGAAGCCGCAGGCCTGGCGGACGGTCGCGCGTTTCTCGGCCGTCAGGTCCGGCAAGGACGGCATCACTCGCAAGCCCACCATGGCGACACCCCTTCATTGCCCTGCCCGCCCAAATGCGGCCAAGGGTTCCTGACATGGCGTCCTCACGGTTGGAGCTCTGCCGGCTCCATGATGCTGCTATCGTTGAAATATATGCGCCCAAGTCAAGGGGCTGCGTGAAATAGTCTATCGCTGGGGCAACAGGTCCACGTTTCGCGACGCGGCGATCGCCCTTATCCGGTCCGGGTTCGGCATGTTCTTGATCGCGATTTCAGCATAGTCGCCGGCGCTGAAAAGTTCGACATGGCCCACACCAAAGATGCGCTGCCCGAGCGTCTGGGTTATCCGCACCGACCGGATGCTCGACAGCGCGATTTCCGTCCGCTGCTTGGACAACAGGCCCTTTTCCATCAGTACTTCGCGATCCGACAGCGCCAGTCGCTCGCCCTTGTGCAACACCCACCAGATCGCGATGGCGAGGATGCCGATTATCGATATGAGGAGCAGCACGAACAGCACGGGATGTGCCCGGAACATCGCAGGATGCTCGTCATATAGCCAGGTGTCGCTCATGCCGCCTCCCGCGAATGTTCGGTGTTTCACCATGAGGCCTGGCCATTCGTCAAGCGGCATGCTCACAGGCCCTTGCCTCATTTGGCGCTGTGCAAGCCTGTGTTCAGCCAAGCCATTACATTTTGCGACAAATTTGTCCGACATATGCCAGAATCTTGCGACAGATCTCGGCTAGATCGCCATGGAAGCTTCAATGATTTGTCCGGGGGTGTTCGTGCGTCGATCCGCATATCTGATCCTGTTGCCTTTGCTGACCGGCGCCGCGCCCGGCGCCCTGATAGCGCAGGAGGTCGATCAGCGGGCTGCCCCGCCGCAGGACGACGTGGACGAGGGCGAGGAAATCATCGTCACCGGGCAACCGGAACGGGGTGCGGTGATCGGCGATATCGAACCGGAGCAGAAATTGTCGTCCGCCGACGTAAGGGCGCTGGGCGTTACGTCGATCGCTGAACTTATCACCGAACTGGAGCCGCAGACCAACGGAACGCCGATCATCCTGCTGAACGGAAAGCGGATTTCCAGCTTTTCCGAGATTCGCGACATTCCGTCAGAGGCTGTCGCGCGGGTCGACATTTTGCCCGAACAGGTTGCCCTCTCCTACGGCTATGCGCCGACGCAGAAGGTCGTCAATGTCGTCCTGCGCCAGCGCTTCCGATCCGAGAAGGCAGAGGTGCAACTGGGAACGACGACAGAGGGCGGTCGGGACAATGGCGAGGTCGAGGCCGGGCTGCTGCGCATCCGGGGCGATAACCGCTTTTCGCTGGACCTGGAATATAGCCGCGCCGGGCGGCTGCTGGAGAGCGAGCGCGATATTATCACCACGCCGGCCCGTCGCCCCTATGCGCTGGGCGGCAATGTCACAGGGATTGCCGATGGGGCCGAGATCGACCCCGCCCTGTCGGCACTGGCCGGGCAGACCGTCACCGTTGCCGCCGCCCCGGCAAATGCCGCCAATGGCGCGCCGTCCCTGACGGACTTCGTCGCCGGCGCGAACATAGCTGCCATCACCGACCTGACCGCCTATCGGACGCTCAGCCCAGCGACGGAGAATTTTTCCGCGAACGCAACGTTGGCGCGGGCGCTGGGCGGCGTGTCGGCGACGATCAACGGCCGGTTGGCGCTATCGGAGAACGACACGCTTCAGGGGTTATCGACCGCTGCGCTGGGCCTGGCTGCCGGGTCGCCCTTTTCCCCCTTTGCGCAGGATGTGACCCTCTATCGCTATCTGGCCCAAGGCGGCGCGCTGGCGCAGCAGGTAAGGGGCACGACCGGCCATATCGGCGTAACACTCAACGGGCAGATCGGGCGCAAATGGCAATGGTCCTTCACCGGCAATGGAGACCTGTCGATCACCCGCACCCGGACTGATCGCGGCATTGATACCGATGCGATACAGACTGCGCTGAATGCCGGCGATCCTTCGGTCAATCCCTATGGCGATTTCGCTCCCGCGCTAATCGCCGCCCGGACCATCGACACGGCGCGCGCCAAAAGCCAGGCCGTAACCGGCGACCTGCTGGTGAGCGGGGCCTTGTTCCGCATGCCGGCCGGGGATGTCATGACATCCATCCGCTTTGGCGCGTCAGCAAATGGGTTTGAAAGCCGGTCGGTGCGATCGGGTATCGAGCGCAACACCGATTACAGCCGCGAAACCGGTAGCGGGCAAATCAGCGTCGACGTGCCGCTGACCAGTCGATCCAAAGGCATATTGGGCGGCGTCGGCGACATCGGAGTCAACCTGAACGTCGCGGCGCAACAGCTTTCGGACTTCGGCACCTTGTCCACTTTGGGCTATGGATTGCGCTGGCAACCGATAAGGGCGGTTCAGATACTGGCCTCCGCCAATCAGGATCGCGCCGCGCCGACGGGTGCGCAGATCACCGATCCGCTGATTTCCACGCCCAATGTCTCCGTGTTTGATTATGCCACCGGACAAAGCGTATTCGTGACGCAATTGTCGGGTGGCAACGCAGCGCTGAAAGAAAGCGTGCGCGATCAGTTTCGCCTGAACGCGCGCATAAAGCCGTTCGACAAGCCCAATCTGACGCTGACAGCGACCTATCTCAACAGCCGGACCAGCAACCCTATCGCCGCCTTTCCCACGCCCACGCCCGATTTGGAGGCCGCATTTCCGCAACGCTTCGTGCGCGACGAGGATGGCAGCCTGATCCAGGTGGACGCGCGGCCGATCAATTTCCTGCAATCGCGCAGCGAGCAGCTGCGGTGGGGCTTTGACCTGTCCGTGCCCTTGAAGTCGCATATCCAGAAGGTCATCGAGGCGTGGCGGGCCAACGGAGCACGGCCGGAGGATCGTCCGAAAGAGCTGGACGACATGCGCGCGGCCTATGGCGGCAGCCGGAGGCGGAGCGAAGGATCGCCAGACGGCGAACGCCGAAACACCGACGGCGAAAGAGACAGGTCGAACGATAGTGCCGGAAACGGCGATGGTGGGCAGGCGCGCGGCGATGGCGGCGGACCGAGGCGGGGCTTTGGCGGCGGCGGACGCGGGCGCGGCGGCGGTCAGGGCGGCGGACGGCTGAGCTTCAGCCTCTATCACACCTGGCATCTGGACGAGAGCATCCTGATCGCGCCTGGCGTGCCCGAGCTTGACCTGCTCAACGGCGACGCGACCGGATCATCGGGCGGGCAGCCCCGTCATGAGATCAAGGCGCGCGTGGGCTATTCCAACAACGGGATCGGCGCGCGGCTGGGGGTCGACTGGGAAAGCGGTACCCATGTCGATGGCGCGCTGGGCGGGAATTCACGGCTGGAGTTTGGCAGCCTGGCGACAGCGAACCTGCGCCTGTTCGCCAATCTGGGGCAGATGCCCGATCTGGTGAAATCCATGCCATTCCTAAAGGGGTCGCGCATTTCGTTGCGATTGGACAATGTCTTCAATCAGCGGCGCGAGGTGCGCGATGCGACAGGGATGACTCCACTGCGTTATCAGCAGGATTATCTTGATCCGCTCGGGCGGACCATTTCGATCCAGTTCCGCAAACTGTTCACGCCGGCTTTTGGCGGCGGGCGATAGCGTGACGAGGGGTAGGATGGGGGTAGGATGGCATCCGCGGTCCCACCGTGCCCCATGGCTGGCGGAAATGGCCTGATTGCGTTCTTTCCCCTATAGCCGATTCGCTATAGGGCGGGCCTATGACCAATATTTTTCTCGTGATGGGGGGCGGCGCGGTCGGCGCGGCACTGCGCTACCAGCTTGGCCGCCTGGCCGGGCATCTGACGCCGGGTGCGACTTGGCCCTGGGGCACCTTCGCCGCCAATCTGATCGGCGGCTTGGCCATGGGCCTGCTGGCCGGATGGCTGACGCGCGAAAGCGGTGCGACCGGGCCGCTTAACAGCGAATCGCTGCGCCTGCTGCTGGGCGTCGGCCTGCTGGGCGGTTTCACCACATTTTCCGCCTTCAGCCTGGAAACGATGCTGATGATAGACCGGGGCCAGGCACTCATGGCGATGGTGTATGCCCTGGCATCGGTTGGCGGCGCGGTATGCGCGCTGGGGCTGGGCCTGATGCTGACGCGGAGCGCTGGCGCATGAAGGGGCGTCCTCCTGGCAAAAGCGGCCCGCCTTCGCGCGGCGGCAAGGGTAATGGAGGCCGCACGCCGGACCGCAAGTCAGCGGCTCGCGGCAAGGCGCCAGGGGCGCGCACGCGCGATGGCGACAAACCTGCCTTCAAGCCCCGCGCGCCGGCAGCGGCGAAATCGGGCGCCGCCCGCAGCGCACCGCCCAAGCCCGCCGTCGCCAAGTCCGTTGCTGTAAAGCCCAATCCCGCCAAGGGCGTATCGCTCGACGTGCGGCAATATCGCGTGGCTGCGGACGATGATGGCATCCGGCTGGATCGCTGGTTCCAGCGGCATTTGCCCGATGTTGGCTTCAATCTGGTATCGCGCTGGTCGCGCACGGGGCAGTTGCGGGTCGATGGCGCGCGCGCCGCGCCGGGCGACCGCATCAGCGAAGGCCAGATGATCCGGGTGCCGCCGGCCGAACCGAAGCCCGACGCGGCCGACCGGCCCAAGCGCGCCCGCATCGTCGATCTGACACCCGACGAGATCAGCTACGCGCAGGACATGGTGATCCATCGCGATGCGCAAGCCATCGTCATCAACAAGCCGCCAGGCCTTGCGACGCAGGGCGGCACCAAGACGGACGAGCATGTCGACAAATTGCTCGACGCGCTGCTGTTCGACGCCGAATCCCGCCCGAAGCTGGTGCATCGGCTGGACAAGGACACATCGGGCGCGCTGTTGCTGGCGCGCACCAGCCGCGCCGCCGCCCATTTCGCCAAGGCCTTTTCCAGCCGCACCGCGCGTAAGGTCTATTGGGCACTGGTGATGGGCGTACCCTCGATCGAGGATGGCATGATCGAATTGCCGATCGCCAAGCAACCGGGAACCGGCGGTGAGAAAATGCATGTCGATGAGGAGGAAGGACTGCCCGCGCGGTCGCGCTATCGCGTGATCGAACGGGCGGGCAACCGCGCCGCCTGGGTCGAGTTGCAACCCTATACCGGACGCACGCATCAGTTGCGCGTGCACATGGCAGCGATCGGCCACCCGATCGTGGGTGACGGCAAATATGGCGGCAAGGACGCCTTCCTGTCTGGCACGATCAGCCGTAAGATGCATCTGCATGCGCGACGCATCCGGGTGGATCATCCCGATGGCGGGCGCGTCGACATGACGGCGGAACTGCCCACCCATTTCGCCAACAGCCTGCACGAACTGGGGTTCGATCTGACGCTGGGCGACATGCCGCTGGACGACGAGATCGACCGGACGCCCACGCGCGAGGATGAAAAGAAAGCCGCGCGCCAGCACGCCAAACAATATCGCAAGGGACGCAAGGGCGAACGGCGCGCCCGCGGCAGCGCGCGCAAGGCGTGAGACAGCGCGCATGACCAATCGCCTGGCCGTGTTCGATTGTGACGGAACGCTGGTCGACAGCCAGCATAATATCTGCGCCGCCATGACCCGTGCGTTCGAGGCGGTGCAGATCATGCCGCCAGAACGGCTGGCGATCCTGGCGGTGGTCGGGCTGTCGTTGCCGGTCGCGATGGCGCGTCTGCTGCCGGAGGCGGAGAGCGATTTCCACGACCATCTGGCCGAGCATTACAAACAGGCCTTCCGGTCGCTGCGGCAGGACAATGCTGTGTCGGAACCGCTTTATCCCGGCATTGCCGACCTGGTCACGGAACTGGATGCGGCGGGTTGGCTGCTGGGCGTGGCGACAGGCAAGTCCGATCGGGGCCTCAATCTCTGCCTCACGCATCATGGCATCATTGACCGATTCGTGACGCTCCAGACCGCCGACCGTCACCCGTCCAAGCCCCATCCGTCTATGCTGCTGACGGCGATGGCAGAAGCAGGCGCGGCACCCGAGACAACAGTCATGATCGGCGACACGAGTTTCGACATCGATATGGGGCTGGCGGCCGGCGCGCGCGCGATCGGCGTCGCATGGGGCTATCATCCGCCGCAGGAACTGACAGCGGCGGGCGCGCATGGCATAGCCATGGACAGCGCAGACCTGCGCCGCCATATCGGCGCGCCATGAACGACAGCCCCCCTCCCCCACCCGTTGATCCAGAAAAGGTCGCGCGGCAGCGCTATTTCGCCATCGGCCTGTTCCGTCTGTCCGGCGCCTTCATCGTCATGTTCGGCTTCCTGGCGATCATGCAGCGATTTTCCTGGGTGCAGGGCGGCAAGGCCAAGGCGTTCGGGACCATCATGGTGCTGACCGGCTTGTTCCAGTTCGTCGTGGTGCCCCGCTTATTACTGGCGCTGTTTCGCAAGAGGCCGCCGCAATGAAGCGCTTTTACAAGGATGTGGCCATCGTCGCGGGCAGCGAAGGCTTTGCCATCGAACTGGATGGCCGGGCGATGCGCACGCCCGCGCGCGCCTTGCTGGCGCTGCCGACCCGGAACCTGGCCGAGGCCGTCGCGGCCGAATGGCGGGCGCAGGAGGGCGAAATCGATCCGGCGGCGATGATCTTCACCGGCCTGTCGAACGCAGCCATCGATCACATCGCGCCCAATCCGGGGACGTTCGCAGCCGGCATCGCCCGCTATGCTCAGAGCGACCTGCTCTGCTATCGCGCGGACGGCCCTGACGCGCTCGTGGACCGGCAGGCGGCGGCATGGGACCCACTGTTGGACTGGGCGGTCAGCCGCTATGATGCGCCTCTGGTCGTGACCCAGGGTGTCATCCCAGTGTCGCAGCCCGAGGACAGCCTCGCGCGCCTGGAGGCGGCCGTGCGAACGCATGATCCTTTCATGCTCGCAGGATTGTCGACGCTCGTAACGCTGAGCGGATCGCTGATATGCGGGCTGGCGATCGCCGAGGGCGGATATGATCCCACAACAATCTGGCAAGCCGTGCAAGTCGACGAACAATGGCAGAGCGAACAATGGGGGGAAGATTCAGAGGCAGCGGCGCGGAACCTGCTGCGCGCCCGCGAGTTTTCCACAGCCGGAGCGTTTTGCACGATGAGCCGAGTTTAAGGGACTCGGAACCGGGCTATTGCTTCGTTCATTGAAGGAGTTGAGACGCGCGGAAATCGCGCTGGATCGATTGTTTCGATGCAACCAGTTCAAGGAGACCCTGACATTGGCCCGATATGCCAAATTCGCCTATCTGATGTTCGCCGCGCCGCTTGCCCTGGCCGCGCCCGCCATGGCGCAGCAGACGCCTGCTGCTTCGACCAGTCCGGCAGCTCCAGTCACTCCGGCTACCCCCGCCGATCCGGCAGCGCCTGCTGACGCCACCGCAATGCCCGCCGATGGCGCCACCACACCCGCGCCGGCCACAACGGCACGCGAGATGACACCGGACGAGATTGCCGCTTTCAATCAGGCCGTGACCGACTTCACGGCTGGCCAGAGCGCTCAGCAGGCCGGCGACAATGCCGGTGCCGTGGCGAAATATGACGCGGCGATCCCAGCCATCCGTACCGCGGTTGAGGCTGATCCCAGCAAGATCGACAATGTGAACTTCCTGGCCAATGCGCTATACGCAGACGCCGCCGCCTATGGCGCGATGGGGCAGATGGACAAGGTGGTATCGCTGTACGACGAAGCCCTGCCCTACTGGCGCAAGGTCGTGGAAGCCAAGCCCGAGGATACGGCCAGTCGCAATATTCTGGCCGGCATGCTGATCCAGATGGGCAACCAGAAGCTGGCGGCGCAGGACACGGATGGCGCTGATCCCTATTATCAGGAGGCGCTGACGCTGGCCCGCAAGTCCGCCGCCGCCCAACCGGCCGACGCGGTGAGCAAGAATATCCTTCTGTCCGCACTGATCGGCGCCAGCCAGACGACGACGGAAGAAGGTCTGCGCGATGAAGCGTTGAACATGGGCAAGGCGATGATGGCCGACGGCACGATTGACGCGACAAATCGCCCTTCGATCGAAATCATGACCGGCGCGAAAGCCAGCTGAATGACGGGCCGGGATCAGGCATGGACACGCCCGATCCCGGCAAATCGCGTCATCCCTGATCCTGATAAGCCATTTGCAATACGCCCCAGTGGCGTCCGCAAATGTGGATGGATGCAATGACCTGTTTCAACAGGATGATGGCGCCTTCGGCAGTCGGGCGGCGATAGGCCTTGATGCAAAAGGGTTGCGTCGTACGGCATTGCTCACGCGTATCGGGGAAATCAAAAATCAGCCCCTGACGCGAATGTTCGGCATTCCAGACTGACTGCCCCGGGCGTTGGGGATATGCGCGCTCCGGCATGGCGACCGCGCCAAAGGCATTGCGGTCCGTGAAGGTCATGCCGAACAGGCCCGTATAGGTCTTTGCCATTTCCTGGCGCACGCGGGCTGCCGGAACCATGATTGCTTGTACGGGATGGGTATATTGTTCAGGATCCGTGCCGGATATCGGCACATAGTCTTCGCTGAAAACGTCCGCTTCGGTGATATGCCCCTGAGCGATCGCCTGTTCGACCGCATCGGCCACGGCCTGGGCTGATTCGAGGCTGAACCGTATATAGGGCGAATCGGGAATATCGACGCCGCTTTCGGCCAGATATTGCAGCAGCAGATTGGTGTCTTCGCTGGCGCTGGTGATGCGGCGGGACAGACGCTGCAAACCACCGGCATTGTCGCTGGACGTGCTGGCCAAGGCTGACAGCCCGGCCCGGATTTCCCCCGCAGAACCCACCATCGATCCGATGCGTTGCGCAACCGTTTCGCTATTGCTCGACAGATCCAGCATCAGCGCGGCGAGGCGTTCGACCAGCGCTTCGATATTGCGCGTATCGGACTGGGCGGTCCGGGCCGTCTGGGCACCGCGCGAAATGCTGTCCAACATGCCGTCCGCCTCACCGGTCAGCGCAGCTATCGATCGTTCGATCGTCTGGGTCGCCGCTCCGGTTTCCTGGGCGAGCTTCTTCACCTCCGCCGCGACTACGGCGAAACCTCGCCCGGCGTCGCCAGCGCGGGCGGCTTCGATCGTGGCGTTGAGCGCAAGAAGATTGGTCTGGCTGGCGATGCCGCTGATGACGCTGGTGACATGGGCGACGGTTTTGAGCGCTTCACCAAAGCCGTCGAGCCGCGCATGGATACGGCTGACCTGCTCGATCAGGTCCACGAAATTCATGTTGGCTGCCGACAGCTGCCGCCCGGAATCATCAATGATCGAGCGGGCAGCAATAGCCTTTTCGCGGGCATCCTGTCCGGCAAGCGACACGCGTTCGCCATCCTGCGAAAGCTGGGCAGCGGCAGAGCTGATGGCTTCAATCGTGCATGCCTGCTGCGTCACGCGTGTGGCCAGTTCGCCGATATCGGCCTGAAGATCGAGCGTGCGGATTCCAAGGTCGCCAGATAATTTGGCGACCTTCATCACCGCGCGCGCGACATTGTCTGAATGCGTGTCCCTCATCACCATGTAGCCTTATGCTGGCATAGTAAATTATCGGTTAGCGCCACTTGCTTACCCTCTAGAGTGTCCCCGCGAGCGCGAGAATGACGCCTGCCGCGACAAGAATGAGACCAGCCAATTCGCTGCGACGCATGGTTTCGCGCAGGTAGAAATGTCCGAACGCCATGGTGAATGCCACCTCCACCTGACCCACGATTCGCACGAGCGCGACGGGAGCGGTGGCAAAGCCGGTAAACCAGCAGGCCGAACCCAAGGCCGACAGAAGGCCGACCTGGCCGGACACGCGCCAGCTGCTCAAGACCCTGCGCATTTCGGCCGGCTCCCGCCACAATAGCCAGCCGCCCTGCATCACAGTCTGCAACGGGACCGTGACCGCCAACACGATCAAGGCGGCAAATACCGGAGTGTCGGTGTCCACACCCTGCGTCGCGCGGCGGATGCCGATCGCCGTGAGCGCAAAGAAAAAGCCGGAGGCGATGCCCGTGACTGCGGCTGGCTGACCCAAGGCGCGCACAAAATCCCATAGGCCCAATTTGCGACCGCCGGTCGACAGCAGCATGACGCCCGCGACCCCGCAAGCGATCCCCGCCCAACTAAGCGGGGGCAGCGTTTCCCCCAGAAGAAAGAAAGACAAAACAGCGCCTTGGGCGGCTTCCGTTTTGGAATAGGCTGTGCCGACCACGAAATTGCGATACCGGAACGCACTGATCAGCAAATTGGTCGCGATGATCTGCGCCAGGCCACCAGCGCCGCAGAACAGCAGAAAATCCGCATTCAGCCGCGGCCAGGGGGTAGGAAAGACGACCAGATACAGTGCCAGCAGCGCCGTCATGAAGGGCATGCCGTAAAGATAGCGGACAAGGCCCGCCCCGTTCAGGGAGAGGCTTTCGCTCACCCGGCGCTGAACCGCCGTGCGCCACGCCTGAAGCGCGCCGGCGACCAAGGTAGCCGGCAGCCAGATGGGTGAACTGAACATGCCGCGTCCTATAACGGGGACACGCGCCCCGTCATCCCATCATCGCAACGAAGGTGAAGAAGAGCGATAACGATATGCAGGCAAAACCATAGAGCAGCGGCAAACGCAGAAGCGTGCTTGTTCGCGACAAATGGTAGGCATCCTTGAATTGCCGGTACATATGCCACGCCGCGAACAGCAGCAGCCCGGTCGTCACAATTCCGCTGGTCACATGCAGCGCCGTCAATATCATCGACAAGGAGAACAGCAGCGACATAAAAGCAATGGAATAGGTCACGTAAATGGCGTGATCATATATTTTATAGCGGCGGCTGAAGGGAAAGAGCAGCCACATGAACGGCAGTGAGATCAGGATCAGCGCCCAGGAAAATTTATAGGCGTTGGCCTTTAGCTTGTAGTAAGCGAGTTCGGGATTTTTTGCGGCGGCGTTGATGGTTTTTCCCACTGTTTTCGCGACGCCGCCATTGACGCCGTCGGAGGTCAGGGAGTTGGCGATATTGCCGGCCAGCGTCAATCCTCCCCGGTCCTCCCGCGCATCCTCCAATGCGCTGGCCAGTGCCTTGCGCCGTTCGCTCGACAGATTGGGCTTGGCCAGGTCTGCCTCCAGCGCGCGAATGCGGGCGTCAGCCTTTGCCTGTTCCTGGGTGAGTTCGGCCCGGGCGGCTGCATTCATCTGCACGCCCTTGCCTTCGCCTTCCGGCCCGTGATGGCTGGTCAGCGAAAAGACCGCATACATCAGGAAGGCACTGAACAAAAACAGCGCGAAAGGCGACACGAACTTCGCCCGCTCCCCATGCACATAACGCCGTGTCAGCTTGCCTGGCCGCAGCGCGAGTTCGGGCAGCGTCGTGAATATCTTGCCTTCCAGATGCAGCACGCCATGCAAAAGGTCATGCCCGATCGCGGCGAAGCTGCGATGCATATGCGCCGCCTGGCCGCATTGCGCACAGTAAGGCCCGCCAAGCGGCGCGCCGCAGTTCAGACAATCGCCATGGCCGGCCTGGTGCGCCTCCCCATGGGCGGGCTCGACAGCCCGCGCCAGCATCGCCCCGGTGACCGCGTCACCTGTCGCCTCGATTCCCCCGTTCATACCGGCAGACTATCAGCGGTGTATCACCAACGCCAGACAGCGAATAAGCGCCTTACGATGTTGTCGGATCAGGCTGCGCCAAGCTTGCCCGAATACAGCAGCCGGCCCTGCCCCAGCAGTCCCAGCACCTGTGGCACCAAATGCGGCGCGACGGCAAAGCAGCCTTCGCTGCGGCCGCATTTGCCCCAGGTCGCCACATGATCTTCCGTCACATAATCCGCGCCATGAACGACGATGGCGCGCGCTTCGGCATTGTTGTTCTGGGGATCAAGCCCGGCAAGACGCATCGACCGCCCATGCTGGCCGACATATTCCGCCTCCGTGCGGAACGCCCCCCGGCAACTGGCGAGGGAATTGAATTCGTTGGAGAAGCTATGCAGCCAGCCGGAATGGCCAGGGTCCGATCCCCGCCCGTGCGACACGAGATAACTATTTGCCTGCCCGCTCACCAGGTCGACGATATGCATCCGCATGTCCTTCGACGGGGCGTCGAAATCGACGATGCCGACACGGTCACGCAGAGGGAAGGCCGAGCCATGCTGGTCCAGCGCGGCGCGCGCGCGATCCAGCAGCGCAGCATAGCGCGGCGTCGGCCTGGCAGGCGCAGCCGCGACAGGAGGAACCGGAGACGGCGCAGCGGGTTGAGGCATGACGGGCGGCGCGGCACGGCCCATGCTGTCCGACAGAAACGAAAAAGCGAGCCCGCTCAAAGCGAACTTCGTAAAATTGCGGCGATCCATGGCCGCTCTTATAGCAAAAGACGCGCGCCGATTGAACCCAGGCTCTGGCCGGTCACTCGCTGCTGTTGCTCGCTTCGTCGGCAGGCTGCACCGCTTCGCCGTCACGCGGAAGGCGCGACGTCATGCCGGTCGCCTCCGCGTCATCCAGAATCTGTTGCTCCTGTGAGATTGACGGCGGCGGCGCAACAGGGGCGGCCTCGACCTCGTTCTTCGGCTCGGGCATCGGTACGTCCGGTTCCTCGACAATCACATTTTCGACTGGCGGTTCGACCAGATTGTTGACCGGCGCCGGGGCATCTTCTTCCTTTTTGCCGCAAGCGGCCAGAGCAAGGGCGCCAGACAGCGCGATCAGGGCGAATTTACGCATGGAATCAGTCCTTTGATGCGATGGAGGCGGGAGCGGGAGCGGCGGTGGGATCGGCGCGGCTGCTCGATGCCTCGATCTTTTGCGCCAGCAGTTTGTCCCAGCCATAGGGGTCGTTGCGGAAGGACACGACGCCATCACCATTGGCAAAGGCCGTCCAGTAGAGGAGGTAGACCGCGACATCCTGAGGCAGCGACACCCGCTGCGTCTTGCCTTCGTCGATCAGGTTCTGGATCTGGCCGTTGAGGTCGGGGGAGGCGGCGACCATCTGCTCGGCCAGCGCCACCGGCTTTTCCAGGCGGATGCAGCCGTGGCTTGCCAGGCGATCATAGCTCGAAAATTTGCCGCGCGCGGGCGTGTCGTGCAGGTAAACGGCGAACGGGTTGTTGAAGTCGAACTTCAAACGGCCCAGCGCGCTGTTGGGACCTGCCGGCTGCACGATGCGCTCGCCCCCTTCGGGCGTCTTGACGATCTTGTAACCCTGCCGGATCAGCGTCGCCCGTCCTTTAGGGAAAAGTTCACGCCTGGCGATCGACATCGGCACATTCCAGGGCGGATTGACGACGATCGAATGGATGCTGGAGGACAGCATCGGCGTCTGGTTATCCGGGCTGCCAGTGACGGCACGCATGGAGGTAACCGGCTGATCCCCTTCGAACAGGGTCAGCACGGCAGCGGCGATGTTCACCTGTACCCGATTGACGGGCAAGCTGCGCGGCATCCAGCGCCACCGTTCCATATTGGCCATGATCGCGGCGATACGATCATCAACGCCGACGTTGAGCGCGGCAAGCGTTCGGGCATCCAGATTGCCGGTGGGGTTAAGGCCATAGCGGCGTTGCGCCCGCTGGATGATGTCGGCCAGTTTTTCGTCCGGCGAGACGCTGGGGTCCTCCATCGCAATGCGTTTGCGAATAGCGTCGGACGACGAAGAGGCGGACAGCGACTGCCAACCGCCCTGGTCCCGAATTGCCTCGTAGCGGGCGAGCCCCTGCCGCAATGTCTCATACCCCGCCCAGGGCGGGGTCAGCCGGTTGGCCCAGCGGTCCAGATCATCGTCGGAAACGGCCTTGGCCAAGCCGGGGCGCGGATCGAATTTTTCCGGGCGCAGCGCCCAGATGTCGAGGAAGTCGGCCGTGTCGACGCGCCCGGTGCTGAGCGCGCGGGCGCGGTCGAGCATGGCATTCACGAGTGCTTCGCCATGGAGCGGGCCGCTGCGCTTCTGGCGGGCCATCAGCCCCTGCGCCGCGCCGGTCTTGAGCCAGTCATTGGCCCACGCCTCCTGCTTGGCGGACAGCGGCGGAATAGGAACGGGCGGACGAATTGCAGGAATGGGCTGCACCATGCCCGATCCAGGCAGGGTTGGCGCAACGGCGGGCGGCGGCGTCTGCGCCAGGGCTGGTTGAGCGGCAAGCGATGAAGCAGCAAGGCCGATCATCGGCGCGACGGGAAAACGGGTCATGGAGGGGCGGTTCATGCTGGACCAGATAGCGCAAAGCTCTCTAGGTTCAAATCGCGATAGTGGAAAAGATCATGCTGCACGTTGTTCACCACCCTGCCTATGTCTCCCCTGCAACACCCGGCAGCGCCTATCGTTTCGACAAATATGGGCTGGTGATGGATGCCCTGACAGAGAGCGGAACGGCGATGACGGTTCATACGCCCGAGGTGATGCCGCGCGAATGGATCGAGGCCGTGCATGACCCCGCTTATGTGGACGAGGTGATAAGCCTGAGCGTCCCGCCCGAAAAGATGCGCAGGATTGGATTTCCGATCACCGATCGCGTGGCGACGCGGTCGCTGCTATCGCCGGGCGGCACGTGGGCCGCCGCGCGGCTGGCGAAAATCCATGGCTATGCAGCCAATGCAGCGGGCGGCAGCCACCATGCGCTGCACGACACAGGCGCTGGATATTGCGTGTTCAACGATCTGGCGATCGCGGCCAACCGGCTGATCGTGGAAGGTGACGCGAAACATATCCTGATCCTGGATTTGGACGTGCATCAAGGAGACGGCACGGCGGCGCTGATGGCGGGGCGCACCGACGTCTTTACGCTATCCATTCATGCCGAGCGCAACTTTCCCGTGCGCAAGGCGCGATCCAGCCTGGACATCGGGCTGGAGGATGGCATCGATGACCATGGTTATATGGCGGTCCTGACTTATGCCCTGCCGCGCGTGCTGGACGACTTCGCGCCCGACCTCATCCTGTATCAAGCTGGCGTCGACCCCCATGGCGAGGATCGGCTGGGCAGGTTGGAGCTGACCGACGCCGGCCTTAACGCGCGGGACCGTTTTGTCCTGCGACAGGCCCGCAAGCGCACTATTCCGGTCGCCAGCACCATGGGTGGCGGCTATGGCGCGAATCGCATGCTGATTGCGCGGCGCCATGCGGACTGCATGATCCGCATGGCGCAGGAAATGTGAGACTAACGGATCAGTGGGTGGTGGACGCATTTGCAGCGACCCTGGATTCCATGATTTTAGCCGCGATCAGGCCCGCAGCGGCGAGCGCGACGAAATCGCTGAACGCAAGATAAAGGAAATAGCCCCAGGGCGCATGGTTGAAGACCGGCTGACCGATATGCAGCCAGAGCACGGCCGCAATCGAAAACAGGATGGTCACGCGCATGCGGCTGCCGAAATCGGCCAGAGCGAAACGCAGCGCGAGCGCGATCAGGATACCGACCGCCAGCGCAAGGATCAGCCCGCCGATCAGGGACGCGCCATCAGTGACGGGAAATCCGCTGCTGTTATAGAAGACCTGGGCGATAGGGCCGCGGCCATAGAGGATGGTGCCCTGCGCGGTGGCCGGATCCGGGATGACATAGACGCCGGTGCCGGTGGCGTTCAGCCCCTGGGCGAGCGCAGCCTGAAGATTGGCGCTTTCCTGATCGCCCGCGCGACTGAACGCGAGTGCGCTGAGCGGCGTGCCCCAGAAGATGAAGCCGATAATATACATGGCGAGACCGCCAAGCAGCCCCCCGATGACCGAACGAACCATGATAGACCCCCATCCCTGCGGTGAAATCGCCGATTAAACGCGGGGTGAGGCAATTTTATCCGTTCAGTCGGACGGTCGGGCCGCCTTTTCCACGATTCCCGACACACCTTCGCGACGATCCAGCTCGTCAAGGACGCTATCCAGCGGGATATCGAGATCAGCCAGCAGCATCAGCAGATGGAAAAGCAAGTCCGCGCTTTCGCCCACGGCGCCGGCGCGGTCGTCGGCCATGGCCGCGATCACCGTTTCCACCGCTTCCTCGCCGACCTTCTGCGCAATCTTCGCGCGGCCTTTGGCCGCCAGCTTTGCGACATAGGACGCCGTCGGGTCGGCCGTGCGCCGCTGGCGGATAGTCTGTTCGAGATGATGAAGAGTCGCGCGCATAGGGCGCATCAAGCGCCGCGCGCGCGACCCGTCAAATGAATTTTACTTCCGGCGATTCTTGCGGCGCGCGACAACCGCGCGGCCACACAGAACGGCCGCGCCCATCGCGAACAGCGCCATCTGCTCGGGCTCGGGCACCGGCGTCGGCGTGCCGCCTGACGAACCGCCAGTGGACGAGCCGCCGCCCGACGAGGACGAACCACCGCCGCACTTGCCAAACCAGCATCCCCAGGTCGCCTGCGCCGGCGCGGGCACAGCTGCGCCCATCAAACCAGCGACCCCAACCATCAAAAGCATCTTCCCGTATTTCATGTCACACCCCTGCTGCCAAAGAATGGAATAGTTCGAGGGCAGGAAATACGGGACGCGCACGCATCTTTCCAATGGATTAACCACGATAATGTCGGCAGGAATGTACCATTACGATCCACCCGTTAATCAGGCGGCGCGGACCGGCACCCCTGCTGCCGCCAACGCGCGATGCGCGTCGCCCACGCTATGCTGACCAAAATGGAAGATCGAAGCGGCCAGAACGGCGCTGGCATGCCCCTTGATCACGCCATCGACAAGGTGATCGAGCGTGCCGACGCCGCCGCTGGCGATCACGGGCACGGATACCGCGTCGGCAATGGTGCGGGTGAGCGCCAGATCATAGCCCTTCCGCGTCCCGTCCCCATCCATCGACGTGACCAGCAATTCGCCAGCGCCCAGTTCCGCGAGGCGCAGCGCATGCTCCAGCGCGTCGATGCCAGTGGGCTGGCGCCCGCCATGGGTGAAGATTTCCCAGCGCCCCCCCCCAACCTTGCGCGCGTCCACGGAGCCGACGATACACTGGCTTCCGAAGCGATCGGCGATGTCGGCGACCAGTTCGGGACGGACGACCGCGGCGCTGTTGACCGCGACCTTGTCCGCGCCCGCCAGAAGCAGCGCGCGCGCGTCATCCGCGCTGCGCACGCCGCCGCCGACCGTGACCGGCATGAAGCACACCTCCGCCGTGCGCCGCACCACGTCCAATATCGTGCCGCGCGCCTCATGCGTGGCGGTAATGTCAAGGAAGCAGAGTTCATCCGCGCCGGCCGCGTCATAGAGCCGCGCCTGCTCCACCGGGTCGCCGGCATCCTTGAGGTCAACGAAATTGACGCCCTTGACCACGCGGCCATTGGCGACGTCGAGGCAGGGAATGACGCGGGTGCGGACGGTCATGCCGCCGCCTGCGCGACCGCCATGGCCGTCTTGAGATCAAGGCGGCCGTCGTATAGCGCCCGGCCCGTAATGACGCCTTCGATCCCCTCATCGGCGTGAAGGCTGAGAATGCGAATGTCGGCAATGCCCGCCACGCCGCCGCTGGCGATCACCCGAATATCGGTGGCGTGCGCAAGATCGACGGTGGCGTCAATGTTGCACCCCTTGAGCAGGCCGTCACGGCCGACATCGGTGAAAAGCAGGCTGGCAACACCCGCATCTTCAAACCGGCGCGCCAGATCGACGACCGGCATGTCGCTCTTTTCCGCCCAGCCGTCGGTGGCGACGAACCCATCGCGCGCGTCCACCGCGACAACGATGCCGCCCGGAAAGTCGCGGGCCGCCGCCTTGACGAAGGCGGGGTCCTTGAGCGCCGCAGTCCCGATCACGATACGTGACACGCCAAGGTCGAACCAGCGTTCCACGGCCGCGCGATTACGGATGCCGCCGCCCAACTGCACATGCCCTGGGAAAGCGTCGATGATTGCTTCGACCGCAGCAGCGTTGACCGCCTCGCCCGCGAAGCTGCCATCAAGATCCACCACATGAAGGTGCCGCGCGCCCGCCTGCGCGAACAGGTCCGCCTGCGCTGCGGGATCGTCTCCATAAATGGTGGCGCGATCCATGTCGCCTTCGGCCAGCCGGACGACCTGGCCGCCTTTAAGGTCGATGGCGGGAAATACGATCAGGGACATGAGCGAAACCTTTACGCGCAGCGGCCGTCAGGGCCGCCAGTCGAGAAAGCGGGACAGGAAGGACAAGCCATAAGCCTGGCTTTTTTCCGGGTGAAACTGACAACCGATGATCGTGTCGCGCGCGACCGCCGCGATCAGCGGGCCGCCATGATCGGTCCGGGCAGCGACATGAGCGGGATCGGCAGCCTCGAAATGATAGCTGTGCAGGAAATAGGCTTCCCCCGGCTGGAGCAGACCCGGCGCGCCCGTCAGCGCCACATCGTTCCATCCCATATGCGGCACCTTGGCCTCGGCGTCGGCCGGTTCGATCCGCCGCACCGTGCCCGGAATCCAGCCCAGCCCTTCATGGCGACCAAATTCCTCGCCCGCGTCGGCGAGCAGCTGCATGCCCACGCACACGCCCAGGAAAGGCGTGCCCCGCTGATTCACGGCCTCGCCCATCGCCTCGACCATGCTGGGAATCGCGACCAGCGCGTCGCGACAGGCCCGGAACGCGCCGACGCCCGGCAGCACAATACGGTCGGCCCGCGCCACCACCTCCGGATCGGCAGTGATAGCGACGTCCTGCGCGCCCGCTTTTTTCAGCGCATTATGCACCGAATGAAGATTGCCCGCGCCATAGTCGATGAGGGCGATGGTCATCGGCTTACAACATGCCCTTGGTCGACGGGATGGCGTCGGCCTTGCGCGGATCGACCTCCACCGCCTGACGCAACGCCCGTGCCAGCCCCTTGAACGCGCTTTCAACGATATGATGATTGTTGCTGCCGTAAAGCAGTTCGATATGCAGCGTGATGCCGGCCGCCTGGGCTAAGCTGTGGAAGAAATGCTCCACCATTTCGGTGTCCCATTCGCCCACCTTCGTGACGGTGAAGGGCAGCTTGCACACCAGCCATGGACGGCCGGAAATGTCGAGCGCAACGCGGCTCAGCGTCTCGTCCATCGGCGAATAAACGCTGCCGTAGCGGCTGATCCCGCGCTTGTCGCCCAGTGCCTTTGCCACGGCTTCGCCAATGGCGATCGCGGTGTCCTCTGTGGTGTGGTGCTGATCGACATGCAGGTCGCCGACCGTCTTGACGGTCATGTCGATCAGCGAATGGCGCGAAAGCTGTTCGAGCATATGGTCGAAAAAGCCGATGCCGGTCGACACGGTGTAAAGCCCGGTGCCATCCAGGTTGACGGTCACATCGATCTGCGTTTCCGCAGTGTTGCGGTGAATTTCGGCCGTGCGCATGGCCGCCCTATAGCGTGTGGGACGCAGCATGCAATGTGCGCGCGCACGCTGGAGCGGGCTTGACCCCATGCTTAGGGCCGTTAGGACATTGCGCCATGAGCGATGACCTGCCCGACAGCCTGATTCCCTATGACGAAATCGTGCAGGAGGCGCTGCGCGCGGTCGTCGGCCGCGTGCTGGACGAAGTGCAGCAGACGGGCGGGCTGCCTGGGACGCATCATTTCTACATCACCTTCAAGACCCAGGCTCCGGGCGTCGACATTCCCAAGCATCTGGTCGAACGCTTCCCTGACGAAATGACGATCGTACTCCAGAATAAATTCTGGGACTTGAAGGTCAGCGATCAGCATTTCGAGGTGAGCCTGACCTTCAACCAGGTCGCGGCGCATCTGGTCATCCCTTTCAGCGCGATCACGGCCTTCGTCGATCCGGCCGTCAATTTCGCGCTCCAATTTCAGGTGCAGTCGGATGAAATCCCCGAACCGCATGACGAAGCGGAAAATGACGGGCCGCAGGTGACGAACGAGGATGGATCGAACGTCGTCACGGTGGATTTCGGCAAGAAGAAATAAGCGGCGGCCAACGCATCTGGTTCAAATCGCATCGCCTGTTACAAGGTCCGCATGCGCAGTCTCTATCCACCCATCGAACCCTTTGCCTCCGGCCATCTCGACGTTGGCGACGGGCATCGCATCTACTGGGAACGGTGCGGCACCCCGGGCGCCAAGCCTGCCGTCTTTTTGCATGGCGGACCTGGCGGAGGCTTCAGCCCCGAACATCGGCGGCTAGTCGATCCCACCCGCTACGATCTGCTGCTGTTCGACCAGCGCGGATGTGGGCAGTCCACACCGCATGCATCGCTGGACGCAAACACGACCTGGCATCTGGTCGCCGATATCGAACGGCTGCGGGCCATGATGGGCGTCGGCCAATGGCTGGTGTTCGGCGGCAGTTGGGGATCGACGCTGGCGCTTGCCTATGCGCAGACGCATCGCGCGCAGGTGAGCGAACTGGTGCTGCGCGGCATCTTCACGATCCGCCAGTCGGAAATAGACTGGTATTATCAGGAAGGCGCGAGCCGCATCTATCCCGACAAATGGGAGAGGTTCGTCGGCCCCGTCCCTGAAACAGAACGCGGCGATCTGGTTGCGGCCTATCGACAACTGCTGACCGGCGACGATCCTGCCGCACGGATCGCTGCGGCGCGTGCCTGGAGCGTGTGGGAGGGCGAGACCGTGCGCCTGCTACCCGACCCGGCGCTGTCGGCGGTGCATGACGCGGATGATTTCGCGCTCGCCTTCGCACGGATCGAAAATCATTATTTCACGCATCGCGGCTGGCTGGACGATGGTCAGTTGATCGCCAATGCCGCTTTACTGGCCGACATTCCCGGCGTCATCATCCATGGCCGCTACGACATGGCCTGCCCCGCCGAAACCGCCTGGGCCTTGCACAAGGCGTGGCCGCAGGCGCGCTTCGAACTGATTGAGGGCGCGGGCCATGCCTATAATGAACCGGGCATATTGGACGCACTGATCCGCGCGACCGACGGTTTTGCGACTTAGCCAACACCCCCGGGAACCCGCCGGACACTCAGTGCTTTGCGTAGGCGTAAAGGATCAGGAGTGGTGCAGATGACGACACGGATGCTGGGATGGGCGATGGTGCCCCTGATCGCAACGCTTGCCGGTTGCGGGGAGCCCGCCAGGGATCAGGACGTGACCGGGGGCAATCAGGCCATCGCTGAAAGCGGCGCTGCGGCGCAGGTCGCCCAGCTGACGCCCGAGCAGCGCAATGGTGTCTTCGAGAAGGCGATCCGTGATTCGGGCGTCGCGTGCCCCGCCGTCACGGGATCGGAGCGGACGGAGATTCGACCGGGCGTCAAAGGCTGGAAAGCGCAATGCGACAATGACAGCGCGCATCTGATCGAAATCACGCCGGACGGCACCGCGAAGGTGACAAGCCGGACCTATTGATGACGTGTCAGGCGGCGTAGATGGCCGGGCGGTAGCAGGCATCTGGGATCCACGATCTTGTACAACGACCGGCCAGCCTTCGATAGCGTCGTTAATGTTCGCTATCGCCTCGGCTCGCATATTCCCCTGGGCCGAGCAGGGCTTGAGATCGGGCACGTCCGCTATCCAACATTGATCTTTCGCCGACCAGAAAAGATTGATGTGATAGTGCGGCTCGGTCATTCCTCAATATATAGTCCATAGGCTCCCACCAGTTCGGGCGCTTTCTCTTCCTCCTCCCAGAGAAAATCGAGATCGCCAAAGTCCATCAACCTCCAGCATGGCTGCTATTGCAGATGGACAGCGGATGGCCGAGGCAGCGCTGCGATTGCCTGCTGCCGATCTTGAGCAGGCGGTGATTGACGCAGCCGCCGCACTGCTGTCGGATCAGCAGATCATCCTCAATCTGCCGCAGGTCGATGCAAGAGCGATGACCAGCCGCATGAATGCAGTAGGCCGGCTGTCCAATATGCTCGCACAGCGGGAGAAAGGGAAAGTTCGCCAGGCTCTGCTTGAGCTTGGGCTTGCTCTCATCGTCTACCCTGATCACATCGACGCTTCGATCAGCAGGCGGAAGCTCGCTGCCATGGTGGATAGCAGCTCCACCGAGCAGCAGGATGACGGCTGGCGTATCCCGCTTGTCATCGCAACATCTCCCGACCGGCGTGGGCGCAACCTCAAGCTGGTATTAGGCTCACCGCCCTCGCAGCAGCCCCGAGTAAATCCTGAGCTGATCGCTTTATTGCGTCGGGCGGAAGCTGCACGGCAGCGACTGCTGCAACCAGCCGGACCAACGAAAATAGCGGATCGTGAGGATGAGCGTCTTGCCCGGCTCGCTTTTCTGTCGCCCGACATCGTTGCAGCCATTCTCGATGGGCGGCAGCCATCGTCGCTAACACCGCGCCGCCTGCTCAAGCAGGTCAACCTGCCGCTACACTGGAACGAGCAGAAGACTGCGCTGGGATTCTAGCGCTGCCATCAAAATCGTGGGACACTCAAAAGGGCCTCGTGAGACGCGGGGCCTTTTTCTTGGCCTGGACGACAGAATCACCGTCTCTGTGTCCCACGATTTTTGTCGCGGTCGTGTCCCGCGGGGTGGTGTAGGAACCGTCGATCTACGGCAGGATCGGGTTCAGGTCAGGCCGCCAGTGCTGGC